>CAWGUD010000044.1:0-11585 GCA_963825685.1 uncultured Actinomycetes bacterium | reverse complement strand
CCAACGGCTCACGTAGTCGACCGATTCATCCGTCTCGGCTCCTTCTGCGACCGCGAAGGAGCCTTCCTCGCTGAGGTCGCTGAGCTGGGGGGCGGCGGTGACGGTGACCCTTCCGTTCCGGCCGGCCGATCGTGCACGGATCGACTCGAGCCGAGAGATGTGGTCGGCGACGACGGCGAGCTCCTCCTCGAGCCGGTCACGCTCATCGATCGACTTCCTGATCGCGTGGTCGAGCGTCGAGTCGAGTTCTGCGGCCGCTTTCGCGGCTTCGTCGGCGAGTCGGCGTCGTCGCTCTTCGGTCTCCTCCAGTTCGGCCTCGGCTCGTTCGAACCGCTGCAGCGCGTCGCTCAACGCGGGGTCGCCGGAGTGGTGCATCGTGTCGTCGGCCATGATCCCTCCCGGGTACAGGCGTTTCCTTCCTAGCATCGGCTCGCGCGCACCCAGAACTTGACCGGAGCGAGCGGGTTCCTCGCACGAGACTTCGACTCCCGAGCTGCAGTCCTCGATAGCCCGTCTCTCCCTCGAGCGCGATCATGCGCGACATGAGCGAGATCACCGTCCGCATGGCCTCGCCCGACGACTGGACCGCGGTCGCCGACCTCCTCGTGGAGCCGGGCCGGGGGTGGCCGCCGACACGACCCACGACCCCACGCACCGCGATCGTTCACGGGTCGCCTCCGCCGGCTCGGCAACGTCGCGCTCGTCGCCGAACTCGACGGGGAGTCTGGCCGAGCCTCGGATCGAGCTCGGCGGCCACCATCGCGGTTTCGTCGGCGAGCGGGCTCGCTGGCGATAGCGTCGATCATCGGTCGTTCAAGCGATGTACTCGTAGGAACGCAGCACCTGACGGATGCACCGGAGCTTCTTGAGCCTTTGGGTGGACGTATTCACGCACTCCACGATCTCGGCGACAGCCACCTCTGCGGTGCCGGATGGTGAGGGAGACACCGTAGGCGACACCGTAGGCGACGGGCTTGGCGAGGGCGAGACCGTAGGCGACGGTGTCAGCGACGGGCTTGGCGAGGGCGAGACGCTTGGGTCGTACAGCGCCTCCGAGCATGATCCGAACGCCGTGCAGCCGTGACGGGAGAGCCAGTCAGCGCGGGCGTTGTCCCACACCGATCGGTTCGTCGTGAGCGTCATTCCCGGCAGGGTGGACATCGGGAATGCCCCCTGTCCCAACCAGACGACGGTCACGTTGCTCATCGTCGTGCCGGGCGGCCAGTCCTTAGGGTCGTCGTCTCGGAACTTCTCGGCGACGAACACGGAGTTGCGGATGATCGGCTCGTGCCGGCCACCGTCGTCGAACTTCTTGAAGAACGACCCGTGACCCAGGATGGTCGGGTCGTTGGTGCTGTACGGACCCGGCATCGGCTGCAGGCGCATCAACACACCATCGAGGATCAACGTCTCGCCGGCGGTCGAGCCCGCGTCCTGCTCCGACAGCCCCGTGTAGCACCCGTCGAAGAGGGAGTCGTAGATCGCGCCGCCGAGCCGATCGTCGTTCTCCACGCAGTCGTCACGGATGTACTCGTAGTAGTTGTTGACCAGCGTCCAGTTCTCACCGTCCCGGGGCTGGAAACCGTCGGCGGTGTTGCGGATGCGCCATCCGTTGACCACCGTGTCGGACGTGTAGGTGCGCAAGCCACCACCGTGGTAGACGTCATGCATCTGGTTCCACGTCAGGTTCTCCGACTGCTGGCCCACCGTCTTGCCGCCCACGATGCACAGGCCGGTCGGCACGCCGCCCTCGTCCTTGTCCCCGAGACTCACGGGGTATGGATCGGTGAACGGGTACCCGATGTTGGTATAGGTCCGGGCGTCGAACGTGTGGTTGGTGGGGAACGTCTCCTGCTTCCACCGAGCCGACTCGGTGCCCGACTTCACCGTCAGGGACGAGCGCGCCAAACAATCAACGGCAGACGGCTCGATCGCCGACACCGACTGGATGAGTGCTCCGATCAAGGCTGCGACTGCTGTGAACGTGAGGATGCGCTTCATCGGTCCCTTCCCTTCTGCGGCGGCCCATCGGCAGCCATCCCGCGCTGCAGGGCGTCGCTCAACGCGGGGTCGCCGGAGTGGTGCATCGTGTCGTCGGCCATGATCCCTCCCGGATGCAGGCGTTCCCCGGATGCAGGCGTTCCTTCCTTGCCTCGGCATGCGCATACCCGGACTTGACCGGAGTGAGCGGGGCGTCGCACTAGACTCCGACACCCATGGAGATCCGCGAGCTGCAGTCCTCGATGGCGCGTCTCTACCTCGAGCGCGACCAGGCACGGGGCCGAGACGTCACGTTCCGGTGGCTCACCGAGGAGGTCGGGGAGCTCGCCAAGGCGATGCGGACGGGCGACCGGGCGAACCTCGAGCACGAGTTCGGCGATGTCATGGCGTGGCTCGCCTCGCTCGCGAACCTCGAGGGCATCGACCTCGAGACCGCGGTCGCCCGATACGCAGCGACGTGCCCACGGTGCAGCGATGCTCCGTGCGGCTGCCCCTTCCCATGAGCGAGATCACCGTCCGCATGGCCTCGCCCGACGACTGGGCCGCGGTCGCCGGCCTCCTCGTGGAGCTGGGCCGGGGGGTGGCGTCCGGCACGGCCGACGACCCCACGCACCGCCAATCGTTCTCGGGTCGCCTCCGCCGACTCGGCAACGTCACGCTCGTCGCCGAACTCGACGGGGAGGTCGTGGGCGTGATCGACATGGAGTATCACCAGCGGCTCGGCGACCATCGGCCTCAGGCGCGGGTCAACGACGTCGTCGTGACGGAACGGGTACGAGGCACGGGGGCCGGCACGGCGCTGCTGCGACGAGCGGAGGAGCTCGCACGCAAGCGTGGCTGCTTCCGCATGGCGCTCGTCACGGCCACCTGGCGCGAGGCCTCGATCGCGTTCTACCGGCGCGAAGGGTGGCAGGACTACGGCCAGTGGTTCGTGAAACCGCTCGTCGCCGACGTCACGCCCGGGGGTCAGCCCACCGACGACAACTGACGCGACCGGTCAGTGTCCGCTGAGCCTGCGCGCCACGATCGGGAGCATCGTCGCGGCGATCGACGGTTGTGCGTCGAGCAGCAGCGTGAAGACGTGGCGCGAGATCGCGAGGCACCGCACGTCGGTCCGCGCCCGCACGCGGGCGTTCCGAGGTGAGTCGGTGAGGAGCGCGACCTCGCCGAAGAACTCGCCCGGGCCGAGCTCGACGGCGACGCCGTCGGGCATGGCCACCTCGACCGTTCCATCCTCGATGATGAACAGGCCGGAACCCGGCTGGCCCCGCTCGGCGAGCACCTGTCCGGCCGGCGCGTGGAACTCCGTCGCGAGCCTGGCGACCACCTCGAGCCCGTCGTCGTCCAGCTCGGCGAAGAGCGGGATGCCTCGCAGCGTCTCGATGTCCATGTCAGGTCCCGGTTCCGGCGTCGCGGTCTGCCCTGCGCCATGGCGCGATCCCGTCGACCTCGACGTCGATCGCGAAGCTCAGCAAGATCCGCACCACCACGATCACGCCCAGGGTCGCGGCGCTCTCGAGGGTCGGCTCGACCACGATCGTCCGCACGATGTCGGCGACCACCAACACCTCGAGGCCGAGGAGGATCGACCGGCCGAGTCCGGCCCGGAGCTCCTTGAACGCCATGAGCCGCGCCGTGCCGCGGGCGAGCGTGAGCGCGTACCCGACGAACGCGATCACGCTGCCGACGAGCAGGATGGCGACCCCGACGAGCTCGAACGCCCTGACGACGTCGGACATGAATCCCTCGAAGCTCAGGTCCATGGAGTGGACCCTACCGCGGACCCACCCACTCAGCGTGTGAAGAGGTGCTCGGCGATCTGGATCGCGTCGAGCGCGGCGCCCTTGCGCAGGTTGTCGGCGCAGCTGAACAGCGCCAGCGCGTCGTCGCGACCGGGGACCTGACGGATGCGCCCGACGAGGGCGTCGTCACCGCCGGCCGCATCGAGCGGCGACGGGAAGGTCCCGGCCGCGAGGTCGTCCATGAGCCGCACGCCGGGCGCCGCTTCCAACAGCTCGCGCGCTTCCCCGACCGAGATCGGGCGCGAGAACTCGGCGAGCATCGAGACGGCGTGGCCCGTCACCACCGGCACGCGCACCGAGGTCGCGACGACCTGCATCTCGGGAGCGTCGAGGATCTTCCGCGGCTCGGCCATCATCTTCGACTCCTCGCCCGTGAAGCCGTCGGCCTCGAACTCGCCGACCTTGGCCACCACGTTGAACGCGATCGGCTTGGCGAAGACCTCGCCCTGAGGCAGGGTGTCGCGGTCGGGACGAGCGAGCGCCTCGACGTCTCCACCGAGCTTCTCGACCTGCTCCGACGAGCTCCCTGGTCCCCTTCCACCCCGCGCCGCTCACGGCCTGGTAGCTCGAGAGCACGAGCGACGTGCAGCCGGCCGCCCGATGCAGTGGCCCGAGGGGCAGCACGGCGGTGATCGTCGTGCAGTTCGGCACCGCGATGATGCCGGGGTGCGGCCATCCCTCGAGCGCCTCGGGGTTCACCTCCGGCACCGACAACGGCACGTCGGGGTCCATGCGGAACGCGCTCGAGTTGTCGATGCAGACCGCCCCGGTCGCCGCGATCTCGGGCAGGAAGGCCCGCGAGATCGCTCCTCCCGCCGAGACGAACGCGACGTCGACGCCGCGGGCCGCATCGACCGTCAGCTCGCGCACCTCGTGCTCGGTGTCGGCGAACGTGACGAGGCGCCCGGCGCTGCGCGCACTGGCGAGCGGAACGAACTCGTCGACCGGGAACCGGCGCTCCTCGAGGATGCGGATCATCTCCCGGCCGACGGCTCCGGTGGCTCCGATGACGGCGACCTTCATGGTCGAGTCACCGTACCAGCGGGTTCCGCCCGACGGCGGAGCGGCTACGTGAAGCGCCACGACTCGAGGAACTCGTCGAGCCGGCGCAGGTTGGCCTCGAAACCGACGTCCTCGTCGGCGAGGGTCACCCGCCACGCGACACCGTCCTTCGTGAACAGCACCTCGCGGGAGCGCACGACACCGTCGGGTCCCTCGACGGTCACGTCGAACGCGACCGCCTCGGCCCCGTCGACCTCGAGCGACGCGGCGGCGCCCGTGCGACCCCCCGCATCCTCGTCGTATCCCCGCACGAACTGCTCGAAGCGGGCGAGATCCTGTCCCTTCGTGAGGGACACGGCGGTCACCGTGATCGTGGCCGCGCCGTCCTGCAGCAGGAAGCGGTCGAGTGGCTCGTCGTCGCCCTGGGCTGCAGAGGCGATCCATCCCCCCGGCGCTCGAGCGCAGTAGCCGAAGCGCACCGACTCGAAGTCGCCCGCGGCGCACCCGGACCCACCGCTCGCCCACGACACCACGGCGAACGCGCCGACGCCGACGAGCACGGTCGCGAGTATCGCGATCACGATCGGCACGGTCGTCCGGCGCTCGGGCTGGTCAGCCCCCTCGGGTGACGGCGGATACTCGCCCCCTCCGCCCGAGCCCGGCGGCGGAGGCATCGGCGAACCGCCCGACGGTGCGGGGGGCGGCGGGATCGACGACGTCGCTCCCTCGAGGGCGCCCTGCGCGATCGCCTCGCCGAGCTCGTCGAACGGCATGACGTCAGCCCGTGGGGATGTCGGGCGACGAGCCCGACCGGTCGAGCTCGAAGCGCTCGTGCACGACGCGGACCGCGCGCTCGCCGTCGCCGGCCCTGATCACGCACGAGATGCGGATCGGCGACGTCGAGATCATCTCGATGTTGATGCCCTCACCTGCGAGCGAGTCGAACATGTCGGCGGCGACCCCCGGGTGACTCTTCATGCCCGCGCCGACGAGCGAGAGCTTCGCGATGTCGTCGTCGATCGTGTAGGCGTCGGCGCCGATCTCCTTCACGAGCCGTTCCATCACGCCGTGCACGCGGGGAAGGTCGGCCCGCGGGGCGGTGAACGAGAGGTCCGTGGCGCCCGCGTGCGACACGTTCTGCACGATCATGTCGATCGAGATCGCATCGTCGGCGATCGCCTTGAACACCGTGGCAGCGACGCCGGGCCGGTCGGGCACGCGCTCGAGCGTCACCTTCGCCTCATCGGTGTCGAGCGCGACCCCGGAGATCAACACACCTTCCATCGGCTCCTCCACTTCCCGGATCCAGGTGCCCGGCTCGTCCTCGAACGAGGACCGGACGTGCAGCTGCACGCCGGTTCGCCGCGCGTACTCGACCGATCGGGACTGCAGCACGGTGGCCCCCGCGGCGGCCATCTCCAGCATCTCGTCGTAGCTCACCACGTCGAGCTTGCGAGCCCGAGGCTCGATACGCGGGTCGGTCGTGAAGACGCCCGCGACGTCGGTGTAGATCTCGCAGACACCGGCCCCGATCGCCGCCGCCATCGCCACCGCCGTGAGGTCGGAGCCACCCCGCCCCAGCGTCGTGATCTCGTACTGACTCATGCTCAGTCCCTGGAAGCCGGCGAGCACCACGACGTTGCCGGACCCGAGCGCCTCCAGGATGCGCTTGGGCCTGATCTCGACGATCCTCGCCGAGCCGTGCTGCGTGTCGGTCATGATGCCGGCCTGCGAGCCCGTGTAGCTCGCCGCCCTGCATCCCCGCGCGTTGATCGCGATCCCCAACAGCGACATCGCGATGCGCTCCCCCGCCGTGAGCAGCATGTCGAGCTCACGAGGGTCGGGCACGGTCGCGATCTCGCTCGCCATCGCGAGGAGCTCGTCGGTGGTGTGGCCCATCGCCGAGACGACGACCACCACGTCGTTGCCGTCTTCGCGCGCGCGCACGACCCGGTCGGCCACCGCCAGGATCCTCTCGACCGATCCGACGGACGTGCCGCCGTACTTCTGCACGATGATGGGCATGCCGGGGTTGGCTCCTGTCGCCGCCGGTGTCGACGTCGAGTCTATCCGGGGGGGCTCGGCGGTCCGGCAACGCCGAGCGCACGGCGCAGGAAGTCCACCTCGATCTGCAGCATCGCCTCGGCGGCAGCGGGATCGGTGGGCCGGTGCGTGATGCCGCTCAGAGGGATGAACGCGTGTGGGCGACCGGCTTCCATGAGCGCCTTCGACATGCGCAGGGAGTGCGCCGCGTACACGTTGTCGTCGGCCAGGCCGTGGATCAGCAGCAGCTCGCCCCGCAGGTTCGACGCATCGGGGATCAGGTCGGCGTTCGCGTACGCATCGGCGTCCGTGTCGGGCATGCCCAGGTATCGCTCCGTGTAGTGCGTGTCGTACAGACGCATGTCGGTGACCGGGGCGCCGGAGATGCCGGCGTGGAAGACGTCGGGCCGGCGCAGCAGCGCGCCGAGGGTGAGGTATCCCCCGTAGGACCATCCCCTGATCGCCACCCGCGACAGATCGAGGAACGGGTACCGCGCCGCCGCCGCCTGCAACCCGTCGACCTGATCCTCGAGCGCGTGATCGAGGTAGCTGCGGTGCACGGACTGTTCCCAGGACACGCCGCGGTACGGGGTGCCTCGACCGTCGATCACGAGCACGGCGAACCCCTGGTCGGCGAACCACTGCGATTCGAGCAGCGGCCGCTGGGCACGCACCACCCGTCCGAAGTGCGGCCCGCCGTATGGATCGAGCAGCACCGGGAGCTGCCCCGCGGGTTCCCGACCCGACGGTGTGAACATCGCCGTCCGCAGCTCGCGCGGTCCCGTCGAGACGAACGTGGGTCGGCCGGTGATGACCGGGGTCTCGGCCTCTCGGTCGAACGTGTGGAGGGACTGGCCGTCACGGATCAGCCGGGCGGTCGGCAGCGGTTGCTCGACCGACTCGCTCACGAGCACGGCGAGATCGCCGCCCACCACGGCCCCATGCTGACCTTCACCGTCGCTCACCTGCGCCGGCGTCCCGTCGGAGGCGAGACGCCACACGTGCAGCTCCGTCGGCTCCCGGGTTCCCAGGAACCACACGCCGTCACCCGCGTCGAGCACGGAGTCGACCTGTAGCCCGATGGGGGAAGCGGGCTCGCCGTCGATGAGCAGCATCCGGGTGTCGTCTCGGTGGCCCGCCGTCAGCAGGCGACCACCCGGCAGCCACGCAGGCACGCCCGGCGTCACGTGCGTCCACCGGTCGTCGTGGTCTCGCCAGACGACCTCGGTCGCCCCGGTGTCGGGATCGATCGCCAGCACCTGCACGTCGCGTTGATCGCGCGACTGCACCAGCGCCAACGGGGGACCCTCCTCGGTCCACGACACGGCGACGACGTACTCGAACCCCTCCCGGTCCCACGTCACGTCGGCCCGTGAGCCGTCGATGCCCAGCACGTGCAGGGTCACGATCGCGTTCGGCGTGCCGGCCTGCGGGTATCGCACGGCGCGAGGCGCAGCCGCAGGGTCGATCGGCGAGGCGATGTGCCACACCTGGACCGGACGCTCGTCGACGCGACAGGCGATCAGCCGCTCGCCGTCGGGCGCCCACCAGTGCCCGCGCCGCCGTTCCATCTCCTCGGCGGCGATGAACTCCGCGACCCCCCACCGCACGTCGGGGTCCTCATCGTCGGCGAGCAGCACGTCGTCACCCGTGGCGAGGTCGAGCACGCGCAGGGAACCGCCCGTCTCGTACGCGACCCGGCCACCGTCGCGCGCGAGCCTCGGATCGAACGGCACCCCCGGCGTCTCGAGTGTTCGCGTCGCCCCGGTGACGAGATCCACATGTGTCAGCCCGTCGCCCGACACGAACACCGCCGACCGGAGGTCGCGATCGGTCGTGTACGACGTGACCCCGCTCTGCTTCTCACCCGCGCGCTCGCGTCGGTCGATCTCTTCCTGCGAGAGGTGCTCCTCGGCGCCGTCGGGATGGAAGACCTCTCGCTCCGTCCCCCCGTCGACATCGAGCACCCACAGACCGGCCACCGGGTCGTCGCCCGCCCTCGAACGCAGGAACGCCACCCGCGACCCGTCGTCGGCGATCGCGAACGCGCGGGGAAGTCCGAGGTTGAAGTTGCGGGTGCGCGCGGCCTGACGCGGATAGGAATCGCTCATGCGGGAGCCGGTTCCGAGCTCTTCCTCACGATGTCACCGACGCGGACGGTGCCGCCCTGCACCACCCTCGCGTTCATCCCTCGAAGGCGCGCGGCCCGGCCCTCGGCCGAGTTCACGAACCGCAGCGCCTCGGCGCCGAACCGGGCGGAGAACTTCGCGCACCCCGTGTGTGGCTTCGCGCTGACCTCGAGCAGCACGTCGCCGACGTGCAACCGACTGCCGGCAGGCAGGTTCTCCACGCCGAGGTCCATGTCGACGTAGAGCTGATCGCCGGCGAGTGGCCATCGATCGACGTCGCCCGCGAGCAACGCGACGCAGCGCGCATTCATCAGCGTCACCTCGGCCTCGGGCGACGGCTTCGGCTCCGAGATCCACCGGTCGCCCACCACGCCCCTGCCCCGCTCGATCCGCGCCTCGGACACGACCTCGCGCTCGTCCTCCGCGGGTCGCCGCACGACCATCTCGAGCCTGCCCTCGTCACGCGGCGACCCCAGGATGTGCGTGAGGCCCTCCTGCAGTTCGTCGATCCCGAGCGCGGTCATGCCGACGACCCCTTCCTGCGGTCCTGCGAGCACGCCCGAACGTACCATCGCGGGATGCGCGCCTGGCTCCTCCACGATGCGGACGGCCCCGGCTCGTACGTGCTCGGCGAGACGCCCGAGCCGCAGCCCGGCCCGGGTGAGGTGCGCGTGGCGTTGCGGGCGTCGGCCCTGAACCACCTCGACCTCTGGGTGGCCCGGGGCATGCCGGCCCCGCCGTCGTTCCCGCACGTGAGTGGCGCCGACGGCGCGGGGGTCGTCGACGCGATCGGCGACGAGGTCGACGACCTGCGGATCGGCGACGAGGTGGTGATCGACCCGTCCACCTCGTGCGGCGCATGCCCCGCGTGCGCCCACGGCGACGTGCCGTTCTGTCGCGACTTCCGCATCGTGGGCGAACACCGATGGGGCACCCACGCCGACGCCGTGGTCGTGCCGGCCGAGAACGTGCGCTCGAAGCCCGACTCGCTCTCGTGGGAAGCGGCCGCCGCGGCCGGGCTCGCGACGTCGTCGGCGCTGCGGATGCTGCGCCGCGCTCGGTTCGAGCCCGGCGCCGACGTCCTCGTCGTGGGCATCGGCGGGGGCACCTCGACGGCCGCGTTCCTCCTGGCCCGGGCGCTCGGAGCGCGCCGGCTGTGGGTGACCACGCGAGACGCCGCCAAGCTCCGATGGGCCGCCGACCACGGGGCGACCGGCGGCTGGCGTACGTCGGAGCCATTCGACGAGCTCGTCCGTGCCGAGACCGACGGCCGAGGCGTCGACATCGTCGTCGACAACGTCGGCACGCTCACGTTCGACCGCTCGCTGCGATCGCTCGCGAGGGGCGGACGGCTCGTCACGAACGGCTCGACGACGGGCCGCACGGCCGAGCTCCACCTTCCGACGCTGTTCTGGCGCCAGCTCGAGGTGATCGGCGCGACGATGAACGACCATCAGGAGTTCGCCGACGCGATGCAGCTCGTCGGCAGCGGGGCGATCGAGATCCCGATCGACGCGACGTTCGGCTTCGAGGAGTTCCCGGCGGCGCTCGAACGCCTCGAGGCGGGCCGTCAGCTCGGCAAGATCGTGCTCACCCGCTGAGGCGGGAACCGCGACCACGCCGCGACGCGTCACACCCCTGTCACACGCCCACGCTCCCGCGGCATGATCGGTCGTACGGACGACGCACCACCCGGCCCGCGGGACGGACACGAGAGGTGAGGCCGTGCCCGAAGAGCGCACCGACACGGAACTGCTGATCGCCTCGCGCACCGAGCCCGAGGCCTTCACCGAGCTGTACCGGCGTCACGCCGAGGACCTGCTGCGCTACTTCGCGCGACGCACCCTCGACCCGGAGACCGCCGCCGAGCTCACCGCGGAGACGTTCGCCGAGGCGTTCGCATCGCGGGCGACCTATCGAGATCAGGGAGTGAACGGCGTGGCATGGCTCTACGGCATCGCGCGGAACCGGCTGGGACGATTCTTCCGCAACGGCAAGGTCGACGCCGCCGCCCGGCGCAAGCTCGGCATGCCGGAGCGCGACCTGCCGCCCGAGGACTACGAGCGCATCGAGGACCTGATCGACTTCGCGCCGATCCGTGAGGCGTTGACCGAGGCGCTCGAATCCCTCAGCCCGGACCAGCGCGAGGCGATGCGCCTGCGCGTGATCGACGGCCTGGGGTACGCCGAGGTCGCCGAGCGCCTGAAGTGCACCGAACAGAACGCCCGGCAGCGGGTCAGCCGGGGGCTGAGGAAGATCGCGCTGTTGCTGCAGGAGCGGGGGATGCAGCTCACCACGGAGGTGGAGGCATGAACACGGACATCCGCTCGCTCCAACTGCTGGAACGAGATCTCGAGGTGGTCGCCGCGCATGAGCGCGACCGGCTCGACTCGATCGATCGGGCGCTCGACGGTGGCTCCGGCGGACCGCGCCGCCTTCCTCGGCGCGGACGCGGCGGCGGTCACGCGTGGGGCGGCATCGCGGCGGCGTTGGTCGCCGTACTGGTGCTGGCCGGCGGCATCGGCTTCCTGGCACAGGGAGGCTCCGACGAGATGCAGGCGGCCGATGGCGGGCTCGCGGAGGTGGACGACGCCGTCTCGGGTGCCGA
>CAWGUD010000043.1:0-17525 GCA_963825685.1 uncultured Actinomycetes bacterium | reverse complement strand
CGCTACGATGGTGGGCGTGTCACAGGCAGCCGAGCTCTCGCCGCGCACGCCCGTCGGACCCCTCGCCACCGCGCCGGAGGCCGCCCGTATCGTGGCGAGGGGGACCGCGGTCGACGCCGTCGGGCTCGAGGGCAGGGCCGCGGCGCTCGCGACCCGGTCGATCAAGCGTGAGGCCAAGGTCTGGGGACTCGAGCTCGCGATCCGGTGCATGGATCTCACGACCCTGGAGGGCACCGACACGACCGGCAAGATCGTCGCGATGTGCGCCAAGGCGATGCGTCCTGATCCGACGCGATCCGACGTTCCGAGCGTCGGCGCGGTGTGCCTGTACCCGCAGCTCGTGCCGGTGGCGGTGGCGCAGCTCCGCGGCTCCGGTGTCGCCGTGGCGAGCGTGGCCGGTGGGTTCCCGTCGGGTCTCGGACCGCTCGACGCCCGGCTGGAGGAGTGCGCGACGTCGCGGCGGCGGGCGCCGACGAGATCGACATCGTGCTCGACCGCGGCAGTTCCTCGGGGGTCGATTCGCGGAGGCGTACGAGGAGATCGTCGCCGCCCGAGGCCGCGGGCCGAGCGCACCTCAAGGTGATCCTCGAGACCGGCGAGCTCGGCGCCTACGACCCGATCCGCCACGCGTCGATGCTGGCGATGGCGGCCGGCGCCGACTTCATCAAGACGTCGACCGGCAAGATCGGCGTCACCGCCACGCTGCCGACCGCGCTGTGCATGATGGAGGCGATCCGCGACTTCCACGAGCAGACCGGGCGCAAGGTCGGCATCAAGGTGGCCGGCGGCGTGCGTCGAGCGAAGCAGGCGCTGCAGTACCTCGTGATGCTGCACGAGACGCTCGGCCCGGAATGGCTGACGCCGGACCGGTTCCGCATCGGCGCGTCGAGCCTGCTGAACGACGTGCTGATGCAGCTCGAGAAGGAACGCACCGGTCGCTACGCTGGTCCGGACGACTTCACGCGCGACTGATGGACGGGAGCGACGTGAGCGACGCGATCGACCGACCGGCCAGCGGCCGCCGCCGTGGGAGTACGCGAGCGCGCCCGAATCCCCCGAGTCGTCCGGCTCGACGACCGATACGGCCTGTTCATCGGCGGCGAGTTCGTCGAGCCGAAGAGCGGCCGGTGGTTCCCGACGATCAGCCCGTCGACCGAGGAGATGCTCGCCGAAGTCGCCGAGGCCGGGCCGCCGACGTGGATCGCGCCGTCGATGCCGCCCGTGAGCGGCGCCCGCGTGGCAGGGTCTCGGCGTCGGCCGAGCGCGCGAAGTACCTGTTCCGCATCGCGCGGCAGCTGCAGGAGCGCGCCCGCGAGTTCGCCGTCGCTCGAGACGATGGACGGCGGCAAGCCGATCCAGGAATCGCGCGACGTCGACGTGCCGCTCGCCGCCGCGCACTTCTTCTACTACGCCGGCTGGGCCGACAAGCTCGAGTACGCGTTCCCCGGGCGCGGCACGCCGCGGCCGCTCGGGCGTCGCGGGCCAGATCATCCCGTGGAACTTCCCGCTGCTGATGGCGGCGTGGAAGCTCGCGCCGGCGCTCGCGGCCGGCAACACCGTCGTGCTGAAGCCCGCGGAGACGACGCCGCTCACCGCGCTGCTGCTCGCCGAGATGCTGCAGGAGGCCGAGCTGCCGCCCGGCGTCGTCAACATCGTCACCGGCGCGGGCGAGACCGGCGCCGCGCTCGTCGACCGCCGGCGTCGACAAGATCGCGTTCACCGGCTCGACCGAGGTCGGCAAGGCGATCCAGCGCGTCGACGGCCGGCACGCGGCAAGCGCCTCACCCTCGAGCTCGGCGGCAAGGCGGCGAACATCGTCTTCGACGACGCGCCCGCTCGACCAGGCGGTCGAGGGCATCGATCAACGGCATCTTCTTCAACCAGGGCCACGTCTGCTGCGCCGGCTCGCGACTGCTCGTGCAGGAAGCCGGTCGTCGACGTGCTGCTCGACAAGCTGCAAGGACCGCATGCAGACGCTGCGCGTCGGCGACCCGCTCGACAAGAACACCGACGTCGGCGCGATCAACTCGAAGGCCCAGCTCGACGAGCATCGCCGAGCTCGTCGCAGCCGGCGTCGAGGAGGGCGCCGAGATCTACCAGTCCGCGTGCGACCTGCCCGAGCGAGGGTTCTGGTTCCGGCCCACGCTGTTCACCGGCGTCTCGCAGAGCCACCGCATCGCCCGCGAGGAGATCTTCGGCCCCGTGCTCTCGATCCTCACGTTCCGCACGGTCGACGAGGCGGTCGAGAAGGCGAACAACACCCCGTACGGCCTGTCGCCGGCATCTGGACCGACAAGGGCTCGCGCATCCTGCACATGGCCTCGCGGCTGCGCGCCGGCGTCGTCTGGGCGAACACGTTCAACCGGTTCGATCCCGACGTCGCCGTTCGGCGGCTACAAGGAGAGCGGCTTCGGCCGCGAAGGCGGCCTGCACGGCCTCGAGCCCTACCTGACGTTCGAAGGAGGCTCGCGATGACCGGCCGCGTCGAGGTCCGCCGCACGGCCAAGCTGTACATCGGCGGGGCGTTCCCGCGCAGCGAGAGCGGACGCTCCTACGAGGTGACCGCGCACGACGGGAAGCCGCTCGCCCAGGTGTCCCAAGCGTCCCGCAAGGACCTGCGGGAAGCGGTCGTCGCCGCCCGCGGTGCGTTCCCGGGCTGGTCGGGCGCCACCGCGTACCTGCGGGGTCAGATCCTCTACCGGGTCGCCGAGATGATGGAGGGCCGACGCGCCCAGTTCGAGGCCGAGCTCGCCGACGCAGGCGCGACCGATCCCTCGCGCGGCGTGAGCGCCTCGATCGACCGGTGGGTCTGGTACGCGGGCTGGGCCGACAAGCTCGCGCAGGTGGTCGGCGCCACGAACCCCGTCGCCGGGCCCTACTTCAACTTCACGCTGCCCGAGCCGACCGGCGTGGTCGGCATCGTCGCCCCCGGCGACCAGGCGCTGCTCGGGCTCGTCTCGCGCCTCGCGCCGGCGATCGTGAGTGGCAACACCGCGGTCGTGATCGCGAGCGAGCGCTCGCCGCTGCCGGCGGTCTCGCTCGCCGAGGTGCTCGCGACGAGCGACGTGCCGGCCGGGGTCGTGAACATCCTCACCGGACGCACCGCCGAGCTCGTGCCGTGGCTCGCGAGCCACATGGACGTGAACGGCCTCGACGTCACCGGCGTGCCCGACGACCTGCTCGCCGACACCGAGCGCGCGGCCGCCGAGAACGTGAAGCGCGTGCACCGAGCCCCTGCGTCGGATCCGTTCGACGACGCGTCGCAGAGCCCCTACGAGATCACGGCGTTCACGGAGGCCAAGACCGTCTGGCACCCGATGGGCGCCTGACGAGCGTTCGAGCGGACTCCGATACCCTGCGGTCGTCACCGAGGGCGGAGGGACGCGGGGATCGTGGCGGAGGGGTTCACGGCAGGACTGACCGAGGCGCGCGAGCGACGCGTCGACATCGCGAGCGCAGCCCTCCTCGCGATCGCGACCGTGCTCGCGGCGTGGTCGGCGTTCCAGTCCGCGAAGTGGAGCGGCGAGCAGGCGACCGCCTACTCCGAGGCGGCCGCCGCCCGGCAGGAGTCGGTCAGGAACTCGACGCTGGCAGGGCAGCTGACGATCATCGACGTGTCGGTCTTCGAGCAGTACGTCGATGCGTACGCCGCCGGTGACGAGCGATTGCAGGACTTCTACCTCGAACGGGCGCGCGACGAGTTCAAGCCCGCCCTCGAGGCGTGGATCGCGCTCGAGCCCGCCGACGATCCGGAGGGTGCGCCCGGCACCCCGTTCGAGTTGCCGGAGTACCAGCTCGAGGCGAACGCCGAGGCCGAGCGACTCGAGCGTGAGGCCGCGGCGCGGTTCCAGGAGGCGTTGACCGACAACCAGCGCGCGGACAACTACGTGTTGTTGACCGTGCTGTTCGCGTCGGTGTTGCTGTTCGCTGGGTTGGCTCCGAAGTCGCGCCGCTACTCGATGCAGCTGATGATGATCTCGAGCGCCGTCGTCCTGCTGGTGATCGGGATCGTCTTACTCCTGGCCCTGCCCAAGACGTTCTGAGGTCCCCTCGGCCGACCGCCGGAGCATCAGCCACGCCTGATAGACGGTGCGGTAGAGCGGGTCGCCGGCGAGCGTCGCGGTCGGCACCCCCGGCAGCCCTCGCAGTCGTCCCACGTCCTCGAGGTACGAGGTCTGGGCGATCGCGGCGTCGAGCTCGAAGAGCGCCTCCGCGGCCGACGGGTCCTCGCTCGCCTCGAGCGCCTTGCGCACCTCTCGCACGGCATGCAGCACGACGCGGTTCTCGTGGATGTCGGGGGTCAGCACCCGCCTCGCGTCGAACACGCGTTTCAGGCGACCGTGCTCGTCGAGGTTGCCGGGGCGTCGCCGGCTGCGGATCAACTCGCGAGGCTCCGGATGACGAGCGAGGTCGCCGGAGGTCCAGCGTTCCACGCGGACCAGGTCGAGCCGGTGGCGTTCCTGCAGCCGGGGGAGCACGTCCACGAGACCGGGACGACCGTCGACCCCTCGCACGATCCCCTGCAGCACCTCGATCGGGATCGGAGCCGCTTCCTCGGCGGGGACCCGCTCAGAAGTAGCTGGCGAAGCCATGGGTGGCATAGTCCTCGCGCATCGTCTCGACCTTCGCGCGCGCGAGCGGGAAGCCGTCGCCGAGCGCCTGCAGGAAGTCGGCGAGTCCCTCGTCGAGGCGTCCGTCGGCGCCGCGCACGCGCGGCAGCACCTTCTGCACGAACTGCTCGTCGAGCGCGACCTGCCAGTCGACGCCGACCTCACCGGCCGCGATCACGTAGTGGTGCATCTCCTCGAGCACGCGGAACCCGAACGGCGCGATCGGGCGCAACGCGTCCCAGACGCGCAGCAACACGTCGCCGTAGGGCTCGTCCGCGACGTACTCGACCACGTAGCTCCGTTGCAGGGGCAGCTCGAGCAGCTGCGCGCGGTCGTAGACCTTGTCGGCGAATCCATGGGTCGTCTCGTCGATGTTCACGGTGCCGGCGAACCGCAGGTTCGGCGTCAGCTCGACCGTGTGACCGGGTGCGAGGTCGAGCCGAGCGATGCCTTCGCGCGAGCGGACCTCCATCGCCGAGAGGAACCGGGAGAAGTAGTGCTCGACGCGAGCGAGGTTCATCTCGTCGAGGATCACGTGGAACTCGCGAGCGGTGCGCCCGGCGAGGTCGGCGGAGGTCCATTCGCGGGCGGACTCCTGCACGAACTCGCTGAACGGCGTGTGGTGGTAGAAGCCGTCGAGGGGGGAGAGGTAGCCGAGGAGGTCTTCGTTCGAGGACCAGCTCGGGTCGACCGCGGCGAGCTTCGGACGGGCGCCGATCGCGTCGGCGTAGGCCTGAGCGAGCCACGTCTTGCCCGTGCCGCTCGCGCCCGAGAGGATCACGAACCCGCGGGACTGCATCGCGAGGTGGTAGCGGCGGATGACGTCGTCGCCGATCAGGAACCCGGGATTCTGCTCGCGGAACCGAGCGATCACCTGGTCGAGCAGCGACCCGTAGCCGACCCGATCGGTCGCGCCCTGGGTCTGTGTCATCGTGTCGCTCACGCACCGGCCTCCCATGCTCTGACTTCGGGCGGCCGGTATGCCCGGCACGCACCTGGTGTTTCGGCAGGGGATGGCCTCGACTGAACCCCGCACGAGGTCAGCTGCGGTGCACCGGTTCCAGGATCAAGGATCCTGCGAGCGGAGCACCTACGCTCGCGGGCGTCGCCTCTCGGTGTCATAGAGGGGCACCGGTGCGACCGTCGCAGGCGCGGTCCCGCCCTCGACCGAGACCTCGACGTTCTCACCGTCGCGGGCGCGGTCGGTGCGCAGCACCGTCAGTCCGATGACCCTGCCGAGGGTCGGGCTCTCGCACGGGCTCGTCAGCGTGCCGACCGTCTCGCCGTCCTTCGTGACGGCGGCGCCGTACTCCGGAACCGCTCCGTCGACGACGAGGGTGACGAACCGGTGGGGTGGACTCGCCGCCTCGGCAGCGAGCACCTCCTTGCCGCAGAACCCAGCCTTGTCGACGCGGACGACCTTGTCGAGGCCCACGTCGTACGGGCTCGTCTCGTGCTGGAAGTAGTCGCGTCCGATGAAGAGCAGCCCGGACTCGATCCTGATCGTCTCGACCGCCGCCAGCCCGTAAGGCTTCGCTCCGGCTCCGACCACCGCGTCCCACAACTGCTCGGCCCCGTCGGGCGAGCAGAAGAGCTCGAACCCGAGCTCGCCCGAGTATCCCGTTCGCGACACCATGCACGGGACGCCACCGACCTTCACCTGTTCCGGCCAGAAGCGGAAGTATCGGAGTCCCGAGACGTCGGCATCGGTCAGACCCTGGAGGATCTCGCGCGAGCGGGGACCGCTGATCCCGAGCTGTGGGATCGACCTCGTCGTGTCCTCGATCCTGACCGAGAAGCCGTCGGCGACCGCCCTGAAGTGATCGAGATCGGAATCGAGCGCGGTGACCGCCATGAGCCGATCGTCGGCGGTCCTGTAGACGGTGCACTCACCGAGCATCTTGCCGTTCTCGTCGCAGAACGCCGTGTACCGCACCTGCCCGACCTCGAGGCTCTGCATATCGTTCGTGAAGATGTGGTCGGCCGCCTTCACGGCGTCGGGGCCGCTGAACGCCACCTTGCGCAGCGGCGAAGGATCCCAGACGCCGACGTCGTGACGGATCGCGTGGTGCTCGGCGACGGGGTCGCCGAAATGCTCGGGCCAGTACCAGCCTTCCCGGTCGAGGTGTTGGACGACGCCCAGCGCGCGCTGTGGGCGGTCGAAGGCCGTGCGGCGGACGTCGTCGTTCACGCGGCGTTCCGTTCGTTGACGGTCAAGAACGCGCGAGCGGATGTTTCGGAGTCGCCCCGGTGTGCAGCCAGCACGTCGACGATGCGTTGTACGTGGACAGCACGGTCGTGCATCCGGGCTCGTCGCAGAGACGGCCGTGCGAGGCCCGCGAGGTCGCGCCCTTGCCCGATCCCGGTGGCCCGTACTGGACCCGATCGATCCCTCGTGCCTTCGTCACGGCATTCCCCCTTCGCGGTGCGGCGTGGATCCGTGGGGGCGAGTGGCGGCGAGAGGCGGGCCGTCGCGATCGCTCTGCGCGAACCCTCGGGTGGGTCCCGAGGACTCCAGCCTACCTCGTGAGCGTGAGGCAGGTCCGTGCGATGAGGTCCGGTCGGGCCCTCAGCGGGTCCATGAAGTCGGATACAGGAGGGCGAGGAGGTTCATCGCCACGCGGTAGGCGAAGTTCGTCGCGTGGTGCATCCGACCTTCCTACGCACGGGCGTCGTCGAACGTTGACACCTCGGAGTGACGCAGGTCCGTCCCGACGCCGACGCCGAGCCGACCTGTGACCACGGTTCCGGCGCTGCGGACCGAGTGAACCTCGAGCTCGCCACCCAGTGATCCGATCCGTTCGGACATGCTTCGCATGCCGACGCCTCGCCGAACGGTGGTGGGGTCGAACCCGATGCCGTCGTCGCGAACCGAGAACGTGACCTCGTCGACCGAGCGCCGGAGCGTGACGGTGAGCGCGGACGCGTGCGCGTACTTCGCGGCGTTCTGCATCGCCTCGAGGCAGCAGAAGTAGACGGCGATCTCGATGGCCTTCGGCAGCCGACCGACGTCGCGGACCTCGATCGTGACCGGCACGGCGGCGCGTTTCGTGTGCAGCGTGAGCGCGGCTTCGAGCCCCTCGTCGGCGAGGATCGGTGGGTACCCGCCGCGGGTCATGTCGCGCAGGCCGTCGAGGGCTTCTTGCGTATCGGCCCGCAGCTCATCGATGATCGCGATCGCGCGATCGGGGTCCTTCACGACGAATGCGCGCGCGAGTCCCGCCTTCACCCCGATCGCGACGAGCTGCTGTTGGGCACCGTCGTGGATGTTGCGCTCGATGCGACGGCGCTCGGCGTCGGCCGCATCGACCAGCGTTCGCCGTCGTCGCAGGCCCTCCATGTCGAACCTCTCCCGCCGTCGGGCCAGCAGGAAGGACGCGCCGACGGCGATCGCGAGGAAGGACAGCTGCCCCCCGCCGTCGAAGAGGAGCGGGACCTCGTCGGCCACCCCCGCCGCGCCGACGAGGAGGCACCACGCGCCGCCGACGGCGATCGCGGCTCGCAGGAGCGAGGTGAACGTCGAGATCACGAGGCTCGCGAGCGACAGGGCCAGGGCGGGCAGGACCCAGGCCAGGGCCTTCGCGTCGGATCCCGGCACAACGAGCGCCGAGATCGCGAGGAGCGGTACGCACGTCGCGACGACCGCGATCGTTCGCGCGAGCACGACGTGGAAGCCGGAGACCGGCGTCGACCTCGTGGTCTCGAACATCGGGTCGGCCCACGGGCCGTAGGCGGCCGCCACCCCCGCGACCGGTATCAGCGGCGCCACGACGAGGAACGCGAGCACCTGGTCGTTCACCGCGGCGCCCCAGGCGGCGAAGAACGACACGGCCGCCGCCGCGAGGAGCCACGGCAGCCGCAGGGACGGTGTGGCAGCGATCACGCCGGGCACGAACGGCGGCAGCCGCATCGCCCCGAGCACCCGCGCGAGGAGCGGTTCCGCACCGGCGATCGCAACGTCGTCGTCGATCGCCGGCGCGGAGCCGCGGCCGACATCCATCAGCGCGACTCCCGCACGGGCGCCGCACGTGATGGTCGAGGATGACCAGGCCGGGATCGTGCCCACGCGACCGGGCCGGGCAACGCGGGGTCGCGATGCGCGAGCACGAGCGCGACGACCGCGACCGCGGCCACCGCCGTCCAGTAGCTCGCCGGGTCCCCGACCGGCACCCGCGATGGGTCGATTGCGATCGGGCGACGGAGGGCCAGTGCGAGCACGAACGGCAGAGCCACCGTCACTCCGACCACCCCGAAGACGGCGGCGATGCCCGATCGCTCGGAGGCGATCACGCGCGCCGAGAGCGCGGCGCACGCTAGGGCGACCAGCGCGACGCCGGCGAACATCGCCGTCATCGGCCACGTGGGGCCGTCGAGCGGCCCGATCCAGGTGTACGCGAACCATGCGAGCGTGGCGGCGACCACAGCGATCGACGCACGAACGGCTCGACGAAGCGTCAGTGGGGTGGGTGAAGGAGAGGTCACGTGCGCCGCCGCATCCTCGAACGCCAAGCAGAGCCACGCACCGAGCAACGTCGTGGCGATGGGCAGGGCGATCGTCGATGGGTCGTCCCCGTTGCGACCTCCCTGACGCACGACGGTCCCGGCGAGCAGTGCCACCACGACGAACGCCGGCCACCGCTCGGTGCGCATGCTCGGCCCGGCGAGCAGCCGAGCGACGGCGGCCCGGGTGCCGGGCATCAGTACCCGCCGGGAGGCGTCTGCTGCACTGCGGCGATGACCGCGAGCGCGACCGCGGATACCGCGACGATCCAGCGTGCGATCGTCCGCCGGTCGCGGAGGAACGCTGCGCCCGAGCAGGCCACGATCACGGCGACCAGGTAGGCAAGGTGCCAGGCCACCCCGATGTCCGAGTTCGTGGGCGCGATCCACGGCACGGCCCACATCATGCCGGTGAACACGTGAGCGATGACGACGAGGGGACCCCCGAGCACGCTGGGGATCCACCGAGCCACCGCGACCCCGACCGAACCGAGCGCCAGGACCGACAGGGGATACTGCACCGCGAGGAAGAGATCCGCTTCGGTGGCCGTGTCGCTGATCCGTTCGAGCACGGGCCAGGCGATCGCGGCGAGCACGAGCGACGCGCCCCCGAGGCCGAACACCATGCCGGCGAGCACGCCGGCCGTTCGAGCCTCCGGCGGTGCGGGCAACGACCCGAACAGCTCGAGCATGTGGTCGCGACGACCGCGGAGCGCCGCCACGTTCGTGGTGAGGACGCTCCCGATCAACGTGCCGATGATCAACCCGCCGAAGAGCCAGACCAGGTTCATCGCCACGTCGGTGTCGGGGCCGAGGCCGACCGCCCCTCGGGTCAGCAACAGACCGAAAGCGATCGTGAGCAGGAACGCCGGGTGGCGCAGCATCTGCCTCGCTTCGATGCGGGCGAGGGCGAGCACGACCTTTCGCTGCGGCATCGTTGTCGACGACGGCACTGCCGACGCACGGGCATCGTCGATCGTGGTGCGCAGCGATGCCGCCATCAGGCTGCCTCCTCCGCGAACGCTCGATCGCCCACCAGCAGCAGGTATCCATCCTCGAGGGTCGGCGCCACCAGGTCGGCGTCGCTCGGCGCCTCGCCGATGTTGCGGTGGGCGCCGTCGGCCGTTCGCCACGAGAGCCGTGCGCCGGCAGCCCGATCATCCGCGAGCCAGACCCGGCCATGGGCGACCTGCGTGAGCTCGCGCGGTGTGCCCTCGAACAGCACCTGGCCGTCGAGCATCACGATCACCCTCTGGCAGAGCGCCGCGACGTCCTCGGTCTGGTGGGTCGAGAGGATCACGGTGCGATCGGCCGTGCGGTCGGACACGAGCTCACGGAACCGCAGCCGTTGTTCGGGGTCCAAACCGGCTGTGGGTTCGTCGAGCACGAGCAGATCGGGATCGCCGAGTAGCGACTGGGCGAGCGCGACCCGCCTGCGCATGCCCCCTGACAACGCTTTGATCTTCCGGCTCGACACATCTTCGAGCCCGACGAGACCGAGCACACGGCGCACCTCGTCGTGGCGAGCTCGCCGCTCGGTCATCTCTTTCAGGATCGCGACGTAGTCCACGAACTCGAACGCCGTGAACGATCGGTGGAACCCCGGTTCCTGCGGCATGTAGCCGAGACGGCGCCGGATCGCGAGGCGCTCATCGGCCACCTGCGGGTCCCAGGAGAGCAGTCGCAGCCGACCGTCGTCGGGCGCCAGCACCGTCGCCATCATGCGCAGCAGCGTGGTCTTCCCGGCGCCGTTGGGGCCGAGGAGCCCGGTGATACCGGCGGAGGCGTCGAACGTCACCCCCTGCAGGGCCGTGGTCCGGCCGAACCGCTTCCTGACGTCGTGGATCTCGACGGTCGGTGCACTCATCTGACGGTCCTTCCTTCGGAGAGGGTGTGGCGGTGGGCGAGGACGGCCGCCGACACGGCGATCACGGCGAGGCACGCCATCTGCCCGGCGGGGCGGAACGCGGCGAGCCGGTCCTGGGTGCTCACGGCCGCAGCGGCGGCGAGCAGGACCCATGTGAGGGCGACCGAGGTGGCCGCGACGAGGGGTCGGACCCACGTGCCGAGTGCGAGGGTGGCGACGGTGAGGCCGAACGCCGGGAGCAGCCACGCAGCAGCGATCGCGTCCAGGCCGGGGAGCGCCAGCGCAGCGAGGGCGGTGATCGAAACGGAGCTCGCGAGCACGGCGGCCGCCCGGGTCAGCAGCAGGCGGTCCGCCGTCATCGGTGCCGCGACGCCGATCTCGTACGTGGGGTCGACACCCGGGCCGAAGGCGACGGCGACCCCCGCGACGGGAAGCAGCGCCGCCACCACGAGGAACAGGAAGAGCACGACCTCCTCGTCTCGACCGGACGTGCCGTTGGCGGCGATCACCGCGAAGCCGAGCGCGAGCGCCTCGGCGACGAGCCACGACAGACGGAGCGACGGGGTCGCCACGAGCAGGCGGGCAAGGTGCTCGGGCACCTTCAGGGCGAGCAGGAGGCGCTCCACCACGGTTCGGTGCGGCGTGTCGATCGTGTCGACGACGCCCCCCCACGCACGGTCGATCGCATCCGTGGGTGTCGAGGTGGCGACCCCGTCACGGCAGCGGTCACACGTGAGCAGGTGGGCCTCGAGCGACGACGCGCGCACGTCGTCGAGCACTCCGTCCGCGTAGGCGGTCAGCACCGTCGGGTCCGCGTGCCAGGTCGTCGTCATGCGAGCGCCTCACGAAGCTCACGGCGTGCCCGTGCCGCCCTGGTCTTCACGGTTCCCTGCGGGATGCCGAGCAGGGTCGCCGCTTCCTTGGTGGTGAGCCCGTCGAGCACCGTGGCCTGCACGACCGAGCGCAGTTCGGGAGAGAGGCGCCCGAGCGCGGCGCCGAGATCGCCGTGCTCCACGCCGAGCAGCACCTCGTCTTCCGCGGAGACCACGAGCGCGTCGTCGGCCGCCCGTGGGACCGGGCTCGTCTTCCGCAGGCGATCGATCAGCCGGCGGATGCCGATGCCCCAGATCCATGCCGGCACCTCGCCGGCCCCCCGGTACCGGCCGGCGCCTCGCCACACCCCCACGAACGTGTCCTGCACGACTTCCTCCACGAGGCCGGGGTCCGCGCATCGACGCCGCAGGCGCGCGAACAACCAGGGCGCGTGCCGCCGATAGAGCGCCTCGAGCGCCTGTCGGTCTCCTTGGGCCACCGCTCGCAGGAGTTCGTCGTCGCCGTCTGCGCGGACCGTCATCACCCCTCTGTCGTGTCGGGCGTCTCGAACGGTTCTCGTCGAGCGCATCGGAACACGTCCGATGGCGGCGGTCGAGGGTGGCTGCATCCCGTGGTGTGGCGATGGCCTGCAACGGAAAGAACACACTTCCGCTGGGGTGTCTGCGAGGGTGCGGGCGCTACGATTCGCGGATGCCGCCCTACAAGGAACAGGGCATCGTCCTGCGCTCGTACAAGCTCGGCGAGGCCGACAAGATCGTCACCGTCATGACCCAGGGGTCCGGCAAGGTCCGGGCGGTGGCCAAGGGCATCCGCAAGACGAAGAGCCGTTTCGGGGCGAGGCTCGAGCCGTTCACCCACGTCGACCTGATGCTGTACCGGGGCCGCGGCTCCCTCGACACGGTGACCCAGGCCGAGATCATCGCGCCGCACATGACGATCCGAGAGGACCTCGCCCGGTTCGCCGCCGGCGAGACGATGCTCGAGGCGGTCGACAGAGTTGCCGAAGAACATGAGCGGAACGTTCGTCTCACCCTGTTGTTGCTGGCGGGCTGCCGTGCGCTCGATGCCGCACCGGCCGACGCCGCCGCCGTCGCGGAGTCGTTCATGCTGAAGCTGTTGTCGCTCTCCGGGTTCCACCCGTCGCTCACCGCGTGCGCGGTCTGCGGCGACCGCGATCCCCAGCTGTGGGATGCGGGCCTGGGCGGTGCGGTCTGCGGGCGATGTGCCGAGCAGGGCGCCGGCCCGTGCTCGAGAGCGGCCCTCGAGTACCTCTCGACGCTGGCCCTCGCCGATCTCAACGACGCGGGTGCGGTCCTCCAGCCCGACGCCCGGGTGCGCAAGGAGACGCGCAGCCTGCTCTACGGCTTCGCCGAGTACCACCTCGAGCGGCGCATGAAGTCAGTGCCGATGCTGGTCAGGACGGCGACATGAGCTTCCTGCTCGACATCGATCGCTCCCGGGTGCCCGAGCACGTGGCCATCGTGATGGACGGCAACGGCCGGTGGGCCCAGCAGCGCGGGCTGGCACGCACCGAGGGCCATAGCGCCGGCGAGGACGCGCTCTGGGACACGGTGAAGGGCGCGAACGAGGTCGGTGTGCGCTGGCTCACCGTCTACGCGTTCAGCACCGAGAACTGGAAGCGTCCCCAGTCCGAGGTGCTCTACCTGATGAACTTCAATCGCGAGCTGCTGCGGCGCCGACGCGACGAGCTCAACGAGATGAACGTGCGCATCCGGTGGAGCGGCCGCCGCGACTGGCGCATGCCCCGCAGCGTCCTGAAGGAGATGCGCACGAGCGAGGAGCTCACGCGCGACAACACCGGCATGACGCTCACGATCGCGTTCAACTACGGAGGACGTGCCGAGATCGTCGACGCGGTGAAGGACCTCGCCGCCGACGTGCGCGCCGGCACGTTGAAGCCCGAGAAGGTGAACGAGCGCGAGATCGCGAAGCGTCTCTATCACCCCGACATGCCCGAGCCCGACCTGCTGATCCGAACGAGCGGCGAGGAGCGCATCTCCAACTTCCTTCTGTGGGAAGTCGCGTACTCCGAGCTCTGGTTCACGCCGATGTTCTGGCCGGACTTCACGCGCGAGACCCTCTTCGAGGCGATCCGCGACTTCCAGAAGCGCCAGCGCCGCTTCGGCGCTGTCGAAGACGCCTGACCGGCTCGTCGGTGCTCGTGACGTTCCCGTTGCGGTGCAGGTCCGCGTGTGGAGCGCCGGTACGATGGTCCTCACGCCAGCGGCCGCCGCCAGCGGCCGGGAAGAGAGGAGACCCGCATCGATGACCGACCTCATGGAGGCCGTCACCAGCCTCGCGAAACGCCGGGGCATCGCGTTCCAGTCCGCCGAGATCTACGGGGGACTGCGGTCCTCGTGGGACTACGGCCCGCTCGGCGTGGAGCTCCGGCGGAACATCCGCAACGCCTGGTGGCGCTCGACCGTGCAGCTGCGCGACGACGTCGTCGGTGTCGAGGCGGCGATCGTCACCAGCCCGCGGGTGTGGCAGGCGAGCGGGCACCTCGAGACGTTCCACGACCCGCTCGTCGAGTGCACGAGCTGTCACCAGCGCTGGCGTGAGGACCACCTCGAGGCCGACGCGAACGGCATCGTGACGTGCCCGAACTGCGGCGGCGCCGAGTTCACCGAGCCCAAGCAGTTCAACCTGATGCTGAAGACGTTCCTCGGGCCGATCGAGGACGACGACGCGATCGCGTACCTGCGCCCGGAGACGGCGCAGGGCATGTTCGTGAACTTCGCGGCGATCCAGACGGTATCGCGCAAGAAGCTGCCATTCGGCATCGCGCAGATCGGGAAGTCGTTCCGCAACGAGATCACGCCGGGGAACTTCATCTTCCGCACCCGGGAGTTCGAACAGATGGAGATGGAGTTCTTCGTCGAGCCGGGCACCGACGACGGGTGGTTCGAGCACTGGGTCGAGCAGCGCATGCAGTGGTACCTGGACCTCGGGGTGTCGAGGGAGAAGCTCCGCCTGCGGCCGCACGAGCCCGAGGAGCTCGCCCACTACGCGAAGGCCGCGACCGACGTGGAGTACGAGTTCCCGTTCGGTTGGCAGGAGCTCGAGGGCATCGCGAACCGCACCGACTACGACCTCGCCGCGCACCAGACCGCGAGCGGCGAGGACCTCACCTACTTCAACCAGGAACACGAGTCCAGATACTTGCCGTACGTCGTGGAGCCGGCCGTCGGGGTCGACCGCGCGATGCTCGTGTTCCTGCTCGACGCCTATCGGGTCGAGGAGGTGCCGACCGCGAAGGGCGACACCGACAAGCGCACGGTGCTCGGGCTGCATCGCGACATCGCGCCGATCAAGGTCGCGGTGCTCCCGCTCTCGCGCAACGAGAAGCTCGTACCCGAGGCGCGGCGCGTGCACGACCTCGTGAAGCCGGAGTGGATCACCCAGTACGACGACGCCGGCGCGATCGGCCGCCGCTACCGTCGCCAGGACGAGGTCGGCACCCCGTTCTGTGTCACGGTCGACTTCGACTCACTCGACGACCGCCAGGTGACGGTGCGCGAGCGCGACACGATGCAGCAGGACCGCATCCCGATCGACGGCCTGGTCGCGTACCTGCGGGAGCGTCTGTGAGCGATGAGGCTCCCCGGCCCCGCGGGTCCATGGCGGTGTACGCCGTCGCCTTCGTGGTGATGCTCGCCGCCGGTGCGCTGCTCGGCCTCGCCGCCCGGGAGTTCCTGCGGGAGACGTCGATGCTGTGGGCGTCGATCGTCCTGTCGGGAAGCGCTGTGGTGTTGTCGGTGTTGAGCGTGGTGCTGCCGAGGCGCTCGTGAGGAAAGGTCGTTTCGCCTCGGCGCTGGCGATCGTCGCGATCTCGGCCGCGGCGTGCACGGGCGATGGGATCGGCATCGAGTTCGGCTCACCCACGAAGCCGTCGGCATCGACGGTTCCGCCGGAGTCTCCGAGCGACGCTTCGGGCCGCGCCGTCGCGCTCGACGTGGAGCCGGTCGACACGGGAGCAGCCCGCGCGCTCGCCGCGATGCGAGTGCTCTGCGAGGGGCCCGTGCCGACGAGCACCGACGACGACGGCGCGCCGCGCGAGACGCCGGCCGACGTCGCGGAGCTCGAGTCGCAGGTGGAGCAGGTGCGCGAGCTCGAGTTCCTGCGCGAGGTGGTCGTGCAGCCGGTGAGTGCCGAGGAGATCGCCGGCAAGCTCGAAGGGGCGTTCGACGAGACGTATCCGAAGGAGTTCTACGACCGTCGTTCCGTGGCGTGGCAGACGCTCGGCGTGATCCCGCGCGACATCGACATCCGTGAGGCCCTGCTGGCGTTCCAGACCGGCCAGGTGGTGGGGTTCTACAACCCGGTCGACGGTGAGCTGGTCTACCGGGCCGACGGCGACCTCGACCTCGTCGAGCGCGTGACGCTGGCGCACGAGCTCACGCATGCGATCGACGACCAGCACTTCGACCTCTCGCGCATCGACGGGGTCGCGGCACGGTGCCGCGACGAGGCGTTCCAGGCCGCCCTCGGCGCCGTCGAGGGAAGCGCCCAGTTCTTCTCGATCAGGCTGCTCTTCGAGTTCCCGCCCGCAGACGGGGACTTCTCCGGACTCGGCGAGGGAGGCGGCATGCCCGACGGGGTTCCCCCGTTCATGGTCGACCTGCAGCTCTGGCCGTACACGGCGGGGCAGGCGTTCGTCACCGAGCTGGAGGCCCGCGGCGGCGTGGACGAGGTCGACGAGGCGCTGCGCACGTTCCCGACCACGACCGAGCAGATCCTGCATCCCGAGCGGTACCCAGACGACGTGCCGAGCCGGGTGGACGTGCCCGACCTCTCCGACGCGCTGGGCGAGGGCTGGGGCGACCTCGACGTGATGCAGGTGGGGGAGGCGTGGCTGGCGGCGATGCTGGGCCTGCGCCTGGACTCCGCCACGGCCGAGGCGGCCGCGGCAGGCTGGGACGGTGGGCTCTACCGGGCCTTCACCGACGGCGACGACGCCGCCGTGGTGCTGACGACGGCGTGGGACTCCGCCGCCGATGCCGACGCGTTCGAGCAGGCGGCGCGGGAGTGGCTTGCGGCCGATGACGCCTCGGGGATCGTCGGCCGACCCAGCGCCACGCGGGTCACTCTGGCGATCGCGACCACCGACGAGGCAGCCGTGCGTGCCGCGCTGACCGGGGCAGCCGAAGCCTGACCGGTCTTCGGACCAGGCGCCGGCCGGATCTCCGCGCTCGGCTTCAGGCAGTGTCGGACACCGGAGGGGGTGGTACGTCGGGGATCTCGAGGTCGATGAACTGGAAGTCGACCATGTCCCCCGCGTACTTGCGCAGGGATGTTCCCACGGCAACGAGGACTCGGTGGGTGAGCCCGACGTGCTCGGCGACGAGCGTCTCCCAGCGAGCACGATCCACCTCGAGCAGGACGGTCGGCTCGATCGCGATGGCGGTCGTGGCTCTGGGGCCCCCATCCAGGAGGGCCATCTCCCCGAAAAGCTGCCCCGGCTCGACGATCGTCACCGTCAGCTCTTCCCCATGACCAGGGATGAACGCCCGCACCCCGGCAGGTGACGACCACGTAGAACTCGGTCGCGAGGTCGCCCGCGAAGTACACGTGCTGCCCGGGAGGGATCGACGAATCTGTCGCGATGTCGGCGACGTGACCGAGGAGGTCGTCGTCGAATCCCCGGAAGAGCTCCACCCGCGACAGGCTAGCGACGATCGCAGCGCGATCCA
>CAWGUD010000042.1:0-16364 GCA_963825685.1 uncultured Actinomycetes bacterium | reverse complement strand
TGCGACGCGCCGATCGAGTAGGTGACGACCCCCAGGAGGTCGGCGGCGCCCGAGGCCAGCGCGAGCACCAACCCGACGTTCCAGCCCAAGCGGTCGAACTCGCGCCGCCTGACGATCGACAGGGCGGTGAACATCGCGAGCTGCGCGCACCGAGATGCCCAGAGCCCCGGTACCCAGCCCACCTCCTGGGCGAAGTAGCCGAGGAAGAACCCACCGATGCCGAACAGCACCGCCGAGACGACCGCCCACGGCAACCCGGGCGGCCTCGTGTGGGTTCCCGCCCGCAGCTTCGCGAGGTCGGTCGAGGTGAGCATCACGCCGATCACCGTGATCGCGCCGCCCACGATCGCCGCGGGACCGGGGCGCTCGCCGAGCACCACGACGGCGAGGGTGACGCCGACGACCGCGTAGGTCGCCCCGATCGGCGAGACGACGGCGACCGGCCCGAGCTGCAACGCTCGGTAGTGCGACAGGTAGGCGCCACCCGAGGCGAGGCCGTTCATCACCACGAACGCCGCGTACGGAGCCATGACGCTCGGGTCGTGTCCCCCGGCGATCATGAAGGCGGTCATCACCACGGCGCTCAACGCCTGGGCGACCATCACGGTCGGAAGGCTGCCGATGCGCCGCCCACCGACGGCACCCGTGAAGTCGGCGAGCCCCCAGCCGAGAGCGGCCGCGAGGCCGTAGATCACGCGGGGCGGACTTCCGCGAGGGCGTCGACGGCCACGGCGCCACGCTCGCCCACGAGCAGGGGGTTCGCCTCGAACGAGGTCAGTCGACCTCGGAGGTCGTGGGCGATGCGTGCGATCGCCTCGACCGCCCTCGCCGCGGCGCGCAGATCGTGGTCGTGCGGGTCGAGCCCACAATGCGACGCCTGATCGGCGACATAGGCGCGGGCCTGCGCCGGGGTGAGCGGGCACGGCACGAAGACCGCCTCGCCCTCCTCGGCGAGCGCTCCGCCGGGCCGCATGGTGATCATCGGCCCGAACCGCTCGTCGACGACGGCGCCCACGAGCACCTCGGTGCCGCGCACCATCTGCTGCACGAGCACCTTCGGCGCGCGTGCCCCCGCCCGCTTCGCGGCCTCGAGCACCTCGGCCGCGGCCACCTCGACATCGGTCGCGTTCCGAAGGCCGAGCCGCACCCCGCCGAGCTTCGCCTTGTGCGGGATCTCGGGCGCCTGCGCCTTCACGACGACCGGGAACCCGATCGTGCGGGCGAACGCCGCCGCCTGTTCGGGCGTCGCGAGCGTCCGCTCCTTCGGCCGGGCCACCCCGTAGAGCTGCAGGATCCTCGCGCCCGTCTCCTCGTCGATCGGACCCTCGTGGCCGCGCAGCACCCGCAGGGCCTTCGCGCGATCGGGGTGCGGCGGCAGGTCGTCGGCGGTCGCCCGCCCCTTCGCGCCCTGGAACTCGACGAGCGCCCTGATCGCGCCCGCCGAGGCGTGGTGGCCCTGCAGGAACGGCAGGGCATGCTTCCTCGTGAACGAATTCGCCGCCGGCGCGTAGGCGAGCGGACTCATCGCGACGCTCGCGAACACCACTCCGGTCTCGCGCCGCAAGGCCGCGACCGTGCGCAACACGGGGTCTGCCCACGGCGTCTCACCCTCGAGCCTGGGAGGGAAGGCATCGAATGCGATCAGGCCCACCGACGGGTCGTTCGCGAGCGCCTCGAGCGCTCCCTCGTACATCTCGGTCTCGACCGCTGCCTGTCCCGTCACGTCGAGCGGGTTGTTCTGCGAGGCGAAGTGCGGCAGCACCTTCGCAAGCCGGCGCCGGGTCGTCGGCGAGAACTCCGGCAGATGCAGGCCGGCGGTCCCGGCGGCTTCCGCGAACAGGGTGCACGCGCCGCCGGACTGCAGCGCCGCGGCGACACCGGCGGTGCGCAGCTTCCGCTCCTTCGAGAGCAGCAGGGCCGCCTCGAACATCGTCACCGGGTCCTCGACCAGGACCACGCCCTGCGCGCGGAGCCAGGCGTCGCGCAGCGTCGTGTTGCCCGCGAGCGCCCCCGTGTGCGCCACGATCGAGCGGCGGGCCGCCTCGCTCCTGCCCTCGGGCGCGCAGATCAGCACGGGCTTGCCGGCGCGGCGCAACGCATCGAGCCCACGGTCGATGCCCTCGACGTCGCGCATCGTCTCGATGTAGCTCGTGACGACCTTCGTCTTCGGATCGGCGGCCGCCCACTCGAACATGTCGCCGAGCCCGAGCACGGCCTCGTTGCCGACACCGAGGATGATCCGCAGCCCCACCCCACGGTCCGAGGCCTGCTGGTTCATCGCCCATGCCACCGTGCCGCTCTGGCTGATCACGCTGATCGTGCCGGGGAGCGGCTCCGGAGGCGGGGTGGTGCCGTAGGGCGCGACGCGGTCGACGTAGTTCACGAAACCCTCGACGTTTGGCCCGAGCACCGGGATGCGGGCGCGCAGCGCGGCCTCCCGAAGCTCCGCCTGCAGAGCGACGCCCTCCTCGCCCGCCTCGGCGAACCCCGACGAGACCACCATGATGCCCCGGACGCCCCGGGCGCCGCAGTCGTCGATCATGCGAACGACCACGCGGGCGGGCACGACGAACACCACGAGATCGATGCCTCGCGGAAGCTCCGCGATCGCATGCAGGCACCGGCGCCCCCACACCTCGTCGTACTTCGGGTTGATCGGGAAGAGCTCACCCTCGTACCCGACGTGGCGCAGGGACCGCTCGATCTCGGGCGCCCACGAGTCCGGGGACTCCGACGCGCCGACGACCGCGATCGATCGAGGAGCGAGCAGCGGCGTGAGGTCGTACCGGGGGCGCCGCGAGCGCGATCGGCTCACGCCGGCTCCCCCCGGAAGCGTTCGTCGCGCCAGGCGATCGCTGCCTTCAGCCCCTCTTCTTGGGTGATGCGCCGGAACTCGTCGCGGGCGGGGAGGTTCGCCGTCTCGATCAGCACGTCGAGCTCGGTGTTGGCGGCCATCGCCGCACGGAACCCGGCGACGTCCCACGCACGGTTCACGGCTCGCTTCGTCGTCTGCACCACGAAGGGCTCGTTCTTCGCGATCTCGTTCGCGAGCGCGAGCGTCGCCTCGTCGAGTTCGGCGGCAGGCACTACGCGGTTCACCATGCCGATGCGCAGGGCCTCGTCGGCGCCGACCCGATCCTCGCCCGTGAACAACAGCTCCTTCGCCTGACGCACGCCGACGACCCACGGCAGGAACATCGACACGACGCCCGAACCGAAACGGATGTCGACGTATCCGAACTTGGCGTCGTCGGCCACCACCGCGAGGTCGCAGGCGAGCATCAGGTCGGTGCCTCCCGCCAGGCAGTACGAGTGCACCTGCGCGATCGTGGGCTTGTGGCACTCGGTGAACTCGAGCATGCGCTCGGTCGAACGGGAAAGCTCCGCGTGCCAGGACCGCGCGTCGTGCTCGCCGCCCTCGGCGTCCTCGTTGAGGTCGTACCCGGCGCAGAACGCGCGGCCGGCGCCGCGCAGGACCACGACGCGCACGTCGTCGTCCTCGCTCGCCGCGCGCAGGGCCGTCGACATGGCGTCGATCAGCTCACCGTTGAGGGCGTTCAGGGCATCCGGACGGTTCATCGTGAGTCGTCGGACCGGTCCGACGTCCTCGACGAGCAGCACCGGTCCTGCGGAGGTCGATCGGCTCACGGTCTTCCTCTTTTCGTCGGTCGATACCTCACGCGTTCGGCGGGTACCGAGCGCGAGGCCCGGGATGCTAGCGCGACCTGAGCCGATCGAGCACCTGACCGGCGGCGCGGTCCCCCGACCGCAGCGCGCCCTCCATCGTGCCGTGATGCTCGCCTGCGGTGTGCTCTCCGGCGAATGCGATCGGCCCGACCGGGTGGGTGAGCACCTCGCGCCGCTGCCACGACGCCGGATCCCAGCTCGAGTACCCGCCCAGCGTGAACGGGTCGTCTGCCCACGCGTAGAGCACGGGCTCGCCCACGAGCGTGAGGTCGGGGTTCATCGAACGCACCGCCTCGAGCCAGGGCAGGACCTCGCCGCGGGTCACGCCGAGCGACTCCTGCGCGGCGTGAGAGCCCGCGAACGCGGCGACGCAGCGCCGCGTCCTGCCGTCCTCGCCGTTCGCCGTCCAGCACCACATCGATCGATCCGTCGCCTGACGCGACCGCGCCGGAGGGTGCTCCTTCGTCGCGACCGCGAACTTCGACGCCTCACCCAGGCGCAGCGAGGCGAGCGCGGACGCGAGGGCGACCGGGAGCGCGGGCACGAACGTCATGCGCGCCGCGATCGGCGACGGTACCGCGACCACCACGGCGTCCGCGCGCTCGGCGTGTGGACCCACCCTCACCGTGACCCCATCGCCGTCGTGCTCGATCGCGTCGACCGCGTGGCCGGTCCGCACGTCGGGCAATGACGCCGCGAGCTCGCGAGCGATCGACTGGTTCCCGACACCCACCCGCACGTACCGATCGGCGTGAGGCGAGAAGGGCCGTTGGCCACCGAACTCGGCGAGCGCGACCTCGTGCAGGTCCATGGCGCACGTGCCTGCCAGCCGCAGCATCACGATCGACCGGGCACCCTCGTCATCGTCGAGCGAGGCCAGGAACTGCCCCACCGTCATCGACGCGATCCGCTCGGGCGCAAGTGCGACGATGGCCTCGTTCGCCCGCTCGAGGAAGCGATCCTGCGCCTCGAGCGACGCGGCGCCCGCACCCCATGGCTCACGCCGCCCGTACGAGGCACCGGTCTCGACGAGCGCGAGGTCGAACCGCTCCGCGATCTCCCGCACCCGCGTGTCGCCCGCCATGATCCATTCCGCGCCCAGCTCCACGACCGAGCCGTTCGTGAGGGTGACCGACCAGACCCTTCCCCCGACGCGTTCCCGCGCTTCCAGGACCGTGACCTCGACCCCGGCGTCGACGAGTCGACGAGCGGCCGACAGACCGGAGAATCCGGCACCAACCACGAGCACCCTCGGCGTCGTATGCATCAGTGACGGGGTCCCCGCGGACTACCGGAACGCGGCGCGGATAGGCGACACTTGCAGGACACGGTGCGCCTATGGTACTCAGCGCCATCGACCTGAACGGCCGCTCAATCTCGTGTGGGCGCCGCAACGAGGAGGCAGTGGATGATCGGAAGGCACCCGATGGAGAACCGCTGGTCGCGACGACAGTTCCTGGGGAGGGCGGCCGGCGGCGCGATCGCGATCCCCTCGCTCTCGGCGATCCTCGCCGCATGCTCCAAGCCCGGGGAAGAGACGGATCCGGGTTCGGGCTCCGCCGCGACGGAGATCCCGATCGCGACCCTGGAGAACCCGGTCGAGCTACCGGTGACGATGGACACGATCGCCGCCGACACGCCGATCGAGTCGGGTCCGCTCGTGCTCTACAACTGGGCCGACTACATCCACAAGAAGGTGGTCGCCGAGTTCGAGGAGGAGTACGGCGTCGAGGTGGAGATCACCACCTACAACAACATGGAGGAGGGGCTCCAGAAGGTCGCGAACGGACAGATCACGCCAGACGTCTTCGTGCCGACCGTCGGCTACCTGCGTCGCCTCGTGCAGAAGGACCTGCTGCTCCCGCTGCAGCAGGAGTTGATCCCGAACATGCTCGCGAGTGTCTGGCCCTCGTACTCCGACCCCGGCCCCTACTACGACCTCGCGTGGAACTACAGCGTGCCCTACACGATCTACACGTGGGGAGTGGCGTACCGACGCGACCGCGTGAGCGACGAAGACGCCGCCGCGCAGGGCTGGGAGGCCCTCTGGAACCCTGAGTACGCGGGCGCGATCAGCCTCTACGACTCCTACGGCGACACGATCGCGGTCGCGATCCTGCGCAACGGCAGCCTCGACGTGAACACCGGCGACCCCGCCTTGATCGACGAGGCCAAGGTCGCGATCCTCGAGACGATCAACGAGAACGAGGCGCGCCTGACGATCAACGGGGTCTACGCGAAGCTCCCCGCCGGGGACTTCACCGTCGCCGAGGCATGGTCGGGCGACATCGTCGGGGCTCAGTTCTACCTCCCCTCGGGCACCGGCACCGACGTGCTGGGCTACTGGCGACCCGAGCCGGGTCAGACGATGATCGGCAACGACACGCTGGTCGTGCCGGCCGCAGCCGAGACACCCTCGCCTCGCGCACGAGTTCATCAACTTCATGCTCGACGAGAAGCACGGCACGGACAACTTCGTGAACTGGAACGGCTACCAGCCCCCGTTCGTGTCGATCCAGCCGGGGTCCCTGATCGAGCAGGGCGTCGTGCCCGAGAACCTGACCGACGCCGTCGTGACCGAGGAGATGTTCCTCGACGATCTGACCCCGATCGAGCTGTCCCCCGAAGTCGAGGCGTTGTGGCTCGATGCCTGGACCGAGATCAAGGCGGGTGCCTGAGATCGAGACACCGGCGACGCACGACGAACAGCCACGGCGCCGCTTCCGGCGGCGACGTGGCTCCGTCGAGGAGCCGAGCCGCAAGGCCGGGGCGTGGCACCCACGCTGGTACTGGCCCTCGTTCGTGGCCCCGGGCAGCCTCTGGCTGGCGCTCTTGTTCGTCCTGCCGTTCTACGTCGTCTTCTCGGTGGCGTTCGGCACGGTCGACTTCGAGAGCTTCGGCGCTCCGGTGCCCTACTACGCGCCGTGGTGGTGGTCCTTCGACACGTTCGACGCGACGCTCAGCAAGTTCTACGACGGCACCGCGATCTACCAGGCACCCGCTGGTGCGCACGTTCGCTCTACGTGTTCGCTGCCACGATCATCTGTCTCGTGGTCGGGTACACGGTCGCGTACTTCGCCGCGCGGGGAGCGACGAAGTACAAGGGCCTCATCCTGATCCTGCTCGTCTCTCCGCTGTGGATCAGCTACCTGATGCGGATCTACGCGTGGCAGGGCCTGCTCGACACCGACGGCCCGATCAACTTCCTGCTCTCGCCGCTCGGGTTCGGGGAGACGAACTGGCTCGCAGGGCATGCACATCACCGTCATCCTCGGCCTCGTCTACGGCTACATCCCCTTCATGATCCTGCCGATCTACGCCTCGCTCGACCGGATCCAGGAGAGCCTGTTGGAGGCAGGACGCGATCTCGGCGCCAGCGGACGGCAGACGTTCTGGCGCGTCACACTGCCCCTGTCGCGCCCCGCGATCCTGGCCGGCATCGTGATCGTCACGCTGCCGATGTTCGGCGACTACTACACCAACGACCTGCTCGGATCGACGAAGACCTCGATGTTCGGCAACCTGATCTCCGACGCAACGAGCGCCAGAACGGGGGATCGACGCGGATGGCGTCCCTCGTGCTGATCCTCGGCGTGATCGTCATGGTGCCGATGCTCTACTACCTGCGCGAGACGAAGCGCGCCGCGGAGCAGGCATGAGCGCCACGATCGAACACACACCGGCGACCCCCGCCACGGGGTACTTCAGGAACCCGTGGCGGAAGCCCCGCATCCTGCAGGGCGTGACGATCGGCTACCTGCTCTGGTCGCTGCTGCCGGTGGTGATCGCCGTGATCTTCTCGTTCAACGCCGGTCGCTCGCGCATCTCCTGGCAGGGGTTCTCGTTGCGATGGTGGACCCAGGACCCCACCGACTCGCTGCTGCGCGACGAGGCGATGCGCGCGGCGATGACGCAGACCTACAAGCTCGCGATCCTCACCGTGCTCATCGCGGTACCGCTCGGCACGCTGTTCGCGATCGGCATCGACCGGTGGCACGGCCGCCCCGCCCGGGCGGCCAACTTCACGATGCTGCTGTCGTTCGTGGTACCGGAGATCATCCTCGGTGTCTCCCTCTACATCTTGTTCACGAACCTGCTCCAAGGGCTCGTGCCGTTGGGGACGCCGGCGCAGGTGCTCGGTCTCATCAGCTTCCAGCTGAGCTACCCGGTGATCATCGTCCGGGCCCGCCTGCTCACGATCGGTCCCGAGTACGAGGAAGCCGCGATGGACCTCGGCGCCACGCCGAGCCAGGCGATCCGCAGGATCTTGCTGCCCGCTGATCGGCCCGGCGATCCTCGCGAGCGTCGCCCTCGTCTTCGCCGACGTGGTCGACGACTTCGTCACGGTCGCCGCGCTGTCGGCCGAGGCCAGCAGCGAGACGCTTGCCCAGAAGATCTACTCTGCGTCGCGTGCCTCACCGACGCCCGAGGTCAATGCCGCCGCCACGGTGATGCTGATCACGACGTTGCTCGTGGTCGCCGGAGGCCTGCTCTTCTACCGACGGCTGAGCCGGGGCCACGGCGACATCGCCACGACGGACTTCATGCAGCTGTAGGCTCCTCGATCCTCGGCGCGGTCGCGCCGCGCGCCTACTCCTCGAGCTCGCCGGTCTCCATCACGGCGGTCCCCGCCTCCGGCAGCACGCGCAGCGCCTCGACCGGGAAGTGCACGGTCACAGGGGCGCCGGAGTCGAACGGCATCGCGCCGCCTTCGTTCTGCACCCACGCTTGGATGCGCTGCCCGGGGGCCAGGTTCACGATCACCTGCAGCACCGAGCCCACGTACACGACTCGCTCGACCATGGCGGGCACCCGGTTCTCCCCACTCGTGCCCTGCGCCTCGAGGTTCACGCGCTCGGGCCGGATCGTCACCTTCGCCTGTCCACGCGTGTCCTCGTCACCCTGGCCCGCGGTGAACCGGAACTCGCCGATCGAGACCGAGCAGCCGCCGGCGGTCTGTCCCGCGGCGGTCGCTTCCATCAGGTTCGAGACGCCCAGGAAGTCGGCGACGTAGGCGGTGGCCGGTTCCTCGTAGATCTCCTTCGGCGGGCCGATCTGCTCGACGCGACCCTGCGACATCACCGCGATGCGGTCCGACATCGTGAGGGCTTCCTCCTGGTCGTGCGTCACGTAGACGAACGTGATGCCGACCTCTTCCTGCAGGGCCTTCAGCTCGATCTGCAGTCGCTTGCGGAGCTTGGCGTCGAGCGCCCCGAGCGGCTCGTCGAGCAGCAGCACCGCCGGGTTCAAGATCAGCGCCCGCGCGAGCGCGACGCGCTGCTGCTGACCGCCCGAGAGCTGAGAGGGACGGCGGGTGCCGAAGCCCGTGAGCGCGACGAGCTCGAGCGACTTCCCGACCCGATCACGCATCTCCTGCTTCGAGACGTCCTTGTACTTCAGGCCGAACGCGACGTTCTCCTCGACCGTGAGGTGCGGGAACAGCGCGTAGTTCTGGAAGACGGTGTTCACGTTGCGCTTGTGGGGCGGGGTCTGCGCCATGTCGACGCCGTCGAGCAGGATCTGGCCCTCGCTCGGGCGCTCGAAGCCCGCGATCATGCGCAGGGTCGTGGTCTTCCCGCAGCCCGAGGGCCCGAGCAACGAGAAGAACTCCCCCGACGGCATGTCGAGGTTGATGCCACCGACCGCCGTGAAGTCCCCGAACCGCTTGACCAGATCGACGAGTTGAACCTCTCCACCTGCCATGGTCGCGGAGTCTAGTGCAGGCGAGCCGCGACCGGTCAACCGGTCGAGACGAGGGCCGACGGCATGACATCATGCCCCGATGGACGAGCTCGCTCGCCCGCCGGCAGCGGCCGAACGCGGGCTCGAACGCTCCCTCGACCCCGTGGCGGCACGGCGTGCGACGCTCCCGTTGCTCGATCGGCTACCTGACGTTCGGCCAGTACTGGGGCGTCTGGGTGATCCTCGTCTTCGACTTCCAGCGGTTCCACGGGCTGACGTCGAGCCGGCTCGGTGCGCTCTACATGATGCTGTCGCTCACGGCGGTCGCGGTGATGCTCGTGGGCGCCCCGCGGCTGCAGCGGCTGGCGCTCACGGTCACCGTCCCGCTGTCCCTGCTCCTGCTCGCCGTTGGCTCGCTCGTGATCGCGTACCAGCCGACCGACGTCGTGGTCGTCGGGTTCCTGCTGGTCGGCGCCGGCAACGGCTTGATCGACGTCTACCTGAACGTGGCCGCGCAGCGTGTCGAGGTGGCGACGAGGCGCCCGGTGCTGCAGTGGCTGCACGCCTCGTACGCGCTCGGCGGGGTCACGGGGGCCGCGATCGCGGGGCTGCTGCTCGTGGGCGACGTGGACTTCCGATGGGGCCTCGCCCTCGCGGGGTTGGCGCTCGCCGCCGCGGCGGCATGGAACGCGCGCACCGCGCCGCCCGAGCGCAGCCCCGAGGGAGCCCAGACCGTCTTCTCGATCTCCGCGCTCTTCCGCACGCCGGCGCTCTGGGTGCCGGCGCTCACCGTGCTGTTCGCGTTCCTCGTGGAGGGTTCGATGGACACGTGGTCGGGCTCTGTACATGCGCGACGAGCTCGGTGCGTCGGCGGGCGTCGCCGCCATGGCCTTCATCGCGTTCTCGGGAGCGATCTTCCTCGGCCGGCTCTTCGCCGGGAAGGTGCTGTTCGGGCTCGGCCCTCGCACGACGATCATCGTCGCCGGGGTCGGCTCGCTCGCAGGGGGCCTGCTCGCGATCGTCACCGACGACCTCATCGTCGTGGCGATCGCCTACCTGATCCTCGGGTTCATGATCAGCGCGGCCGCGCCCGCGGGGTTCAGCCTCACCGAGGGCATCGACGAGGACCCGACGAGCGCGATCGCCGCCGTCACGACGGTCGGCTACACGGGCTTCATCTGGAGCCCGCCGCTCCTGGGCTACGTCGCCCAGGCGATCGACCTACGGGCGGCGATGGCCGTGATCGTGATCGCGACGCTCGGCATCATCGTCGCCGGGCTCATGGCCCCCCGTCGCTCACGCGCCTGAGTTCGTCGGGTGGGGGAACGCGTCGCGCAGCGTGAACGCCTCCGGCGTCGAACCTCGCGCACGCAACGACTCGAGCTTCGCCGTCGCGTCCTCGATCGTCGGGGTCTCACCCTTCGGGACCCACCACAGCGCCGTCGACGCCTCGACGAGCTTCTCGAACCACTCGGACCGGCGTCGCAGATAGCCCGCGTGCTCCGACCGGAACACGAACTCCCGGAGCGCCTCGACCGAGTCCCACACCGACATGTTCACGATGATCATGTCGTCGTCGAAGACCCGGAGCGCGGTCGCGTCGCCGTCGTCGGTCTGCAGTCGCCACACGAACCCGGGGCTCGCATCGGCGAGCGCGTTGATGGGCTCGAGCCCGTCGACGAACGCCGGCCATCGACGGCCGGTCGAGCGGCTCGCGCATGCGGGCGACGTTGACCTGGGCGAGGTGGAAGGTCATGGCGGGCAGCGTAGCGCGACCACCCCACACCTCGGCGGATCGGGTCCCCGTCGAGGTCAGGTCGACGACCTCGAACGGCTACACGGTGTCCTGGTCGATCTCCCCGTCGTGCCACTCGGGCTCGTCCTCGAGCAGCGCTCGGTACTCGACGTATCGCTCGTGCTGCGCCGGGTCGTCGGCGTTGCGCTCGTACGCCGCACGATCGGTGAAGACCGCGAACATCCAGGCGACGTCGCTATCGTCTTCGTAGAGCACGTACGAGGTCACGTACCCCGCGACCTCATCGTAGCCCTGCCGTTCCATGAGCTTCTTGAGTTGCTCACGGTTCTCCGGCTTCACACGCGTGCGCGCGACCGTGCCGTACATGGCTCCCCCTTCCCGCGGGCACGGCGATCGATGGGCACGTCAACGCTACGCCCCCAGGCCCGTGGGGTGAACCCCCCGGGCCGTGCCCCGTCGCAGACGCTGGGGGTACGCTCGGCTGGTGCGTTCGGCTTCCCTGGTGACGGCCGTGTTGCTGGTCGCGTCGTGCGGCCTGGTCGACGACCCGGGGCCGTACGCGCCCCTGCAGCAATCGACGCGTCAGGAGATCCCCGGCACGTTCGGCTACGACCTGGTGCCGGTCGACGACTTCGAGGCCGAGATCGGCCCGATGCGCGCCTGGCGAGGTCTCACCGGGGCGACCGGCGACACCCACGTCTCCGTCACGCTCGCCGCGGTCGAGGCTCCCGCCGGTGACGGATGGGGACCCTCGTGGGTGTTCTTCACCCGGAACCTCTGCTACTTCACGGCGAAGGGGGACTTCGTCTCGCCGTCGCGTTTCGGCGACGGCGACGGCTGCACGCCGCGCAACGTGCTCGTCCAGGTCGTCGATGCCTCGACGGGCGAGTTCGTGGCCGTGTTCGAGGCCTACGACGCCGAGCTCGACTGGCTCCCCCGGCGGGAGGGCACGCCTGCTCAGGTCCCCGGGGCGACGCGCTTCCAGTAGTCGAGCCAGCGGGCTCGTTCGCTCGGGCCGAACCCCACGAGCATCTGGGCGTCGGCGAACGAGTCGTTGTCGAGCAACGTGCCGATCAGGTTGGGCGGCACCTCCATGTGCCACGGTGAATCGGGCGCCGAGAACGCCTGGGGCGTGACCCCGTCGAGCGGTGGCTGGTAGCCGTTCCAACAGAAGTTGTCGACGCCGACCCGCGTGTCCAGCAGATGGTTGAGGAACGCGTGGGCGAGGTCGGGGTGGCGGCCGTGGGCACAGACCGCCATCAGGTCGCATCCGACGATCTTCTCCGGCCCCGGCGGCGACCAGAACCGGAGCTTCCTCCCCAGGTCGAAGTCGCCCTCGGCCGCCGCGTAGCCCGGGGCGGACAGCACATCGCCCGACCATGCCTGATGAGCGGCGAACGCGCCGTCGGGCAGACCCTCCTCGACGCCGTCGTTCGTGAACCGCACCCCCGTGATCGAGACGGCGTCGGCGAGCGCGCCCGCGGCGTCGTCCAGCTGCGCATCGCTGGCCGCACGCACGTCGAGGACCCCGTCGCGCAGCAGGGCGAGCGACATCGCCTCGAGGAAGCCGTCGTACATGCCGACCCGTCCGCGGTAGTCGGCGTTCCAGAACACGCTCCACGGGTCGAGCGCCGCATCGGGCGCGTCGGCCGCCTCGACCATGTCGGCACGCCATGCCACGCCGCTCACGTACACGGTGTACGGGAGCGAGTAGCGCTGCCCCCGGTCGTAGAACGGCCCGCCGTCGTCGCGGAACCAGGGCCACAGGTTGCGCACGTTGGGCAGCCGGTCGTGATCGAGCGGGCGCAGCAACCCGGCGTCGATCAACCCCGGCAGGGCGTCGATCGTCGGGAAGAACACGTCGAAGCGCTCGTCGGGATCCTGCAGGCGCGAGACCGCCTCGTCCATGTGCAAGAAGCTCTCGACCTCGACGCGCACGTCACCCGCCGGGAACGACCGTTCGAACGACGAGAGCGTGCCCTTCGAGAGGTAATCGCGCCACTCGTAGACCTTGAGCACCGCCGGGCCGTCGCCGGGCGTGCTGCTCTCCACGGTCGGGCGGATCGGCCTCGACCCGGACCCCGGTCGCGAGGCGGGGGCTCGGTCGCAGGCGGCCAGGACCGCCGGGAACGTGATGCCGGCGGCAGCGATCCGCCGCAGGAACGTCCGCCGATCGAGCTCGGGGACAGCGCGTCGAGCATCCACCGGGCCATCTTGCGGGAACCGGCGGTCGGCCCGCAAGGAACGGACGGCTAGCTGCCCGGTGCCTCGATCTCGGGAGGGGGCATGCCCTGCCCCCACGCATCGGCGCCCCCGTCGACGAGCACCGCCGATCCCGTGATGTAGCCACCGCCGGCCGACGCGAGGAACGCGATCGTCGAGGCCACCTCCTCGGGCAACCCCGCCCGGCGCATCGGCACCTGGGCAGCGTACCCGGCGACCACCTCGTCGCCGCCGTACTGCTGCAGCCCCTCCGTCTCGATCAGCCCCGCGGCGATACACACGGCGCGGATGCCGTAGCGAGACCACTCGTTCGACAGCGAGGCGGCCATCGTCTCCAGGGCGGATCGCGCCATCGATGAGTGCGCCATCATCGGGATGCCGCGGCGAGGGCTGAACCCGAGGAAGAAGACCGCCCCGCTCCGTTGCGGGATCATCCACCGCGTGGCCACCTCGTGCGTGAGGTGCCACACGGCGTCGACGTTCAGCCGGTGCACGGCCCGGAGTCCTTTGAGCGAGATGTCTTCGGCGGCCGCGGCGAACTGCCCGCCGGCGTTGTTCACGAGCACGTCCACCCGGCCGAAGCGCTCGTCGACGCTCGCGAGGAACGCGGCGACCTGATCCGACTCGCGCACATCACAGACGGCCGAGAGCACCTCGTGCCCGTCGGCCTCGAGATCGGCGCGTGTGTCGTCGATCGGCTCGGCGCGCCTGCCGCAGATCGCGACGCGCGCCCCGGTGCGCGCGAGCTCGCGCGCGGTCGCCCGGCCGATGCCGGTGCCGCCGCCGGTGACGATCGCGACCTTCCCTTCGTTGGCGTCGGCGGCGAGCGGGGAACGGAATCCGTCTGCCATGCTGCGCAGTATGCCCGAGGTGACGAGCGCGGTCGTCGCGGCGACGGTGGGGTCAGGCTGTCGGTGCGGGTGCACCATGCGCCTTCACCCGATGCTCCCGGCCTGCTGCTGCACCACGGCCTGGCGTCGTCGCAGCGCATCTGGGACCGGGTCGTGCCCCCTCTCACCCGACGGTTCCGCGTGGTGACGTTCGACGCGCGTGGGCATGGCCTGAGTGCGAAGCCGAACCGAGGCTACGGCTTCGACCACGTCGCGGCCGACGCGCTGGCCGTCGCGCGCGGGACGACGCTCCACCGCCCGATCGTGGTCGGTCACTCCTGGGGCGCGATGGTGGCGCTCGAGCTGGCGGCCCGTCACCCCCGGTCGATCGCCGGCGCCGTGCTCGTCGACGGCGGCATGCTTCGCATGCGCGACGAGCTCGACTGGCCCACGGCGAAGGAGCGGCTCGCGCCCCCGCACCTCGCGGGTATGCCGATCGAAGAGTTCCGTGGGGTGATGCGCACGTTCCTGGCCGACGCCGTCGACGTCACCCCCGACGTCGAGGCCCAGGTGCTCTCGGTGATGCGCCTGCGCCACGACGGCACGATCGCGCCGCGGCTGGCCCGCTCGAACCACTTCCGGATCCTGCGCGCGATCTGGGAACAGGATCCACTCGACCTGTGGGGTCGGATCGGTGTGCCGACGCTCGCGATCGTCGCTCACGGCACCGACGCCGACCGCGATGCGCGTGCGCGCCGCGCGGTCGCCCGCGTGCGCGAGATCACGCGTGGGCGAACGGTGACGATCTCGTGGATGCGAGGCATCCATGACCTCCCCGTGCAGCACCCGGAGTCCCTCGCTCGACGCATCGAACGCTTCGCGCGAAGCGCCGTAGGCTAGAGGCAGGATGTTCGTGCTCGTGTTGATCCTGCTGGTGTTCGCCGCGCTGTTCGGCGTGCTCGGCGCCGTGCTGAAGGCCGTGGCGTTCCTCGTGATCACCGCCGTGCTCACGGTGACGGTGCTGGCAGCCCTCGCCTGGTGGGGCTTCAAGCGGAAGGCCCGGGAGTTCCAGACCGAGTACGAGCGGCAGATCACCGAGCAGCGGGTCACCCGCTACCGCGTCAACGAGGCGCAACGCGACCCCGAGCACCTGCCTCCCACGCGCGACGACCGGTACTGATCAGCCGCGCGGCGCGCGCCGCCCTCGTCGCGATGTGCTCACGATACGCCGACGGCGCGTACCCGGCCGCGTCCAAGAGGATGCCGCGCGATCGGCCCGCATCGGCCCGACGGTCGCCCGCCTCGAGCGAGCGCGACGAGAGCCACACGAGCGGGTACCGCAGTGGTTCGGGCGGTGACTTCGCCTCGTCACCCACGACCGGCATCGAGCTCCACTCGTCGTCGACCCCCTGCACCAACGAGGCGAGGATGCGCCCGCCCAGCATCGTCTGCGAGAGCCCGTGTCCGGAGAAACCGAGGCCCGCGTGCACGTTGCCCGGCTCGAGCGTGCGGAAGAAGGGCAGGAACGTGGCGGTCTGGTCGATCGGCCCTCCCCACGCGTGGGTGAACCGCACCCCCTCGAGCTGCGGGAACAACCACAGCAGCCCCCGGGCGGCGGCCTCGGCCACCCGTCGATCGTGCGATGCGGCCCGCCCGCCGGCCCTTCCGCCGAAGACGACGCCCAGGGCGCCACCGCCGATCACGATGCGTCCGTCGTCGGTCGGACGCAGGTAGTACAGGAGCTCGCGACCGTCGACGATGCCCACGTGCGACGTCCAGCCGATCTCCTCGAGACGATCGGGGATCGGCTCGGTGGCGACCACGTGGTCCGCGATCACCCCGAAGCTGCGGCGGAAACCACGCCAGCCCGCCGCCCACGCCCCCGTCGCGAGCACCACCTGGTCGGCCTTGACCGCACCGTGCGTGGTGCGCACCACCGCCGGACGCGAACGATCGAGACCGGTCATCGCCGTCCGTTCGAAGATGTGGACGCCCCGCTCGAGCGCGACGCGCCGCAGGCCGCGCGCGAGCCGCGCCGGCTGCACGATGGCGCCGTCGGGTCCGAAACGCGCCTGCACGAACCGAGGCGAGTCGGCGATCGCGCGAGCCTCGTCGGGTGAGATCGACCGCGATCGGTCGCCAAGCCCCCTCGCATCGAGGAAGGCGCCCGCTGACGTCTCGTCGAC
>CAWGUD010000041.1:0-95621 GCA_963825685.1 uncultured Actinomycetes bacterium | reverse complement strand
TCCTTCCGTCGGGGATTAGTGTGTGCGGCCAGCCGAGCGTGGGTCAAGGCACGGCGCGCGCGGGCGTAGGCGGCCGCATTCGCGCCGAGCCTGTCGAGACCCAGCCACGCGGCGCCGATCACGGGGGGGTCGGTCAAGACGCTGAACCCCGCCGCGGGCGCCATCTTGGGCACGCCGTCGCGGATACGACGGAAGAAGGCCGTCGTCGTCGGCGCGGAAGATACGGCGGCCCGAGCACCACATCGACATCGAGCCGGCATGCGCAGCCGGTTGATCGCGGTGGTGGCCATCGCGACGACTTCATCGGCTTGCCGATCACCAGTCACTCCGCGCGACTGGGTCGCCCGCCGGTCGCGGCACTGAACACCACCGGCGCGAGCTCGGCGACGGTCGTCGTCGAGTCCGTCCGTGTGCACGGCCTCGAGCACCTGACGGCCGTCGGACCCGAGGTCGGCCGGGACGTGGTCGGCGAGCGCGGTCTTCGCGCCCGGCCATCCTCGGACCGGATGGCGTGCCAGAGCCCCGCCTCGCCGACGTCGGTGCCGCCTCCCCAGTCCCCGGAGATCGGACCAACCGCGGGGAACCGGGTCATCCTGCCGTCGGGGGCTACGGCGGAGCAGTTCGTGCCGAACCCGCACACCACGCGACCCCCCAGTTGCCGCTGCCTGCCGGCCCGCAAGACCGCGAACGTGTCGTTCGCAGAGCACGCTCTCTTGGTCCGTCAGCCCCCGGTGCCGCAGCCACCGCATGATCTGGCGGTCGTCTGCCGGAAAGTCGGCGCCGGCGAGGCAGTAGACGCCGAGACGGCGACCGGGACCGGGCGAGATCGATCCGAGCTCTACAGCACGCCGCCGTACACGGCATCGAGCACCTGGCCCATGTGCTGCGCGCCACCGTTCTCATCGAACTCTCGCGGTCGGAACGCTGGAGGCTCCCAGCACGGTACCGTCCCGCCGCAGCAGCGCGGCGTCGATCTTCGAACCGCCTCCGTCGACCGCAAGGAGCGCGGGGTGGCGGCTCACGGGAGCTCCTCGAGCTCGTCGACGGTCACGAACGATGCGCCGGCGTCGCGGAGCCCATCGACGATCGGTCGCACGGCCTCGGCCGTGCCGCCGGCCAGCTGTGGAGAAGCACGACGGCCCCGTCGCCGTGTCGTGTGACCCGCTCGAGCGCGTCGTCGGCGATTGCGTTACCGGTGCGCCACGGCTCCCAGTCGTCGAGCTCGACGTGCCAGTGCACGTTGCGGTAGCCGAGGGAAGCCAGCTTCGCCAGCACCCGCGGATCGTCGTGGCCGGCGCCGAAGGGACACCGGAACCATGGCCGCGGGTCGGTGCCGGTCGCGGCGACGATCGCGTCGGTGGCATCGGCCATGTCGGAGGCGAAGCCCGGGTCGGTCAGCAGGGGCATGCGCGCGTGGTAGTGCGAGTGGTGCCCGACGAGGTGCCCGTCGTCGGCGATGCGCGTGGCGATCGAGGGGTGCGCTCGCGCCCATCGGCCCTGCACGAACACGGTGGCGCGGACCTCCTGGTCGCGCAGGGTGTCGAAGATGCGTTCGGCGCGCGTCGGGCGGGCACCACGGCCGATCGGGATGCTCCGCGTCGAAGGTCAGCGCGACCCGGAACCCGAGCGCCCTGCCAGCCGACCGCCCTTCTCCGCGCTCACTCATGCGTGGTCACCTTGGCAGCCCGGTGGTAGGCGCCCTGGGTCACGGCCGCGGAGTCGCCGCGAGCCGCCACGCCAGCAGCTGGCAGGGCAGGATGGAGCACGGCCGGGGCGAGGGCGCGATCGAGCGGGCCGATCGCGATGCGCATCGATCGCCGATCCGGTGGTCGGTCGTCGGTCGTGACCACAGGACTCGCCGTCCCTGTCGTCAGCAGCTCGTCGGCGAGCGCCAGGTCGAGCGCGGGTGTCTCGGGCTCGGTCGCGATCACGACGGCGGCCAGGTCCGGTCCCGCGAGTTCCAGTGGTCCGTGGCGGAACTGGCCGGTCTGGAGCGACTCGACCGGCATGCCGACGGCCTCCTTGATCGTGAGTGCGCCCATCTCGGCTGCGGCGCGCGCCGGGCCGCGCCCGAGGATCACCACCGTGGTCGCGATCGCCGAGCCACGACACGAGCCGCTTCGGCCGATCGGCGTCGTCGAGCAGGCGCCTCGATGGCTACGGCCGCCAGCTCGGCGTCGGTCGCGAGGCGCTCGAGCGCCGCGCCGGGGGGGATCCCGGCGAGCACGCGGGCGAGCGCGCCGACGACGACGAGGGACGCGGCGAAGGTCATCGTCGAGGGGCCTGTCTCCTCGCCCGCTCCGGTGTCGATCGAGCGATCGGCAGCGACGCGAGGGTGTTCGCGGTGCCGTTCGTGATGGCGACCACCGTTGGGCGCTCGGGCCGTCTGGCGAGTCCTCGGCCACCCGCACCACCTCGGCGCTCTCGCCCGACTGGCTCACGTGACGAGCACCGTGTCGGGCCCAGCATCCCCGTGCGGAAGTGCAGCAGCTCGGCGGTGTCGAGCATCACGGCGGCGACGCCCGCGCGGGCGAGCTCGGCCACGGCCGGGTAGCACGCGTCGTAGGAGCTCCCCATGCCGGTGAAGCACCACCGGTGCCGCCCGGCCGATGCGCGCGGCGATCCGTCGAGCACCGAGCGCTGATCGTGGAGGCCGGAGGCCGCTCGCCGCAGCGCGTCCGGCTGGCCGCGCGATCTCGGCGATGAATGGGTCAGGAAAGTTTCCTAACGATTTCATCGGCGCGAGTGTACGATGCGGCAGCGATGGGTGTGAAGGTCGCGGTCGTCGGCGGTGGCAGCACCTACACGCCCGAGCTCGTCGAGGGGTTCGTGCGGCGCGACGACCGTCTCCCGGTCGACGAGCTGGTGCTGCTCGACATCGATCGGGAGCGGCTCGACGTCGTCGGTGCGCTCGCCGACCGCATGATGCGCAAGGTCGGCTGGACCGGGCGACTGCGGTCTCACCGACGATCGCGTCGAGGCGATCGACGGGGCCGACTTCGTGATCGTGCAGCTGCGCGTCGGGGGGCAACCAGGCGCGCGACCTCGACGAGACGATCCCGCTCGATTCGGGTGCATCGGTCAGGAGACGACCGGCCCGGGGGGTTCGCGAAGGCGCTGCGCACGGTGCCGGTGGTGCTCGAGCTCGCCGAGCTCACCGCGGAGCGAGGCGCGCCGGGAGCGTGGTTCGTCGACTTCACGAACCCGACCGGCCTCGTGTCCAGGCGCTGCTCGACCAGGGGCATCGCGCGATCGGGCTGTGCAACGTCGCGATCGGGTTCCAGCGCGACCTCGCCGAGATCTTCGACGTCGACCCCGGTCAGCGTGCAGCTCGACCACGTCGGCCTGAACCACCTGACCTGGGAACGCAAGGTGCTCGTCGACGGCGTCGACCGCCTGCCCGGAGCTGCTGGATCCGTCCGCCGACCCCAGCGCCGCGGTTCGCGGCCTACCTGGCCGAGCTCGACGAGGAGATCCCGCTCGAGGTGGCGCGGACGCTGCGGCGCGATCCCCTCGTACTACCTGCGCTACTACTACCTGACCGATCGGGTGATGCGGCAGCTTCGCGAGCGGGCACAACCGCGGCCAAGGAGGTCATGCGAATCGAGGCCGGGCCTGCTCGAGCTCTACCGCGACCCCACCCTCGACACGAAGCCGAAGCTCCTCGAGGAGCGCGGCGGCGCGTTCTACAGCGACGCGGCTGCGGCCCTGGTCGCGTCGCTGCATGCGGGCACCGGCGACGTGCAGGTCGTGAACCTGCGCAACGACGGTGCGATCGCGAACCTGCCCGACGACGACGTCGTGGAGATCGCGGCTCGCATCGACGCCGACGGTGCGCACCCGATCGCCACCGAGCCGCTCGCGCCCGAGATGCTCGGTCTCGTCCAGCACGCGAAGGCATACGAGCGCCTCGCGATCGATGCGGCCGTCTCCGGCAGCCGCGCGACCGCCCTCAAGGCGCTGCTGGCGAACCCGCTCGTCGGGCGACTACGACCGAGCCCGGCCGCTGCTCGACGCGCTGCTCGCCGCCAACGAGCGCCACCTGCCCAGGTTCTTCCCGGCGCTGACCGGCTGCTCGATCAGTCCCTCGGCAGCTCCGCCGGCGTGCCGCTGCACCTTCGCGAGCGCCTCGACCGCGTCCTGCACCCCGCGCTCCCCGTCGCGGAACACCGCCTCCATGAGGTAGACCGATTCGCGCAGGCCTGCGGCCTCGGCGACCGGGAACGACATCGCCTGCGGGTCGAGGCGGTCGGCGTGCTCGACCGCCACGGGCAGGCGCGACAGCGACGGCTGGAACAGCTCGTAGCGGCTCATCGGCGGGTACTGCACCTCGGCCGGGATGCCCTCGGCCTCGAGCGCGGCGCACACGGTCTCGTTCGTGGCGCCGCCGAACGTCTCCGGGTCGATCGCGAGGATGTAGTTGTAGAAGCTCCATCGGGTGATGCGCTCGTCGTGGGGCATCACGCGCACCCCGGGGATCTCGGCCGCCAACCGCTCGAAGCGCGGCCCGTTGGACGGCGCGTTCCTCCTGCTGGCCCGGGAAGCGCCGCATCGCGACCACGAGCAGCGCGGCGTGCAGCTCGGAGAGCCGGTAGTTCGCCCCGAACGTGAACTCCTTCTCCTCGGCGTCCTTCGCGCGTCCGCAGTCGATGATCGAGTGTGCGCGCCGGGCCAGCGGGTCGTCGTTCGTGAGGGGCTGCCGCCCTCGCCCGAGGTGAGGATCTTCGACGACTGGTGGCTGAACGAGCCGAAGTCGCCGATGCATCCGGCGCCCCGGTCGCGCCACGTCCTGCCCGTGCGCATGTGCGCAGTCCTCGATCACGGCGAGGCCGTGCCGGTCGGCGATCTCGGCGATGCCGGTCCATGTCGGCCATCTGGTGGCCCAGGTGCACCGGCATGATCGCCCGCGTGCGCGGCGGTGATCGCGGCCTCGACGAGGTCGGGGTCGATGCACCACGTCTCGGGGGTGACGTCGACGAATCACCGGGCAGCGCGCCCGCCGCCATCGGTGCGTACGCGGTGGCGGCGAACGTGAGCGCCGGCACGATCACCTCGTCGCCCCATCCGATGTCGAGCGCCTTGCACGCGACCTCCATCGTGACGGTGCCGTTCATCATCAAGACCCCGTGGCGAGCGCCCTGGTAGGCCGCGAAGGCCTCCTCGAACGCCGCCGCGTGCACGCCAGGCTCGGGGAAGCCCCCCCACTCGCCGCCTCGCACGACCTCGGCGACGGCCGCGACGTACTCGTCGTCGGGCGCGGGCCACGCCGGGTAGCGGCGTCGAGCGCACGGGGGTGCCGCCGTCGATCGCGAGTTCAGGCATGGTCGTGCTCTCCTCTCTCAGTGCTCTCTCGGGTATCGGTCAGGTCTCCGTCAGGTCTCCGTCACCCGACGTCTCGTGCTGCCAACATCTCGGCGGCTCCCGCTCATGACCGGCTGTTAGCGTGCGCCGCGATGGGCGCACGCGTCGTCGTGCTCGGCGGGGGATCGGCCTACATGCCGGGGATCGCGTTCGCCTTCGCCAATCATGCCGAAGCGTTCGGGGACGCGACCCTGGTGCTGCAGGACATCGACGCCGGCGTGCTCGACCTGCAACGGCGTCTGACGGGCAGCATCCTGCGTTCGAGGGGAGCTGGAGGCGTTCGGGTGGAGGCTCATGCCGATCGGTCCCCGGCGCTGGAGGGCGCCGACGTCGTGCTCGCGGCCTTCCGGCCGGGTGGTCTGGAGGCCCGGCACCTCGACGAGCGCATCGCGATCGACCACGGCGTGATCGGACAGGAGACAGCCGGACCCGGGGGATTCGCAATGGCCCTCAGATCGGTGCCGATTCGTGCTCGAGATCGCCGAAGAGATGAGGAGGCTCGCGGCCTCGGAGGCCGTCCTCCTGGACTACACGAACCCGGTGCAGGTCGTGAGCGAGGCGATGCGCCGGTTCGGCCCGGCGCTGCCGTTCCTCGGCCTCTGCGATCAGACCGCCGGCGAAGCCCGGTTCCTCGCGAGGCTGCTGGGCGTCGACGCTGATGTGATCGCGCTCGACACGTGCGGCACGAACCACATGACGTTCACGAGAGGGGTGCGGGTCGCGAGCGAGGACGTCACCCGCGAGCTGTGGACGCTGCTCGACTCCTTGCCGTTGGAACGCCTGACGTCCGACGCCGAGCGGCGCATCGTGCAGCTGTTCCGCACGCTGCATCACGTGCCGAGCGAGTACATGCAGTACTTCTTCTTCCACGACGAGGTGCTGGCCGAGCAACGAGCGCGGGGTCGCACGCGCGCGCAGGAGGTGATGGCGATCCTCCCCTCGGTGCTCGAGAGCTACCGACGGGAGGCCGACGCCGAGGATCCGCGACCGTCGATGGCACGTGCGAGCGAGGAGCACGGCGACTTCGCCGTCTCCGTCATGGCCGCGATGCTGACCGACACGCACCGGCGAGCGATCCTGAACCTCCCGAACGCCGGACAGGTCGACGACCTCCCCGACGCCACGATCGTCGAGACCCCTGCGACGATCGACGGCCGAACCGTCTCGCCTGTCCCGCAGGGAGCGCTCCCCGTGGAGGTGAGCGGGCTGGTCCGACAGGTCGCGGTGCACGCTGCGATGACCGCCGAGGCCGCGGTCACGGGAGATCGCGCGCTGGCCGTGACGGCCCTGGCCGTGCACCCCCTCGTTCGGAGCGTGAACCTGGCGGATGCGCTCGTGGGCGCCTACCTCGATGCGCACGCCGCGCACCTCCCCGCGGGCTGGGGGGGCCGATGACCGGCGGCAGGAGATTGGACCTGCGAGCGGTGCTCGCCGTCCGGGTCGAGGAGACGACGACGGGGTTCCCGGCCGGCGCCGATCTCGCGGTCGCCGACGTCGGATCGCGGGGGTGGAACCTGTTCGAAGACCTCGTGCCGCCGGTCGTGGTACTGCGAGAGCGCGCTCTCGAGCACAACCTCGAGCTGATGTCGGCTTACTGCCGGGCGAACGGTGTCGAGCTCGCTCCGCACGGGAAGACGTCGATGGCCCCGCAGCTGTGGGCCCGCCAGCTCGATGCGGGTGCGTGGGGCGTCACGGCAGCCACCCCCGTCCAGGCTCGTGCGATGCGCTCGGCCGGGGTGCCTCGCATCCTGCTCGCGGACGAGCTGGTCGACGCGGGGTCGATCGGGTGGGTCGCCCGCGAGCTCGCCGACGAGGCGTTCGGCTTCGCCTGCTGGGTCGACTCGACGCGAGGAGTGGAACTGTTGCGCGAGGGACTCGTGGCCGGCGGGGCGCCGCGGCCGCTGTCGGTGCTGGTCGAGCTCGGGCATGCGCGGGGCCGATCCGGATGCCGGAGCGTCGCGGAGGCGCTCGACCTCGCCGCCCTGGTCGACGACGCGCCGGAGCTGGCGCTCGTCGGGGTCGCGGGCTACGAGGGCACGGTCTGCGGCGACCGTGGACCGGTGTGTGTCGACGCGGTCGATGCGTTCCTCCACGACCTCCGTGAGCTCACGAGCGAGCTGCTGGCTCGCGGCGCCTTCGATACCGCCGGTGAGGCGATTGTCAGCGCCGGAGGGAGCGCGTTCTTCGACCGTGTGGTGGCGGTGCTCGGGAAGGGCTGGGCCGCGGGGGCCGCGGTACGGCTCGTGCTGCGGTCTGGGTGCTACCTCACCCACGATCACGGCGTGTACGAGCGCAACTCTCCGTTGTCCGCGGCGACCGATCCCGGTGGCCGCTTCCTGCCGGCGTTCGAGGCGTGGGGCGCCGTGTTGTCGCGTCCCGAGACGCGTGTCGTCGTCGTCGGTCTGGGCAAGCGCGATGTGCCGTCTGACATCGATCTGCCCGTGCCGCTCCGCATCCGGAGCTCGACCGGATCGTTCACCGACGCCGCCGGGATCGTGGTGCGGCGGCTGATGGACCAGCATGCGATCTGCGACGTGGGCGGCAGCGGTGCGCCACCGGACGTGGGCGACCTCGTGGCGTTCGGTGTCTCCCATCCCTGCACGGCCTTCGATCGTCGCCGGGTGATCCCCGTCGTCGATGATGACGATCGCGTCGTGGATGCCGTGGCCACGCTGTTCTGATCGCGGCGTCGACGCCCGATCTCGTGCGACGAGGGCTGGGTCACACATCGACGTCCTGCGTGCGCGCACCGACATCGCCGAGGACGCCCGCGGCCGCCGCTCCTGCCGCCGCTCCCGCTCGCAGCGACTCGAGGCATGATGCCCCGTCGAGCCGGGCAGCCAGATAGCCAGCGTTGAACGCGTCGCCGGCGCCGACGGGGTCGACGTCGTCGGAGGCCGACGGACTGAGCTCGCGCCAGGCGCCGTCGGGCTCCAGGACCGCGGCGCCGTCGGCGCCGCGCTTCACGACGACCTCGTTGGGCCCCAGCTCCGCGCAGCGCCTGGCCGACCCCGCGCCCGAGCCGCCCACGAGCGACGCGAGCTCTCGCTCGCCGCCGAGCACCACGTCGCAGCGTTCCAGCAGCGGCATCACGAGCTCGTGTGCGCGATCGGATCCCCAGAGGCCCGGACGAAGGTTCGGGTCCACGGCGCGGAGCCCGCCGGCACGGTCGAGGAGCGCGACCGCCGCGGCCTGCGGTCCCGCCCCGAGCATCGCCGTGATCCCCGTCACGAGCACGGCGCGGGCGTCGGCGATCGGCACCCCGTCCAGCGCGGCCGGGTCGAGCGCACTCGCGGCCGATCCGGTCCGCCAGTAGCGCACCCCTCCCCGGGTATCGCGGAGCATCAGGCCGGTGGATCGCGCCGGGTCGGTTCGGACCCATCGGAGATCGACCCCTTCCACCTCGAGGGCCTCGCGCACGCGCGTTCCGGCAGGGTCGTCCCCGAGCCGGCTGATCCACGCCGTACGAAACCCCAGACGGGAGAGGGCGACGAGTGCATTGCTCTCGGCGCCGCCGTGGGTCGCGGCGAACGCCGACGCGCTCTCGAGCGGCCCGTCGCGAGCGACGATGGAGAGCATCGTCTCGCCGAGCCCGATCACGTCGTAGGTCGTGCCGCTCATCTCCTCGCCGCCTCGAGCGCGGCAGCGGCGCGGGCTCGCAGCGCGTCGAGCTCGGCGGGTGTCTCGGGCGGACGGTGTCCGGTGAGTGCCGACCCGAGCCCGACCGCCGTCGACCCGGCGGCGAGATAGGCGCCGACATCGTCGACGGCGATGCCGCCCGTGGCCAGCAGCCCGACCTCGGGGAACGGCGAGCGCAGGGCACGGATCAGCTCCGGCCCGCCACACGGACCGGCGGGGAAGATCTTCACGGCCGAGGCCCCCAGGCGACGAGCTCGCAGCAGCTCGGTCGGCGTGAGCACACCGGGGATCGGCTCGACGCCGAGGGCGAGCGCCTGCTCGAGCACCGCGTCGACGAGTCCGGGCGACACGACGAAGCCGGCTCCGGCGTCGGCGCTCGCCCGTACCTGATCGCCGTCGAGCACGGTGCCCGCGCCGATTGTGGTGCCGGTCCCCGCGATCGATGCGATCGCGTCCAAGGCCCCGGGCGTGTCGAGCGTGACCTCCAGGAGCGGGATCCCACCGTCGGCCAGTGCCTCCAGGACCGGGATGAGGTCGGCCGTCGCCCGATAGCGGACGATCCCCACCAGCGGTCCTGACTCGATGATTGTCATCGTTGCCCGCGGCCCTCCGTGCGCCGGTCGGGGCGGTTCCGCCGATTGTCTTGACTCGGGTCCGAGAGCGAGCGTAGCATCCGCCCGAATAGTTAGGAAAGTTTCCTTTGCACTGAGGGGAGGCGCAACGAACCTCGACCGGAAGACTCCGGCCGCGGGCACGCCAAGCCTGCTTCGCGCGATCAACGAACGCACCGTGCTGGATTGCGTGCTGCGCATCGGTCCGATCTCTCGAGCCCAGATCGCACGCGAGACCGCCTTGTCCAAGCCGACGGTTTCGCAGGCACTCGCCGGGCTCGAGCTTGCGGGCCTCGTCCACGAGGCAGGCCGGTCGAAGGGCGGGAAGGGACCCACGGCCATCTTGTACGAGCTGAACCACCGGGCCGGCTGGGTCGTCGGTATCGACGTGGGACGGGACTGGGTCCGGGCCGCGATCGCCGACGTCACCGGCGAGTTCGTCGCACGCCGGGACGAGCGGGCGCGAGTGAAGAGCGCGCCGACGTTGATCACGCAGATCGGCGCGATCGCCCACGGGCTCGCGGCCGACGCCGGCATCAGGTGGCGACAGGTGACGTTCGCCACGGTCGGGACTCCCGGCGTGTTCGAGCCAGAGCGTGGTCAGGTGGCGCTTGCCTACAGCCTGCCGGGGTGGGGGCGAGAGGGCCTGGTCGAGATGGTGCAGGCCGAGCTCGGCACCAAGACCGCCTTCGAGAACGACGTGAACCTGGCGGCGCTCGGCGAGCAGTGGCACGGTCTCGGCAAGGGCGTGGACAACTTCGTCTACCTGCACCTGGGCACGGGCGTGGGCATGGGGCTGGTGCTCGACGGCGAGCTGTTCCGCGGCAGCACCGGGGCTGCCGGCGAGGTGGGGTACATGCCGCTGGCGGGCACCGATCTGAAGGACCCGACGAGCCGCCGCCGGGGTCCGCTCGACGCTGCCGCGAGCGCCGCAGGGGTCGTCGCGGCAGCGCGGAAGCTGGGCATGTCGCCGCCGCTGACCGCCAAGCGCGTGTTCAACGCTGCTCGCGCGGGTGACGCGAAAGCCAGGCGGGTCGTGCGCATTGAGGCCGGGCGCATCGCGCTCGCGGTCGCGGCGGTCGCCTCGGTCGTCGATCCGGAGCTCGTCATCCTGGGCGGCGGCATCGGCGGCAACGGCGATCTGCTGCTCGATCCGGTGCAACGGGAGCTGCGTTCGATCTCGCCGTTCCGACCACGGGTCGAAGCATCGGTGCTTCGCGAGGAAGCCACGCTGTACGGCTCGGTGTTCATGGCGCTGCAGGCGGCGCAGGACCAGTTGTTCGCCAGGGGCAAGGTGCCGGCCTGATGCACGGAAGATCGCTTACGAACGTACAACCGATCACAGGCAGCTCGGAAGAGATCCCGGGTCGACCGGGGGAGGGAGGCGCACGATGAGGCGTTTGGTGGTGGCGACGGCCGTGCTCGCGTTCGTGGCCGCGGCGTGTACGGCCGGTGGCGGGGACGAGCCCGCTCCCACCGTGGACACCGCCGCGTCGAACGAACCGGTGACCGTCACGCTCACGGGGGAGTGGACCTCGAAGCGTGAGTGCGACGAGTGGCAGAACTCGTTCAAGGACGGTTTCGAGGCAGAGTACCCGTGGATCACGGTCGATGCGAAATGCGGCGTGACCGAGGAGAAGCAGATCGCGGCGATCAACGCGGGCAACCCGCCCGACGCGTTCCTGTCCTTCGGGGTCGACAACGTCGGACGCTTCTGTGATTCGGGCGCATGGGTGGACCTGAACCCCTATATCGACGGGGAGGCCGGGTTCGATCGCAGCATCTTCCCCGAGACCGCGCTCACGTACACGAGCTTCGAAGGAACGCAGTGCTCGCTGCCATTCCTCACGGACACGACCGCGCTCTACTACAACCTGGACCTGTTCCAGAAGGCCGGTCTGACCGATCCGCCGAAGACCACGGACGAGTTGACCGAGGACGCGAAGGCGCTCACCGAGTTCAACGCCGACGGGTCGATCAAGGTCGCCGGGTTCGTGCCGGTGACCGACTACTACTGCTGCAGCAGCAACCTCTTGAACCTGGGTCATATGTTCGGCGCGCAGTATCTCGACGAGGCAGGCAATCCCGCGTATGCGACCGACGCCGCATGGGCCGAGATGTTCCAGTGGCAGCACGACTTCATCGCCGAGGTCTATGGTGACGGCGACTTCCAGGTCGGTGCCGACAAGCTGCGGAAGTTCGTGGCCGGCGCCGGGAACGAGTGGGGCAAGCCACAGGACTTCCAGCAGGGCAGGGTCGCGATGCAGATCGACGGTGAATGGAGGAACGCCTTCCTGGCCGACTTCGCACCCGACCTGAACTACGACACGGCCCCGCTGCCGACCGCTCCGGACAAGACCGATCAGTACGGGTCGGGCGTCGCCGGTGGCACGATCATCGGCATCCCGAACGGGGCCGAGCATCCGGCGGAGGCGTGGCTGCTGGTGAAGTACCTGGCGACGAACACTGACACGCTCGTCTACATGGCGAACTACGTGAACAACGTGCCGACGACGATCGAAGCGATCAACTCGCCGGACCTCGATCTGCCGGAGCAGTTCGGCACCTTCATGGATGCCTTCAACCACCCGGACTCGGCGTACCGGCCGACGACGGTGATCGGCGAGGAGTTGGAGCAGTACCTGGTCAACTTCGCGGCCGACTGGCAAGCGGGTGATGCGACCGACCTGCAGGCCGGGCTCGAGAAGGCCACCCAGGAGACTCAGGACGCCCTCGATCAGGCGCAACTCTAAGGAGCGGAACCACGGCGCAGGCGACGACCACGGCACCGATCGAGCGGGGGGCGCGACGAACGTCCCCCGCTCGCCGGCGCCAGGCCCGGAAGCGGTATCTGCTGGTGCTGCTGTTCATGTCGCCGTGGATCGTGGGGTTCCTCGCGTTCACGCTGTACCCGATGATCTCCAGCCTGTACTTCTCCTTCACCAGCTACGACCTGCTCTCCACCCCTCACTGGATCGGGCTCGAGAACTACCGCTTCATGTTCACGAAGGACCCGCTGTTCTGGACGGCGATCAAGAACACGGCGTGGATCATCGTGATCGGTGTGCCCGTTCGCATCCTGGCGGCGATCGTCACCGCCTCGTTGCTCGTCCGCCCCAAACGCGGGGTCAAGGCATATCGCACGCTCTTCTTCGTGCCGACCCTGGCCCCGGCCGTCGCCGCCGCTCTGGCGTTCCTCTACCTGTTCAACCCAGCGACAGGCCCCGTGAACCAGATCCTCGGGGCGATCGGCATCAAGGATCCGCCGCTGTGGCTCTACGACGCACAGTGGTCCAAGCCCACCCTGGTGCTGCTGATCCTGTGGGGCGTCGGCGACGCGATGATCATCTTCCTCGCGGGCATGCTCGACGTGCCGCGTCAGCTCTACGAGGCGGCCGACATCGAAGGCGCCAGCGGCTGGCAGAAGTTCCGCTCTGTGACCCTGCCGTTGATCTCGCCGGTCATCTTCTTCTCGCTCGTGATCGGCGTGATCTACGGCTTCCAATACTTCACGCAACCGTACGTGATCAGCTTCTGGCTCACCGGTGACGCTGCCCAGATCGGCCACCCGCAGAACTCGCTGCTCTTCTTCACCTCGCGGCTCTACCAGATGGGGTTCCAGAACTTCAAGATGGGGTACGCCTCGGCGCTCGCGTGGGTGCTGCTCGCGGTGACGATGATCTGCACCCTCGTGATCCTGCGGAACTCGAGGCGCTGGGTGCACTACGGAGGGGGGCTCCGATAGCCACGCCGACCGTCTCCGTCGCACGAGGGCCGTCAACGGTGCCCGCCGCTCCGTTGGTGCCGCGGCCGGTGCCGCCCGAGATCCGCCGGCGCCGGTTCCTGATGTCGGTCGCGAACCACTCGATATTGATCGTGGTCGCCGCGATGTTCACCCTGCCGTTCCTGTTCGTGATCCTGACGTCGCTGATGACGACCGACCAGGCGCTGACCACCGAGTTGTGGCCGCGGCCGTTCCAGTGGAGCAACTACGCCGAGGTGTTCGAACGGCTGCCGGTGATCCGCTACGCGTTCAACACGATGACGATCGCGACGCTGTCGACCGTCGGCGTGCTGGTCTCGAGCATCCCGGTCGCGTACGCCCTGGCGCGCATGCGGTGGCGCGGCCGGAACGCAGCGTTCGTCGTGATCCTCGCGACGATCATGCTGCCCTACCAGGTCACGATCGTCCCTCTGTACGTCGTGTTCGCGCGCTATGGGTGGATCCCCTCGTTCAAGCCGCTGATCGTGCCGCTCTTCTTCGGCGACGCGTTCTCGATCTTCCTGATGCGGCAGTTCTTCATGACGATCCCCGAGGAGTTGTCCGACGCGGCGCGCGTCGACGGCGGAAGCGAGTGGCAGATCATGACGCGCGTGGTCGTGCCGCTCGCGAAGCCGGCGATCGCGGCAGTGGCGCTGTTCCAGTTCCTCTACTCGTGGAACGACTTCTTCGCACCCCTGCTGTTCCTGAGCGACAACCCGAACCTGTGGACGCTCGCGATCGGGTTGAACGAGTTCCGAGGGCTCCACCAGGTCGAGTACAACCTGATGCTGGCAGCCTCGGTGTTGTTCATGCTCCCGGTGATCGTGTTGTTCTTCCTGGCTCAGCGGGTGTTCATCGAGGGCGTCACGCTGACCGGCGTCAAGGGCTAGTCGGGTTCGACGCGTCGAACGGAGGTCGCGGGGTGCGTGTGGCGTTGTTCGGATGCGGGTGGGTGCAGGACTTCCACGCCCGCGGCGTGCTGGCCCACGGGGACGAGCTGGTCGCCGTCGCGAACCATCGGGAGGAGAGCGCCGTCGTCTTCGCTGAGCGGCACGGCGTGCCACGAGTGACCACCGACTGGCAGGAGCTCGCCGACGATCCTGAGGTCGATGCCGCCATCGTGGCCACACCGAACTTCCTGCACGCGCCCCAGTCGATCGCGCTGCTCGAGGCGGATACGCACGTGATGGTCGAGAAGCCGATGGCGGTGTCGGTCGCCGAGTGCGACGCGATGATCCAGGCGGCGCGTTCCTCGACGGCGTCGCTGATGGTGGCGCATTGCTGGCGGTTCCGGGACGAGGTGATCGCGCTCCGCGATCGCATCGTGGCTGGCGATCTCGGCGAGGTCGTGAAGACCAGGGGCTACGGCGTGCACGCGAACTGGGGACCGAGCGGGTGGTTCACCGACCCAGATCTCTCGGGAGGCGGGGCCCTGGTCGACATGGGGGTGCACGCGATCGACACGGCGCGGTTCCTGCTCGGCGACCCGGCGCCCCGCCGCGTGTGCGCGACGATCGGCACCCGGTACGGCGCGTACGACGTCGACGACGACGCGATCCTGCTGATCACGTGGTCGCAGGGCACGAACTCGATCGTCGAGAGCGGTTGGTGGCATCCGCACAAGGAAGGCATGGAAGCCGACACCGAGGTCTACGGCACGAAGGGCTACGCGCGCATCTTCCCGAGGCAGGAGCCGAGCGAGGACTACGAGCACTGCACGCAGCCGATGTACACGGCGCAAGTGGCGGAGTTCCTCGACGCGATCGCCGAGGGCCGGCAACCGCGGCCGAGCGGCGACGACGGGCGAGCGGTGATCCGCGGTGGTCGAGGACGCGGTCGAGTCGGCCACCTGAAGTCGAACGGCCCTCGCCTGCAGCGGGTTCGCGCGTTCTCCACACCTGCCCTACACTCCGGTGCCCTAGCCAGGTTCCGACCACGCCGGCTGAGGCTGGCAGGCACCGCCGCGGGAAGGGGGATCCGTCCGTGACGAACGTGTCCGTGACCGTGAACGGGCGAGTGCGCGAGGCCGATGTCGAGCCCGCACGCTGCTCGTGTACTTCCTGAGGGAACACCTCGGACTGACCGGAACCAACGTGGGGTGCGACACCTCGACGTGCGGTTCGTGCACCGTGCTCGTCGACGGCGAGTCGGTGAAGAGCTGCACGATGCTCACCGCTCAGGCCGACGGCCGTGAGGTCACCACGATCGAGTCGATGGCCGACGGCGACACGCTGCATCCGATCCAGGACGCCTTCCACCGCAACCATGGTCTGCAGTGCGGCTACTGCACGCCGGGCATGGTGATGGCCGCCGCGAGCTACCTGAAGGAGAACCCGACGCCGACCGAGGAAGAGGTCCGCGAGGCGCTCGAGGGCAACCTCTGCCGGTGCACGGGCTACCAGAACATCGTGAAGTCGATCCTCGACGCCGCCGGCTCCATGAGCGGCGCCAGGACCTGAGGAGGAGCCGACATGGTCGCGACCGAGAGCTACGTCGGCAGCCCGGTCCTGCGCAAGGAGGACGCCAAGCTCCTGACGGGCCAGGCCACCTACGTCGACAACCAGACGATGGCGGGCATGGCCTGGATGTCGCTCGTGCGCCCGCCCCACGTGCACGCCACGATCGACTCGATCGACACGTCGGCCGCCGCGTCGATGCCCGGCGTGGTCGCCGTCTACACCGCCGCCGACCTCGAGGATGCGTTTCCCTCGAGCCTGCCGATGGTGTGGCCGATCACCGAGGACATCAAGATCCCGACGCACTGGCCGCTCACGAAGGACCAGCATCCGGTTCGCCGGCGACGCCGTCGCCGTGGTCCTGGCCGAGACGCGGGAGCAGGCCGAGGACGCCGCCGAGGCCGTCGTCGGTGAGCGCGACCGACCTGCCGGTCGTCACCGACCTCGAGGAAGCGGCGAAGGACGAAGTCGTGCTCCATGAAGACCTCGGCACGAACGTCGTCGTGCACTGGTCGCACGGCGGTGGCGGCGACCAGTCGGTGTTCGAGTCGGCGCCGGTGATCCTGCAGGAGCGCTACACGCAGCCCCGGCTGATCCCGAACGCGATCGAGACGCGCGGGTGCCTGGCGTACGGGATCCCCGCCGCCGGTGAGTTCACGCTCGTCACGGCGTCGCAGATCCCCCACATCGCGAGGGTCGGGCTCTCGATCGCGACCGGCATCCCGCAGTCGAAGCTGCGCATCATCGCGCCCGACGTGGGCGGCGGCTTCGGCTCGAAGCTGAACGTCTACGCCGAGGAGGCGCTCGCCCTCGCGCTCGCGCGGAACACGGGCCGTCCCGTGAAGTGGATCGAGACGCGCCAGGAGAACTACCTGGCCACGATCCATGGCCGCGGCGTGCTGCACGACTGCACGCTCGCGGGCACCGACGACGGCGACATCCTCGGCATGAAGTTCGTCGAGCTCGCCGACATGGGCGCCTACTTCCAGCTGCTGACGCCCGGTATCCCCGAGCTCGGCGGCTGGGTGTACATGGGGCCGTACGACACGAAGGCGTACTGGTACGAGTTCAGGGGCATCATGACGAACGCCACGCCGACGGACGCGTACCGCGGCGCCGGCCGGCCCGAGGCGACGTTCGTGATCGAGCGACTCGTCGACGCGTACGCGCGGAAGATCGGCATGGACCCGGCCGACGTGCGTCGGAAGAACTTCCTGCCTCCCTCGGCTGAGGCGTTCGCCTCGATCATGGGCCTCAGCATCGACTCGGCGAACTACGAGCCCACGTTCGACCGCGCATTGGAGCTCGCCGATTACTCGGGGCTGCGTACCGAGCAGCAGGCGCGGCGCGACCGCGGCGACGTGAAGCAGCTCGGCATCGGTCTCTCCAGCTACATCGAGATGTGCGGGCTGGCCCCGTCGGAGATCCTGGGCGCGCTGCGCTACGTCGCCGGCGGCTGGGATGCCGCCGAGGTCGAGTGTCGACCCGACGGCAAGATCGTCGTCCGTACGGGCACGTCGCCGCACGGACAAGGGCACGAGACCTCGTGGTCGCAGATCGTGGCCGACGGTCTCGGGGTCACACCCGACGACGTCGAGGTCCTGCACGGCGACACGTCGGTCTCCCGGCTCGGCATGGACACCTACGGCTCGCGGTCCGCAAGCGTCGGGGCCGAGGCGGTCGCGCGGGCGCTCGAGAAGGTCCGCGCGAAGGCTCGCACGATCGCGGCCCATGAGCTCGAGGTCAGCGAGGACGACCTGGAGTGGGCCGACGGCGCCTTCCGGGTCTCGGGTGCGCCCGACAAGGCGCGCACGATCCCCGAGCTGGCGGCCTCGGCGTGGCACGCGCACTCGTTGCCCAAGGACATGGAGCCGATGCTGGAAGGCACGGCCGTATGGGACCCGCCCAACTTCACCTGGCCGGGCGGCACGCACGTCTGCGTGGTGGAGGTCGACACCGAGACGGGCACGACCGACATCCTGAAGTACGTGGCGGTCGACGACTGCGGCAACGTGATCAACCCGATGATCGTCGAGGGCCAGGTGCACGGGGGCGTCGCGCAAGGCGTGGCCGAAGCGCTGTACGAGGAAGCGATCTACGACGAATCGGGCAACCTGACGACGTCGTCGATGACCCAGTACCTCGTGCCCACCGCGGTCGAGGTGCCGACGATCACCCAGGACCGCACGGTCACGCCGTCGACCACGAACTCGCTCGGCGTGAAGGGCATCGGGGAAGCCGGAACGATCGCGTCGCCGCCGGCCGTCGTGAACGCCGTGATCGACGCGGTCTCGCACCTCGGTGTGAACCACATCGACAAGCCCGCTTCTCCCGAACGGGTGTGGCGAGCGATCCAGGATGCGAAGGGAGGTCCGGCATGATCCCGGCTCCCTTCGAGTACGCGAGGGCCGAGTCGGTCGACCACGCGATCGAGCTGCTCGGCGGCGCCGACGACGCGAAGATCCTGGCCGGCGGGCACTCGCTGCTCCCGTTGATGAAGACGCGGCTGGCGCAGCCGTCGATGCTCGTCGACATCACCCGCATCGGCGACCTGTCGTACATCCGCGAGGACGACGACCAGATCGCGATCGGGGCGCTCACGCGCCATCACGACGTCGCCACCAGCGAGCTGCTGCAGCAGGCGGTGCCGATCGTGGCCGACACGGCCGAGCAGATCGGCGACCCGCAGGTGCGCCACGTCGGCACGATCGGCGGCTCGATCGCGCACGCCGACCCGGCGGGCGACATGGGCACCGTGATGCTGGCACTCGGCTCGTCGTTCGTGGTCCGCGGCGCCGGTGGGGCGTCGCGCACCGTCGCGGCGGGTGACTTCTTCAAGGGGCTGTTCCACGCCGACCTCGCGGCGAACGAGGTGCTCACCGAGATCCGCGTCCCGAAGACGACCGGCGGCTGGAGCTACCTGAAGTTCCATCGACGGGCGATCGACTGGGCGATGGTCGGGGTGGCAGCTGTGCAACGGAACGGCTCGGCGAGCGTGGCCCTCACGAACATGGGCGAGACGCCGATCCGAGCCGCCGGTGTCGAGGAGGCGCTCGCCGGCGGCGCCGATCCGGCCGCCGCGTCGCAGCGCGCCGACGAGGGCACCGCGCCGCCCTCAGATGCGTTCGGCAGCGCCGAGTACCGCAAGGAAGTCTCCAAGGTGCTGGTGCGCCGAGCCCTCGAGGAGGCGCTCGCGTAACGACGAGCGCTGGGTTCGCGACGATCTGGCGGTACGAGGTCGACCCCGAGCGGGCCGAGGCGTTCGAGCAGGCGTACGGCTCTTCCGGCGCCTGGGCGAGGCTCTTCACGCGTGGCGTGGGCTACCTCGGGACGGAACTGTTCCTCGAGGCCGGGCGACATGGTCACTACCTCACCATCGATCGCTGGTCCTCGAGGGAGGACTACGAACGCTTCCTCACCGAGCACCGAGAGGCGTACGAAAGACTGGACGCGGCGAACGACGACCTGACCCGCAGCGAGAGGTGCACATCGGGTCGTTCGAGGCGTTCGAAGGGGGCTGAGCACGGTGATCCCCGAGGCCGAGGACGCCTTCGGCGCCGCGATGCACGCACGCTGGAAGGGCGACGACGCCCGACTGGTGATCGAACGCGACGACGGATTGGTGGATCTCGATTCCTACGACTACGTCGCACCGTACCGGCGCTGGTCGTCACACGAGCGAGCGGCGATGCGACGGGTGCGAGGGCGGGTGCTGGACGTCGGGTGCGGTGCCGGTCGTGTGGCGATCCACCTGGAACCTCGTGGGCACGAGGTCGTCTCCATCGATGTCTCGCCCGGCGCGATCCGCACGGCCAGGGAGCGGGGAGTCCGCGACGTCCGGCTGCTCTCGGCGTCTGGCGTCCGCCGCGCCGACGGGCCGTTCGACACGATCGTGATGTTCGGCAACAACTCCGGTTTGCTCCGCGACGCTCGTCACGCTCCTTGGCTGCTTCGACGGTTCGCCGGCGTGACCGGGAGCGACGCGGTCGTGCTCGCGAGCACCCTGGACCCGTACGACACGGCCGACCCGGCGCACATCGACTATCACCGATGGAACCGGCGGCGGGGACGCATGGGTGGTCAGGTCAGGATCCGGGCGCGCTTCCAGCGGCTCGCGACGCCGTGGTTCGACTACCTCTTCACGTCGGTGCGTGAGCTCGATCGACTGATCGAGAACACCGGCTGGACGCTCGACGACGTGATCGAGGGAGCCGGCCCGACCTACGCATTCGTGCTCCGCAAGGGCTGATCGACCGCGGGCGAACGGCTCTCCGCACACGGGTCCTTCGTCGTTCCTCACCGGCCGTGTACCTGCCACGATGGCGGCAGAGCGAAGGAGCGCCGGTGATGACGTCCCGGGCACGAAGCCGAAGGGGTCGACCCACCCTCATACTGGCGCTCGTCGCCGCCGTGGTGTGGGCGACCGCTGCCGAGGGTGCGCCCGGTGACCTCGATCGCACGTTCCGTCACGACGGCACGGTCATCACGAACCTCACCCCGTGGAACGAGAACGTCGGCGACGTCGCGATCCAGGCGAACGGGAAGATCGTCGTCGTGGGCCGAGTGAGCTCCCACGGCGGGTACGGGTCCGTCGCCGTCGTGCGGTACCGCACCGATGGGCGGCTCGACGACCGGTTCGGCGACGAGGGGGTCGTCACCACGAACATCGCGAGGCGAGAAGACGCTGCGTCGGCGGTCGCGATCCAGTCCGACGGCAAGATCGTCGTCGCCGGCACCGCGACGGTGGCGGGGTGGGACGCGATCGTGGCCGCGCGCTACCGACGTGGCGGCGGGCTCGATCGCAGCTTCGGAGACGCCGGCACCGTGACCGTCGACGTCGCCGCGGGTGACGGCCACGAGGTCGCGAACGACGTGGCGATCCAGACCGATGGGAAGATCGTGATCGTCGGGACGACGTCCGCCGCCCATGACTTCGCACTCGCCCGACTCGATCCGGGCGGCACCCTCGACCCGACGTTCCACGGCGACGGCACCGTGACCACCGGGTTCGGCGGTGCGCTCGCCGCGGCGTCGGCGGTCGCGATCCAGCCCGACGGGAAGATCGTCGTCGGGGGACAGTCGTGGACCCTGACAGGATTCGACGGGATCGACGTGGTCCGATACGAGTCGGACGGGGATGTCGACCAGGGATTCGGGATCGACGGCGTCGCGGCCGCCGAGTTCACCGAGGGGACCGACGGGGGAGGCGACAGCGTCGGCGCCATCGCGATCCAACCGGACGGCGCGATCGTGGTCGCCGGTGACGCGGGCGGCGCCGCGGAGTACACGAGCAGGTTCGGCCTCGCTCGCTTCGACGAGCATGGTTCGCTGGACCCGTCGTTCCGCGGCGACGGCACGGCCGTCACGAACTTCACGAGGTGGGACGACAGCGCGAGCGATCTCGCGATCCAGGCCGACGGGATGATCGTGGCCGTCGGTGTGGCGGGGTTCGGTTGGGGGCGCCAGGCGACGTTCGCGCTCGCGCGGTACCGCACCGACGGCATGCTGGACACCTCGTTCGGCGATGACGGAAAGCTGCGCACCCGTGTCGGAGGCGTCCAGCCCGGTCAGCAGATCGAGATCGTGGGGTCGTGGGCCAGCTCGGTCGCGCTGCAGACCGACGGTCGGATCGTGGTCGCCGGAGACGTCGACGGGGTGGCCGCCGATCGCATCGACGGCCGGTTCGCGGTGGCCCGCTACCGGACTGTTTAGCGCGATCACGTCGGATCGGACGGACGGCTTTGACGCTGCCGGTCGCTGTCTGTTGGAGTGGGCCGATGCTCGCCCAGGTTCTCGCCCAAGCTTCTGGCGACGCCGCCCGCTACTCGGCCGACTGGTGGCGCGACTTCGGCATCAGGCTCGGTCTCGCGGTGGTGCTCGCGCTCATCGCGACGCTGCTGCTCCGTGCGTGGGTCCGGCGCTGCGAGCGCCGCGCGGAGGCGGAAGCCGACGACTCGATGGAGGGGCCGCGCCGACGACGCCTCGCCACGATCGCCGGGCTCATCTCGGCGACCCTGCAGGTGATCATCTGGATCACGATCGGCTTCTTCCTGCTCGCGGAGTTCGGGGTGCCGCTCGGACCGCTGTTCGCCAGCGCCGGCATCGCCGGGGTCGCGCTCGGCTTCGGTGCGCAGACGCTCGTGAAGGACACGCTCGCCGGACTCTTCATCGCGCTAGAGGGTCAGTTCGACATCGGCGACGTGGTCGACCTGCAGACCGAGGGGGGTCCGGTGAGCGGCACGATCGAAGGGCTCACGCTGCGGATCACCTCGGTGCGCCAGTACGACGGCACGCTGAGCATCGTGCCGAACGGCTCGATCCAGGTGACGAGCAACAAGACCCGCGGGTGGGGACGGGCGATCGTCGACGTCCGGGTCGCGCTCTCCGAGGACCCCGACCGCGTTCGGCAGGCGTTGGACGACCTGCTGGCGGAGCTCGCGAACGAGGAGCCGCTGCGGTCGTGGCTCCGGGAGGCACCTTCGGTGCTGGGCGTCGTGCAGCTCACCGACGTCGCTCAGGTCGTCCGTGTCGTCGCGCAGACGCGGCCCGGGAACCGACTCGAGACGGAGCGGTTCCTGCGGGAGCGGATCACGGCGCGCATCACGGAGCAGGGCATCAAGGTGCCGCCGGTTGCCGGCGCCATGACCCAGCCCGGCGGCTCAGGCATCGGCCTGTAGGCGCTGCGCGGCCCTCGCCTCGCCGGTACCCTGTGCGCATGCCCGGCTTCCCGTTCGATTCGGTGGACGAGCTGCAGACTGCGCTGGGCGAGCATTCCTACCTGGCCGACCGCGGGCTCGCGACCGCGATCTACCTGTCGCTCTCGCTCGGCAAGCCGCTGCTGCTCGAGGGCGAGGCCGGCGTCGGCAAGACCGAGGTCGCCAAGACGCTGTCGCACCTGCTCGGGCGCGACCTGATCCGCCTGCAGTGCTACGAGGGCATCGACGCCTCGCAGGCCCTGTACGAGTGGAACTACTCTCGCCAGCTGATCGCGGTGCGCGCCATGGATGCCGCCGACGCCGCCACCCACGTCGAGGACCTGTTCGGCGAGGACTTCCTGGTCGAGCGGCCGTTGCTGGCGGCGATCCAGAGCCGGGGACCGCGCGGTGCTGCTGGTCGACGAGCTCGACCGGGCCGACGACGAGTTCGAGGCGTTCCTGCTCGAGATCCTGAGCGAGTTCGCGGTCACGGTGCCCGAGGTGGGGCGCATGGCGGCGCCGAGACGCCGCCTGCCGTGGTGGTCACGTCGAACCGCACGCGAGAGCTGCACGACGCGCTGAAGCGGCGCTGCCTGTACCACTGGATCGACCATCCCGCACCTGGACCGCGAGGTCGCGATCGTGCGGGCACGGGCGCCGCACGTGAGCGAGTCGCTCGCTCGCGACGTGGCCGAGGCGGTCGCCCGGCTCCGTGAGCTCGACCTCGCGAAGTTGCCCGGTGTGGCCGAGACGATCGACTGGGCGAACGCGCTCGCCTTCCTCGGGGCCGACGGGCTCACCGAGCCGCTCGCCTCCGACACGTTGGGCGCCGTCGTGAAGGATCACGAGGACCAACAGCTCGTGGCCGCACGCCTCGCCGAGGTCGTCGGCGAGGATGGTTGATCGAGCGACGTTCCCGGGCGCCGGCGGGGGAGGAGGCCCACTCCCGCCGCTGATCGTGCTCGGTCGCGACCTGCGGGCGCGCGGACTGCCCGTGGGCACCGGGCGCATCCTGACGTTCGTGCGGGCGGTCGCGGCTCTCGGCCTCACCGACCGCGATTCGCTCTATTGGGCCGGCCGCACGACGATGATCGCGCGCCGCGACGACCTCGACGCCTACGACGAGGTGTTCGATGATTGGTACCGGTCGCTGCGGACGGCCGACGACCTGCGCGTCGAGCTGAACCTGCCCATGCCCCCGCCCGAGGGCGACGATGAGGCGATCGACTGGGGACCGGAGCCCGACGATCTCGAGGTCCAGGTCGCCGCGGCGTCGGAGTGGCACGGCGTCGACGACGACGAGGAGGTCGAGCCGGGGGACGAGTCGTCGATCCGGATCGTCGCGAGCGGCGCCGAGGTGCTGCGGTCGAAGTCGTTCGGCGAGCTCACCGAGGAGGAGCGGGAACGTGTCGCGGCGTTGATCCGGTCGCTGCGTCTGCGGGTGCCGGTCGAGCGCACGCGCCGGACCCGCCCTGCGTCCAAAGGGGAGCGGTTCGACCTGCGACGGACGTTGCGGCGGTCCCTGCGCACCCAGGGCGAGCCGTTCGACCGCGCCTGGCGGGGCCGGACCGCGCGCCGCCGCCCGCTCGTGCTGATCCTCGACATCAGCGGCTCGATGGCGCCGTACTCGCGGGCGCTGATGCAGTTCGCCTACGCGGCGATGGCGGCAGGCAGGCGGGTCGAGACGTTCGTGTTCGGCACGAGGCTCACGCGAGTGACGCGCACGCTCCGCACGAAGGACCCCGATCGAGCCCTGCACGAGATCGGGCGCCAGGTCGAGGACTGGGAGGGAGGCACGCGCATCGGCGAGTCGCTGAAGACGCTGCTCGACGGTTGGAGCCAACGCGCCGCGCTGCGCGGCGCCGTGGTCGTGTTCTGCTCCGACGGGCTCGAACGCGGCGACCCGGAGCTGTTGCGGGTCCAGATGGCGCGACTGCGTCGGCTGGCCCACCGGGTGATCTGGGTGAACCCGCTGAAGGGCTCGCCCCGGTACGAGCCGCTCGCCCGCGGCATGGCGGCGGCGCTGCCGAGCGTCGATGTGTTCCTGTCGGGGCACAACCTGGAGAGCCTCGAGCATCTGGCCGCCACCCTGGGCGGCTGAGCCGGGGCCTGCGCCTCGAGGCGGCTAGGCTGGTGGACGACGATGCGCGACGACGACGAGATCATCGAAGCCTACGAGCGGGAGATCGGTGACGCGCCGCACTCGCCTGCCGAGCCGCGGCGCTCGAACCGGGGGTTCTGGCTCGTGCTGGGCGCGATCGTCGCGGCGAGCGCCATCCTCATGGTGGAGATCTTCGCGAACCGCCCGATCGCCGAGACGATCGGTCGAGCGCAGTACGACCTGCGGACCGCAGAGACCGAAGCCAGGTCGGTGCTCGACGCGACCGGCGCGTTCGACGGCGCCGATGCCGAGGCGCTCGATGCTGCGAGCCTCGACGGCGGCGCGCTGCGCGTGGTCGGGCCCGACGAGACCTCATCGGGGCTCGGCGAGGTGAGCGTGTACGCCGACGCCACCACGTGGGCGGCGGCTGTGAGCGCGCGGCCCAACGCGTGCTTCTACCTGAAGCTCGTCGTCGGTCGCGACGATCCGCTCTACGGCGTGGGCACCGAGTGCACCGCGCGTGAGGCGCTCGACGCGCGCGACCCTCGCTGGTAGCTACGTCTCGCGGGGCGGCGGGGGAAGCGTGCCCGCATCGGGGTCGACCGGCGGCGCACCGGGTGGCGGCGATGGCAGCCCGAACGGGTCGGGCGCCGCGGCCATCGCGGGGGGCTCGGCCGTGAGGTTCGCGTCGGTTCCCACCAGGATCACGACGGTCTTCCCCCACCGATCGCCGAACCGTTGCTTCGTGTCCGATCGGTTCACGGCGATGCCCCCGACCAGGTAGGGGATCACGTACGGGAACGCGTCGACGACCCGGGCCAGGTTGCGGATCACGGCAGGACCGAACCCGATGCGGGAACCGTCGGGTCGCCGCACCCTGATGCCGAGCACGACCTTCCCGATCGTGGCCCCGAACGCGCCTTCCAGGATCACGAAGTAGGCCAGGGTGATCGCCAGGGGGATCACGAAGTCCATGCCCTCCCAGCGGATGGAATAGACTCCGTCCACGGACGACGTTTCGGCGAACGGCACCCACGCGAGTCCGGTGATCAGGCCGTCGATGAGGAGGGCGACGAACCGTCTTCCCACCCCGATGTATCGCATGTGCTCGTCCCTCGTCCGGCGGGGGTTCTCCCCACGGGCGACCCGACGCTAGGGCCGCGGGTCAGCCCGGTCAAGCATGGCCCGGAGCAGCGGGCCGCGCGCTCCGCTTCAGGATGACGGCACCGCGCTCCGATGTCCGGACCATGGGCGGAGCCTCGAGGGCAGGTGCGGCCGTGAGTACGGCGGCGGCGATCGTGATGACGTCGGTGCTCACGGTGACGACGGTCGTGCCGGCGCGCGCCGCGTCGCGCCCCGCTTCCTCGCCCGTGCGGCTCGGCGCCGGGCTCACCTACGAGCGCATCACGGACCGAACGGGACCGGTGGTCGTGCACGTCGTACGTCTCGATCCGCTGCAGGCGACGACCGTCGACCTCGGCGCCGGCGGCCCGACGATGGGCTCGTTCTCACGGCCGAGCGTGATCGGCCGGGCGCACGGTGCGTTGATCGCGATCAACGGGGACTTCGGGCTCCTGGAGGGGTACCCGATCCACCCGTTCCTGATGGACGGGACCCTGATGGGCCGGGGCGTGCAGAACGGGACGAGCTTCGCGGTCGCCCACGACGAGACCACGGCGTTCGTCGGTCCACCACATCCGGTCGTGGACGGGCTGCTCGAGACGGGGAACGTCGGCTTCCCGGTCTCCGGGTGGAACTCACATCGTCCCGCTGAGGATGGGATCGCGGCGTTCACGCGGTACGGGGGAGGCATCCACCGGCCTCCCGACAGCGGGTGCGCGGCGCGGCTCGATGCGGACGGACCGTTGGGGTGGGCCGCGCTCGAGGCAGGGGTGTCGAGGCGCTACACGGTCGACGTCGTCCGATGCGTCTCCCCGCCCAGGCGGGTGGGATCTCGGGGGGTCGTCCTCGCGTCGAGGCGCTGGGGGGAAGGGGCCGACGCGATCGAGGCGATGCAACCCGGCGATCGCGTCCGCCTCTCGTGGTCGGTCGGGTGGCCGCGAGTGCTCGACACGATCGGCGGCATGCCCCAGCTCGTCGACGACGGTAGGTCCGTTGCTCCGAGGTGCAGGTCGTCGTTCTGCCGGCGCAATCCACGAACGGGCATCGGGGTCACGAGCGACGGCAGGCTGCTGCTCGTCGTCGTCGACGGCCGGTCGCGACGGTCGGTCGGCATGACCCTGCGGCGGTTCGCCCGCACCTTCCTCGACCTCGGAGCCGTCGAGGCCGTGAACCTCGACGGCGGCGGCAGCTCGGCGATGTGGATCAAGGGCAGGGGCATCGTGAACTCGCCCTCCGACCCCGGGGGCGAGCGATCCGTGGTGAACGCGGTGATGATCCTCCCCGGGGCCGATGCGGGCGAGGAACCGATGACGGGCATCGACGTCGACGGGGTCATCGCCCGGGCGTCGATCGCGGGAGCGTGGTCCGCGACGGCGGGGTCGCTGGCCGCGAGCGATGCCGGGTCGACCGGAGGACTCGCCGCCGCATGGCTCGAAGGTGTGCTGGGCCCGGAGCCGGTGTCACCGGCCCTTCGGCGGCTCGGACTGTCGTTCAGGGCCGGACGCTAAGGCGCTGGGTCGGCCGGCCTCGATCGCGACGTCGAGCAGCTCGATCGGGATGCACGACGCGGGCGTCGACCCCGAGCGACGCGAGACCCGCACGGAGCTGCATCGTGCAGCCGGGGTTCGCGCTCGCGATCACCCGCGCCCCCGTCGACCGGACGGCCTCGGCCTTGTCGCGTTGGAGCCGTTCGGCGAGCTCGGGTTCCGTGACGTTGTAGAGGCCGGCGGCGCCGCAGCATCGGTCGCCCTGGGGGATCTCGACGACCTGCAGGTCCGGGATCGCGCCCAGCAGCGCCCGCGGCTGGGCGTGGATCCCCTGCGCGCGCAGCGCGTGACACGCATCGTGGTAGGCGACGCGCTCGACGCCGGCCGGCCCGAGCTCGACCGTGCCCAGGCCCTCGTCGTGCAGGAACGCGATCACGTCGCGCACGGGCAGCTCTGCGCCGTCCGCGAGCTCGCCGTACGTCTGCATGTGCGCGCCGCAGCCGGCCGCGTTCGCGATCACGTGATCGACGCCCGAGAACGCCCGCGCGTTGCGGCGGGCGAGCCGGCGTGCCGTCTCGAGCCTCCCGTTGTGCGCCTGCAGGGCGCCGCAGCACCGCTGGTCCCGCGGCACCGCCACGCGCCACCCCGTGCGCGCGAGCACCCGGATCGTGGCGAGGTTCACGTCGTGGAACCACCGGTCCTGCACGCAGCCCGCGAGCAGCGCGACCGTGCCGCGCACCTCGACGCCCGCCGGTGGTTCGGTGAGCGCCGGCAGCCGTCGCAGCGGCGCCGTCCGGCGCGGCACGAGTGCTCGCATGCGGCGCGGCATCAGCGGTCGGGCGATCGGCTGCAGCACGGCGGCGGCCCTGATCAACGACGGATGCGGCAGCACGACGTCGAGCCCGAGCCATCGCACCAGCCGGGCGCCGGCGCTGCGGCGCGGCTCCAGCTCGGTGCGCGCGTGCTTCCATCATGCGGCCGAACGGCACGTGCGACGGGCAGACGTCCTCGCACGCGCGACAGACGAGGCATCGATCCATGAACGCCGCGAACGTGTCGTCGACCTCGGCGAGGCCGTCCGCGACCGCCCGCATCGCCGCGATGCGCCCCCGCGGCGACGCCGTCTCCTCGCCGGTGAGCCGGTAGGTGGGGCAGTGCGGCAGGCACAGGCCGCACGCCACGCACGCATCGAGATCGGCATCGGCCGGGTGGTCGTCGCCGAGCCAGTTCGGCGTGACGACGCCCTCGCGTCCCACGAACCGCACCCCCTCGGGCATCTCGGTCCCCAGCGGCGTCGGCTCGGCGGCGCGATCGGTCACGCGCCCATCCTCACACGCCCGGGTGGTTTGACCGAGGTGCGTCGCCTGCCTACCGTGCCGCCATGACCGAGGGGGAGCGGCAGGAGCGACGGTTCGGGCGCCTCACCGAGCAGGCCGAGCAGGGACTGCTCACGTACGGCTCGTACCTGAAGATCCCCGAGCTGCTCTCGCTGCAGCAGCTGCGGTCGGATCCGCCGGTCCACGACGAGCTGCTCTTCATCGTCGTGCACCAGGCCTACGAGCTCTGGTTCAAGCAGGTGCTCTTCGAGCTGGAAGCCGCGCGCGACGCGATGGTCGCCGACCGCCCCGAGCGCGCGCGTCACCTGCTCGTGCGGGTGCAGGCGATCGAGCGCGTGCTGATCGAGCACATCCAGGTGCTGCAGACGATGACCCCGCAGGACTTCCTCGAGTTCCGGGCGGTGCTCACGCCCGCGAGCGGCTTCCAGTCCGCGCAGTTCCGCGAGCTCGAGTTCGTGAGCGGCCTGAAGGACGAGCGGTTCCTCGACGACCTCGCCGCGGAGTCCGAGGAGCGAGAACGCCTCGCGCGGCGACTCGCCGAGCCCACGCTCTGGGACGGGTTCCTGACCATGATGCGCACGCACGGCTATCCGATGCCCGACGACGACGCCGAGGGCGCGCGCGACGTCGCTCGTCGCGATGGCGCGCGAGCAGGGCGAGGTGTTCGCCGTGAGCGAGGGCCTCCTCGACCACGACGAGGCGCTCGCGCAGTGGCGCTACCTGCACGTGCTGATGGTGGAACGCGAGATCGGCGCCAAGCGCGGCACCGGCGGGTCGAGCGGCGTGGGCTACCTGCGCTCGACCCTCGACAAGCGCTGCTTCCCCGAGCTGTGGGGCCTGCGGAGCCGCCTGTGAGTTCCACGCCGACGTCCGCCGAGGGTCGAGCGCTCAGGCCCAGGCCTTCCCGTCGAGAAGGCGCCAGTACCCTACGGCTGATGGGACCGACCAACGACGAGCGGTTGGCGAGGATCCGAGACGTCGTTGACCGCGCCCTCCGCGAGTACTCCAGAGGCTATGCCAACACGGACGCCGCGAAGACGCATGAGATCGCGGAACGAGAACTCCTCATGGCCTACATGAGGCAGTACGCAACTGTCCTGGCGCTGCTCGAGTCGACGAGCTGACCGACCGATCGATGCTCGCCAGGCGGGGCGCTGTGATGGATCGCTACCTTGGCCAGGCACGCCGAGGTGGGCGGGACGCATCCGATCGCGAGTCACGGGAGGTCGAGGGACCCGGCTGACCCTGACCCGATTCCGGCTCTCGTTCCTCGTGGCGGAACGCCTCGCCTCCGGGCGGTGGTCAGCCCTCGGTGACGCCGAGGGTGGTGCGGAGCTGGTCGAGCATGTCCTGCTCACCCTTGCTCACCTGCTCGGCGCCGAAGCCCATGAAGCCGCCTTCCTTCGCGGCGTTCGCGGCGTCCTGCGCGACCTCGACCATCCAGCGCGCGAACGCCGACGCCTCCTCGGGGGTGGCCTTGGCCTCCACGAGGTCCTGCGCCTCGCGGAGCTCCTGCAGCACCGATGCCCCGACCTGGCTCTTGTCGGCGACCGTGAAGCCCTTCATCGGGTTCTCGCGCTGCTGGCCCATCGCCATGACCTCCTGCGAGACGGTGATCAGCAGCTCGTCCTGGGTGGGCGGTGCGCCGATGCCGCGGAGGGTCGCCATCGTCTCCTTCGAGAGCTCGATCGGGCCGCCCGGATCGGCGAGCGAGATCGCCATGCCGGCCACGGTGGGGGCTCGCCGCACCCGCTCCCACTCCTCGTCGGTGAACGCTGCCTTCCCGGTCATCGCGATCCCTCCTGCCGGTCGACTGCCCCGAGGATAGGCTGCTCGCTCATGAACGACTCGAGGCTGCACGCGTCGGCGAAGGCGTCGTCGTTCACGGAGTCGGTGATCCGCGACATGACGCGGCTGGCGAACCAGCACGGCGCGATCAACCTCGGGCAGGGGTTCCCCGACTTCCCGGCGCCACAGGAGCTGAAGGACGCCGCCGCGCGTGCGATCGCCGAGGACCACAACCAGTACCCGATCACGTGGGGCGTGCCGGCGCTTCCGCGAGGCGATCGCGGCCGCGTACGCTGCGCGACCACGGCATGACGGTCGACCCCGAGACCGAGATCTGCGTCACGTGCGGATCGACCGAGGCGATGATCGCGTCGATGCTCGGCGTGCTCGACCCCGGCGACGAGGTCGTCGTGTTCGAGCCGTTCTACGAGAACTACGGGCCCGACTCGATCATCGCCGGCGCGGTGCCGAGGCTCGTGTCGCTGCGCCCGCCCGACTGGACGTTCGACGAGGCCGAGCTGCGCGCCGCGTTCGGACCGCGCACCCGCGCGATCGTGATCAACACGCCGAACAACCCGACCGGCAAGGTGTTCACGCGTGAGGAGCTCGCCGCGATCGCCGAGCTCTGCGTCGAGCACGACGCGATCGCGATCACCGACGAGATCTACGAGCACATCACGTACGACGACGCCGAGCACGTGCCGATCGCGACGCTCCCCGGCATGGCGGAGCGCACGATCACGATCAGCGCGCTCTCGAAGACGTACTCGGTCACGGGGTGGCGCGTGGGGTGGGCGATCGCGTCCGCGCCGTTGATGGCGGGCATCCGGCCCGTGCACGACTTCCTCACCGTGGCGGCGGCGGCCCCGCTGCAGGTCGCGGGCATCACCGCCCTGCAGCTGCCGCCGAGCTACTTCGAGCGGATGCGCGCCGACTACGCGGAACGGCGTGACGTGATGCTTCGGGTGCTCGCCGAGAGCGGCTTCGAGGTGGCGTCGCCGCCCGAGGGCGCCTACTACGTGATGGCCGACTGCTCCCACCTCGGCCTCGGTGACGACGTCGCGACCGCTCGCCATCTCGTGGAGCACGTCGGCGTGGCGACCGTGCCCGGCTCGTCGTTCGTCTCCGACCCCGCCGACGGGGCGCACCTGCTGCGGTTCGCGTTCTGCAAGCGCGTCGAGACCCTGGAAGCCGCGGGGGAGCGACTCGGCGCGACGGTGAGCGATCGCACGCCATGTGCGTCGGTTGACCTGCCGGATCGGTCGGAGCGTTCATCGTCCGACGCGGATGCGACAATACAGGATCCGTAGGTGCCGCGAGCTCGCGTCGGGGCATGATGCAGACGCGATTCGCTGCCGGATCTCGTTGCCGGATCCCGAGCTCGAGCTGTACTGCATGCCGAGGGCGCTTCGTCCTCGACCGTGAACGTAGCTCGCAGGCAAGGCGATCGTCGATTGCGGACGGCGACCATCCTGCGACGAGCGCCGCGGCGCAGCTCGTCGACTACGAGAGCCTGAACGACTACCTCGACGATTGCCGGCAGGGGCAGACGCGTCGCTCGCGAACCCTCGGATGACTGGTACCGACTCGCGTACGATCGATCCTCGACGGTGACGGGCACGGCTCCGCGACCGCCGCCAGCACGCCGCACAACGCGCGACCATCCGCCGTGATGGACTCGGACGCTCGCCCCGACTTCAGCTGGTCGGGGTGCTGATCGTGACTTGCGACCGGTTCGCGTACGATCGGGCGCCGATCGACGCCACGATGGCGAGGAGCGTCGCCGCGGCACCACGAGCATCGCCCGGGACCGATGTCGACGAAGCTCGCGGGCGACTCAGCGACTGCGCCGAGGACGCCGGTCCCAAGCACATCGGCTCCGATGCTCGCGAGCCACGACGAGCGATCGCCGACGACCTTCGGATCGCGCTGTCGATGGTGCCGAAGCGCATCGACCACGGACTCTCGGCGATGACGACCTCGACACGATCCGCGAGCTGAGAGGAACGAGACGCGTTCACCGTGTCCGTCGTCCGAGCTGATCGACAAGGACTCCAGATACATCCGTTGCGCGCGATGTATCAGGAAGGCATGCTGGTGTCGGTGAACATGGACGATCCGCTACACGAGAGTGGCATGGAGTACGCGTCCTCGCGAATGGCTTCGCTCGATAGGTGCAGCGTTCGCCGATGCCGTGACGAGCAGCTTCCGGCCGTCGCGAAGTTCGACCTCCTCCGCGAGATCGATCGGCATCTTCTCAAGTAGTCTGAAGACTTAGTACCCCATGCGGGCGACGCCGTCGACCTCGATGCGCACGATCACCCGCTGCTGGTCGGGACGATGGTCCCCGTAGACGTCGGCGCCCGTGTACTTCTTCGCGAGGAAGTCGATGTGCGCGTCGGCGCCGTCGTGTTCGTAGCCGGTGACGTGACCGCGCACCATCAGCTGGCGGTACGGGTCGTTCCGGTCGAACAGGCAGATCGCGACACGCGGGTCGCGGCGCATGTTCTCGGTCTTCGTGCGTCCCTCGGCCGTGTTCACCAGGATCGAGTCGTCGTCTCGGTCGATCCAGACGACGGACGCCTGCGGCGAGCCGTCGGGCATCGTCGTGGCGAGGCTCGCGAAGTTCGGTGCGTCGAGCATCGCTCGGTCGGCATCGTTCAGCATCGTGTTCGTCTCCTCGTGTCCGGTCTCGACAGCGTCCAACACCGGGGTGGTGCTCGCACCTTCCCACACGGCCGTGGTCAGCGACCGTCGCGGTGTTCGCCGACCCTCGCGTCGGGCTCGAAGCCGTGCCGGGCGATGTCGGCGAGCGTCACGGACCCCATCGCGTCCTGGATGCCGGGCTTCAGCTCGGTCCACCGGAAGTGCAACGGGCACGGGTGCTCCGTGTCGCACTCCTCGCGCCAGAAGATGCACGTCTCCCAGATCACCTCGTCGCCCTCGACGGCGCGCAGCACGTCCCCGAGCGCGATCCGCTCCGGCGGCCGAGCGAGCTCGTACCCCTTGCCCCGCTGCGACCGGAGCACGCCACCGATCGCGAGGAGCCTCAGGATCTTCGACAGGAAGGCCGCCGGCAGGTGCGCGAGCGCCGCGATCTCGCGGGCCTCCATCATCTCGCCGGGCGGCGCGTCGGCGAGCACGACCAGGGCTTCGATCGCGTACCGGCTCTCGCGGGCGAGTCGCATCGGGCGCTCCTCCGGGCGGTCGAGGTCACAGGTCCTTGCGTGGCAGTGCCCATCGTGCCACGCCGAGCGGCACCAGCGTCCATGCCACCAGGTCCCCGACGAGCACGGCGATCGTCCCCCATCGGCCGAACGTGCTGATCAGGTACGCGCCGAACGGCCCGAGGGCGGTGCCCTCGAGGTTCGTGCCGAGCAGCGCGAGGATGCGTCCTGCCTCCAAGGGGTTCGCGAGGATCGCGACGAGCAGCCCGGTGGGGCCGAGGTGCACGCTCGGCGCGAGGGCGGCGAGCGCGAGGTCGACGCCGAGCGAGAGCACGATCCACAGGCCGACCGCGATCGAGACCGCCTGCACGCGGCTCGAGACGAGGGAGCTGATCGCCACGCCGATCGCCACGCTCGCCGCCCCGACGCCGAGCGTCGCGACGATCAGCGTCACGAGGGCCGGCACGTCGCTCGTCGTGGCGACGCCGGCGATGATCAGCATCGCGACCCCGAACCCGATGCCGAGCGTCGTGCAGAGCGACGCGGTGAGCCCGAGGAACGCGCCCGTCGCCACCTGGGAGCGGCGGAGCGGTTGGGCGCACACCATCGCGAGCATGCCCTGCTCACGCGCGCCCACGAGCGAGCCGGCGCCGAGCAACAGCCCCATCAGCGACGGCAGCAGCACCCCGAGGTTCACGAGCGTCGCCGAGGCGGGGCCGATGCCCGAGAGCCCCAGCTCGCGGACCGTGCGGAACGCGAGCAGCGTGACCATCACGCAGAGCAGGCCGAACACGACGGCCATCGTGAGCACCCACTTCGCACGCACGGCGGTCCGGTACTCCCATGCCGCGATCACGGAGACGGGCCGGGCGCTCACGAGCACGCCTCCGCGTCGTCGCGGCCGAAGGGATGCACGATCGTCGCGCTCCGGCCGCTGAAGTCTTCCTCGCGCACGAGGCGGCCGTCGTCGAGGTAGAGCCCGACGTCGGCGACGTCACGCAGCTCCGACGGCGAGGGGCTCGACACGATCGCGGTCACGCCGTCGCGGTCGCGCAGCGTGCCGAGCACGTCCCAGAAGGCCTCGCGGCCCTCCTCGTCGAGGTTCGCGACCGGCTCGTCGAGCAACAGCAGCACCGGCGAACCGAGCAGCGCGACCGCGAGCGCCACGCGGTGCCGCTGGCCACCCGAGAGCTCGCCGATCAGATCGTCGTCGGGCCGGACGAATCCGGGCGGCAGCGGGATCCGTCGCGGGTCCGCGTCGCGCAGGCGCGCGAAGAGGTCGATCACCTCGCCGATCGTGGCCTGCTCGGGAAGGGTCGACGGTCTGTGCGAGGAACCCCACCCGCTCGCGCACGGCCGGTTCGGACCCGAGCCGCTCTCCGAGCAACCGCGCCTCGCCCTCGTGCCGGGCGAGCCCGGCGAGGCAGCGCAGCAGCGTGGACTTCCCGCTGCCGTTGGGGCCGCCGAGCGCGGCGATCACGCCGGCGGGCAGCGAGAGGGAGACGTCGTGCAGACCCCACCCGCCGCGGTAGACCTTGGTGAGACCCGCGACCTCGAGGAAGGGGGCGGTCATCGGACCCACACCGCCCGTCGCGGCCTGCGCGCGCGCAGCAGCAGCCAGCCGCATCCGAGGGTGAGGGCGAGTCCCGGCAGCCAGAGAGGCACGGGCGCGCCGCGGCCGTCGCCCCGCAGCGCCGGGCCGGGTGCGGCGACGAGCGGGGCATCGTCACGCACGAGGGGCTCCGACGGGGACCACTTGCTCTCCACCGACGAGAGCAGCCTGAACGCGGGACCCGACGCGAGCGCCAGCAGCAGGGGTTCGGACGCCAGGAGCTCGCTCATCCGTCCGCTCTCGACGTAGGCCAGATCGCCCGTTCCGTCGCCCTCGGCGTCGAACCCGCCGTAGTCGCTCCAGTAGTTGCCGACCCCGTCGCGGCTCCAGATCGCCTGCGTGCCGCCCTGTCCGCCCATCGTCACCTGCGTGGAGTTCTCGATGAACCCGTTGCCGGCGACCACGGTGTCGGCCGACGGCATCAGCAGCAGCCCGATCTGGTTCATCGCGATCGTGTTGCCGAGCACGAGCGTCGGCTCGCCGCCGGTGCGACCGGCGTCGTCGACCTGGACGCCGACGCGATTGTCGGCGACGACGTTGCCCTGGACCGTCACGCCGCCGACGTCCTTGACGAGCACGCCGAAGCCGGTCGACGGGCTCCCGGATTCCATGATCGTGGTGTCCGTCACGTGCACCGGACCGCCGTACATCAGCACGAGCCCCGAGAGGTTCCCCTCGAGCACGCTGGCACGGACCGTGAGGTCCTCGGCGTACATGTCGTGCACCGCGTACCGGCTGTCGCTGATGCGGACGCGTTCGAGGAGGTTGCCGGCGCCGTAGGAGACGTAGATGCCGTCGCGTGCCTCGTCGATCGTCGTGTCGCGGACGATCGCGCCGGTCGCGTTCCAGAGCCAGATGCCGTCACCTCGGACCTGCGCGTCGGTGTGCATCTGCGTGCCCTGGTCGGCGGCGGCGTGCTGTCGGTGCTCGTCTTCGTCGTCGGTCTCGACGACGTGTTCCTCGCCGGTGATCACGCCCTGACCGCGGATCGAGACGCGGTCGATCGTGACGCCATCGGAGAGCCGGACGGTGATGCCGATGTAGCTCTGCTCGATCGTGACGTCCTCGATCGTGGCCCGGTCCGCCTGCTCGAGCATGAGGCCCGACGGGGAGTCGAACGGTCCGATCGCCGAGCGCCGCAGCGTCAGTCCCCGGATCGTCACGTCGGGCGCGGTGATCGTCACGACCGAGCCCTCGAGGTTCCCGTCGATCACGGGATGTCCCTTCACCTTCGAGGGTCACGGGTTCATCGATCGTGACCGCGCCGACGTAGACGGCCTCCGGCACGATCAGCGTGCCGCCGGGCGGGGTCTCCTCGATCATCACCTGCAGGTGCTCGGCGGGCATCGAGACCATGCCGTCGGGTGTGGTGACGTGCGCGTCCTCGTCGTGACCCGAGTGATCCGTCTCCTGCGCGGACGCGGGGGAGGTCGTCGCCGCGAGCACCACGAGCGACGCCGCGAGCGCCCGCGCGAGCCTCATACCCGGCCGGCTCGCTCGAGCGCCTCGAACTCGTCGTCGGAGACGTACACCGGCCGGTGCTGCCAGCGGTCGCGCGCGCGGCGCACGAGCCCCGGTGCGAACGTCACCAGGAACGCCGCCCCGAACAGGCACCAGATCGCGAGGCCCGGATAGGCCCAGGTCGTGAAGTTCAGCACCTTCGTCGGGCCGACGACGAGCGGGGTGAACGGCTCCAGGCGGATCGGCGCGTCGTGCTGGACCCCGTGGCCGTACTGGTACAGCCGGTACTGCACGTCGAGCAGCGCGCCGATCGGGATCGCCCACAGGGCGATCTTCGCCAGGCGCCCGACGAGGTGACGGGGGAGCGCGACGGCCAGGGCCACGGCGATCAGGGCGAGCACGATCGTCGGCGTCCACAAGGCCATCTCGGGCGCGTCCGAGGTCTCGAAGGCCTGCATCCCGACGTAGTGGTTGAGCTCGTTCACCTCGTCGATGTCGCCGGTGACGCCGGTCGCGCTCGCGGTGAGCGAGAGCCCCTGCGGGTACTGGGGCGCGGTCAGGCGGGCTTCCCACACGGGGAGTCGCCACGCGAGGACGACGAGGACGGCGGCCGCGAGGCCCAGGACGATCCGCAGGCCGCGCTGCTCGCGGGTCGTCGCCTTCGCGTCCGCCATCCCCGTCGCCTCCTCTCGGGCTCCTTGCCTCGCGTCACTCCACGGTGAGCGTGCCGACCATCGTGGTGGGGTGCGACAGGCAGTTGTAGGTGTAGGTGCCTGCCGCCAGGGCCGGGACCTCGTACACGGCGGTGTCCGGTCCGGTGATCAGCTCGTTCCCTTCGGGTGCGAACACGGGGGTGCCCGAGGTGTCGTCGCCCTCGAAGATCTGGACGTTGTGCGGGATGCCCTCGTCCTCGTTGTTGAACGTGATCGTGAACGCCGTGTCCGCCGGCGCGGTCAGGGTCGTCTCGGCGAACCCGTCGTTCGAGGCGCCGACGGGCGCCGTCACCGTGAGCTCGGTGCTCGCGCCGCCGCCGTCGTCGGCATCGGTCTCCGTCTCGGTCTCGGTGGTCGAGTCGGCCGCGCCGTCGTCTCCACCGTCGTCACCGCCGCCGCAGGCCGCCAGGGTCACGGCCAGCATCAGCGCCAGCACCAACGTCATCCACTTCGCCTTCATCGATCCGTCCTTCCTTCCTCGTCGGTCGCGGGTCACGGAGCCACCTCGAGCCAGCCCTGCATCTCCAGGTGCAGGGCCGAGCAGAACTCCGAGCAGTACATGCCGAACGTGCCGGCCCTGATGAGCGGCAGGTCGATGTTCACGACCTCGCCAGGGTCGATCGAGGCCTCGATGTTGTAGGCCGGGATCGCGAACCCGTGCGTGGCGTCGGGTGTCTGCTCCACGTTCGTCAGGTGCAGGCGGAGCGTGTCGCCGAGCTTCGCCTCGACCACGTCGGGGGTGAAGTGCGAGCGCTGGGCGCTCATGTACACGTGCAGGTCGTCGCCCTGCCGCTCCACGCGTTCCTCGCCTGCGGCGATCGCGAACTCGGACCTCGTCCAGGTGAGCGGGTCGGTGCCCGGCTCGTACACCTGGATCACGCTCTTCAGCTTGTCGCGGTGGATCATCTGCACGTAGTGCGGCTCGCCCATGCCGATCGGCATGTCCGCGAGCACCGTCAGCTGCGGCGAGTCGAGGTCGATCAGCTGGAAGTTCTGCGGGTGCAGTGTGCCCACCGGAGGGAACCGGTCGATCGACCACTTGTTCAGCGCCACCATGTACTTCCCGGCGGGCGTCACGGTGTCGCCCTCGGCCGTGACGAGGTGGCCGATGTTGTACTGCACCGGCAGCTTCTCCACGAGCTTGAAAGCGTCCTCGCCCTCGTGCCCAGCCTTGGGCCCCAGCGTCCACTTCGCGATCGCCGTGTCGACGAAGAGCGACGTGTAGGCGTGGCCCTCGTCGTCGAACTGCGAGTGCAGGGGCCCGGCGCCGAGCTCGACCTGGGCTTCGAGCACCGAGTCGAGCTTCAGGATCGGCACGCCGAACGGGTCGGTGCCGTCGTAGTCCTGGTTCGCGATCGCGTCCTTGATGCGCTCGGCCGAGTACACGTTGCCGTTCGGGTCGAGCTTGCCGGAGACGACGATGTAGTCGCCGGTGGGGCTCACGTCGACGCCGTGCGGGTTCCTCGGCTCGGGGGCGAAGTGCAGGATGCCCTCGGCCGCCGCGGCTTCGAGCGGGATCACCCGCATGCCGTTCAGCGTCTTCACCCCGGCGCCGGCCTGACGAACTCCTCGGCCTTCTGCCAGTCGATGATGTTCATCAGGTCGTAGTCGTTCATCGTCGCCGCCGCCTCGAGCGATGCGGCGGGGTCGCTGTGGCCGTTGTGCAGGTTGCCGCCCGTGGCCATCTCGGTGTTGTAGGTGTTGATGAACCCGAACCCGAAGCTCGCGAGCTTCCCGGCGTCGGCGAGGTCCTGCGTGTAGGGCGGCAGCTCGATCTGGAAGCTCTCGTCCATCACGAACCGGCCGGTGTCCTGGTCGATGCGCAGCCAGGTCGAGAACCCGCGGAAGTCTTCCTTGTACCGCGACAGCGGCGCGTACCCGCTCTCGGTGACCGGGCATGGCGTCATCGACGAGATGTGCACGTACTCGGTGTTCGGCGTGACGAAGCACCCGCCGTGGGAGGTCTGCAGGTTCGCGATGTCGAGGATCTGCTTCGTCTTGAAGTCGCGCAGGTCGACCATCGCGATGCGGCCGTTGGCCCGGTCGTTGATGTAGAGGAAGCGGCCGTCGTAGGTGCCGTCGGTCTCCGAGATCGCCGGGTGGTGCGTGTCGCCCCACCGAAGGTCCTCGCTCTTCGCGGGGTCGGCGCCTTCGGCCAGGACGAGGTCGCCCTGGTCGGTGCCGTAGCCGTAGCCCTGCCAGGCGTTCGGCGTGAAGACGGGGATCTCCTTCGAGCATGCGCATCGACGGCACCCCGATCACGTAGACGTTCCCCGAGTGACCGCCCGACGACATGATGAAGAACTCGTCGAACTCGCCGCCGGGCACGTACGTCTTGAGCGCCGCCTCCGCTTGCGCCCCGTCGAGGCCGCGCGCGTTCGCGATGCCGCTGAGGTCGCCACCGCTCGACGAGCCGAAGCCGACGCGCGCGCCGACCACGCCCACCGCGGCGCCCCCGACCATCATGCCCAGCGCGGCCCGACGTGAGACCACCGGGCCGCGGCGCTTGATCGGCCGTTCGCCGGGGGGCGGCAGCTCGACGTGCTCGTCGCCGCTGTCGATCCGCTCTCCGTCCTCACCCATCGCGAACCCCCTTGCTCCGGGCCGGGTCTCATCCGCCCGGCCTCTCACGGAGTGGTAACGGACTAGTTCACTCCGTTGATGGGGCGACCGTAGCGCTCCTCGGGGGCACGATGTGCTGCCGGAGGTCCCGGTTCGGACGGGACCAATGGGCCATATCGGTCCGTTGGGATGTGATGCCTGACGTCGGCCGTTCGGGGCGAGTCAGGCGCCGGCGGCGGTGTCTCGCTCGACGTCGGAGAGACGGCCGATCAGCTCGGAATGGCCCTGCACGTGGAAGACGTACCGAGGGATGTCGTGACCCGTGGAGTGCGACATGAACGGCTCACCCCAGAAGCTCAGGTGCGCCTCGGTCGACCCGTCGGCCGTGCCGGCCAGGATGAACGAGACGGTCTCGGGCAGGGAACGCCACACCGGTTCGTCGACCTTCTCGGCCCCCGTGCAGGCCTGGATCTTCGGGAGGACCTGCGTGGACCAGGCCTCGCGCTCGCGCTCGTCGAGGACGAATCGGATCCGTCGCACCTCGGGATTCTCGATCGCGGGACGCAGCATCGCGTCGAACAACGACTGTGGCGCGAACATCCGCAGGCAGACGTTGAACCAGGTCATGTCTCCGCGAGCCCCCTTCGCGAACCGCTCGCTCTCGGTGCGCAGCGATCGGGGGCCCACGAGGATCGCGTCGGGCGGGGTCAGGGTGGCGCGCACCGTCGCGAGATCGGTCGCCACCGTCCGCAGGGTGTCGTCTACCCGTTGCTCCCGGCTCTCTCCCCGTACCCCACGCAGCAGGAGCAACGCGAGGAGCACCAACATCACCGAGAGCAGCACGCCCTCGTCGACGACGTGCAGGAGATGCAGGACCAGGGCGAGCACCGCGGCAGCCACCCCAGCGACGGCTTCCCATTCGACGTTCTTGAAACGACCCACGCTCTCGTTCCCCTCCGCTTCAGCTCCTGAGGAGGTTGTAGCAGGTGCGCCTGGGCCTCACGTCCAGATGCGACCGGGGGCCAGCACGTTCGCGGGGTCGAACGAGGCCTTCAGACGGTGGTGCACGGCGGGGACTGGGAGCGTGCCGCCCAGGCCTCCGGGGCCGCGGACCGCCGGTGCGATGCCCCCGATCGTCTCGACGCGCCGGCGCACCGCCGCGATCTCGTCGGCATCCGCCGCCCCGACCCACGCGATGCCGACGCCCGCGAGCGCGGCGTAGATCGTTGACTCCGCAAGTATCTCTGGAAGCGACGAGGGCACGACGGCGGCCTCGAGGACCGTGCCGCGGTCGGGCCACGTCCACCACGGGGTCCGGGGGAAGGTCGCCTCGTCGTCCGACGGGACCGCGTCGCCGGCGAGCCTCACGACCGCCGCCGCGAGCTCCTCGATCTCGTCCGACCAGCCCTCGAGCCGCACCTCCAGGCCGTCCTGCGTGCCCAGCACCCCTGCGACGAGCGGCACCTCGGCCGCGATCGTCCTCGCGAGCGCGAGGTCGCCCGGGGCGACCAGCGTGCGCCGGCGCTCGGGCAGCGGCCGCAGCTTCAGGGCGACCTGCGTGATCACGCCCAGGGTGCCCAGCGAGCCGGTCATCAGGCGGTGCAGGTCGTAGCCGGTCACGTTCTTCACGGTGCGGGCGCCGCTGTGCACGGTGCGCCCGTCGCCGGTGACGAGCTCCATCTCGACGACGGTGTCGCGCAGCGCGCCGACGCGCAGGCGCCGCGCCGACGTCGAGCCCGACGCGATCACGCCGCCGACCGTCGCGTCGGCCGGGGCGTCGGCCGGCCACTCCTGCCCGTGCTCGGCGAGCATCTCCGCGAGGGTTCCGCACCGCATGCCCGCCTGGACGACGACGAGCATCTCGTCCGGCTCGTAGGCCACCACCTGGTCGAGCTGGGTGGTCCACATCTCCACGTCGACCTCGGTGGGGTTCCCCTTGTCGAGGTGGCGACGCCCGCCGACGACCAGCACCCTGATGCCGTCCCGCGACGCGGTGCCGAGCGCCTCGGCCACGTCGGCCACGGTGCGCGGATGGATCAGATCCACGAGCCCTCCGGCAGGTCGGCCGCGTCGGACGCCGCATCTCCCGATCCGGCCGCGGCCAGCGCGAACTCGCCGCACCGCGCGCCGTCGGGGAGCACCTTGCGCGGGTTCATGCGCCCGTCGGGATCGAACGCCGCTCGCACGCAGGCCTGGGAGGCGAGGTCCTCGGCACTGAACACGAGCGGCATGAAGTCGCGCTTCTCGAGCCCGATGCCGTGCTCGCCGCTGAGCGCCCCGCCGGCGTCCACGCAGAGCCGCACGACCTCGTCGCTCGCCTGCAGCACCCGCTCGAGCGTGCCGGGCACCGACCGGTCGAACGAGAAGAGGGGGTGCAGGTTGCCGTCGCCGGCATGGAAGACGTTCGTGACGATCAGCCCGTGGCGCTCGGCGATCGCGTAGACGCCGCGCATCACCTCGACGAGCTTCGTGCGCGGCACCACGCAGTCGTGCAGGTGGTAGTGGGGGGCGATCTGGGCGATCGCGCCGAACGCGGACTTGCGACCCTTCCACAGCAGCGCCCGCTCGGTCTCGTCGCTCGCGACCCGCACGCTCGACGCCCCGTTCGCGTCGGCCGACGCCTCCACCTCGTGCGTCTGTGCCGCCACGCCCGCCGCGGTGCCGTCGACCTCGACCAGCAGCACGGCGGCCGCGTCGACCGGGTAGCCGGCGTGGGCGAACGTCTCGACCGCGCGCACGATGCCCTGGTCCATCATCTCCACCGCCGCCGGCACGACCCCGCGGGCGATGATCGCCGAGACGGTGGCGGCGCACGCCTCGACCGTGTCGAAGCCGAACAGCATCGTCCGCACGGCGGGGGGCGCCGGCAGGATGCGCACGCACACCCGGGTCACGAGGCCGAGGGTGCCCTCGCTCCCCACGACCACGCCGCGCAGGTCGTACCCGGCGGCCTCCGGTCCCTCGGCGCCGAGGCGCTCGATCGACCCGTCGGCCATCACGACGTCGAGCGCGAGCACGTGCGCGCTCGTGACGCCGTACGCGAGGCAGTGCGGGCCACCCGCGTTCGTGTTCACGTTCCCGCCGATCGACGACGTCTGCTGGCTCGACGGGTCGGGCGCGTAGCTCCAGCCCATCGCCCGCAGATGGTTCGCGAGATCGAGGTTCGGCACGCCCGGCTCGACCCACGCGAGGCGGTCCTCGGGGCGGACCTCGAGGATGCCGGTCATGCGCGCGGTCGTGACCACGAGGGAGTCGCCGATCGGCGTGGCGGCGCCCGCGAGGCCGGTGCCGCTTCCCCGGGGCACGATCGGCAGCCCGTGGGTGGCGGCCGCTCGCACGCACGCCTGCACCTGCTCGGGCGTCGTCGGCAACGCGACGAGCGCGCATCCGCCCTCGACCATCGACGCGTCGCGGGCGTACAGGCGCCGGGCGAGGGGATCGGAGAGCACCGCCTCGGGGCCGAGCGCGGCTTCCAGCTCGCGGCGGGCGGCGTCGACGTCGGCCATGACCGCAGGCTACCGTTCGACCATGGGTGCATGGGCGGAGCTCGAGGTCGGCGACCCGGAGCTCGCGGCGTTCGGGCGCGAGCGGTTCGAGGGGAGGGTCGTCTTCCACGCGACGCTGCGCCGTGACGGCGCGCCCCGCCTGCACCCGGTCTCGCCGTGGTTCGGCGCCGGCCTGCTGCTCGTCGGCTTCCGGGCACGCAGCCCGAAGAACGAGGAGGTCGCGCTCGACGGGCGCTACGCGATGCACTCGGCGATCGACCCCGAGAACCACGAGGGCGAGGGCGGCGAGTTCCTCGTGCGCGGGTGGATGGAGCAGGTCTCGCCGGACCATCCGGGCGCGGTCGCGGTGCCCTACGAGGCCGAGTACGAGCTCGCGATCTACGCCTGCTCGGTCGAGGAGGCGGTCGGCACGACGTACCCCGGCGGCGGCTCGCCCGTGTACAGGCGGTGGAAGGGCTGAGCGATCAGGCGACGCGGCCGGGGGAACCGTCGCCGGCGCTGAACGGCAGGCCCTCGGCGGCCCAGGCCTCCATGCCGCCCTCGACGTTGTAGGCCTCGAAGCCCCGGGCCTGCAGCATCATCGTGGCGAGCTCGCTGCGGTTGCCGCTGCGGCAGATCACGGCGATCGGCGTCTCACGTGTCGAGGTCGGAGCCCGCGCCCGCCATGATCGAGTTCAGGGGCAGGTACACGGCGCCGTCGATGCGGCCCGCCTCCCACTCGTACAGCTCCCGGCAGTCGACGAGCTGGATCTCCGCCAGCCGGTCGTGGACCGTGCGGACGTCGGTGAGGGCCTCGTTCGTGGTCTGGTCGCTCATTGCAGGTGCAAATGCTACCAGCGAGGTGGACTTCATCCGGACCGCTCCCCGGGGCTCGCGAGCGCGTCGCGGAAGACGCCGAGGTCGCGCTCGGAGAAGAGCACGAACCGGACCTGCTCGACCGCGGTCACGGCGTCCATGACGGTGGCGATCGCGACCGGGGCCGCCCGTCGACGGGGTAGCCGTAGATGCCGGTCGAGATCGCCGGGAACGCGACCGAGCGGGCGCCGAGCCCGTCGGCCACGCGCAGGACCGAGCGGTGACAGCTCGCGAGCAGCTCGGCGTCGCGCGCCGAGCCCGAGTAGACCGGGCCCGCCGTGTGGATGATCCATCGGGCGTCGAGGTCGCCGGCGATCGTCGCGACGGCCTCGCCCGTGGGCAGCGGGGTCGGCCCGCGCTCGCGGATCACCCGCTCGCGGTCGGCGAGCGCCTCGGGACCTGCCGCTCGCGTGATCGCGCCGTCGACGCCGCCACCCGGGCGCAGCGCCGTGTTCGCCGCGTTCACGATCGCGTCGACCGACTGCGCGGTGATGTCGCCGTGCACGAGCTCGATGAGGGTCGTCACGTCGTCCATCGTACGGAGCGCCGGCGGAGGTTCGAGACCATCGCCCGACGCGCGGGCCGGGTGCCGTCGGTAGTCTCACGTCGTGGACCTCGACCTGCTGCGGTGCTCGGCGACGCCAACCCCGATCTCGTGATGCGGGGCGACGACGTCACGCCGGCGTTCGGGCAGGCGGAGCGCCTGGTCGACGACGCGCGGCTCACCGTCGGGGGCTCGGGCGCGATCATGGCGTGCGCCGCCGCCCGGCTCGGCCTGCGCGTGGCGTTCGTGGGCGTCGTCGGCGACGACCTCTTCGGCGCGTACATGCGTGAGCAGCTCGTCGCCCGCGGCGTCGACGTCTCGGGGCTCGCCGTCGATCCGCAGCGGCCGACCGGGGTCACGGTCGTGCTCTCGCGCCCCGGCGACCGGGCGATCCTCACGGCGCCCGGCACGATCGGCGACCTGCGGGCGGCGTCGATCGACGCCGGCCTGCTGGCATCGGCGCGCCATGTGCACGTGAGCTCCTACTTCCTGCAGCCGGGCCTCGCGCAGGACCTGCCGCGACTGTTCGCCGACGCGCGCGGGCGCGGCGCGACCACGTCGGTCGACCCGAACTGGGACCCGAGCGGCGCATGGAACGGCGGGCTCGACGCCCTGCTGCCCTCGGTCGACGTGCTGCTGCCGAACGAGATCGAGGCGGCCCGCCTCGCGCACACGTCCGACCTCGAGGCGGCGATCGCCACGCTCCGTTCTCGCGGGCCGCTCGTCGTGGTGAAGGCGGGCGCGCGCGGCGCGATCGCCGCCGGTCCCGGCGAGCGCGTCGAGGTGGCCGCGGTGCCGGTCGAGACCGTCGACACGACGGGGGCCGGGCGACTCGTTCGACGCCGGCTTCGTCGCGGCGATGCTCGGCGGTGAGCCCCTCGAGCGGTGCCTCGCGGTCGCGAACGCGTGCGGGGCGCTCTCGACCCGGGCGGCCGGGGGCGTCGACGGGCAGCCGACGATGCAGGAGGCGCTCGGCGCGATCTCGGCCGGGAGCCCCGCGTGATCGTCTGCCTCGCCGCGAACCCGTCGGTCGACAAGCTCTTCGAGATCCAGCGGCTCGTGCGCGGCGACATCCACCGGCCCGAGGGGTTCGTGCAGGTCCCCGGCGGCAAGGGGCTCAACGCCGCTCGAGCGGCCTCCGCGCTCGGGGCGAAGGTCGTCGCGGTCGCGCTGCTCCGAGGTCACACGGGCAAGTGGATCGAGGAGATGCTCGGCGTCGAGGGCGTGCCCGTCCGCGCCGTGTGGACCCACGGCGAGAACCGCTCGTCGCTCTCGGTCGCCGACCGGGAGACGGGCGGGCTGACCGAGTTCTACGAGCACGGCGCCGACGTGCCGTCGGCGGCCTGGGCGGAGCTGCTGCACGCGGTCGAGTCGACCTGGGCGCCGGGGGGGTGGCTCACGATCAGCGGCTCGACCCCCGTCGGCGCTCCCGACCAGGGCTACCGCGATCTCGTCCGCGACGGGCGGGTGGAGGGCGTGCGGGTCGCGCTCGACGCCGAGGGAGACCGCCTGCGGCTCGGGCTCGAGGCCCAGCCCGACGTCGTGAAGGTCAACGCCCTGGAGGCGAGAGGACTGCTCGGGGTGCCGACGTCGCGTCGCGACGATGCGCTCGCAGCGGCGGCGAAGCTGCGCGACCTCGCCGGCGGTGACGGCCACGCCGGGGTCGTGACCCGCGGCGCCGAGGGCGTCGTGCTCGCCGCGCCCGACGGCACCCTGTTCGAGGGACGCCTCTACGTGCGCGGGCGCTACCCGGTCGGCAGCGGCGACGCCTTCCTCGCCGGGCTCGTGACGGCGCTCGATCGGGGCGACGGCTGGGACGCCGCCCTGCGGCTCGGCCTCGGGGCGGCCACGGCGAACGCCGAGCTGCCGGGCGCCGGGATGCTCGAGCCGGCCCGCGCGACCGCGCTCGCGGCCCAGGCCGAGGTGCGACAGGCGTAGGCATACTGTCCCGGTCCGGAATCGCCGTCCCAACGTCCGCAGAGGTCACTTCACGTGGTCGGTCAACGCGCCCGAGAGATCCGCCCCGACGCCGCCGTGCGCGGGCTCTTCCTGACGTTCGGGTTCGTGATCGCGGCGTTCTTCCCGTTCCTCGCGCTCTACCTCGACGACAAGGGGCTCACGGAGAGCGGCATCGGTCTCGTGATCGCCGCGATGGCCGTCGCGCGCGTCGTGCTGAACCCGCTCTGGGGTCACCTCGCCGACGCGACCCTCGGGCGTCGCACGTCGCTGCAGATCGGGGCGTTCCTCTCGGCGGTGTTCGGCCTCGTGCTGGCCGGCGTCGACGGCATGGTCGCGATCGCGGTCGCCGGGTTCTTCCTCGCGGGCGCGATGGTGAGCACCGGGCCCAACATCGACGCGATCACGCTCGAGCACCTCGGGGCCGAGCGCATGAGCGACTACGGCAAGATCCGCTCGTGGGAGAGCTTCACCTACGCGATCGGGTGCCTCACCCTCGGCTGGCTCTTCCAGACCGCGGGCATCGAGTGGGCGATGCCGATCTACGCGCTCGCGAGCGTGCTCGTGTTCGCCTGGTCGTTCACGGTGCCGCGCGACATCCCCCGTCACGAGGCCGCGACCGGGGGAAGCCGCCTCGGCACGGTGGGGGCGGTGTTCCATCACGCGCCCCGCTTCTGGGGGTTCCTGGCCGCGCTGTTCCTCGTGTGGACGGGGTTCAACGCCGCGTGGAACTTCGTCGGGCTCAAGATCGCGAGCGAGGGCGGCGGCCCGCTGCTGATCGGCATCGGGACCGCCGTCGGCGGGCTGATCGAGGTGCCGATGATGCGCTCGAGCTCGCGTCTGCAGGCCCGGCTCGGGCTGCGTCGCGTGTACGTGCTGGGCTGTGCCGTCTACGCGCTCGGGTTCCTGCTCTGGGGGTCGATCTCGAACCCCACGATCGTGTCGTTGCTCACCGTGCTCGAGGGCATCGCGTTCAGCATGCTGTTCACGACCGGCGTCGTCGTGGTCGGCCGCCTGCTGCCCTCGTCGCTGTACTCGACCGGGAACTCGGTCGCCCAGATGGTCGGCTTCGGCCTCGGCCCGATCCTCGGGCGCCGGCCTCGGCGGGTTCGTCTACGAGACCGCGGGGCCGATGACCCTGTACGCGGGCGCGTCGGCGCTCGCGCTCGCCGGTGGTGTCGTGGCCTGGTTCGCGCTGCGCGGCCCCGAGCTCGACCGTCCGCTCACCGAGGCCGACGACGTGCCCGCCGATCCCTCGATCGCGCCGCCGGAGCCGCTGGGGTGAGGTCGTGAGCGGATCGGAGGCGCGCACGGTCGCGGCGCACCGCGATCTCGTGGCCGCTCTGTTCCCGCAGCTCGCGCTCGACGAGTTCGAACCGATCGTCGGCGGGTGGACGTGCGACACGTACCGCGTCGATCGCGAGTGGATCGTGCAGCTCCCTCGCACGCCGTACGCGCGGGAACGGCTGCTCCGCCAGATCGAGGTGCTGCCGGAGCTCGCCGCCGAGGTCTCGGCGGCGGTGCCGATGCCCGAGCTCGTCTCGCGAGAGCCCGTGTGCATGGCGTATCGCGCGCTGCCCGGCGACCCGTGCGACACGGTCGGCGACGACGGCCTGTGGCCCGAGCGGCTCGGGCGCTTCCTGTACGACCTGCACATGGTGCCGCCGGAGTTCCTCGGCATGCGGTCGGCGACCGCCGACACGGTCCGCGAGGGGGTGCGGGCCGAGTGGGCGCGCCTGCGCGATCTCGCCGCGGGGCACCTGCAGGCGCACGAGCTCGACGCCGCGTCGACGGCGATCGACGCGCGTGCTGGACGACGACGCCGCATGGCGGTTCGCCCCGTGCGTGACCCACGGCGACCTCGGTCCCGAGCACGTGCTCGTGTCGGCCTCGGGCGACCTCTCGGGGGTGCTCGACTGGGAAGAGGTCGGCATCGGCGATCCGGCGTGGGACTTCGCCTGGTGGGTGCACGAGATGCCCGCCGTCGGGGAGCGCGCGTTGGCCGCCTACGGGGGCGCCCCCGACCCGGGCTTCGCGACGCGGGCCCGGCTCTCCTACGTGCTGATGCCCCTGCACGACCTCGACCACGGCCTGCAGGTCGAGCGTCGCGGAGTTCGTGGACGCGGGGCTCGCGGGCTTCCGTGCACGACTGGCGGTGCTCGGCCGGCCGGGCCGACCAGCGTCCTGACCTGCGCGTTTGCAGCTGGACGCCGCCGCCGGGACGATGAAGGGCCAGGGCGCGATCGAGGAGGACCGATGGGTGAGGCTCAGAAGGACAAGGGCATCGTCGACAAGGCGAAGGGCACGGCCGGCGATCTCGCCGGCAAGGCGGCCGGCACGGCGAGCACGCTCGCGGGCAAGGCGGCGGAGACCGCCGGCGGCCTGGTCGAGAAGGCGCAGCCGGTCGTCGGCAAGGCGAAGGACGCGACGGGCGACCTCTCGTCGAAGGCCGACCCGGTGCTCGACAAGGCCCGCGCGGCCGCCGGCGACCTGGTCGTGAAGGTGCAGCCGGTCGTCGACAAGGCGGTCGGAGCCAGCGGCGACCTGCTCGACAAGGCGAAGGGCATGCTCGACAGCAAGAAGGACGCGGGCGGCGCCGCCGACGACGGCGCCACCGATGGCGGGGCCGAGGGATAAGGGGGGCGTCGTGGTCAACGCGTACATCCTGATCCAGACCGAGGTCGGCAAGGCCGGCCAGGTGACCGAGCAGATCCGAGCGATCGACGGCGTCGTGCAGGTCGACCCGGTGACCGGGCCCTACGACGTGGTCGCCCGTGCGGAAGCCGCCGACCTCGACCAGCTCGCGAAGGCGACCGTCATGCCGATGCAGGAGCTCGAGGGCATCACGCGCACGCTCACCTGCCCGGTGCTGCTGCTGTAGTCGTGACGATCGCGATCCGGCGCGACGACGAGATCAGCGACGTCGACGGCGACTGGTTCCGCGCGCGCTGGCACTTCTCGTTCGACTCCTACCGCGACCCCGACTACGTCTCGTTCGGGTCGATGCGCGTGTTCAACGACGACCGGCTCGTGCCCGGCGCGATCTGGCCGATGCACCCGCACCGCGACATCGAGGGCCTGACCTACGTCGTCGAGGGCTCGTTCCGCCACCAGGACGACGTCGGCGGCGCGCCCGGCCCGCTGCCCGCCGGCTCGGTGCAGCGCATGACGCTCGGCCGCGGCGCGTGGCACTCCGAGCAGAACGCGAGCGAGACCGACCCGATGCGGTTCATCCAGATCTGGATCATGCCGCGGGAACAGGGCCTCGAGCCCGGCGTCGAGCAGAAGGTCTTCACGCCGGAGGACCGCACCGACACGCTGCTGCGCGTGATCTCCGGCGACGGCGGCGATGCCGTGCTCGTGCACCAGGACGCGCACGTGTTCGTGTCGCGGTTGACGCCGGCGGCGACGGTCACTCACGAGCTGCCGGCGGGACGCGGCGTCTACCTGTACGTGATCGAGGGCGACGTCGCGGTGAACGGCGAGCGCATGGAGACGGGCGACGCCGCGCAGATCACCGACGAGCCGACGATCGAGATCGTGGCGTCGGCGCCCGTCGGAGCTGATCCTCGTCGACGTCGCGGTGATCGACCGGTAGAGGCAGGGCTCCTCGGGTCGAGGGCTCAGCTCTCGGGGTCGTACATGATCTCGCGCACCTCCTGTGCGCACCGGCACGCCTCGGCGATCCTCGCAGCCCACATCAGCGCGTCCTCGCGCGACGGGACCTCGATGATCGAGAAGCCGCCGACGACCGCCTTGGTCTCGGGGAACGGTCCGTCCGTGACCGTGCCGTCGGTGGCCACGATGCTCGCCTGCTGACGCTGCCACTCCGGCGCCGAAGATCCAGACACCGGCGTCCTTGGCCCCCTGGACCACCCGGCGGGATGCCTCACCGACCGCCGGGAGGTCCTCCTCGGGGAAGTCCATCGATCCGTCGTCGAACGAGATCAGGTACCGCGCCATCGTGTTCGTCTCCTTGTCCAGCGACCACCCGGCCGCCTCGTCGCTTCTTCAGGTACGACAGACCGCGTGTCAGGTTCTCATCGGTCGTCTCGCCCACGATCCAGGATGTTGTGGCTCGGTCACTCGTCGACGCGGACCGGGAACGGCAATGCGACCGGGTCGACGAACGGCGAGCGTCCTTCCTCGTCGAACCGATCCATGCGGAAGTGCTCGACGTGCTCGACCACGTCGGTGCGGCCCTCGAGCAGCAGGTCGGCGGCGATCCGCGACACGGCCGGGCCCCACATCATGCCGTGGCCGCACGCGCTCGCGATCGACGCGCCCTCGACCTCGGTGCCGTCGCGCAGCACGAGCGGTCCCGTGAGCGGCTGGTGGTCGGGCGTGTACTCGATCGTCGCGGCCCACGCCTTCTTGATGCCGAGCCCGCGGGTCGCCGGCACGAGGCGGTGCAGCCGGCGTTCCATCGCCCGCAGGTACGGCCAGTCGATCGAGCGGCCGGGGCCGGGTTCCTCGGCGGGGTTCGACATGCCCCAGAGGAAGCCGCCCTCCTCGGGCCGCCAGTAGATGCCCTTCGCGATGTCGAACGCCATCGCCGTCGTGTCGGGGTGCAGGGCCTCGCTCGGCTCGGTCACGACGACCTGGTGGCGCGCGTAGCCGACCCAGGCGCGGGCGCCGGCGGCCTTCGCGACCGCCTGCAGGGCCGGGCCGCCGGTGAGCAGCACGCGGCCGGTGGCGATCGTGCCCGCCGTGGTCTCGACGCCGGTGACGACGCGCCGGCCGCCGCGTCCCGGCGCGGGTGCGGAGCCCCGTGAACGCCACGCGCTCGCGCAGCTCGACGCCGGCGCGCTGCATCGCGAGCCCGTACGCGCGCACGTTCCGCGGCGGATCGACCCAGCCGTCGGTCGCGACGTACGAGCCGCCGCGGAAGCCGCGTCCCTCGGCCATCGCCGGGATCAGCCGCCGCACCTCGTCGGCGTCGACCCAGCGGACGTCGAGGCCGGTCGCGCGCTGCATCGCGATGCGCTCGTGGGCCGCGCGCTCGTCGGCGGCGGTCGCCGCGAGGATCACGTAGCCGCGGCCGACGAAGCCGGAGTCGGTGCCGTAGCGGTCGTGCTGGTCCTCGTAGAAGCCGATCGACCACGTGCCGAGCCGCACGGTGTCGGGCGAGCCGCCCTGCGCGCGCACCATGCCGGCCGCGCGGCTCGAGGCGCCGAGGCCGGCGAGGTCGCGATCGATCACGACGACGCGGTCGAGGCCGGCCTCGCGCGCGAAGACCGAGGCCCAGCCGCCGACGGTGCCGGCGCCGACCACCACGAGGTCGGCCGCGTCGCCTCTCGCCATCGCCCCTCGATCCCCTTCCGGGCGAACCCGTCGGTCGCCGCCGCCGAAGTCTAGAGGAGCCCCCGAGCCCCGAGGAACGCCGGCATGCGTACAGTCAGCCCGATGGAGCAGCTCGAACCCTTCCGCGGCGCACGGCTGCTCGGTCCGCAGGCGCCGACCCCTCCGGCTCCGGCCGACCGGCGGACGCTCGCCGAAGAGGTCGTCGTCGTGCTGTTGCTCTCGCTGCTCGCGAGCGCGGTGTACGCGATCCTCAGCCTGTTGGAGGCGCCGCTCGCCGGCACGATCGTCGCCTCGGCGAACCAGAGCACGCAGCTCGCCCGCCAGCTCGCGGGGTTCGTCTTCGGCCTGGCCCCCGTGTTCCTCGTCGTGCACCTCGTGCGTCGCTCGGGCGAGGGCCTCGACGGCATCGGGCTCGCTGCCGACCGCCCCGGGCCCGACCTCGCGAAGGGCCTCGGTCTGTTCGCGGTCGTCGGGCTCGCCGGCCTCGGTCTGTACCTGGCGGCGGTCGAGCTGGGCGTGAACCGCTTCGTGATCCCGGCGCCGCCGCTCGGGCACTGGTGGACCGTGCCGGTGCTGCTGCTCTCGGCGCTCGAGGCGGCCCTCGTCGAGGAAGTGATCGTGCTCGGCTACCTCGTGACGCGGCTGCGCCAGCTGTCGTGGTCGCCGCTCGCCGCGGTCGTCGGCAGCTCGGCGCTGCGGGCGTCCTACCACCTGTATCAGGGGTGGGGCGGCTTCCTCGGGAACCTCGCGATGGGCCTGCTGTTCTCCGTGCTCTTCCTTCGGTGGCGTCGCACGTGGCCGTTCGTCGTGGCGCACTTCCTGCTCGACGTGGCGGCGGGGCTCGGCTACATCCTCTTCCGCGATCGGCTGCCCGGTTTCTAGGCCGGATTCTCGGCCGGTTCCTGGGCCGATCGGGGGTTCCGTTCGCGGGCTCACGGCGGGTACGATGCGGCTCCGCCGATCGGGCGGACGGAGGTCACACAGGCGATGTCTTCGGTGCTCGACTACCTGCGCGGGCGAGCCGTGCCGTTCGTGGTGTTCCCCGATCCCGAGGCCGAGCTGCCGGAGCAGGTCGCCGAGCGCCACGGCCTCGACGTCGACGAGCTGGTGCGCACCGAGGTGGTCTCGAACCGCTTCGGGTTCGCCCTCATGGTGGTGCCGTGGGATCGTCGGCTCGACCTCACCCTCGCCCGGCGGGCGATGAACGACCCCGACGCCCGCCTCGCCACGAGGGACGAGCTGAGGCGGAAGGTCCCCGAGTTCGACCCCGACTCGTGGCCGCCGCTCGGGCTGTTCCTGCTGATGCCGACGTTCGTCGATCGCGAGGTGGCCGGCCGCGATCAGGTGGTGTTCCCGGCCGGCACGCCCGGCACGCTGGTGTGCCTGCAGACCGACGAGCTGTTCGGCGACGACCCGGTCGTGATCACGGCGCTCACGACCGACACGATGAAGCGGGAACCGGTCGGCACCCGCCGCGGCAACCTCTGGGCGGTGCGGCCCGAACCCGAGCACCCCGCGATCGGCTGAGCCGCGAGGCGAAGTCATGAACGTTCCGTGACGGCCGGGCGCCACGCTTGCCGATGTCGGAGCCAGCGCGTACCGTAGGAGTCGGGATATCCCATCAAGACCGAACCCCGGCCAGCGCGCCGGGGATTCGTGTTTCTGGGGTCGGTTCGGCGGGCGTCGCCCGCCCCTAGGCGAGATCCCGCGGGATCGTCCGCTCCCAGCGTCGCCGGAACCGTTCCTCGCCGTCCTCGTGCACGACCAGGTCGATCGTCGCGCGATACGCCTCGGCGTCGCTCTCGATCACCACGTCGGCCCGGGAGTTCACGGTCGCCTCGGGCCATCGGATCTCGAACGCCGCCTCGCCGTGCGTCGACGCCTTCCCCGGGTCGGTCGTCGAGACCGACACGACGCCGTCGTAGTGGCTGTGCATCGACGGCACGTGCTCGACCGGCTCCTCCTCGAACGTGCTGCCGGCGTTCGCCGACGTGATGCGCCGGAGCGCGTCGTGGCGTGAACGACCAGCGAACGCCGGCCACCGGGTCGTCGTCCTCGTCCTCGTCGGGGTCGCCGCACGATGGGGCGGGGGCAGCACCGGGCGTTCCTCGATCGGGCTCGGGCCGTCGATCACGGGGAGCTCGAGCGTCGTCGCGGCCCGGTCGATCGTGAGCGTCACCGGGCGCGGCGGCGCCCACGTGTTCGGCCAGTCGGTGCCGGCGAGGTCGAGCCGCAGGGCGTGGCCGGGCTCGAACGTCCACGACGTGGCCTCGATCTCGAGCTCGACGTCGACGAGCTCGCCGACCGGCATCGGCGACGGCTGCTCCCGCGAGTCGCGGTGCGTGAGGTTCAACACGTTGCGCGCGACGAGCGACGAGGTGCCGTCGGGGAAGACGTCGCAGAGCTTCGCCGACAGGTAGGCGACCGGCTCGCTCGAGGCGATGCGCACCCGCACCCGCGCGTGTCCGAGGATCTCGAACTCCCGCTCGAACGGCGCCCACGTGTACGTGAGGGAGTGGAGCTCGTCGGGGCGCTGGTCGTCGGGCTGGCCCCACGGCAGCACGCCGGCGCACGAGATCCACGCGGTCCATCCGACGTCGCCGCGCACGTCGAGCTCGTCGGGGCCGTCGCCGGGGCGGTTCGCCGTCGCGTCGGCGAGCGACCACGTCTCGGGCCGCAGCCGCTCGGGCGGCCAGGTCGGCTCGTACCGCCACTCGCCGTTGACGACGGGGCGGTCGGGGGCCGGCAGGGTCGAGCGCTGCGCGTACAGCACGATCGGCGGCTCGCGGTCGATGCCGTTGTCGACGCCCTTCAGCCAGCGGTCCCACCACCGGATGTGCTCGGGCAGCAGGTCGTGGTTCGGTCCGGGCAGCGACGTGTCGGTCCCGGCGTGCGCCCACGGCCCGAAGACCAGCCGCTTCGGACACGTCAGGCGCTCGAACGTGCGGAACGAGTTGTTGCGGTACCCGTCGGCCCAGCCGGCGACGATCATCGTGGGGCACGCGATCGCCTCGTAGTCGACGCAGAGCGAGCCCTGCCTCCAGTAGTCGTCGAGGCGCTGGTGCTCGAGCCACGTGAGCACCCACGGCTCCGTGCCCTCGAGGCGGCGCGCCCACTCCTCGCGCCATCCCTCGCCGTAGATCGGCGGCGCCGGCGGCAGCGCGTTGCTCGCGACCATGTAGCTCGGGTAGTCGATCTGGTCGAGCTGCTTCACGACGCCGCCCTGGTAGTGCACGTCGTCGCCGAACCGGTCGTCGGTGGCGTAGATCGGGATGATCGCCTTCAGCGCGGGCGGGCGTTCCATCGCGATCTGGATGCTGTTGAACCCGGAGTAGGAGTAGCCGTACATGCCGACCGTGCCGAGCGACCACGGCCGGGTCGCGAGCCAGTCGATCACGGTGGCCATGTCGGTGCGCTCGACGAGCGGGTACTCGTCGGTCGCGATGCCCTCGCTCGAGCCGGTGCCGCGCACGTCGACGCGGCACAGCACGTAGCCGGCCTCGGCGAGGCGCCGGTACTCGCTGCGCGAGCGCCCGGTGATGTCGTCCTTGCGGTAGGGGAGCGCCTCGAGCACGGCCGGCCACGGACCGTCGCCCTCGGGCATGTAGAGGGTCGCGGCGAGCCGGACGCCGTCGGCCATCTCGATCGACGACGTGCTGCTTGCTCGTGGACCCCGGGCTCGTCATGGCGGCGAGGGTACCGGCGCGGGGCCCGGCCCCGGCCGATGCCGATGCGACCGGCGGTCAGGTCCGACGGGCTACGTCCAGCCCCGGAACCAGACGCGCGCCTTCCACATCGTGTCGGAGATGCGGCTCGCCGTGAGGATCGGCCACATCCACAGGAACAGCCCGACCGCGGCCGCGACGTAGCCCCAGACGAACGGCAGGTAGGGCCGGCGACGGCTGATCGCGGGCTCGCCGGTGTCGGGGTCGAGCGCGACGTCGCCCGTCTCGTGATCGCGGATCACGAGGTGGGCAGCGGCGAGGTCGCGCAGCGTGTACACGGCGGCGAGCGCCATGAACGGCGTGAACGGCAGCGCGTAGAAGAAGAACTGCGGCCGCGCGACGAGGAGCCACGGCAGGTAGAGGCCGGCGAACGGGACCACCATGAACCCGGGCGTCCAGTCGCGCTTGCGCCACCACGCCCAGGCGCAGTACGGGATCGTCCAGATCGTGCCCCAGAACAGCACGGGGTTCCCGATCGGCGAGGATCTGGCGGATGTCGGGACCGAGGTCCTCGACGAAGTAGTTCACCGGGCGCAGCATCGGGATCCACGTCCACGCCTTCGAGTAGTAGCCGTGCGTGGGCGTGTACGTGTCGGTGGCGGCGTCGAGCGCGGTCGCTCGCAGGTCGCGGTGGTAGCGCCACATGTCGCGGTGCTGCGTGAAGAAGTCGGCCAGGCTCGGCTCGAAGTGCGTGAACCACGGGATCCACGCGAGCGTGTAGACGACGACCGGCACGATCGCGAACGCGACCACGACCCCGAGCGTCTCCATGCCGAGCGACCGGACGAAGGCGCTGCCTCGCGTCCGTCCCTCGTGGCGCCGCCGCGTCGTCTCCCAGATGTAGGTGAGCAGCACGGCGGCGGGGATCGCCATCGCGCCGGACCACTTGACCGCCATCGCCGCCCCGAACGCGGCGCCGGCGGCGAGTCGCCAGGGCCGCAGGAACGGGGAGGGCACCCGTCGGGGAGGCTCAGCGGCCTCGCAGCCTCGGCCTCGTCGACTCGGGCCGTCGACCTCGGGCTCGGCGACTTCCTGCGGCGGCGCGAGGGCCCTCGCGGTGCGCCGGTCGATCCAGCGCCGGTCGAGCAGCAGCAGCAGGAACCCGAGCGAGACCCAGAACGCCAGGTGGATGTCGAGCAGCGCGATCCGCGAGTGCACGACGTTGAGGCCGTCGACCGCGATCAGCAGGCCGGCGACGAACGTCCACACGGGCTTGCCGAGCAGCAGCTGCGCCATCAGCGCGGTGAAGACCGCGACGCCGATGCCGGCGAGCGCCGACGTGAACCGCCACCCGAACGAGCTCATGCTGAACGCCCTGATGCCGAGCCCGATCGTGAGCTTGCCGAGCGGGGGATGCACCCAGGAGCCGGTGTCCCACTCGTTGTCGAGCCAGTACCGCTCGTCGCCCGAGTCGATCCTGCACTCCTTGGGCCTGGCGTCGGTGACCTGGATGCACCCGGCCTTGGCGTAGTAGGTCTCGTCGAAGACGAGTTCCCGCGGGTCGTCGATCGCCGCGAACCGGATCACGCCCGCGATCGCGGCGACGGCCAGCACGGCCACCACCGGTCGGTTCATGCGCTTCGACAGGCCCGGCATCGCGTCAGGGTACCGGCGGCCGTTCGCGCAGCCGCACGGGGGAGCCTGGGTAGTCCTTGTGTCCCTCGGCCATGGCGTCCCCGTCGTGGTCCTTCCGCCCGTAGGCGCTCGGGGCACATCCTGTCACCCTGGGACGTATGGGAGGAACGCTGTGGCTCGTCGCGACCCCGATCGGCAACCTGGGCGATCTGTCGACGCGTGCCCGCGAGGTGCTGGGCCAGGTCGACCTGGTCGCGTGCGAGGACACCCGACGGACCGGTCGCCTGCTGGCGGGCATCAAGGTCAAGGTGCCGCTCGTGTCCTACTTCGAGGGCAACGAGCGCGAGCGGGTCGACGAGTTGCTCGTGCGCCTCGGCAACGGTGACGACGTGGCCCTCGTGACCGACGGAGGAACGCCGGCCGTCTCGGACCCCGGCTACCGGCTCGTGCGCGCCTGCATCGACGCGGGCGTCGAGGTGCAGGTCGTGCCCGGCCCCTCCGCGGTGATCGCCGCGCTCGTCGTGTCGGGCCTGCCGACCGACCGGTTCGTCTTCGAGGGGTTCCTGCCGAAGAAGCAGGGCGAGCGCGTGCGCCGCCTCGAGGCGCTGCGGCACGAACCGCGCACGATCGTCGTCTTCGAGTCCCCGCTGCGCGTGCAGACGTTGCTGCGCGACGTGCTCGTGGTGATCGGCGACCGCGAGGTCGCGGTGGTGCGGGAGCTGACGAAGCTGCACGAGGAGGTCCAACGCGGTCGCGTGAGCCAGGTGCTGTCGCGCGTCGCCGATCGGGAGCTCAAGGGCGAGGTCGTCGTGGTGATCGACGGGGAGCGGGTGCGCCCGGCGCCCGACATGTCGGCCTGCGCCGACGAGGCGCGTGAGCTGGTGGCGGGCGGCATGCGCAAGCGCGACGCGGCGCACGCCGTGGCCGAGCGCCACGGCGTGAGCGTGAACGAGCTGTATCGTGCGCTCCTCGATGACGTGCGCTGACGACCGATCGACCGAGGGGCGAGCCTGATCCGCCATCGCATGCGCCGTTCGCTCGGTGACGCCACGGCGAGCGCACCCGCCGTGCCGGCCGGCGTCTCGGTGCGCACCCCGAGCGCGGACGACGCCGAGGCGCTCGCGGTGCTGATGGACGACGCCTACCGCGGCGCGATCGATGCGGAGCCCGGCCAGGGCCTCGACGACGCGCGCCGGGAGATCGCCGAGACGTTCGCGGGCGCCTACGGTGAGTTCATGCCCGAGGCGTCGTTCCTCGCGAGCGACGGCGGCGAGATCGTCAGCGCGTGCCTGGTGACGCGCTTCGAAGGGGCGCCGTTCGTCGCGTTCACGATGACGCGGGCGGACCACAAGGGCCGCGGTCTGTCGACGGCGCTGCTGACGACGACCCTGCACGCCCTCGCCGCGGCCGGCGAGCCTCACGTCGACCTCGTCGTGACCGCCGGCAACGAGCCCGCCGAGCGGATCTACGCGTCGCTCGGCTTCGAGGTCGTCGACACGCTCGAGCACTGACGCGGTCGCCGACGCCGGCGGAGCGGTCCGCTAGGCTCGCGCCCACGATGGACGAGACCTTCCTCGAGGAGATGTCCGAGGGGTACGCGTTCGACGAGCCGTCGCTGCTGCTCGGGGCGCCGATGCTCGACGGCGAGGTCGCGGCGAGCGCGCCCGTGCGGCTTCCGCTGTCGATGGTGAACCGCCACGGGCTCGTGGCCGGCGCGACCGGCACGGGGAAGACGAAGACCCTGCAGATCCTGGCCGGCCAGCTCTCCGACGCCGGGGTGCCGGTGTTCGTGAGCGACGTGAAGGGCGACCTCACGGGGCTCTCCCAGCCGGGCGACGCGACGGCCGGTCCGATCGTGGAGCGGGCGCAGCAGCTCGGCATCACGTACGAGCCGAAGGGCCACCCCGTCGAGCTGCTCTCGCTCTCGGGGGCGCTCGGCGCGCAGGTGCGCGCCACGGTCTCGTCGTTCGGGCCGATCCTGCTCGGCAAGGTGCTCGACCTGAACAAGACGCAGGTCTCGGTGCTGACGCTCGTCTTCGCCTACTGCGACGACCAGCGGCTGCCGCTGCTCGACCTCGCCGACCTGCGCACGACGCTGAAGTTCCTCTCGTCGGACGAGGGCAAGCCCGTGCTCGAGGAGTACGGCGGCTTCTCGAAGGCCACGATCGGCGTGCTGCTGCGCTCGATCGTCGAGCTGGAGTCGACCGGCGCCGACGCGTTCTTCGGCGAGCCGGAGTTCGACGTGCACGACCTGATGCGCACGACCGAGGACGGCCGGGGCATCGTGACGCTGCTCGAGCTCGCCGACGTGATGGACCGGCCCCGGCTGTTCTCGACGTTCATGCTCTGGATGCTCGCCCAGCTCTACGCCCAGCTCCCCGAGGAAGGCGACCTGCCGAAGCCGAAGCTCGCGTTCTTCTTCGACGAGGCGCACCTGCTGTTCGACGACGCGAGCGACGCCCTGATGGAGCAGATCGAGCTCACCGCGCGGCTGATCCGCTCGAAGGGCGTCGGCGTCTACTTCGTGACGCAGGGGCCGACCGACGTGCCGTCGTCGGTGCTCTCCCAGCTGGGGAACCGGGTGCAGCACGCGCTGCGAGCGCACACGCCCGAGGACGAGTCGAACCTGCGCAAGACGGTGCGCACGTTCCCGAAGAGCGAGCACTACGACGTCGGCGAGACGCTGACGTCGCTCGGCATCGGGGAGGCGCTCGTCACGGTGCTGACGCCCAAGGGCGTGCCGACGCCGCTGGCCGCCACGCGCCTCGTGCCGCCCGACTCGCTGATGGACGCCGTCGACGAGGCCACGCGCGCGCAGCTGATCGAGGCGGGGTCGCTGCGGGCGAAGTACGCCGAGGCGGTCGACCGAGAGAGCGCCCACGAGATGATCACGGCCCGCCTGAACGGCGCCGCCGAGGTCGTCGCGAGCGAGCCCTCGGCGGACCCCGCCGGGGCTCCGCTGCCGCCGCCCCCGCCCGGAACCCCGCCGCCCACGTCCGAGCCGGCGCCGAAGGCCACGCCGAAGCCGTCGGGCAGGGCGAAGGTCTCGACGAAGACGAAGCCCAAGCCGAAGGCGGACTCCGCAAGCGGGTTGGGCGACGACGTGAAGGACATCGGCGTCGGCTTCGCCAAGGACATGCTCACCACCGCCGACGGTCGCCGCACCCTGCGCACCGTCTTCGGTGCCCTCTTCGGCAAGAAGTAGTCCACTAGGGCGGCGCCCGGTCGAGTCCGTCGTCGAGCACCGATCCGTCGGGCCTGCGGAACACCGGCCGGCCATCGGTCATCTCGAGCGCGAACCGCTCGTGGGTGAGTCGATGATGGCGACGGCAGAGCAGGACGAGGTTGTCGACCGAGGTCCGTCCGCCGTCGACCCAATGTGTGACGTGGTGCGCGTCGCACCATGGAGGCGGTCGATCGCATCCCGGGAACCGACATCGCCGGTCGCGCACGACCACCGCACGCCTGATCGCGGGCGGAACGACCGCGGTCCTGCGGCCGACGTCGAGTGGCTCCGACCGAGGCCCGAGCACGATCCTGGTCACCGAGGCATCGCAGGCGAGTCGGCGCACGGTCGCGGCGTCGATCGGCCCCACATGGTCCAGCGAGGGCGCGACGCCCCGGTCGCCCGCCCTCTGCGACGCGGCGCTCGTCCCGATGCCCGCGAGGGCTTCGACCGGCACCGTCACGGTGAGGTGCGGGCGTTCCCCTGCGACCTCCGGACGATCGGCGCGATCGAGCCATCCGCGGCAGACCTCGCCGAGGGCGTCGGCGCGACGCTGCGCGGGTGCGCGGTCGTCGGACGCGTGCTCGGTCCTGGCTTCGGCGTCGAGCACGGCTCGCAGGGCGGTCAGGACCGTCTCTCCGGTCTCGGGATCGAGGTCGCCGTCGAGGCGCACCATGCCGTCGAGCGTCACCGACGTGTGCAGTCGTCGCCGCGCCCGGAGCGCGGCATCGAGCCCCTCGGCTCCCGCTCGCTCGCGCTCCACGACGTGGCGCCAGTGCACCACCACCCGACGGAGGTCGCCGATCGAGTGCCGTGACGCAGCGTCGGCCAGGAACCGCTCCGACACCTGGAACCCCTCGGGCTCGGCCTGCTGGGCTTCGCCGAGGACGCGCACCGCCGACAGCGAGATCGCGCCGTCGTGGAACGCTCGGCGCACCCGGGGCATCCGGTCGAGACCTCGAGCCAACGCCACCCCGCGACGCGCATCGTTCCAGGCGACCCGGAACCTGCCGGCGAGCCATGCCGCCGCCGAGAGGTACCCGTCGCGCTCGAACGACCGGCGCCGGTCGATCTCGGCCAGCCGCCGGAGCCGCTCGGCCTCGAGGGCCTCCACCGCCGCCTGGAGCTCGCCGAAGTCCTCCTCGACGCGGGCATCGGGGAGCCCCGAGACCTCCTCGCTGCGGAACGCCTCGATCACCGACCGGAGCTCGCTCACGGCCGCACCTGCCTCGGAGACCCGCACACCTCGAACATGCGCTCGACGCTACGCCCACCCCGGCCTCGGTTCCGTGACGCTCGTCACACTCGGGACGAAGTCGTGGCGGCCCAGCCGCCCAGCGCCCCGCTCCAGCCTACGCCACTAGTCTGGCCCAGACTAGCAACCCCAACCCGTATCATGACCCGACCATGGGCCGGGACGTCTTCTTCATCACCACGCCGATCTACTACGCGAACGACGTGCCCCACATCGGCCACGCCTACACCGAGGTCGCGAGCGACTTCATCGCGCGCTACCGGCGCCTGCGCGGCGACGACGTGCGCTACCTGACCGGCACCGACGAGCACGGGCTCAAGGTCGCGCGGGCCGCCGAGGAGAACGGCGTCACGCCGCGCGAGTGGACCGACTCCCTCGAGCCCCGCTGGCGCGAGGTCTGGCAGCGCCTCGACATCAGCTACGACGACTACATCCGCACGACCGAGCCGCGCCACTACGAGGCGGTCGCGAAGATCCTGCAGGCCGTGCACGACAACGGCCGCGACGACATCTACAAGGGCACGTACGAGGGCCTGTACTGCGTCGCGTGCGAGGCCTACTACACCGAGGACGACCTGATCGAGGGGAACTGCCCGATCCACGGGAGGCCCGTCGAACAGATGCGCGAGGAGAACTACTTCTTCCGGCTCTCGGCGTACGCGGACCGCCTGCTCGAGCACTACACGGCGCACCCGTCCGCGATCGAGCCCGACGTGCGCCGCAACGAGGTGCTGAGCCTCATCGAGGGAGGGCTCCAGGACTTCTCGATCAGCCGCACGACGTTCGACTGGGGCGTGCCGATCCCCTGGGACCCGGAGCACGTGACCTACGTCTGGTTCGACGCGCTCACGAACTACATCACCGCGGCCGGCTACGCGAACGACCCCGAGCGGTTCGCGCGGCGAGTGGCCGGCGAACATCCACCTGATCGGCAAGGACATCGTCCGCTTCCACGCCGTCTACTGGCCCGCGATGCTGATGGCCGCCGGGCTCGAGCCGCCGACCCAGGTGTGGGCGCACGGGTACCTGCTCGTGGGCGGGGAGAAGATGTCGAAGACGAAGCTCACGGGCATCCACCCGTTCGACCTGATCGACCACTTCGGCACGGACTCGTACCGCTACTACTTCATGCGCGAGATCTCGTTCGGCCAGGACGGCAACTTCTCGTGGGAGTCGATGACCGAGCGCCACAACGCCGACCTCGCGAACGGCCTCGGCAACCTCGCGAGCCGCGTGCTCGCGATGCTGGCGAGCAACTTCGACGGCGCGGTGCCCGAGCCGGTGACGCCGGGCGCCGAGAGCGACCTGCCGACGGTGATCGACGACGCGCTCCGCCGCTACGACGAGCACATGGTCGCCGTGCAGCTGCAGCCCGCGCTCGTCGCGGTCTGGGACATCGTCGCCCGGGCGAACCACTACCTGGTCGAGAAGGAGCCGTGGAAGCTCGCGAAGGACCCGGCGAACCGCGACGAGCTCGCGAGCGTGCTCTACGCCGCCGCGGAGACCCTGCGCGTGCTGGCCGTCGCGGTCGCGCCGATCATGCCGCGAGCGGCACAGGCGCTGTGGGCTCAGCTCGGCATCGCCGAGCCGCTCGACGCCCAGCGACTTCCGGCCGCAGGGGTGTGGGGAGGCCTCGCCGTGGGTACCGACGACGACCAAGGGAGACTCGCTCTTCCCCCGACTCGAGGCCGGATAGCTCGGGATAGCTCGGGCGGAGTCTTCCACCGTTTTCCACCCCCCTGCACTTCGGGGTGAGGCTTCCAAGAATCATGTTTCACGTGAAGCTCCCCCCATCGACCGTATGTGGAGACCCGTGTAGTCTCGGCGCTCGTGACCGACCGGAACCTTCAACTCCCGGCTGATACCGGAGCCGTCGACACCCACTGCCACCTGTTCCTGCTCGACCTGGAACCTGCAGATGTGGTCGAGACCTCGAAGGCCGCCGGCGTCGATCGGCTGATCTGCGTCGGTGTCGACGTGGAGACGAGCGCTCGTTCGGCCGAGCTCGCCGACACCCTCGAGGGTGTGTTCGCCACCGCGGGCATGCACCCGCACGACGCGAGCGGGTTCGACGCCGAGGCGGCCGCGCGCATCGAGGAGATGCTCGGCGATCCACGCGTGATCGGGGTGGGGGAGTGTGGCCTGGACTACTTCCGCATGCACTCGCCCGAGGCCGATCAGATCCGGACGCTGCGCACGCACATCGGGTGGTCGAACGAGACGGGCAAGCCGATGGTGGTGCACGTGCGCGACGCGTGGCCCGACGTGCTTCGAGTGCTCGATGAGGGTTCGGCCGAGCACGTGGTGATCCACTGCTTCTCGGGCGACGCCGACATCGCTCGCGAGTGTGCGGCGCGCGGATACTTCACGAGCTTCGCCGGCAACGTCACGTACCCGAAGAACGAGCATCTGCGGCAGGCGGCCGCCGCGGTGCCGCTCGACAGGCTGTTGGTGGAGACCGACGCGCCGTTCCTGTCGCCGCAGAAGAAGCGCGGGACCGACAACCATCCCGCGAACGTGATGATCACGCTCGCCGAGCTCGCGCGCGTCCGCGGCGACGATGTGGAAAAACTCGTCGCCGCGACCTCGGAGAACTCGCGTGCGGCATTCCCCGGCCTGCGCTAAGGGATCCACCGAGAACCAGACCGACGAAGGGCAGCTCGCGCATCGAACATATGTTCGTTCTCAAGGTTGCAGTGAGAGTTGAGGGTTTGTTAGCGTGGTGCTTCCGTGCTTGAAGGCTTCGATCCGGCACAGCCGCTTCCCCGCGAGGCCTTCCTCAGACACCTGGAGGAAGGTTGCCGATCCGCGCCACGAGGGTTCGCCGACTGCGGACCCACCGAGCGGTCATGGGTGCCACCGTCGTCGTGGGCATCGTGCTCGTCGCCGGCGTCGTCAACCTGTCCCTGCGCAAGCACGTGACCCTCGTCGTCGACGGCGAGCATCAGACCGTGTCGACGACGTCCGACTCCGTACGGGATCTGCTGACGGACGAAGGCATCGCGCTGACGTCGGCGGTCCTGGTGCAGCCGTCGCCGACGAGCGTGATCGCCGACGGCATGACCGTGGTGGTGAACCCGGCGCGCGTCGCGGCCGGCGCCGAGGCGTTCCTCGACGCGAGCGCGGCGAACGCCACCGGCGACACCGCCGCCGTGTTCGAAAGCCCCACAGATGTGGGGGTCTGGGTGATGGCCGGGACGGGCCAGGCTTCCGTGTCCTTGACGGACCTGCTCGTCGAGAGCGACTTCTCCGCCTCGAGCGCCGGAACGTCCCCGGCCGTGTCCGCGCAGGTCGTCGTGCTGGGGAAGGTGCGCGAAGTCCTGACCAACGCGGACACGACCGGGGAACTCCTCTCGGCCATGGGGATCCAACCCGACGCTGACGACCGCGTTCGGCCATCACCCGAGACCCCCCTTCACGCCGGCACGACGGTGACCTTCGACGAGGTCCGCGTCGTGACCGAGATGGAAGCCGTCACGATCCCGTTCGACGTGCAGACCGAGTACACGCCGCGCATGACCCCCGGCACGCCCGTGAAGGTGCTCGAGGAAGGCCGGGACGGTCGCGGCATCGGCACGTTCCTCGTCACGTCGGTCAACGGCGAGATCGAGTCCCGCCGGCTGATCGGTCGGTGGATCGAGCGCGAGCCGGTCACCGAGATGCGGCTCTCGCCGCCCCAGTCGATGTACGGCGGCACGACCGAGGTGCCGGGCGCCGTCGGCGACGCGCAGTCGGGGCTGGCGACGTGGTACGACCCCCCGTGGGCGGGCCTGACGGCGGCGCATCCCACGCTGCCGTTCGGCACGCTCGTCACCGTGACCGACGACGAGACCGGCCGTTCCGTTACGGTCACGATCAATGACCGGGGACCGTTCGGCACGGGGAGGATCATCGACCTCTCGCCCGAGGCGTTCGCGGTCCTCCAGCCGCTCGGGGCAGGGGTCCTCGACGTCTCGATCGCCTGGTGAGGCCGGGCGCCCGGCGGCGCTCGGGGCCGGGGCGATCCGCGAGCTCGCGACCCGCCACGGCATCCGCCCCACGAAGTCGCTCGGCCAGCACTTCCTGATCGATCCGAACCTCGCGCGGGCGATCGTCGCCGATGCCGGCGTCGGTGCGGGGAGCCGGGTGGTCGAGATCGGGGCGGGGCTCGGCTCGCTGACCGTCGCGCTCGCCGATGCCGGGGCCGAGGTGCTCGCCGTGGAGTTCGATCGCCGACTGATGCCGGCGCTCGAGGAGGTGACCGCCGGCCTCCCACGCGTGCGGGTGCTGCACGCCGACGCGATGAAGCTCGACTGGCGATCGGAGCTCGGTGGGACCCACCACTGGACGCTCTGCGCCAACCTCCCGTACAACATCGCCGTGCCGCTCGTGCTCGACACCCTCGCCGAGGTGCCCGCGATCGACCGATGGGTCGTGATGGTGCAGCGTGAGGTCGGCGAGCGGCTCGCGGCGGCGCCGGGCGACGAGCACTTCGGCGCCGCGAGCCTGCGCGTGGCCTACCGCGCGTCGGCCGCGGTCGTGCGCCGGGTGCCGGCCACCGTGTTCTGGCCGCGGCCGAAGGTCGACTCGGTCGTGGTGCGGCTCGACCGGCTCGCCGCGCCGCCGGTCACCGTCGACGAGCGATCGCTCTGGCGCGTGGTCGACGGCGCGTTCGCCGAACGCCGCAAGACGATGCGCAACGCGCTGCGGCGCCTCGGGCTCGACGGCGAGACGGCCGACGAGGTGCTGACGGACGCCGGGATCTCGCCGAGCGCCCGTCCCGAGGAGGTCGGTCTCGCCGGGTTCGCGGCGATCGCCGAGCGGGTGGCGGCGTGAGCCCGCTCGCACCCAGGGCCGTGACGCGCAGGGCCCACGCGAAGGTCAACGTGTTCCTGCGCGTGATGGACCGCCGAGACGACGGCTTCCACGATCTGGAGACCGTGGTGCTGCCGATCTCGCTGCACGACGTCGTGACGGCGACGGAAGCGGCGCCGGGCGAGGTGTCGATCGAGGTCGAGGGGGACGCGGAGCTCGCGCGCCTCGTCTCGACGGTGCCCGGCGAGAACCTCGCCGGGCGGGCCGTGGAGGCGCTCGCCCGGCGGATGGGCCGCGACGGCTCGTCGCCCGGGGTCGTCGCTCCGGCTCGACAAGCGCATCCCGGTGGCCGCGGGCCTCGGCGGGGGCAGCGCCGATGCGGCGGCCGCGCTGCTCGCCGTCGACGAGGTCTGGTCGTGCGGTCTCGACGAGTTCGCGCTCGCCGAGCTCGGCGCCGCGCTCGGGTCCGACGTGCCGGCGATGCTCGCGGACGAGCCCGTGCTCGCGTCGGGTCGCGGCGAGCGCCTCATCGCCGTGCACGCGGCGAGCATCTGGTGGGTCCTGAAGCCCTTCGGGTTCGGGGTGTCGGCCGCCGACGCCTACGCGTGGTGGGACGACGCCCCGGTCACCGGGCCCGATCCGGGCGTGTTGATCGCGGCGCTCGAGATCGGCGACGTCGAGCTGCTCGGAGACGCGCTCTTCAACGACCTGCAGCCGGGCGTCGTCGCGCACCACCCCGAGGTCGAGCGGACGATCGACGCGTTCCTCGAGGCCGGCGCCCTCGGCGCGTTCATGAGCGGCAGCGGTCCGACGGTGGCCGCGCTCGCCCGTCACCTCGGCCATGCCGACACGCTGGCGGCCGCGGTGCCCGGGTCGATCGTGGTGAGCGGTCCGCCTGCGAGAGGCGATCGCGGACCGTCGGCGTGATCGATCCCGTCGACGGGCTGCCGCGCGCCGACGGCATCGAGACCGAACGCCTCAGGCTGACGCCGCTCGCTCCCGACGACGCGGACGCGCTCTTCCCCGTGCTCGACGACGAGCGGCTGCACGCGTTCACCGGCGGGCGCCCCGACACGATCGAGGAGCTGCGCGCCCGGCTCGTCGCGTGGGGCTCCGAGCGCTCACCCGACGGGCAGGAAGCGTGGCTGAACTGGCTCGTCCGCTCGGCGGACGACCGCAGGGTCCTCGGCACGACGCAGGCGACCGTCGAGCGCGATCACGGCGATCTGCGTGCGGCGGTCGCGTGGACGATCGGCTCGGCGGAGCAGGGCCGAGGTATCGGCTCCGAGGCGGCCCGGGCGATCGTCGGGTGGCTCGTCGGTGAGGGCGTGCACGACCGTCGAGGCGTACGTCCATCCCGAGCACGAAGCCTCGGCCGGCGTCGCGCGCAACGCGGGGCTGGTCGCGACCGACGAGATCGTCGACGGCGAGGTCGTGTGGCGTCGCTCGACCGCGCGCACGGCCGACGCGGGATAATCGAACGGCACGCGCGTCTCGATCCGGGGTCGTCTAACGGCAAGACACGGGCCTTTGGAGCCTGGAATGGAGGTTCGATTCCTCCCCCCGGAACCGGATGGACGGTGCGCCGGAGCAGCCGTGACTGACATCACGCGCGCGAAGCGACCTACTTCACGACTCGGTAGAGGTGCCAGCGGTCGGGTATGCCCTTCAGGTCGTGCTCGCCTGCGTCTTCGAAGGTGAGGCCGCTGCCGGCGACCAGGTCCTTGACGGTCTGGGAGACAAGGACCTCGTTCGCATCCGCCTTCGCGCCCACCCTCGCCCCGATCGCGACGCCGAGCCCGGCGACGTCATCGCCTTCGAACGTCACCTCCCCGGTGTGCAGGCCGGCCCGGATCTCGACGCCCAGCGGCTGCACCTGCGCGGCGATCTCTTCCGCGCATCGGACCCCTCGCGCCGGGCCATCGAAGGTCGCGAGGAACCCGTCGCCCATCGTCTTGATCTCACGGCCGCGGAACCGGACGAGGTTCGACCGCACGATCTGGTCGTGTTGGGTTCGCACCTCGGCCCAGGCTCTGTCCCCGAGCGCCGCTCCCTGCGCCGTCGAGTCCACGATGTCGGTGAACATCACCGTCGCGAGCACGCGGTCGAGGTCGGTCTCCTCGTCGCCGACCTCCGCCACGAACCGCTCGATCTCGACGAGCAGCTCGTCCTGGTTCCCTGCCCAATAGAAGTGGTCGACGCCGGGGAACGAGACGAAGCGTGCGCCGCGGATCTGATCCGCCATCCACTTCGACTCTTCGGCGGTGAACAGGAGGTCGCCGTCGCGGGCAAGCACGAGCGTCGGGACGTGGATCGCCGGCAGCGCCGGGCGGATGTCGATCCCGCGGTTCATCCGCTCGAGCGCGATCGCAGCTCCGGGACTCGCGGCGTGACGAAGGTAGTCCGCCAGCCAACCGATCATGTGGTCATCTTCGGCAAGCGTGGGCGCGCCCCAGTCCCGCAATTCTTGCGCCGCGAACTCCCGCGTACCCCAGATCCGCTCGATCTCCTCGACGTCGCGCTCATGCTGCTCGTCGGTGGGTACGGGGAACGGGTAGTCGATCGTCGGTCTCCAGCATGCGCTGGTCCCGAACAGGACAAGCGCGATGGTCCGCTCCGGATACGTCGCGGCAAACAGCGTGGCCATCGGACCACCCTCCGAGAAGCCCATCACGATGGCGCGCTCTGAGCCGACCGCGTCCATGACAGCTCTCGCGTCATCCATCCGAACCTCGAGAGACGGGAGCCGGTCGTCGGGCACGCGGTCGGAGAGTCCCGTACCGCGCTTGTCGAAGAGGATCAACCGTGAGAACGCTGCCAGCCGCGAGAGGAATCGCGCGAGCGTCGGCTCTTTCCACATCAGCTCGATGTGGGTGGTCCAGGCCATCACGAAGGCGATATCGACCGGACCGGTGCCCACAGTCTGGTACGCGATGTGAACACCATCCGCGGTCTTCGCGTAACGGGTCTCGGGGATGTCCACCTTCGAATCCTTCCCCGGATGGGCCAGTGCCGCAACTAAGGGTCCCGGAGCAGAGACGGCTCGTCCCAGCCACCGAGGCCATTGTCAACGTCGTCGTGACAGCGAGTACCGACGCCGCAGTCCCGTTGGCCATCCGTTCGACGTACGTCGGTAAGAACGCCAGGATGAGCCTATGCAGGCGCACGGCGAACAGCGCGGCAGGACGCGGAACGGTCAGGCGGTGATCCTGGCAGGCGTCGCCACGTTCCTGGTTGGCTCGTTCCTGCCGTTCTATCGAATCGAGCCAACGAACGAGACTTTGTCCTTCGCTAGTCAGGAGCTGAGCGGGCTGTCTGACGGTCCCGAATGGGTCCTCGGCGGCATTCTGTTGCTGTTCGCCGCTACGGCGGTCCTCGTCGTGACGGCGGCGATAGGGCTCGGCGAACGAGCCCGGGCCTCCGCCGCGCCTCCGGCGCGTCGTGACGGGCGCGCTGCTCGTGCTCGTCATGGGGCTGTCGCTCGCGTTCGTCCCGGTGGTGCTCTTCCCGGTGCTGCGCCGGGTGGACGAAGTGCTGGCGATCGGCTACCTGATCGTGGGAGGAGCGGTCGAGACGGCCGTGCTACGTCATCCTCGCGTCAGCGTGGCTGCTGCTCGTCCACTGGGCGAGGCCATGTCGGCAGGACCGGGCACGGCGTCACCCGCAGGCGTGCGTCTGGGCAGCCTCGTATCGACCCTGACGCGGTCGAGAGTCGTCGCTCGACGCTCGTGATCTGCCTCGGCGCCGCTGTTCTACGTCCTGCTCTACCGATTGCGCCTCGTCCCCCGCTGGAGCGCGGTCGTCGTGCTCGCGGGGATCCCGTTCTACGCGGACGCCGACCTGCTCGCGATGTACGCGAGTCATCGGCGCCGTCTCCACCGAGCAGAGTCCTGCTGTCGATGCCCGTGGCCGTGCAGGAGTGGTCGCTGGCGGCCTCGATGGCTCGCGCGACCGCTGTCCGTCCGCAGCCTGGCTCGACCCTGTCAGCTTGACCCACGTGCTCGCCCTGCCTCAGGTCGACGGCGGACCGGGCCTGCTCCCGCATGTGTCGACCCGGACGAGCTACCGACCTGCGAGACGCCGCCCTTGACGCTGAGCGCTGGCATCCACTTTCGTCAGGCTAACTTGCAAGGACGGATGGACGGATTCAACGAGCCTCTCCGACCCCCTCACCCCACCCCGGCCGTTCCTGCCGTGAGCGTGGCAGAGGAATGCCTGCAGCGGGGTGTCTAGCGTACGTGGCGAGCCGCTCTCTCACGCTACCGTTTGGCAGCCGCTCCGCACGCCTCCCCTGGGAAGAGAAGACACGCCTTGAGGCGGCCGTCGGTGCCGTGATCGATCCAGATGACCGATCAGAGGAGGCCGTTCGCGGCGAGGAACGCCTTCGCGACAGCGGCCACATCCTGCCCGTCGATCACGACCTTTCCGACGAGCTCGGTCACCGTGTCACTGGACAGTCGGGCGCTCACCGCGTCGAGCAGCCGCCGAACCTCGTCGTTCAGCTTCTCGGTGCGGATCACCGGCGTGATGTTCTCCGCGTCCTGGAGGTGCTTGTCGTCGAGGAGCGGGATGAACCCGTTCGCTTCGATGCTCGGATCCGTCGAGAACATCAAGCCGATCTGCACCTCGTCGCTCCTGAGCGCGGCGACGGTCTGCGGCCCTCCGGCGTCCAGCGGCTCGAAGTCCTCGAAGAGGATGCCGTAGACGTCCCGAAGGCCCGGCAGGCAGAAGGGTCGGAGCGGACACTCGGGCGGCGCAGCGATCGTCAGCCGGTCGGCGACGGGGGCGAGCGAGCTCAGCGTGGTCAGGTTGAATTCCTGCGCCGTCTTCGCGTTCGCCACGAACTGATTCGTGTCCTCGGCCGGCGATGGCGTGAGCACCGTGATGCCTCGAGGCCGGAGACGCTCGCCGATCTGCCTCGCGACATCGGTCGGATCGCTCGACGCCTGCGCCTTGGAGTCGAGGAACAGCAGCAGCGACGAGATGTACTCGGGCTTCAGATCGATCTGGCCCGACTCCAATGCGCTCTGTGAGACCTCGCGAGACCTCAGGTCGAACTCTCTCCCGACCGTGTAACCGGCGCGCTCCAGGACCTGCGCGTACATCTCCGCGATGAGCTGGTTCTCGGCGAAGGCGCCGGACACCCCGACGACGATCGTTCTCGCGTCCGTCGCATGCCCGGTTCCTGCCGGGCCGGAGCTGATGCACCCGGCCGTGAGTGTGCCGGCAAGGACGATCGCTGCGGCGGCGACGAGGCTGGGGCGACTCACGTCGACGGCGCCTCGAGAGGAACGTTCGAGCTGGGGCCGAGAAGCACCCGGGCGGGCGTCCGCCCCTTGCCCTTCAGGTCCAGGATCCGGGTCGGCCCGAAGTCGTACCGACCCTCCAGTTGAACGGCTGTCGCCTCCGACACCAGAACCTCATCCGGCTCTGCCTGCTCCTCCAGTCTGCTCGCGACGTTCACCGTGTCGCCCCACAGGTCGTAGGCGAACTTCCTGCGCCCGATCACGCCGGCGACGGCCGGCCCGGTGGCCACACCGCCGTGGACCACGATCCGGTCGCCCGACGGCCATCGGACCGCACCCGCCTCTCGGATGACGTCGACGGCCATCGCGACGGCGGCTCCCGCATGATCGGCCATCGCGACCGGCGCGCCGGCGACGGCCATGTACGCGTCTCCGATCGTCTTGATCTTCTCGAGACCGTGCCGGTCGGCGATCTCGTCGAACCGGCTGAACAGCTCGTCCAAGGCATGCGCGAACTCGTCCGGCGACGAGCGAGCGGCCTGCTGCGTCGAGCCGACGGCGTCGACGAAGATCACCGTCACCTGATCGAACGCCTGCGCGATCCTCCGGCCGGGCGTGACCTTGAGCTGGTCGACGACGACCTGCGGCAGGATGTTCAGGAGCAGGCCGTCGGATCGCAGGCGCTCCTGGTCGAGCTGACGCTCCTGCAGGAACAGCGTTCGCGTGAACCGCTCCATCCGATGCGCAGCCAGGCCGCCCAGGAACCCGAACGAGACGAGGTAGAGCGTCGCCAGCACGCCGCTCACCGGTGCGACGTACTGCGTGGTGAAGGCGTACGGCAGGTACGCACCGATGCCGATCAGCGTGATCAGCAAGACCAGGACGAACCGCAGTCGCAACAGCGTGTAGGTGAAGGCGGTGATCAAGATGACACCGACGTACCCGAACTCGGCGGGCAGGGTCTGGATGTTCGAGGTGTAGAACACCCACGAGCCGATCGTCGCCGTCGCGATGGCGACCGCGACCCACTCCCAGATCCGGCCGAAGAACGGCGTGAACGTGAGTGCGAGGCCCACGACCAGCATGGGGATGAACACGCCCCACCGCATGATCCGGTCGAGGCGCAGTTCGGAGAGTGCCAGGATGTAGGGGCGCAGGAGCAGACCCCAGGAGACCCAGAGAGCGATCCCCGCCAGGAAGGCGAAGCGGATGTTCCCTAGGTGGTGGCGGAATTGATCGGCACGGAAGGCCGACTCGAGCTCCGGGTCGCGGAATCGAAGCCGCAGCCGATCCAGGCCGAGCCGCCGTCGGGGCGGTTCCCCAGCGGCCGTCGTCGTGTCGATCTGGTCCATCGGTCTCTTTCGTCGTGATGTCCAGCCAGGGAACGGAAGATGAGGCTACCGATATTAGGATGCGTCGTGCCCCGGTCGGACCCACTCTCGAGCGCGCCCGTCTCGTCACCGTCGTGGCCGATGTGGGACCATGACGGCCCTTCGCCACTGGCCTTCGACCCTGGACGACAGACGGTTGGCTGAGACCACGAACCGCAGACCTCGTTCCCTCGCCCTGGTGGTGCTCGCCGCCGGCAAGGGCAAGCGTCTGAAGTCCGTCACTCCCAAGGTGCTGCATCCGATCTGCGGACGGCCTGCGCTGTGGCACGTGCTGCAGGCCGGGCTCGCCGCGAAGCCGACCAAGGTGATCGTCGTCGTGGGCCACGGCGCCGACGACGTGCGGGCCGAAGTCGCGAGCTGGAAGCTCACCCCGAAGCCGGTCTTCGTCGAGCAGTCCAAGCAGCTCGGCACCGGCCACGCCGTGCAGGTGGCCGAGCGGGCCGTCGGCCGCGTCGACGACGTGCTCGTGATGGGCGGCGACTACGACCCGGTCACGGGCGACGACGTGAAGCGACTCGTCGCCTCGCATCGACGGTCGAACGCCGCGGCGACGATCGCCTCGACCGTGCTCGACGACCCCGGTGGCTACGGCCGGGTCGTGCGTCGCGGATCCCGGCTCGTCGAGGTCGTCGAGGACCTCGACGCCACGCCCGGAGGTCCGCGCGATCCGCGAGGTCTCGATCGTGCTGTTCGCGTTCCGCCGGCGCGACCTGTTCGCGGCGCTTCCCCTGCTCGACCGGAAGAACCGCCAGCGCGAGTACTACCTGAACCGCGTGATCCCGGCGATGCTCGCCGCCGGGCAGAAGGTGAACGCCGTGACCGTCGACACCGGTGGCGCGATGGGGCTGAACTCCCGTGCCGGGCTGGCCGCGGTCGAGGCCGTCGTGCGCGAGCGCGTGAACGCGCGACACATGGCGAACGGGGTGACGCTCGTCGATCCCCGCGCCACCTACATCGACGTCGACGTCGAGATCGGCGCCGACTCCGTGATCTTCCCGAACACGTTCCTCGAGCGGGGCTCGCGCATCGGCCAGGCGTGCGGTATCGGCCCGTCGGTCGCGATGTCGGCCTCGACCGTGGGCGACGGTTCGGTCGTGCGGTTCTCGGTGCTCGAGGGTGCGACCGTCGGACGCGGCTGCGAGGTCGGGCCGTTCGCGCGCCTGCGCGAGGGAACGGTGCTCGACGACGGCGCGCAGGTCGGCAACTACGTCGAGGTGAAGGCCACGACGCTCGGCCGGGGCGCGAAGGCGAAGCACCTCACCTACCTCGGCGACGCCGAGATCGGCGACGGGGCGAACATCGGCGCCGGCACGGTGACCGTGAACTACGACGGCTACGCGAAGCACACGACCAAGGTGGGTTCCGGGGCCCGGATCGGTTCGGATACGATGCTGGTGGCGCCCGTGACGATCGGTCGCGACGCCAACACGGGAGCAGGATCGGTGATCACCAAGGACGTGCCCGACGGCGCGCTGGCGGTCGAGCGCAGCGAGCAGCGCACGGTCGAGGGATACCGCGAGCGCAAGGACGCGGAGCGCCGCCGGCGGACGAGCCGGAAGAAGAAGGCAACCTAGGGGGAGCGGGCCGTGGAGATCATCACCAAGAAGCGGATGATGCTGTTCACCGGCACCATCCACCCGGCGCTCGGCCACGAGATCGCCGACTGCCTGAGCATCCCGGTGAGCGAGTCCGACCTGCGCCGCTTCGCCTCGGGTGAGATCTACTTCCGGGCCAAGGAGAGCGTGCGCGGCGCCGACGTGTTCGTGGTGCAGACCCACTACGAGCCCGTCAACGAGGCGCTGATGGAACAGCTGATCATGATCGACGCGATGAAGCGCGCGTCGGCCAAGCGCATCACCGCCGTGATCCCGTACTACGGATACTCCCGGCAGGACCACAAGGCGCTCTCGCGCGAACCGATCAGCGCGAAGCTCGTCGCCGACCTGCTCGTCGACCGCCGGCGCCGACCGCGTCGTCAGCGTCGACCTGCACTCGGGTCAGATCCAGGGCTACTTCGACTCGCCGTTCGACCACCTCACCGCCCTGCCGATCCTGTCGAACCACTTCTCGGGCGAGCTCGGCCTGCACGGCGACGACCTCGTCGTCGTGGCGCCCGACGCGGGCCGCATCAAGACCTCGGAGAAGCTGCGCGAGTACCTCCACGCCGACCTGGCGTTCCTCTACAAGCGGCGCAGCCGCCACGAGGCGCACAAGATCGAGGAGATGGCGGTCGTCGGCGAGGTCGAGGGCCGGCCGTGCGTGATCGTCGACGACATGATCGACACCGCGTCGACGATCTCGGCGGGCGTGCACGTGCTCGCGGAGATGGGCGCCGGTCCGATCTTCGTCGGCGCGACGCACGGCATCTTCAGCGGCAAGGCGCGCCAGCTGCTCGAGGAAGCCCCGATCGAGCAGGTCGTCGTGACGAACACGCTGCCGATCCCCGAGGAACGCCAGTTCGACAAGCTCAGGGTGCTCTCGATCGCCCCCCTGATCGCGAGCGGCCTGCGCGCCGTGTTCGAGGACGCGAGCGTGAGCGAGATCTTCGGCGGCGCGAACCAGGTCTAGTCTGAGCTGGACTAGGTGCGTTCGACCCCTTCGGGCGTCCACGCGATGGTGTCCGAGTCGGCGCGTTGACCCTTCTGAAGCAGCCACAGCGTGCCTGTCCCGGACCCTGGTGGGATCCCGATGACGCAGACCGGTCCGTGGCACTTCGACCCGGCGATCGTCTCAGCCCCATCGACGTCCAGCTCGATCCCGCTCAACTTGATCGCATCCAGGTGCGAGAACACGAGGATCTGCCCCCGGTCCTCAGGAACCGGGATCGTCTGCAGCGTGATCTCGTCGGCACAGCCATCGACGACGCCGTGCTCGGAGGAGACCACGTAGCAGGTGATGCCCGTCGAACGGTCGGTCATGATCGCGCCTTCGGTCCCGAGGATGTCGAACAAGGTCATGTCGTTGCCCTCAGAGATCCCGGCCGTGTTGCCGATGGGGTTGCCGTCGCCGTCGACGGGCACCGCGAACGGTGGCTGGTCGCCCTCGTGCGAAGCGAAGAACAGATCGAAGTCGAACGGAAGGCTCGGAGGGAGCGGAACGATCGTCGCGGCGGGACCGGGAAGCATGACGTTGCCTCTGATCTCGACTCCTGCGGCTTCCTTCGTCACCGCGCCGAAGACAGGATCGCCACCGGCTTGCTCGATCGGGCGGTCCTCGCCCACCGTGAAGGGTCCGCCGGCGACGGCCCCGCTTCCTTCTGCGGTCGTGAGCTCGAGTCGGACGTTCGTGACGGATCCCGGGTCGGTCTGTGGGCGGAGCTCCAGCGTCCACGGGCCGGCGGCATTCTCGCCCCCGGCGATCACGTAGGCCGAGGTGTCGTCGGGTTGGGATTCCTCCATGAGGACCTCCTGCGAGTCGGCGACCTCCATGCCCTCGAACGCGTCGATCAGGGTCTGTCGTTCGTCGTCGGGGACCGCATCGCCGAAGGCGAAGTGCGCGACGTAGGGGATGTCGCCACCGGCGAAGTACACATAGGTACCGGGTCCGCACCACGGGCGCTCGGCGTCGGACGACGAATCGAACGGCACGGGCCACTGCGTGCGGTCGCCGGCGCCGAAGTTCGCGGCGAAGTGCGCGTTGTCGAACGCGAGCGTCATGACCGCATCGCCCGGCCCGATGGCGAACGAGGAGTCGAGACAGGGGGAACTCTCGAGACCGCGATCGGTGTCGCTGAGGAGGAGGATCGGCGTCAGGCGGTTGCCGGCCCGGAGCTCCAGCCGAACAGCAGGGGTGCGAGCCCACGGCCATTGGTTCACGAGGTACCAGTCGCTCGGGCTCGAGATCGTGAAGTTGCCGATCGTTGCCGTGCGCTCGAAGACCTCGTAGCCCGCCCAGGGATCGTCGACCGGCGTCTGGCCACGGTCCGCGTTGGTCTGGATCGCGCGGAGGGCGGCGACGGAGCCGACGACGACGGCCAGGGCCGTCACGCCGCCGACGAACGCGGTGCCGAGCTGACGGCGTCGGCCACGCTTCCGCACCGGCTCGGGCAGCCTCGGCGCCACGCCGCCCACCGACGACGCCTTCCGTTCGAAGAGCTCGCGCAGGTCGTGTTCGACGTCGTTCATGCGTCCTCACCTCTGATCAGCTCGCGCAGGGCGCCGCCGCCGCGGGCCACCAACGACTTCACGGCCGCCACCGAGCACCCGAGCACCTCGGCGGTCTCGCGCTCGGACAGGTCCTCGTAGTACCGGAGCACCAGGGCCGCGCGCTGCCGAGCGGGCAGCGTCGCGAGCGCCTTCCACAGGTCCTCGCGGGCTCCGACGTCGGGTTGCGACGACACGCGTCGCGCCGACTCGGCGCCTTCCTTCGAGAGCCATGCGCGCTCCAAGCGTCGACGACGCAGCCCCGACGTGTGCAGGTTCACGATCGCCCGGCGGAAGTACGCCTCGAACGCGTCGGGACGCCGCAGGTGCCGGAAGCGACCGACGCATCGGATGAACGCCTCCTGCGCGAGGTCCTCGGCGTGCGGGCGATCGCCGGTCAACAGGAACGCGAGCCGCACGCCGGCGCCGATGTGGCGCGCGTACAACTCGTCGAGCCCGCCGTCCGAGACATCGGGCTCCGATGCCTCCGTGGGCCGCTCCTCGACGCCCAATCCCGTTCCTTCCGCCATCTCATCAGTGAAGACGCACGGTCGGGCCGGAAGGTATCGCTCGGATGCACCGCAACGTGGGAGCGATGCCGCCCACCTGCGCTTTCCTGTACCATCCCCACGTTCTCGAAACGACCGATCCGCCTCCCACAGATACGAAGGGCTCCTCTTCGCCATGGACACGAAACTCACCGCAGAACGTCGCTCCGACGCCGGCAAGGGCGTCGCCCGCAAGCTCCGCGCCGCCGGCAAGATCCCGGCCGTGCTCTACGGACAGGGCCTCGAGACGACGCCGCTCACCGTGGACTCCCGCGAGCTGAGCCACCTGCTGCACGGCAGCGCCGGATCGAACGTGCTCGTCGACCTCATGGTCGACGGCGAGGAGCACCTGGCGATCCCGCGTGAGATCCAGCGCGATCACATCCACTCGAAGTTCGTGCACGTCGACTTCCTCGCGGTGAGCCGCACCGAGACGATCACCGTGAACGTGCCCGTCCACGAGACGGGCGACGCCGCCGGCGTGAAGGAAGGCGGGGTGGTCGAGCACCACCTGCGCGAGGTGCAGATCGAGTGCCTGCCGCAGGACGTGCCCGACGAGATCGTGGTCGACATCACCGACGTGGAGCTCGGCGACATGGTGCACGTGAGCGACCTCGTGACGCCCAAGGGCGTCACGATCCTCACGAGCCCCGAGGACGCCGTGCTCTCGGTCGTGACCCCGGCCGCGCTCCGTGTCGAGGCCGACCTGTCGGTGCCCGGCGAGGAGGGTGTCGAGGTGCCCGTGGCCGAGGCCGAGGAAGGTGCCGAGGCGGCCGTCGAGGGGGAGGCTCCCGCGGAGGGCGGCGAGGCTCCTGCCGAAGGCGAGGGTGGCGAGGGCTAGCCCCCTGCCGCTCCCATGACCTGGCTCGTCGCCGGTCTCGGCAACCCCGGCGATCGGTACGCGAACACCCGGCACAACGTCGGCCGCATGGTCGTCGACGAGCTGGCGCGCGCGCACGGCGAGCGGTTCAAGAAGGTGCGGTTCCTGCCGGTCGAGCTCGCCGAGGTCCGCGAGGGCGGCGATCGCGTGCTGCTCGCGGCCTCGACGCGGTTCATGAACGAGTCGGGCCCGTCGTACGCGAGCCTCGCGCACAAGCAGCACGTCGAGCCCGACCGGCTGATCGCGGTCTACGACGAGCTCGACATCCCCGCGGGCGAGCTGCGCGTGAAGCTCGGCGGCGGCAGCTCCCACAACGGCGTGAAGTCGCTGCAGCAGGCGCTGGCGTCCCGGGACTTCCTGCACGTGCGCATCGGCATCGGACGCCCGCCCGGGCGTCAGGACCCCGCGGACTTCGTGCTGACGCCGATCGGGAAGAAGCTCGAGGCCGACGTCGCGATCTGGGTCGACCACGCGGCCGACGCGGTGCGCAGCCTGATCGCCGAGGGGCTCACCCCGACCCAGGACCGGTTCAACCGCCAGACGCCTCAGGGCTGACCGGCTCACGGCGTCGCGTCCCGCAGGACTAGACTGCTTCTCCCAAGGCCCCGCCGGCACGCGGCGAGGCCTGTTCTTGGTGTCCGGTCGCTGTTCGGGAGGTTCCGGGTTGGCTCTGCGAGACGCGCTCGATGTGCTGGTGCGTTCCGAGCCGTTCGAGCGGCTCCTGCTCGAGCGTGCGCGTCCGATCGTGGCCAGGGCCGAGGCCGGCGAGGACTTCGTGGTCGCGGGCGTGGCGACCGCGCTCGAGGCACCCCTGCTCGCCGTGGCGCCCGGCCCCCGTGAGGCCGAGGCGCTCGCCGCCGATCTCGAGGCGTTCCTCGGCCCCGAGCGGGTCGCGCTGCTGCCGGCGTGGGAGGCCCTGCCGTACGAGGGCATCTCGCCCGCGCCCGAGGTCGCGGCCCGGCGTGCCAGCGCCGTCGCCCGCATGCGCGAGGCCAAGGGCGCGTTCGTGCTGGTCGCGCCGGTGCTCGCGGCGATGCAGGGCCTGATCCCGACGCTCGGCGTCACGTCCGCCCTCCAGCTCGTCGCCGGCCTCGATCTGCCGCCCGACGCGCTCGCGGAACGCCTCGTCGACCTCGGCTACACGCGGTCCGACGTGGTCGAGCACCGCGGCGAGTTCGCCGTGCGGGGCGGCGTGGTCGACGTCTTCCCCGGCACGGCGCGCCGCCCGGTGCGCGTGGACTACTTCGGCGACGAGGTCGAGTCGATCAGGGAGTTCGTGCCGTCGACGCAGCTGTCCACCGAACGGGTGGCGCTCGCCGAGGTGCCGGCGACGCGTGAGCTGGTGCCCGACGACGCCCTGCGCGATCGCGCGCGCGCCGCGGCCGCCGAGGCGCCGGAGCGCTTCGCCGACCAGCTCGCGCGCATGGCCGACGGGTTGTTCGTCGAGGGCGCGGAGTCGCTCGCGCCGTTCCTGTTCGACCGCATGCCCACGCCGGCCGAGCTCGTGCCCGAGGGCGGATGGGTGGTGCTCACCCACGCGCATCGCACCCTCGACCGGGCGCGGGCGGCGCACCTGGAAGGCGAGGCGCTCGCCGAGGCGACGGCCTGGCCCGCCGCCCGGGTGCTGCACACGCTCGACGACGCGATCGGTGACCGCGTGCGGCTGCACCTCACCGAGTTCGCCGAGGGCCTCGATCTCGGCATCGCGAGCTGGGGCACGGGGCAGGGCAACGCCGCGGAGCTCGCCTCGCGTGCGCGCGAGCTCGCCGGCGCCGGGTTCCGCATCGTGCTGTCGGCCCGCGGCCACGGCTCCCTGGAGCGCGCCCGCGAGGTGCTGGGCGACGGCGTGCCCGTCGAGCCGGTGGAGTCGCCGCTCGCCGACGGGTTCCTGTTCCAGGCGGGGCGCCTGGCCGTGGTCACCGAGGAGGACCTGTTCGGCGCCCGCCGGCACACGCGCACGGCGCCGCGGTTCACGCGCCGGCGCACGGACTCGATCGCCGACGAGCTCGAGACGGGCGACTTCGCCGTGCACCGGATCCACGGGGTCGGGCGGTACACGGGCATCACCCACCGCGAGCTCGCCGGCGCCGAGCGCGACTACCTCGTGCTCGAGTACGCCGGCGGCGACAAGCTCTTCGTGCCGAGCGACGCGGTCGGCATGGTCGCGAAGTACATCGGCGGCGACAGCCCCCGCCTGCACCGCATGGGCGGCAGCGACTGGGCGCGCGCGACCGCGAAGGTCAAGCGCGCCGTGCGCGACATGGCCGGCGAGCTCGTGCGCCTCTACACGGTGCGTCTCTCGGTGCCCGGTCACGCGTTCGGCCCCGACACGCCGTGGCAGCAGGAGCTCGAGGACGCCTTCCCCCACGAGGAGACGACCGACCAGATCTCGGCGATCGACGAGGTCAAGGCCGACATGATGCTGCCCAAGCCGATGGATCGCCTGGTCTGCGGCGACGTCGGGTTCGGCAAGACCGAGATCGCCGTGCGGGCGGCGTTCAAGGCCGTGATGGAGGGCAAGCAGGTCGCCGTGCTCGTGCCGACGACGCTCCTCGCCGAGCAGCACTTCATCACGTTCAGCGAGCGGTTCGCGCCGTTCCCGGTCACGGTGAGGATGCTCAGCCGCTTCGTGAGCCACGCCGAGCAGAAGCAGGTCGTCGAGGACGTGAAGGCGGGCAAGGTCGACGTCGTGATCGGCACGCACCGGCTGCTCGGCAAGGACATGGCGTTCCAGGACCTGGGCCTGCTCGTGGTCGACGAGGAGCAGCGCTTCGGGGTCGCGCACAAGGAGCGCCTGAAGCAGTTCCGCGCCAGCGTCGACGTGCTCACGATGACGGCGACGCCGATCCCGCGCACGCTCGAGATGGCGCTCACCGGCATCCGCGAGATGAGCACGATCGACACGCCGCCCGAGGACCGCCAGCCGGTGCTCACGTACGTGGGCAGCTACGACGAGGGCCTGGCGCTGGGGGCCGTCCGCCGCGAGCTGCTGCGCGAGGGTCAGGTCTTCTGGGTGCACAACCGGGTGGCGACGATCGACCGGCAGGTCGCGTGGCTGCAGCAGGAGCTCCCCGAGGCGCGCATCGTCGTCGCGCACGGCCAGATGGACGAGGCGCTGCTCGAACGGCAGATGATGACGTTCTGGAACCGGGAGGCCGACGTGCTGGTCTCGACCGTGATCATCGAGAGCGGCCTCGACGTGCCGAACGCGAACACGCTCGTCGTCGACCGGGCCGACCTGCTCGGCCTCGCGCAGATGTACCAGCTGCGCGGCCGCGTCGGGCGCTCGACCGAGCGCGCGTTCGCGTACTTCTTCTTCCCGCCCCAACGGGAGATGACCGAGGAGGCCCGGGAGCGGCTCGCCACGATCAGCGCGCACCAGGCGCTCGGGTCGGGGTTCAAGATCGCGATGAAGGACCTGGAGATCCGAGGGGCCGGGAACATGCTCGGGGCCGAGCAGTCGGGCCACATCGCCGCGGTCGGGTTCGACGCGTACGCGCGCATCCTGCAGGAGTCGATGGCCGAGATGAAGGGCGAGGCGGTGCCCGAGGAGCAGGAGCTCCGCATCGACCTGCCGGTGAAGGCGTTCGTGCCGCCGGGCTGGGTCGCCCAGGAGGCGCTGCGCCTCGAGCTGTACCGGCGCATCTCGCTGGCTCCCGACCACGCCACGCTCGAGCAGATCCGCACCGAGACGATCGACCGCTACGGCGCGCTGCCCGACGAGGTCCAGACGCTGTTCGCGATCGCGTCGCTGCGCGTGACCGCCCGAGCGCTCGGGGTCGAGGAGATCTCGACGTTCCGCGATCAGGTGCGCCTCAAGCCGGTGACGATCCCCGAGCACCTGCTCACCGACCTGCAGGAGCGTGTCTACGGGTCGTCGTTCGCCCCCGAGTCGCAGACGTTGAACCTCGTTCCCGAGCGTGTCTTCGGCACGGACCTGGTGGCGTTCGTGGAACGCTGGCTGCTCGAGGCGGCGACGGGGGACCGGGTGCTCCCCACGCCGACTCCCATGTCCGGCGCCTGAGCCCGCATGACGTTCGTGTGTCGGCGGAGATCGGGTGCGCCCGAGCCCGTAGACTGGTCCGTCGTGGACTCCCGAACGCTCCGCCTCATCGCCATGCCCGTGATCGCCGCCGCGTTCCTCGCGGCCTGCAGCTCCGGCCCGTCGGCGGCCGCGACCGTCGGCGAGACCGACATCACCGACGAGCAGCTCGCCGAGGAAGCGAAGCTGTTCACGTTCCTCGCCGCGCTGAACCAGCAGGAGTGCGGCGGGCCGGCGCCCGAAGGCGACACGCAGGAAGCCGTGTGCAACCGCTTCACCCTCGGCAACATGATCCAGGGCACGTTCATCTCGGACTACGCCGAGGCGAACGACGTCTCGGTCGAGGCGACCGAGGTCGACGACATCATCGCGAACCTCGACGAGCAGCTCACGGCCGAGGCGGTCGACGCCGAGCTCGAGAAGCTCGACCTCACGCGCACCGACCTCGAGGGGTTGGCCAACGAGGTCTTGCTGTTCCAGGCGGTGCAGGGCGCCGTGGCGGAGGAGGAGCTCGGCGACGAGCAGCTGCAGCAGGTCTACGACGACGAGATCCTGCGCTTCACCACGATCGAGGCCCTGCACATCCTCGTCGACACCGAAGCCGAGGCCCAGGACGTCTACCAGCAGGTCACGGCCCCCGGGGCGACGCAGAAGACGTTCGAGGACCTCGCGAAGGACGTCTCGACCGACACCCAGTCGGGGGCCAACGGCGGGAGCCTCGGGCCAGGCGGTGGCGTCGACCTACGTGCCCGAGTTCGGGGAGGCGGCGGTCGCGCTCGAGCCCGGCACGATCTCCGAGCCCGTGCAGAGCGAGTTCGGCTGGCACGTGATCTACCTGGTCGACAAGCAGGTCACGCCGTTCGACGAGGCCAAGACCCAGCTCGTCGAGGGGGAGCAGGGCACGCTGTTCAACGCGTGGATGCGCGATCAGGCCGAGACGCAGGGCGTCGAGGTGAACCCGAAGTACGGGAACTTCGACCTCGACACCCTCACCGTGGTCGCCGTGAACAGCACCGACCCCAGCGCGTCGAGCGGCCCCGCCGACGGCGCCGCGAACGACGGCGACGAGGGCACGCCCGCGCCGTGACCGAGACGCCCTCGCGCTCGGGCGACCTGCTCGCCCACGTCCCCGAGGGCCCCGTCCCCAGCTCGCAGCAGGGCGAGCGCCTGCTCGACCTCGTGCGCGTGATGGCGCGACTGCGCGGTCCGGGCGGGTGCCCGTGGGACGCCGAGCAGACGCATCAGACGCTCGCGCGACACCTGCTCGAAGAGACGCACGAGCTGCTCGAGGCGATCGACGCCGGCGACGACGACGCGATGCGTGACGAGCTCGGCGACGTGCTGCTCCAGGTCGTGTTCCACGCGCAGATGGCGGCCGACGACGGGCGTTGGGACGTCGACGACGTCGCGCAGGGTCTCGTCGAGAAGCTCGTCTACCGCCACCCGCACGTCTTCGGCGAGGTCGAGGTGGCCGGCGCCGACGAGGTGCTCGTGAACTGGGAGAAGCTCAAGGCCGCGGAAGCCGGTGAGCGCACGGCGGTCGACGACGACATCCCGGCCTCGCTCCCCTCGCTCGCGCGAGCGGCGAAGGTGCAACGTCGCGCGGCCGGGTGGGGGTTCGAGTGGCGCTCGGCCGACTCGGCCGTCGAGGCGCTCCGCGAGGAGGTCGACGAGCTCGCGGCGGCGACCGACCCGGCCAACGCCGAGGAGGAGGTCGGCGACGTGCTCTTCGCGACCGTGGCGCTCGCGCGGAAGCTGGGCGTCGACGCCGAGAGCGCCCTGCGCCGCACGGTCCGCACGTTCTCCGAGCGGTACGAGCGGTTCGTCGCGCTCGCGGCCGAGCGAGGGCTCGACGTCGAGACGGCCGACGAGGCGACGCTGCGCCGGCTCTTCCGGGAGGCCCGCGGGTCGTGAGCGAGGTCGTCGGGCCGACGCGGGATCAGATCGACGCCGCCCGCGAGCGCATCGCGCCGCACGTGCGCCGCACGCCGGTGCTCGACGTGGCCGCAGGCACGTTCGGGGTCGCGTCGCCGTTGACGCTGAAGCTCGAGCTGCTGCAGGTGACCGGCTCGTTCAAGCCGCGCGGGGCGTTCAACCGCATGCTCACGGCGGACGTGGGGCCCGCGGGCGTCGTGGCGGCGAGCGGCGGCAACTTCGGGTTGGCGGTGGGCCACGCCGCCCGCGAGCTCGGGCACCACGCCGAGATCTTCGTCCCCTCGACGTCGCCCGCCGCCAAGATCGAGAAGGTCCGAGCGACCGGCGCCGACGTGCGGGTGATCGACGGCTACTACGACGACGCGTCGGCCGCGGCCACCCAGCGCGCGGCCGAGACCGGCGCCACCTGGATGCACCCCTTCGACCAACCCGAGGTCGTCGCAGGGCAGGGCACGATCGGGCTCGAGCTCTCCGAGCAGGCGCCCGACGCCGACACGGTGCTCGTCGCGGTCGGCGGGGGAGGGCTGATCGCGGGCATCGCATCGTGGTTCGCCGGTCACGACCTGCGTGTGGTCGGGGTGGAGCCGGTCACGTCGAGGTGCCTGCAGGCCTCCCTGGAGGCGGGCGGGCCGGTCGACGTGCCGGTCTCGGGACGAGCCGCCGACTCCCTCGGCACGCGCCGGGCCGGCGACATCGCGTTCGCGGTCGCGAGCGCCGGCCACGTCGATCACGTCGTGCTCGTCGACGACGACGCGATCCTCGAGGCCCAGCGCGCGATCTGGCGACAGCTGCGCATGTTCGCCGAGCCCGGTGGGGCGGCCGCCCTCGCCGCGGTGATGTGCGGGGCGTACGCGCCGCAAGCCGGGGAACGGCTCGTCGTGCTCGTCTGCGGCGCCAACGGCGACCACGCCGACGTCATCGGGTCCGGCGCGGACTAGGCGCAGCACGACGGTCGGTATCCTCACCGGGCGATGACGACCGACTACGAGCGCGCGTTCGCCTTCCAGACGTGGGTGATGGAGCGCACGTCCACGAGACAGGAACCCGTGCCCTGGGGCACGGCCTTCTTCCATGACGGGTATCCGCTGCGGTACGACGCCAACATGGCGATCGCGGACCGCGCGCTCGGCGGAGCGACGGCCGACGACGTCGTGAGCGATCCTCGACGAGCTCTACGGCGGGTTCCGCCATCGCGAGGTCGAGTTCGCGTCGGTCGAGGACGCCGACTCGATCGCGATGGGCATGGTCGAGCACGGCTACGCCCTCGAGCAGATGGTGGTGATGGCCCACCGTCGCGACGCCGACCGAGACCCCAGCCCGGGGTGGTGGAGGAGCTGGCGTTCGAGGAGATGGAGCCGTTCATCGCCGAGATGACCAGGCGCGAGCCCTGGGGCACGGAGCCCGGCATCGCCGAGACGCTGGCCGCGTTCCGCCGGGTGCTGGTGGAGGGCGTCGGCGCTCGGTTCTTCGCGCAGCGCATCGACGGGCGCTCGCAGGCTCGTGCGAGCTCTACGTGCACGGCGACGTCGCCCAGATCGAGGACGTGAACACGCTCGAGGAGTTCCGGGGGCGGGGGGTCGCTCGCAACGTCGTGCTGCGGGCCGCCGAGGAGGCGAGGAAGGCGGGCGCCTCGTTCGTGTTCCTGTTCGCCGACGCGCAGGACTGGCCACGGCACCTGTACGGACGGCTCGGGTTCGACCCGATCGGCCGCTCGCGGCTGTTCACGCGGTGGCCGCACGACCATGCGACGCGAGACGCGAAATCCCCGGCCGCCGGGTAGGCGTCGGCTACCATCGTCCTCCGATGTCTTCGATCGAGTCCGTCCACGCCCGCGAGATCCTGGATTCCCGCGGCAACCCCACCGTCGAGGTCGACGTCTGGCTCGACGACGGCGCGTTCGGGCGCGCCGGCGTGCCGAGCGGCGCCTCGACCGGCGAGCACGAGGCGATCGAGCTCCGCGACGGCGGGGAACGGTTCGGCGGCAAGGGCGTGCTCGGCGCGGTCGCGAACGTGAACGGCCGCATCGCCGAGGCGCTCTCCGGCGCCGACGCGTTCGACCAGCGCGGCGTCGACGCGGCCCTGCTCGCGCTCGACGGCACCGACGCGAAGTCCGAGCTCGGCGCGAACGCCGTGCTGGGCGTCTCGATGGCCGTCGCGAGGGCAGCCGCCGATGCGAACGGGCTGCCGCTCTACCGCTACCTGGGCGGCCCCAACGCGCACGTGCTGCCGACCCCGATGATGAACGTGATCAACGGCGGGGTCCACGCCGACAACGAGCTCGAGCCGCAGGAGTTCATGGTGATGCCGGTCGGCGCCGCGTCGTTCAGCGAGGCGCTGCGGTGGGGCGCGGAGTGCTTCCACGCGCTCAAGGGGTTGCTGCACGACGAGGGCCTGGCGACCGGCGTCGGCGACGAAGGGGGGTTCGCGCCCGAGATCGCGACGACGAGCGAGGCCCTCGAGTGGCTGATACGCGCGATCGAGGCCGCCGGCCTCACGCCCGGCGACGACGTCGCGCTCGCGATGGACCCGGCCACGAGCGAGCTGCGGACCGACGACGGCCGCTACCGGCTCGAGGGAGCCGACCGCACGGCCGACGAGATGGTCGTGTTCTGGTCCGACCTGGTCGACCGGTTCCCGATCGTCTCGATCGAGGACGGCCTCGACCAGGACGACTGGGAGGGATGGCTGACGCTCACGCGGGCGCTCGGCTCGCGCGTCCAGATCGTCGGCGACGACCTCTTCGTCACGAACGGCGAGCGGCTCGAGCGAGGCATCCGTGATGGCGTCGCGAACTCGATCCTGATCAAGGTGAACCAGATCGGCTCGCTCACCGAGACCCTCGACACGATGGCGCTCGCGACGCGCAGCGGCTACACGAACGTGGTGTCGCATCGCAGCGGCGAGACCGAGGACACGGTGATCGCCGACCTCGCGGTCGCGACGAACGCGGGCCAGATCAAGACCGGCGCGCCCAGCCGCGGCGAGCGCACGGCGAAGTACAACCAGCTGCTCCGCATCGAGGAGGAGCTCGGCGACCAGGCTCGATACCTGGGCGGGCGGTCGCTCTCGGGCGCACCGCCGGGGGTCGCGTAGGGCATGAGCTCAGCGGTCCCTTCCCCGACCGCCGCGAGGCGAAGCGCGACGCCCACGCCCGACGTGGCCCGTGACCGACCCCCGCGGCGCCGCACGGCCGGCCGGCACGAGGTCGCCCGCGGCCACACGTCGCACCCCCGCCTCACGGCTCGCGCCGCGGTGCTCGCGGTCGTCGCGTTGATCCTGCTGACGCTGGCGGTGGCGCCCCTGCGCGCCCTGCTCGATCAGCGCAGCAACCTCGCCCGGATGGAACGCCAGGCCGAGGAGCTGGCCTATCGCAACGCCCAGCTCGAGGCCCGCATCGACCGGTTCACCGACCCCACCTATCTCGAGCAGCTCGCCCGCGAGTGCCTGGGCATGGTTCGTCCCGGGAGAGACCGCGTTCGTGATGGTGCCGTCGCGGGGCGCACCTCCGACGCCCCGCTGCTGACCGGCGTCACGCCGGGTCGCCGAATCGGATCATCGAGGACTCGGCCACCTGCTCGTAGCCGATGCGTCGGTAGACCGCGTTCGAGGTGGGATTGGCGAGGTCCGTGTACAGGAAGCACGCCGCGGCGCCGTCGTCGAGCATGCGGGCGCTGACCTCGGCGACGAGGTTCGAGGCGTAGCCGCGCCCCCGCTCCTCGGATGGCGTGTACACGGGCCCGATGCGGGCGCCGCCGGGGATGCGGCATCCAGCCGGTGAGCGAGACGGGCCGGCCCTCGACCTCCCAGAACGTGAATCCCCCCGCGGCGCCCGGCCCCATCCGCGCGTCGATCCCGCGTTCCATGTCGCCCTCGTCTCGCGGCATCGCCTGGAGCGCCTCCGCGGCGAACGCGTCCATCCACCGTCGGAGCAGGGGGCGATCGTCGGCGGTCGCGGCTCGTGCCGACCCCGGCGGCGGGCCGAGGGGGTCGCACCGCCGTGAGCGCGTAGACGCCCTGACCGATGCTGCGGTGCCACGGAACACCGGTCGCGGCGGTCCACGCGTCGGCGAAGCGGCTCGCCCACGGTTCGTTCGCGGTGACGCCGGGCAGGTCCGGGTGCACGTCGGTGAAGGTCGCGACGAAGGCGTCGATCACGCCGTCGCGGAGGGGATCCGCCAGGATCGCCGGGTACGGCGGCGTGCGCATCGCGGCGCCGACGACCCGGCCGGACTCGGCGGCCACCCAGAAGAAGGCCTCGGGGTAGGTGTCCGGCCGGTCGACGAGCTGCTGCGCGATGCCCAGCGGCAGGTTGTTGGCGGCCGTGTCGCGCTCGAGCACGGGCGCGGCCGCGGCGAGGAACGACGCGGCGTCGGGGAGCGGGGTCACCTCCATCGACGGATGCTACCGTCGCGAGCCACGCCGGCCGCCGATTGACGGGTTCCTGCATCCCCGTCACACTGGCCGCCTCGCCCGGAAAGGCCGGGTTCGCAAGGGAAAGGGGCATCTGACATCGCTGAGATCGAGATCGGCGCGGTGATCGACGGCACCGTCGAGCGCATCACGCCATACGGAGCGTTCCTCAAACTCGAGGACGGCCGCCTCGGATTGGTCCACATCTCCGAGATCGACCGCAACTACGTGAAGGACGTGCACGAGCATCTCCGCGAGGGCGACGTCGTGCAGGCCAAGGTGCGGGCGATCAAGGAAGACGGCAAGATCGACCTCTCGATCAAGGCCCTGCAGGACCCCGCCCCGCCGCGACCGCGTCGCGGCTCCGACCCGGAGTTCGAGCAGATGCTCAAGAAGTTCATGCGGCAGAGCGAGGAGCGCCTGGTCGACTACAAGCGCGCCGTCGAGCACAAGCGCAAGTAGCGGCTGCTCACGCCCGCCGAGCTTCCCACGCCTCGCGGCCGATCTCGTACGTGTGCTCGTCACACGCCTCGCCCTTGAACGTCGTGTGCACGGTGGCGACGAGCGCCATGCCGAGCCGCTCGGCGACGACGATCGACGCCGCGTTCCTCGTGTCGGTCACGGCGCGGACGGCGCCGACGCCCTGTCGCTCGAACGCGTAGCCCAGCAGCGCCCGCGCGGCCTCGGTCGCGTACCCGTGTCCCTGGTGCGAGCGGTCGACCGTGTACCCGATCTCGGCGATCGCGGGGTCGCCGGCGTCGAGCGCGAGCATGCAGTCGCCGACGAGCGCATCGTCGCGCAGCCGCGCGATCGCGAACTGGAACGGCTCGCCGGGCACCCCCGGGTCGGCCCTTTCCATCTCGTCGACGAAGGCCTCGGCCTGCTCCACGGTGTAGTCCTGCCACGACTGGAATCGAGCGACGTCGTCGTCGACCCGGTACGCATGGAAGGCTCCGACGTCGCGCGGCGCGAAGCGACGCAGCCGCAGCCGCGCGGTCTCGATCGAGGTGAAGGAACGGTCGCGCATCGGCGCAGCCTACCGGCGGTGAGCCGCGCGCCCCTGGGAACATGGGCGCCATGACCGAGCCGATGCCGACCGCGCAGCGAGAGCTGCGTGCCGCCGACCTCGCCGCCGTGCGCGACCAGCTCGGCCGCGAGCCGACGACGCCGTTCACGGTCGTGGCGCGGTGCACGGGGGGCCATCCGCTCGTGATCCGCAACGTGCCGATCGACGCGGCCGGGGACCCGTTCCCCACGACGTACTGGCTCACCTGTCCCGACGCCGTCAAGGCGATCTCGCGGATCGAGTCGCAGGGATGGATCGCTCGTCTGAACGAACGGATGACCGACGACGAAGGGTTCCGCGCGTCCGTCGAGGCGGCCCACGACGCGTACGCCGCCGACCGGGCGACCGACCTCGCCGCCGCCCGCGCGTGGGGTGGCGTGGCGGGCACCCGCGTCGGCATCAAGTGCCTGCACGCGCACTACGCCTACCGGCTCGCCGGGGGCGACGATCCGGTGGGGGCGTGGGTCGCCGAGCGCATCGAGCCGGTGCACGCCGAGCAACGGCCGCGGCAGGGTCGCGGCGATCGATCAGGGCACGAACTCGATCCGGCTGCTCGTGGTGGAGCCGGCCGCCGAACCGGGCGCGCCCGCGACCGAGCTCGCGCGCGACATGCTGATCACCAGGCTCGGCCTGGGTGTCGACCGCACCGGCCGCTTCGACCACGACGCGCTCGTCCGCACCGTCGAGGCGCTCGGCGCGTTCTGTCGCCGCGCCCGGGCTCTCGGGGCCGAGCGCATCCGGGTGGGGGCGACGAGCGCCGTGCGGGACGCGGAGAACCGCGACGAGTACGCGGCGGCGGTCCGCACGCTCGCCGGCTCCGAGCTCGAGGTGATCACCGGCGAGCAGGAAGCGGGCCTCTCGTTCCTCGGCGGCACCCACGGGCTCGACCCCTCGTGGGGGCCGTTCGCGGTCCAGGACATCGGCGGAGGCTCGACGGAGTTCGTGGTCGGTCGGTCGCCGGGCGTCGCCGAGCACGCGATCTCGACGCGCATGGGCAGCGTGCGCATGACCGAGCGCCACGTGCGGCACGATCCGCCGACGGCCGAGGACCTCGCCGCCCTGGAAGCCGACGTGGCCTCGGTGCTCGACGAGGTCGACGCCTCGGTGACGGTGGGCGACGCGCGCACGTTCGTCGCCGTCGCGGGCACGGCGACCACGCTGCAGGCCATCGCGCTCGACCTGCCTCGCTACGACCCCGACCGCATCCATCGCACGTGGCTCACGCGCGAAGACGCCGAGCGGGTGCGCGATGCCTTGTCGGCGATGACCGACGCCGAGCGCGCCGCGCTGCCGGTGATGGCGCCCGGTCGCGGCGACGTGATCGTCGCCGGCGCCGTGATCCTCGTCGCCACGATGCGGCGGTTCGAGCTCGACCGCGTGCTCGTGAGCGAGACCGACATCCTCGACGGCTTGGCCCTCGAGATGCTCGGCGGGTAACCTCTGCGGCCGTATGCCCAATCGTTCCAGGGACAAGCAGCTCGCCAAGTTGGCGGCGCGCCGGCAGGCCGAGCGGCACGCGGCCAAGCGCCGCCGGGACCTCACGCTGGGAATCGTCGGGGGTGTCGCGGGCCTGGCGTTGCTGATCGCCGGGTACATGATCCTGACCGGCGATGATGAGCAGCCCGCGGCCTCGGCGACCCCGTCGGTCACCGCATCGGCAGAGCCCACGGGTGAGCCGGGGACCCGGTCGGGCTCGGTGACGCCCGTGGTCGAGCCGCCGTCGACCGTGGCGTGCGGCGGCGAGGCGCCACCCGACGCCGGTGGGAAGACCCCGCAGTTCATCGGGCCCCCGCCCATGACGATCGACGAGCAGGCGACGTACACGGCGACGATCGCGACGTCGTGCGGCACGTTCGAGGCCGAGCTGCGCCCCGACATCGCGCCCGAGGCCGTGAACAGCTTCGTGTTCCTCGCCGAACGAGGCTTCTACGACGGGCTCACGTTCCACCGCATCGTGGAGGACTTCGTGATCCAGGGCGGTGACCCGCTGGGCGACGGCTCGGGCGGCCCCGGGTACTCCTTCGACATCGAGACGTCGCCGAAGCAGACGTTCGACGCCCCGGGCATGATGGCGTTCGCGAACAGCGGTCCCGGCACGAACGGCAGCCAGTTCTTCGTGACGCTCGCCGCGACCCCGCAGCTCGACCCCGGGGCGGGGTCGGGGGAGTACACGATCTTCGGCGAGGTGACCGACGGCCTCGACGTCGTGGAGGCGATCGGCAAGGTCGCCGGCACCGAGAACCCCGGCATCCCGGGCGAGCTGAGCGTGCCGACCGAGGCCGTGTACATCGACTCGATCACGATCGACGAGCGGCCGGCGTAGGCGGCTCGTCAGAGCCGCACGACGTTCGGCGCGTCGATGCCCACCGTGACGCCACGGGCGTCGAACACCATCGCCGCCGTGTTCACGAGCGCGTGCACGTCGACATCGGCGTGCGGGGTCAGCAGCACGACGATGTCGTGGCGCCCGACGACGTCGGCGTCGAGCGGCAGCGACTCGCGCTCGGTGCCGTCGATCTCGCATCGCGGCACGAACGTGTCGTGGTACCCGACCACGGCTCCTCGCCGGGCGAGTCGCTCGAGCACCATCAGCGACGGCGAGGATCGCAGGTCGTCGATGCCGGGCTTGAACGCGACGCCCACCCCGAGCACCGTGGAGCCCTTGATCGGCTTCCCTGCGTCGTTGAGCGCTTCGGCGATGCGCGAGACCACGTAGTCGGGCATGCGGTTGTTGACCTCGTTCGCATGCTCGATGAACTCCACGCGGTAGCCGAGCTGCTGCCCGGCGCGCCACGACAGGTAGGTGGGGTCGATCGCGATGCAGTGGCCGCCGACGCCGGGGCCCGGCCAGAAGGGCTGGTAGCCGAAGGGCTTCGTGGCGGCGGCGTGCAGCGACTCCCAGATGTCGACGCCGAGGTCGCGGGCGAGCACGGCGAGCTCGTTCACGAGGGCGATGTTCACCTGCCGGTACGTGTTCTCGATCAGCTTGGCCATCTCGGCCTCTCGCGGCGTCGACGTCGTGACCACCGTGTGGATGAACGCCGAGTAGAACGAGACCGCGAGCTCGCGGCACCGGTCGGTGAGGCCCGACACGATCTTCGGGGTGGTGTCGAGCCGGTGCTCGCGGTTCCCGGGATCGATGCGTTCGGGGCTGTACCCCAGCGCGAAGTCGCGTCCCGCCTGCAGGCCCGACGCCTCCAGGATCGGCCGGAGCAGCTCCTCGGTGGTGCCCGGGTAGGTCGTCGATTCGAGCACCACGAGCACGCCCGGCGTCAGGAACCGTGCCACGTCCTCGGCCGCGGTCAGCACCATCGTGAGGTCGGGGGCGCCGTCGGTGAGCGGGGTCGGCAGACACAGCACGATCACGTCGGCGTCGGCGAGGGGCGCCGGCGTCTCGCTGAACGAGGCGCGGTCCATCGCCTCGACCTCCGAATCCGCGACGTCGCCGATGTGCGACCGGCGGCCCCGCAGCGTGTCGACCTTGGCGTCGTCGCTGTCGACCCCGATCACGCGGAAGCCGGCGGCGTGCATGCCGACCAGGAGCGGCAACCCCACGTAGCCGAGCCCCACCACGGCGGCGGTCGCCGAGCGGTCGCGGATGCGGATCGCGAGGGCGTCGAGCGGGTCGACCTCGGGTCTGGTCATCGTCGACATGGCTCCCGAGCCTAGGGGACCCACGGTGACCTGCAAGCACTCCGGCCGAGCAGCGTCTACCAGCTCGAACCGAAGGTCTGCACGTCGGCGACCCCGCAGCCCGACGACGACGCGAACTCGGCGCCCTGGCCGTCGATCTCGCGCAGGTAGAAGCAGGTGCCCGAGGTGCTGCGGCCCGAGACGAACAGCTCGTTCCCGACCGGATGCACGTGCACGTAGACCGGTCCGATCGCGAGCGGCGTGTCGCCGGCGATGTACTCCAGCGCCGATTCGATGTTCTCCAGGATGAGGGCGTTCTCGGTGTAGGTGGCTCCGTCGGTGTAGAAGGTGCGTTCTGCCAGGAAGGCGTTGCGCACATCGGTCTGCACCGCGCGGTCCTGCGCCCGTGCGCGGGCCCCGAGGAAGGTGGGCAGGGCGATCGCGATCAGCAGGCCGATGATCAGCACCACGATCATCATCTCGACCAGCGTGAAGCCGTCCTCGGCCCGGAGTCTCCGTCGCATACCCCAGGTATCGGTAGCGGGGAGGTGATGCTGGTTACCCGGAAGCCGGTAACGCTTCCTGCCTAGGGCGTGTGAGCCACTCGCCGACGTCGCGCTCGATGCCGGCCTTCGTGGCCTCGTCGGCGAACGACGCGCGGACCGCCGCGCGGGCGAGGTCGGCGAGGTCCTCGTCGGACAGGCGCCAGACGCGCCGGGCGGTCTCGAAGACGTCGGTGAGCCACGCGCCGAACATCGGCGGGTCGTCGGAGTTCAGGGTGACCACGACGCCCGCGTCGCGCAGCCGCAGGAACGGGTGTGCCTCGCAGCGACGGGTACGCGCCCGTCGCGACGTTCGAGATCGGGGAGACCTCGAGCGGGATCGCGTCGGTCGCGAGCCGTTCGACGAGCCGCGGGTCGTCGATCGCGCGCACGCCGTGTCCGATGCGGTCCGGCAGGAAGTGCTCGAGCGTCTGCCAGACGTTCTCGGGCCCCGCCCACTCGCCGGCGTGGGGGACCGACCGCAGGCCGGCGTCCTTCGCCGCCCGGAACACGTGGGCGAACGGCTCGATCTCGCTCGTCTCGCTGCCCGCGCAGTTCAGGCCGACGACCCCGTCGTCGATGAACGTCAGCGCCGCCTCGAGCGTGCGCTCGGCGGCGTCGAGTCCGACGTCCCGCACCACGTCCGGCGTGACGCGTACCACCGTGCCGTGGTCGCGGGCGCCGGCGGCCAGGCCGTCGAGCATCGCCTCCAGCGGCGACGTCCAGTCGTCGCCGAACGCGGCCGCGTGCGCCGAGGGCGTGAAGACCGCCTCCGCGTAACGAACCCCGTTCGCGGCGAGGTCCTCGGTGACCTCGAGCCCCAGCCGCCGGAAGTCGTCCAACTCCGTGAACAGGTCGCAGAGCGCGATGTACTGGTCGATGAAGTGAGCGGGGCCGTCGAAGCGCCATCCGTCGGGCCCGAGGCCGGACGGGGTCGGGACGCCGTTGCGATCGACGAGCTCGCGGACCGTCTCGATGCGCATCGCGCCCTCGAGGTGGATGTGGAGCTCGACCTTCGGCAGCTCACGGAGATCGCGCATGCCCACGATGGTACGAGGCCGCGACGGGCGACTAGCATCGCCGTCGAAGCCCGGGTGCCGGAACTGGTAGACGGAGGCGCCTTAAAAGCGCCGGCCCGAGAGGGCGTGTGGGTTCGACTCCCACCCCGGGC
>CAWGUD010000040.1:0-12782 GCA_963825685.1 uncultured Actinomycetes bacterium | reverse complement strand
GAGCCCGGATCCCGTCTCGAGGCGCCGCTTCCTGGTCGGGGGTGCCGTCGCGTTCGGCGCCGCGGCCGTGGCGGGGGTCACCGGGCAGTTCCTCTCGCGGCGCTCCGAGGCCGTGGCGTCCCGCGCTCGGGTCGCCGTGCCCACCGGGGTCGCAACGGCTCCGCCCGTGCCGCGCGGGGCGAACCTCGGCGTCGAGGGGCTGACCCCGTTCATCACACCCAACGCCGACTTCTACCGCATCGACACCGCCCTGATCGTGCCCACGGTGACCGCCGAGGAGTGGCGCCTGCGCGTGCACGGCATGGTCGAGCGAGAGCTCACGCTTAACTTCGAGCAGCTGACGGCGCGCCCGTTGATCGAGCGCGACGTCACCCTGGCGTGCGTCTCGAACGAGATCGGTGGCGACCTGATCGGGAATGCCCGCTGGATCGGGGCCTCCCTCGCGGATCTGCTCGCCGAGGCCGGCGTCGACCCCGCCGCCACCCAGCTCGTGTCGACGTCGGACGACGGGTTCACCGCCGGCACGCCCGTCGCGGCCGTCACCGACGGGCGCGACGCGATGCTCGCCGTCGCGATGAACGGCGAGCCGTTGCCGATCGAGCACGGGTTCCCGGTGCGCATGGTCGTGCCGGGGCTCTACGGCTACGTCTCGGCGACGAAGTGGGTCGTCGATCTCGAGCTCACGACGTTCGAGGCGTTCGACCCGTACTGGATCCGGCGCGGATGGGCCGAGCAGGCGCCGATCAAGACGCAGTCGCGCATCGACACCCCTCGGCACGACGCCTCCGTGAGCCCCGGGGAAGTCGTGGTCGCCGGCGTCGCGTGGGCCCAGCACGTGGGTATCTCGCGGGTGGAGGTTCGGATCGACGAGCGCCCGTGGGCCGAGGCCGAGCTCGCGGCCGAGGATACGATCGACACCTGGCGACAGTGGAAGCTGGTCACCGACCTGCAGCCGGGCCCGAGACGCCTGCAGGTCCGCGCGACCGACGCCGAGGGCGTCACCCAGTCCGAGGCGCGAACGGAGCCCTTCCCCGACGGCGCGACCGGTTGGCACACGATCCTCGTGAACGTGAACTGAGGCGTCACTCGCGCCCGGAGGAAGCGCACCGGAAACGTGATGCGCGTCACCGCGAACCCGTCCGTCCGCCCTCAGGATCGACGGGCAGGCTGGATCAGCTCATCGCCGATGGCCTGGTCAGTCCCGCAACCCAGCCTGCGGAACCGGCCCGCTCGCGGCCTCCCATCCCCGTCAAGGGATCGGTGAGCGATCTCGTGATCGAGCAGCGCCGTCGGTGATCGCGTACCTCGACACATCGGCACTCGTGAAGCTGTTCCTCGCCGAACCGGGGAGCGACATCGTCGCGGCGGTGTGGGATGCCGCCCATGGGCGCACGACCTCAGCGACGACGTATCCGGAAGCCCGATCGGCGTTGGCTGCCGCCGTGCGAGGCCGCCAGCTGACGCGTCGCCAGCACGTCCGTGCCGTCGAACACCTCGATCACCTCATCGAGTCGATCGACGTCGTCGAGGTCCGCCGGCCGCTCGCGCTCGCGGCAGGAGCCCTTGCCGAGAGATTCGCGCTTCATGGGTATGACGCCGTGCATCTGGCATCCGCGGAGTTCGTCGGCGCGGGTCGAACCGTCATGGTGACGTGGGACAGGGCGCTCGCCACGGCCGCCGCCGGTTCGGGTTTCGACGTGATCCCCCCGCCTGCGTCAGGGGTTTGAGAGCTCGGCGCGCACGCCGAGCAGGCGCACCGGGCGGTCGAGCTCGAACCTCGCGAGCGCATCGAGGGCGTGCTCGACGATCACGTCGGCGTCTCGGGTCGGCTCCGGGAGCCTGCGCCCGTGGGTCGACGTGAAGAACGACGAGGTGCGGAGCTTCACCGTCACTCGCACCACGAGCCGATCATCGGGAAGATCGACGACGAGCTCCCGCGCGATGCGCTCGGTCTCGCCCCGGATCTCGTGCGGATCGGTCAGGTCCCGCTGGAACGTCCGCTCGTGGCTCTGCCCCCGACGCACGTACGGCTCGGCGCTGACCTCACCGTCGTCGTCACCGGTGCCGAGGCTTCGGATCCACGGGCCGGTGTTCGGTCCGAATCGAGCCGCGAGCACCTGGTCGTCGGCGTTCGCGAGCTCGTCGACCGTGTGGATGCCGAGCTCGTTCAGCTTGTCGGCGGTCTTCCTGCCGATGCCCCAGAGCGCGTCGACCGGCTTCGGACCCATCAGCGCCGGCCACTCCGCGCGGGTGAGCCGGAAGACCCCCCGCGGCTTCGCGAACGCGCTCGCGAGCTTCGCGCGGTGCTTCGAGTCACCGACGCCGATCGAACACCAGAGGTCGGTGCGTTCGAGCACCTCGGTCTGGATCTCTCGTGCGAGTGCCTCGGGATCGCCGGTCTCGACCGCCATGAAGGCCTCGTCCCACCCGAGCACCTGCACGACCGCGGGGAACGTTCGCAGCGTGTCCATCACCCGGCCGCTCGCCTCGAGGTAGTGCTCGGCGTCGACCGCGAGGAACACCGCGTCGGGGCACCGCTTCGCCGCCGTGCGCAGCGGCATGCCCGAACGCACGCCGAACTCCCGCGCCTCGTACGACGCCGTCGAGACGACCCCACGCTTCGTCGGGTCGCCGTCGCCGCCCACGATCACGGGCGCGCCTCGCAGCTCAGGGTGCCGCAGCACCTCGACCGCGGCGATGAACTCGTCCATGTCGACGTGGAAGACCCACCGAGTCACGAGCACAGCATGACTCGGCCGGCCGACGTCGACCGTCGTGAGCCGCTCAGCCCCGTGGCTCGATCGCCGGGGCGGCTTCCTGCATGTCGGCTCGCAGCCGCATCGCGACCACGAGCAGGCCGAGCAGGATGCCCGCTCCCATGATCGGCGTGGCGATGCGCTTGATCTCGACGGCGTCGGCGAGCAGGCCGATCACGAAGCCGGCCACCCCGAGGTTGATCGCCCAGAACACGACCTGATCCGCCCACGACCACACCTCGCGACGCGAGGCCGCGACCACGAACAGCATCCCGAAGATCGCGTTCGTGAGGATGCCGATGAAGGTCGCATGGTCGAGCGCGAGCAGCAGCCGAGCCGGGGTCGCGTCGATGTCGTCGCTGTAGCGCACGATCACGTAGCCCAAGATCCCCAGCGCCGGCACCAGGAACAGGATCGACGCGGCGCCGAACCTCGCCGGCGACGGCATGCCCCAGCCGACCGATCCGAGGCGCGACCGGTGTCGGGTGAACACGATGCCCACGCCGATCACCTCGAAGAGCAGGTTCAGGCCGAGCAGCGGCATGATCTCGAAGAGGATGCCGATCGCGAGGAAGATGCCGGCCGAGAAGAAGAGCCAAGCCTGCCACCGCCCGCCGCGCGTCAACTCCTCGATGCCAGGACCCCCCACCAGCTGCTCGTCGATCGCGACGCCGGCGAGGATCAGATAGCCCACGACCATCATCGCGGGGTGCGCCCCCTGCATCCCGTCGGACAGCTCGATCACGCCGGAGAGCATCAATCCGAGGATCACCCCGAGCACCCCGCCGATCACGAGGTTGACCTGGGCGAGCAGCATGGAGAGCTTCGGCACCGTCAGCGTCTGCCCCTCACGCACCCCGAACGTCCACGCCGCGAACCACACCATCGCGGCGAGCATCAGGGTGCCTGCGACCGGGCGCAGGTCGACGAGGTCGGCCCAGAAGGCGATCACGTACGCGACCACGGCCACGATCGAGCCGTCGCGCAGCAGCCGGGGGAGCCGGTCGGCTCCGAAGATCCAGGCGGTCGCCGCGAAGATCGACAGCGTGATCCACCCGAGCGTGCCCGAGTGCACGTGGGCCAGGATCGTGCCGTGACCGAAGTCGACGACGTCGGTGCCGTTCAGGATGCCGATCACCACGGTGAACACGAAGATCGCCATCGCGGCGGCGAGCAACGGCACGACGGCGCGCGCAGGCGTGCGGTCCAATCGGAACCTCCTTCCCTTCTGGCCCCCGAAGCCTAAGCGGAGGGTGGTGGCCAATCCAGTGGCGGGCAGCCCACTGCTCAGGAAGGCGCGCCGTCGTGCCCATCGCGAAAGGTGAGACACTGGAGCGAGGCACCGATCACCCTTCCGTCCCGCCGTGAGCCTGGTCGTCGAAGGCCTTGTGGGAGGAGGGACAGATATGCTTGCTACCTACGCAGGGATCGGACTGGTCTTCATCGCCGTCGTCGCAGGATGCATCGCGCTGATGTTCGTCGTGATGTTGAAGCAGACGTAAACCCCAGTGCGCGCTGTCAGCGCGCAGCCACCAGCTCAACCAAGGGACACCTGCGAAGAGGCCGTAGGCAACCCCCTCAATGAAGGGACGGCGCCAATGGCGCTCATCAAGCAGGACGCGGCACCGCCGCGAGACGCATCGTCAACCCCGAGCATCCCCGGACGTGACCACGAAGCCGAGGCGGATCGAGCACGTCCAGCTGGCTCGCAACGCACGTTGTGGGACACGATCGTGAGCGGCGCCGCGGCCGTCATGGCCGCAGCATTGATCGTGATCGGCTCCGCCGCTGTGTACGGCGGCAACTTCGGCAGGCAGAACGTGCAGGACCGGCTGGCCCCGGAGAAGGTCGTGTTCCCGCCCCTCGACGCGATGACGCCCGAAGAGCAAGCGGAGCTCGGGGAGTTCGCCGGGCAGACCGTGGACACCGGCCCGGAAGCCGAAGGCTTCGCCCGCTACATCGGCGGACACCTCGATGAGGTGAACGACGGAGCGACGTACTCGGAGACGAGCGCGGCCGCACGCGAGGAAGGGTTGGACGCCAAGACCGCGGCCGACCTACAGGTGAAGGCCGACACCCTGTTCAAGGGCGAGACCTTGCGATCGATCCTGCTGAACGCCTACGGATGGTGGACGGTCTCGACGATCGCCCTCTTCGCGGGCTTCGCGCTGATCGCCGCCGGCCTCGTGCTCGGCGTGCTGTCGCTGTTGGGGTTCCGCCACGCACGTCGTGGAGGAGCTTCGCCGGCAGCGCACGTCGCCTGACCGCCCGTCCTGGCGGACGGGTGTGGATCCGTCCGCCAGGACGAGCAGGGCTCAACGCTCCAACTGCTCCTTCAGCGAAGCGGTTCGCTCGCGCCAGTAGATCTTCATGCGATCGCGCTCGGCCGCGTCGGCGAGCCGCTCGTGGGAGATCGTCACGGTGCTCTTCGCGTCGCCCTTGGCATCGAACGTGACGTGCAGCCGCGATCCGTCGCCGTCCCAGTCGAAGCGGGCGCGCAGCGGCCTCGTGGCCACTCGCTGCCGCATCGTCGCGTCGGGCAGCCAGCGTTCGCGCTGCCGCGGTCGCACGAACGCGTCGAAGAGCCGCTCGACTGGTACGGCCACGGTCTTGGAGGCGCTCACCCGGAAGCCGTCGTCGAACTGCCCAACCTCGCGACCGAGACGAGCGCGCTCGTACCCACCCGTGATCGCCTGGGCGTTCCAGACGAGGGGCTCGACGCCGAGCTGGTCGGCGACCCACCGGGCGATCTCGCGATGGGTCTGGTCGGCGGCACCCCAGTCGTCGAGCAGGTCGAACCACTCCTCCCACCCGCGACCGGTGCGGTCGCGGATCGACGCGTCGCTCGTCGCGAGCGGTGGCTTGGCGTCGCCCGGGATCGTGGAGTCGGCTCCGCCCTGCAGCAGCACGAGGCGGGCGGCGGTGTAGCTCTCGCCGGTCTTGTCCATGCGTGTGCGCACGAGGCGCTTGAACGATCGTTGTGCGGTCATCTCGTGTTCCCTTCGCGGCGGCGACCTCGCGACCCACGCTCACGACGCCTCCGCCGGCTCCAGGGCAACACGGACCGGCGTCCCGAGGACTCGAGGTCCCCTTTGCCCCCGCTTCGGCCGGTGGCGTGAGCACCGGAATCAGGGGTTGGGCACAGGACGGCGCCGAAGCTCAACCGTAGCGCCGCGAGGGAGTCCTCGCAATCGGATCCTCTTCGATCACGTCTTCGGTCGTCGTCGGGCGACCCGGTCGACCCACGCCGCGAGGGAGGCGACGATCACCACGAGTCCGAGGATCGCCATGACCCATCCCGCTCGATAGAGCAAGCCGGGGAGGGTGGGCCAGGGTTCGGCGCCCTTGCACGCGGCGGTCTCCGTGTTGCATGTGTAGCCGAACGCCCAGATCCCCAGCGCGACGACCGCGATGCCGACGACGACTCCTCGCCAGCCCGCGAAGCTCCTCAGGGTCACGCGACCCCACCACCGATCCGTCGGCTCCGTGCGACCAGCATCGGCCGGTTCGCGAGTGTGCGCAACCCACACCGGGTTTGCGCTCGTCCACCGAGGGACATGATGGGAAGAAGCATCGGGAAGGAGGCAGCCATGTGCCTGACCTGTGGATGCATGCAGGCCCACCTGGAGATGGGTGAGCACAACATCCGCTTCGAGGACGTGCGGGCCGCGGCCGACGAGAACGGTCGCTCCGTGGCCGAGACGATCGAGATCATCGATCAGACGTGGGCAAGGGATCGCGCCGACCACGCTGAGGAGTACGCGAGCCAGTAGTCCAAATTGGACTACTGCGGGTCGACGATCTCGAGCCCGCCCAGCGTGCCTCGCGAGCTGACCAAGCGCCGCCTGTCATCGCCGGCGTGCTCCGTCGAGCTCGACCTGACCCACGGCGACGGCCAGTCCCTCGACCGCGTAGGCCACCAGCTCGATCGCTCCGCGCAGCCCGTCGACCTCGGCTCGATCGTCGACGGTCGTCGCGAGCCGTTCGAGCGCATCGCGCGCTTCCTCGATGCTCGCGAAGGCGCCGCCGAGCGAGAACTCCACGGCATCGCGTGCCTCACGGAACCTGCGAACCCGGTCTTGCATGGAACCTCCCGATGGGGTCGGGAGGGGGAGTTACACGATTGTGATTCAAGGCTCTGACATGCGGAACGGGGTCTCCGACGAACCCGTCACCGATCGTGACATGGATCACAGTCGATCCAGCGTGGATCGGATCATCCTCAAGAGCGCCTATCGAAGGAGGCGTCCATGAGCGGAAGACGGCAGCCGAGGTTCGCCGTGGTGATCACCAAGGAGTCGGTGGAAGAGTGGACGGTCTACGTCTGCGCCGATTCGCCCGAGGAAGCGAACGAGGCCGCCGACGATGCGCGAACGCGCTCGCCCGCAGTTCGTCATCGTGCTCGGCCAAGGACACGAGGGAAGTATCATCGGTAAGTGCCTATCGCGCGAATTGAAGCCGCACCAGCCGACCAAGTAGATCGCTCGGCTGTCGCATCGAGCTGGCAGCCTGTCTCATGACCCCTCGGTCTCGACTCGCTGCATGGGCGAAGGCGAGGCGGCGCCGTGCGGCCGAGCGTCAGGCAGCCGCGGACGAAACGTCACGTCGGCTCAGACGCCAGGCCGAGCCGCTTCCGCGAGATCTCGGTCCGGGGAAGCCCTCCAAGCGCACCTGACGCCGCTCGTCGAGCCCGACCATCAAGCGACGTGCTGCGCGACGCTCAACCGCCCGACACAACCCGGTAGAGACGCCAGCGGTCGGGCACGCCCTTCAGTTCGTGCTCGCCCGCGTCCTCGAAGGCGAGTCCCGAGCCGGCGACGAGGTCCTTCACGGTCTGGGAGACGAGCACCTCCGAAGGCCCGGCCTGGCTCATGATCCTCGAGCCGATCGTGACGGCGATGCCTCCGGCCTTCTCGTCGATCATCTGCATCTCACCCGTGTGCACGCCCGCTCGGATCTCGACGGAGAGGTCACGAACGGCATCCGCGATGGCGAGGGCGCAGTGGACCGCACGAGCCGGCCCATCGAAGGTCGCGAAGAAGCCGTCGCCGGCGGTGTCCATCTCTGTGCCTCGGTAGCGGGCGAGCGCGCCTCGCACGATGTGGTGATGGCGCTCGACGAGGTCTCGCCATGCGGTGTCACCGCCCGCGGAGACGATCTCCGTCGACCCCACGATGTCGGTGAACAGCACGGTGGCCAGGTAGCGGTCGAACTCCACCTGCTCGGCATGCAGCGTCGTCAGGAAGCGCTCGATCTCCTGCGGCAGGTCTTCGCTGTGGCTCCACATGTGGGTGGACCCGGGCATCTCCCGCAGCTCGGCTCCCGGGATGTGCTGCGCGAGGTAGCGACCGTGCTCGATCGAAGTTTCCAGGTCGCCCAGCCGGTGCAGCACCAGCGTCGGAACACGGATCGACGAGAGGACATCGCGCAGGTCGATGTCGCGATCCATCGTGGACCAACGGACGGCGTCGCCGGGGCCCCCGATCGATTGCATCCAGCCCACGAATTCCTGGACCTCGCGCGGGTCCTCGGCCGCCTCGGGGTCCAGGGTGGACATCCACGTCTGCGCGAGGGCGAAGGTTCCCCATCCCTGTTCGATCTCTTGGAGCTCGGCGTCGTACGTCTCGGCGGCCCGGCCGAAGGGGTAGTCGGGGGCCCACAGTTCGCGAGCCCTCGCGCTGAACGCGACGAGCCCCGCCGCCCGTTCCGGGAACGTGGCGGCGAACATGGCGGCCACGGCGAAGCCGCTCTCGAACCCGACCAATACGGCGCGCTCGGAGCCCGCGGCATCCATGACGGCCCGCACGTCGTCCATCTGCGACTCGAGGGTGAGCTGTTGCTCACGCTCGACGATGTGGTCGGACAAGCCTGTGCCGCGCCTGTCCAAGAGGATCAAGCGGCTGAACGTCGTGTATCGACCGGGGAACGTCGCCCGCCTGGAGTCCCAGATCCTTCCCAGTCCCAACCCGGATGCCACGACCACGAGATCCATGGGGCCGCTGCCCGCCACCTGATAGGCGATGTGCACACCGTCGCCGGTGCGGGCGTACCGGACCTCGGGCGCCTGCGCCTTCACGCCTTCACCCGGTGGGGTTGAAAGCGGTCGCTCGCACAGAGCATCTCGGGCTGCAGGGCGGAAGGCACCACCGGAGTCTCGGCTCCCGGCCGGGTGGGCGCAACTCTAGGGCACCAGCACCTGAGTCGACGATCAGCCTTACAGCCCCCCCGCGCGGCGCTTCTCCTCGAGGATCTCTCCGAAGATCTCGTCGACCCGTGTGGAGAGATCTCCGGTGGCGCTTCGGTACGACGCCGCGCTGTGCAAGGTTCGACGCCGGCCTCCGTTGAGGTGAGCATCGATCGCCTCCCGCGTCAGTGCCGACACGGTGATGCCGCGCAGTGACGGATGTCACGTTCCTCGATCGTTGCTGACTACCGCTTCCCTCGTGCTTCGGTTTCGATCGCGTCCGCCCTCGGCAGCCAGCCGAGCGCGCCGTTCGACGTCAGCACCTCGCGCGCCCGCTCGATCGTCGGCAGGGCGTCCTCGCCCGCTCGCAGCTGCGCCTGCGCGATGTCCAGCAGCACGAGACCTCGGTCCGTGGCCACACCCAGCGCCTCGAGTCGGTCGCTCGCCTCACGGAGCAGCGCCACCGCTTCGGCGGCGTCGGTGGCGACCATGCCGTCGACGGCGAGCCCGACCGCGACGGCGTACGGAGACTGGCCGTCGCGCGTCAGGTCTCGGTAGGACTCCGCCTCCTCACGTCGATCGAGTTCCACGAGCGTCCGCACCAGGTGCGCGAAGCCCTCGACGAACACGTCCACGTGATAAGCGCGCGCCTGCTCGACACCTGCCACCAGCACTCGCACTGCGTCCTCGAGATCGCCATCGAGGATGGCGAGGATCCCCCGGTCGAGGTGCAGCCCGATCTCGTTCTGCGCCTCCGGGTTGGCCTCCCCGATCCGGATGGCATCCGCGAGCGTCTCGCGCGCCTCCTCGAGGCGGCCCTGCTGCATCAGCGCGTGAGCGAGTCCGGTCAGTCGCATCCCGATCAGCGGTTCGCTCCCTACGGCACGCGCCTCCTCGATCGCTTCACGCTGGTATCGCTCGTCCTCGCGGAGGTCGCCGGCGATCGCCGCATTGTCCCCAAGGCTCCCGAGGAGCCATCCGATATTGACGCGCACTCCCGCCTTCCGCGCGAGCTCTTCGCCTTCCAGCAGGAACTCGCGGCTGCGGGCGAAGTCCGAGGTCCACGTCTCGATGGTGGACGGGTAGTTGTTGTTGAGGCGCATTAGCACGTTGAGCTCGCCGCACTCCTTCGCCAGCCGGCGCGCATCCTCGATCGTCGCGATAGCTTCGTCCCCGCGGCCGAGCATCGAGACGGTGATCGCGAGGTCCATCGTCGCCTCGGCGAGGGTGCCCTGGGCATCCACGCGCGACGCGATCTCGATGGCGCGCCGCAGCGTCGGTTCGGCCTCCGCCGCGAGCCCTCGCCGCCACCGGGCCCAGCCGGTGATCCGCAGCGCGTCGGCGAGCTCGGGGCTGTCGCCGAGCGGCTCGAGGGCGGCGATCGCTGCATCGACGCTCGTCCACATCACGTCGTCGTCGCCGTGCTCGAAGGCGATGATCGCGAGGCGGGTCAGAGCGAACCCCTCGCTCAGGCGGTCCCCCGACGACGTGGCGAGCGCGAGCAGCTCGCGGACCGGGGCTTCGGCCTTGCCCGCGGTGAGGTAGCCGATCAGCACGTTGCCGGTCCGGTTGCGCAGGATCGTGATCCGCTCTGCCGTCGAGGCCCGGGCGGCGTCGGCGAGGTCGGACGCCCGTACGTACCATCGATCCGCCTCGAGCGGGAGCCAGACCGCCGCGGCGCGGTCGCCCGCGGCCAGCGCCCAGCGGAACGCCTGCCGGGCCGCCTCGTCTCGCTCGGGCCCGGTCTCACCGAGCTCCTCGCGGTAACGCAGCGCCTCGAGCCGGTGGGTCGCGATCAGCTCCGCGATCTCGTCCACCCGGTCACCGGCGCGCTCGGTCGCCCACGCGGCGACCGCCTCGTGCTTCGGCGCTCGCAGCGACTTGGGCAGCGAGTCGTAGGCGCCGTCACGCAGCAGCGAGTGATGGAACGAGAACTCGGGTTCGTCGCGGAAGCTCGACGGCTCGTGCGGCACGATCAGCTCCTTCACGCGCAGGCGACCGAGCGCTTCGCGGATCTGGCCGGCGTCGACGTGCGCCAGGGCCGCGAGGGAGCCGAGCCAGAACGTCCGGCCCACGACGGCGGCGTCCTGCACAGCGCCTTCTCCTCGTCGGGCAAGCCGTCGAGCCGCGCGGCGATCAATCCCTGGATCGAGCGGGGCACGTCGACGTCGGCGACGGTGGCCGCGACCTCCCAGCGGCTCGCGTCGGTGGCGCGGATCACTCCGCGGTCGATCAGCATCCGCACGATCTCCTCGGTGTAGAGCGGATTGCCCTCGGCCCGGTCCACGATCAGCTTGCGGAGCTCGTCGGAGATCGCGCCCGGCAGCAGGTCGTCGACCATGGCGGCGTCCTCGTCGGGCGTGAGCGGCTCGAGGTAGATCGACGCCGCGTTCCGCTTGCCGCCGCCCCACGTCGGGCGTCGTTCGAGCAGCTCGGGGCGCGCGAGCGTGAGCAGCATCACCGGCCCCTGCGCCCAGTCGGCCGCGTGCTCGATGAAGTCCAGCAGCCCGTCGTCGGCCCAGTGGATGTCCTCGAGCACGAGCACCAACGGGTAGCGGGCCGCCATGCGTTCGAGGAAGCGCCGCCAGGCGTCGAACAGGCTCTCCCGGGAGTGGACGCGGTCCGCGGCGGTGACGAGCGCCGCCAGCGGCGGGGCCAGCTCGTCGCCACCGAACAGCTCCACGACCGCCCGGGTCGTCTTCTCGAGGGCGACGTCGGCCGGGTCGTCTTCGAGCACCTCGCAGTGGGCCTTCACGGCGTCGGCGAGCGCGGAGTAGGAGGTGTTGCCGTACGCGAGGCATCGGCCTGCGCGCCAGTAGAAGGTCTGCGGCAGGCCCTCGACGTGCATCGACAGCTCGCGGACGAGCCGGGACTTCCCGACGCCGGCCGGACCGATCAGGGTGACGAGCGCCGGGCGTCCCTCGGACTCGACCCGGTGCAGCGTCTGCTTGAGGACCGTCAGCTCCTCGTCGCGGCCGATCAATGTCGACTGCAGACCCAGGGCGGGGCGCTCCCCACGGCGTTTCGCGGGCACCGACAGAGCGTTCCATGCGGGCACCGGCTCGGCCTTGCCCTTCAGGGCGAGCGGCGCCAGCTCGGTGAGCTCGATCACGTCCTTCACGGCGGCGTACACGCTCGGCCCGACCACGATGTGCCCGGGCTCGGCGGCCGACTGCAGGCGAGCGGCGACGTTCACCGCGTCGCCGGTGAGCATGCGGTCGCGCGCGCCGGTGGCGCGCTCGAGGTCGACGAGCACTTCGCCCGCCTCGATGCCGATGCGCATCGCGAGCTGTGGTTTGCCCTCGGTGGAGAATCCCCGGTTCAGCTCGGACAGCACCGCGAGCATCTCGAGGGCCGCGCGCACCGCTCGCTCCGGGTCGTCCTCGTGGGACTTCGGGATGCCGAACACGGCGAGCACCGCGTCGCCCATGAACTTCTCGAGATGGCCCCCGTAGCGCTCGATCTCGGCGGAGAGCCGGTCGAACGTGCGGCCCACCACCGACTGCACGATCTCGGGGTCCTGCTGCTCGGCGAGGGTGGTGGAGCCCACCAGGTCGGCGAACAGCGCCGTCGCGTACTTGCGCTCCATGCGCGTCGGAGCCGCGATCTCCTCGATCGCGGCCCCGCAGTGCAGGCAGAACTTCGCGTGCTCGGGATTCTCACCGCCGCAGGACCCACAGCTGTGCATCCGCGAAGCCTACGCCGGGGTGGCCCGCTGCGGGGGCAGAGCCGCTGTGGGCGGCCCGGTCGGTCGAGTCGGAGGAAGGGGGTTCCGATCCCCCAGGGCTCGTTCCACATCGTGGGATCGCGGTCCCACGATGTGGAACATGGGCTCCACCGAT
>CAWGUD010000039.1:0-32395 GCA_963825685.1 uncultured Actinomycetes bacterium | reverse complement strand
GCATCGACACACCCACGATCGCGAGCAGCATGGCTGCGCGGCTCGCCGCCGATCGCCGCCTGATGCCTGCCAGCACCCCGAGCGGGATGCCGACCAGCAGCCAGATCGCTGCCGCCCCGACCGCGAGCGTGGCGGTCACCGGCAGCCGGCGAGCGATCTCTTCCTTCACCGGAACGAAGTTGCCGTACGAGTAGTACACGTCTTCGGACAGGAAGAGCCCGGGCCACGGGATCAAGCCCTTCGCGAACCGCGCGTACTGCACGACCAGGGGCCGGTCGAGGCCGAAGGCGCGCCGGGCGTTCGCGATCTGTTCGGGTGTCGAGGACTTCCCGCAGCGCGGCGCGCCGGGTCGCCCGAGGGGAGCTTCACGAAGATCAGGAACGTCAGCAGCGAGACGATGAACAGCACGAGCACCATGAACAGGGCGCGCCGCACGAGGTAACGGAGCATCGGTCGGAGCCTAGGAGGACCTGCTCGGGCCGGCTCCAGGTTCCTTGCTCAGGATCGCCGGTGGACCCAGAACGGGGCAAGGAACCGAGACCGCCGATCGGGCCTGGATGCGTGCGCTCAGTCGGCGCCGACCCCTGGGCCTGAGCCGGCCGCTCGCCGTTCCTCGATCACCTCACGCCGCACCAGGATCGCGTAGCCGACCGCCGCGATCGTCGCGAACGCGAACCATTGGAACGCGTAGCTGAGATGCGATCCCTCAGTGAGCTCCGGCGGCGAGGCCGGCGCGGGGAGCTCGCCGCTCGACGGGGTCTGCGACCGCAGCTGCAGGAACCACCCCACGAGCTCGTACGGAACGTCGCGGCCGATCGCCTCGACGTCGACCGTCCGCATCGTGGTCACGCGGTCCTCGCCGGCCTGGATCTCCCCGGCTCCGCCCGGCTGCGGGGCGAACAGCGTTCCCTCGACCTCGACCGCGCCGGTCGGCGGCGAGGCCGCGGCGACCGGCGGCTCGTCCATCTCGAACGGTACCCATCCGCGGTCGACCACGATGGCCCGTCCGTCGGCGAGCACGAGCGGGGTCAGCACGTGGTTCCCGGTCCGGCCCTCGAGGGTACGGCCGTAGAGGATCACCTCGTGCTCGGTGTCGTAGCGACCGATCGCGATCGCGCGTCGGTAGGCGAGTGCCTCGCCGTCTGCGAGCAGGGCGTCGAGCGGACGGGGGGCCGCCGCGAGCCCCGCGGCGTACCGCTCGTTGAACTCCCGCCGACCCTCGAGCCGGTCGAGCTGCCAGAGCCCGAGGCGGACGCAGACACCGACGACGACGACGGCGAACAGCGTGAGCCCGATCCAGCGAGGGCGTCGCAGGAAGCGGAACATGGGGCGCTACGGGCCCTTCATCTCCTGGATCGTGTTGCCGCCGTCGACCACGATCGACTGGCCGGTGAGGTAGCTCGCGCGATCGCTCGCGAGGAAGGCCACGACCTCCGCCACCTCGTCCGGCCGGCCGGAGCGACCGAGCGGCGTGTGATGTCCTGCCGCCGCCTCGTCGGGTGTCTGCGAGCCGGAGGCGATCCAGCCCGGGGCGACGGAGTTCACGGTGACGCCCGACGGTCCGAGCTCGAGCGCGAGGCCTCGCATCATCCCGTCCATGCCCGCCTTGGCGGCCCCGTACCCGACCGATCCGGCGATCGCGGCCACCGGACCCGTCGCGGACGAGACCATCACGATGCGGCCCCACCCCTGCTCGATCATGCCGGGCACGATCGGCCGTGTGACGTTGTAGGCCGTCTGGAGGTTGAGCGCCAGGTCGAGGTCCCACCCCGCGTCGTCGATCTCGGCGAAGGCGCGGGATCCTTGTCCCTGCATGCCGACGTTCACCATGCCCGCGTTGTTCACGACCACGTCGATGCGACCGAACAGCTCCCGCACACGGTCGACCATCGCCCGCGCCCGCTCGCGGTCGGTGAGGTCCGCCACGAGGCCGACAGCCTCGGCGCCGCCGGCATGCAGCTCGCTCGCGCGCTGCTCGATCCGATCGGTCGTCGACGTGACCGCGACGGCGGCGCCCTCCCGAGCGAGCACCCTGGCGCACGCGTACCCGATCCCCGTTGGGCTGCCCGCACCGGTGACCAGCGCGACCCGTCCGCTCGCTTCGGCCTGCACGTCAGGAAGCCTACTCGGCGCTCAATCCCGGAGGCCCTGGAGCCGATACCCACTGGAAGACGGGCGCAAGAGCTGGCCGGCGAGCGGACGGCTTTGCGACCGACCCGACAGGAAGGGAGTCTCCGCATGATCCTGCGGCTGTATTCGCAAGCCCAGGTCTGGCGAGCGGCGATCCGCGACCGGGTGCTGGAGGACCGGGGCGCGACCGCCGTGGAGTATGCGCTGATGCTGGCGTTCATCGCGATGGTGATCGTGGGGGCAGTGGCGTTCCTGGGACAGCAGACGAGCTCGTCGTTCGAGAGCGTCGAATTCCCCTAAGGGTCGGCACCGGCGGCGAGGCGGGCCGCCGGGGCCGATCCACCGCACGCGTCGGTCGGTGTCGAGCGAGGCTCCACGTCCGGCATCGGCTAGTCTTCGCGTGCCATGACGACGCCCCGCCTCCTCGCGCTCCAGGACGCCGACACGTCGATCGATCGGCTGCACGCGCGGCGGAGGGCTCTCGAGCAGGGTGCCGAGCTCGCAGCGGTGCGAGGCAAGGCCGACGCTGCGGAGGCACGGCTGGGGGAGCTGCGCCTGCAGCTCGATGAGATCGGGCGAGACCAGACGCGTTTCGAGCACGAGATCGACTCGATGACGCAGAAGGAGCAGGCAGAGCAGACCCGCATGTACGACGGGTCGATCGTGAACACCAAGGAGCTCGAGGCGCTGCAGCACGAGATCGCGAGCGTCCGCAAGCGTCGATCCGACCGTGAAGACGAGCTCCTGGCCCTCATGGAGTTGCGCGAGCAGCTCGAAGGCGACGCGGCGGCCGCCGAGCGGGAGACGACCTCCCTGCGTGCCGAAGCGGAAGAGGCAGCGGGCGCCGCAGACGAGGAGCGGACCCGCGTCGATGCGGAACTCGCCGAGCGCACGGCCGGGCGCGACACGATCGCTGCTGAGATCGAGCCCGACGTGCTCGAGCTCTACGAGGACCTGCGGCGGCTGAAGAAGGGCATCGGTGCGGCGGCGCTCGTCGACGGCGTGTGCCAAGCCTGTCACGAGCAACTCTCTGCCGTCGTGCTCGACACGCTGAAGCGTTCCGAGGGCATCAGGAGGTGTGAGCACTGCCGGCGGATCCTGGTCATGTGATCGTCGCCTGCGACGGTGCCTCACGCGGGAACCCAGGCCCGGCCGGTGCCGGCGCGCAGATCACCGACCCCGACGGCGTCGTGCTGGCGGAGGTGGCCGAGGGTCTCGGTGAGGCGACGAACAACGTCGCCGAGTACACAGCCGTGATCCGCGGGCTGGAACGGGCACTCGAGCTCGGTGCCGCCAGCGTGCTGCTGCGATCCGATTCCCAGCTGCTGATCAACCAGCTCACGGGACGGTACCGGGTGAAATCGCCTCACCTGCAGCCCCTGCATCGACGCGTGCGTGAGCTCGCGGCAGGGTTCGATTCGATCGAGTTCGAGCACGTGCGCCGCGAGCGGAACACCGAGGCCGATCGGCTCGCGAACCAAGGGGTCGACGAGTGGCTCGCCGCTCGCTGATCACCGGCTTCAGGCTCCGGCGTCGGCTTCCACGAGCGCGCTGAGGGGGATCTCGAGCGGCGCCGGATCGTCGGGTCCGCCGACATCGATCCGCAGCGACACGCCCCGGATCTCCTCGAGCGGCTCGAACGACAGCGCGCCGTCGATGCGACCGCCGGGCGCGATCTCGAGGAGGGGCACCGAGACCTCGATCGCCTCGCCGACGACGGTCCCGTCGGCGCCGACCAGGGTGACGTCGGCCTCGGAGAGCGTGAGCACGTTCGGCCCGGTCGCCGCCACCCGAACGAAGAAGCTCCAGGTGGGCACGCCGCCGAAGGCGTCGAGGGTGATCCGCACGCCCGGACGTTCGTAGACGAGGTCGAGCGGCAGGAACGCGCCGCTCACCGGGACCCCGAACCGGACGAAGTCGATCACGCGCCAGCCGCCGGGCTCGGTGGCGGCGAACCTGACGGGGCCGTCGAGCGGCACGGTGAACTCCAGCGGCTCACCATCGGTGGGCTGCGCGACGACGGCCACCTGTGCCGAGAGGTCGACCTCCAGCACGCCATCCGTGCCGACCGCGGTGGCGGGGCCGACGGCGTTCACGATCGAGGTAGCGGTGATCTCGCCCGGGAACGCGGCGTTCGTGACACCCAGCCAATACGCGAACCGGCGCATCAGCGGCGTTGCTGCGAGCGCCTCGAGGTCGTCGCCGCCGAGCACGGTCGCTCGGTACGCCTCGACGAAGCGGAGCGTCGCGCCGCGCACCTGGGCCTGGAGCAACGCGGGGGCGCCGCGGAGCTCGGCGGCCGGAGCCGGCGCGGCCGGTCCCTCGATCGAGCCCGTGCAGGACGCGGCCACCAGCGTGAACCCGAGCACGAGGAGGGCGACCGGCCGGCGCATCATCAGTGCGGCAGTCTACGGCGGGGGTATCCTCGACCGCGGAGGAGTCGGCCGGGCGGCCGCGGGCGGTCTCGATCGCTCGAGGAAAGTCCGGACTCCGAAGGGCAGGGTGCTGGCGAGAGCCAGGCGGGGGCGACCTCGCGGACAGGGCAACAGAGAGCAGACCGCCCGGGCGGCGCGAACCGCCCGGGTAAGGGTGAAACGGTGCGGTAAGAGCGCACCAGCGCGGCGGGCGACCGTCGCGGCTGGCAACCCCCACCCGGAGCAAGGCCGAGCAGGCAGCGTTCGAGGACGGCCCGTCCGAGCTGCCGGGTAGGCCGCACCGAGCCGGCGAACGGCTCGGCGGCGACGTTTCCGGCGTCGTCGAGAGAGATGGTCGCCGGCGGGGCGAGAGCCCCGCGCACAGGATCCGGCTTACAGGCCGGCTCCTCCACCTTCTGCATCGCGCGACGGGCATCGACCCTTCGCGCATCGTCGGCGGACGGCTCGGACGAACCGTGCGTCGTCAGTCGCCTGCGCTGACCAGGCCCCGGTCGACCGCTCGCCGGTACTGCGCACCGGCGTGGTAGCTCGACCGCACGAGCGGGCCTGCTTCCACGTGGGCGATGCCCATCGCCTCGCCCTCTCGGGCGTGTGCCGCGAACTCGTCCGGGTGCACCCATCGATCGACCGGCAGATGGTGCGGGGTGGGCTGCAGGTACTGGCCGATCGTGAGGATGTCGCAACCGGCGTCCACGAGATCGGCCATCGCCTCGGCCACCTCGCCGGGCCGCTCGCCCATGCCCAGGATCAGGTTCGACTTCGTGACCTGGCCCGGCCGCACCCGCTTCGCGAGCCGCAGCACCTCGAGCGATCGGTCGTACCCGAACGCCGGGCGGATGCGACCGTGCAGTCGCCGCACGGTCTCGAGGTTGTGAGCGAAGACGTCGGGCTCTGCATCGAGCACCGTCGCGATGTCGCGTTCCCCGCCCTTGAAGTCGCTCGGCAGCACCTCGACGCCCGCCTCTGGCATCGCCCGCTTGACTCGGCGCACCGTCTCCGCCCAGGCCGCCGCGCCTCCGTCTGCGAGGTCGTCACGGGCGACACCCGTGAGCACGACGAAGCGAAGCCCCATCCGGGCCACGGCTTCCGCGATACGAGCGGGCTCGTCGGCGTCGACCGGATCGGGTTTGGCCGTCATCACGTCGCAGAAGCCGCACCGCCGTGTGCAGCGGTCGCCGAGGATCAGGAACGTGGCTTCGCGGTCCTCCCAACACTCGTGGATGTTCGGACACATCGCCTCCTCACAGACGGTGTGCAGGTCGAGTCCCGCGCATGATCGTCCGCAGCTCCGCGGCGTTGGGTCCGCTCCTCAGTCGCACCTTGAGCCAAGGAGGCTTGCGCTCCCCGCGAGCGTTCACGCCTTCCTCGTCCCGGCCGTTCGAGATCGACACGATCGGGAGATGCAGCCGACGGTCGCGCGGGTTGTGATCACGTTGCCGCATGTCGTCCGAGTGTAGCCCCGCAACGGGGTTATCCTCCGCGCGAGGAGTGGTCCGGTCGGACCTGGAGGAGTCGATGAGCGAGGGTCAGGAGCCGAGGTCGGGCGACGGTCCGTCCGAGCCCGAGGAGCGCCGGCCGATCCCGGTGACGATCCACCCGCCGCCGTGGCGGTGGATCCTCACGCTCCTCGCGGTCATCTTCGCGGTGTGGCTGGTCGCGATGACGACGACATCGCTGCTGCGCCAGCTCTCCAGTCTGCTCACGTGGGTGCTCGTCGCGTTGTTCGCCTCGTTCGCGCTCGAGCCCGCGGTCGACTGGCTCGCGCGGCGGGGGTGGCGCCGGGGCCTGGCCACCGGTGTGATCCTGCTGGCGATCGTGGTCTTCTCCATCGTGATGGTCGGCCTGATGATCCCGCTGGTCGTCGACCAGCTGCGCGCGCTGATCGAGGCGGCGCCGGACATCCTCGCGAACGTCAGCGGGTACACCGAGCGGTGGTTCAATGTCGAGATCTCGCAAGCCACGATCGAGGACCAGCTCCAGAACGCCGATTCCGATCTGGCGGGGTTCGCCACCAACATCGCCGGCAACGTCTTCGGATTCGCGTCGTCCCTGCTCGGCGCGGTCTTCATGCTCCTGACGGTCGGGCTGTTCACGTTCTACTTCACCGCCGACGGTCCGCGGTTCCGGCGCACCGTGCTCTCGGTGCTGCCGCCGGCCCGCCAGCAGCACGTGTTGTGGGTGTGGGAGGTCGCGATCGAGAAGACGGGCGCCTACCTCTACTCCCGGCTGCTGCTCGCCCTCGTCTCGGGCTTCGCCACGTTCATCGTGCTGTCGATCCTCGACGTGCCGTTCGCCGTGCCGCTGTCGGTGTGGATGGGACTCGTCTCGCAGTTCATCCCGACGGTGGGCACCTACATCGCCATGGCCTTGCCGCTCCTCGTCACCGTCGTGGAGAGCCCGTGGAAGGCCCTGGCCCTGCTCGTGTTCTTCACCCTCTATCAGCAACTCGAGAACTACGTGCTGAGCCCGCGCATCACGGCGAAGACGATGGAGCTGCACCCGGCGGTGGCGTTCGGGTGCGCGATCGCCGGAGCCAGCATCGCGGGCTTGATCGGGGCGTTCATCGCGCTGCCCGTGGCCGCGATCGTGCAGGCGATCGTCTCGAGCGCCCTCGACCGGCACGAGGTGATCGAGGCGGACCTGACGCGGGAGATCGACCCCGGGGAGGCGAAGCAGGCGATGGGCGAACAACGGCGGGAGGCGAAGGCCCGCGGGGGAGGGCTGGTGGCCGCGGTCCGCAAGCGCTTCGCCGACGAGCCCGACCTCGATGCCGACCGTCCCGACGACGGCTAGCGTCGGTCGAGCGACTCAGACCGCGTCGGCCGTCGCCGCCTCCGTGTTCCCGCTGGCGATGTCCTCGTCCTGGGCGCTTCCTGCAGCGAGACCGGTGACGGGAGGCGACGGCAGGAACACACGGAACGCGGCACCACCACCGGGCCGTTCGTCGACCCACGCGCGGCCCCCGTGCAGCTCCGCGAACCGAGCGACCAGCGAGAGCCCGATACCGGTGCCGGGGGAGTGCGGGGTGGCGGTCGGTCCCTGACGGAACGGCTCGAAGACCGCGTCCCGGAGCTCGAGAGGCACCCCTGGTCCGTCGTCCTCGACGCTGAGGAGCGCCCCCTCCTCGACCGGCTCGAGACGGATCCAGATGCGGCTCGTCGAGGGCGTGTGTCGCACGGCGTTCGCGACCAGGTTCTCGACGATGCGTTCGAGCTTGGGCGGGTCGATCGTGAGCACGAGGGACGGCGTCTCGAACTCGATCGTGCGTCCGGCGACCGTGTCGAGGCTCTCGACGCTGCGTCGCGTGAGTGCCGCGACGTCGACCGCTCGGTACTGAGGCTCGACGATCCCTCGGTTGAGTCGGTCGATGTCGAGCAGGTCCTTCAGCAGGCGATCGAGCTTGCGCGCGTTGAACGCGAGTCGTTCGAGCAGATCGTCTCGGTCGTTCGCTTCCATCGCCGGGGAGCGTTCGAGGGTGATCGACAGGCCCAGGATCGACGTGAGCGGGCTCCGGAGCTCGTGCGAGACCGCCGCCAGGAACGTGTTCTTCATCTCGTCGAGCGCCCGGAGGCGCTCGGCGGCGTCGCGCTCGCGTCGCTCGGACTCGCGGAGGGCCTGCTCCGCCAGCTTCCGCTCGGTGATGTCCATGAGCACGCCCTGCAGGAACAGCGGTTCCCCGTCGGTGTCGGTGACGAACGTGGTCTCGTCGTGCAGCCAGATCGTTCGCCCGTCGCGCGTGTTGACGCGATACTCCGCCTTCCAGGGCTGCCTCGACGTCACCGACTCGAGGTAGCTGCGCTCGGCCTCGGGCCGGTCCTCCGGCGACATGATCGTGAGCCACAGGTCGGGGTCGTCGATCCACTCCTGCGGGGTGTACCCCGTGATCTCTTCGACCTGGGGGCTGACGTAGATCGTGTGCATCGATCGGTCGGCACGATCGAGGTAGATGGCCGCCGGCACGTGTTCGACGATCGCGCGATAGCGTTCCTCTGCCTCGCCGAGGCGCCGTGCGCCCTGCTCCCGCTCGATCGCGGCTCCGAGCGTGTTGGCCACCACCCGGATCGCATCGACCTCCGCCGGCTGCCAGGCGCGATCCTCGTCGCATTCGTCGAAGCTGAGGGATCCCCACCACGCGCCCTGCACGTGGACCGGCATCACGATGGTGGAACGGATGCCGAGGTCGGCGAGCATCGCTCGTTCCGGTTCAGGGAGTGCGGCCACCGGACCGTGGATGGCCGCCCCGGAGCCGAGCGTCTGGACCCAGCGGGCGTGATCCTCGCCGTAGGGGCGGGGCTCCGACGACGGTTGATCGATCGCGGGGGGCGCATCGTCGCACAGCCAGGCATGGCGCAACGCCGCGTGCACGCCCGACGGGCGGTCGAGGTTCTCGAACACCGCCGCCCGGGTGGCCGAGCCCGCGAGCCCGAGCCGGGCGAGCACGTCATCGATGCACTCCTGCCACGACGGCGCGCGCAGGAAGCGTTCCGCGGCGTAGCCCGCCGCTTCGAGGATGCGGTCCCGCGTGGCGAGGGCGTCCTCGGCGAGCTTGCGATCCGTGATGTCGGTGAGCACCCCCTGCCACACGGCCTCGCCGTCTGCCGAACGGACCAGGAAGGCATGGTCGTGCACCCAGACGACCCGCCCATCCTTGCGGACGATGCGGTGCTCGATGTCGTAGTCCTCGCCCGTCCCGTTCGTGCGGTTCGATTCCGCCAGCACGCGAGCGTGATCGTCGGGGTGGATCATGCGCATCCACATCGCCGGGTCCGCCAGTCGTTCCGAAGGCGTGTAGCCGGTGAGACGCTCGTACTGCGGGCTGACGTAGCGTGCGGTGGCCATCTCGTCGATCGCGTCGATGTAGATCACCGCAGGGAGCTGCTCGACGAGCGTGCGGTACCGTTCCTCGGCCTCGCGCAGACGGGCCTCGGCCTCCTTCCGCTCGGTGATGTCGAGCACGAGACCCTGCCAGATGACGGGCGCGCCGCCGTCGTCGCGGATCAGCACGGCCTCGTTGTGCACCCATATCGTGCGTCCGTCCCTGGTGACCGATCGATAGTCGACGCTCCATGCGTCTCCGGTATCGGCCGCATTCCCGGCCGTGACCCAGGCCCGGTCGTCTGGGTGCAACGATCGCACCCAGAGCCCGGCGTCGGCCAACCATTCCTCCGGCGTGTACCCGTAGACATCCTCGACCTGCGGGCTGATGTACAGGGTCTCCTCGGTCGCCGCATCCTCGATGTAGGTGATACCCGGTGTCTGTTCGACGAGTCGTCGGAACCGCTCCTCGAGCGAGCGGAGCGCCTGCTGGGTCTCGTGCTCCGTCGTGACGTCGACCATCACCCCACGGAAGCGCGTCCCCTCCTCGCCGTGCGAGGGGCTCGCCTCGTCGCGGACCCAGACCTCCTCACCCGTCGCGGTACGGATGCGGTACTCGACCATGAACCGCTCGCCCGCGTCGACCGCCTCACGCCATGCCGAGAGCACGTGGTCGAGGTCCTCGACGTGCACCAGGCGGCCCCACAGCTCGGGGTCCTCGATCCACTGCTGGGCCGTGAAGCCGAGCAGGCGTTCGATCTGCGGACTGATGTAGGCGGCGGGCACGGTGCCGGGCTCGTGCGCCGGGTCCCACGTATAGGCGACGGCAGGTACCTGCTCGACAAGGGTCTGGTACTTCGCCTCGGTCTCGGTGCGCCGGTGCTGTTCGTCCCGCGCATGGCGCCGATGCAGCAGCGCGATCACCCCGGCTGCCCAGCAGCCGACGATCAAGATCCCGAACGCGGCATCGGCGAGCCCGCGTGCCCTCGTCTCGAGGGATTCGTGGATCACCTGGAACGCCCCGGTCGCGACGCCGATCGTGAACAGCGCGACAGCGCCCAAGACGACCGTCAGGTCGTGCCGGGTCGTCGACCGCTCGCGATCGGGTCCGGGCGTGGCATCGTGAGGATTCACCGTCGATGACGTTATCGACCTCCTCGGTCGCACCCTGAACCGACGGCCGAGGTGCCGAGAGGGCGCTGGATCAGGCTCGCGCGAGGTCGAGCATGCGCCGGTAGACCTGGTCCGGCTCCGGCTCCATGAAGAAGTGCTCGAGCGGCGTCGCGAACGGCATCGCGGGGACGTCGGGGCCTCCGACGCGCACGATCGGCGCATCGAGGTCGAACATCGCCTCCTCCGCGATCGTGGCCACGATCTCCGCCCCCGCACCGTAGGTGCGGTTGTCCTCGTACACGACGATCGCCTTCGAGGTGCGATGCACGGACGCGAGGATCGTCTCGGCGTCGAGGGGCGCCAGGGAGCGCACGTCGACGACCTCGACCGAGACGCCCTCGTCCTGGAGCAGCCGGGCGGCGGCGTCGAGGCACGTGTGCAGGGCGAACCCGTAGCTGACGCACGTGAGGTCGGTGCCCTCGCGCTTCACATCGGCCGTGCCGATCTCGACGATGTGCCGCTCGTCGGGTACGTCGCCGGTGATCGCTCGGTACGTCTTCTTGTGCTCGAGGAACAGCACCGGGTCGGGGTCGGCGATCGCGGCGCGGAGCAGTCCTGCCGCGTCGGCCGGAGTGGCCGGCATCACGACCTTGAGTCCCGGCACGTGGGCGAAGAACGCCTCGATCGACTGCGAGTGGTAGAGCGCGCCGTGGACACCGCCGCCGCACGGGGCCCGGATCACCAGGGGGCACGAGAATTCACCGTTCGACCGGTAACGGATCCGGGCGGCTTCGGACACGATCTGGTCGAACGCGGGATGGATGAAGTCAGCGAACTGGATCTCGGCCACCGGCAGCATGCCGTGCATCGCCATGCCGATCGCCACCCCGACGAGGCCCGACTCCGCGAGCGGCGTGTCGATCACACGCTGCTCCCCGAACTCCTGCATCCAGCCGGCGCTGATGCGGAACACGCCGCCCCGGTTCCCGACATCCTCGCCGAGCAGCACGATCCGATCGTCGTCGGCCATCTCGTCGTGCAGGGCATCGCGGATCGCGGTGACGACGTTCTTCTCGGTCATGGGCGGCCCGGGCTGTCCTCGGGGCCGTCCTCGGCGAACACGTGCCGGAGCGCCGATGAGGGCTCCGGGTCGGCAGCGTCCCATGCGGCGGCGAGGGCCTCGTCGATCTCCCCCTTGACCGACGCGCGCAGCTCCTCGGTCCCGATGTCGTCGAGGAGTCCCTGCGACCGCAGGTACTCGCCGAACACGTGGACCGGATCGTGGTGACGTGCCTCCTCCACTTCGTCTCGCGAGCGGTAGGTCTTGTCGTCGTCGTCGGACGTGTGCCCCAGGAACCGGTACGTCTTGCACTCGATCAACGTGGGGCCCTCGCCGGCGCGGGCGCGTTCGTGCGCCTCCTTCATCGCGGCGTAGCAGGCGAGCACGTCGTTGCCGTCGACCACGACGCCGGGGAACCCGTACCCCGCCGCCCGGTCGGCCACGTCGTCGATCGCCATCTGCTTGGACTGCGGCACGCTGATCGCGTAGTGGTTGTTCTCGCAGACGAAGATGACCGGCAGGCGGTGGATCCCTGCGAAATTCAGCCCCTCGTGCCAATCGCCTTCGCTCGTCGCTCCGTCGCCGAACCAACACGCCACCACGGCGTCCTCGTTGCGGTACGTGATCGCGTAGGCGATGCCGGCCGCGTGCGGCACCTGGGTCGCGATCGGGGAGGAGCCGGTGATGATGCCGAGCGCGCGATGCCCCCAGTGCGACGGCATCTGGCGGCCGCCGCTCGACGGATCGTCCGCCTTGGCGAAGATGCCGAGGAAGATCTCGTAGGGCGTCATGCCGGCGGTGAGGACAACGCCGCCGTCGCGGTAGTACGGCAACCAGACGTCGACGCCCCTGCGCATCGCCCACGCGGTGCCCACCTGACACCCCTCGTGCCCTTCGGCGGGCACGACGAACGGCGCCCGGCCCATGCGGTTCTGTCGCAGGGCCGCCTCGTCGAGCAGGCGGGCCGTCAGTACGAGACGGAACATCGCCAAGAGGTCGTCGTCGGTGAGTCCGAGCGCCCCGTGGGGGGTCGACGCTACTCGCGTGGACACGTGAGCCAGCTTCCTCGCACCGTCCGGCGAGCATACACCGTGGTCATGGAGCCAAGAGCGCTCTCGGACACGGAGGTCAGGATACCCCCCCCTGGTATACTTCCCGCGCAGATCCGACCACGTTGGAGGAGGCGACCCCATGAAGGACCCGGTGTGCGGCATGACCGTCGACGAGGCGTCCGCGGCGGCGGCGTGGGAGCACGACGGCATCACGTACCTCTTCTGTTCCGTCGGGTGCATGCGACGGTTCCGGGACGATCCCGGCCACTTCCTGTCGCTCACCGACGACGAGCGACAGATGTAGGAGGCGCAGGGTGCATGGCTACGCGATGAACGAGAAGGCGGTGCGTGATCGGCTCCGCCGCATCGAGGGTCAGGTCCGCGGGTTGCAGCGCATGGTCGAGGAGGACGCGTACTGCATCGACATCCTCACGCAGCTGAGCTCGGTCCAGGCGGCCTTGCGAGCGGTGGGGATGGGATTGCTCGACGACCATGTCCGGCACTGCGTTCGCGAATCGATCGAGCAGGGCAGCGGCGACGCCAAGATCGAGGAGCTGATGGCAGCCGTGGGCCGGCTGGCCGGCAAGTGAGATCCGAGGGAACCGATCGTCACGCGATCGTGCTCGACATCGAGGGCATGACCTGCGCGTCTTGCGTGCAACGGGTGGAGCGGGCCCTCGTGCGGGTGCCGGGGGTCGAGGAGGCGTCAGTGAACCTCGCGACCCGCACCGCGACGATCCACGAGGAGCGGGATCTGCGTGTCGACAGCCCCGTCGAGCCGCTCGTCGAAGCGGTCCGCCGTGTCGGGTACGGCGCGCGGGTGCACACGGAGCGGCGTTCTCCTGCCGACGAGGCACGTTCGTACGTGCTCAGGCTGATGGTGGCGGTGCCGTTGACCCTGGCCGTGCTCTGGCTCACGTTCGCCGTCCCTCACGCCGCACGGAGTGAGGAGCTCGCCTGGATGCTCGCCACCCCGGTCGTCTTCTACTCGGGGTGGCCTTTCCTGCGAGCGGCGGCGCGGTCGGCCCGACACGGAGCGACCACGATGGACACGCTGGTGGCACTCGGCGCGTTGTCCGCCTACGGGTACAGCGTGGCAGCCCTCCTGCTCGGCGAGCACGACCACTATTTCGACACGGCCGCCGTGATCGTGACGTTGATCCTCGTCGGCAAGGTGCTCGAGGCCCGCGCTCGGGCGAGCGCCGCCGACGCCTCGAGGGCGCTGTTGGATCGTGGCGCCAAGACGGCGACCCTGTTGGTCGACGGTGGGGAACGGCGCGTGGCCATCGACGACCTGCGTCCCGGCCAGCTCGTCGTCGTCCGCCCAGGGGAGACGATCCCATCGGACGGGGTCGTGAAGCAGGGCTCGTCGTGGATCGACCTGTCGCTGCTGACCGGGGAGTCGGCGCCCGTCGAGGTCGGACCCGGCGACGATGTCGTCGGAGCCACGGTGAACGGGAACGGCCGGTTGGTCGTCTTCATCACCACCGTCGGCGCCGGGACGCGGCTCGCCGAGATCGTGCGGCTCCTCGATGCGGCCCAGGGATCGAAGGCGCCGGTCCAGCGTCTGGCCGACCGCGTGTCGGCGGTCTTCGTGCCGATCGTGCTCACGATCGCGGCGGCCACGTTCGTCGGCTGGATCGCGCTCACCGATGCGACGGTGGGAGCGGCGATGCTCCACGCGGTGGCGGTCCTGCTCATCGCGTGCCCCTGTGCGCTCGGACTCGCGACCCCCGCGGCGATCATGTCGGGCTCGGGCAGGGCGGCCGAGCTCGGCGTGCTCTTCAAGGGCGGCGAGGTGTTCGAGTCGGCACGCGGAGCCGACGTCGTGCTCCTCGACAAGACGGGCACGGTCACCGATGGCGTGATGCGGCTCACCGATCTCGTGCCGTCGCCCGGGGTGGACGGACCACGTCCTGCTCGCTGCCGCAGCTGCGGCCGAGGCTGGGTCGGAGCACCCCATCGCCGAGGCGATCACCCGGCGGGCCCGGGAGCTCGGGATCGAGGTGCCCAGCGGAGAGGCGCACCGCGTCGAGCCCGGACTCGGGGCGGTCACGACGGTCGACGGCCGCGAGATCCGTGTGGGGCGGGCCGGGCCGTTGCCGCACGCGATGCAGGATGAGATCGAGCGACTGGCCTCGGACGGGCGGACCGCGTTCGCGGTGTGGATCGACGGCGCCCCGGTCGGTGTGGTGGCCGTGGCGGATCGGGTGAAGCCGGAGGCCCGCGAGACCGTGGCCCGCCTTCGCCGGATCGGCCTCGAGGTCGCCATGGTGACCGGCGATCACCGGGCCACTGCGCGGGCGGTCGCCGCCGAGGTCGGGATCGACCGTGTGTCGGCCGAGGTCGTGCCCGAGGACAAGGTCGAGGAGGTCGTGAGGGTGCAGCGGGCGGGGCATCGGGTGATCTTCGTGGGCGACGGGCTGAACGATGCCCCCGCCCTCGCGAAGGCCGACGTGGGGGTCGCGATGGGTGGCGGCACCGACGTCGCGCTCGCCGCGGCCGAGGTGAACCTGCTGGGGGGTTCGCTCGCCTCCGTGGCCGACGCGGTCGAGCTGGCCCGTCGGACCTACCGGATCATCGCGCAGAACCTCTTCTGGGCGTTCGCGTACAACGTCGTGATGATCCCGCTCGCCGTGTTCGGGGTGCTCGATCCCATGTGGGCTGCGGCCGCGATGGCCGTCTCGAGCGTGACGGTGGTGTTGAACGCCTTGCGCTTGCGGCGCTACGGGCGGGGTCGTGATCGTGGACTCGCGGCCGGTCCGCCGCTCGCCCGTCGCAGCCGTGAGCGTGTGAGAGGCTGAGGAGCATGGTGGACATGAGCAGGCCGAGCACCGCGACCACCGCGACCACCGTGGTCGACGTCACCGACGCCGACTTCGAGCAGGTGGTGATCGAAGGCTCGATGCAGCGCCCCGTCGTGGTCGACATGTGGGCCTCGTGGTGCGCGCCGTGTCGCACGCTCGGCCCGATCCTCGAGAAGGTCGCCGGCGAACGGCAGGGGGCGTTCCTGTTGGCCAAGCTCGACGTCGATGCCAACGCCGTCGGCAACGCGCTGCTGCAGGCGGTGCAGAGCCAGGGGATCCCGACCGTCGTGGCGTTCAGCGGCGGGCAGCCCGTGAACATGTTCATCGGGGCCTACCCCGAGCCCGAGGTCAACCGGTTCATCGACTCGATCCTCCCGAGCGAGGCCGAGGTCGAGGCCGACGAGGCCCTGGCGGAGGAGGTCGCCGGCGATCTCGAGTCGGCGGAGGCCGGATACCGCGACGCTCTCGAGAAGGACCCAGAGAACAGGGAGGCGGCCGTGGGGCTCGCCCGGATCCTCGTCGGCCGTGGGGAGTTCGACGAGGCGAAGGCCCTCGTGGAACCCCTGGTGCCCGACCCCGACGCGGAGCGCGTCCTGGCCGCCGTGCGGGTCCACGATTGGGGCTCGCTCGCGGGCGACGATGCGATCACGCGAGCCAGGGTGGCGGCCGCCTCGGGACGGTGGCGTGAGGCGCTCGACGGACTGCTCGCGGCCTTCGACGACGACCCTGCCCTCGCGAGGGAGTCGATGGTCGACGTGTTCGCCACGCTCGATGACGATCCTCTCGTGGGGGAGTACCGGCCGAAGCTCGCCGCTCGACTCTTCTGACGACCGCCGAGGGGAGGCAGCGTGTCCGACGTGCACGACAGCATCCGGGACTTCTGGGATCGCGATGCCGAGACCTATGACCTCTCCGCGTCGCATGCGGTCTCCGACCCGCTGGAGGCAGCCGCCTGGCGATCCGCACTGCGCAGGGCCCTGCCCGAGCCGCCCGTCTCGGTGCTCGACGCGGGGGCGGGCACAGGCTCGCTGAGCCTGCTCGCGACCGAGCTCGGGTATCGCGTGACCGCTCTGGACCTGTCCGAGGGCATGCTCTCGAAGGCGCGCCAGAAGGCCGCGGCGCGAGGCCTGGAGCTCTCGTTCGAGGTGGGGTCAGCGATGGCGCCGCCCGACGGACCGTTCGACGCCGTGATCGAGCGCCACGTGCTGTGGACGATGCCCGATCCGGTCGGCGCGCTCCGCGCCTGGCGGACGGTGACCGCGCCCGGCGGCCGCCTCGTGCTCTTCGAGGGCGTCTGGGGCTCACACGCCCCGGCCGACCGAGCCAAGCACGCCGTCGCCGGCATGATGCGTCGTGTCATGGGGATCGCCGACCACCATCACGCGCCGTACCCCGACGAGGTGCTGGAGGCGCTGCCGCTGGCACGGATGCCCTCGCCGACACCGCTGATCGACGCCGTGTATGAGTCCGGCTGGACGGGCGTTCGCATCCAGCGTCTGCGCGACGTCGAGTGGGCCGCGCGGCTGCACGAGGGGTGGCCGCTCGGGTGGCTGGAACACGCGCCGCGCTACGCGTTGATCGCCGACTCCGTCTGACCGGGATCGATCGACCGACGTCCGTGGCCGGCGCCGGCGTCGCTCACGCCACCATCGGCGAGCGGAACAGTGCCAGCTCGTCGGCCGGCGCTTCCTCGAACGCGAGATCGAACTCCGCCGCGAGCGCGCGCCGCACGATCGGCCGGACCTCCTCGACGGTGACGTCGCGGTCCAGCAGCCGTGAGAGCGATGTCACGCCGTTGTCGGGGAGCCCGCAGGCCACGATGCCGTCGAACCACGAGAGGTCGGTGTCGCAGTTGATCGCGAATCCGTGGAGCGTCACCCGGGTTCGCATCAGGCGCACGCCGATCGCGCAGAGCTTGTCGTCCCCCGCGAACACACCCGTCTGCACGTCATCCCGTCGGTGCAGCTCCACCCCGAGCTCCGCGCCGGTCCTGATCACGGCGGCCTCGAGCGAGCGCAGGTACCGGGCGGCGTCGGGGCGACCGCCGAGGTGCAGGATCGGGTATCCCACGAGCTGTCCCGGTCCGTGGAAGGTGAACGAGCCACCCCGATCGATGTGATGCACCTCGGCACCGTGCGCGGCGGCTTCGTCCTCGCTCCAGACGAGATGCTCGGGCTTGGCCCGCCGGCCGGCCGTGAACACGGGGGGGTGCTGGAGCAGGATCGCGGCATCCGGGACCGCATCGTCGAGTCGCCGCCGCGCCAGGTCGTGCATCGCGTCGTTCGCGGCGTCGTACGGGACGACGCCCTCGGGCTCGAAGAGCCAGGTTCGCCGGGCCATCAGATCCCGAGGTCCTCGGCGAAGTCCCAGCTCTCGAGGTTCTGCTTGACGCGGGCGAGGAACCGCGTGGCGATCTCGCCGTCGATCAGGCGGTGGTCCCACGACATCGAGACGTAGACCATGCTGCGCACCGCGATCGCGTCACCCTCGACCACGACGGGCCGACGCTGGATGCCGTCGAGCGAGAGGATGCCCACGTTCGGCTGATTGATGATCGGCACGCTGATCAGCGACCCGTACGGGCCGGGGTTCGTGATCGTGAACGTGGCGCCTTGCACCTCGTCGGGCTTCAGCTGGTGCGAGCGAGCTCGAGCGGCGAGGTCGGCGATCGCCCGGGCGACCCCCACGCTGTTCATCACGTCGGCGTTGCGGATCACCGGCACGATCAATCCGGCGTCGTAGCTCACGGCGATCCCCATGTGCACCGCCCGAGGCGTGACGACGTCGTCGCCGACGATCCGCGAGTTCACCGCCGGGAACGCCTGCAGCGCATCGACGGTCGCGCGCACCACGAAGGGCAGGTACGTCAGCTTCACCCCGTGCGCCGCGAGGAACGCGTCCTTCGCGCGCTCGCGCAGCCTGACGAGGTGCTCCACGTTCACCTCGACCATCGTCCACGCGCGCGCGGTCTCGTTCACCGACGCCACCATGTGCGTCGCGATGGCCTTGCGGATGTGCGACATGCGGCTCGACGGTCTCGCCCTCGGCCGCCGCCGTCCCCACGGACGGGGGCGCCACCGCTGCGGGTGCTGCTGCCGTGGCCACCGCCGCGGGGGTCGGACCGGCGCCGGAGGCGACGGCCGCCATCACGTCGGCCTTGGTGATCCGTCCCCCGGTGCCGGTTCCGCTCACCGTGGACAGGTCGATCCCGTGCTCCTGCGCCAGCTTGCGCACGAGCGGCGACAGGATCTGCGATCGAGGCCCCCGATCCGGCATCGACGCCGCGACGGGCGCAGGCCCAGGCGCGACAGGGGCGGAGGCGGGTGGGGCGGAGGCGTCGCTCGCGCCCTGGCCCGGCGTCTCGTCGCTGGGCCCGCCGCTGGCCTGCGAGGCCGACGGCGCGGACGACGCCGCAGCCTCACCCGCCGGAGCGGCCGCGTCGGTGGCACTCGCCTCCGCGTCCTCGTCGGACGCGACCTCTGCCAGCTGTGTGCCGACAGGCACCGTCTCGCCTTCCTCGACGAGGATCGTCGTGAGGGTGCCCGCCACCGGCGACGGCACCTCGGTGTCGACCTTGTCGGTCGAGATCTCGAACAGCGGCTCGTCGCGCTCCACGGCCTCGCCCTCGGCCTTCAGCCACTTCAGGATCGTGCCTTCGACGATCGTCTCGCCGAGCTGCGGCATCTGGATCGACGTCATCGGGCTCCTCCCTCGCGCGGCGCGCGGCTCACCAAGCGGACAACTCCTCGACGGCGCGCTCGATGTCTGCCACCTGGGGCAGGAACGCGTCCTCGAGCGTGGGGGAGAAGGGCACGGGCATGTTCGGCGGCGAGAGGCGGGTCACCGGCGCGTCGAGATGTTCGAACGCCTTCTCGGCGATCGTCGCCCCGACCTCGGCGCCGATGCCGACGAACCGGTAGCTCTCGCTCACGACCAACGCGCGCGACGTCTTCGCGATCGAGCTCAGCACGGTCTCCTCGTCGATCGGGTGCACGGTCCTGAGGTCGACGACCTCGGCGGAGATGCCCCGCTGGGCGAGGTTCTCGGCCGCTTCCAGCGACTTGTGCACGAGGGCGCCGTACGTGACGATCGAGACGTCGGTCCCTGCTCGCTTCACCTCGGCCTTGCCGATCGGCACGAGGAAGTCGGGATCGGTCGGCACCTGCTCCTTGATGCGTCGGTAGATCCACTTGTGCTCGAGGTACAGCACGGGGTTGTCATCGCGCACCGCGGACTTCATGAGTCCCTTCGCGTCGGCCGGGAAGGCGGGCGCCACGATCTTGATGCCGCCTCCGTAGGCGAACCACGGTTCGGGATTCACCGAGTGGAACGACGATGCCCGCACGTAGCCCTCCCGACGGACCGCGCAACACGACCGGCAGCGGCACGCCGGACCGGTAGTGGTAGCGCCCGAGCACCGTCGAGATCGAGTCGAAGCCCGACGACATGAAGTCGGCGTACTGGAACTCGGCGACCGGACGCAGTCCCTCCATCGCCGACCCGACCGCCATGCCGACGATCGCCTCCTCGGCGATCGGGGTGTCGATCACGCGGTTGCCGCCGAATCGGTCGAGGAATCCCTCGGTCACCTTGAAGGCGCCGCCGTAGACCCCGATGTCCTCGCCGAGCATGTAGACGCGCTCGTCGCGTTCCATCTCCTCCCAGAGGGCCTCGGCGATCGCGATCAGGTAGGTGGCCTGGCCGTCGTCTCCGCGCTTGCCGCGCGGCTCCGCGCCGTGGCCGGCGGCGCCCGCCTCGACCTTCGCCGTGGTCGCCATCAGCCGGCCTCCGTGCCGCCACCGCGGCCCGGCTCGCTCGTCCAGTAGCCGTCCTCGACCCAGAGGCCCTTCGTGGCGTCACCGGGCTCGGGGAACGGCGAGGCGAGGGCGAACTCGTAGCCCTCGTCGAACTCCGCCTCCACGCGCTGCGCGATCGCATCGATGTCGTCCTTCGTGACGACCCCTTCGGAGAGGAGGTACTCCTCGAAGTTGCGCACCGGATCGTGGTTCGCCATGTACTCCTGGAGCAGCTCGTCGGGCATGTACTTCGCCGGGTCGTGACCGGCGTGCCCCCGCCATCGCAGCGACACCGCCTCGATCAGGGTCGGCCCTTCCCCGGCGCGAGCGCGCTCGACGGCCGCGCGCGTGGCCTCGAAGACCTCGAGCACGTCGCCGCCGTCGACGCGCACTCCCGGGATGCCGTAGGCGACCGCCCTCTCGGCGATCGTCGGGATCGCGAACTCGAGCACGTTCGGGGTCGAGTACGCGAACTGGTTGTTGTTCACGACCCAGACGACCGGAAGCCGATGGACCGCCGACGTGTTGATCGCCTCGTGCCAGCGACCGTTCGAGGTGGCGCCGTCGCCGCAGATCGCGAGGGCCACGTTGGGCTCGCTCTTGAGCTTGTACGCGAGCGCTGCCCCCACGGCGACCGGATACGCGATCGGCAGATGCGACATCACCGTGAACGTCTTGTTGCCGTACCAGTCGCCGATGTGGCTGTTGCCGTCGCGTCCGCGCGTGTAGCCGTCGATGCGAGCCCAGAACTGCGCCATCACTCGCTTGAGGTCCAGGCCCTTCGTCAGCTGCGCGGTGAGGTCGCGGTGCGTCGGGAAGAGCGAGTCGTCGGGGCGCAGGGCCCACGCGGCACCGACGTGCGTGCCCTCCTGTCCGCGACCCGAGTAGATCGCTCCCGGCAGTCGGCCCTGGCGGTACAAGGCCTCCATGCGCTCGTCGAAGTACCGGCTCAGCTTGAGCATGTGCAGCATCTCGACCAACTCGTCGTCGGGCAGGGGCCGTCGGGCGCCCGACGTCTCGGCGGGGATGCCGGCCGGGTCGACTTCGGTCGCCACTCGCTCGCTCCTCACGGGGTGTGCAGGGGCTTGCCGGCGAGCGCCAGGTGCGCCTCGCCGATGCCTTCGGACAAGGACGGGTGGGGGTGCATCATGGCCGCCACCTCGGTGGGCATCGCTTCCCAGTTCACGATGAGCATGCCCTCGGCGATCAGGTCCGTCACGTGGGGCCCGATCATGTGCACGCCGCGAACCGGGCCGTCGGTCTCGGCGACGACCTTCACGAATCCACCCTCGCCGAGCATGTTCGCCTTGCCGATCGCGCGGAAGTCGACCTTGTCGACCGTGACGTCGAGTCCGGCCTCGCGAGCCTGCGCCTCGGTCAGTCCCACGCTCGCGATCTCAGGCGTGCAGTAGGTGACCTTCGGGATGTTCACGTACTCGATCTCGGCCACGTCGAGGCCCGCGATGCGTTCGGCGACCGCGTACCCCTCGGTGAACGCCACGTGGGCGAGCTGCAACGGGGTCGAGGCCACGTCGCCGATCGCCCACACGTGGTCGACGTTCGTGCGCAGCTGAGCGTCGACGTTCACGGATCCTTTGTCGTGGATGGAGACCCCTGCCTCCGCGAGGCCGAGTCCCGCGGTCACCGGGCCACGCCCCGTCGCGACGAGGCAGACGTCGGCGGAGACGTTCACGGGGCCCTTCCCGGCGTCGTAGGTCACCTCGACCGCGTCGCCCGTGTCGACGACCCCCTGGACGGACGCTCCGGCCGCCGTGGTGATGCCTCGCTTGCGGTACGCGCGCGCGATCTCCTTGGACACCTCGTCGTCCTCGAGCGGCGCGAGCCGCGGGAGCGCCTCGACGAGGGTGACGTCAGCGCCGAACGATCGGTAGAGCGACGCGAACTCGAGACCGACCGCGCCGGCGCCGATCACGACCGCCGAGCTGGGGATACGGTCGTACCAGAGCGCCTCGTCGCTCGTGATGATGCGGTCGGTCCGCTCGATGCCGGGGAGCAGTTTCGGGGCGGATCCGGTCGCGATCACGAGGTCGCTGGCCTCGAGCCGAGACCCACCGACATCGAGGGCGATCCGGCCGGGTACCAACCGGGCCAGTCCGTGCACGACGTCGATCTTGCGAGCCGAGATCAGACCGGTGACACCCTTGACCAGCTTGTCGACGACCGAGTCCTCGAACGCCTTCACGGCCGACCAGTCGGGCTCGCCGGAGGCCTTGATTCCCCACTCGTCGGACCGATCGATGGCGTCCATCACCGCGGCCGACTGCAGCAGAGCCTTCGTGGGGATGCACCCGCGGAGCAGACACGTGCCGCCGATGCGATCGTCACGCTCGACGAGGGCCACGCGCAGGCCGAGTTGGGCGGCGCGCAGGGCGGCGGAGTACCCCGCGGTCCCGCCTCCGATCACGGCTACGTCGTACGCATCACCCATCCGACGAGCCAGTCTACCGGGCTTCCTGTGAGCGGCTACGATGCCGGGCGTGGACGAGCCCGCGGCGTTGCAGCACACCCCGCTCGAGGCCGAGCACCGGGCGCTCGGTGCGAAGCTCGGTCCGTTCGGCGGGTGGCTGATGCCGATCGAGTACGCCGGGGCACTGAAGGAGCACGAGGCGGTCCGCGAGCGGGTGGGGCTGTTCGACCTCACGCATCTGGGGAAGGTCGATGTCCAGGGGCCCGGAGCCCTGGGCCTGCTGCAGCGGGTCGTCACCAACGACGTGTCCCGAGCCGCCGTCGGTGAGGCGCTCTACAACCTGGTGCTGAACGAGGGTGGCGGAGTGATCGAGGACCTCATCGTGTATCGCCTCGACGACGAGCGGTACTTCGTCGTCCCCAATGCGGCCAATGCGCACCGGGTCCTGCAGATCCTGGAGGAGACGCCTGCCGACGACCGTCTGCACCTGATGTACCACCAGGACTGGTGCTTCCTCGCGGTCCAGGGGCCCGAGTCTGTCCATGTCATGCAACGGCTGTTCCCTGAGGCGGGAGACCTCGCGTTCATGCAGTGCGCCGAGTCGGAGTACAAGCGACGACCCGTGATCGTCACGCGGTCGGGGTACACGGGCGAGGTCGGGTTCGAGCTGTTCACGTTCCAGGACGTGGCCCACGACCTGTGGAGCGCGCTGCTCGAGGCGATGGAGCCCTACGGCGGCGCACCCTGTGGTCTCGCGGCCCGCGACGTGCTTCGGCTCGAGATGGGGTATCCGCTCTACGGGCAGGACCTGTTCGAGTCCGTCACCGCCCTGGAGGCCGGGCTCTCGTGGGCCGTCTCCTTCGACAAGGGCGAGTTCCGGGGACGAGCATCGCTGCTCCGGCAACGAGAGGAGGGCCTGCCGAGCCGGTTGGTGGGTCTTCGGATGCGGGAGCGTCGGCACATCCCGCGAGCCCACTACCCCGTGTTCGTCGAGGACCAGCTGATCGGCGAGGTCACGAGCGGTACGTTCTCACCGCTGCTGCAGACCGGCATCGGCCTCGCCTACCTCTGGCCCGCCGACGCCGCCACCACGGGCGACGAGGTGGAGGTCGACATCCGCGGACGGCGGGGAGTCGCGGATGTGGTGCGACCGCCCTTCGTGGATCGCAACCCGCGCTGACCGAACTCCTATCTCAGCGGGGCGCGTGACCTTCCTTCGACCGCGTCGACCAGGTCCTCGACCGACGACCCGCCGAACGATGTGTGGCGGATCAACCGGTCGAGGAGTGCGTCGGCGCGATCCCCCTCGGGGGCGACCGCCACGACGACGTAGAGCCCGGAGGCGGGGATGCCGATCTCATGCACCGGTCCGTAGCCGGGCGCGGCGACGAAGTAGGCCCAGCGCGTCGAGACGCCTCGAACCTCGCACGTGCCTTCCCCCCGAGCGACGTAGTCGCCGTGGGTCGGCCCTCCGGCGGAGAACTCGGGTCGTCGATCCACGAACACCCGAGGAGCGTCGGCGCGGCACCGCCGGGACTCCGTCAGGTTCGCCAGGAGCGGACCCGTGGCCGCCAGGTAGTAGAAGTCCGACGGCATACCGACCCGAGTGGCGTCGACCCACGTCGCCGACATCCCCGGAACGCCGCCGTCCATGCGTCGCCAACGCTCCGGATGGGGCGACGCCTGGAACCCCCCTCGGAACCCGATCTCCGCCGGGGGGTGGGCCTCCCAGCCGTCGGGGACCATCGCCGAGACGGGCCCGGCGTTGACCTGGGTGAAGGGGGTCGGGGACGAGAGGACCTCGATCGTGCCGGCGACCGCGGGGGCGTCGATCGTCGAGGGCGCGACGCACCCGGTGCCCACAAGGGCGATCGTCATCCCCAAGACGGTTCTCCGCACGCGACCCCCACGTGAGGATAGGCCACCCGGACGTTCGCTGCCACGGTCTCGGGGGAAGCCGCTCAGGCCGCGCCGGCCGACCGAACGTCCCCGCGAGCATCCGGTGGTGGGATGCAGAACGAAGCCCGCGTGCCGCCGCCGGGCAGCGGGTCGGTCCACAAGGTGCCGCCGTGCTCGATCACCAGCTGTCGCGCGAGATGCAGCCCGACCCCGACGCCTGCCTTCTCCTTGCGCAACACGCCTTCACCGGTCGAGAACGGTTCGTCGAACGAACGCTTCGCGACGGTTCGGTCCAGCCCTTCACCCCGGTCGGTGACGCTCACGACGATCCCCTCGGACATCGAGCGCGCCGACACGTGGACCGGCATCCCGTCGGGGGAGTACCGGCACGCGTTGTCCAGCAGCTCGGCGACGACCCCCTCGAGGCGTTGCTCGTCGGCGAGGGTGCGCAGCGGCGCCGCGATGGATGCCTCGATGCGGATCGTCGGATGCTGCTCACGTGCGACCGCGAGCGCGCGATCGATCGCCGGGGCGAGGTCCACCTCGGCCACACTGAGCTCGAAGGTGCCGCGTTCGAGCTCGGACATCGTGATGATCTCGTCGACGAGACCCATCAGCTTGTCCAGGGAACCCTGGAGCTCGCCGAGGAACTCCGTCCGCTCGTCCTCGCCGATCGACGGGTTGTTCAACACGTAGGCGATGCCCTTGGCGACGGTCACCGGCGTCCGGAGCTCATGGGAGATGTTCGACAGGAAGTCGGCCTTGGCCGAGGTGCCCTGGGCGACGCTGTGTCGGAGGTCCTCGAGCTCGGTGCCGAGTCGTTCGGTCGTGCCGATCGATCCGATGAGCGCGTCGCCGATCGAGCGGGCGATGCGGGGAGACAGCGACACGCCGCCCCCGGCCGCCGACCGGACCGAGGCCATGACCTCGCGCGGATCGTCGTCGGTGGCGATGACCCCGCGCGCGCCGTCGGCGAGACACGAGGCTGCCCGCGCGACGTCATCGAGGGGCAGACGGACGACGACGCGCGAGTCCGGCGACGAGGCTCTGATGCGGGCGAGCAGCTCCGTGCCCGAGAATCCCTCCATGGAGAGGCGGCAGACCACGACGTCGTGCCGAGCTCGGGCGGCCGCCTCGATCGCGCGGAGCGCGTCGGAGGTGACCTCGACGACGAGATCCGGTTCGCCGACGGCCGCGACCCGCAGCGCCGAGATCTCGTCCGCCGTGTCGCAGAGCAGCACGGAACGGAGCATGTGCTGTTCATATCGGCCCCGGTGGGAGCCGGTTGAGGACCGTCGAGAGCCGGTCGTCAGTGCACGATGCCGGTGCGGATCGCGATCGCCACCGCCTGGGCGCGGTCGTTCGCACCGAGTTTCTCGAAGATGCGCTCGAGATGGGTCTTCACGGTGTGAGGGGAGATCCCGAGCTCGGTGGCGACCTGGCGCGTCGTCGACCCGTCGGCGACCTTCTGCAGGATCTCGCGCTCGCGCTTGGACAAGGGGGCCGCCCGTGGGCCATCGCCCTCACCGAGGCGCACCTCTTCGATGAACGTCTTCGTGAGCTGGGGATGGATCACCGCGTTCCCCTCGATCGCGTTCTTGGCGGCATCGACGAGCGCGTCGGGGGACGCGTCCTTCAGCAGGTAGCCCGAGACACCCGCCTGGATCGCCTCGCTGATCGCGCCACGCGACTCGTCGATCGTGATGAGGATGACCTTGGTGGCGGGAGCGGCCTGCCGGATGCGCCGGGTGGCCTCGATGCCGTCCATGCCGGGCATGCGCACGTCCATGAAGACGACATCGGGGGTGAGCTCGCGGGCCTGTTCGACCGCTTCCTCGCCCGTCGCCGCCTCGCCGACGACCACGACGATCTCGTCGGAGAGCTCCAGCGCGGTGCGGAGCCCCTCGCGGGTCACGGGGTGGTCGTCCACGATCAGCGCACGGATCGGCGACTCCGACATGGGCGGGACACGCTCCTTCATCTTGGGGAAGTACGGGTACGCTGTTCAGGATAGGACGAGTCGAGACAGGATGCGCGCATGCACGAAGAGATCGCGGTTGACGCAGGAAGCGACGGTGTCGACGCACGGGACGCCGTCGAGGCGCCGGACGGCGAGACGCGCGACGCCGTCTTCGAGGCGCTGAAGAACGTCTATGACCCCGAGCTCGGACTGAACATCGTCGACCTGGGCCTCGTCTACGACGTCCAGGTGCATGGTGACGGCGGCGTCGACATCCAGTACTCGCTCACCACGATGGGGTGCCCGATCGGGCCGATGATCGAGGACCAGATGCGCTCGTTCCTGCGAGGCATCCCCGGCGTCGACGAGGTGCGGCCGGAGTTCGTGCTGCGCCCGCCGTGGACGCCGGAGATGATGTCCGACGAGGCGAAGGCCGCCCTCGGCATCTTCTGAGCGTCGGATGAGCTCGGACCCCGCGGCGGAGCCTGTTTGACGGCGCCGTTGCAGATGCGATAGGTATCGCACCTGCAAATCCGACCGAGGAGCTGTGATTTGGTCCGGACGAGGTGCATCGGGGAGGTGGCGGCCATGATCCCGTCCCGCCTGTGCTGTCCGGGGACCGGCGCCGACCCGGGGATGCACACGCACCGCGGCCACTGAATCACCATCTCCGGACCGAGAACATCGGACGGCGGCCGCATCGTGCGGCCGCCGTTCTCGTTTCCCCGACCGGGGAGGAAGGACCGATCGACGTGACCGACTACGCGAATCCCGACGTCCTCGTCAGTACCGACTGGCTCGAGGAGCACCTCGACGATCCTGCCGTGCGGGTGATCGAGGTCGACGAAGACACCACGGCGTACGACAAGGGCCACATCCGCGGCGCCGTGAAGTGGAACTGGACCACGGACCTGCACGCCGAGGTCGGGCGTGACTTCCAGGACCAGGCGGGCTTCTCGCGACTGCTCTCGGAGGCAGGCGTCGGCGAGGGCACCACGGTCGTGCTCTACGGGGGCAACAACAACTGGTTCGCCGCGTACGCCTACTGGCTGTTGAAGCTCCGCGGGTTCGACGACGTGAAGCTGCTGAACGGCGGCCGGAAGAAGTGGGAACTCGAGAGCCGTGAACTGACCCAGGAGGTGCCGAGCCACGCAGCCACAGGCTTCACGATCGCCGGCGCCGAGCGCCCCGAGATCCGGGCGCTCCGCGACGAGGTGATCGGCAAGGTGGGGGGTGCCAGCGGGTTCGTCGACGTGCGCTCGCCCGAGGAGTTCCGTGGCGAGAAGCTGGCTCCCGATCACCTGCCTCAGGAACAGTCGCAGGTGCCCGGTCACATCGCGGGCGCCGCGAACATCCCGTGGGTGAACGCGGCGAACGACGACGGCACGTTCAAGAGCGCCGACGAGCTGCGGGAGCTCTATGAGGCCGAGGGCATCACCCCCGACAAGGAGATCATCGCCTACTGCCGGATCGGTGAGCGCTCGAGCCACACGTGGTTCGCCCTGCAGGAGCTCCTGGGCTACGAACAGGTCAAGAACTACGACGGGTCATGGACCGAGTACGGCTCGTTGGTCGGGGCGCCGGTGGAGCTGGGCGGGTAGCGCCGACCTCGGTCGGCCGCCGGCCGGGGCCGTCAGGCCCCGGCCCCCGGCGAGTCACCGGCCGTCGCATCGGGCCTTTCCGCCGCAACAGGCCCTTCCGCCGGCACGCCGAGCGCGAGGTTGACCGCGCCTCCGATCGCGAGGCCGAGGCCGAACCCCCCTGCCACGTCGAGCGGGTTGTGGGCTCCCAGGTAGATGCGGGCGAACGAGACCAGGGCGACGATCACCCACGGCACGATCCGCCATCGGCCGTGCAGGTAGGGGGTCGCCACCCAAGCGAGACCCGCGGTGAGCACGACGTGTCCGCTCACGAACGACACGCCCGTCGTCGCCGATCCACCACGGACGATCGCGTCGGGCTCGGTCTCGCCGGGCCGGTTGCGCTGCACGACCTTCCAGACGAGCCGCTCGGCCATCAGCTTCCCGGCCGTGACGAGGAGCGCCGCGACCGCGAGCCGCGGGCGTCGGGCGACCAGGGCGATCGCCGCGACGAGCGGACCGATCGCGAGCACCCCGAGGAACTGGGCAGCCAGCATCGCCGCCTCGATGGCATCGGGCAGCCCGTTGATCGCCTCGAAGACCGCTCGCTCGGCCCCGTCGACCCGGCCGCTCGAGGCCGGGATCGCGCAGAGCGCGAGCGAGTCCGAGCCCTCCCGCCAGGGCGACGGCGTCGATCCGCCGCCGCGTCACCACCGCCAGAGCCGCACCGCCACGTCGCCGGCGACCAGCACCAGGATCGACCGGACCGCCCACGAATCACCGGTCGTCGCCGCGACCGCGAGCGCTCCCACGACGATCACCGCCGCCAGGATCTTGACGCCGGTCTTCGACCTACCTCCGCCTGCCGCTCCCGCTCCGTCCACGCATCTCCCCCTCGTCTGGTGGGCCGAAGGGTATGCAACGTGTGGTGGCGCGCGCAAATCCGACCTCCCCGGTGGACTTTAGGCCTCGTCCGCGGGTAGCATCGATGTGTTCGCAGCACCGCCGCCGGGCGGTGTCCGACGACCGACCCGCGAGGAGCCGCCACCGATGGCCGTCACACAGGAAGAGCACCTCGAAGAGCTCGCCAAGGGGTACCGGTTCGACTGGAAGGACCCCTCGCACGCCGTCTTCGAGCCGAAGCGGGGTCTGAACGAACGCGTCGTGGAGGAGATCTCCGCGCTCAAGGACGAGCCCGACTGGATGCGGAAGTACCGTCTGAAGAGCCTGCGGTACTTCGACATGCGACCCATGCCCTGGTGGGGCGCCGACCTGTCCGACATCGACTTCCAGAACATCTACTACTTCATCCGCTCCACGGAGAAGCAGGCCGCGAACTGGGACGAGCTCCCGGACGACATCCGCGGCACCTGGGACAAGCTGGGCATCCCAGAGGCGGAGCAGAAGTACCTGGGCGGCGTCAGCGCGCAGTACGAGAGCGAGGTCGTCTACCACAAGATCAAGGACGAGCTGGACCAGATGGGCGTGATCTTCACCGACATGGACAGCGCCCTGCGCGACTACCCCGACCTCGTGCGCGAGCACTTCGGCACGGTGATCCCCGCCAACGACAACAAGTTCGCGGCGCTGAACTCGGCCGTGTGGTCGGGGGGCTCGTTCATCTACGTGCCGCCGGGCGTGCACGTCGACATCCCGTTGCAGGCGTACTTCCGCATCAACGCGGAGAACATGGGGCAGTTCGAGCGCACCTTGATCATCGCCGACGAGGGCAGCTACGTGCACTACGTGGAAGGCTGCTCGGCCCCGATCTACACGAGCGACTCGCTGCACTCCGCCGTGGTCGAGATCAAGGCGAAGAAGGGCGCGCGCGTTCGGTACACGACGATCCAGAACTGGTCGACGAACGTCTACAACCTCGTCACGAAGCGCGCCATCGCCGACGAGGACGCCGTCATGGAATGGGTCGACGGCAACATCGGCTCGAAGGTCACGATGAAGTACCCGTCGATCTACCTGATGGGCAAGGGCGCTCGCGGCGAGGTGCTCTCCGTGGCCTACGCCGGCAAGGGCATGCACACCGACGCCGGGGGCAAGGCGATCCACGCCGCCCCCTACACGACGAGCGTGATCACGTCGAAGTCAGTCTCGAAGGACGGCGGACGTACCGGGTACCGCGGTCTCGTTCGGGTCGAGCCCGGCGCGCACCACGCGAAGTCGAACGTGCGCTGCGACGCGCTGATCCTCGACGACGAGAGCCGCAGCGACACGTACCCCTACATCGAGGTGGAAGAGGAGACGGCCGCGCTCGGCCACGAGGCGACGGTCTCGAAGGTCGGTGACGACCAGCTCTTCTACCTGATGAGCCGGGGACTCTCCGAGGTCGAGGCGACCGCGATGATCGTGAACGGGTTCATCGAACCGATCACGCGGGAGCTGCCGATGGAGTACGCCGTCGAGCTGAACCGCCTGGTCGAGCTCCAGATGGAAGGCTCGGTCGGCTAGGACCGCGATGACCACCTTCGACGAGCGCGCCCTGGCGAGCCTGCCCGAGGCCGCCGGGTTCACCGGCGACCTGCGACGGCAGGCGTTCGCCGACTTCGAGGCCCTGCCGATGCCGTCGCACGAGACCGAGGAGTGGCGCTACACCGACCTGTCCGAGCTCGAGCTCACGTTCGCGCCCTACACGGCTGGCGGACGAGCGGAGAACCTCGACGGCGTGCCGGGCGAGGTCCTCGAGGCCGCCGGTGAGATCGGCGAGCGTGCCGGCCTGCAGATCCAGCACGACTCCGACGTGATGGTGACCCATCTCGATCCGGGGCTCGCGGCCAAGGGCGTCGTCTTCAGCGACCTCGACGCGGCCGCCGCGTCGCATCCAGAGCTGGTCGAGCGATACCTGCACGACCTCGTGCCGAGCAAGCGCACCAGGTTCACGGCGATGCACGCGGCGTTCCGCACCGGCGGCACGTTCCTGTACGTGCCGCGCGACACGAAGGTGGACCTGCCGCTGCAGACGTTGACCTACGTCGACGTCGACGGGGCCGCGGTGTTCCCGCACACCCTGATCGTGGTGGAGGCGGGCGCCGAGGTGACGTTCATCGAGCGCTACGCCTCGCCCGACCTGACGCGTGCGTTCAGCGACGCGATCACCGAGATCCACATGGGCGACGGCGCCCACGTCCGGTACGCGGCGATCCAGGACTGGGGCGCCGGCATGACGCACCTCGCCGTCCAGCGTGCGCGCGTGGGGCGCGACGCCGACCTGCGGACCCTGAGCCTGGGCTTCGGCGCCGATCTGGCACGCACGGAGACCGAGGTCGAGCTCGCCGAGCCCGGCGGCTTCAGCGAGCAGCTGGGGGTGTTCTTCGCCGACGGCGAGCAGCACTTCGATCACCGGTCGAGCCAAGAGCACGTGGCGCCGAACTGCACGAGCGACCTGCTGTACAAGGGCGCGCTCCGCGACCGCAGCCGAGCCGTGTACTCGGGCTGGGTCTACGTGCGCCCCGGCGCACAGAAGACCGACGCGATGCAGACGAGCCGCAACATCGTCCTGAGCGAGCACGCGAAAGCCGACGCGATCCCGAACCTGGAGATCGAGGCGAACGACGTGAAGTGTGGGCACGCGGCGAGCGTCGGGCCGGTCGATGACGACACGCTGTTCTACCTCGAGTCCCGCGGGATCCCGCACGACGAGGCGGAGCGGCTGATCGTGACCGGGTTCTTCCAGGAGGTGCTCGACCGCGTGCAGATCGACGAGGTGCGCGTGGGCGCCGAGGCCGCGATCGCCGCCGAGCTGGCCGAGGGCATCCGCTGATGGCCGTGCGAGTCTGCGAGACGAAGGACGTGCCGCCCGGCGAGGCACGGCGCTACTCCCTCGACGGCCGTGAGGTCGCGGTCGTGAACCTGGGCGACGAGGGGTTCCGCGCGCTCGACGCGATCTGCAGCCACGCGAAGTACTACCTGGACGAGGGCGAGGTCGACGTCGACCTCGAGACGATCGAGTGCCCCAAGCATGGATCGACGTTCGACCTGAACACGGGCAGCGCGAAGACGCTGCCTGCGACCCAACCCGTCGACACCTTCGCGGTGACGGTCGACGGCGACGACGTGATGATCGAGGTGTGAGGACGATGGCTGAGACGACGAACGGCGACGGCGCGGGAGCGGCGACCCTCGAGGTGCGGGACCTGCACGCGACGATCGAGGGCAAGCAGATCCTGAACGGCATCGACCTCGTGGTGCGCCAGGGTGAGACGCACGCGTTGATGGGACCCAACGGCTCGGGCAAGTCCACGCTCAGCAACGTGATCATGGGCCGGCCCGGCTATCAGATCACCGAGGGAACCGTGGTCTTCAACGGCG
>CAWGUD010000038.1:0-35147 GCA_963825685.1 uncultured Actinomycetes bacterium | reverse complement strand
CGCCGCAGTGGCAGCTCGCATCCAGCTTCGGGGCTCCACGTTCGCCTGCCCTGGTACGAGCGGCTCGCTTCCCCAGACCAGGTCGACATCGCACTTCTACGTGCAGTTCAAGGCCTCGGCGTTGCAGGGGTTGTCGGTCGGCTCGTACACGACCGCACTCGAGGCCACGTGGACGGCCGAGATCGGCAGGTTCGGCTGGGCCAAACCCCCGAAGGACCCGGTCAGCTATCCGCCCGGCCAGCGGTACCCGGTGCGCATCGAGAAGCTCGGCACCGGCTTGTACGGCTACGTCGCCGGCACGCGGGTCGCCGGCAACAACCCCTCGACCCCCTGGAACGACCGGGACGCGGTCGCGAGCTGCATGGTGCTGAACCGGAACTTCGGACGTTCCCCGGAACGCCGCTCGACGCCCTGCGAGCGACCGCCGCACACGAGTTCAACCACTCGATCCAGTTCGGGTACGGCGCCCTCGGCGGAGCAGGCAAGGCCGGAGACGTCATGGTGGAGGGCCTGGCCACATGGATGGAGGACGAGGTCTTCGACTCATCGAACGACAGCTACAACTACCTCTGGCCAGTGTTCGCGCAGCCGATGGGCCGATACACCAAGTCGCCGTACCCCTACTGGGCGGTGTTCCGGGCCATGGCGGAGCGCTTCGGCTCGGGCGAGCGCAACGGTTCGGAGGCCGTCTATCAGACGTTCTGGGAACTGGTCGGCAAGGGGAACTCCACCAACCTCGAAGCGCTCGCGAAGGCGTTCAAGGCCGAGAACACCACCCTCGCCGACGCGTACCACGGTGCGGCGATCGCGCTGCGGTTCCTGGCCGGCTGTTCATCGACGCCGCGGAAGTACTGCCTCGACGAGGGGCCCGCGTACGCGCTGGCAGCGGGCCCGAACGACGATCACGCGACGCTCGGGGCCGCTCCCGACTCGATCTCACGGACGATCCCGAACGACTTCGCGTTGAACTGGATCGGCCTGCCAACGGCCGCGGGCACCGACCTCTCGGTCACCCACGACGGCGGCCGAGGCGTGCTGCGCGTCGGGGTCGCCTGCCTCACCGGCGGTTCGGTCTCGGTCACGCCGGTCGGATCTGCCACGCGGAGCGGCGACGCGGCGGCGTCGAACCTCGATCTCTCCGGGTGCGACGCCGCGAGCGCGGTCATCTCGAACGTGAAGATGACCGCCGCGACCCCGTCGTCGATCACGCGGACCGATTACACCATCGAGACCGGCTAGGGCGTCTCGGTCAGGCCTGACCGATCGGGTCGCTCGAGATGTCGCCGCGCACCGGACCGAGGGGCTCCCCGAGCTTCGTCGCGACCCGGTCGAGCCTCTCCACGTACGCGTAGACCTCCTCGCGCAGGCGCTTCGCGTGATCGCTGAGGCCCTGCAGGTCGGCGAGCTTCCAGTGCTTGTCGAGGATCGGCCGCAGCACCTGGTCGTGATGGATCCGGAGGTTGTAGATGCCGGCCTGCGCCATCGCCTTGGCCTTCTCACGGAAGCCCTGGATGCCCGCACCGGGCATCGCGAAGTTCGTGATCTGCCGATGCATCGCCTCGACCATCGCGTTCGGATCGAGCTCGATCGCGCTGACCGCCATGTCGCGGTAGAAGACGTAGTGCAGGTTCTCGTCGGTGGCGACGCGCGCACAGAGCTTCTCGGCCGTCTCGTCGTCGGTGATCGCACCGGTGTTGCGGTGAGAGATGCGAGTCGCGAGTTCCTGGATCGTCGTGAACACGACGCCGTCGAGCGGCCCCTGCTCGGCGAACTCCGGGTACCAACCGCGCAGCGCCTGATCCATGCGCCCCTGCTCCAAGACCGTCGGGTCGACGCCGCGCGTGACCGTGAGGTAGTCGCGCAGCACGATCGCGTGTCGGCCTTCCTCGGCGGTCCACCGCCGGACCCACTCGCCCCAGGCCTCCTCGTTCCCGAACGTGCGCCACAGGCTCAGGTGGTAGTAGGGCAGGTTGTCCTCGGTGAGCAGGTTGACCTCGAGGGCGGTCTGCGCCACGTCGGGGAGCCGTGAGTCGGCGGCATCCCACGGCTCCTTGATGAAGTTGCGACCCTCTTCGTACGGCACGTAGTCGTGCGGCATCCACTCCGACGTGGTCGCCACGTGGCGGTCGAGTGCCGAACCCACCTGGGGCATCAGCTCGTGCAGGATCGCCTCGCTGGACATGCGGGGGGCGCCCGCTCCGTTCGCTGGGGTCATGTGCTCGCTCCTCGGTCGTTCCCGGTTCGTCGGCCGGCTGGTGCCGCATGGGTTTGTGCATAGGTTCAGCACCGAAACCTCTGCACCAGTGTGACACGCTGGGTGGGTCGCTCGAAGGAGCGCGTGCCGGAACTCCCCAAAGGGTACCGCGTCCAACAGCCGGTCTGCTCGGAAGCGGTCCGACGCCCGGTCAGGCGCGAAGACGTGAGCAGTGGTCGCCGGAGCAGGTGACCGAGGACGATGGAGACGAGGAGTCGGACGTGAGGATCGCCGTGATCGGTAGTGGCATCTCGGGGCTGGGTGCCGCCTGGGCCCTCTCCCGGCACCACGAGGTCACGGTGTTCGAAGCCGAGCAGCGCCTCGGAGGACACGCCAACACCGTGGAGATCGAAGACCGCGGCCGCGCCGTGCCCGTCGACACCGGCTTCATCGTCTACAACGAGCGGAACTACCCGAACCTCGTGCGGCTGTTCGACGCGACCGGCGTCGCAACCGAGCCGAGCGACATGTCGTTCTCGGTCTCGGCTGAGGGCGGAGCGTTCGAGTACCGCGCGCGCGCGCTCGGCATGCTGGCGCAGCCGTCGAACCTACTGCGACCTTCGTACCGGCGGATGGTCCGTGAGGTCGTGCGGTTCAGCCGCGAGGCGAAGGCGATGGTCGGGCGGGAACCCGGCGAGTCCACGGGCGAGTGGCTCGAACACGCCGGCTACTCGTCGGCGTTCCGCGACGACTTCCTGCTGCCCATGGTGGCGTGCATCTGGTCCTCGAACCTGCGCCAGATGCTCTCCTACCCGGCGGCGACGATGGCCGGCTTCCTCGACAACCACGGACTGCTCGACCTCGGGAACCGCCCGCAGTGGCGCACGGTGACGGGCGGGAGTCGCGAGTACGTGCGTCTGGTCGCCGCGGCGTTCGACGACGTCCGCCTCGCGACCCCTGTCGATTCGGTGGTGCGCGAACCCGACTCGGTGCTGGTCCGCGACCGACAGGGACGCGCCGAGCGATTCGACCACGTGGTCGTCGCCACGCACGCCGACACCGCCCTGACGATGCTCGGACACGACGCCACGACCGAGGAGCGACACCTGCTGGGGTCGTTCACGTACCAGGAGAACCTGGCGGTGCTCCATCGCGACCCCGCCGCGATGCCGCGGCGGCGGCGGGCTTGGTCGAGCTGGAACTACCAGGCGCGGGAGCGTGGTGGCGCCGGCGCCGAAGGGGGCGTCTCGCTCACCTACTGGATGAACCTGCTGCAGAACCTCGACACCGAACGCCCGGTGTTCGTGACGCTGAACCCGGTCGAGGAGCCCCGCGATCGGGTCGCGTCGTTCGTGTACCACCATCCCCAGTACGACCGAGCCTCCGTCCGGGCGCAGTCGGAGTTGGCGTCGGTGCAGGGGGTCCGCCGCACCTGGTTCTGCGGAAGCTACTGCGGGTACGGGTTCCACGAGGACGGCCTGCGCGCCGGACTCGAGGTCGCCGCGAGGCTCGGCGCGCCCGCACCGTGGGCGACCGAACCGGCCGAGCCGCCCCATTCCGCGATCAGCCTCGAACCGGCAGGGGTCGGGGGATGAGCATGCACAGCGCCCTCTACGTCGGGAACGTGATGCACGAACGGTTCTTCCCCCGGCGCCATCGCATGTCGTACGGGGTGTGGTACCTACTCGCCGACCTCGACGAGCTGCCGGAGCTCGACCGCCGGGTCCCCGGCTTCGGCCTGAACCGCCGCGCGCCGGTCAGCTTCCATGACGCCGACCACGGGGCCCGGGACGGATCGCCGCTGCGACCGTGGATCGAGGGGAGGCTCGCCGAGGCGGACATCGACCTCGAAGGCGGACCCGTCCGCATCCTCGCCTTCCCTCGCGTGTTCGGGTACGCGTTCAACCCGATCTCGGTGTGGTTCTGCCACGGGCCCGACGGCGAGCTTCGGGCGATCCTCTACGAGGTCTCGAACACCTTCGGGGAATGGCACGACTACCTCGTGCCCGTCTCCCCCGGCGACGTGACGGGCAACGACCGCGGGCACAGCGTGCGCACGATCTTCGACAAGGAGCTGTTCGTCTCGCCGTTCATCGACATGGCCGCGACGTACGACTTCTCGACGCGCGTGCCCGACGAGCGCGTCTCCGTCGTGGTGCGCGAGACCGCGGCCGGCGGCCAGGTGCTGGTGGCCACGCTCGGTGCGCGCCGCCGGCCGCTCACCGGGCGCTCGCTCGCGTCGGTGCTGCTTCGGTACCCGTTGGTCACCGTGAAGGTGATCGGGGGCATCCACTGGGAGGCGGTGAAGCTGTGGCGCAAGGGCGCCCCCTACCGGCGACGCGGCACGCCCCCCGCCTCACCGATGACCGTGGTGGCGGGCGCCAACCGTCCGGCGCGGGTGCCTTCCGGAGCCGGCTCGGGCCGGGGTACGCTCGCGCGATGAACGCGCTCGCGGGCACGGCCGAGCGACGCATCCTCGACATCGTCGGGGCTCGCGTCCGCGCAGGCCGGGCCTCGATCACGCTCCCCGACGGCACGCACCTCGTGTACGAGGGACGCCACCCCGGTCCCGCCGCCCACGTGTCGCTGCACCGGTGGCGGCCGCTCCGGCTCGTCACCACGACCGGCGCGATCGGGCTCGCCGACGCCTACGTGCGCGGCGACTACGACGTCGACGACCTCGAGGCGTTCCTCGAACTGTGCGCCCTGCACCTCGAGCCCGAGTACCGGGCCCCCGTGCCGGACCGGCTCCACCGGTTCGGACGGTGGGCGTGGCGGGTGCTCGGCGATCCCTCACGGCCGCGAGGCCCACTCACCGACGTCGTGCAGCACTACGACCTCGGCAACGACTTCTACGCCGAGTGGCTCGACGAGACGATGACGTACTCCTCAGGGGTCTTCGCCGACCTCGACGAGGCGCTCGAGGACGCGCAGCGGCGCAAGTACGCGCGCCTCGCCGCCCGCACGGGCGTGCAGGAAGGCGATCACGTGCTCGAGATCGGCTCGGGCTGGGGCGGCTTCGCCGTCTACCTGGCCGCCGAGCTCGGCTGCCGGGTCACCACCGTGACGATCTCCAAGGAACAGCACGAGTACGTCGAGAAGCTCGTCGTCGAGCACGGCCTCGTCGATCGCGTCGACGCCCGGCTGCAGGACTTCCGCACGATCGAGGGAACCTATGACCGCATCGTGTCGGTGGAGATGATGGAGTCGATCCCCAAGCAGCTGTGGGATCCGTTCTTCCGGCAACTCCGCTCGCGTGTGCGCACCGGGGGGTCGATCGGCCTGCAGCTGATCGTGGTCGCCGATCGCCACTGGCGCGAGTCCGACGAGCACCCGGACTTCGCCCGTCGCTACATCTTCCCGGGTGGCCAGGTGCCGGCACCGTGGGTGCTGCGCCAGCTCGCCGCGCGGCACCGGCTCGACTGGCGCGAGGACGAGGGGTTCGGCGACTCGTACGCACGCACGCTCGCGTGCTGGCTCGAGCGGTTCGACGCGGCGTGGCCGCGCATCGCGACGATGGGCTTCGACGAGCGCTTCCGGCGCATGTGGCGCTACTACCTGGCGTATTGCGGCGCGGGATTCGCGAGCGGTCGCACCGACGTGCGACAGATCGTGCTCGACCCCGCCTGACCCGTCCCGTCGGTCGCCCTATCTGTCGGTCGGCCTCCGTCCGATGGCGGAGACCATCGTCCGAACGTCGCTTCCCTTGCCGCGCAGGTCAAGACGTGAGTCGGCCGACGCCGATACCCCTCGTCATGAGGGGGATCGCATGACGACGGGTGACGACGGCGCAGGACTCGCCACCGCGGCCGTGTCTCGGCGCAACTTCGTGCGCGCCGCCGCGGTCGGCAGCGTGCTCGCAGGATCCGGGGTGGCCGCGGGGGTGTTCGACGCCCTGCCGGCCGGAGCGGGCGGCTCGCTCGTCGCCACCGGTCCCGACCTGCACCTGCTTCGGCGGGCGACGTTCGGTCCGACCGAGGACCTCGTGAAGGAGATCCGCCGGCTCGGGCGCAACCGCTGGCTCGATCGCCAGCTCCACCCGTCGAGCGTGAACGACAGCTTCTGCCAGGACTACGTCGCCGACCGCTACCCCGACCTCGACATGACGGTGCGCAAGGCCTATGACACCCTCGAGGGCTCGTGGGACCTGATGTACGCGCTCGGGCAGGCCACGATCGTGCGGGAAGCCTGGAGCAACCGCCAGCTCTTCGAGGTGATGGTCGACTTCTGGTCGAACCACCTGAACATCACGAACCCGCACGAGGCGTGCTGGTGGTCCCGGCACGACTACGACCGCACGGTGATCCGCAAGCATGCGCTGGGCAAGTTCAAGGACATGCTGCGGGCCTCGGCGACGCACCCCGCGATGATGGCCTACCTCAACAACGCGGAGAGCACGAAGGACAACCCGAACGAGAACTACGGCCGCGAGATCCTCGAGCTGCACTCGGTCGGCGTCGACGGCGGATACGACGAGGAGGACATGCGTCAGTCGACCCTGGTGCTGACGGGGTTCGGCTTCAGCTGGGACACGGGCGAGTTCGAGTACCGCGACTGGGCCCACTACACCGGCCCGGTCGACGTGATGGGGTGGCACGCCGCCAACAACAACGAGAGCAAGGGCAAGGACGTCGGCCTCGCCTACGTCAACTACCTGGCGCACCACCCGTCGACGGCAGAACGCATCGCTCGCAAGCTCTGCTACCGGTTCGTCTCCGACGACCCGCCGCAGTCGCTCGTCGACGCGCTCGCCGAGACCTACCTCGACCACGACACGGCGATCGTGCCGGTGCTCGAGAAGCTCTTCCGCTCCAAGGCGTTCGACTCCTCGGTGGGCGAGAAGGTGCGCCGCCCCTTCGAGGACGTCGCGGCAACCCTGCGCATCCTGAACATCCGCCCCGATCCCGAGGGCGTCGACGGGCAGCAGGGTCTCTACTGGATGACCGAGGGCCTCGGGCACCTGCCGATGGGGTGGGTGCCGCCGGACGGCTACCCGGACACCGGCGATCCCTGGCGTTCGGCGGGCCTCACCCTCAGCCGGTGGAACATGCACGTCGGGCTCGCGGCCGGGTGGTGGCCGGCGAACCACCTGAAGGTGCCCAACATCCAGAAGAACGTGCTGCCGGCCAAGCTTCCGAAGACCCATGGCGCGCTCGTGGACGCCCTGGCCAAGCGCCTCGTGTTCCGCAAGCTCCCGGCCGCGCATCGCGACGCCGTCCTCGCGTTCCTCGGCGTCGCCGCAGCCACCACACTCGATGAAGACGACGCGGCCGTGGGCTGGCGCCTGCCGTACCTGGTGGCGCTGATCCTCGACACGCCCAGCCACGGGATCCGGTGATCGACATGCCAGAGGAACGCATCACCACGCTCGACGTCACCCCGCTCGCCCAACCGTGCGGCTGCCCCGCGCAACCAGAGATCTCCCGCCGCTCCTTCCTGAAGGCGGCCGGCGCGACCGGCATCGTCGCCGGCCTCGCGAGCGAGGGGATGTTCACGCGACTCGCCTTCGGCGCGACGCCCTACGTCGGCGACGTGCTCGTGGTGCTCTCGCTCCGTGGCGGCATGGACAGCCTGCAGGCGGTCGTTCCGGCCACGGCGGCCCAGTACAACCACTACGTGAACCATCGTCCGAACATCGCGGTGCCACAGAACCAGCTGCTGCCGCTCGACGCGAACTTCGGCATGCACCCCGCCATGGCCCCCCTGAAGCCCTTCTACGACGATGGCTCGCTCGGCATCGTGAACGCCGTCGGCATGGCCCAGCCGAACCGTTCCCACTTCTCGGCCATGGAGGAGATGGAGCGCGCGGCGCCGGGCACGTCGGTGCGCACGGGATGGCTCGATCGCGTGTTGGGGCTGCGCGAGACCGGCTCCCCGTTCCAGGCGACCCAGCTCGGCTCGAACAGCGCCGCCTCGGCGTTCCTCGGCCCCGCTCCCGAGCTCGCGATGTGGAACATCGAAGGGTTCGATCTCTCCGGTGCCTGGGATGCGAACGAGGAGGCACGGTGGGACGCGGCCTTGCGCGGCGTGCACGACGGCGCGCCGCCGATCATCGCCGCCCCGGCCTTCACCGCGCTCGACGCCCTGTCGACCGCGTCGCAGCTGCGCGAGGCCGGGTACACGCCCGCCAACGGCGCGGCCTATCCGGACTCCAACCTCGGCAACGCCTTGCGCGACGTGGCGCAGCTGATCAAGGCCGACGTGGGGCTCCAGGTGGCCGCGGTGGACTACGGCGACTGGGACATGCACGCCGGTCAGGGCGACGTCGCGGGCGGCTGGATGGTCGACCACCTCGGTGAGTTCGCATCGGCGCTCGCCGCGTTCGCGACCGACCTCGGGAACGCGATGGGCGACGTCACGCTGATCACGCTCACCGAGTTCGGACGGCGGGTCGAGGAGAACGGCTCCGGCGGCACCGATCACGGCTTCGGGCAGGCGGTCTTCCTGATGGGTGACGGGGTGAAGGGCGGGCAGATCCACGGCGTCTGGCCGGGACTCGCGCCGCAGAACCTCGTCGACGGCGACCTCGACGCGACGACCGACTACCGCAACCTGCTGGCCTCGGTGCTGGAGAAGCGGTGCGGCGCGAGCGCCGGCGACGTCGCCGACATCTTCCCGGGCGTCGACAACGTCCGGCCCGACGTCGTGCAGCAGCGGGCGTCCTAGCCCTTACCGCGTCGTCGACCTCCGCACCGAGATCGACGTCGGCACGTCGCGGACCGAGACGACCGGTCGCCCCTCGAGCACGTCGACCAGCAGCGTCGCCGCGACCTCGCCCAGCCGGTCCTGGTTGAGCTCGAGGGTCGTGAGACCCGGGTGCGCCGACGCGGCGAGACCCACCTCGGCGATCGTCGCCACGAGCAGATCGCCGGGGACGTCCACGCCGGCCTCGTTCGCGGCCGCGATCAGCTCTACGGCCTGCCGCTCGTACAGGCAGAAGACACCGTCGGGGCGGTCGTCCCGCTCCAGGAACCCAGCCGCCCCTGCCCTGAGCTCGTCCGCCGACGCCGTGGAGTCGGCGTCGACCGTGTGCACGAACGGCGCGTCCCCGCGATCGGCGCACCACGCACGGTAGGCAGCGACCGCATCCTCGGAGAAGGTCTCGAACGTGCGGAGTCCGATCATGCCGACCCGGCGTGCCCCCGCGCCGATCAGGTGGTCGAGCATCGACCGGGTCGCCGCCGCTCGATCGTTCTCGACGACGAGGTCGCTCGGGTCGCCGTGCGGGTCGCGCCCCACGAACACGATCGGCGCCCCCCTGCTCCGAAGCATCGCCAGGGTCGGATCGCCGTCGGCCGGGTCGATCACGATCACCCCGTCGAGCGGGAGCCGGCCCCACGTCTCCGGGCCGGCGGTGGATGGCGCGACGACGAGCGCGTACCCTCGCCCGACCGCCGCCCGCGTGGCGCCGTTCATCAACGCGACGTAGTAGTCGATCTGGGTGAACGCGATCGGAGCGTTGCCGGGCAGCGAGACCACCGTCGCGATCATGCCGGTGCGCCCGCTCGCGAGGCTCTGGGCGACGGGGTGTGGGGTGTACCCGAGATCCGTGGCGATGCGGCGAACCCGCTGCCTCGTCTCCTCGGTGAGCCGGCCCTTGCCGCTCAGCGCGTGCGAGACCGTCGTGATGGACACGCCGGCGGCCTCCGCGACGTCCTTGATGCCGACGCGGCGCTTGGCCCCGTTCGTCGGACGGCTCATGCGCCGACCCCGAGGTTCGCCGAGGTCTCGCCCTTGGGCCGCGTGAGCCGCAGCGCGATCACGATCGTCAGCAGCGAGACGACCATGACGATCGCGGCCACCGCGTTGATCACGGGCGTGACCCCGAAGCGGATCATCGAGTACACCTTGATCGGGAACGTGATCGAGGTCGGCCCGGAGTTGAAGAACGCGATCACGAACTCGTCGATCGACAACGTGAATGCGACCAACGCCCCCGCGATCACGCCGGGAAGGATCGCCGGCAGCGTGACGAGCAGGAACGTCTTCACGGGGTTCGCGCCGAGGTCGGCGGCCGCTTCCTCGATGCGACGGTCGAAGTAGCCCAGTCGCGTGCGCACGATCGCGGCCACGAAGATCATGTCGAACACGACGTGGGCGATCACGATCGTGTGCAGGCCCAAGGTGAACTTCAGCAGGTTGAAGAACGAGAGCAACCCGATCGCGAGCACGATGTCGGGGATCACCGCGGGCAGGAACAGCGCGCTGTCGAGCACGCGGCTGCGCACCGTGCGCTGCAGCCCGAGTGCCAGCAGGGTGCCCAGCACGACCGAGATCGCTGTGACGAAACCGGCCACGATCAGCGAGTTCTTGATGGCGGCGAGCAGCTCCTCGTCGCCGATCAGCTCCCGGTACCACTGCAGGGAGAAGCCCTCCCAGACGGTCGGCAGCCCCGAGCTGTTGAACGAGAGGACCACGAGCACCGCGATCGGCAGGTACAGGAAGAGGAACAAGAACCCCATGTGCACCCGGAGGTAGCGGCTACGCCGGACGGCCATGCTCCACCTCCTGGGTCCGCCGAAGCACCTGGGCCTGCACGGCCAGCACCACGAACATCAGCACGATCACCGACATCGCGAGCACGGCGCCGAACGGCCAGTCACGCGCCGTCAGGAACTGCTGCTGGATCACGTTGCCGATCATCACCGTCTGACCGCCCCCGAGCAGGTCCGGCACGATGAAGTTCCCGAGGCTCGGGACGAAGACGAAGATGCACCCCGCGACGATGCCCGGGAGCGTGAGCGGGATCGTGACCTTCCGCAGGGTCTGGGCGGGCGTCGCGTACAAGTCGGCGGCCGCCTCCGACGACTGAGGGCCGAGCCGCTCGAGCGAGGCGTAGATCGGCAGCACCATCAGCGGCAGGTAGGCGTAGACCAGCCCGAGCGTCACCGCGAACTCGTTGTAGAGCAGCGGCAACGGCTCATCGATGACGCCGATGCCCATCAGCACCTTGTTGATCAGGCCGGCCGGGTTCAGCAGCACCATCCACGCGTACGTCCTGATCAGGAAGCTCGTCCAGAACGGCAAGATCACGAGCACCAGCAACGGCACGCGCCAACGCGACGAGGCTCGGGCGATGAACAACGCCGCCGGATACGCGAGCAACAGGGCTGCCCCGGTCGCGATCGTCGCGATCCGCACGGAGGTCCACAGCACGCCGATGTAGAGCGGATCGAAGGCGCGGATGTAGTTCTTCAGCGTCGGCTCGTAGATCACCCCGCCGTACGGGCCCCTGCTGAAGAACGAGTACGCGATCAGCACCCCGACCGGGACCAGGAAGAAGACGAGCCACCATGCCGTGCCCGGACCGAGCAGCACGATCCGAGGGCCCCAGACCCGGCCGCGGGCACGCCGGGCCGGTGGGGCCGCGGTGCTCATGACCGCTCGAGCCGTCGGCTCACGCCTTGATCTCGGTCGCCGCCTCCGTCCAGAGGATCGTGCCCTCCTCACCGAGGTCGGTCTGGGCCTCCTGCTCGAACAGCTCGGTCGGCGTGATGGCCAACGTCGGGAAGTCCTTGATGACCGTCGGATCGACCGCTGCCATCACCTCGGCGTTGGGCATCTTGTACAGCGTGTACTCGACGATCGACTTCCCGACCTCCGGGCGCAGGATGTAGTCGATGAACGCGTACGCGGCTGCCTTGTTCTCCGAGGACTCCATCACCACCATCGTGTCGGTCCACAGGTCGCTGCCCTCGTCGGGGATCACGAAGTCGATCTTCGGCTCGTCGGCGCGTCCGTACTCGCACCAGCCGTCCCAGGCCTGCACGAGGCTCGCCTCACCCGAGACGAGCTTGGCGTAGAACGTCGTGTCGTCGAAGGCGAGCAGGTTCTCCTTGGCCTCCATCGTCCAGGCTTTCGCCTCGTCGATCTCGGCCGGGTCGGTCGTGTTGACCGAGTACCCGAGGCTCAGCAGCGCCGGCTGCAGCAGCCACCGGTCGGTGCCGAGCATCGTCATCTTGCCCTCGGTGTCGGGCTCGGGTGTGTGGAACGCCTCCCAGGTCGACGGTGTCTGCGTCACGAGGTCGGTCCGGTAGCAGATGCCGGTCGTGCCCCACGTGTAGGGCACCGAGTGCGTGTTCCCCGGGTCGTAGGCCAGGTCGGTCGCCTCGGTGTCGAGGTTGGCGATGTTCGGGATCTGCGACTGATCGATCTCGGCCGCGTACCCCAAGCCGTTGAGGGCCTGGACGAACGGGCCCGAGACGAAGACGAGGTCGAAGCCCGTGCCGTTGGCGGCCGTGAGCTTGCCCATGATGTCCTCGTTCGTGGTGTGGATCGCGTACTCGACGGTGACGCCCGTCTCCGCCTCGAAGTCCTTCACGACCGACTTCGGCATGTAGGCGTCCCAGTTCGAGATCGTGAGCGTGGTGCCGCTGATGTCGACCGGTTCCGCCGAGGTCGCCGCGTCGTCGGCGGGCGGCGTCTCACCCCCGTCGTCCGATCCACAGGCCGCGAGCACGAGCACCGCGACCGACATGAGCGCTGCGAGACGAAGGAACCGCTGACGCATCCTGACGCACCCCCCAGGGATATCCCGGACCGACCTGTCGACAATGTGTACGGGAAAAGCCGGTATGAAGGGCATGGTATAACCCACCTGAAGGGGATGCGCAAGCGCTTTTGCAACCAACGGAGCACCGAGTTCGCGAGACGTGAAGCGGCGGAGCGGGAACGACCGCAGGGAGGATCTCGAGATGGACGAGCGGCTCACGATCGTATTCATGCCCGAGAGCGCGTACGGGCCCACGAACAACTGCATCGGCATCGGCAAGATCCTCGAGCAGCGCGGTCACCGGGTCGTCTTCGCCGCCGAGGCCTCGTGGAAGGGCAAGCTCGAGCCGCTCGGATTCGAGGAGGATCTCGTCGACCTCGCCCCCCCGCCCGAGGGAGACGACGAGCAGGATGCCGGCCAGTTCTGGGTCGACTTCATCGCCGAGACCGCACCCGAGTTCCGCAAGCCGACGATCGAGCAGCTCTCCACGGTCATCGAGCCCATCTTCGCGTCGTTGATCGACGGCGCCGCCTACTGCGAGCCGCAGCTCAAGTCGATCCTCGATCGCACCCGGCCCGACGTGATCGTCGAGGACAACGTGAACGCGTTCCCGGCGTTGATGACCCACGGCGCACCGTGGGTACGCATCATGAGTTGCAACCCGCTCGAGATGAAGGACCCGGCACTCCCCCCGACCTTCAGCGGGTACCCGAGCGACGACGACGGCGAGTGGGCGGCGTTCCGGGCCGAATACGAGCGGTCGCATCGCGAGACGTGGGAGCGCTACAACGCGTTCGTCGTCGACGCCGGCGCCCGGCCGCTCCCCGACCTGGAATTCATCCACGAGTCCGACGTGCTGAACCTCTCGGTCTATCCGGCCGTCGCCGACTACCCCCGGTCACGGCCACTCGCCTCCGCGTGGCACCGCCTCGAGTCGAGCGTGCGCGAGACCGAGGAGCCGTTCGAGCTGCCGCAGTCGCTCCGTGACGGCGACGGATCGATCGTGTACCTCTCGCTCGGCACGCTCGGCTCGGCCGACGTCGAGCTGATGCGCCGGCTCGTGGCCGTGCTCGCGGAGACGCCCCACCGGTACATCGTCTCGAAGGGGCCAAGGGCCGACGAGATCGACCTGCCCGACAACATGTGGGGCGAGGCGAAGCTGCCGCAGACCTCGATCATCCCGCTCTGCGACCTCGTGATCACACACGGCGGGAACAACACCACCACCGAGGCGTTCCACTTCGGTAAGCCCATGATCGTGCTCCCCGTCTTCTGGGATCAGCACGACAACGCGCAACGGGTCGACGAGCTCGGGTTCGGCATGCGCCTCGACACGTACGGGTTCGAGGACCAGGAGCTCCGCGACGCGATCGGCCGGCTCGCGGGCGACGACGACCTGCATCGGCGCATGCGCCAGGCAGGAGAGGCGATCCGCGCCCACGACGGGAAGCGGGTGGCCGCCGACCTGATCGAGGTCGCCGCGCTCGAGGGCCGCGCGCGCTGACCTCGGTACGACCCGATCCGCCCTTGACACGATGGGACCGGGCGGTCGAAGCTGGCGCTCCGCGTGCGGCACCCCTCGCTCGAGCCGCGCCTGCCTCGGGAGGAACGTATATGCCCCATGCTTCTGGTTCGGCTGTCCCACGGCGTCGCCGGAAGGCCCTGGGCGTGCTGGCCGCGTCGCTCCCACTCTTCCTGCTCGCAGGAATGCTCGTCGCCCCTGGTGCCGCCAGCGCCGGAGAGGGCCCGGTTCTGCCCGATCTGACGGTCACGCTGTCCGACGACCCCGACCCGGTCGCGGCCGGAGGGACCGTGACGTTCACGGTGCTCGTGGCCAACATCGGGACCCAAGACTCGTTCTCGACCACGGTGAGCTTCGACACCACGCTCGAGGAGATCGTCACCGCCGAGCCGTCGCAGGGCGGCGGATGCAACATCCAGGAGGGCGCCAAATCCGCCTCGTGCAATCTCGGGAAGTCCTTATCGATGGCGCGGCCGAGGTGGACATCGAGGTCGTCGCTCCGAACGAAGGCGGACAGTACGACAGCTTCGCCGAGGCGTTCTCGGTCGAGCAGGGCGAGCTGGACTCTGGGGACAACTCCGACGGGGAAGTGACCAACGTCGAGGGTGAGGGCGGCGCCTCCGACAGCGGCGTGATCGATCCCGGCGAGAACCTGTCGACCGTGACCGGCACGAACGCGCAACCGGTCACCGCGCAGGATCCCTTCGCGATCGGGCTCACGAACGTGAGCGACCAGTCGTTCGACGGATTCATCCAGGAAGAGCCGTGCGACGGTTCCCAGGAGGGACCGCTCTGCGGCACCCCACGCGTGGGCGGCGTGGCCGGCAACTTCGTCTTCACCCCGGTCGGTGCCGAGCGCACCCGTCCCCGCACCGGCGCACCGGCCGTCGTGATCGCGAAGCTCTTCTACGACAAGACGATCGTCCAGGGCGTGAACGGCTTCAAGATCCTCTATCAGAAGAACCCGTCGAGCCCGGTGCTCCAGCTGCCGCGCTGTCGGACCACGCTCAGGAGCCAGTGCTTCGTGACGAAGAAGCGCGCCAGCGGCGACCAGATCGTGCGGGTGAAGCTGAGCAGCGACCCGAGGGTCACGCGCGGCTGATCGACGACCCGTTGCGTCGTTGCGTCACCCGGGCCCGGCCGTCGGCCGGGCCCGTGTCGCGTTCACGCCCGCACGTACGCCGTCTTCACCGTGGTGAAGAACTCGACGGCGTAGCGACCCTGCTCGCGGCTCCCGCTCGACGAGCCCTTCGTGCCCCCGAACGGCACGTGGAAGTCGACGCCCGCGGTCGGCAGGTTCACCGTCACGATGCCCGCCTGCAGCCCGTCGCGGAACCGCACGGCATGCGCGAGCGAGGTCGTGCAGACGCCCGCCGACAGGCCGTACTCCGTGTCGTTGGCGAGGACGAGCGCCTCGTCGGCGTCGCCGGCCCTGATCACCGTCGCGATCGGCCCGAAGATCTCCTCGCGGTTCACCCGCATCTCGTTCGCGGTCGAGACGAACAGCGCCGGCTCGAGGAAGAAGCCGTCGGTCTCACGCTCGAGGCGAGCCCCGCCCTGGACGAGCTCCGCCCCCTCCCCGCTCCCGACCGCGAGGTACTCGAGGTCCTGCTCCAGCTGGTCGGCGCTCACGACCGGACCGATGTCGGTGTCGTCGCCCAGGGCGTGGCCGACCCGCAGTGACCGCATCCGCTCGACCAGGGCGTCGACGAACCGGTCGTGGATGCCCTCGGTCACGATCAGTCGCGACGAGGCGGTGCACCGCTGCCCGGTCTGGAAGAACGCACCCTGCACGGCACAGTCCACGGCGACGTCGAGATCGGCGTCGTCGAGGATCACGAGCGGATTCTTCCCCCCCATCTCGAGCTGGTACTTGCCGAATCGGGCGGCCAGCGCCTGCGCGACGCGCGAGCCCACGACCTGTGAGCCCGTGAAAGTCACCCCGCGGACCCTGGGGTCGTGCAGGAGCCGTTCGCCGACGACGCGCCCGGGTCCGACCACGAGGTTGAGGACACCTGGGGGCAGCCCGGCCCTGGCACAGATCTCCACCATCGACCACGCCGAGGCCGGAACGAGCTCGGCCGGCTTGAACACGACCGTGCACCCGTACGCGAGCGCGGGGGCGATCTTCCAGGCGGGGATCGCGATGGGGAAGTTCCACGGGGTGATCACGCCGACCACGCCGAGGGGCTCGCGCAGCACGTCGACGTCAACGCCCGGGCGCACGCTCCGCATGTGCTCGCCGGGGATGCGCAGCGCCTCGCCCGCGAAGAACCGGAACAGCTGCGATGCGCGCAGGACCTCACCGACGCCCTCGGCCCTCGGCTTGCCTTCTTCCCGCGAGAGCTGCTCGCCGAGCTCCTGGGCGCGAGCCTCGAGCTCGAGTCCGACCCGCTCCAACACGGTGAACCGTTCGGCCGGCGTCGACGCCGCCCACGCCGGGGCGGCTGCGGCGGCGGCCTCGATCGCGACATCGACCTGCGCCTCGTCGGCGACCGCGAACTCGTCCACCACGTCGGTGAGATCGGAGGGGTTGACGTCGTCGACCGTGGCGGAGCCCTCGAGCCACTCGCCGCCGATGTAGTTCGCTCGCACCGTCGATCGACCTCCGTCGGGGTTCCCGCCGCAGCCTATCGAGGCGGCGACGACCCGGTCACGTCGCGAGCAGCACGACGATCGAGAGGACCCCGCCGATCGCGCCGACCAACATCGGGATCGCGTACGGGCGGCGCGAGCGCAACGCGAGCGTCCAGCCCAGGGAATTGACCGACGTGTACGTCAACGCGCCGAGGGCGACGAGCGAGACCCCCTCGGCCCACCCCGCATCGGCGATCAAGCCGATGCCTCCCGCGACGAGGCCGAGTGAGGTCGCGTACTCCGCGATCCAGTGCGGGAGGAAGAGCGACCCGTCCCGACGGTCGCGCGCCCTCAGCAGGCCCGCCGATCGATCCACCTCAGGGCTGGAACGCATGTCGCGCGCCCACGTCAGAGCGATCGCGAGTCCCATCACGACCATGAACCCACCGACGAGCGACGACACGGCTCCTCCCGGTGCCCGAAAACATCATGCGCGCGGATACCAGTTCCTTCCGCAGCAACGAGTATCGTCGACCTTGAGGGCACTTTCATCCCACTGGGGTGATGTCCACGAGCGCGTCACCGGCTCGGATGAGGTGATCGCGACCAACGCGATCGCCAACGCGACTGAAGGAGGGAGAGCTCATGGCAAGCAACCGCAGCGGCGCCGCGGTCGGCTTCACGATGTTCGCCGCGTTCATGATGATCCTGATCGGCTCGTTCCACATCATCGCCGGCCTCGCCGGCATCCTCGAGGACGAGTTCTACGCGGTCACGCCCAACTGGGTCCTACAGTTCGATGCCACGACGTGGGGCTGGATCCACCTGCTCGCGGGCATCATCGTGCTGCTCGCCGGCTTCGGCCTCTTCTCGGGCGCGGTGTGGGCACGCACCGTCGGCGTGATCATGGCCACGGTCAGCGCCATCGCGAACTTCGCGTGGATCCCGCATTACCCGTTCTGGGCACTGACGATCATCGCGATCGACATCTTCGTGATCTGGGCGCTCACGGTGCACGGGCGCGACATCGCCGAACCGTAGAGCCACGCGAATCGACAGGGCCGGCCTCCGCAGGGAGACCGGCCCTGTTCGCGTTCTGTCGCGTTCTGGACGGTGATCGGGCTGGTTCAGCCGGCGAGGATCTTGGCCTTCTGGGCTTCGAACTCAGCGTCGGTGAGGACACCTGAGTCCTTCAGCTGACCGAGCTCCTTGAGTTGGGCGAGCTTGTCGTCGGTCGACGGTGCTGCCGGGGCGGGAGGCGGAGGAGCCTGCTCGTACTGCGGAGCCTGCTCCTGCTGCGCCTGTTCCTGCTGCGACCATTTGTTGGCCTGACGACGCGACACCCGATTCGAGACCGTGGTCGCGGTTCCCGCGATCACCGCGGTGCGGGCGACACCTCTGATCAATCCTGGCATCGTCACTCCTCCCCTTCGAGTTCGTCGAGCGCCTGGATGAGAGCGTTCACGGGGATGCGACCGTTCGCGACGAGCTGCGCGCCGCTGCGCCGCAGCGCGGTCGCGAACGGAGCCGCCCACGTGTTCTCGTAGACGAGCAGGGCGGCGGAGCTTCCCGGCTCGATCGCCGCGCCGGCCTCGTCGTAGTCGTCCTGCCCCAGGAGCCCGGAGGATGACCCCTCGAAGACCGTGAGCTCCGGACCATCGCCGAAGTCGCTGAGGTCGACGGCGATGACCGAGCCGTCCTCTTCCTTCCGCACGAAGGCGAGGTCGAGGAGGCGGATCACGCCACGGTCGACCAGGTCGACGATGATCGGCAGACCTTCCCCGCTCGGTTGCTTCCCGGCCGGCCACTCCACGACGAGGTAGTCGATGGGACCGAGCTCGACGTCGGTATCGCTCACCAGAGCCTCCTTTCGATGCACGCCGTCGTCGGCGCGCCATCCGCTCGGAGTGAGAATCTCAGGTCTCGCGCGAGGCGGCATCCCCCCGATGGCGTGAGGGGCTGCGTTCGAGGACGACGGCGTGGAATCATCCGATGGCCAGGGAGGACCTGATGACGCTTCGCATCGAGGACTACGCACTGATCGGCGACACGCACACCGTGGCCCTCGTGGGTCGCAACGGCTCGGTGGACTGGCTCTGCTTGCCCCGTTTCGACTCCGCCGCGTGCTTCGCAGGACTGCTCGGCACCGACGATCACGGATCGTGGATCGTTGCGCCGAGCGGCGAGGTCTCGGCGACGTCACGCCGCTATCGGCCCGGGACGCTCGTGCTCGAGACCGAGTTCGAGACCGCGGACGGGGCGGTCCGGGTCACCGACTGCATGCCGGCCCGCCAGGAGCATCCACGGCTCGTGAGGGTCGTGGAAGGACTGCGCGGCTCCGTCCCGATGTCCTCCAGATGCGTCCCGAGGTTCGACTACGGCAAGACCCGCCCGTGGATCCACGGATCCGGCTCCGTGGTGAACGCGGGAGCAGGACCCGAGGCGTTGGAGCTCAGGGCCGACGCTCCGATCACGGTGACGGACCAAGGTCTCGACGCCGGGTTCGTCGTCGGCGAGGGTGAACGCATCGGGTTCGTCCTCACGTGGTACTCGTCATGGGAGACCGCACCGCCTTCCATCGACGCGCTCGGGGCGATCGACGAGACCGACCGATGGTGGCGCGACTGGTCGGGTCGCTCGACGTACGAGGGCGGATGGAAGGACGAGGTCGAGCGCTCCCTCATCACGCTGAAGGCGCTCACCTACGAGCCGACGGGCGGCGTCGTGGCCGCCGCCGACGACATCGCTGCCCGAGTTCCTCGGCGGGGTGAGGAACTGGGACTACCGGTTCTGCTGGATCAGGGACGCGGCCCTGACGCTCGATGCGCTGATGGCCGCCGGGTACGTCGAGGAGGCCAGGAGCTGGCGCGACTGGGTGCTGCGTGCCGTGGCCGGCGACCCCGAGGATCTGCAGATCATGTACGGCGTCGGCCGGCGAGCGGCGCCTCGACGAGTACGAGCTCGACTGGCTCCCCGGCTATGAAGGATCCTCGCCGGTCCGGGTCGGGAACGCGGCGTCCGGACAACGCCAGCTCGACGTGTACGGAGAGCTCGTCGACGCGATCTATCCGGGCGAGGCGCCTCGGCATGGCCGCGGTCGCCGACGCGCTCGACCCCACGATCGGAGTGATCCGCTGGCTCGAGCAGCATTGGCGCGAGCCCGACGACGGCATCTGGGAGGTGCGCGGACCGCGTCGTCAGTTCGTCCATTCGAAGGTGATGGCCTGGGTCGCCGCCGATCGCATCCTCTCGCTCGCAGAGGAGGCGGGGATCGAGGCTCCACTCGAAGGCCTGCGGCGCATGCGGGACGAGATCCACGAGGAGGTCTGTGCGAACGGGTACGACGCCGAGCGGAACACGTTCACGCAGTACTACGGCTCGACCCAGCTCGACGCAGTCCCTGCTCCTGATCCCGCAGGTCGGGTTCCTGCCGGCCTCCGACGCACGGGTCGTCGGCACGATCGAAGCGATCGAGCGCGAACTCGTCCGAGACAGGTTCGTGATGCGGTACATCCCGGACGAACACGCGGCGGACGGACTCCCGCCGGGCGAGGGCGCGTTCCTCGCCTGCAGCTTCTGGCTCGTCATCGACCTCGCGATGATCGGACGCCTCGACGAGGCGCGCGACCTGTTCGACCGGCTCCTCGCGCTGCGCAACGATCTCGGTCTCTTCTCCGAGGAGTACGACCCGGAGCACCGACGCCTGATCGGCAACTTCCCGCAGGCGTTCACGCATCTGACGTTCATCGCGAGCGCGGTCGCGCTCTCGGAGGCCGAGGCCGGAGATCCGCCCTCCGACTGATGCGACGCTATGTCTGCACGGACGGTCCCGGGCGATCCTGCATCTCCGGGATCAAGAGCGCGGCGCCGAGGAAGAACCCGACCGCTCCCACGAACGTCCCGAGGTTCGCGATCGGCAGGCTCACGATCTCACCGGTCGTGGGGCGGATGAAGGCGGCGATCGCCGAGAGCTGGAACGCGATCGACCCGCCCAGGTTGAGCGCCACGATCCGCCACGCTGTGTCGCCCGGGCTCCACCGCCACCATCCGTCGCACACCTCGAGCCAGGCCAGCGTGCTCGCGACCATGAACGCGATCGAGCCCAGCATGTCCGGAGCCCAGACGAGACGTTCCTGCTGCTGCTGGCTGAACGTCGCATCCAACGCGCTGAACGTGCTGATGTTGAACAGCACGGTGCCGACCGACTGCACGGATGCCGACCACCAGTCGATCCGACCGGGTTGCCACGCGAGCGGCCTCCGGCGGCCATGGGCCGACGACACGCGCACTCCCTCCGCCGCGTTGATCGTCTGCACGTACTGGAGGTATCCCGCACACGTGAAGAAGAGCGATCCGACGAAGTAGGTGACCCCCACGATGCGGGGGTCCACGCGGTCGGCGTACGGCGGGAAGGCTCCGAGCGCGAACAGGAACGCGCCGACCATGAAGAGCACGGCGATCCACCACCCGAGCCGCCGTGGCTGCCACCACGGTCGCTCGAGGGCTCCGTGGTCCTCCTCCACGAGGCCGGTCTTGCGATGTCTCCGGGAGTTCCAGGTCAGGATTGAACCGTCGGGGAGCCGGTACCGCTCGCGGGTCACGAACGGGCCGACCTTCCGACGTTCCTCGACCACCCACTCCTCGGGGATCCGGACGAAGGCGCGACGCGTCGTCACGCGCTACGTGTGGCTGAACCCGGGCTTCGCGGCCGCTTCTCGCGGGGGGTTCTTCGCGAGGAACTCGGTCGCATCACGCAACGCGTCGATCAATGCGTCGGCGAGGTCGTAGCTGAACCCTTCCCTGACGACGACGCGCATCACGGCGACGTCGGTGGCGTCGTCGGGCATCGTGTACGCCGGCACCTGCCAGCCGTCGGTGCGAAGGCGCTCGGAGACGTCGAACACCGTGTACGGCGCGCCGGGCTTCAGGAGGAACGAGAACACCGGGATCGCGGTGCCGTCGCTGACGAGCTCGAAGGGCCCGAGCTCGGCGACCCTCGTCGAGGTGTGCACCGCCAGGTCGCGGAGCGTCTCCATGACCCTGCGGTAACCCGCCATGCCCAGACGAAGGAAGTTGTAGTACTGCCCGACGATCTGGTTGCCGGGGCGCGAGAAGTTGAGCGTGAACGTGGGCATGTCGCCGCCGAGGTAGTTCACATGGAACACGAGGTCGTCGGGCAGGTCCTCGCTCGCTCGCCACACCACGAAACCGACGCCCGGGTACGTCAGTCCGTACTTGTGCCCCGAGACGTTGATCGACTTCACCATCGGCAGGCGGAAGTCCCACTTCACATCCGGGTGCAGGAACGGCGCCACGAAGCCGCCGCTAGCGGCATCCACGTGCACCGGCACGTCGAACCCGGTCTCGGCGTTGCTCGCGACCACGGCGTCGTGGATCGCCTCGATCGGCTCGAATTCCCCCGTGTACGTCGTGCCGAGGATCGCCACGACGCCGATCGTGTTCTCGTCGATGCGCTCCACGGCCTCCTCGGGCGAGATCACGTACCGGCCCTCGTGCACCGGGATGTACCGCGCCTCGACGTCCCAGTACCGGCAGAACTTCTCCCACACGACCTGCACGTTGGAACCGAGGATCATGTTGGGCTTGTCGGTGGGTTTGCCCGCCGCCTCGCGACGCGCGCGCCACCGCCACTTCATCGCGAGCCCGGCGAGCATGACCGCCTCGCTCGATCCGATCGTCGAGGCGCCGATCGCGTCGCCGTCCTCGGGCGCGTTGAACAGGTGCGCCACCATGTTCACGCAGCGACGCTCGATCTCGGCCGTCTGCGGGTACTCGTCCTTGTCGATCATGTTCTTGTCGAACGCCTCGGCCATGAGCTTGTCGGCCTCGGGCTCCATCCACGTCGTGACGAACGTCGCGAGGTTCAGCCGGGAGCTCCCGTCGAGCAGGAGCTCGTCGTGGATCAGCCGATAGGCGGCGTCCGGTCTGGCACCGTGCTCGGGCATCGTCGAACTTCGGGATCGGCTCCAGGTCGAGCCGCTGCGTGTACGCGGGGGCGACGGCGGTGCCCGCTTCCGGATCGTCCTTCGAGACGTGAATGTGAACCATGACTCCCCCTTCGAGCACGACAACATCGACCGAGTGGCCTCTCGCAGGCCAGGCTGGTGACACTAGCGCGGAGCGAATCATCCCGTTCGGTGGATGGGCGTGGCAGGCCGACACTGGGAGACTCACGGGAACTCGGAACACGTATCGTTGGCGAGGCACTATCCAGGGGAGGCTCCATGGCGTTGAAGGAGTATCCGCAAGGTCAGCCGTTCACCGGAACGATCGGCCGCACGGCCGAGGAGTCCAGCCCGGCCTGGCCCGCGATCCCTCGACCTCCCGAAGACGCCCCCAACGTGCTGCTGATCGTGCTGGACGACACCGGCTTCGGTCAGCTCGGATGCTTCGGCAGCCCGATCGACACACCGAACCTCGACGCGCTCGCCGGCGACGGCCTGCGCTTCAACAACATGCACACGACCGCCCTGTGCTCCCCGAGCCGCGCCTGCATCGTCACCGGGCGCAACCACCACAGCAACGGCATGGCGGCGATCACCGAGCTCTCGACGGGCTACCCCGGGTACAACGGCGTGATGCCGTTCGAGAACGGCATGCTCTCGGAGATGCTCGTCGACCGCGGCTACAGCACGTTCATGGTCGGGAAATGGCACCTCACGCCGAGCTATCAGGAGACCGCGGCCGGCCCATTCGACCGGTGGCCGCTCGGCCGCGGGTTCCAGCGGTTCTACGGCTTCCTCGGTGGTGATACGAGCCAGTGGTATCCGGACCTCGTCGAGGACAACCACCAGATCGATCCGCCTCGCACGCCGGAGGAGGGATACCACCTCACCGAGGACCTGGTCGATCACGCGATCCGGTTCATCACCGACGTCAAGCAGGTCGATCCGGACAAGCCGTTCTACATGCACTTCTGCCCGGGGGCGACCCACGCGCCCCACCACGTGGCGAAAGAGTGGGCCGACCGCTACGCGGGAGCGTTCGACGACGGATGGGACGCGTACCGCGAGCGGGTGTTCGCCCGGCAGAAGGAACTCGGCATCGTGCCGGCCGACGCGGAGCTCTCACGCCACGACCCCGACGTGCCGGACTGGGACTCGCTGTCCGACGATGCACGCCGGCTCTCCAGTCGCATGATGGAGGTCTTCGCGGGCTTCCTGACCCACACCGATCACCACATCGGTCGGTTGCTCGACTTCCTGCGCGACCAGGGCGAGCTCGAGAACACGCTCGTGATGGTCGTCTCCGACAACGGGGCGAGTGCGGAAGGTGGCCCCGGGGGCACGACGAACGAGGCGCAGTTCTTCAACAACGCGCAGGAGTCGCTCGAGGAGAGCCTCAGCCGCATCGACGAGATCGGCGGGCCGAGCACCTTCAACCACTACCCGTGGGGGTGGACGTGGGCGGGGAACACCCCCTTCCGCCGCTGGAAGCGCGAGACGTACCGGGGGGGTTCCTCCGATCCATTCATCGTGTCGTGGCCCGCCGGGATCCGAGGGCGAGGCGAGGTGCGGAGCCAGTACGCGCACATCATCGACATGGTGCCCACGGTCCTCGACCTGCTCGGCATCGAGCCGCCGGCGACGATCCGCGGCGTCACACAGGCTCCGCTGCACGGGGTGAGCTTCGCCGAGGCGCTCGCCGACGCCGAAGCGCCGGGTGCGCGGACCACCCAGTACTTCGAGATGCTCGGCCATCGGTCGATCTACCACGACGGCTGGCGGGCGGTCTGCCCCTGGCCCGGACCGTCGTTCGCGGAGGCGGGCAAGGGGTTCGGCGAGCCGATCGACGCGGCCACGCTCTCGCAGCTCGACGCCACCGGGTGGGAGCTCTATCACGTGGACGAGGACGTCGCCGAGAACGACGATCTCGCGGAGACGAACCGCGACCGGCTGATCGCGATGATCGGCACGTGGTACGTCGAGGCCGGGAGGTACGGGGTGTTGCCGATCGACGGGAGCGGTCTGCCTCGGATGGTCGTCGAGAAGCCGATGGTTGCACCGCCGCGCGAGCGCTACACGTACCGGCCCGGCACCGAGTCGATCCCGTTCTTCGCCGCGCCGAAGGTCTTGAACCGCCCCCACAGCATCACCGCGAAGGTGCTGATCCCGGAGGAGGGAGCCGAGGGCGTGCTCCTCTGCCAGGGAGGAGCGGCCGGCGGCTTCACCTTCTACGTCCAGGACGGGCGTCTCCGGTACGCGCACAACTACGTGGGCCGTGAGGTACACGGGGTCGTGTCGGACGACCAACTGGCCGTGGGCGAGCGGGAGCTCCGGTTCGAGTTCGAGCCGACGGGCAAGCCCGACATGGCCAACGGTCGCGGCGCGGCTGGAAGCGCTCAACTCTACGTCGACGGCGAGCTGGCCGGCGCCGCCGAGTTGCCCGTCACGATCCCGTTCATGATCAATCCGGGAGCGATGTCGTGCGGCGCGAACCCCGGATCACCGGTCGATCGACGACTACACGAGCCCCTTCCGTTTCACCGGGACGCTGCACGGCGTCACGGTCGACGTAAGCGGCGAGCTGATCCACGATCCGGAGGCGGAGCTGCGAGCCCACATGGCCCGGCAGTAGCACCTACGAGCCGTGACATGCTTCCACTTGCGGCCCGAGCCGCACGTACAGGCGTCGTTGCGGCCGCGCTTCGCGTCCTCGGCAGCGTAGACCTGCACGAGCTCCGACGGCGCACGGTCCTCGCGCAGCAGGTCGCACATCGCGTTCGCATCGTTGGCTCGATGTGGTGGAAGAACGCCTTGTAGCTCGGGCAGAGGTAGTGGAGCCCGGGGTCCCCGTCGGGCGTCGAGCGTGAACCGATCCTTCGGGCACCCGCCGTGGCACGCGAACCGCACGTCGCACTCGAGACAGAACGGGGGCAGCGTGTCGCGCTTCGCCCGGCCGAACTCCTGCTGCTGCGGCAGCACGATCAGATCGATCATGCGTGACTCGGTGATGTTGCCGAGCTTGTACGCCGGCTCGACGAAGTGGTCGCACGAGTACAGGTCGCCCGTGTGCTCCAGCGCGAGCGCGAGACCGCACGTCTCCGAGTGAACACACAGCCCCGGCGGTTCGCCGTACCAGTTCGCCAACGCGACGTCGAACATCTGCACGTAGACCTCGCCGATGTCGCGACGCTTCCACTCCTCGAAGACGTCGATCAGGAACCGCCCGTACCCATCGGGGGGCACCGACCGATCGGTGACGAGGTCGCCGTCCTGCACGTAGAGGGGACGATCCTTCACCGTCTCGCCCCAGCCCTCGTTGGCGACCGGCAGCATCTCGGGGGTGGTGCGCTCGATGATCGGGATGAACTGCATGAACCGGGCGCCGCAGTCGTCCCGAAGGAACCGGTAGACCTCTCGTCCTCGGTCGTGGTTGGCCGCGTGGATCGTGGTGAGGGCGTTCCACTCGACGCCGTGGCGTTGCAGCACGCCGAGTCCCTCCATCACCCGGTCGAAGCTGCCCTTCCCGCCCTTGTCGACCCGGAACGTGTCGTGCATCTCACGCGGTCCGTCGACCGAGAGCCCCACGAGGAAGCCGTGCTCGGCGAAGAACGCACCCCACTCGTCGTCGAGCAGCGTGCCGTTCGTCTGGATCGTGTAGGCGATGCGCTGGTGCGGCAGCTTCAGCTGCTCGGCGAGCTCGACCGAGCGTCGGAAGAAGTCGACCCCCATCATCGTCGGCTCGCCGCCCTGCCACGCGACCGCGACCTCGGGCGAACGGGCGTGCGCCTCGATCAGCTGGCGGAGGTACGTCTCGAGCAGTTCGTCCGCCATGCGGAACCGGCTGCCCGGGTACAGCATCTCCTTGGACAGGAAGAAGCAGTACGTGCAGTCCAGGTTGCAGACCGCCCCGGTGGGCTTGGCGAGCAGATGGAACGCCGGCGGTGCGCCTTCGGGGAGGAGCGGCGATCCGGTTCCGCGATCGGTCAGGACCATGGGGTCACGCTACCCGCTGGGCGTTCCGCCGGTCGTTCCGACGAATGAGACCGCGCCGGCGTCGGCTACACGTAGTCGTGCCGGCCGAGCCAGCGCATCGAGAACCCGCCCCAGATCGGTGGGAGGTAGAACGTCACGAGGCGGAACGCGATCGCGGTCGACATCGCCGCGGCGTTCGGCACGCCGAGAGCGACGAGCGCCGCCGTGTACCCAGCCTCGGCAACGCCCATGCCTCCCGGCACCGGCATGAAGCCAGCGAACATGCTCACGACCGTGTTCACCAAGATCAGCTCCGCCAAGGTGAGGTCGTGCCCGAACGCGAGGAGGCAGGCGCCGAGGATCATGGCGTAGAGCACCTGGGCCGTGAGGTTGCCGCCGAAGATCATCGCGACCTTGCTCGGATGCTGGAACACGCGCAGGGAGTCCTTCACCTCGACCAGACGCTCTCCGACGAAGGCCCGGATCATCGTCCTCGTCTTCGGGATCGCGAGGACCACTCCGAGGAGCACCACGATGATCCCCGCCGCGACGAGCAACCAGGTCCAGTCGAACGAGCTCTCGGACACCTTCGAGCGGAATCCGAGGCTCGCGAGCCCCGACAGGCCGATGATGACGATCAGGAGCAGCTGGATCGCGAACCCCGACACGCTGTCGATCGCGCCCACCGCGATCGCCGACGTGCGAGAGAGCCCGACACGCTGGAAGAACCGGATCTCGAGCGCGATGCGCGCTGCGGAGCTCGGCACGGCGAGTTGGATGAACCAGATCGCGTACTGGAGCATCAGCACGGGACCGAACCGCACAGGACGGATGCACGCGCCGATCGTGGAGAAGGCTTGCGCCACGCCCACGAACGGCACACCCAACAAGGCCGCGATCAGCCAAGGAAGGTCGGCCTTGCGGAATTCCTCGACCAGGGTGTCGAGCCCGACGTTCGACACGGCGGAGATCAGCGCGTAGGCGACCAGGCCGACGATCACGACCGTGGCGACCGACCGCACGGTGACTCGGCGGAGTCGTTCCAGCTCGGGCGGCTCGACCCCGATCGCCGTCGAGAGCTCGTCGCGCAGGTCGTCGATCGACCAGTCCTCGTCGCGCAGCACACGCCTGGTCACGCGGTCGAGCACGGCCGGTTGCAGGTACGGGAGGATCTCGGCGGCGGTCTCAGGACCGAGGGCCTTGACCGCGGCCGCGATAGCCCGCTCGCGCCCCACGGCGAGCGAGGTCGTCACGAGCACCTGCGCCCGATCGGACGCGAGGTCGGCGGGGGACGCCCCCACGGTCCCGGCGGAGAGGTCGCCGATCGCGGGGGTCCCGACCGCATCGACGACGATCTGCTCGGCGCCGAGCGAACCGTGCGATACAACCGCGCCACTCAGGTCCTCGATCTCGCGCCAGATCGCGTCGAGCAAAGCATCGGTCAGCTCCGCCTCGTCGAGGGACGAGAGCGGCCGGGCGCCCGTCGTGTCGACGACGAGCACGGCGTCCCGGCCTGCCGCCATGCCCGCGGTCGCCACGGGTAGCACTGCGACCCCCGCTCGCTCGGCGAACAGTGTCACGAACGCCTCGTGCTCCACCTGCTGCAGCCTTCCGCCGACGCGCGGAGCCTCACCCCGGGTCCACAAAGAGGCCCAGAGCGACGCCAGGAGCTGTCCGTCCCACGCATCGCGCCCGTAGACCTTGACGAGGAGCGATCGCCCCGACGGTGTGGTGGCCCGGGCCAGCGACACGCCTCGAGGTTCCAGCGGCGCATACGAGAGGTCGTCGATCTCGACACCGAGATCGCCGAGGACCCGGCGCATCTGCTCCAGCGAGAGCCGGCCTCCGGGCGAGCCGAGCAACAGGTGCGTGAGCGCGGCGATGCCGACACCGATCGCGAAGCCGCCGAGCACGCCGACCGGATGCGCGACGCCGACGACGATGCTCGCGATCGCGCCGGCGCCGATCACCCATCGCCCCAGGTACCGCAGCGGTCGCGAGAGATGCGGCGAGGCCGCGGTGATCACCGCGGTCGCGAGCGCGACGCGGGCAGCCGGGAAGACGGCGGGTGGGTCCGACGACGTGAACGAATGCAGGCTGTCGCTCCACTCTGCACCCGCAACCACACCCAGCGCCGCCGTCGTGACCGCCGCGAGCGCGGCCGCGAGCACCTCATCGGCCAACAGCCGACCCCTGCCATGTGAGACCAGGGTGACGAGGACGATGGCCGCCGCCCACAGGAAGAGCAGGTCGTAGCAGACCTCCCAGAACCACCCGAGCAGACCCGGGAGCGACGTCAGGAACGTCTGGGTGGCGGTGTCGATGGTGCCCGGTCCGGGGGCCAGCAGCAGCGCCCCCGCCACCGCGAGGGCGGCGAGCGCGAGGAGGACGACATCGGTCGGTCGACGGGCGCGGGGAGCGTCGGACGCCGACGAGAACACGCGGATGTCGGCGACCCGAAGGCTTCGACCCGAGGCCGCCCCTGCCTTCCCTTCGCGCGGCTCGGGCTCTTCCCCTGCCCGCGTGGGGCTTCCTGAGGTGGCCACGGCGCCTGCAGCGTAGTCCAGCCGGACCTGCGAGGCAGACATCCGGCTGCGATGATGTGGCGGCGAGGTCGGGGATGCTCGACCGACCACCAGTCGAGGGGGGCGATGGCGACGACCACGAACGTGGCGAGCGGAGAGCCTCGGTCGGAGGCGCCCGATCGCGCCGGACTCGTGCTCCTCGCCCTGATCCTGGTCGCCGCCGTCGCGAACCTCAACCTGTCGGTCGCGAACGTGGCGCTCCCCTCGATCGGTCAGGCGTTCGGATCGTCGCAGACCGCCCTGGATCTCATCGCGGTGGGCTACTCGCTCGGCCTCGCGGCGTCGGTGCTGTACCTCGGAGCGCTCGGCGACCGATACGGGCGCAAGCTGATGCTGATCCTCGGGGTATCGCTCTCGGTGCCTGCATGTCTCCTCGCGGCGTACGCACCGACCGACACGGTGCTCTTCATCGCCCGGATGCTCGGCGGCCTCTCGGCCGGCATGGCGTTCCCGACCACGCTCGCCCTGATCACCGCCCTGTGGTCCGGGCCGGCTCGCACCAGGTCGATCGCCTTGTGGTCGGCGATCGGCGGCGCGATCAGCGCCCTGGGCCCGCTCGCCTCGGGGGCGTTGCTCGAGCACTTCTGGTGGGGGTCGGTCTTCCTCATGACCCTGCCGTTGGCCGTCGTCGCCTTGGTCATGGCGATCGCGTTCGTGCCCGCCCACGTCAACGAGACCACGGATCCCGTCGACAACCTCGGCGGCATCCTCTCTGTGGTGATGGTCTCGGCGCTCGTCCTGGCCATCAACTTCGCCGCGGTCCCGAACGCAGGCACCCTCGCCCTCGGCCTCGGCGCGGTCGCGATCGCGGGCGTCGGCGCCTTCGTGATCCGACAACGCCGCGCGCCGAACCCCCTCTACGACCTGCACGTCGCCGGACGGCGGATCTTCTGGGTCGCCGCGTGCGGCGGGATCATCGTGTTCGGCTCCTTGATGGCCTCGGCGTTCGTCGGCCAGCAGTTCCTGCAGAACGTGCTGGGGTACTCGACGATCGACGCGGGAGCGGCGATCCTGCCCGCGGCCGTCGCCATGGTGATCGTGGCGCCACGATCGGCGAAGCTCGTCGGATCGCGGGGGGCGCGGTTCACGCTGCTCGCCGGCTACCTGTTCTGCTTGCTCGGGTTCGTCACCATGCTGCTGCTGTGGAAGGAAGGCATCCCCTACTGGCAGGTCGGCCTCGCCTACGCGTTCGTCGGGATCGGGGTCGGGTTCGCCGGCACCCCCGCGTCGCACTCCCTCACCGGGTCGGTGCCGGTCACCCGGGTCGGCATGGCATCGGGCACCGCCGACCTTCAGCGCGACCTCGGTGGCGCGATCATGCAATCGATCCTCGGGGCCCTGCTCACGGCCGGATACGCGGCGGCGATCGGCAGCGCGATCGCCTCGGCGCCGAACGAGGACAAGATCACCGACAGCGTCGCGGCCCAGCTGCAGAAGTCGTTCGACGGTGCGATCGCCGTCGCCCAGCAACACCCGAAGTACGCCGACCAGATCACGGCGGCCGCGAAGTCGGCGTTCCTGCAGGGCGATCAGTGGGCCTATACCGCCGGCATCGTGGCCGTGCTGATCGGTGGCGCGCTGATCTTCTTCCTCTTCCCGAGGAAGGACGAGGAGGAACGCCTGCTGGCCGCCTACGCGGCCGAGGATGAAGCCGACGCAGCTGCAACGCCAGGTCCGGTCGGAGGATGACCTCGATGCCGGAGCCGAACCACCACCGCGACCGACCCGTTCGGCGGCTCGCCGAAGCCATGGTGTCGCCCAATAGCTACGGTTCGGTGCTGATCCTGATCCTCCTCACGTACGTGCTGTCGGTGTCGATGACCCAGACGTGGGGGCGCTCGCTCGTGCTCCTCGTGCAGATCGGGACCGTCTGGCTCGCCCTGCACGTCTCGGGCGCCCGCCGAGGCGTTCGAGCGTTCGCGAGCGCGCTCCTCGCGGTCGCAGGGCTCGTCGCGGCGGCGAACCTCGTCTGGGGCGCGGGCGACCTGTCCGCGCCTGCCGTCTTCTTGACGAGCGCCGTCCTGTACTTCATCGCTCCGCTGTCGATCCTGCGTGCGATCGTGCTGCAGCGAGATGTCGACCGCGAGATCGTGCTCGGTGCGATCGACGCCTACCTGCTGATCGGCATGTTCTTCGCCTTCGTGTACCAAGCGGCCGGGGCGATCGGATCGGCCCCGTTCTTCGAAGGAGGGGTCGAAGGCACGGTCGCCGAATCGCTCTTCTTCAGCTTCACGACGCTCACCACGACGGGCTACGGCAACCTCGTGCCCGCCGCGAACCCCGGCCAGACCTTCGCCGTGATGGAGATGCTGATCGGTCAGCTCTTCCTGATCACCGCGGTCGCGAAGGTGATCAACGCATGGCGCCCGGCGCGGTGGCGAGCGGCCGAGGAGGCGGGCACCGACGAGGGCGAACCTGACGACCAGGACGACGGCAGGCGCTCATGAGCTCGATGCCAGAGTTGGACGACGACGTGACCGCCTCACGCGGGCGGAAGGAAGGTGGACCCCCATGACGACGAAGAAGGTCGAGCACCCCACCCTCGAGGAGCGGCACGAACGTGGCAAGCAGGCACGGGCTCGAACGCCGCGCTCGAGCTTCGAGGGCTGGACGCCGGCGGCCGATCGCCCCGACCCGGTCGCCCTGCTCGAGGAACAGAACGTGGCGCGCGAGCCCGACCTCGTGCCCGTGCGACACGGACGCATGATGGCGTCGCCCTTCACGTTCTACCGGGGCGGCGCGAAGATCATGGCCGCGGATCTGAAGGACACCCCGCGGGCCGGCCTCGACGCGCAGCTCTGCGGCGACGCCCACCTCTCGAACTTCGGCGTCTTCGCGTCACCGGAACGCACCCTCCTGTTCGACCTGAACGACTTCGACGAGACCCTGCCGGGCCCGTTCGAGTACGACGTCGAGCGCCTCGCGGCGAGCTTCGTGATCGCCGCTCGGAACAACGGCTTCTCGACGGCCGATGCCCGCGCGGCGACGATGGCCGCGATCGGCGCCTACCGAACCGCGATGCACGACTTCGCGGCCATGCGCACGCTCGACGTGTGGTACTCGCGCCTCGACGCCCAGGAGGTGATGGACAAGGCCGCGGCCATGGCGCCGAAGGGTGATCGCAAGGTGGTCGAGCAGGGCGAGAAGATGCTGCAGAAGGCGCGGACGAAGGACAGCCTGCAGGCCCTCTCGAAGCTCACCGAGATCGTCGACGGGCACCACCGGATCGTGAGCGACCCGCCCGTCGTGGTTCCCGCGCGCGAGCTCCTGGACATGTACGGCTTCTCGGCCGATGCGATCGAAGGCGTCCTCCACGGGCTCCTCCGCGCGTACCGGTCCACGCTGACCGACGACCGCCGCCACCTGCTGGAGCGGTTCCAGTTCGTCGACCTGGCGCGGAAGGTCGTCGGCGTCGGGAGCGTCGGCACGAGGGCATGGATCGCGCTGCTGGAGGGCCGCGACGGCGAGGATCCGCTCTTCCTGCAGGTCAAGCAGGCGACGTCGTCGGTGCTCGAGGATCATCTGCCCAAGAGCCGGTTCCGCCAGCCCGGGGAGCGGGTCGTGCAGGGGCAGCGCATGATGCAGGCCGCGAGCGACATCTTCCTCGGCTGGACCAAGGGAGCCCAGGAAGGTGTCTTCTACTACTGGCGCCAGCTCCGAGACATGAAGGGGTCGTCCGACGTCGAGCGCATGGTGCCGGTGGGCATGAACTACTACGCGAGCGTCTGCGGGTGGACGCTCGCACGGGCGCACGCCCGTTCCGGGGACCCCGTGGCGATCGCGGCCTTCATGGGCCACAGCGATCGCTTCGACCGGGCGATGACCGACTTCGCCGAGCGCTACGCGGACCAGAACGAGCGCGACTACGAGGCGTTCGTGGCCGCGATCCGCTCCGGCAGGCTCGAGGCCGTCGAGGGGGTCTGAGACGTCGCCGATCGGACCGAGAGGAAGCCCGCACGACCGAGCGCCGTCGGATGGGATCGCTCATGACTCCTCCGGATGTGCGACCTCGGTATCCAGAGCTCCCTGAGCAGCCCCGGACCCCGCTCGTCCACCCCCGGCCCCTCGGAGTGCGAACGCCGCACCGACCGCCAGAAGCGCGCCGGCAAGCGGTCCGGCCACGTACACCCAGTAATCCGTGAAGTTCGCACCCACGAGGTTCGGACCGAAGGTGCGGGCGGGATTCATGGATGCGCCGGAGATCGGACTGCCCCACAGGCCGGCGAGGGCGATGTACGCGCCCACACCGAAGGCCCCGACGATCCCGAGGTTCTGCGCACCCGAGGCCGTGCCCAGGATCACGCTCACGAGCCCGAGCGTGAGGACCGCCTCCATCAGGAAGGCGTCGATCGAGGAGTAGCCGGTCGCCGGGTAGTTGGAGCCGAAGGTCGCGGACACGTGGATGACGGATTGGAGGAACCACGCCGCGAGCGCCGCACCGGCGAGCTGGACGACGATGTACCCGGGCACCCGACGCGCAGGGAAGTCCCCACGGAGCCAGAACGCGAGGCTCACCGCCGGATTGAGGTGGGCGCCGGACACCTTGCCCATGAACAAGATGATGGCCAGCACCATCAGCCCCGGCGCGACGACGGCCGCCGTCCGACTGATGGTGTTGGGGAACGCTTGGCCCATCATCCCCCCGCCCGCGGCGACGAGCACGAGGAAGAACGTGCCCAACAGCTCGGAGAACAGCCGACGCCACTCCTGCTTCGGATCCTTGAAGTCCTCCATCGGCTGGACGACTTCTCCCTCGAACCATCGCTCGACGCGCCCGGTCGTACCTGGTCCTGCTTCAGTCATGACTCCCCCCTCCGAAACCGTCCCCCGGGGCACCGAGGGATGTCAATCGCGTCACCCGCAACGTGGCCATGATATGGCGGCTCCTTCGCGATGGGAGAAACACTATGGGGAACGAATGCGACCTCGTGCTGGCAGCGGCACAGGAGCTCCTGCTCGAGCGCTACGCACCTGATACGCGAGTACGACGGATCCGCTGGTCCGACGGCGAGACCCAGGTGCTCGAGCTCGGGGACGGGCCTCCGCTGCTCCTCGTGCACGGAGGAGGCGACGGTGCGTTCGAGTGGGTGCCGATCCTGGCCACATTGGCCAAGACCCATCGCGTGCTCGCCGTCGACCGCCCCGGTCACGGCCTGGCCGATGCGTTCTCGTACCGGGACGTCGACCTCCAGGCACACGTGCGATCGTTCGTCGCCGACGTCCTCGACGCCCTCGAGCTCGAGTCGACCGACGTCCTGGCGAACTCGATCGGAGGCTATTGGGCCGCGGTCTTCGCGCTCGCCGAACCGCATCGGGTGCGACGACTCGTCATCGCGGGCGTGCCGCCGGGGGTGGTCCGCGATGCTCCGCTCCCCCTCCGCGTGATGGGGCTTCCCGTCGTGGGACCGCTGGTCGCGCGCCTCGTGATGGGGAAGCCGTCGCGAGAGGGAAGCCGGAAGTTCTGGGGCGAGATGCTCGTCGTCGACCCCGGGCAGCTCCCCGACGAGCTCCTGGACGTCGACGCGGCGCACATGCGACGGAACGCGGCGGACATCCGCGAACTCCTCTACCTCCTGATCGGGCCGCGCGGGATACGTCGCCATCTCGTCCTCGGGGACCGGATGGGCACCTCCAGGTGCCGACGCTGCTGCTTGTTCGGCGAACACGATGCGTTCATGACGCCCCGGATGGTGCACGCGTGGGAGTCGATCGCCACAGCCTCTCCCCGCATCGACGTCCTCCACGTGCCCGGGGCGGGCCACCTGCCGTGGATCGACGAGCCCGAGCGTGTCGTTCTCGAGATCGAGAGGTTCCTCAGTGCCACGCGTTGACGGCTCGT
>CAWGUD010000037.1:0-147464 GCA_963825685.1 uncultured Actinomycetes bacterium | reverse complement strand
CCAGCGCGAGTGACACGTTCACGGAGGTTGGCAACGAGGTTGCCGGCACCTAAGAAACACCTGCTCGAGCGGCCGGTTCCGCCGGCCGCTCGCTCGTCCGGGACGCGATGGTGGCCCGAACGAGCGAGGGACCGGCGGACTGCGGGGATCGAAGAACGCAGGCACGGATCCGCATCCACAGGGTCAAGGCCGACGGAACGCGGCCGATGGATAGACATCGTTCGACATCGCAGATGTCCATGAAAGGAGCAAGAAGATGAGGTCACGCGGTCTGGTGGTCGCCATCGCCGTGGTCCTCGCCATCGTGGCGGCGGCAGCGGTCATCCTCTACACGAACGGCGTCAAGAGCGACGCGGTGACCGGAGGAGCGCTCTCCGTCGTCGTGGTGTCCAAGCAGGACATCCCGGCGAACACGAACCTGAATCCGCTGATCGACGAGGGCGTGTTCAGCGAGCTGAAGGTGCCGACCGACGCGGTCGTCGGGGGTGCCGTCACCGCCGTCGCCGAACTTCGTGGTCAGACGACCACCGCGCCGGTGCTCGCGAACGAGCAGATCGCGATCGCGCGGCTGTCCAGCGGCGAAGCCCCCAAGGGTGGCGCGCTCGGCATCTCCGAAGGCAACGTCGGGCTTCCCTTGGTGCTCGAGGGCGGTCCCGCCGGCTACGGCAACATCCAGCGTGGCGACAACGTGGTCGTCTACGCCACCTTCAAGGCGGGCGAGTTCGTGCAGAAGGGCGCGCTCCGTCAGATCCTGTCGCCGGCCCAGCTCACGAAGGTCCTCCAGGACGCCGGGAGCGCCGGTCCGGTCGTGCAGATCCCGTTCCAGTTCACCGTCGCGGTGGTGCCGTCGGCTCGGGTGTTGAACATCGAGAACCCGGTGGCCGTCGAGGGCACCAAGTTCAGCGAGACGGACATCCCGGTCACGCTGGACCTGTCGCCTGAGGACGCGGGGGCGGTCTCCTACGCGCTCGTCAACGCCGACCTCGTGAACCTCGGCCTGCTGCCGCCGGAGAACGAGGACGGCTACTCGGTCGAGGCCAGCCTGGGTGCTTCCTACGACGACATCGTGGGGGCGAAGGGAGCATGACCGAAGCCAGCGTCGTCGCCGTCGGGACGCCGCAGTCCTTCCGCCAGCAGCTGGCGCGATCCCTCGAGATCGAGCCGGACGAGGTGGGCTGGGTCCAGTCCGCGACCGCGGCAGAAGAGCTCCTGATCCACGCCTTCGGCCCGATCGATGTGCTCGTGCTGTCGCCTGAGGTCAAGGAGCCTGACGCCCTCGGACTCGCCGAGTTCGTGGGGCGCCAGGCCCCTGGCACCGCGATCGTGATGGTGCGCGACCACACGTGGAACGGGCTGCTGCCCGCCGCGATGCGGGCCGGCATCCGCGACGTGGTCGACATGACCCAGGGGACCGAGGAGCTGCGGGACGCCGTCGAGCGGGCCGTGGTGTGGGCCTCGAACCTGCGCTCGGTCGCCGTCACCCGCTCGGAGAGCCACGGGGGAGGCCAGCGAGGGAAGATCATCTCGATCTTCTCCTCGAAGGGCGGGGCCGGGAAGACGTTCCTGACCAGCAACCTCGCGTGTGCGATCTCGGAGGTCACCGGCCAGGACACGGCCGTCGTCGACCTCGACTTCGACATGGGCGACGTGTTCACCTACTTCGGCAGCGAGCCGTCGTCGAACATCCCCGACCTGATGGCCCTCGGAGAGGGCGCCGACCACGAGCGCATGCGCACCGTCGGCCTGCAGGTCACCGACCACCTTTGGGCGTACGGCGCACCGGCGGACCCCACGGCCGAGGCGCCGGCGGGCGAGGCGATCGGGAAGTTCCTGCGCGCGATGCGCAACGACTTCCCGTACGTGATCGTCGACGCGTCGGTCGACTACTCCGACTCGGCGCTCGTGTGCTTCGACCTGTCGGAGTTGATCTGCCTGATCACGAGCCTCGACGTCGTGGGTGTGAAGCACCTCGGCAAGGCGCTCGACACCCTCCTGCAGATCGGGCTTCCACGCGATCGCCTGCGCGTCGTCCTCAACCGGGCCGACTCCAAGGTGGGTCTCGATGCGAGCGACGTCGAGCGGGTGATGAAGGTGCAGGTGGACGCGATGATCCCTTCGAGCCGGCTCGTGCCGACGTCCCTGAACAAGGGCCGTCCGGTCGTGCTGGACGAGCCGTCGTCCGAGGTGGCCGTTGCCGTCCGGCAGCTGGCTGGCAAGTTCGTCGACGGGGCGGGCGTGAGCGAGAGCATCGCGTCGACGAACGGGGAAGGCCGCAAGAAGAAGCGGCGCTTCGCCCGAACCTAGGCAGGGAACGAGGAGAGGAGCACCCCAGATGTCGCTGGCAGACAGGCTGGCCAAGGCCCAGCAGACGGACCGGATCGCCGAGGTCCGGACCAAGGTGCAAGAGCGCCTGGTCGAGGTCCTCGGTCCGCGGCTCTACGACTCGACGTTGTCCGACACCGAGCTCGAAGGCCTGGTGCATCAGCGCCTGCGCGAGCTGCTCGACGAGGAAGAGAACAGCCTCTCCGCCCAGGAGAAGCTGCTGATCGTTCGGCAGATCGGCGACAGCGTGCTCGGCCTGGGCCCGCTCGAGCCGTACATCCGTGACCCGGAGGTCACGGAGGTCATGGTGAACAACTGGGACACGATCTACGTGGAACGGGCCGGCAAGCTCTTCTGGACCGGCACGAAGTTCCACGACGAGCAGCAGCTGCGCCGCACGATCGACAAGATCGTCGGCAAGGTCGGTCGCCGCGTGGACGAGGCGTCGCCGTACGTCGACGCCCGCCTGCCCGACGGTTCGCGCGTGAACGCCGTGATCCCCCCGCTGGCCCTGGACGGTCCGGCGCTGACGATCCGGAAGTTCGCCGCCGACCCGTACCAGGCCGACGACCTCGTGGAGTTCGGGACGATGAGCTCCGCCGTCGCGAAGTTCCTCGAGGCGTGCGTGCGAGGCCGCACGAACATCATGGTCTCCGGTGGGACCGGCGCCGGGAAGACGACGACGCTGAACGTCCTGTCGTCGTTCATCCCCGACGACGAGCGCATCATCACGATCGAGGACGCGGCGGAGCTGCGGCTTCAGCAGCCTCACGTGGTGCGCCTCGAGTCGCGTCCGCCGAACATCGAAGGCAAGGGCGCCGTCGTGATCCGCGACCTCGTGCGCAACTCGTTGCGCATGCGTCCCGACCGCATCGTCGTCGGTGAGGTCCGCGGACCCGAGGCTCTCGACATGTTGCAAGCGATGAACACCGGCCACGACGGTTCGATCTCGACGATCCACTCGAACTCCCCGCGCGACTCGCTCTCGCGGCTGGAGACGATCACGATGATGTCCGGTATGGAGCTCGGCTCCCGCTCGGTGCGCGAGCAGATCTCGTCGGCGATCCAGCTGATCGTGCACCAGTCGCGCCTGAAGGACGGTTCGCGCCGCATCACGCACGTGACCGAGGTCGCTGGCATGGAGAGCGACGTGATCACGCTGCAGGACATCTTCGTGTTCGACTTCTCGGCCGGCATGGACGACGAGGGCAAGTTCAAGGGTCGCCTGAAGGCGACCGGTCTGCGCCCGAAGTTTCTCGACAAGCTCGCCGAGCGCGGTGTGTACCTCGACGCCGAGACCTTCGCGCTCGAGCCGAAGGGGGATGCGTGAACGCCCTGATCGCGGCCTCGTTCTGGAGCTCGCCCGTCGCCCAGATGGTGATCGCCGGGCTCGTGGGAGCGTCGGTGTTCGTCGTCGGCTGGCTGCTGCTCGGGACCGCCGCACGGGCGAAGAAGGATCGTGAGATCGCCGCACGCATGGCGACGGTGACCGGGACGGGCCACGCCTCGCAGCCCGTCGGCGTGGCCGCGGAGTCATCGCAGGGGTGGATCCCCGGGCGCGTGACGAGGTTCGGAAAGCGTTTCGCTGAGTCGCGCGGCTTCAGCGATCGCCTGGATGCGGAGCTCGAATCCGCGGGCGTCCGCGTGCGCTCGGGCGAGTTCGTCGTGCTCTCGGTGGTCGCGTTCGTGGTCGGTGCGGTCGTCGGGGCCGCCATCCTGCGCGGCCCACTGCTGGCTCTGATCGCCGGCGCCGTGTGCGGCGTCGGTCCGACGATGGCCCTGCGGATGGCGCTCAAGAAGCGGACCGAGAAGATGCGCGAGCAGCTGCCCGACGTGCTGACGATCATGGCCAGCTCGCTCCGGGCGGGCCACAGCTTCATGCAGGCGCTCGACACGGTCGCCCGCGAGATCCCGCAGCCCGCGGCGACGGAGTTCCAGCGGGTCGTCTCGGAGATCAGGCTCGGTCGCGCGACCGACGACGCCCTCGAGGCGCTCGCGAGGCGCGTCGGCAGCCCTGACTTCAAGTGGGCCGTGCTCGCCGTGAACATCCAGCGCGAGGTCGGCGGCAACCTGGCCGAGATCCTCGACAACGTCGCCGACACGCTCCGTGAGCGCGCGATGATGCGTCGCCAGATCCAGGTGCTCACGGCGGAGGGTCGGCTCTCGGCGTGGGTGCTCGCGGCGCTGCCGGTGGCGATCGCTGTCTACATGTTCTCGGTGAACCCGGAGTACATCAGCCTCCTGGTCACCACGAAGATCGGCCTGTTCATGACGGGCGGTGCCCTCACGCTCCTGGTGTTGGGCGTCCTCTGGATGAGAAAGATCGTGGATATCGATGTCTGACATCTGGCTGGTTCTCGCTGTCGCGTCCGCCTTCTTCTCGGTCGTGCTCATCGGCATCGCGCTCGAAGCCGGTGGCTCGGAGAAGAAGCGTGCCCTCCGGTTGCTCGAATCGCAGGTCGGGGGCTCGTCGGAGGCATCCGTCAACCTGCGCGACCAAGAGCTGTCCAAGAACTTCGGCCAGCGGGTGCTGGTGCCGATCATCGGCACCGCGGGGCGGGTGGCACGGCGGGTCACCCCGCTCGACACCCGCGACCGGCTCGCCAAGAAGCTCCTGCTGGCCGGGAGCCCGGCCGGCTGGGACGCCGAACGGGTGCTCGCGTTCAAGGTGATCGGCGCCGTCGGCGGGGTCTTCGGTGGCTTCGTCCTCTCGACGATGTTGCAGCCCGCTCCGCTCGTGTCGATCGTCGCGATCTCACTGCTCGCCTTCGTCGGATTCGTGTTGCCCGACTCGCTCGTGAACCGGAAGGTGCAGGATCGGCAGAAGGAGATCCTCAAGACCCTGTCCGACACGCTCGACCTGCTCACGATCAGCGTCGAGGCCGGGTTGTCGCTGAACGCCGCGATCGCCCAGGTCGTGCAGAACGTGCCCGGCGTGCTCTCGGCGGAGTTCGCCCGCATGCTCCAGGAGATCCAGCTCGGCGTGCCGCGCTCCGAGGCGTTCCGCCATCTCGCCGACCGCACCGACGTCGACGAGCTCAACGGGTTCGCCCTCGCGATGATCCAGGCCGACGTGTTCGGCGTGTCGATCGCGAGCGTGCTTCGCACCCAGGCGCAGCAGCTGCGCATCAAGCGACGCCAGGCCGCAGAGGCCAAGGCCCAGCAGACGCCGGTGAAGATCGTCTTCCCCCTCGTGCTCTGCATCCTGCCGGCTCTGTTCGTGGTGATCGTCGGCCCCGGGGCGATCCAGATCGTCACGCAGCTGTTCGCGAACTAGCCACCAGCTGTCTCTCGGCCACGCGCTCGCGCCGGCCGCTCCCGGACCCTTCTCGGTCCGGTTGCGGCCGGCGTTCGCGCATGCGGCCTAAGTCATCGTCCCGGCGATCTCGTCGAAGGAAGACCCTTGGGCGGATAGCACACCGCGTCTAGACTGGTTATCGTCCCCCATACAGGGGATGAGGACAGTCACCCTCATCTCCAGGGACAATCGGATCGTGGGGACGTCTGCTGGGCCGAACGTCTCGCTGACATCTCCCCCCAGGCACGAGCGAACGATGAGGCGAGCGGTGGAGCGACGGATCGAAGACGCGACGAGTGAAGGAACAGCAGCGGTCCTGCGCCCCGTGCCGCAGCTCGACCCGGCGCCGCTGCACTCCGACGTGGAACGGATCGACGACGATCTGCGTGTGACCACCCAGGAAGGCGATGTCGCCGTCATCCGCGACCTGCAGCCGGAGCGAGACTCGGTCGGCGGCGCGATCGGCGAAGACACCTCGGGTGAGGCCGTCGTCGACGTGATCGTCGCCGACGCCCTCGCCGCCGAGGAGGTCGTCCACGACGAGGTCGTGACCGAGGCCGACCTCCGCTCCCTCCGGGCGCCCGACGGCGCGACGCAGGCCCGCTACCGCATGCTGGTCGCCGGGCACATCGCGAGCGACATCTTCTGTCTCAACGTGGTGCTGCTCGCCACGGGCATGCTGGAGGAGATCGCCGTCTCCCGGTCGCTCGGCACCGCGGGGTGGATGCTCACGATCGTGGGCAGCGTCGCCTGGATCGCGATCTTCCACGCCTTCGGCCTGTATGCCTCCAAGCACCTGTCATCGGCAGAGGAGATCCGTCGTGTCGTGGGCGCGGCTTCGGTCGGGGCCGCGTTGCTGATGATCTTCGGTGCCGGGGGGCTGACGAACGGCAGCGAGCTCGGCTTCGCCTTCGTGATGCTCGTCGTGCTCGAGGTCGTCAGCAGGCTCTCATGGCGCCGGTACGCGCGCAGCCTGCGCACGAAGGGCCTGCTCGCGTACCGCACGGTGATCGTGGGTTCGGCCCATGACGCGGCCTTCGTGGCGAAGGCCGTCGACGGCGACGACAGGAGCGGCTTCTACCCGATCGGTCGCATCGCGACCGAGGCGGGGCCTGACGAGCCCACGGCGCCCCCGTTCCTCGGCTCGATCGCCGACGCGGCCCGGCTCATCGATGAGAACTCCGTCGAGGCGCTTGATCGTCGCGTCTCCGACGCTGACCGCCGCCGAGCTCGGGCGGCTTCAGCAGTTGGCTCGCCGCAGGGGCCTCGCGCTCCGGCTGGTCGCCAGGGTGCCACACATGCTCACGAACCGCCTGACCCTGCAGCGCGTCGGCCCCCTGATGACCGTCGCGGTGCGTCCCGCCGAGCTGACCGGGACACAGGCTGCACTCAAGCGGGCGTTCGACATCTCCCTCGCCAGCGTCGCGCTCGTGCTATCGCTCCCGATCCAGTTCGTGGTGGGTGTGCTGGTCGGGGTGACGTCGCCGGGTCCGGTGCTCTTCCGGCAGCAGCGCGTCACCCGCGGCAACAAGCTCTTCACGGTCTACAAGTTCCGCACGATGGATCGCGATGCCGATCGCATCATGGACGATCGGGCGGTCGATCGCACCCAGCCGTTCTTCAAGGGCGGTGAGGCGCCCATCACGCCGGTCGGGAGGGTCCTTCGTTCGCTGAGCCTCGACGAGCTGCCACAGTTGTGGAACGTGGTGAGGGGCGACATGAGCCTCGTCGGCCCCAGGCCGCTCACCGCCGAGCAGGTGTGGGCCAACCCCGAGATGCTCGGCCCGCGCCACGACGTGCGCACCGGACTGACGGGGTGGTGGCAGGTCAACGGTCGGAGCGACGTGAGCGCCGAGGAGGCCATCAAGCAGGACCTGTTCTACATCGAGAACTGGTCGCTGTTGCTCGACCTCTACATCATGCTGCGGACGATCGGCGTCCTGCTCACCCGTAAGGGCGCCCGGTAGGTGGTGGATGTGGACAGCCCGACCGGGTTGCATCCGGTCGCGGGGATGCCGTTCCGTCACGTGTTGGGCATGCGCGTCGACGCTCCGCAGAGCTACGACGACGCCGTCGACATCATCACCGGATGGGCCGACCAGGACCGGCCTCGAACGGTGGGCATCGCCACCGTCAACAACGTGATGGAGGCCCGCGACGATCCGAGCTTCCTCGACGTCATGAACGGCTGCGACCTGGTCACGCCCGACGGCATGCCGCTCGTGTGGGGGTTGTCGATCCTCGGCGTTGGATCGGCCACCAGGGTCTGCGGTCCCGAGCTCACGCCGAGACTCCTCGGGCGAGCCGCCCAGCTCGGCATCCCGGTGGGCTTCTACGGGGGCGACGCGACCACGATCGAGGCGCTGTGCCGCGTCGCGGCGGCTCGGTGGCCTTCGCTCACGATCGCGTATGCCTACGATCCGCCCTTCCGCCCGCTCACAGCCGCCGAGGACGACCAGGTCGTCGAGGACATCCTCGGAGCCGGGGTGCGCCTGCTCTTCGTCGGGCTCGGCTGCCCGAAACAGGAACGATGGATGGCGGAGCACCGCGACCGGTTGCCCCTCGTGACGCTGGGCGTCGGCGCAGCGTTCGACTTCCTCGCGGGAACGAAGCGACAGGCTCCCCGCTTCCTTCAGCGTGCGGGGCTCGAGTGGGCGTTCCGGCTGGTCTCGGAGCCTCGTCGACTCTGGAGACGGTACCTCCGCCAGAACCCCCGCTTCATGGTCGCTGTTCGCTCGGCAGGTCATGCGTGAGCGGTCGGCTCCGGTCTGACAACCGCTGATTTGTGTCTCCACGCAATGCATTGCCCTTAGGGGTAACGGTATCCCCCGAACAGGCTGGGGTAGCATCACCGGAGGGGACGTCGGAGGATGCAGAGGATGCATATGTTTCGGCGAAATAGGTCGTTCGGCGGGTTGCCTACCGTAGCTCGAACGACCTATGATGCTCCCCAGATGCGGCGACACGGACGTGCGGGTTCCGTGTCCATCAGGAAGGGAACGCTCATGAAGAAGGCTGCTGCGGTCATGGTCGGCGCGATCGCGTTCATGACCATGCTTGCCGGCACCGCCTTCGCCGGGGAGACGGAGACCCCTGTACCCACGACCGTGGTCGAGGGTGCAGGTGGTGGCACCGCTTTCACCGGCGGCGACGCGTCGACGGCCGCGATCGTAGCGGTCGCGCTGGTCGCGGTGGGTCTCGTCGCGCTGTTCGTGGCGCGGCGTCGCACCGCTACCACGTCGTAACGACGGGCGGAGGCTGTTCAGAAGGCCCCGGGGTTCCCCGGGGCCTTCGTCGTTCCATCTTTCCGCTGCAGGGACGGCTGATCCTCACGGCAGCGCGCGGGTCACGTTGCGCCACCATCGCAGCGGCAGCGGCGCACGGAAGCGGACGACGAGCTCCATCCGTCCCTCCGGGACTCCGCTCCACACGGCGTTTCCGCCCTCGATCGACATCCGTTCGTTCGCCCACACGATGCCGGTACCCTGCGGGGCGCTGATCTCGACCGTCGTCTCCGTCGGTTTCACGGTCGTCTGGGGAAGCAGGACCAACCGATAGGTGCCGCCGGACGAGTTCCCCTGCCAGACGCCGCGGCGATGGGTGACGATCTCGAGGGCCGTGCTCGAGCCACCCGGTGTCGTGAAGAAGTCCTGGTACCACACGAAGCCGAGCTCCTCACCCCTGGCGAGCGCGATGTCGGTTCCGTCGCGGGAGGCCGTCACCAGCCCGCACGGTTGAGGGCAGGACATCGAGACGAGCGAGACGTTGTCGCCCGGCTCGTATCCCCGCACGTTCGGGTCGATCACGTACCCGGGGACGCCGCTCGTGGGCGCGTCGTTCCTGATCGTGATCGCGGTGGTCGCGAACACCTCGCCCTCGCCGCCCAGACGCACGTCGTAGTCGATCGTCCTCTCGGCGTAGAAGTCCACCTTGCTCCCCGAGCGGCTGTTCACGTGGACGGCGAGGAGGTCGGTGCCCTCGCGGGCGCGAAGCCCGGAGTCCAAGCCAGCCGTGAGGAGGGCGTCCTGGCTCGTGGCATCGGTCGAGTAGAGCCTGAGGTGTCCCGCGGCCACGGATCGGACGATCGCCTCGAGCTTCTCCGTCGGACTCCCGGGCTGTGCGAGGAACCGGTTGAATGCCTCCCCGACGACCGCACCGAGCACTTCCTTGCGCAACCGGCCGCGGAACGGGAACAGGGTGTACGCCTCGTTCGTCATGAAGTCGACCACGGTTCCTGCTCGGATCGAGACGCCGAGCGACGGGACGACGGCGGGGCCGGTGACGCGGATCAACTCTTGCACGGCGTAGGGGTCCGCGACCAGCACACCGTCGAGTCGAGACCCCGTCGCATGCTCGAACGCCGAGAGCACCGCCCGTGACGCCGACGGGAGGTCGGGGGTCATGTTGAGGTCGCTCCATGCTCCGGCCCCTCCGTACTGGTCGTAGTTCTCCCGGTAGTCCGGGCTCGGCGCCGGAAGCTCGTCGGGTGAGATCTCGGGGAAATCCGCGAGCTGCGAGAAAGGCTCGAATGTCAGTCGTCCGTCTCGTGCCGTCATGACGGTGTAGGCGCCCCAGATGCCGCCGGTGCCCCGCTGCTCGGCGGGGCTCTCCGCGATCAGGAGGTAGTGCTTCGCGCCGTCCGCGCCGAGGATCGCCGGGAGTCGCGACGTCAGCACCGAGGCGGCCTCGAGCGTCCTGGCGAGTTCGGCGACCTGTTCCTCCGCTTCGAAGCGAGCCTCGGCGACCGTCGCGGGGATCAGGCTCGAGGGGGTCGCGCGCACGGACGCGAGCGCGCTCCGTCCGGCCGCCGCCGCCGCCGCGACGTCGTCGGACAGCTCGGCCAGCGTGTCGATCGGGATGCGCCCCTGGACGGGGGCGAGCGACCCGAGCCCATCCGGGAGCTGCTCCAGCGCGGTCGTGAGGTCGACTGCGGCGCCTGCGAGCACGACGCCGGCGTCGGAGATTCCGGCGGCGACATCCATCGATCGGCCGAGGATCGGGACCCTCGCGACCAGACCGCCGATGCCCCCGCTCGAGCGAGCATCGAGCGTCCTCGAACGCCGCCTCGGCGGCGTTGAACCTCTCGAGTGCGGTCGCCAGGTCGCCATCGGACAACGCCCGACGCCCCTTCGCGATCTCGGTCTTCGCGTCCGCGGCATCTCGTTGCACGCCGAGACCGACGATCACGGTCGCGATCACGGTCGCCGCGAGCAGGGTGGCGAGCAGGGCGAGGATCCATCGGATCATCGACCGGCGGGAGTGACCGTCACGCGGCGCGACCGTCCCCGCGCGATCGATCTCGCCGGGTGGCTCCGCGGGGGTCTGGGTCGACGTCGTCATGGCGGATCCGAGAGGCTGAGCCGATGCGTTCGGGGGCACGCCCGGCACGGTCGCCAGGACAGGATCGAGCCTATCATCGCGCGCTGCGCAGGTCGCTTGCTACGCTTCCCGGCCGATGCAGGTCGCCTATCAGGGGGAACCCGGTGCCTACAGCGAGCGAGCGGTTCGCTCGTTGTTCCCCGACGCCGAGCCGATGCCGTGTGAGACCGTCCGGCTCGTCTTCTCGCGGGTGACCAGCGGGGAGGCCGACCACGGCGTCGTGCCGCTCGAGAACTCGCAGGCCGGCTCGGTCAACGAGACCTACGACCAGCTCCAGCACACGAGCCTGCTGCACATCGTGGGCGAGGTGCTCGTCCGCGTCGACCACGCGCTGTTGGGCGTGCCCGGGGCGCGGCTCGAGGAGGTCCGTCGCGCGCACTCCCACTGGCAGGCCCTCGCCCAGTGCGAGGAGTTCCTGTCGTCGATGCGCATCGAGCCGGTGCCCGTGCACGACACGGCCGGCGCCGCGCGCCTGATCGCGCAGCGAGGCGACCGTGAGGACGCCGCGATCGCGAGCGTCGAGGCGGGCGCCGCGCTGGGGCTGACGGTGCTCTCGGAGCGGATCCAGACCGAGAAGGAGAACTTCACGAAGTTCGCCGCGATCTCGACCGGCGCTCCCGACCTCGGACCCGCGGACAAGACGTCACTGGTGATGGCCGTGCGCGACCGCCCCGGCTCGCTGCTCGCGTCCCTGCAGCCGTTCGCGGAACGCGACATCAACCTGCACAAGCTCGAATCCAGGCCGAGGCGAGGCAAGCCGTTCGAGTACGTGTTCTACGTGGATCTCATGGCCGCCGCCGACGCACCGGAGGTGGAGGACGCGCTCGCCGCGGTTGCCGAGCACACCTCGCTGCTGCGTGTGCTGGGCAGCTACCGGTCGGCGAGCGAGCCGGTCTGAACCGCATCCGGCAGGTTCCTCGCTGCCGATACGATGGGTCGCATGACGCCGGACGTTCGTTCCTTCCGACCCTCCCGTCGGAGCATCGGCATCGCCGCAGGCGTGGTCTCGGCGCTGATGGTCGCCGCGGTCGGATGGGCGTTGGTCCGCAGTGGCGACGATGCCGGCAGCACCGGCGCGGCCCCGCCTGCCTCGGTCTCCGTGCGCACCCCGAAGCCCGCGAACCGAGAGGTCCGCGGCGTCACGACGTTCCGAGGGAACGCGACCCGCTCGTACTACGGGCGGGGCCCGGTGCCGCTCGATCCCGTCGTGCGATGGCAGCACCCGGAGGTCACGAAGCTCTGTTCCGAATCGATCGTGGGCGTCGATGTGGCGGAGTGGTGTGGCACCGGGTGGACGGGTCAGCCCAACGTGATCGAGGTGCAGGGCGGGGGCATCGAGGTGCGCGAGGGCGCCTACGACGGGAAGTACCACTTCGTCGACGGTGACACGGGGGAGCCGGTCCGCCCTCCACTCGTGACGAAGGATCTGGCGAAGGGATCGGCGACGACCGATCCGGACGGCTTCCCCCTCTACTACGCGGGATCCCGCGACGGGCACCTGCGGGTGGTCGCGCTCGACCGCGACGAGCCCGAGACGCTCTGGAGCCTCGACGGTGGAACGAGCGTGCCCCGCCCGCTGCGCAACGACGACTGGGACGGCGCGCCGCTCGTGATCCGGGACCACCTGCTCGCGGGCGGGGAGAACGGCTGGTTCTACGTGATCCGCCTCGACCGCTCGTACGGCGAGGACGGACTCGTGACGGTGACCCCCGAGGTCGTCGCGACGATCCCGGGATTCGACGACGAGCTGCTGGCGGCGCTCGGGGATCAGGAGGTCTCGATCGAGAACTCCGTCGCGTTCCGCAGAGGTGTGGCCTACTTCGCGAACTCCGGGGGTCTCGTGCAGGGATGGGACATCGCCGGCCTCTTGGACGGCGGCACCGAGGTCGAGCAGGTCCTGCGCTTCTGGGTCGGCGACGACGTCGACGCCTCGATCGCGATCGACGGACAGGGCTTCCTGTACGTCGCCGCCCAGTACCAGCGCTTCAACGAACGATCGCGCGAGGTCGGGCAGCTCATGAAGCTCGACCCGCGCCGGCCGGACGACCCGCTGATCTGGAGCATCGACGCCCGCGAGATCGGGTTCGAGGGCGCGGGCGGCAGCTGGTCGACCCCGGCGCTCTACGGCGACGTGGTGTTCTTCTCGACGGCCGCGGGCCGGGTGCTCGAGGTGGATCGGGGCAGCGGGACCGTGCTGCACGAGCTGCAGGTGGGGGCGCCGTCGATCGCGTCGCCGGTCGTCGTCGACGGCGTGTTGATCCTCGGGGACTGCCTCGGCGATCTGTACGCCTGGGACGTCTCCGACCCGTCGGTCGTCCCGCCGCTGCTGTGGAAGATGAGGTTCGAAGGGTGCATCGAGTCGACGCCCGCGGTCTGGCGGGGGTGGCTCTACCTCGGCACGCGCGAGGGATACCTCTACGGCATCGCCGACGCCGAGGGGTCGTGAGCCCGGCGCCGAGGATCCGCTCAGAAGAACGCCGGGAACTCGGTTCGGTACTGCGCCGTCTTCCACGCCGCGAGCGCGAGCGCGCCCACCGTGAGCGCGGCGAAACCCCCGACCGCGATCGCCGTGCGCATCGAGCGCGTGCCCCATCCCTCGGCGACGATGCCGGCCGCCAGCCCGGCGACGAATCCGCCCAGGTGGGCTCGCCAGTCGATGACGGAGTTGAGGCCGAAGGCCAGCACCATGTTCAGGATCAGGAACGGCACCAACCCTCGCAGGCGCGCCGCCGCCAGCGCCAGCTCGCGGTGCCGGTAGTTGTACGCGACGAAGGCCCCGACGACCCCGAAGATCGCGCCCGGAGGCCCCGACGCTCACCTGCACCGGGTCGCTCGCGAACGCGTACGACGCGGCGCTCGCGAAGAGCCCCGTCGTGAGGAAGATCAGCAGGAATCGCCCCCGCCCGAGCTCGCGCTCCACGACCGGACCGAACAGCCACAATGCATAGCCGTTCATCAGCAGGTGCAGGATGCCGCCGTGCAGGAAGATCGCGGTGACCATGCGCCACTGCTCGCCCACCGCGATGCCGACCACGTCGCCGTTGGGGAGCTGCGCGAGGCCGATCGACGCCCCGAGCCGCACCAGGTGGATCGTGTTCGGCCCGCTCATCAGCGATCCCACACCGCCCAGGACCATCTCGAGCACGTATCCGATGCCCATGAGCACGAGCAGCACGCTCGTGACCGAGATGGCCTTGGCGTTCGCGATCGCCACGCGCCGGCCGGGCCCCTTGCGGTACTCGCTGCGAGCCTCGGCCACGCACGTCGGGCACTGGTGCCCCACCGGGGCCGCGATCATGCACTCGGTGCAGATCGCGCGCCCGCACCGGGTGCAGTGCACGCCGGTGGCCACGTCGGGGTGCCGGTAGCAGTGATCGCCCCCGGGCGGGGGCGGCGGGATCACCGGCTGCTGTTCCATGTCGTCCATGCTACGGGCACCCTGGCTGGAAGACGGTGATCGTCGGTGGCGTTCCTCAGGAACGCAGGGCGTCGAGCGAGGCTCGCACGTCGTCGAGGTCGAACAGCGGGCCCCAGCGCTCGACGATCACGCCGTCGGCGTCGATCAGGAACATCCAAGGTTCGGTGAGGTCGCCGTCGCGCAAGAGCCAGTCCGCCGCCGCCTGGTTCACGGTGCTCTCTTCGTAGTCGCGCCAGATCTCCACGTGGATGAACTCGGCGACACCCTCGTACTCCTCGGCCAGCGCTTCCTGAGCCTCGACCGTGGGTCCACAGAACTGACTCTGGCAGTACACGGGGGTCGCGAATTGGACGAGCGCCGGACGGCCGCGGCGCAGAGCGTCGGCGATCGTCGTGCTGTGGAGCTCGGGGTCGGGGACCTCCGCCCCGTCCTGTGCGCGGGAGTCGATCGCGACGGCCGGCACGCCCTTGGAATCGATCGTGAGGTTCTTCGTGGCGGGGGCCGCGTCGCCGGGCGCGGGGATCCGGTGCTCCGGGTACACCGTGAAGGCCGCATCGAGCGTCATCGGCGGGCCGCCGTCGACCGAGGTCGTGATCGCCGCGTTCCAGATGCCCGGTTCGGGGAACGTGATGTCGGGCGTCACGTAGACGCCCGCGACGTCGGACGGATTCGTGAGCGTCGGGCCGTCACCGTCGGCGGGGTTGTCACCGGGAGCCGGGACGAACTCGGCGGTCGTCGCCGGACCTTCGAGCGGCGCCTGGCTCCCGTCGCTCCCGAGGTAGCTGAAGGCCACGTCGATCTCCCCGAACGACAGCAGCTGCACGCCTGCTTCCTCGGTGCTGGAGAAGACGCCCACCTGCACGGCTTCCGGGAGGTCGGCCGCGAGGTCCGAGCTCGCCACCTGCGCGGAGAACGACGCCGCATCCCCGGTCGGTGACGCGGTCGCCGACGTCGCCGCCGGGTCCGAGCCGTCGTCGCCGGTGCACGCCGCGGCGAGCAGCGTGAACCCGAGCACGGCGGGCAGGAGACGTCGCGTCATCGAGTCCATCCTCTCGCACGGGCGTTCGAACGACCGGCTTCCTCCAGCGCGCTCATGGCACCGAGCCCTCGTGGCGCAGGAGCCACCGCTTGCGGTCCTCGTGGCGCCCGTACCCGCCGATCGTGCCGCCGGCGTGCACCACCCGGTGGCACGGCACGAAGAGCTCGATCGGGCAGCCCGCGAGCGCGCTCCCGGCGGCGCGCGCGGCTCGTGGGCTCCCCGCCATGCCGGCGACGTCGCCGTAGGTCCAGAGCTCGCCGAAGGGGATCGTGGCGACGACCTCGAGCACCCGGCGTCCGAACCCCTCGCCCACGAGGGAGAGGTCCGGCGGCACCGACAGCACCTCGCGTGCGGCCGGCGAAGTAGCCTCGGGCCTCCCGCTGCGCTGACGCCACGACCGCCCCGGCTGCCGAGCCGTCGCCGGCCGCGCCCGGTCGTTGCGCGAACCATCGCTCGATGCCCTCCAGTTCGTGGCCCCGATCGTCGTCGAAGATCGTCGCCACCACCCCGCGAGCGGAGCCGACGATCGTGAGCGCGCCGATCGGGGTGGGCACGGTGCGGTGGCGCAACGCGTTCATCGCCGCGCGGTCACACGGGGGGCCAGGGGTAGGGCCGTTCCCCGATCGGCGAGGGGAACACCGGCCGGGCCACGACGGCGTCGACGCGGCGTCCCAGTGCGGCGACCTCCTCGTCGGAGAGCAGCGTGCCCAGCTGCTCGCGCGGGGAAGCACCCTCGGTCAGCGCTTCGCCGAAGGCCCCGAGCCGGTCGACGAGCATCGTGTGGGATCGGCTCGTCCATGTACTCCCAGATCACGGTGCGCAGCTTCGGTTCCTCGTGGAAGCAGACCCCGTGGTCGATCGCCCAGATGCGGCCGTCCTCGCCCAGCAGGCAGTGCCCGCCCTTGCGGTCGGCGTTGTTCACCACGAGGTCGAACACCGCGATCTCGCGGAACGCGTCGGGGAAGCGGTCCTGCAGCGTGAAGTAGTGCTCCTGCGGCTCGAACGGAACGAACAGCTGCACCGACCCCGCTCCCTCGGGCCCTTCCCGGAGCACGGTGGGCGGCACGTTGGGCCAGCCGAGCGCGGCAGCGACGAGGAAGGCGGCGACCTCGCGCCGCCCGAGCGATCCGGCGGGGAAGTCCCAGAGGGGACTCTCGCCGCGGTGTGGCTTGTACACGGCCAGGACCTGGTCGCCGTCGGGCGCCGAGGCGCGCGCGAGGAACGTGTAGTTCGACGAGTTCGGCAGCAGGCCGAGCAGCTCGAGGGCACCGCTCCCGATCGCCGGCGGGACGCCCGCGGCCGTCAGTTCCGCTTCGAGTGGCCGTTCATCGCGGGACACGCATGGCCCTCCGCATCGATCGGGTTCCCGCAGAACTGACACGTCGGACGGCCCTGCTCGGCGACGGCCGCGCCGTAGCGCGAGAGGGCGAACATCTGTTCCCGGGTGGCAGCGAGCTGGACCACCTCCGGCTCGGCGGCGCCGTCGAGTATCGAGGGAGGCTCGTCTCCCTCGGTCTCCGGCTCGGTCTCCGGCAGCGACTCCTCGATCTCGAGCACGAAGAGCTGCCGGTCGTGGTCGTAGCCGATCGAGAGCCTGCCGGCGCGCCACATCGGGTCGACCGGGTCCTCGAGGCCGAGCTCGTCGTCGCTCGGGCCGACACCGGTCTCGAGCTCCAGATCGGCGAGGAGCTCGAGGATGGAGGCCGACAGCAGCTGCACCTGCTGCTTCTCCACGACGACCGTCACCAGCTGATCTCGCGCCCGAGCCTGCAGGTAGAACGTGCGGGATCCCGGCTCGCCGATCGTGCCGGCGGTGATGCGGTCGACGGGGCCGAGGTCCATGCGGCCTATCCTCGCAGGTTCCCTTCCGAGCGCCGGTCGGCTCGCGACGGGGTCGCGGCCTCCCAGACGGGGGTGCCGCCGCCGGGGGCGAATCGGCTCAGATCGCCCGTGTCGTTCACGAGGAGCACCCGAGGGGTGCCGTCCCGTTCGAGCATCACGACCGAGACCGACGCCGTATCCACGACGATGCGCTGGAACCGTGCGAGTGGAGCCCCGGCGAGGTCGGCGAGCATCACGCGCACGATGTCGCCGTGGGTCGCCACGACGACGCGGCCCCGACGATGCCGTCTCGCGATCGCCTGCAGCTCGCCGATCGCGCGAGCGCGGGCTTCCTCGAAGCTCTCGCCGCCCCCTGGGAACCGGAACGCCTCGGGGCGCTGCTGCACCTCGCCCCACGCCTTCGTGCGACGCAGGCGCGCGAGCGGCTTGCCGGTCCACGAGCCTGCGTGCATCTCGATCAGATCGTCGCGCTCGACGACCGTGAGCCGGCACGCCGCCGCGAGCGGCTGCACCGTCTCGACGCATCGCTCGAGCGGGCTGGAGTAGATCGCGGTGGGCCTCAGCGGGGCGAGTCGCCGCGCCAACTGCTCTGCCTGCGCCAACCCGCGGTCGTCGAGGCCGATGCCGCGGGTCTGGCCGTAAAGCACGCGCCCGGTCTGGGCGGTGAGTCCGTGGCGCACGAGGAGCAACGTCGTCATCGAGAGCGCAGCATACGGTCGGCGCCCATCGCCGACCCGGGATCGGCCCGGTGGTCGGTCGTTCGGTCCGTCAGGCCGAGGGTAGCTGCACGGTGAACGTCGAGCCGACGCCGAGTTCACTGGTCACGGAGACCGATCCGCCGTGGTTCTCCGCGACGTGGCGCACGATCGAGAGGCCGAGTCCCGTCCCGCCCGTCTCTCTGGACCTCGCCCGGTCGACCCGGTAGAAGCGCTCGAAGACCCGCGGGAGGTCGCGAACGGGGATCCCGACCCCGGAGTCGCAGACGGTGAGTTCCACCTCGCCGGATCGTTCGGCTCACCCGGACATCGACGGTCCCCCCGGGCCGCGTGTAGCGGATCGCGTTGTCGATCAGGTTGCGCACCAGCAGGGAGAGATCGCGGGCGGCACCGCGGACGGTCGCCGCCGCCTCCGCGTCGACCGTCAGTCGCACGCTCGCCTCGCGAGCTTGGTCCTCGTACCGCTCGGCATCCTCGCGGACGAGGGCATCGAGCCGGACCCGCTCGTTCAGCTCGCTCCCGGATTCGAGCCGAGAGAGGTCGAGGAGGTCGGCGACGATCCGCGAGAGCCTGAGCGCCTCGCGTTCGAGCTGAACGGCGAAGCGCGGCACGGCCTCGGGGTCGTCCTCGGCGACCGAGCGCAGCGTCTCGGCGGCCGCTTGGATCGATGCCGCGGGCGTCTTGAGCTCGTGGGACGCATTGGCGACGAAGTCGCGACGGACCGCTTCGACGCGCCGTGCGTCGGTGATATCGGACACGACGACGAGGACGGATCCCTCACCCGCGGGTGTCGCCGTCACTCGCAGCCAGCGCGAGGGTGCAGCTCGTTCGACCTCGACCGTCATCGCGACGGACGACGAGGCGACCTGCCTGACGGCTTCCCTCAGATCCATCGGATACAGCTGGGCCACCGACGGCGGCCGGCTGCCGAGATGCCGTTCGAGAGCAGCGTTGGCGAACGCGGTGTCGAGCTTGGGGTCCAGCAGGAGCACGCCCTCCTGCATCGAGTCGAGGATCAGGTCCTGCACGGCCCGCTGCTCGCGGGCCGACTCCTCTCGGCGGGCGAGCTCCACCGAAGCCGAGTCTGCGCGACGACGAGCTTCCTCGACCTTCGCCCTCGTCACCGCGAGGGCGAGGAGCGCCCCCAGGCCGCCCACGGCGACGATGCCGAGCACCGCGACCACGATCGTGCCCGTATCCATGTCGAACGGGAGCATACGCAGGGCGTTCATCGGTTCGACGCCCGTTCACCGCCCGTTCACCTCCATGTGCCCGATCCGTCACCCGCCCTGGGGATCGCTGCCGGAGAGGCCCCTCAGGTCGTTCACCGAGCGTTCACTTCAGGGCAATCGTCCGTCCACCCACCCTGCCTAGTGTCGCCTCGACATGACACTCCGAGGAGGGGGTCGATGAGGAAGTTCAGGAAGCACGCAGGTCTGCTCGCAGGTCTGCTCGCGTTGTCGCTGGTCGCGGCGGCGTGCGGCGGCGACGACAACGGTGGGGGGGATGGAGGCGAGGAACCCGATGAGGGCGTCTCGGGTTCGATCGTGATCTCCGGATCGTCGACGGTCGAGCCGTCTCATCGGTGGTCGCCGAGATCTTCAACGAGACTAACCCCGACGTCGCGATCAGCGTCGACGGTCCGGGCACGGGCGACGGGTTCGAGCTGTTCTGCAACGGCGAGACCGACATCTCCGACGCCTCCCGGCCGATCGAGGAGGACGAGGTCAAGCTCTGCGAGAAGAACGGCATCGAGTACACCGAGCTCGAGGTGGCGCTCGACGGCCTGACGGTGATGACGAACCCGGAGAACACGGCCGTCACCTGCCTGAACAACGGTGACATGTACGCGCTGTTCGGACCCGAATCCGAGGGCATCGACACCTGGAACGGGGCCGACTCGCTCGCGACGGAGGTCGGCGGCAACGGCGGCTTCCCGGACGCGCCGCTCGAGATCACGGCACCGGGCGACGAGTCGGGCACCTACGATGCCTTCATCGAACTGTCGGGCATCCCCGACATCGCCGAGGCGCAGGGGCTCCCCGAGGACGACTGGGAGACCCTGCGGAAGGACTACCAGGCGTCGCCGAACGACAACGTGATCATCACCGCGATGGAGGGCTCCCCGAGCGCGCTCGGATTCGTCGGCTTCGCCTTCGCCGAGGAGGCCGGTGACGCGATCAAGGAGCTCGAGATCGACGGCGGCGACGGATGCGTTGCCCCGAGCGCGGAGACCGTTTCCGACGGCTCCTATCCGCTCTCGCGCTCGCTCTTCATCTACGTGAGCGCGGAGGCAGCGGCGCGGCCCGAGGTCGCGGCGTACGTCGACTACTACGTGAGCGACGAGGCCATGACCTCGCTGGTCGAGGAGGTGGGCTACATCGCCCTCCCGAGCGATCGCATCGAGGCAACCCGCACCGCGTGGGAATCAGCCGCTGCGTGAGGAGCAGGTTCGAGGGAGCGAGGGCCGGGCGGCGTCGCGTCGCCCGGCCCTTCACCCGAGCGGGAACCGAAGGGTAAGGTAGCCACCGCCATGGCCAAGACGACCGGGGACGTTGGGCTGTCGATCCGCTCTCTGCAGGGCAGCTCACGACGGCAACGCAAGGAAGGCTTCATCCGCTACTTCCTGATGTCCACCGCGATCGTCTGCATGGTGGTGAGCCTCGCGATCGTAGTGGCCTTGATGCAGGAGACGATCGCGTTCCTGACGACGATCGATCTCGGCCAGCTCTGGACGACGGGATGGTTCCCTCGGTCGGGCGAGTTCGACGTCCCCACGATCTTCATCGGCACCTTGCTCGTGTCAGTGATCGCGATGGTGATCGCAGCCCCGCTCGGTCTCGGGGCCGCGATGTACCTCTCGGAGTACGCGGATCCGAAGACCCGACGCAAGCTCAAGCCGATCCTCGAGACGCTCGCGGGCATCCCCAGCGTGGTCCTCGGCTACTTCGCGCTCCAGGTCATCAACCCCGCGATCGTGCAGCCACTGTTCTCGGCCACCAGCACATTCACGATCATGGCGGCGGGGATCGGTGTCGGGATCCTCACGATCCCACTCGTCGCGTCGGTCGCCGAGGACGCGATGTACGCCGTGCCCAACGCGCTGCGCGAAGCCGCCTACGGTATCGGCGCACGTCGCCGGACCGTGACCACGAAGGTCGTCTTCCCGGCAGCGGTCTCCGGCATCGTCGCGGCATTGATCCTCGGGTTCTCGCGGGCGGTCGGGGAGACCATGGTGGTCGCGATCGCGGCCGGCGCGACGAGCGGCGCGTCTCGCCATTGGAACCCGCTCGTGCCCGGTCAGACGATGACCGGTGCGATCTCGTCGCTCGCGATCGGATCCGACCAGGTGAAGAGCACGACGGGCGTGAATCCGTTCGACTCCCTGTACTTCGTCGGCGTCCTGCTGTTCGCCATCACCCTGGCTCCTGAACGTCCTGTCGGAGCGGTACGTCCGTCGGGTTCGGAAGGACTACTGATGGGTGCGATCGCTCCCACGCGCCAGGTGCAGAGCTACCGTAGAGCTTGCGCTGCAAGGCAAGAAGCGCGACCTCTACGGCCGGTTCTTCCAGGCGGCGCTCCTGCTCTCCCTCCTGCTCTCGCTCGCGATCCTCATCGTCCTGCTCGGCACCGCGCTCCGCGACGCGTGGCCGATCCTCTCCACTCGGGGGGTGGACTTCCTCACGAGCAACGTGTCCCGCCTCGACACGTCGGGCGGGCGTTCGCCAGGGCATCGTCGGATCGTTGATCCTGATCGGGTTCGTGGCTGTCGTCGCGTTGCCTCTCGGCATCGCTGCGGCGATCTACCTGCAGGAGTACGCGAAGGACACGAGGATCAACCGTCTGCTGACGACGAACATCCGCAACCTCGCCGGTGTGCCGTCGATCGTCTACGGCATCCTCGGGCTCGTCGTCTTCGTGCAGACCATGCGCGCGATCACCGGCCCGGACACCTTCGGCCGGAGCTACATCTCCGGTGGCCTGACCCTGGCGGTGCTCGTGCTGCCGATCGTCATCCTCATCACGATGGAGGCGCTCCGAGCCGTGCCCAAGAGCATCCGGGAGGCCGCCTACGGTGTCGGGGCCACCCGCTGGGAGGTCGTGCGCAGCCACGTGATGCCGTACGCGGCCGCGGGCGTCTTCACCGGCGTGATCCTCTCCCTGGCTCGCGCGTTCGGTGAGACCGCGCCCCTGCTGCTGGTCGGCGCCGTCACCGGCTACCTCTCGACCCCCGGCGGTCGGATCACCCCTCGAGATCCTCCAAGGGCAGTACACCGCCCTTCCCACCCAGATCTTCTCGTGGTCTCGCCTCGCAGGCGATGGCTGGAAGGCCAACACGGCGGCGGCGATCGTCGTGCTCCTCGTGATCATCCTCGTCGTGAACCTCGCCGCGATCCTGCTGAGGAACCGGTATGACCGAAAGTGGTGACCCCATGGATACGACCGACCTGACAGCGAGCACACCCCGGTCGCCGAATGATGGTGCCCAACTGATCGTGAAGCCGTCCGTCGTCACCGAAGCCGATGAGGCCGCCCGCGAGGTCGTGTTCTCCACGACCGACCTCGCCGTGTACTACGGCGGCTTCCGGGCCATCCGTGACATCAACCTGCCGATCCTGGAGAACGAGATCACCGCGCTGATCGGACCGTCGGGCTGTGGCAAGACCACGTTCCTGCGGTGCCTCAACCGTATGAACGACCTGATCGAGGGTGCTCGGGTCGAGGGCAAGCTGCTCTACCACGGCGTCGATCTCTACGACGAGCAGGTCGACCCGGTCGAGGTGCGCCGGCGGATCGGCATGGTGTTCCAGAAGCCGAACCCGTTCCCGAAATCGATCTACGACAACATCGCGTTCGGGCCGAAGATCGCCGGCTACAAGGGCAACATGGACGACCTCGTCGAGGAGAGCCTGGGCAAGGCCGCCCTCTGGGACGAGGTCAAGGACAAGCTGAAGGAGTCGGGCCTGGCCCTCTCGGGCGGTCAGCAGCAGCGGCTCTGCATCGCCCGGGCGATCGCCACGAAGCCCGACGTGATCCTGATGGACGAGCCGTGCTCGGCGCTCGACCCGATCGCCACCGCGAAGATCGAGGACCTGATGCAGGAGCTCGTGGCCGACTACACGATCGTGATCGTGACCCACAACATGCAGCAGGCCGCGCGCGTCTCCGACCGCACGGCGTTCTTCACGGTCGAGGTGCACGACGACGGCTCCCGCACCGGCACGATCGTGGAGTTCGACCGGACCGAGACGATCTTCACGAACCCGAGCGACCAGCGGACCGAGGACTACGTGACGGGGCGGTTCGGATGACCAGAGAGACGTTCCACGAAGAGCTCGAGAAGACCGAGCTCGAGCTGCTGAGCCTCGGCGAGCTCGCGGGCTCCGCGGTGCAGCGCGCGATCGAAGCCCTGATGCAGCACGACGACGAGAAAGCCCAGGCGGTGATCGACGGCGACGACCAGATCGACGAGCTCTACCTCAAGATCGACAGCGACGTGCTGCGGATGCTGGCGCTGCAGTCACCGGTCGCCGAGGACCTGCGCTTGATCTCGGCGATCCTGCACTGTGACCTGCACCTCGAGCGCATCGGCGATCAGGCGGTGAACGTCGCGAAGATGTACCTGCGCACGAAGGATGCCCGTGGGAGCGAATCGATGCGCCAGCAGCTCGAGGAGATGGGCACGCTGGTCGTCACGATGGTGCGCACGGCGATGGAGGCGTTCGGCCGCCGGGATCTCGACCTCGCGCTCAAGGTGCCGGTGATGGACGACCCTGTCGACCGCCTGAACCGTGCGACGCACCTCGAAGCCCTGAAGCTCGCCGACGACCCGAACCAGCTCGACTGGGGCCTGCACATGAACATGGCGGGCCGGGCGCTCGAACGCGTCGGCGACAACGCGGTCGACGTCGCCGAACAGGTGGGCTTCATGCTGACCGGTGAGTTCCGCGAGTTCACCGACGCATCGCACCCGGTGGTGATGGAGTGAGCGTGATGCCGGAGGAACGGCCGCATGATCCGGTCGGTCATCCGGCGTCGACCGAGCCCGCGGCGCACATCCTGATCGTCGAGGACGAGGAGTCGCTCGCGGACTCGGTCCGCTACAACCTCGAACGCGAGGGGTTCCGGGTCTCGGTCGCGATCGACGGACGACGGGCGATCGACCGGTTCCGGACGGAGCGGCCGTCGCTCGTGATCCTCGACCTGATGCTGCCCGAGATCTCGGGACTCGACGTCTGTCGCACGATCCGGGCCGAGAGCGACGTGCCGATCATCATGGTGACGGCCAAGGACTCCGAGGCCGACAAGGTGACCGGGCTGGAGCTGGGTGCCGACGACTACGTCACGAAGCCGTTCTCGGTGCGGGAGCTCGTCTCCCGGGTGCGGGCGCATCTGCGCAGGGCGAGCATGGGGGGCGAGCTTGCGCCCGCCGAGGACGTGGTGCGCGGGGGTCCGGTCGAGATGGACGTCGGCCGGCACGAGGTCCGCGTACGGGGCGAGAACGTCGGTTTCCCGCCCAAGGAGTTCGAGCTGCTCGAGGCGTTCCTCCGTCGCAAGGACCGGTTGCTGACCCGGCTGTTCCTGATCGAGGAGGTCTGGGGGGCCGACTACGTCGGCGACACGAAGACCTTGGACGTGCACGTGAAGCGGATCCGCCAGAAGATCGAGGACGACCCCCACGACCCTCGCCACCTGGTCACGGTGCGAGGGCTCGGCTACAAGTTCCTGGACTGAGCGCAGGGCGTTCGTCCTAGATCCAACGGGTAGTTGCGGGGGTCGGGCAACCGTCCGTACGATGAGGGCTCGCCGTGGATGCCCAGCCCTTCCCCGAGTCCGTGACGGCCACGACCTCGCGGTTCATCAATCGCGAGCTCTCCTGGCTGGAGTTCGACTCGCGCGTGCTCGCGCTGGCTGAAGACCCGGCTCGGCCGCTGCTCGAGCGGGTCAAGTTCGTCGCGATCTACACCCAGAACCTCGACGAGTTCTTCCAGATCAGGGTCTCGGGTCTCGAGGAACAGGTCGAGGCCGGCGTGACGGCGATGACCCCCGACGGCATGAACGCGCAGGAGCAGCTCGAGGCGATCCGCGAACGTGTCGTCGGGATGCAGGAACGCGCCGATGCGCTCGTGCTCGGCGATCTGTTGCCGGCTCTCGAGAAGGAACGCATCCGGGTCGTGCATTGGGATCAGCTCGCCGACGCCGACCGTGACTTCCTCGGGCGGCGCTTCCGTGAGCGCATCTTCCCGGTGCTGACCCCATTGTCGGTCGACCCGTCACACCCGTTCCCGTACATCTCCAACCTCTCGCTGAACCTCGCGGCCGCGATCCGAGACCCACTCACGGGCGAACGGCGGTTCGCGCGGGTGAAGATCCCGCCCCTGCTGCCCCGGTTCACGGACCTGCCCGACGGCGAGCGGTTCGTGCCTCTCGAAGAGGTGATCGCGTCCCACCTCGACCAGCTCTTCCCGGGCATGGACATCCTCGGGGTGCACGTCTTCCGGGTGACGCGCGACGCCGACGTCGAGGTCGAGGAGGACGAGGCCGACGACCTGCTCGCCGCGATCGAGACCGTGCTCCAGCGCAGGCAGCGAGGCGCGACCGCGATCCGGCTCGAGATCGACCCGACGATGAGCGACGAGATGCGGCAGCTCCTGATGCGCGAGCTCGGCGTCGACGAGTCGCAGGTGTACGTGGGGGAGTGGCTGCTCGCGCTCGGCGACATGTGGTTCTTCGCGCACCTCGACCGACCGGACCTGAAGGACGAGCCCTGGACCCCGGTGACGCCGCCGGTCCTGCAGTCGGCCGAGGGCCCGCCGACGTCTTCGAGGCGATCCGTCGCGGCGACATCCTCGTGCACCATCCGTACGACTCGTTCTCGTCGTCGGTCGAGGCGTTCGTGGAACAGGCGGCGCGTGACCCCGACGTGCTCGCGATCAAGCAGACCCTGTACCGCACGTCGTCGGACAGCCCCATCATCCATGCGCTCGTGCGCGCCGCCCAGGCGGGCAAGCAGGTGGTCGCCCTCGTCGAGCTGAAGGCGCGGTTCGACGAGCTGGCGAACATCACGTTCGCGAGGACGCTCGAGACCGCGGGCGTGCACGTCGTCTACGGCGTGGTCGGACTCAAGACGCACGCCAAGACGTGCCTCGTCGTCCGCCGTGAGGGCGGCGGCATCCGGCGATACGCGCATATCGGCACGGGCAACTACAACCCGACCACCGCGCGCCTGTACGAGGATCTCGGCCTCCTGACCGCCGATCCCGACCTGGGCGCCGACCTCACCGACCTGTTCAACCTGCTCACGGGGTACAGCCGCCAGCGCGAGTACCGCAAGCTCCTCGTCGCCCCGGTGACGATGCGTCCGGGACTCGAAGCCCTGATCCGGCGTGAGATGTCCCACGACGACGGGTCGATCGTGCTGAAGATGAACAGCCTCGTCGACGCGGACCTGATCGATGCGCTCTACGAGGCCTCCCAGGCGGGGGTGGCGATCGACCTGTTGGTGCGCGGCATCTGCTGTCTGCGTCCGGGCGTGCCGGGGCTGTCCGACGGAGTGACGGTTCGGTCGATCGTGGGCCGGTTCCTCGAACACTCGCGCATCTATCGGTTCGGGAGCGAGGCCCGCGGGTTCGACTACCTGATCGGTTCGGCCGACTGGATGCCGCGGAACCTCGATCGCCGGGTCGAGGCGCTGACGCCGGTCGAGGATCCCGCCCTGCGGGAGCGTCTGGACGAGATCCTGCGCGTGACCCTCGACGACGACGAGCTCGCGTGGGAGCTCGATCCCGAGGGCACCTGGAGCAAGGTCGCGTCGACGAAGGGCATCGACGCCCATCGTGTGCTCCAGGAGTTGGCGGTGGCACGCTCCGGCGGCGATCGGTGAAGCTCGAGCGAGAGGCCAAGCTCGAGGTCGAGCCCGGGTTCCGGATGCCGGATCTCACCTCGCCCGACGGGGCGATCCGCGGCGAGCGTGGCGCCACCGAACGCTTCGTCACCACGTACCACGACACCGACGATCTGCGCCTGGTGCGATGGGGTGCTTCCCTGCGGTACCGAACGACCGAGGGGTGGACGGTCAAGCTGCCGCGATCCGTCGAAGGCGCGATGGTGGTGCGTGAGGAGCACACGTTCGACGGCGGGCCCGGACGCGCGCCCGCCGAGGCGGCCGACCTCGTCGACGGACTCGCTCGAGGGGTGGCCGACGCGGCCGGTGGCGCGTCTTCAGACGATCCGCCATCGGACGCTGCTCAGGCGAGGGGCCGACGATGGTCCGCTGGCGGAGGTCGTCGACGACGAGGTCTCGGTGCTCGAGGGACGCCGGACGGTGGACCGGTTCCGTGAGGTCGAGGTGGAGATCGCCGACGGCGCCGATCCGTCAGCCGATGGCCCCGATCGTGGACCTGCTGATCGCTGCGGGTGCTCGGATCGTCGATCCGCTCCCGAAGATCGTGCGCGCGCTCGGGGAACGAGCCGTTGCGGCTCCCGATGTCGTCGCACCCTCCGTCGATCCCACCTCGACGGTCGCAGAGGTGGTTCGGTGGGCGATCGGCATGTCGACCCGTCGACTGATGCAGCACGATCCCATGGTGCGGCTCGGCGTGGATCCCGAGGGGGTGCACCAGGCCCGGGTCGCCACCCGTCGGATCCGGTCCGACCTGCGGACGTTCCGGTCCTTGCTGGATCCCGACTGGAGGGACGAGCTCCGCCGTGAGCTCGGATGGCTGGGGGCCGAGCTGGGGGGCGTCCGTGACTGCGACGTGCTGGGTGAGCGGCTCCGAGACGACGCGTTGCTCCTGCCCGACGACGACGCGACGAACGTGACGAAGGTGCTCGACCGGCTCCGCGCGAGGCACGACACCGCGCGGGCGGAGATGCTCTCCGCGATGCGTGAGCCGAGGTACCTGCGACTGCTCGACGCGTTGGTCGCCGCTTCCGCCGAGCCGCTGCTGCTGGACGAGGTGGCCGGTGCGCGGGCGGTCGAGGTGATGGGCGTGGTCATGGAGGCGCCCTGGGGGCATCTCAAGAAGCTGTGCGACGGGCTCGGTCCTGCCTCGGCCGACGCGGAGTTGCACGAGGCCCGCATCCGGGCCAAGCGCGTGCGCTACGCGGCGGAGGTGCTCTCTCCCGTCTTCGGCAAGCCCGCTCGCACGTTCGCACGGCGCGCGGAGGCGTTGCAGCAGGTGCTCGGGAGCCACCAGGATGCCGTGATGGCCATCGCGTGGCTCCGGGAACAGGCGGGTGGGGCGACCCCTCGCGTCGCGTTCACGGCCGGACGGCTCGCCGGCATCGAGTCGACCGTGCGGGAAGAGGCGCGCCGGGCCTGGCCGGAGGTCTGGGCCGACCTGCGCCGGAAGCGCCTGAGGTTCTGGGAATGAGGACCGAGATCCGCGCCGGCGGCGGCGTCGTGCGGCGGCGAGGTCGCCTCGGGCCCGAGTTCGCGCTCGTGCACCGGCCGCGCTACGACGACTGGACGTTTCCCAAGGGCAAGGCGGAGGACGGGGAGTCCGACGAGGAGAACGCCGAACGCGAGGTGCGCGAGGAGACCGGCTTCCGGTGCGAGCGGGGACCCGAGGTGGCCACGATCGACTACTTGGACCACCACGACCGCCCGAAGACGGTCCGCTACTGGCTGATGTATCCGGCGGGTGGCGCGTTCGTGCCGAACGCCGAGGTGGACGAGCTGCGGTGGGTCGATGCGACGACCGCCGCCGCGCTGCTCACCTACGACCACGACCGGACCGTGCTCGAAGCGGCGCTCTCCTTCGATCGACCGGTCTACCTCGTGCGCCACGCGAAGGCGGGCGACCGCGAGGCATGGATCGAGGACGACGTCCTGCGTCCGCTCTCGAAGCGGGGCAGGGCTCAGGCGGAAGGCCTCGTCGACCTCTTCGACGGACTCGCGGTCGAACACGTGGTGTCGAGCCCCGCGGTCCGGTGCGTGCAGACCGTCCGGCCTCTGGCGCTCGCCAGGTCGATCACGATCGAGGAGCGTGAGGAGCTGGCCGAAGGCGGGCCTCACCGGGCCGGCGCTCTCCCTCGTACGGTCGCGCGGGGGCGCCACGGTGGTGTGCAGCCACGGCGACGTGATCCCGGCGATCGTGCTCACGCTCGCCGAGCGCGGTCTCGAGATGCACGATCCGCCTGCCTGGCGCAAGGGTGCGACGTGGGTGCTCGAGCGCGACGGAGGCCTGTTCACCGCGGCGCGATACCTCGGTCTCCCCGACTGACCGGGTCTCGGGCCACGGGTCCTCTCGTCGCGGCCAGGAGACCCGCGCCTCGGAAGCCCAGCCGTTCGTACATCCCGACGACCGAGCGGTCGTCGGGATCGGCGAACAGGCAGATGTGTGATGCTCCGCCCGCCTGGGCGACCTGGATCATCTGGGTCGTGATGGCGCTCGCGAATCCTCGACCGCGGGCATGCTCGAAGGTCGCCACGTTGTCGATGTAGCCGACCTCGTCGAGCATCAACAGCGCCCCGAGCGAGACGATCGTGCCGTCGTCGTCGCGGACACCGAACCACCGCTTCCCGCCCGGTTCGAGCACCTCCCGCTCGATCGCGGCGAGCTGAACGATCGTGGCGCCGTCATCGACGCCGAACAGGGTCAGCGACTCACGCACCCGGCTCCAGAGCTCGGGGCCGCTCGCGATCGTCTCGACCCGGCTCGATCGGTCGGCGGGCGGCTCCTCGACGAGGTCCATGACCAGGTCCCATGTGAGTCGGTGGCCGCGGGCCTCGAGCTCGTGCAGCAGTGACCGCGTGGCCTCGGGGTGGAACGAGACGAGATGCTGCACGGACGTGCCCGTCTCCTGGAGCGCCGGCAGCAGCGATGCCTCGACCTCCGCGAGCGTGAGGTCGGCTGCGTCCACGTCGACGCGGGCGTAGTTCGCATCCCAGACCGCGGGGTACCGTCCGTCGGTGACGACCGCGCCCCACCGGGTCGGTTCCACCCGGCCGAACAGCGCGTCGAGCGAGCGCCAGAATCGCAGCACATGCTCGGGGATCGGGGAGATCAACGAGGTCGTCACGCCCGCGAGTGTAGCCAGGAGGTCCGCTAGGCTTCCGCGATGATCACGGGTCGTATCTACCGAGAGGGGCAAGCCGACGGTGAGCCACTCGAGCTCGACCCGGCGGAGCCGCTGGCCCGCGAGACCGGCGGATTCGTGTGGATCGATGCCGTCGACCCCGACCCCGCCGACCTCGGATACCTCGAGCGCGCGTTCGGGCTGCACCCAGTGACGATCGAGGACGCTGAGCATCGGCGTCAGCGGACGAAGGTCGAGCTCTTCGAGAGCTACGCGGTCATCGTGCTGAGACCGGTCACCCTGCTGGACCCGCCGGTCGAGGCCGCGGCCGAGCACGAGGTCCACGCGATCGCCGGTGCGGACTTCCTCGTGACGTTGCGCTGGTCGCCCGCCTATCCCCTGGATGCCGTCACGGCACGGTGGCAGCGGCGCGCCGATCTCCACGGCGCAGGATTCGCCCTCTACGTGCTGCTCGACGAGGTGGTCGATGACTACCTCTCCGCGATCGAGGTGCTCGAGGACGAGGCGGACGCGCTCGAGGACGTGGTCTTCGAACGCGACGACGTGGAGCGGGGATCGGACGTGCAGGAGCGCCTGTTCCGGCTGAAGCGATCGACCGTGGTGCTCCGACGCTCTGCCGCCCCCCTCCGTCACGGCATCGACATGTTGCAGGAGGAGCCGATGTTCGCGTCTCCGGGGCTCGCTCCCTACTACCGCGATGTGATGGATCACGTGATCCGCGTCGCGGAGATGGCCGACAACGTGCGCGATCTGCTGACCTCGCTGCTCGAGGTGCGCGTCGCGCAGGCGGCGAACCGGCTGAACGAGGCGATGAAGAAGATGACCGCGTGGGCCGGGATCGTGCTCGTCCCCACGTTGATCGCCGGCATCTACGGGATGAACTTCCGCGGCATGCCGGAGCTGCGCTGGCAGTTCGGGTATCCGATGGCGCTCGGTCTGATGGCGGGTGCCGCCATCGGGCTGTACGTGTCGTTCAAGAAGCGCGGGTGGCTCTAGCCGTGTGTCGCGCCCTGGTCGTGCTCTGCGTCGCCGACGACCGTGAGGCGCTCGTGGCCCTCAAGTCATCGACGGTCTCGGCGGAGTGGGAGCTCGCGCCGGGAGCGATCGACCTGCGATCGGCCCTCGACCAGATCGACGCCGAACGGCCGCACGTGATGGTGGCGTTCGGAGACCACGTCGAGTTGGTGGGCATCGTGCGGGAACGGTTCCCCTCGATGCGGATCGTCACGGACCGGGACACGCCCGGGGCCACCGTCGTGGCCACCTCGCTCGACGAGGTGCGGGGCCTGGTGCTCGGTCTGCCCCGCCCGGGCGGTCCTGTCGGCGCCTGATCGACGCCTACGGTCCTCTGTGATCCCTCGGGGCTCAGACGCCCCAGTGGCTCCAGCTGCCCATGCGATGCACCATGCGCATCGTCACCATGATGTTGGCTCGGGCGTTGAACGCCGACCAGCCGTCGAAACCGAAGGCGTCGGCTCGACCGGGCCAGTACCGGCGCAGGTGCTGGAAGATGCCGCTCGCGCCGCTGTAGCCGTTGTAGGCCTTGGGCTTGAAGTTGGACTCCCGGTTGGCCACGTACAGGGCCATCGAGGCCCCTCCGGGAACGCCCCAGCGGTCTTCGGCGCAGCGGATGAGCTGTTTGACGTGCCAGTCGCCCTTGCGCCAGTCGATCTGGCAGACGTGGCGGCCGATGTCGGCCTCTCGTGCGTGTGCCGTGTTCAGCATGGACGCGGCAGGCGCGAGGGTCATCAGCGAGGCGAGGAGCAGCGCGGCCGGGAAGCGGCGGCGCGTGGTGTCGGTACGCGTCATAGATCGGATCACCCCCGCGGTGAACGGAGCTGGCAGCTGCGTTCGGGTCGCTCGGCCGTGCGGTGAACTCTTCACCTGCGTCGCCGATCGCCCCGCGGTAGGTCGTGGGTGCGGACATCACCTCCTGTGGTCGATATCTCCGTCTGTGTGACCTATCGCACGACCCGTCGGTCCCGACCCTGCTCCCGGGCGCATGCAGGCGTGCGCGTACCGACCCTGGGAAGGTGGTGAGCGCAGCGTGCGCCGGGAGGAAGCGGAGGGGAACCATCCGCGTCGTGCCCGGTCACCCTACGGGGAGGCTCTGACATGCGACAACCCGAACATGACCAGCGGTCATCCGCGCTGCGCCCTACCATGAGGGCATGTCCCCGAACCCCGGCACCGTGCTGCTCGCCGCCCCGCGCGGCTACTGCGCGGGGGTGGAGCGGGCCGTCGATGCCGTCGAGCGCGCCCTCGCGAAGCACGGAGCCCCGGTCTACGTGCGCAAGCAGATCGTGCACAACCTGCACGTCGTGCGCGACCTGGAGTCGAAGGGAGCGGTCTTCGTCGACGAGGAGACGGAGGTCCCCGAGGGAGCGGTGGTCGTCCTCTCGGCACACGGGGTCGCTCCGTCGGTCTACGAGAACGCGGACCGTCGGCGACCTCGAAGTGATCGACGCGACGTGTCCACTGGTCACGAAGGTGCACGTGGAGGCCCGCCGGTTCGCCGAACAGGGACGCACGATCGTGTTGATCGGGCACGAGGGGCATGAGGAGGTCGAGGGCACGAGCGGCCAAGCCCCGCAGCGCACGATCCTCGTGCAGTCGACCGAGGACGCGCGTACCGTCGACGTGCCCGATCCGGAGAACCTGAGCTACCTCACCCAGACGACGCTCTCGGTCGACGAGACGAACGAGATCGTCCGCATCCTCGTGCAGCGGTTCCCGTCGATCCAAGGGCCCCCGCGCGACGACATCTGCTACGCGACCCAGAACCGACAGGACGCCGTGAAGGTGATCGCCCCGAAGTCCGACGTCGTGCTCGTGATCGGATCGCAGAACTCCTCGAACTCGAATCGCCTCGCCGAGCTCTCGAGGGAGCTCGGCACGCCCGCCTTCCTCGTCGACGACGAGGCCGACGTCGACCCGGCATGGCTCGAGGGCGCCGACATCGTCGGCCTGACGTCCGGTGCGTCGGCGCCCGAATGGCTGGTGCACCGCATGTTGACCTGGCTCGCCGATCGCGGGTTCGCGACGGTCGAGGAGGTGACGCTCACCGAGGAGCGGGTGCGCTTCTCCCTGCCCGCGGGGGTGCGGCAGATCCCGGTCTCGGTCGTCGATCCGCCGAGGGCGACCTGACGGACCGAGACCCTAGGTCCACGACGAGAACTGGTCGCGGTCTTCCTCGGGCTCCTCGTACACGATCGAAACGAGCGTGTCGGTCGAGACCACGCCCGGGAGGCCGTGGATCTCCTCGAGGATCACGCCGCTCGCGACTTCCCACGGCTGCGCCACGCACACCATCAGGTCGTACTCGCCGCCGAGCACGGCCACACCGGAGACGTCGCCCATGTCGCCCAGGCGTTCGGCGATGCCCGCGGCGGCACCGGCCTCTGCCCTGATGTGCACGTAGCATGCATCGCCGATGATCGCGGGGGGCGTGGGTGCCCCCCACCCGGCGATGCCGATGCGGTCGGGTGGGACCACCGGGGCGGTCACGGTGCGCAGCACCCCCGGCACGTGGTGGATCTCGGAGAGAACCTGGGTGGCGATCGTCGCGAGGTCGGGACCCTCGGCGTGCATCATCACGTCCCAGGTGCCGACCACGGCGATCGCCCGACGCACCTGCGACTTGGAGGCCAGCCCGGCGAGCACGTCGTTCATCCTGCCGGGCTCGACCTGGAGGTAGACGTAGGCGTCCATGGGCCGAGGCTAGGTCAGGGGAACGGCGGTACAAGGAACCGGCCCGCCGAGTGGTTGCGCTCGACGTCACCCTTCCACGGCGACGGGCGCGCCGGTGAGGGCCCAGAGCTCCTCCTCGCCCTCCTCCGGCCCGACCGAGATCAGGCGGTCCCCTTCATCCAGGACGAAGCCGGGCCGTGGCCGATAGATCCACCGAGCGCCTCGCTGCACCGCCAGGACGAACATGCCGGTCTCGGTCTCGAGCCGCAACTCCTTCAGCGAGCGACCCGCGGCCGGTGAGCCGGGCTGCACGATCGTCTCCGCGCTCGTCTCCTCGGTCTCCTCCAGGGCCATCTGCACGACGGGGTGGAGCGCTTCCCCGTGCTCCACGTACCAGGTCATGTCCCGCGCCGCGTCGCATATCGCCTCGCTCGCTCCGGCGAGCCTGATGAGACCCCGGAGCTCGTCGGGATCGCGGGCCTCGGGGGCGGCCCGGAGCACCCACGATTCCAGCTCGTCGCGGAGCTGGTCGCTGCGAGCCTCGAGCGCGCCGACCTCCGCGGCGAGCGAACGGTTGTTGAACAGCAGCGACGAGTACGCCATACCCACGGCGGCCTCCGCCAGGTCCTTCATCTCCACGAGGATGTCGACCGCGCGGTCGAGCTCGGAGAGGGCCGGCTCGTCGCCCTCGGGCGGCAGTGGAAGGGGCGGCGCTCCAGCGAGCTGCCGGAGCTCGTTCACCCCCTCGTCGGGGCCTCGCACCACGAGCACGTCGCCCGCGGAGATCACGTCGTCGGGGCCGGGGTCGAAGCGCCAATCGTGGCCGGACCGGATCGCCACGATCCACATGCCGGTCTCGGTGGGCAGCGAGAGCTCTCGCAGGTCGCGTCCGATGAGCTCGCCGCTCTCTCGGACCTTGACGCGGGCGGTCATCTCGTCGGCGTGGCGCAGGTCTGGCTTGAGTGCATCGGGGATGCCGAGCCGGGCTGCCACCACCCGGGCGATGTCGGACGCGGCGTCGCCCACCTGCTCGATCGCGTCGGCGATCCAGAGGACCCCGGCCATGCCTTCGGCGTCCTCGGGACTGCGGGCGGCGAGCATCGCCGTCGTGCGGAGACGGCGCAGGTCGTCGGTCATGTGCGACTCGAGTCGCGCGACCTCGCGTGCGAGCTTGTCCTCGTTGAAGAAGACCGCCGCGTACGCGAGGTCGACCATGAGCTCGGAGGCATCCTTGAGCTCGACGAGCAGGTCTTTGACGTTTCGCGGTTCGTTCATCAGGTGACCCCCAATACTGACATGACGAAGAGCACGGCGGCGACGCCGGTCAGGTCGAGCGTCGCCGTGATGATCGGGACCCCGTGGTTGTCGGGGTCGAGTCCGAAGCGGGTGGTCAGGATCGCGACGTAGTAGCCGACGACCAGCGTGACGGGCAGCACGAGGATGCCCGCGAGCACGGTGCCGCCGATCATCAATCCCGCCGGCGGCCGAGCGACGCCGATCGCCGAGGCCAGCACCGTCGCGATCACGCCGATCGCCGTGAAGACGATCAGCCCGAGCGTGACGACCAGCGCGGCGTCGACGAGCGCCGGGCGTTCGGGACGACCCCTCGGGGTGATCACACCGAGCTGCAGCTTGGAGGAGAGGCGTGACGACAGGATGCCGCCGATCGCGCCGGCTTGCGACACGAACGGCGGGATGAGGACCAAGATCCCCGGGATCGCCTCCAGCTCGATGCGATGCGCCTCGAGCACGGCGCCCGCGAAGATGTCCAGTATCGGCGCCAGGGCGCTCACCCCTGCCATCTCCAGCAGGATCCGTTGCACCGCAGAGGAGCTCCGCATGACGGCCCAGGCCAGCGCGCCGATCGCTGCGACCGTGCACACGGACGCGACGACAGCGTTCAGGGCGTCGTTCCTCGCGATGAAGGTGGCCAGGAACAGCGCCGGCAGCGTGACCATGTCGCCGATCGCCGTGACCATGGGGGTCGAGACCGCGTCGAGGTCCCAGCCTCGCCGGAAGGACTGGATCGACAGTCGCACGGTCACCACCAGGATCACCGCCGAGGCGAGCACACCACCGACGACCGAGATCGTGACGAGATCCCAGAACGACACGGTGTCCTCGCCGAACGCCGAGGCGACGAGCTTCGCCATGCCAGCCAGATAGAACGACGAGAGGACGGCGGAGATGACCGCCACCTCGACGTTCTGGGCGAGCAGGCCCCCGCGCCGAAGGGTGGGCTCGAACACGCCCGCCGCGATCCCGGTCCCGAGCCGGGCGCCCATCGCGCCGAAGATCATCCCGCGCATGCCGACCGAGGCAGGGATCAGCACGAGCAGGCCCGGCAGGAGCTCCAGGGTGCCGGTGATCGAACCCAGGACCAGACCGGCGACGAAACCGGCGGCGGTGCTGAGAGCGAGGGCAGTCGCGCCCTGCTGAAGGGTCCGCTGTTCGACGCGCATGGTGTCGTAGACACGTCGAGCGCGTCGGGGGACCAACCGGGTGCTCCTGGGCGTGGCCATCAAAGGATCGATCGAGGCGCTGCCGGCGTCGGGCCGGTGGCGGCCGAAGTATCGCCCGCGGTCCCGGGTCGAACAAGCTGCTCATCCGGGCAGTACACCGAGCAACGACATCACCCCGAGCACGGCAGCGACGCCCGCGAGGTCCATGCAGCTGGTGATCACCGGCACGCTCTGATCGTCGGGGTCGAGGCCCAGCCGGGCGGTGGCCACCGCGACCGCGTACGACAGCGTCAGCAGCACCGGCAGCAGCAACAGCCCGGCGAGGAGGGTGCCGCCGATCATCTCCCACGCTCCCGGATGCGTGCGCGTGGTCAGATCCGCGAGCACGGTCGCGCCGGTTCCCACGACCAGGAACGTCACGACCGCGAGCACCGAGACGATGGCTGCATCGGCCCACGCCAGCGGATCCGGCCACAGGGTCGGGCGTACGAGGCCGACCTGGATCTTCGAGGAAAGACGGGAGGCGAGGATGCCTCCGAGCGCGCCGGACTGGGAGACGAAGGGCGGAATCAGGATGAGGATCCCCGCGTTGCGGACGAGTTCCGACTGGAACCGTCCCAGAAGCCCGCCTGCGGCGATGTCGAGCAACGGGGTGAGCACGATGACCGCGGTCATCTGGAGCACGATGCGGCGCACGTCGGGGCGATCGCTCCGCATGGCCGCAACGACGCTCCACGTCGCCGCGCCGATGCATACGACCGCAGCCGCCGCCGTCACGAGGTCGTTCTCGACCAACAGGGAGGCGAGGAACAGTGTCGGCAGGGTGGCCGCATCGCCGAGCGCCGTCACCATCGGCGTCCCGACGGAGTCGAGGTCCCAGCCTCGCCGGAACGACACCACCGAGAGCGCGACCGTGAACGCGAGGATCACGACCGACCCGAGCGCCCCGCCGACGACGGAGATCACGATGAGCTGGATCAGCGAGATCGAGGGCGCGCCGAACAGCGTCGAGGTGAGCTTCGCGAGCATCGCGAGCCAGACCGACGAGGTGAGCGTCGTGACGACCGCCACCGTCACGTTGTCCCGGAGCACGCCGTCTCGACGGAGCGTGGCGTGGAAGAGGCCCGTGTGGATGCTCGTTCCGAGGCGGGCCTCGAGCGCTCCGAAGATCGTGCCGCGCATCCCGACGGCCGCCGGGATCAACACGAGGAGCCCGGGGAGCCGTTCCAGCGATCCCGTGATATGGCTAAGGATCAGGCCTGCAACGAAGCCTGCGCCCGTACTGAAGACGAGCGCCACGATGCCCTGCCGGATCGTTCGACGTTCGGACCGCAAGGCAGCGATGAGCCGCGGTTGGCGGCGGACGCGAGGCATAACGGCACGTGGCTCATCGATCGACTCCTCCGAGGGTGGGCTCAGTATCGTTCGGGAGATGAGGCAGGGGCAACCACGCGCCCGTCACTCGACCCAGTCGCGCGTGAGGAACAGCCAGAACGCGAGACCGGCCTCGTCGCCGTAGCGGCGGAACCGGCGCACGATCGTCGCGTCGGCGAGGGGCTTCGTGCGACCCGTGAGGCGCGCGTACTTCGGCCGGGTCCAGCTGTCGAGGATCAGCCGGGAGTGGCGACCGAGCGTCATCATCACGTGGGCCGCCGCGTACGGGCCGATCCCCGGCAGGTCCAGGAGCGCTGCCTCGAGATCGTCGTCGGAGAGCTCGTCGGGGGTCGTTGTCGCCATCGACTCGAGATCGACCTCGCCGGCGTCGACCCTTCGGGCCAGCTCGCTCAGGTATGGCCCGCGGTACCCCGCCCGCACCACGTCCCGATAGAAGGAGTCGGGTGCCGCCGCCATCGTCGCCGGTCTCGGGAACGCGTTCGCGAGCGGCCCGTCGCCGCCGATCGCCGGCTCGCCGAGCGAGGAGACGAGCGCGTTCACCATGCGCACGGTGGCGCCCCACGCACAGTTCGTCGTGCAGATCGTCTTCACGACGTCCTCGAACACGGTGGGGGAGCGCAACATGCGCCCGGCCCCGGTCGCCGCCCACGACAATTCGGGATCCTCGGCGATCGACGCGTAGAACCTCGAGAGATCGTGATCGAGCCGCAGCACATGGGCGGCGCCCGCCCGTGCCGCGGCTCGCACGCGTGGCCCGGCCGCTGGCCCCAATATCTCCACGCGGGCGTCGTCGCCGGTGTCGGGGCCGATCCGGATCCGGCGGGGGCGACCCCCCGGCACCCGCACGGTGACGGAGAGCGTCGTGGTCGGCTCGTCGAGCGTCGTCGGCGCCAGCTCGGCGAACCCGTGGGAGTTCAGCGTGCGCGCCAGGTCGACCGGCTCCCCGCTCGGACCTCGCAGGGGCAGCGGCAACGAGGTCGACACGATGGCCACGGTAGCATCGGGCGATGATCAGGTGCAGCCCTCGGGCGGTGGCGTTGTTGCGCACGGCCGACGAGGCCGCGCGCCGGTTCGATCCCGACGCCCGGATCCGTCTCGTGCCCGAGGGCGCCGGTGTCCGGTTCGAGCTCGCCGACGGACCCGGGCCGGATGACACGATCGTCGATCACGAGGAGGGGTTCTCCTTGATCGTCGGCCCCGGTCTCTCGGGCACGGTGGACGTCGCCGAGCCGCACGACCGCTTGGTGCTGATCGCCGACGACGAAGGCGCGGATACGTGAGCCTCGACCTCGCGGCTCTTCGGAAGGCCCTCGAGGGCGAGCTCGAATCGCTCGAGGCGGAGCTCGCCGCCCTGACCACGGTCACGCGCGATCCCGCCGCGACGATCGGGTTCGGCAAGCGCGTCGGAGAGGGGACGAGCGAGGCGATCGGCCGCATCGAACGGGTCGGCCAGGCCGACGCCCTCGCGGCGAAGCTCGCGGGCGTTCGGCGGGCCCTCGAGAAGTTCGACGAGGGCACGTACGGCATCTGCGACCGCTGTCAGACGTCGATCCCCGACGAACGGCTCGAGGCCCGGCCCTCGTCGGTACGTTGTGTGCGCTGCAGCACGTGAGGGCGATCCATCCCGCTCCGTGACGGTTGACCCTGCGCGAAGACGCCTCCTATCCTGGGCGCGGTCGCCTCACTTCGCAGGGGCTTGAGGGGGGAAGGGGCAGATGGCCCGGCTGCTCTATCGCCTCGGGCGGTTCGGGGCGCACCATCGAGTGCTCCTCGTGGGTGTCTGGCTCGTTCTGGTCATCCTCGCGGTTGGATCCGTGAAGACGCTCGGGGCGAAGACCAACAACTCGCTCACCCTTCCGGGCACGGATAGCCAGGCGGCCTTCGATCTGTTGGCTGAGCAGTTCCCCCCCCAGCAGAACGGTTCGAGCCCCTTCGTCCTGCGCGTCGACGACGGCCGGCTCACCGACGATCGCTACAAGCCCGCCGTGGACGCCACCTTCCATGCGATCAAGGCGAATCCCGACGTCTACAGCGTCCGCAACCCGGTGGGCAAGAACGCGGAGATCCTGGGCATCATCTCCGACGACGAGCGAACGGGGCAGATGCCCGTGCTGCTCGACGTCGGGACCGGCTTCATCACGACCGAGCTCGCCGAGAAGGTCCTGGAAGCGACCGCGCCCGCACGCAACGCGGGGATCGAGGTCGCGGTCGGGGGCCCGATCGGCAGCGTGCTCTCGACGCCCGAGACGCAGACCAGTGAGGTGATCGGCAACATCTCGGCGATGGTGATCCTCGCCCTCGTCTTCGGCAGCCTCGTGGCGATGGGGCTGCCGATCGTGGGTGCTGCGGTCGGTCTGGCGATCTCGACCTCGGTGATCGGCCTGATGGGCCATCTGTTCTCGGTGCCGTCCGTCGCTCCGACGCTCGCGACGATGATCGGCCTCGGGGTCGGCATCGACTACGCCTTGTTCCTGATGACCAAGCACAAGGAGCAGCTCGAGGGCGGCATGGAGGTCCGCGAGTCGATCGCCCGGTCGGTGGCCTCGTCCGGCAGTGCCATCGTGTTCGCGGGCGGCACGGTCGTCATCGCCCTCCTGTCGCTGGCGGTCGCGGGCATCCCCTTGGTGACCGTGCTCGGGGTCGCCTCGGCGATCGCCGTGTTCACCGCGGTGCTCACCTCCATCACCTTGCTGCCCGCGATCCTGTCCCTGGTCGGGCACGGAGTGGAACGCGTGCGCGTCCCGAACTTCCTGCGGATGAAGCCGCGGCCGGAGGGGCATCGACGCTGGGATGCGTGGGCTCGGTGGGTCGGTACCCACCCGTGGATCGCCGTGGCGATCTCACTGGCGCTCCTCGTGCCACTGATCGTGCCGTTGTTCACGCTCGAGCTCGGGCAGCCGGACGTGGGTGTCACGCCGACCTCGACGACCCAGCGGCAGGCCTACGATCTGCTCACGCAGGGCTTCGGCGTGGGCTACAACGGTCCCCTCCTGCTGGCGATGAGCCTCGATCCGGTCGCGGAGCCGAGCGCGAAGTACACGAAGAAGTACGACGAGGCGACCGCCCTGCAGACGCAACTCGAGAAGGAGCAGAAGCGCCTCGAGGCGCAGCAGGCCCAGCTCGAGGAGCAGCAGGACGCGTTGGAGAAGCGCGGGCGTGAGCTCCAACGGGAGGCGAAGGCACTGGCGCGTCAGGGAGCCGCATTGGCGCGCGAGGGCGCCGGCGTGAAGGCGCAGGAGGCCCGGTTGCAGGCACGAGCGGCCGGGTTGCGCGAACGCATCGTCCGCACCGGCCGCACGATCGTGCCCCTCGCGGCCCGGCTCGCCTTCATCGAGGCTCGCGAGCGACGGGTCGAACGGTTGATCGAGCAGACGACCGACCCCGACGAACTCCGCCGGCTGAAACGTCGGCTCGCGCGCCTTCAGGAGAAGGAGGCGGGCATCCGCGCCCGGCTCGCACCACTGGTCGCCCGTGAACGCCAGTTGCTCGAGAACGCTGCTGCCCTCGCTCGCCAGGCGCAGGCACTCCAAGAGGAAGCGGCACGCCTCGTCGCCGAGCAGCTGGCACTCGAACGGCAGAAGTCACGGCTCGAGGCGCAGGCCGAACGGCTCGACCAACAGAAGGTCATGCTTCAGCAGCAAGCCGACGAGCTCCAGGCCGAGGCCGACGCGGCGAAGAAGCAGAAGCAGCACGCAGAGCGCCTCCAGGACCAGCTGACGGTGATGCTCACGCGGGCCGGTGGCGATCCGCGCGGCACCGACCCGAGGATCGTCGCGATCCAGGACACGGTGGGCGATGACGACCAGGTCGTGGCGGTCTCACCCCCCCTCATCAACGACCGCGGTGACGCCACGATCCTGAGCGCTGTGCCGTTGCGAGCTCCCTCGTCCGACGCCACCGCTCGCCTGGTCACGGAGCTGCGAGACGAGATCCTGCCTCCGGTCACCGGCACGAACGGTGTGATCGCTCACGTCGGCGGTACGACGGCGACCAACGTCGATCTCGCGAGGACGATCTCCTCGAGGATGCTCCTCGTCGTCCTGACCGTGCTCGCCCTGAGTTTCCTGCTGCTCATGATCGCCTTCCACTCGCTGATGATCCCGTTGCAGGCGGGCCTGACGAACCTCCTCACCGTCGCCGCCGCGCTCGGGGTGCTCACCGCCGTCTTCCAGTGGGGGTGGGGGCTGTCGCTGATCGGGCTCGATGCCCCGCGGGGCACGGTGCCGATCGCGAGCTACGTGCCCCTCATGATGTTCGCCGTCCTCTTCGGGCTGTCGATGGACTACGAGGTGTTCATGGTGAGCCGGATCGCGCAGCATCACGCCGAGGGTGAGGACCCTCGATCGGCGGTGACGTCGGGGCTCGGTGCCGCGGCGCACGTGGTCACCGCGGCAGCGCTGATCATGTTCCTCGTCTTCGCGAGCTTCATCATCAACGGCGACCCCACGATCAAGCAGTTCGGCGTCGGCCTCTCGGTGGCGGTGCTGCTCGCCGGCGTGATGATCGTCCTCCTCGCACCCGCCCTGCTCACCATCGCCGGCCGCTCGATCTTCGTGCTTCCGAGGCTCCTCGATCGCACGCTGCCGAGCATCGACGTCGAAGGAGGGGTCGACCCTGAGCCCGTGCTCCTGGAGGAAGGGCCGGCCGCGACGCGATCGTGAACGACCGCACGACCACCCATACTCCGCCCTCGAGCGCGGGGGGCGGTCGTCAGCGCAGCGGGGAGGGCGGGGCGACCGCCTCGGCCCGCACGATGTGCATCAGCGCGTTGATCTGCGCCAGGTGCGTGAAGGCCTGCGGGAAGTTCCCCCAGTGCCGGCCCGTGCGGGGGTCGATCTCCTCGGCGTAGAGCCCGAGAGGGCTCGCGAACGAGAGCATCCGCTCGCAGAGGTCGCGGGCGCGTTCGAGCTCGCCGATCTCCACCAGGGCGGAGATCAGCCAGAACGAGCAGATCGCGAACGTCGCCTCCTCACCGTCGAGGCCGTCGTCGGTCTCCTCGACGCGGTAGCGCATCACGAGGCCGTCGAGCGTGAGCTCGTCGGCGATCGCGAGCACGGTCGCGCGCATACGCGGGTCGTCGGCCGGAAGGAACCGCATCAGGGGAGCGAGCAGGAGCGAGGCGTCGAGCGCGTCGGCCCCGTAGACCTGGGTGAGCACGCCGCGGTCGTCGACGCCGTGCTCGAGCACGTCGGCCTTGATCAGGTCCGCCTCGGCGGCCCAGCGCGCCGCGAGCTCGGGCTTGTCGAGCACCTCGGCGAGCCTGGCGCCGCGGTCGCACGCGACCCAGCACATGATCTTCGATGACACGAAGTGCTTGGGTGTCCCTCGCATCTCCCAGATGCCCTGATCGGGCTCGCGCCAGTGCGCGACGGCCTCCTCCACCTGGCGCTCGAGGCCGAACCAGGCACGGCCGGTGAGGAACTCGCCCGAGCGCATGTGCAGGTAGACGCTGTCGAGCAGGGCACCCCAGACGTCGTGCTGGCGCTGGTCATGGGCGTCGTTGCCCACGCGCACGGGCCGTGCGTGCTCGTAGCCCGTGAGATGGTCGAGGATCTGCTCGGTGAGCTCGGTCTCGCCACCGACCCCGTACATCACCTGCAGTGATGAGCCGTCCTTCACCTGGTCGGCGATGAAGTAGAAGAAGCTGTTCGCCTCGAAGTCGAACCCGAGCGTGTACAGGCCCCACAGCGCGAAGGTCGCGTCGCGCACCCAGCTGTAGCGGTAGTCCCAGTTGCGTTCCCCGCCGGGGGTCTCCGGCAGCGACGTCGTCGGCGCGGCGATCAAGGCGCCGGTCGGCGCGTAGGTCAGCCCCTTCAGGGTGAGCGCGGCCCGTTGCAGATGGGAGCGCCAGGGGTGATCGGGGAACTCGCCCATGTTCAGCCACGCGCGCCAGAAGTCCGCCGTCTCGTACACCCGTCGCCATGCGGCGTCGGCGTCGGCGGGGGCGGGGTTGGGGTCGCCGTTCCAGCTGAGCGCTGCGAACGCCGATTCCCCGTCGTTGAGGCGGGTGAACGCGACGGCGGAGCGCCCCTCGAGACCCAGCCGCATGTCGGTGGAGAGCCGCAGGGTCGGATCGTGCTCGCCGCCCCGGGCGATCGCCTCGGTCCAGCCCGGACCGGCGTACTCCCATCGCCCGTCGGTGCGTCCGTAGTCGAACGCAGGCTCGCAGTTCAGTACGAGGTCGACCTGTCCCTGGATGCACCGCACGACCCGCAGCAGCATGTGCTCGGCCCGGTAGTCGCCGGGAGGACGCCGATAGCCCTCGGGCCGCTCGTCGTCGCGCCACGGACCCATCACGAGCGCGTCGCGGACGATCAGCCAGCCGGTCCGCGTCTGCCACGTCGTCTCGAGGACGTTCGACCCCGGCATGTAGCGTCGCCCCGCGGGGACCAACAGCTCGGCCGGGCCGAGCCGGAACGCTCCCGCGGAGCGGTCGAGGATCGCGCCGAAGATGCTCGGGCTGTCGGGCCGAGGCGCGCACAGCCACTCGACGCTGCCGCTCGGACCGACGAGGGCCGTGACCTCGCGATCGCTGAGGAACCCGTACTCGGCGATGGGCGGGAACGGGCTCTGGTGGCTCTGCAACGGTGCGACCGATCCCCCCTGGGGCGGATCGGCCGGGCCGGGCAGCGGAACGACGTTGGCGCTGCTCACGGGTGGCGAGTGTAGCCCTCTCGCGCGCGAACACTAGGATTTGAGGCGATGGATCGTCTCGCGTCGTTCCGCACATGGGAAGGTCGTGCAGGCGTGCTGCTCGATTTCGACGGCACGCTCAGCCCGATCGTGGCCAAGCCGGAGCTCGCGCGCATCCGCGACGGGGCTCGCGACGCGATCGCCCGGCTGGTCGGGCGCTATGCCGTGGTCGCGATCGTCTCCGGCCGCACGGGCGATCAGCTCCGCGACCTCGTCGGGGTGGACGGGGTGCGCCTCGCCGCGCTCTACGGGCTGGCCGAGGAGGCCACGCCTCTGTCGAGCGGCGTGCTCGACGATGTGAGGCATGTCGCGGACGGCGTGCAGGGAGCGCGGGTCGAGCCGAAGGGCGGGTCCGTGGCGGTCCACTACCGCGCGGCCGAAGATGCAGCCACGGCCCAGGGGGCGCTCGCGACCCGCCTTGCCCCCATCGCGGATGCCGCGGGCCTCGAGCTGCTTCCCGGCAAGATGGTGATCGAGCTCGTGCCGGCCGGCCGGCCGTTGAAGGACGGTGCGGTCGATCGCATCGTCGAGGAGGAACGGCTCGACGCCGTGCTCTACGCGGGCGACGACGTCGCCGACCTGCACGCGTTCGAGGCGCTCGACCGCCTCGCCGAGCGCGGGGTACGCACGGTGAAGGTCGCCGTACACGGGCGCGAGACCCCCGAGGCGCTGAGCGATGCCGCGGACGTGGTCGTCGACGGTCCGGCGGGACTCGTCACCCTCCTGCGTGGTCTGTGACCGAGCCATCGCCGGGTGAGCGACGGCGGGTGCGGGCGCCCGGCGTCATCGCCGCCGTCGCGGAGGCCGGACGTGGTCGACGCCCTCGAGCTGGTCGGCGAGCCAGTTGGCCGGCGTGTGCGCCTGCACCGTGCGCGAGAGCCCGCGGGCCCGTCGTGCCCGTTCCTCGTCGGGCATCTCCAGCGCGTCCCGGATCGCCTCGGCCGTCTCGGCGAGGTCGAACGGGTTCACGCCGAGCGATTGTCGTCCGAGGCGACTGAACGCCCCCGCGTTGCGTGAGAGCACCAGCACGCCGTCACGCCGGTTCACGAGCGGCCCCTCCATCGCCACGAGGTTCATGCCGTCGTACGTGGGGTTCACGAACAGCACGTCGTAGAGGTCGTACGCGGCCACGGCGAAGGCGTAGTCCTCCTGGACCCGCACGTCGATCGGCTTCCAGGCCCGCGTGCCGAACTCGGCGTTGATGCGCTCCGCCTCCGCCAGGCACTCCTCGCCGTAGTTCCGGTACTCCGGCACGTCCTCGCGCGAGGGGCTGAACAGACAGAGGAATCGGACCGATCCCACCCATGACGGGTTGCGGCGCAGGAAGAGCTCGTAAGACAGGAACCCGCGGAGGATGTTCTTCGAGGGCTCGAGACGGTCGACGCGCAGCATGATCTTGGCGTCCCCCGCCCACTCGCGGAGCTCCGACCTGACCTCGTCGGCCTCGGGACGATTCGCGGTCTCGCGCAGCGGCTCGGCGCTGACCGCCACCGGGAACGAGCGGACAGCGCCCACGCGGCCGTCGATGTCGAGTCGCCCGCCCCGCATCACGCGGAGCTCGGGCAGGCTCCGGGCCGACAGCAGGTAGTTCTCCGCCCACTGCTTCGACTGGAAGCCGAGGACGTCGGCCCCGGCCATGCCGCGCAGGATCGCCGTGCGCATCGTGACGGGGAGCACCCTGAGGTAGGTGGCGCCGGCGAACGGGGTGTGGGAGAAGTGCACGATCTTCGCCTCGGGCACGAGCTCGCGCAGCATGCCCGGCACGAGGCACAGGTGGTAGTCCTGGATGAGGTAGACCGGGTCGTTGTCCGCCTCCTGGGCGAGCGCCTCGGCGAACGCGCGGTTCGCCTCGACGAAGTCGTGCCAGGCTTCCTGCGTGCCGTCGTCGAACATCGGCGAACGAGGGATGTCCCACAGGTTGTGGTGCACCATCCACAGGATGCGGTTCGAGACCTCGTTGTAGTAGCCGTCGTATCGATCGGGCGGGATCACCACGTATCGCATGCGCTGGTGCGACTCCGACGTCACGGTGCGGCCCTTCAGCGCCACGGCGCGGTCGCCGTCGGTCATCGCCGCCGAGACCCACGACGTGTCGTCGCGGTAGAACACGCCCGAGAGGGCCGTCACCAGGCCGCCGGTGCCTCGGCGAGGGCTCAGCCGCCCTCGCTCGTCGCGGTCGAAGCTGACGGGCCCCCGGTTGGATGCGACCACGATGGACGACTCGATCGCGCTGGCGCCGCCGGTTCCTCTCCGTGACATCGCCCGCAGTGTATCCGGCGGCCCGTGGGTCGATGTCGGCGCGTGAAGCGCATGGAGCGGACGCCGTCTCACACGCGGCGCCTGAGGGGCGCGGCGTCAGCCGGCGACGGCTCCCAAGGCTGTGTCGAGCACGTCGAGCCCGTCGGCGAGCAGCGCGTCGTCGATCGTGATCGGCGGGAGCAGCCGCACCACGTTCCCGTACGTGCCGGCCGTGAGCACGAGGACGCCCTCCTCGAGGCAGCGACGCGCGATCGCGTTCATCGTCTCGGCGCCGAGCGGTTCCTTGGTGCCGCGGTCGGCGACCAGCTCGATCGCGCACATCGCCCCACGCCCGCGCACGTCACCGACGACCTCGTAGCGCTGGGCGAACCCGTCGAAGCGCTCCATGATCGTCGCGCCGACCGCCCGCGAGCGGGCGAGGAGGTCGTCGCGCTCGATCATGTCGAGCACCGCGAGCGAGGCGGCCGCGGCGACCGGATTCCCGCCGTACGTGCCGCCGAGCCCGCCCACGTGCACCGAGTCCATGATCTCGGACGCGACCGGTGACCGCGCTGATCGGCATGCCGCCGCCGACCGACTTCGCCGTCGTCACGACGTCGGGCACGACGTCCTCGTCCTCCACCGCGTACCAGCGGCCGGCGCGTCCCATGCCCGATTGGATCTCGTCGGCGATGAAGACGATGCCGTGCGCGGCGCAGAACTCCGCGATGCCCTTCACGAATCCGGGCGACGGCACGATGAAGCCACCCTCGCCCTGGATCGGTTCCATGATCACGGCGGCGATGTTCTCCTCGCCGATGTGCTTGTGCATCTCGTCGATCGCGTAGGCGAGCGCCTCTTCGGTCACGCGATCCGGATCGCCGAGCCAGCGGTAGGGGTAGGCGAACGGCAGCCGGTAGATCTCGGGGGCGAACGGTCCCATGCCTTGCTTGTAGGGCATCACCTTCGCGGTGAGCGACATCGCGAGCAGCGTTCGTCCGTGGAAGGCGTGATCGAAGGTGACGATCGCGCTACGCCCCGTGTGGTAGCGCGCGATCTTCACCGCGTTCTCGACGGCCTCGGCGCCGGAGTTCGCGAACATCGTCTTCGTGGCATGGGTGCCGGGCACGAGCGCGTTGAGACGTTCCGCGAGCTCGATGTACGGCTCGTTCGCCGTGACGTGGAAGCAGGTGTGCGTGTCGAGCTCCGCCTGCCGCGCGATCGCGGCGACGACATCGGGGGCCGTGTGGCCGACGTTCAGCACGGCGATGCCGGTGGCGAGGTCGATCAGGCGGTTGCCGTCGACGTCCTCGACGATCGCGCCGCTCGCGCGCGCCGTGACGATCGGGTGGATGTTCGCCACGCCGGCGGCGACGGCCTCGCGGCGCCTCGCGAACCACTCGGTCGACTTGGGGCCGGGGATCTCGGTGACGAGCTTGCGTTCCTGGGGGATATCCATCCCAGCAGTGTCGGACCCGCCGGATGGGCTGTCAGGCACCCGCGGCGCCATGAACGGCATCCATCTTTGTACGGACCGTCCACCTCATGGCCGGCGCATGCGGCGGACGAAGCGATGCATGGCGTTCGTCACTGTACGGTCCGTACAATCGGCTCATGACCGTGGCCGTGCGGGACATCGTCGCCATCCCCGGCATGCCGTTGCGCCTTCTCGCGGGCGAGGAAGACATCGATCGCCCGATCCGTTGGGTGCACGTCTCCGAGCTGGAGGACCCCACGCCGTGGCTGAAGGGTGGCGAGCTGATCCTCACGACGGGGCTCGGCGTCGGAACGACCCCGGTGAAGCAACGGGCATACGTGAAGCGTCTGGCGGAGGCGGGGCTCACCGGTCTCGGCTTCGGGCTCGGATTCACCCACGACAAGACCCCCCGCTCCCTGATCACGGCCGCGAGCCACGCAGGGTTCCCGGTGTTCGAGGTGCCGTACCCGGTGCCGTTCATCGCGATCACCGAGGCGATCTTCACCCGCATCGTCGCCGAGCAGTACGACACCCTGCAGCGCGCCGTCGATGCCGAGCACGTGCTCACCCGTGCGGTGATGGAAGGGACCGGCACCGAGGGGATCGCGCGATCGCTCGCCGATGTCACGAAGGGGTGGGCCCTGCTGCTCGACCTCCACGGGCTGCCGATCGCCACCACCGGTCGGGCGGCGAGCCTGCGCGCCGAGCGGGTCTGGGATGAGTTGCGGACCCGGCGCCCCGACGGCACCTCGTTCAGCGTCACGCTCGTCGATCGCGGTCACCACATCTGGGTCCAGCCCGTGGGCGCCCGGGGGCGGGTCGAGGCCTTCCTGGCCGTTGGCAAACCGGAGCAACCGAGCCAGCTCGATCGCATCGTGGCGGGTCACGCGCTCAGCCTCTTCGCGATCGAGCTCGCGAAGTCCCGGGCGGTGGCCGACGCCCAACGCCGGCTGCAGGGAGACTTCTTCGACGAGCTCGCGCGGGGTTCGCTCTCGGCGGGGAGGCCGCTCGTGGACTCGCTCGGTTCGGCTTCGCCAAGAACGCCCAGGTGATCGTGCTCTCGCTCGAAGCCGTCGACGCCGATCCCGAGCCCGGTGCGCTCGCCGACGCCGTCACCGATGAGCGATCCCGCGAGGGCGGTGGCTTCCTCGCCTCGTCGCACGACACGGGGGTGCACCTGTTGCTGGCCGCCGACCCGGTTCCCGATCTGGCGAGCATCACGACGTCGATCGGCGCGCGATCCGGGACCGAGCTGCGGGTCGGCGCCGGTTCCCCGGTCGACGCCACCGAGGTCGGACGGTCGCTGAGGGAAGCTCGGTACGCGCTGCAGGTGTGTCGGCTCGAGGGATGGCCACACGCCGGCTTCGCCGATCTCGGCACGTATCGCCTCCTGCTGTCGATGGCCGACCCCGACGCGCTCCGAGCGTTCGCCGACTCGATGCTGTCCTCCCTCGACGCCTACGATCGCGACCACGGCGGCGAGCTGCTGGAGTCGCTCCAGTCGTTCCTGCAGCACAACGCGCGCTGGGAGACGGCCGCGGCCCAGCTGTTCGTGCACCGCCACACGCTGCGCTACCGCATGCGCAAGGTCGAGGAGCTCACGGGGCGCGATCTCTCCAGCAGCTTCGACCGCATGGAGTTCTGGCTCGCCCTGCGGGCGCGAGATCTGCAGACGGCACAGATCGACGGGTGACGCCGGGACGCCGACCTTGTCCCTTGTCCACGACGTCCAACGCCGAAGTGGCGTGGGGCCGATGTGTCGAGTGGTCCGTTCGCACGCCCGCGAGGCATACTGGCCGACTGAGCGTTGGTTCAGCCGAAGGTTCGCTTCCATGCGAGGAGGGGGAACATGGCCGACAGCCACCAGATGTTCATCGACGGCGAGTGGGTGAACTCGTCCGACGGCGGCACCCGCGACATCATCAGCCCTCACACGGGTGAGGTGATCGCATCCGTCCAGGAAGGCACCGCCGACGACGTCGACAAGGCGGTCGCCGCGGCGTCGCGGGCCTTCGAGGAGACGTGGTTCGACTCGACCCCGAAGGACCGACAGCTCGCGCTGTTGAAGCTCGCCGACGCGATCGAGGCCAACGCCGACGAGATCGTGCGGATCGAATCGGAGGACGCCGGCAAGCCCGCGGCGGTCACGATGTCGGAGGAGATCCCGCCGATCGTCGACAACCTGCGGTTCTTCGCCGGCGCGGCGCGCACGCCCGAGGGGCGGAGCGCCGGGGAGTACATGGCCGGCTTCACGTCGATCGTCCGTCGCGAGCCGATCGGGGTCGCGGGACTGATCGCGCCATGGAACTACCCGCTGATGATGGCCGTCTGGAAGATCGGCCCCGCCCTGGCGTCGGGGAACACGATCGTGCTCAAGCCGTCGGAGCTCACGCCGCTGTCGACGATCAAGCTCGCGGAGCTCGCCGCCGACATCTTCCCGCCCGGGGTGTTCAACGTGGTGACGGGCGACGGCGAGCCGGTCGGGGACCGCCTGGTCCGTCATCCCGACGTCGGCATCGTCTCGATCACCGGTGACGTCAGCACCGGCAAGCTGATCCATACGAACGCCAGCGACACGCTGAAGCGGGTGCACCTGGAGCTCGGGGGGAAGGCCCCGGTCGTCGTCTTCGACGACGCCGACATCGAGTCCGTCGTGGAGTGGATCTCGATCGCCGGGTACTTCAACGCGGGCCAGGACTGCACCGCGGCCTGCCGTGTGCTCGTCGCCGATCCCGTCTACGACAAGGTGGTGAGCGACCTCGTGCCCGCGGTCGAGGGGCTGAAGGTCGGCACCGCGTTCGAGGACGACGTCGCGGTGGGCTCCATGATCAGCGAGGAGCAGGTCCAGCGCGTCGAGGGCTTCCTCGAGCGAGCCAAGGGCGAGGGCGCGGAGATCGTGGCCGGCGGTGAGACGGTGGGCACCCCCGGCTACCACTTCAAGCCGACGCTCGTGGCCAACCCGTCCCAGGACTCCGAGATCGTGCAGCGCGAGGTCTTCGGCCCGGTGGTGACCGTGCAGCGGTTCACCGACGAGGATCAGGCGCTCGCCTGGGCCAACGGCACCGACTACGGCCTCGCGTCGTCGGTGTGGACCCGGGACGTCGGTCGCGCGATGCGCATGTCCCGGCGCCTGCGGTTCGGCTGCGTCTGGGTGAACACGCACATCCCGCTCACGCCCGAGATGCCGCACGGCGGCTACAAGCAGAGCGGCCACGGCAAGGACATGTCCGTGTACTCGCTCGAGGACTACACGAACATCAAGCACGTGATGGTCTCGCTCGACTGACCGGTGGAGGAAGTAGTCTGAACGAGACTAGTTGAAGGAACCGGGGCGTCCGAGAGGGCGCCCCGTCTCGTGGACCGCTGAGAAGGAGCTGAACCCGACATGACCGAGATCAGACCGTTCCTGGTGAACGGCGACTGGCGAACCGGCGAGGGGACCCTCGAGGTCCGCAGTCCGTTCGACGACGCCGTGGTGGCCGAGCTCGGGGTGCCGACCGAGGCCGACGTCGAGGAAGCGGTCGCGACCGCTTCCTCGACGTTCGAGGAGTCGCCGAAGCTCTCTGTCGCGGCCCGTTCGACCGCCCTCGATCACATCTCGCGCACGGCTCGACGAGACGCAGGAGGAGAACGCTCGCTTGATCGCCGCCGAGGGCGGCAAGCCGCTGAAGTGGGCACGGGTCGAAGCGGCGCGAGCGGTCTCGACGTTCCGGTGGGCATCGGAGACCCTGCGCCACGGCACCGACGAGGCGATGCGCCTCGACACCGAGGCCGCGTTCGGCTCGCGGCTCGGCATCCTGCGCCGGTTCCCGATCGGACCGGTGCTCGGCATCACGCCGTTCAACTTCCCGCTGAACCTGGTCGCGCACAAGGTGGCGCCCGCCCTCGCGGTCGGCGCGCCGATCGTGGTCAAGCCCGCGAGCGCGACCCCGATCGGGGCGCTGCGCCTGGCGGAGTTCTTCGACGAGACCGATCTGCCGAAGGGCATGTACCAGGTGTTGCCGGTGAGCTCGAAGGTCGCCGACGCCATGGCGCGCGACGACCGGTTCCGCAAGATCTCGTTCACGGGCTCGGCCGGCATCGGCTGGTACCTGAAGGGGCTCGACCCGAAGAAGAAGGTCACGCTCGAGCTCGGCGGCAACGCCGGGGTGATCGTGCACTCCGACGCCGATCTCGACCTGGCGGCCCAGCGCATCGCGTTCGGCGGCTACTACCAGGCCGGGCAGAGCTGCATCAGCGTGCAGCGGGTGCTCGTGGCGAGCGAGGTCTACGATGACTTCGCGGCGCGGCTCACGAAGCAGGTCGAGCAGCTGAAGGTCGGCGACCCGATGGATGAGACCGTCGACGTCGGCCCGGTGATCACCCGCAGCGAGGTCGACCGCATCGCGGAGTGGGTGAGCGAGGCCGAGGCGCAGGGAGCCGAGGTGCTCACCGGCGGAACGGCCGACGGGCCGTTCTTCGCACCGACGCTCATCTCGCAGACCACCCCGCAGATGAAGGTGCGCTGCGAGGAAGTGTTCGGTCCGGTCTGCACGATCACGCCGTACCAGACGTTCGAGGAGGCGCTCGCCGAGGTGAACGACTCGAAGTACGGGCTGCAGGCCGGCGTGTTCACCAACGACATCAACCGCGCGTTCGAGGCGCACCGCACCCTCGAGGTCGGCGGCGTGATCGTGAACGACGTGAGCGCGTTCCGCGCGGATCAGATGCCCTACGGCGGCTCCAAAGAGTCCGGGTTCGGGCGTGAGGGGTTGCGCTTCGCGATGGAGGAGATGACCGAGCCGCGGATCATGGTCCTGTCGCACGTGCCGCTCTAGGACCGCGACCGCGTGGAGTTCATCGGGTACGTCGTTGCCGCCGTCGTCGTCGCGTTCGGCATCTACGTCGTGCGCCGGCTGATCCTGTCGTGGCGACGCACGTACCGGACCGGTCCGGACCACGGGGCCGGCGATCCGCGCGGCGCCGGAGGCGACCCCGACGCCGGCACGCCGTCAGGGTGACCCGCCGAGCACGTCGTCGACGAAGGCGCCGACGATCGCCGCGGCCTCGCGCTCCCGACGCCACAGGTAGTGGTCGGAACCCTCCACGATGTGGAGGCGTCCATCGGGCAGGTCGTCCGTGAACCTGCCTGGCGTCCTCGGGGGGACAGTGCGTGTCGTTGTCGCCGGCGAGCACGAGCACCGGACGCTTCAGGCCCCGAAGCTCCGACGGATGCGGCATCGGAGGCAACGCCAGGTCGTCGGGGCGCAGCGGCATGCCGAGCAGCGCGAGGGCGGCGACCCGGCTGTCGTCCAGCGCCTCGCGCAGGGCGACGCTCGCGCCGAACGACCAGCCACAGGCCACCGTCGGCAGGCCGGGGGCCTCCTCGCGGATCCGCGCGACGGCCGCTCGTGCGTCGCGGATCTCGTCACGGCCACCGCCGTACGTGCCGCCGGAGCCCATCACGCCGCGGAAGTTGAACAGCAGGACGGCGAGGCCGCGGACCCCGGCGAGTTCGTTGCGCAGGGCCCACATGATCGGGTGGTCCTTGCTGCCACCGTGCTTGGGATGGGGGTGGCACAGGATGGCGGTGCCCCGGGGGTCGTGGTCGGGGCGGCGGAGCTCGCCCTCGATCCGCAGGCCGTCGTCGGTCGTGAACGTCACGGGCTCCACGGTCTGCGACGATGGCAGCCGTGGAGGCGTCGCGACAACCAGCTGTGTCCGGCACCGCGTTCGCCGTGCGGGACGCGTGGCCGTGGCCGACCCTCACCCGGCTCGCCGCCCTCGGCGACGAACTCGGGTACGGGGCGGTCTTCCTGCCCGAGATCGCCGGGCGCGACGCGATCGCTGCACTCACGGGTCTCGCGGACTCGGCCCCTCGCCTCCTGCTCGGCACCGGCGTCGTGCCGATGACCTCCCGCCGCCCGGCGCTGACCGCGATGGGCATGGCCACCCTGCAGGAACGATCCGAGCGGTCGAGCGATCCTCGGGCTCGGCACGGGGCCGCCGCGCGCCGGCGCGCTCGACGAGTTGCGGGCGCAGGTCCTCGAGATCAGATCGCGTCTCGACGCGATGACGGACGCCGACGCCACCGCCGGGCTCGTGCTCGATCGGCCGGTCCCCATCTGGATCGCTGCCTTGGGACCCCGGGCGGTCGCGATGGCCGGCGGGATCGCCGACGGAGTGCTGCTGAACTGGTGCACGCCTGAGCGTGTGGCCGAGGCGAGGGCCCGGCTCGAGGAAGCCGCCGACGACGCCGGGCGCGACCCGGCGTCGATCACGGTCGCCGCCTACATCCGAGCGGCGGTCGACGACGATCCCGCCTCCGATGCGGGAGCCCGGCGTGCGCTGGCCGCCGCGGCGGGCGAGTACGCGACCTATCCCGCCTACCGCCGACAGTTCGATGCGATGGGGGTCGGGACCGGGGCCGCCGCCGCGGCGGGTGCGGGCGTGGCCGAGATCCCTCCCGAGGCCGTGGAACCGCTGCTCGAACGCGTCTGCCTCTCGGGTGACGCCCCGCGTGCTCGTGCCAGGCTGGAGGAGTACCGCCGGGCGGGGTGCGATCTCCCCGTCGTCTATCCGGTGCCGTTCGGTGCCGACGGGCAGGCGTCGGTGGCGCAGACGCTCCGTGCGCTCGCGCCGTCGGGGTGAGTTGCACCGGGCGCGGGACCGCGTACACTCGGGTTTAGAAGGTCGACACCGTGGAAAAGGGGTTTATGCCATGACGTACACGATCGCGGAACCCTGTATCGACGTGAAGGACCGGGCCTGTGTCGATGAGTGCCCGGTCGACTGCATCTACGAGGGTCCCCGCATGCTCTACATCCAGCCCGACGAGTGCGTGGACTGCGGGGCGTGCGAGCCGGCCTGCCCCGTCACGGCGATCTTCTACGAGGACGACGTGCCGGGCGAGTGGAAGCAGTTCACCCCGATCAACGCGGAGTTCTTCAACGACGACGTCAGCGGCCTCGGATCACCCGGTGGCGCGGCGCAGGTCGGACCGGCGGCCGTCGACCACCCCGTGGTCGCCGGATGGCAGGCGCTCTAGTCGCTGCCGGTGGATGGTCGCTGAACGGCCCCGGGCGAAGCCCGGGGCCGTTCAGCGTGTGCCACCTGGGGCGATGCGCCACGTTCTCGAGTCGGAACCTCGCCCAGCGTGACAGGATGGGGTGGATCACCTGAAGGGGGCCCGAAGGCCGATGGAGATGAACGGACGCAGGCGCCTCCAGCTTCTCACTCGTATGGCTTCGATCGCGCTCGCGGTCGCCGTGCTGGCCGTGTGGGCACCGATCGGAGCGACGGCCGAGGCGCCCTCGACCGCCGAGACCAGCACGACGCTCACCCCCGTGGTCGCACCCGATGTCGCGCGGACCCTGATCCGTCGATCGGGCACCGTCGTGCGTTCTGGGGACGGGTTCGTCGTGGAACAGGTCGGCGTGCCCCGGGCCATGCGCGCAGCCGGAACGCCGAGTCGCGTGTACCGAGTGCGGTTCGCCGGACGCTTCGCGCCGCGAGCCCTTCCCTACGTGGTGACCGTCGACGGCGCTCCCCTCGCGGTCGCCGTCCCGTCGCCCAGCGTGCGGTCGGTCGTCGCACTCACGGCCGACGATGTCGTCACGACGGGGGCGCTCGGGTTGACGTACGGCGGCCGGCCCGCGGCCGAGTCGCCCGCGTCGGCGCTCGAGGCACCGTCGCCGCGGCGACCGATACGCCTCCCCTCGCCCGGTCCGTACGACGTGGCGCGCCGCGAGTACGACTTCGGCGATCGCGCGTTCCAGCCGACCGAGCTCGGCGCCAAGGTGGAGATCAGGGCCGATGTCCACTTCCCGAAAGGGTTGCCCGACGGCCCGTACCCGATCGTGCTGTTCATGCACGGGAACCACTCATCGTGCTACCGAGGCGATCGCGCCGGGTACCGGTGGCCCTGCCGCGAAGGGTGGAAGCCGCTCCCGAACCACGAGGGATACGACTACGCCGCCTCCCGCCTCGCGAGCTACGGGTACGTCGTCGTCTCGGTGAGCGCGAACGGCGTCAACGTGCTCGGCAATCAGCTCGCCGACTCGGGCATGCGCCAGCGCGGGGAGCTGCTCGAGGAGCATCTGGACCTATGGCACACCTGGTCGACGACGGGAGGCGAGCCGTTCGACGACCGGTTCGTGGGGCAGGTCGACATGTCCACGATCGGCACGATGGGTCACTCCCGTGGCGGCGAGGGCGTGGTGTGGCACGTGATCGTGGACCGTGAGCGCGTCGACCCGTTCGGCATCGACGCGATCCTGCCGATCGCGCCGGTGGACTTCACCCGCGAGACCGTGAACCGCGTGACGCTCGGGGTGGTGCTGCCCTACTGCGACGGCGACGTGTTCGACCTGCAGGGGGTGCACTTCTTCGACGACGCCAGGTACCGGGTGCCCGGCGACCCGACGCCGAAGCACACCGTCACGCTGTACGGAGCGAACCACAACTACTTCAACACGGTCTGGACGCCCTCGTCCGGGTACCCGGGCTCGTTCGACGACACGTTCGGACGGTGCGAGGGCAAGCTCACCCCCGCGCAACAGCGGAGGGTCGGGGCGGCCTACATCGTGTCGTATTTCCGTCGGTACCTCGGTGAGGAGGCCGGTCTGGACGCGGAGTGGACGGGGGAGACGACGCCCCCTGGCGTGGATCCCACCCGCGCCCTCACGGCCTATCTGGCGCCCGACCGGGCAGCGCGTCGTCTCGACGTCGACCGATTCGCCGACGAGCGCTCGATCGCCCGCACCGAGGCGGGCGATGACGTGGTGGCGTCGGGTCTGTCGCTGCTGGCGTGGTGCGCGAACACCTTCGAGACGCCGTGCGTGCCGGGCGATCTGTCGTTCACCGACGCGCACCTGCCGGGACTCTCCAGGGGAGTGTTCGGCTGGTCGGGCCCCGAGGGGGTCGTGCGCTTCGATCTCGGCACCGGGGTCGACGTCCGAGCGTTCGACGCCCTGCAGTTCAGAGCCACCGTGAACCCGGGGTACCGGGCCAACGCGGGCGTCGCCTATCAAGACCTGTCCGTGGCGCTCCTCGACGGCGACGGCGAGGAGGTCTCGGTGGCGGCCGCCGACGTCGGGAACGAGGCGCTCCGCTTCCCGACGGGGCTCCGTCGGTTCTCAGGGCACGTGATCCTTCAGCAGCTCCGCTTCCCGCTGGAGGGACTTCGACGCGCTCGACCTCGCCGACGTCCGAGCGATCGAGATCAGGTTCGACCGCACGAACAAGGGCGTGATCGACGTGGCCGACCTCGCGTTCAGCGCCGGCGACGGAGCCTGAGCTCCGCTCAGGTCGAGCGGTCGACGTCGGCCGGCAGGAAGACGCGGAACGATGCCCCTCCGCCCTCGCGTTCCTGCACCCACGCCCTGCCTCCCTGCAGCTCGGCGAACCGACGAACGAGCGTGAGTCCGACACCGACCCCGGGAGCATGACGGGGCGCATCGGGTCCCTGTCGGAACGGCTCGAACACCGTCTCCTGCAGGCCCTCGGGCACGCCGGGACCGTCGTCCTCGATCGCGATCAGGACGCCGTCGGGATGGGGCCAGCACCAGGACCCAGACGGTGGCCGTGGCGGGCGCGTGACGCACCGCGTTGGCAAGCAGGTTCTCCACGATGCGCTCCACCTTGGCCGCATCGATCGCCTGCTGCACGGGACGCGAGCTCGGTGACGAGCCGATCGCGTGGCACGAGCTCGGACTCCTCGACGACCCGGCCGACGAGCGCCCCCACATCGGTCACCTCGAGCTGGGGTGCGACGATGCCGCGGGCGAGTCGATCCATGTCGAGCAGGTTCGTCACGAGACGCTCGAGACGACGGGCGTTGCCGGCGATCCGGCCGGCGAGGTCGCGCGAATCGGCCTCGTCCAGCTGCACGTCGCCGCGCTCGAGCGTGATCGCGAGACCGAGGATCGCAGCCAGAGGCGTGCGGAGGTCGTGTGAGACCGCCTGCAGGAACGTGTTCTTCATCTCGTCGAGCGAGCGGAGTCGTTGCGTCGCCTCACGCTCGACGGCCAGCGCCCGCTCGAGCTGTGCCTGGGATTCCTTGCGCTCGGTCACGTCGAGCAGGAACCCCTGCCAGTACGGGAGGCTTCCCGGGCAGTTCCACCTGGCGGGCCTCGTCCTGCACCCACACGATCCGACCGTCCTTCGCGATCATCCGGTACTCCATCGAGAAGTGGTCGTCCCCGGTGATGTTGCTCTCTGCGTCCGCCGAGAGCACCCGTTCCCGGTCATCCGGATGGATGATCGATCGCCAGAGGGTCGGATCGGCCTGGATGTCCTCGAGCGTGTAGCCGATCAGGTCCGTGTTCCCCGGTGCGATGTAGGTGGTGAACGAGATCGTCGGGTCCTCGGGGTCGATCTCCTGGGTGTAGAAGATCGCCTGGTTCTGCTCCACGATCGTGCGGAACTTCAGCTCCGCGTCGCGGAGCCGTTCCTCCGCCTCTTTTCGCTCGGTGATGTCGACCAGGAATCCCTGCCAGAAGCCCTCCTCGTCGGGCTCGGCCACGAACGTGGCCTCGTCGTGCACCCAGATCCACGTGCCGTCGGCATGCTGGAATCGGTAGTCGAGCGTGTACGGCTCCTTCGTCTCGTTGGACCGGTCGTCGGTGTCGTACACGAGTGCCTGGTCGTCGATGTGGATCCGGTCCCGCCAGAAGTCGGGCGTCCAGGTCCAGACGTCGGGTGTGTAGCCGAAGAGATCCTCGACCTGGGGGCTGATGTAGAACTTCGCCGGATCTCCTTCCGGAGACTCACGGTAGACGACGGCCGGGATGTGCTCGATCAACGCCCGGTGCCGTTGCTCGGCCTGACGGAGCTGGATCCTCGGCGTGCTTGCGCTCGGTGACGTCCAGCATCACGCCCTGCCAGTAGAGAGGGTTGCCGAACGCGTCGTACACGACGACCGACTCGTCGTGGATCCACACCTCGCGGCCATCCTGGGCGAGCATCCGGTACTCCTGCTGGTACGCCTCGAGGGTGCTGTTCGTCCGCGCGCTCTCGGCCATCACTCGGTCGCGATCGTCGGGGTGGATCACCTCGAGCCAGAACCCCGGTGACTCCCAGGCCTGGAGGGGGTACCCGAGGACCGCCTCGATCTGTGGGCTCAGGTAGCTGCTGACCGACGTCGGCTCGTAGTGCTCGACGATCGACTCGGTGTAGGTGATCGCGGGGGTGCGCTCCACGAGCAGGCGGTAGCGCTCCTCGGCCTGACGCACGTCTTCCTGGGCTTGCATGCGCTCCGTGATGTCCATCATGAACCCGAGGAAGTGATCGAGTTGCCCGTCGTCGTGCAGGACCGGGGTCGACGTGTCGTGGATCCATCGGTAGGCGCCGTCCGCCGCCCGCATGCGGTAGACCTCATCGAACGTCGAGACGTCGGCAGCCTCGAGCACCCCCGACGCCTCGAGCCTCGCCAGGTCGTCGGGGTGGATCAGCGTGAACCAGAACGCGGGGTCGGCGAGGAACCGATCGGGTTCGTAGCCGAGGATCGCGCGCACCTGCGGGCTGACGAACTCCATGCGGACGTCGCCCGGCGCGACCACCGCGTCGACGTAGGTGACGGCCGGGATGTGTTCGATCACCTGGCGCCAGCGCCGTTCCGCGACCCGACGTTCATCATCGACGCGTTGGCGGGATACCGCGGCGCCGATCAGCGTGGCCGCCGCGCGCAGAGCGTCGAGCTGGGAACTCCAACCTCGCTCGCGCTCGCAGTCCTCGAACCCGATCGTGCCCCACCACCGGTCCCCTTCGAAGATCGGGTGCTCGGCGATCGAGACGACGCCGTGCGTCATGAACCCCGGTCGCTCCGCCTCGGGCAGGTCGGCGATGCGGCTCACGACGGGTTCTCCGCGCGCGAGGACCGCAGCCCACCGCGCGAGCTCGTCGTCCCAATGGACCCCCTCGAGGGACGGTGCCCACCGCGGATCCACGCCCGGGGCGCACCATGCGTGGCGCATCGTGCCGAGCAGGCGACCGGTCGCGTCGGTGCGGTTCTCGATCACGAAGGCCCGCGACGCCCCTGCGGCACGACCCATGCGTTCGAGCACCTCGTCTGCCGCCTCCCGCCAGTCGGCGGCGAGCAGGAGACGCTCGGCGGCGTCGGCGACCGCCTCGAGCACGGCGGCATGGCGCACGGGCTCGCCCGTGGCCGTCTCCACCATGTCGCCTCCTCTCGCACGGTCCGCGATGCGCGCGCACACGGACAGAACCCCGAAGGGTCACATGTCGTGTATCGGCCGATGGTGGCCGGGGTGTAGGGCTTCCGACCCGTCAGGAAGGTTCGGGCACGAGGCCGGGCGCGGTTCCGGCGGAGGGCATCTCGCCGGGTTCCGGCCATCTGGCGCGCGACTTCTCGGCCAGCTTGAACATCAGCTCGACCGCCTTCGGGTCCTCGGAGGCGGGCCGGGCCTCGACGACGCCGTCGGCGAGGGCCCGTCCCCAGATGTCCGCGCCCCGATCCGTCCGCACGATCGTGAGCGTCCAGCCCTCGGACTGACCGAGTCCGCCGAACGAGATGTCGGCGTGCTCTGCGGCGAAGTCGGGGCAGCGCAGGCACCCCGGCCGTGTGTACCGGTGGGCCTCCTTCAACGAGTACGTGTGCTCGTCGCCGTCGTCGGTGTAGAAGAGCAGCTTGCCCTTCACGTTCACCCGGACGAGATGGTCGAGATCGAGCCCCAGCTCGTTCTGGGCGATGTCCACCATGAGCCCGTCGTAGGTGAACGTCTTCGAACACAGCAGGCCGAGCGTCCAGGCGATCTTCTTGCGCCACTTGTTCACGCGGCGCGCCTCCATCGATCCCGTCACGCTCGCCTGGCAGCTCATGCCCACGAGCGCGACGTTCGACAGCCCCAACTCCGCCGCCTGCAGCAGGGCCAGCGGGTTCGCCGAGTAGGTGTAGCGGGAACCCGCCGTGTCGAGCACGCCCTGCGCATCGGTGACGACCGTGGGCTCGGCATCCCACAGCCGCTCGTCGGAGAGCTTGGATGTGCATGCTCCGTCGATCTGACCGGTCGCCAGTCCCCAGATCAGGAGGGCCGAGACCACGCCGCCGTCCTGGCCGCTCATCAGCGCCTCGGGCGCCGCGGCCCGCGCGAGCACGATCTCGCGGTGCTTGCCGATCACCTCGTCGGGTGTCCGCGCCATGCCGAACAGCGTCGTGTCGATCTCGGCTTCCCAGTCGCGGAACCGCGGACACGCGAGGGTGCAGAGCGAGCAACCCTTGTCGCCGTGCGAACAGCGGTCTGGTCCTTCGTCCTGCAGCTGGACAGGGAGATCGTCCTCGTAGCCGAGCACGTTGAACGGACAGGCGACGATGCATGCCGTGCACCCCGTGCAGAGCCCGGTGGTCACGACCTCGTCGTAGAGGTGCTTCCACTGGGTCTTGTCGGTGGGCGCCGGCATCGGCGGCAGCATAGCCGACGGTGTCGCCTCGACCCTCGTTGCCTCGCAGGTGCTGCGCTGCTGGGATAGGCTCGGTCGTCAAGCGCCTCGGACGGTCGGTGCAGGCGAGGAGGGAGACCGATGGAACTGCCACGTGTTCGGCTGACCGTGCTGTTCGCGGCGGTCATGGCCGCGACCCTGGTCCTCGGGGCGTGTTCGAGCGACTCGGACGGAAGCGACCCAGACACCACGGAGACCGAGTCGGATGTCGGCGATCTCGCACCCGGGTCGGCCGCGATCAACATCGTCGACCTCACGTTCGAGCCCACGACGATCACGGTCGCCGCCGGATCGACCGACATCGCGATCACGAACGCCGACACCGTCGACCATACGTTCACGCTCGACGACGACACCGTCGATGCGGCGGTCTCCGCGGGTCAGAACATCACCGTCACCGTCGAGCTGTCGGAGTCGGTGGGGTTCCACTGCGAGATCCACCCCTCCATGACGGGAACCCTGCAGGTCGCGTGACGCCGGGGCGAGGCAGTCGATCGGCTCAGATGCTGAAGGAATCGCCGCAGGCGCACTCGTGCGTGGCCTGCGGGTTCACCATCCTCAGCCCGCCGTCCATCATCGAGTCGTTGAACTCGAGCGTGGATCCGGTGACGATCGGCGCGCTCGCCGGGTCGATCAGCACCTTGAAGCCCCCCGGCCCCTCGGCGACGTGGTCCCCTTCGGCCGGTGCATCCTCGAGCGTCAGCGCGTAGCTGAACCCCGAACACCCACCCGCGGTCACCCGGACGCGCAGGGCCGCGTCGGGCCGGCCATCCCGCTCGGCCAGCGCGCGCGCCTTCGCGGCCGCGGCGTCGGTGATCGTGATCAGGGGCGTGGTGGCGTCGGTGTCCATCCCCACAAGGATACGCCGGAGCGCGACGTGCGATGCGAATCCTAGGCGAGCGAGGCAGCGAACATGCGTGCGTAGGCCCTGGCCCCGGCGACGAGCTCGTCGACCGGCACCCACTCGTCGGCGGTGTGGGCCACCGTGAGCGAGCCTGGACCGCAGATCACGGTCGGGATGTCCGCCTGGTTGATGTAGAAGCGCGCATCGGTGATACCCGTGAACCCCACCAGGTCGGCCGCGGTGCCCGTCGTCGCCCGGACGGCCTCGACCGCGATCCGCGCGATGTCGGTATCGGGCGACGCCTCGGCGGCGTCGGTCCACTCCCGGAGCCGGATCTCGATCTCGACCTCGGGGTGCTCGCTCCGCAGCGAGTCGACGATCGCCAGGAACGGCGTCCGCACCGCGTCAGGGTCGGTCTCGCCGGGCACGATACGCCGGTCGATGTCGACCGCACACCGGTCCGGCACGACGTTGGGGGCGCTGCCCCCTTCGATCATGGCGGCGTTGACCGTCGGGCGACCCACGAGCGGGTGCTCGATGTCGGGGAGCACCTCGGGCAACCGCAGCAGGAACCGGGCCATCGACGTGATCGCGTTCACGCCTCGGTGAGGCTGCGAGCCGTGGGCGGCCTTCCCGAAGGCTGTGGCCGTGAACCATGCGCCCCCTCGCTCGGCGAGCCCGACCTGTAGCTCACTCGGTTCACCCACGATCGCGGCGTCCTGGGTCAGCAGGCCACGTTCCCAGAGCACCCTCGTGCCGTGCACGCCGGCGAGTTCCTCGTCGGCCGCCAGGTGGAAGACGAGCGACCCGGCCAGCGGCGTGCCGGCCCGACGCAGCGCCGACGCCGCAGCGAGGGCGGCCCCGATCGGACCCTTCATGTCCGCGGCGCCGCGGCCGACGAGGCGACCGTCGTCGTCGATCTCTCCGGCCCACGGATCGTGCCGCCATGTGTCGAGGGAACCCGCCGGCACGACGTCGAGGTGACCGTTCCACGCGAGGCTGGGTCCCCTCTCGGTGCCGAGCGAGGCCACCACGCTCGGGCGTCCCGCCTCCGAACGAACGATCTCGGGCTTCGCTCCCACTCCTGTGAGGATGTCGCTCGCGACGGCCGCCGCCCGATCCTCCGTGCCGCCAGGGTTCTCGCTCTTCGCGGCGATCAGCGCGCGCGTGTAGGCGAGCACCTCGTCGGGGTCGACGGCGGCCGCTGCGGCGTCGAGCACGGCCTCCTCTACCATGGCGCGCGATGCTACACGCCGATGCGCTCGCGTCGCTCGCCGCGGCGCTCGACGACGACCCGTCGCCGTCGCCCGGGGCCGACGACCGCCTCGCGGCGGTGCTCGCCCCGATCGTGCTCGAGCCGGCTCCGGCTCTCGTGTTCACCGTGCGGGCGGCCGCGCTCTCGCGCCACGCCGGGGAGATCTCCTTCCCGGGGGGTTTGCAGGACCCCGGTGAGACCCTCGCCGAGACCGCGTTGCGCGAGGCGCACGAGGAGATCGGGCTCGATCCGGCCCTGCCCCGCCTGCTCGGCGCCCTGCCTCCCGTGCACACGTTCGTGAGCGGCATCCTCGTGGTGCCGTTCGTCGGAACGCTCGACCGCGCGCCGGCGTTCAGGCTGAACGAGGCCGAGATCGACGAGGTGCTGGTGTTCGGCATCGAACGCCTCGCCTCGGCCGAGCGGACGGTGAGCTACGACCGCCCGGACGGGCACACCTGGCGAGGGTTCGCGTACGAGCTCGAGGGACACACCGTGTGGGGAGCGACCGGATGGATGCTCCACACGTTGCTGGAGACGATCAGGGAGGAGACGACGTGGCCGATGCCGTGAACGCGGTGGCTCCGGAGGATCGAGAGCTGCGCATCCTGTTGGGGGAGGCCCGCACGATCGCCGTGGTGGGGCTCTCGTCGAAGCCCGGGCGCCCGTCGCTCGACGTCGCCGCCTACCTGCAACAGCGTGGCTACCGCATCGTGCCCGTGAACCCCCGGGAGACCGAGGTGCTCGGTGAACGAGCCTATCCGTCGTTGGGGGACATCCCCGGAGGACCTGGCGATCGACGTGGTGGACGTGTTCCGGCGCGCGGAGGACACGCCGCCGATCGCGCGCGATGCCGTGGCGATCGGCGCGAAGGTGCTGTGGTTGCAGGACGGCATCGTGAACGAGGAGGCATACCGCATCGCGACCGAGGCGGGCCTCGAGGTCATCATGGGTGTGTGCATCAGGCGCGCCGATCAACGACTGCAACGGGAGGGGACCGCATGACCGCGTGGGAGTACTTCGTCGCGCCGCTGCTCGAGCACAACCCGGGTGAGATCCTGAACACGTTCGGCGACGACGGCTGGGAACTGGTCTCGGTCGTGGCGCAGCCGACGCCTTCGGGAGCGCTCTCCACGGTCGCCTACATGAAGCGCCCGAAGCCCGCCTGAGGCGCTCAGCGATCGTCGTCGGGGTCGCCCTGCCGGAGCCGGCGACCGGCCACGAACCGGGCGCCGAGCGCGCCCGCCAGCACGACGAGCGCGGCGACCGCGATCCACGGACGCCACGCGTCGCCGTCGTCCGCCGTCGCCACCACCTGCGGCGAGGGGGTGGCCGACGGTGGGTCGGTCCGCGTCGGGGTCGGGGTGGACCCGCTCACCTCCTCGAGGCGTAGGGACCAGATCGAGTCCGCGGTGGCGACGTAGAGGGCGCCGTCGGGCCCGAGCAGCACGTCGGTCACCCCCGCCGGGAACCGAGCGATCTCCTCGGCCTGCGCGGCGGCGTCCGCCGATGCGGGCATGCGCCACAGTCGGCCGTCGAACGATCCGAACCACAGGTCGCCGCCGACCACCGCGCACCCGGTGAGGGCGATCGTGTCGCGGAAGACCAGGAGGGGATCGATGAACTCGTCTTCGTCGGAGATGCCCGTGACCGCCGGCCAGCCGTAGTTGCCGCCCGGCTCGATCACGTTCACCTCGTCGTCGACGTCGGGGCCGTTCTCCGTCTCCCAGAGCGTCCCGGTCGCTGGATCGACGCAGAGGCCGAACGAGTTCCGATGCCCGATCGACCAGACGGGGTTGTCGGGTCCGAACGGGTTGTCCGGTGGTACGCCCCCTGCGGCCGTCAGCCGCGCGATCTTGCCGCCGATATCGGTCTCGTCCTGGGCCCGATCAGCTTCGTGTGCCTCGCCCAGGGCCACGAACAACGAGCCGTCGGCACCGAACGCGAGATCGCCGCCGTTGTGGTAGCCGGCGACGGCGCTGATGCCGTCGAGGAGCGTCTCGGGCTGACCCTCGGCGACCGGACCGGCCGCCCGCACGCGGACGAGCCGGTTCAGCCCGTCCGCGGGGTCGGAGCGGTAGAGGTACACCCATGGCTCCCGCTCGAAGTCGGGGTGTACCGCGATGCCGAGCAGACCACGCTCCGCGTCGGGGATCACCGCAAGCGTGATGAACGGCCGATCGACCAGCTCACCCCCAGGGGTGACGACCCGCACGTTGCCGGTCTCCTTCTCCGTGAACAGCAGCGTGCCGTCGGGCAGGAACGCCATGTTCGTCGGGAACGCGAGATCGTCGAGGAACGGCCGCGGCTCGAGGTCTGCGGCCGCCGCCGGTGACGGCGAGAGAGGCGGCGATCAGGAAGGCCGCGACCGCGAGTCTGGCCATGGCGCATCCATCGACGGTATCGCGAGATGGCACGATGGCGGGGTTCGCGACGAGAGGAGACGCGGGTGTACACGATCGATCACGTGGTGTTGGCGGTGTCGGATCTCGACCGAGCGGGGGAGCGCCTGCACCGTGACCTCGGCCTCGCGTCGGTCCCCGGCGGGGTGCATCCTCGATGGGGGACGGGCAACCGCATCGTGCCGCTCGGTGACAGCTACATCGAGCTCATCGCCGTCGTCGATCACGAGGTGGGCAGCTCGACCCCGCTCGGGCGGGCGCTCCTGGCGTCGTCCGACGGCGGGCGAGACCGCTGGTTCGCCGTCTGCCTGTCGGATACCGACCTCGAGGTGACCGCCCGACGGCTCGGGCTGCAGGTGGAGGCCGGCGCCCGCAGGCGACCCGACGGGGTCGAGCTTCGGTGGCGCGGCGCGGGCATCGACGACGAGGCACGCGATGCCTGGCTGCCGTTCTTCATCGCCTGGGACGTGCCCGCCGAGCTGCATCCTGGACGCACGGCGATCCGCCACGAGGTCGACGTCGCGGGGATCGCGAGCGTGGAGATCGCGGGCGACCCCGTACGCCTGCGCGAGTGGCTCGGACCCGAGGGCGACGGCCTTGCCGTTCGACGTGTCCGACGGAGATCCCCAGATCCGAGCGGTGGACCTCTCGCTCCGGGACGGCACGACGCTCAGGCTCTGAGGCCAACCCGGGCCGGGCTCAGTCTGGTCGGTGGCCCACGACGGCACGGAGGCCGACGGGCAGCGTCTCGTCCCCGAACGCCGGTCCGACGGTCGCCTCCACGCCGTGCTCGGCGAGCAGGACCGGCACGAGCGACGTGTCGACCATCACGTTGTCGTGCCGCTCGTCGTCGCGCCGCCACGAGCCGTCGTCCTCGCGGATGAACGTGGCCATCCGGCGCACGTAACGGTCTGGGGAGGGCACCGAGAACTCGGTCACGATCGCCCAATCCTCGCCGACCCACCCCCGGCTGGGCTGGTCGATGCGGGTCGCGGCCCACTCGAGGTCGCAGAGGTCGATCGCGAGCACACCGCCTGGCCGCAGCGCGTTCGCGATCGCGACGAGCGCGCGATCGATCGCCTCGGCGTTCGGCAGGTAGCTGAGCGCGTGTCCGACCGAGACGATCGCGTCCGCGCGGAGGGATCGGATCGTGCGGCAGGGTCAGGAGGCGGATCTCCTCGGCCCCGCCGGCGACCTCTCGGGCGAGATCGAGCATCGCGGGTGAGGCGTCGGTCGCGATCATCCGGTGACCGGCGTCGATCAGGTGCCTCGTCAGCAGCCCGCTGCCGCACCCGAGCTCGACGACGAGACCGTCACGCGCCCGGACAGGTTCGAGCAGCGCCAGGATGCCCGGTGCGCAGTCGTCGGCATGGAACCCGAACCCCCGATGGTGCACGAGGGCCAGATCGCGCCGGTAGTAGGGCTCGTCGCTCATGGGTCCCTCGACGGCTCGCTCACGGCTGGCCCGTGAGGGCCGGTCGAGGTCCTCGATCAGGTCGTCGGGGTGCTCGATGCCCACGGAGAGACGAACGAGGTCGGCCGGCACCTCGAGGGGCGATCCGGCCACGCTCGCGTGGGTCATCGGCCCGGGCACCTCGATCAGCGACTCGACCCCACCGAGCGATTCCGCCAGGAAGAACAGCTCGGTTCGCTGGGCGACGGCGAGGGCGCGTTCGGGGCTGCCCACCCGGAACGACACCATGCCGCCGAAGTCCGCCATCTGTCGGGCGGCGACCTCGTGTCCGGGATGATCCTCGAGCCCCGGGTAGAACACGCGGGTGACGGCAGGGCTGGTCCGCAGGTACCCGGCGATCGCCCGGGCCCCGGCGCAGTGCGCCCGCATCCGCACGGCGAGCGTCTTCAGGCCGCGCAGGGCGAGGTAGCTGTCCATCGGCCCGGGCACGGCTCCCACCGCGTTCACGAGGAAGCCGAGCCGCTCGATCCATTCCTCGTCGCTCGTGACGATCGCGCCGCCGATCAGGTCGGAGTGACCACCGACGTACTTCGTCACGCTGTGCACGACGGCATCGGCGCCGAGGGCGAGCGGCCGCTGCAGGGCGGGCGTGGCGAACGTGTTGTCCACCACCACGCGGATCCCGTGCTCGTGCGCGACCGCGCTCACCGCCCCGATGTCGACGATCTTGAGCAGCGGGTTCGACGGGGTCTCGATCCAGACGAGCTTCGTGGCAGGCGTCAGCGACGACGAGAGCGCGCCGAGGTCACCGAGATCGACGGTCGAGAACGAGAGCCCCCAGTCGCCCAGCACCTTCGACAACAGCCGGTACGTCCCCCCGTAGACATCGTCGGCGAGCACCACGTGGTCGCCGGGGCGAAGGGTCAGCAGCAACGTGGTCTCGGCCCCGAGCCCGCTCGAGAACGCGAAGCCTCGCGCCCCACCCTCGAGTGAGGCGAGGGCCTGCTGGAAGGCCTCCCTCGTGGGGTTCCCACCGCGCGCGTAGTCCCAGACCTTCGGGGAACCGACCTCGGGCTGCGCGTACGTCGAGGTCTGGTAGATCGGCACGTTCACCGCGCCGTACGGGGCGTCTGGATCCTGGCCGGCATGGATCGCCCTCGTCTCGAATCGACGTCGATCGTCGGCGTCTTCGTCACGCATCGGCACGCTCCTCATCGCATCTCCGGAGGCGGCTTCCACCCGCGGGCCGCGAGCTCGTCGAGCGCCTCGGCGCCCTCACGGGCGCGCTTCCACAGCATGGCCTTGCGCTTCGCATCGTGACCGGGGGCGAACTCCCCGCGGACGAGCCGGTCGCAGCCCGGGTCACCGCATGCGCAGTACGTGAACAGGGGCTCCGTCGCGCGCGGCGCGGCCGAGCCCGGGCGGTACGGCGTGGCCGGCAGCGCTGCCGACGGCACCACGATCACGCCCTCTCGCGGATCGCCGGGAGCGAATCGCCGTCCCGTCGAGGGCATACAGCCCGGTGAGCGCGGCGAGGGCGGCGTCGACGCGATCGGCGGATCCGAGCTCGTCGGTGCGCACGCCCTGGGCCCGGAGCACGGCCGTGCGCCAGACGTGCTTGCGCGTCCCCTTGGGAGGGAGGCAGCCCGCCAGCACGACCGCGGTCGCATGCGGGAAGACCTCGAGGGCCTTCCCCCGTGGGCTGCCGGCCGAGTACGTCGGGAACCCGGCCGCCGCCGCCTGCGCGAACACCTCGAAGCCGACCTCCATCCACGCGAAGAAGCGATTGCCCTTGCCGTGCGCCTCGCTGGGGGTGTTGAACGACGAGATGTTGAGGGCCGCCAGCTGGCGCTCCGTGAGCCGTGAGCGCCCCGATGGGGCCCAGCGCGGCGGCGAGTCGATCGCGACGACGTCGGGCCGCAGGTCGCGGATCACGTGCTCCACGTCACGGACGTGCACGCGCGACGAGACGTGCAGGGGCACACGGCGCTCGTCGAGCAGCACGACGTCGAGGCCCTTGCCGACGCCGACGTCGATGCCCAGCGACCGCACCGCAGCCGCTACCGCTGCGCCCGGCGATGGGCGATGAAGTCGAGCAGGTCGCTGCGTGTGAGCACGCCGAGCACCTGGCCGGCCTTCGCGACGAGCACCGCGGGTGCCTGCTCGAGCTGAGCGAAGGCCGTCTCGATCGGTTGGTCCCACTCCACGAACGGGATCGGCGGCGCCATGACCTCGGCGACGTCGGCCTGCAGCGCGTCGGGGTCGCGGAAGACGCGCTCGAGCAGCTCGCGGTCTCGGATCGAACCCACGAACTGCGTCACGTCGGCCGACTCCTCGCGCACGACGGGCGCCTGAGAGATCGAGCTCGCCTGCAGCACGTCGACCGCCTGCCGCACCTTGTCGTGCGCGTTCACGGTGATCAGGGGCGGCAGCTCGGCGCCTTTGGACGAGAGCACCTGCTCCACGGTCGTCACCTCGGGCCCCTCGAGGAATCCGTACTGGCGCATCCAGCCGTCGGAGTACAGCTTCGACAGGTAGTTGCGACCGGTGTCGGGCAACAAGACGACGATCGTGGTGTCGTCGCCGTAGTCGCGCGCGACCTCGAGCGCCGCGTAGACCGCGGAGCCGCACGAGCCGCCGACGAGGATGCCTTCCTGTCGCGTCACCGCCCTGGCCATGAGGAAGGCCTCTCGGTCGGGCACCCGGACCCAGCGGTCGACGATGTCGGGATCGAACGTCTCCGGGAAGAAGTCCTCGCCGATCCCCTCGGTGAGGTAGGGGCGCGGCTCGTCGCCCGTGTACACCGAGCCCTCGGTGTCGGCGCCCACGATCACGATGTCGGGGTTCTGCGACTTCAGGAATCGCCCGACACCGGTGACCGTGCCCCCCGTGCCGACCCCCGCGACGAAGACATCGATGCGTCCGTCGGTCTGATCCCAGATCTCCGGACCGGTCGTCTCGAAGTGCGTGGCCGGATTCTCCTGATTGAAGTACTGGTTGGGCTGGAACGCGCCGGGGATCTCGTCGGCGAGTCGGGACGCGACCGAGTAGTACGACTCCGGCGACTCCCGTGGCACGGCGGTCGGCGTGATGATCACCTCGGCGCCGTACGCGCGCAGCAGCGAGATCTTCTCCTGGCTCATCTTGTCGGGCATCACGAAGATGCAGCGGTATCCGCGGATCGCCGCCGCGATCGCGAGCCCGTGCCCGGTGTTGCCCGACGTGGGTTCGACGATCGTGCCACCGGGGCGCAGCGCGCCCGACCGCTCGGCTGCCTCGATCATGCGGATGCCGATGCGGTCCTTCACCGACCCGCCCGGGTTCAGCATCTCGACCTTGGCCAGTATCGTCGGGCGCAGCCCGCGCGTGACCGACCGCAGGCGCACGAGGGGGGTGTTCCCCATCGCGTCGAGGAACGTATCGAGCACCTGCATCGAACCGACCCCCTTGCGCAGTAGGTGCGGCTATCGTGCCACGCGGGACGGACCTGCGTCCGCGCGCCCTCGCTCCTGCCTCACCCGGGATGCTCGGACATGCTTCACCTCGCGGGATAAAGTGCCGAATCCATGAACCGACGCACGCGGCGACGCCCCTGACCCACCGGAACGCGCCGCCGATGACCGAGGTCGCGCGGGGGCGCGCGGGATGAGGACGATGGTGTGAGCGAGGGCAACCGCATCGACGAGGACGAGATCGAGACGCGTCGAGGGCAACGGTGGCGGCGAGAGCTTGCTCGTCGTCGACGATGATCCCTTCATCGCCAGGCTGCTCGAGATCGAGCTGCGTGCGGCCGGCTACGACGTGCGCGTCGCCGCCGACGGCGCGCTGGCGCTCGAAGCGGCTCGGGAACGGCGCCCCGACCTCGTGCTCGCCGACGTGATGATGCCGAACATGGACGGCTTCGAGCTGACCCGTCGCCTGCGGCAGGATCCGAGCACGGCCACCGTCTCGGTGATCATGCTCACCGCTCGAGGGCTCTCGGCCGACAAGCTGGAGGGCTTCGCGATCGGCGCCGACGACTACATCGTCAAGCCGTTCGACACCCCGGAGCTCCTCGCGCGCATCCGGGGCGTGCTGCGCCGCTCGCGCGATACGCGCACACAGTCGCCGCTCACCGGACTGCCCGGCAACGTCCGCATCGAGGAGGAGATCGACGCTCGCCTCGCGCGCTCGGATCCGTTCGCGATCCTCTACGCCGATCTCGACAACTTCAAGGCGTACAACGACCACTACGGGTTCATGCGGGGCGACGAGGTGATCCAAGCGTCGGCACGGTTGATCGGCGAGGCGGCCCGCGGGGCGTCCGACGGCGCGGCCTTCGTCGGCCACGTCGGCGGTGACGACTTCGTGGTGGTGGTCGCCCCCGAGCGGGCAGAGGCGGCCGCGAACGCGATCGTGGCGGCCTTCGACGAGGCGGCGCCCGGCTTCTTCGACGAGGCCGACCGGGAACGCGGCTTCATCGAGGTCACGAACCGCAGGGGCGAGTTGCAGCGGTTCGGTGTCCTGACCCTGTCGATCGGGATCGCGACCACTGCCAGACGGGCGTTCCAGCACTACGCCGAGGCCGTCGCCGTCGCGACCGAGATGAAGCAGTACACGAAGGGGTCGGAGACCTCGTCGTGGGCGGTGGACCGCCGCGCCGGCGAGTAGATCTGAGGCGAGCGATCAGGGAAGCGGACCGGGCTCCGCGAGGAAGAACCCTTGCCCGTAGCCCACGCCCAAGCTCGCGCAGCGTCGCGAGCTCGCCCGCCGTCTCGATGCCCTCGGCGACGAGCGAGAATCCCATCTCCACCGCGAACGAGACGAGCGCCGTCGCGAGCGCCCGCTTCGCGCGGTCAGTGTCGATGTCGCGGGTGAGGCTCATGTCGAGCTTCACGATGTCGGGCGCGATGCGCACCGTGTGTCGCAGGCTCGCGAAGCCCGCGCCGGCGTCGTCGATCGCCACCCTCGCTCCTCGAGCCCGTAGGGGAGCGAGCGCATCGACGAGGTCGTCGTAGTCCTCGACCGCCTCGTGCTCGGTGATCTCGAGCACCAGCCGATCGGCGAGTGGCTCGATGAGCGAGGCCAGTTCGGCCGAGACGGCGGCGCGATGCGAGCAGTTCACGGCGAGGTAGACGCCGGGGTCCAGCTTCGGTACCGCGCGCAACGCGTGCGTCAAGGTGGTCAGCTCCAGCTGCACGCCGAGCGCCAGCGAGACCGCCTCGGCGAACCACTCGTTGGGCGGCCGGGGCGGAGGCGTGGAGAAGCGGGCGAGCGCTTCGAGTCCCACCGTGGCGCCGGTCGCGAGGTCGACGATCGGCTGGAACGCCATCGAGACGCCCTCGCCGTCGACGAATCGCTGGATCTCGGCACGACGTGCGTCGAGCCGCTCGCGCTCGTCATCCTCGCGGCGCAGCTGCTTCGTGAGCTCCGACACGATGCCGGCGATGACCTCGGTGGACAGGCTCGCGCCGCCCGCCATCACCTTCTGGATCGAGCCGACGATCTCCTCGCCGCCGGTCCCTTTCACGAGGTAGCCGACCGCGCCCGCCCGGAGCATCTCGAGGACGGTCGGTCGGTCCTCGAAGGCGGAGAGCGCGATCACGCGGGTATCGGGGGAGCACCGGGCGATCTCACGTGCCGCCCGGGCTCCGCCGCCGGCCGGCATCGACACGTCGACGAGCGCGACGTCGGGCCGCTCGTCGTTCGCGAGGGCGATCGCCTCGTCGGCGTCGCCCGCCGTGCCGATCAGCGTCAGGTCGTCCTCGTGCTCGAGCAGGTCGGCGAGGGCGCCTCGCAGCGCGGGTTCGTCGTCGGCGATCAGCACACGGATCTGCTCGGTCACGAGCCCACCGGCGCCGCCGGCGTCGTAGGGGGAAGTTCCGACGGCCATCGAGGGGACGCTACCTGGCCTGATCGGGCCACTCAAGCATCCCGGCCACGGAGCACCCCGCGTCGGATCACGGCGAGGGAGCATGCCGTCGCAGTAGCATCGCGCCGAGAAGGTAGCCGCCGTGCCGTGGAGGGGACGCGATGACCGGTCGAGAGATCCGTGCGCCACGTGGCGGCGAGCTGTCGTGCCGTTCCTGGCCGCAGGAAGCGGCGATGCGCATGTTGATGAACAACCTCGACCCCGAGGTGGCCGAGCGGCCCCAGGACCTGGTCGTGTACGGCGGCACCGGCAAGGCCGCCCGCAGCTGGGAGGCGTTCGACGCGATCGTGCGCACGCTCCGGACGCTGGCCGACGACGAGACCCTGCTCGTGCAGTCGGGCAAGCCGGTCGCGGTCTTCCGCACCCACGACATGGCCCCTCGAGTGCTGATCTCGAACTCGATGCTCGTGCCCAAGTGGGCCGACTGGGAGACGTTCCGGGCGCTCGAGGCGCAGGGCCTCACGATGTACGGGCAGATGACGGCGGGGTCGTGGATCTACATCGGCACCCAGGGCATCCTGCAGGGCACGTACGAGACGCTCGCCGAGTGTGCGCACCAGCACTTCGGCGGGTCGCTCGCCGGCACCGTCACGCTCACGGGCGGCCTCGGCGGCATGGGTGGCGCGCAACCGCTCGCGATCACGATGAACGACGGTGTCGCGCTCTGCATCGAGGTCGATCCAGCTCGCATCGAGCGCCGGATCACGACCCGCTACCTCGATCGCGAGACCGCCGATCTCGACGAAGCGCTGCGGTGGGCCGACGAGGCCAAGGCCGCGCGCGACGCGGTGTCGATCGGGCTCGTGGGCAACTGCGCCGAGGTGGTGCCCGAGCTCGTCGCCCGCGGCTGGCAGCCCGACATCGTCACCGACCAGACCTCTGCTCACGACCCGCTCGGCGGCTACATCCCGCTGCGCTCTCGCTCGCCGATGCAGCCGAGCTCCGCGAGCGAGATTCCGGCGAGTACGTGCGCCGCGCCGAGGCATCGATGGCTGCCCACGTCGAGGCGATCGTGGCCCTCGCAGCGCGTGGAGCGGTCGCGTTCGACTACGGCAACAACCTGCGCGCCGGTGCGGAAGCCGGTGGGCTCCCGCACGACGTCGCGTTCAGCTACCCGGGATTCGTGCCGGCGTTCGTGCGACCGCTGTTCTGCGAGGGCAAGGGGCCGTTCCGGTGGGCGGCGCTCTCGGGCGATCCCGCCGACATCGCCGCGACCGACGCCGCCGTGGCCGCACTGTTCCCCGACGACGAACGCCTGCAACGATGGCTGCACCTCGCGTCCGAACGGGTGGCCTACCAGGGGCTGCCCGCCCGCATCTGTTGGCTGGGCTACGGCGAGCGCGACCTCGCGGGGGCGCGGTTCAACGAGCTCGTCGCCTCGGGCGCGGTGAGTGCCCCGATCGTGATCGGGCGCGACCACCTCGACGCCGGCAGCGTCGCGAGCCCGAACCGCGAGACCGAGGCGATGCGCGACGGGTCCGACGCGATCGCCGACTGGCCGATCCTCAACGCCCTCGTGAACACGGCCGCGGGTGCCCACTGGGTGAGCGTGCACCACGGGGGCGGCGTGGGCATCGGCTCCTCGATCCACGCCGGCATGGTCGTCGTGGCCGACGGCACGGCGAACGCGGCGGAGCGCCTCGAGCGCGTGCTCACCTCCGACCCGGGCATGGGCGTGGTTCGCCACGTCGACGCGGGGTACGAGCGGGCGATCGAGGTCGCACACGATCGGGGCGTGCGCGTGCCGATGCAGGAGGTCGAGTGAGCGAGGCACACATCGTGGCGATGGGCGGTGGGCAGTGGCCGGACGACCCGGTCTATCGATTCATCTTCGGCCTGACGGGCGCGGCGCGGCCCAAGGTGCTGTACGTTCCGACGGCCGTCGGCGACGCCGATCGGGCGGTGGCCACGTTCTACCGGTCGTTCCCATCGCACTCGTTCGAGCCGAGCGATCTCGCCCTGTTCCATCGCACGGTCGAGGACCTGCGCTCGTTCGTGCTCACCCAGGACGTCGTGTTCGTGAGCGGGGGCAACACCCTGAACCTGCTCGCGATCTGGCGCGCGCATGGCCTCGATGAGATCCTTCGGGAAGCCTGGGACGCCGGTGTCGTGCTCGCGGGAGGCAGTGCCGGTGCCAACTGCTGGTTCGAGGCCTCGACGACCGACTCCTACCTGCTGGGACGGGCCGACCCGCTTCCCGACGGGCTGGGGCTCGTGCCGGGGAGCTTCTGTCCCCACTTCGACTCCGAGGCGTCGCGCCGACCCGAGTACCGGCGCCTCGTCGGGGAAGGCGTGCTGCCACCCGGTCTCGCGTGCGACGACCTCGCGGCGGTGCACCTGGTGGGGACCGAGGTCGCCGACGTGCTGGTCTCCGATCCGGCCGCCGGTGCGCGGCGGGTCGAGCCGGGGGAGCACGGCGACGTCGTCGAGACCCCGCTCGAGACGCGACTGCTGGCGGCATCGGCATGACCGTCGCGATCGGCGGCAGGCTCGAGGCGTCCGACGTGGTGGCGGTCGCCGGCGGGGCGCCCGTCTCCTTCGGTGATGACGCCCGCGCGAGGGTCGCGGCGGCGCGTGTGGTGATCGACGATGCGGTCGCGAGCGGCGCCACGATCTACGGGGTCACGACCGGGTTCGGGGCGCTCGCCCACACCCGTGTCGATCCCGCGCAGGCCTCGACGCTGCAGCACGGCATCGTGCGATCGCACGCGACAGCCGTGGGCACGCCCCTGCCGCGTGAAGAGGCGCGCGCGATGCTCCTGCTGCGAGCCCACGTGCTGGCCCTCGGGCACTCCGGAGTGCGGCCCGAGGTGGTCGGCCTGATGGTCTCGATGCTCAACGAGGACGTGATCCCGGCCGTGCCCCAGCAGGGATCGCTCGGCGCGTCCGGCGACCTCGCCCCGCTCGCGAACCTCGCCCTCCCGCTGATCGGGCACGGCGAGGTGCTGGCCCCGGAGGGCGGCACCGAACCGGCCTCCGCGGCGATGTCCCGCGCCGGACTTTCGCTGCTGACGCTCGAGGCGAAGGAGGGACTCGCCCTCGTCAACGGCACCCAGGGCATGCTCGCGATCGGCATCCTGGCGGCAGAGCGCGCCGCGTCGCTCGCACGAACCGCCGACGTCGTCGCGGCGATGACGATCGAGGCCTCGCTCGGCACCGACCGTCCCTTCGACGAGCGGTTGCAGGCGCTGCGGCCACACCCCGGACAGGCCGCGAGCGCCGCGAACCTGCGCCGGCTGCTCGCATCGTCGCCCGTCCTCGCGTCCCACCGGGAATCCGCGCACCTCGTGCAGGACGCGTACTCGCTGCGGTGCGCGCCGCAGGTGCACGGCGCGACCCGCGACGCGCTCGCGTACGCGCGCGGCGTACTCGCGATCGAGATGAACAGCGTGAGCGACAACCCGATCGTGCTGCCCGACAGCGGCGAGGTCATGAGCGGGGGGAACTTCCACGGGCAGCCGGTGGCCGTGGCGCTCGACACCGTGGCGACCGCGCTCGTCTCGCTCGCGTCGATCTCCGAGCGCCGCCTCTACCGCCTGCTCGACGAGCATCAGTCCAACGGGTTGCCGCCGTTCCTCGTGCACGGCTCGGGGCTGAACTCCGGCTTCATGCTCGTGCAGTACACGGCCGCATCACTCGTGAGCGAGTGCAAGACGCTCGCGCACCCTGCCTCGGTCGATTCGATCCCCTCGAGCGCCGGGCAGGAGGACCACGTGAGCATGGGCATGACGTCGGCCCGGCATGCGCGCGAGGTCGTCTCGAACGCCGAGACCGTGATCGCCCTCGAGGCGCTCGCGGCCGCGCAGGCGCTCGACCTGCGGGCGCCGCTCGAGCCGGGTCCGGCGACCCGCGAGGTGCACGAAGCGATCAGGGCTCGCGTGCCGTTCTTCGAGGCCGACCGCGAGTTCGGCCCGGATATCGCCGACGCCGTGAGCCTCGTGCAGGAGGGGCGTCTGGTCGCGGCCGCGGAAGCCGCGACCGGCCCGCTCGACTAGTCCATGCCGGACGAGCGACCTCGCCGGTGCGCGACCTCGCCGGCGACGATCGTCGCGACGACGGGATCGTGCCCGGGGCGATACGGCACCTGGGCGAACGACGCCTCCTCGAGCAGCACGAGGTCGGCGCGCTTCCCGTGCTCGAGGGTTCCCAGGCGGTCGGCGAGGCCCAACACCCACGCGGGGTTGAGCGTCGCGGCCGTCAGCGCCTCGAAGGGAGGCACCTCGTAGACGCCTGCCGCCATCGCGAGCACCTCGGGCATCGAGACCACGGGCGACGTGCCCGGGTTCGCATCGGTCGCGAGCGCGATCGGCGCGCGGGCCTCGCGCAGTGCCCGGGCCGGGGCCGGCGTCCCGCGAAGGAAGAACGTCGAGGCCGGCAGCAAGCCGGCGACGGTCTCGCTCGCTGCGAGCGCGGCGACGCCGTCACGGGAGCAGTGGTTCAGGTGGTCGGCGCTGCGGGCGCCGAGGCGAGCCGCCGCCGCGGCCGCACCCGAGTCGCCGAGTTGATCGGCGTGCACCCGCAGCGCGAGCCCGGCCGCGGCCGTAGCCGACGCGATCGCCTCGAGGTCCTCGATCGAGAACGCGATGTCCTCCACGTAGACGTCGACGGCGTCGGCGATGCCTTCCCGTGCGGCTTCCGGGATCAGCTCACCGCACGCCGCTCGCATCCAGTCCCGTCGTTCCACCCCCGCCGGCACGGCATGAGCGGCGAGCAGCGTGACCGTGCACGTCTGCGGCGCGTCGGCGGCCAGCCGGCGCGCCAGCCGGGCGCCCCGCAGCTCCTGCTCGACGGAGAGGCCGTAGCCCGTCTTCAGTTCGAGCGCCGTCGTGCCGTGCGTGAGCATCTCGTCGAGCAGGGCACGCGAGAAGGACAGCACCTCCTCGTCGCTCGCCTCGGCGAACATGCGCGCCGACCGGAAGATGCCCCCGTCGCCGCCGTGCAGCTCTCGGTACGAGACGCCCCGAAGACGTGCCTCGAACTCGTCGGCCCGCCATCCGACGAACGGCACGTGGGTGTGCTGGTCGACGAAGCCGGGCACCACGCAGCCGCGATCGACCTCGCCGAGCACCGGTTCCCAGGGAAGGCCGTCGGCGGGGCCCGCGAACGCGATCACGCCGTCGTCGTCCCATGCGATCCCGACGCCACCATCGGTCGTCGTGGCCGGATCGACGGTCGGGCTGGCGCCGTGCGCGGTCGCCATCGCCGCCGCCACGATCGCCCCGCGCGCCATGGCCGAAGCTTACGCGTGCATCGGTCCGGCACGGCGCCGCCGCCTAGACTCGTCACCGTGCTGGTCGAACGCGAGATCGTGCTGCCGGTTCCCCTCGAGGAGGCCTGGACCGTGCTGATGGACTGGGAGCGCCAGGCGGACTGGATGCTCGACGCCGACAGCGTGACGGTCGTCTCCGAACAGCGGGAGGGCGTCGGGGTGCGGCTCGCCGTGCGCACGCGCATCCTGGGCGTGCCGGCGTTCACGGAACCGATGGAGGTCGTGACCTGGGATCCACCTCGTCGCCTCGACATCAGCCACGGCTCCATCGTGACCGGCACCGGCACGTGGCTGCTCGATCCGATCGAGGGCGGCACCCGCTTCACCTGGCGGGAGGACATCCGACTCGCGGTGCCCGTCGTCGGCGAGCTGGCCGCGACGCTGTACCGACCGGTGATGCGCGTGCTGATGGGTCGCGCGATGCACGGGCTGCGGGCCTACCTGATCGCGACGGGCCCGGCCCGTTCCTGACGGCGGGGCCTATACTCCGCAACAGAACACGGGGAGCTCGGGGAACCGGGCTGAGAGGCCGGCTGACGGCGCCGGCGACCCGACGAACCTGAACCGGGTAATGCCGGCGGAGGGAGTTCCGGGCGGTGCGATCGGCGATTCATCTTCTGCGGCGGCGGTGTCGCACGTCTCCGAGGTCGACGTGCCCCCCGACGCGTTCGTCGTCGCGGCCGACGTCGGGCTCGCCGAAGCGATCCGGCTCGGCGTCGCCGTCGACCTGCTGGTCGGCGACCTCGACTCGGTGGATCCCGGTCGACCTCGAGGCCTTCGAGCGAGCGGGTGGCGACGTGCAGACGTCACCCCGAGGACAAGGACGAGACCGACCTCGACCTGGCGATCACCGACGGCGATCGTGGCCGGCGCGGAGCGCCTCATCGTCGTCGGGGGCGACGGTGGGCGCCTCGACCACCTGCTCGCGAACGCCCTGCTGCTCGTCGCCCCTCGGCTCGCCGCCGTCGAGATCGACGGCGATCTTCGGGGACGCCGCGCCTCCACGTGGTGCGACGGCGCCGCGACCTGACGGGTACGCGGGCGAGCTCGTGAGCCTGTTCGCCCTCGGCGGCCCCGCCCGAGGGGTCGGCACCGAGGGCCTTCGATGGCCGCTCGAGCACGCCACCCTGGAACCCGGATCGACCCTCGGCATCAGCAACCGGTTCCTCGCCGATCGCGCGGCGGTCACGGTCGCCGACGGCGTCGTCCTCGTGGTCCGGCCCGGAGGGGATCCGCTCGAAGGGTCGGGGGCGGAGCAAGGATGACACCGATCCCGGTATCGGATGACTCCCGGGCGTCTCCTGTCCAGCCTGGATACAGGGATCGGAATACCCGAGGGCAGGCGCACGGACGGGGTCGAAGTCGGCGCCGGGGTCCGCCGACCGCCTACACTGGGCGCCGTGAGCGACGGTCAGCACCCGGCGGCCCCGGCCAGGCCCCCTTCCGACCTGTTCCGGGAGGAGAGCTCCTCGATCTGGGCCTCGCTGCATCAGCATCCGTTCATCACGGAGCTCGCCGAGGGCACGCTTCCCCTCGACAAATTCCGGTTCTTCCTCGAGCAGGACGTCTTCTACCTGCAAGAGCATGCGCGATGCCTGGCGATGGGAGCTGCGAAGTCGAGGAACGAGCGAGAGCTCCGGTACTTCACTGCGGATCTGAACAAGGTGCTCGACGCCGAGATCCCCAATAACCGGGCGCTCCTGAAGCAGGTGATCGCGATGGGCGCCGAGGATCGGGGCGGCGCAGCCTCGATGGCACCGGCCAACGTGGCGTACACCAGCTACATGCATTCCCTATCGCTGCGCGGGGGTCCGCTCGAGATTATGGCGTCGCTGTTGCCGTGCTCGTGGAGCTATGTCGAGATCGCGGCGGCGCTACGGGAGCGCACCGACGCCGCCCATCCCGTCTACGGCGGCTGGATCTCCTACTTCTCGCTTCCCGAGAACATCGACATGATCGCCGACATGCGCCGAGATTTCGACGCGCTCGTGGAACAGGAAGTCACGACCGAAGCGCGACGTCGGGAGGTGGGGCAGATCTTCGCCACGAGCTCACGGCTGGAGCGTGGGTTCTGGGAGATGTCCTACAACCTCGAACGCTGGCCCGATCTGCTCGAAGGCGAGACGACGAGATGACGGCGGAGGCCTGGGCCTCCGCCGTCATCCGTGTTCCTCAGCAGCTGGGCAGGTAATCGTTCGTCGCGATGGTCGCGGGGTCGACCTCTGCCTCCAGCAGATCGTTCGTGAGCATCCAGTCACCGAACGTCGCCCAGTTGTCCAGGCTGAAGCAGCCGGTCGGGAGCCCCTCAGGTGAGGTCAGGAGCGGCAAGGTGTCGGGCACCATCGCCTCGATCTCCTCGTCGGTGTACTCGGTGTTGTCCTTCATCGATTGGATGGAGCCAGCTTCGTCGGCCTGCGCGGCCTCGGTCGCTTCGGTCATCGCCGTGAGGAAGCGACTGACGGCGTCGGCGTAGGCCGCGTCGTCCTGCAGTCGCTCGCTGTTGCCGACGACGATGAGCTCGTCGTAGGTCGGCACGCCGAGCTCCGACATCTTCACGATGACCGGCGCCTCGCCCGTCTCCGATTCGATATGGATGCCCTCGATGTTGAAGTACGTGCCGATCGCCGCATCCACCTGCCCAGAGAGCAAGGCGGGCACGAGGTCGAAGCCGACGTTCACGCTCTCGACGTCGTCTTCGGCCAGACCCTGACTCTTGCGGATCGTGTCGAGGATGGCGTCGTCGAAGGGCAGGCCGGCGACCCCGATCGTGGCGCCCGCCACCGTGTCGACTCCCTGCACTTTCGAGTCGGCCAGGGCCATCAGCGAGTTCAACGGCTGGGGCACCAGGGAGCCGACCGCGATCACCGGCAGTCCCTCCTGCGCGGCGAAGAACATGTCGCCCTGGTAGAAGACCGACAGGTCGAACTGATTCCTCGCGACGAGCTTCAGCCCCGCGGTGACGTCGGACGGGGTCTGGAATTCCACGGTGAGGTTCTGGTCGTCAAAGTACCCGTTGTCGAGCGCGTAGTACAGGGCGACGTGGTCGGGGTTCGGGAACCAGTCCAGGGCCACCGTGAGGGTCGCGGGCTCGGCGGTGGTATCGCCGTCGTCGGACCCCGTCGCCGAGGGGTTGTCCTCCGTGTCGCTCCCGCAGGCCGCCAGCACCAGGACGCCGACGGTGAACAGGGCGAGCAGACGGGAACCGGACTTCCACTTCTTGGGACTCACAAGGTTCCTCCATTCGTTCCGATGTCTCGTGACCGTGATCCGCCGCGCATGTGGCCCGGCAACCGCTGCACCTATGTCAGCCCCCCCTTCCTCGCCCAGGGGATCGTGAGGCGCTCGACGAGCGACACGAGGCCGAACAGTCCGAGCGCCATCACGGTGATGAATACGATGTCGGCGAAGACGAGGGCTGTGTCCAGCCGGCCTTTCGCCTGCAACATCTGCCATCCGAGCCCGGCCTGCGATCCAGCCCATTCCCCGAACACCGCGCCGATCGCCGCGTACGTGGCGCCCACGCGGACGCCGGTGAAGATCTGCGGCAGTGCAGAAGGGAACTCGACCCGCCGGAAGATGCCCATCCGGGTCGCGTCCAGGGTGAGCATCATGCGCACGTACTCGCGGTCCACGCCCGAGAGGCCGTCGATCGTGCCGACGACGATGGGGAAGAAGCAGAAGAGCGCGACGACCGCGACCTTCGGCCAGATGCCGAACCCGAGCACGAGCACGAACACGGGTGCGAGTACCACCGTCGGGATGCTCTGGGAGGCGATCAGGAGGGGATAGAGGCCACGCCGAGCGATCGTCGAGAAGTGCACGAGGAAGCCGAAGGCCAGACCCAGCACGACCGCGAAGAAGAATCCGAGCAGCGCCTCCGAGAGCGTGACCCACGCGTGTCCGAGCAGCTCGGAGAACTCCTCCTGGATCGTCTCGGCGATGAGGGAGGGGGACGACCAGATGTATGTGGGCACGTCGAAGGCCCGGATGATGAACTCCCACAAGGCGATCGTGATGACGACCACGATGGCCGGAGGGCCGTAGCGGTCGATGAATCGCCGCATGCCGCTCTGCGTCGAGGGAGATGGCCGCTCGCTCATAGCTCCAACGCCTCGAGTGCGGATTCCTTGAGATGGGCGAACTCGGGGGAGGTCACGACCTCGCGCCGCGGTCGGTCGCGCGGGAGATCGGTCTCGAGCGTGCGAACGATGCGCCCTGGACGAGAGGACATCACGATCACCCGATGGGTGAGGAGCAGCGCTTCGTCGACGTCGTGGGTCACGAGCAGGACCGTGCGAGGTTCCTGCTCCAGCGCGGAGAGCAGCCACTCCTGCATGCCAGATCGGGTGATCGAATCGAGCGCCGCGAACGGCTCGTCGAGCAACAGGATGTCCTTCTCGGCCATCAAGGTTCGCAGGAACGCCACGCGTTGGCGCATGCCGCCGGAGAGCTCCGCCGGTGTGCGATCCTCGAACTCGGCGAGCCCGAAGCGCTCGAAGAGAGGCCGCGTGCGCTCGCGGGCCTGCTCCCGTTTCATGCCCCGGTTCTCGAGGGCGATCGCCGCGTTGTCGATGGCCGTGCGCCACGGCAACAAGAGGTCTCGCTGCGGCATAAGCGCGCACCGCCGGAGTCGTTGTTCGGCGGTGGTGGCCTCGTCGATCGCCACCGTGCCCTCGTCGGGCTGGATCAGTCCTGCGATCGCCGAGAGCAGCGTGGACTTACCGCACCCGCTCGGCCCGACGATGCCGAGTCGCTCGTGCCGATTGATCGCGAAGTCCACGCCGGCGAGGACGACGAGCTCGCCGAATCGGTGGTGGATGCCCCGCAGATCGATCGCCGCCGTCGAAGCCAGCGCCGGGGGTGAGGACATGCCGGCTTCACCCACGGGCACGCAACGCCATGGGTTGCGCGGCCCGTTGAACCACCGACGACATGTGGCATATGAGATACGAGATGCGAATCGTTGTCAAACCGATCGGATGCCCTGAGCGGGATCGGTTTGACCGCTGCGCCGCTCGGACGTAACGTTCGCTCGGATGCGTGAGATATCAGATACCACTTGTGACGGGCGCCCCTCAAGGTGCCCTCCCGTGCATGGTTCGGGAAAGGCGGGGCAGAGCTGATGGGCAAGGGTGAAGAGGCGCCGGGCGCCTCGATCGTGACGGATCGGGCGACCAGCATCCTCGACGCGCTCGACCTGGACCGGGCGGTGCAGTTGGTGCAGGAGGTCTGCACGATCCCGTCCATCCTCGGGGAGGAGGGCGAGCTCGCGTCGTTCCTCGCCTCGGTGATGTCGGCATCTGGGTTCGAGGACGTCGAGTTGCAGCCGGTGCTACCCGAGCGGCCAAACGCGGTCGGGCATCTCCGGTTCGGTGAGGGCCCGAGGCTGGTGATGACCGGGCACATGGACACGAAGCCGGTCTCACACGGGTGGAGCGCGACGGAGCCGTTCTCCGGTGCGTTGATCGACGGGTCGGTCTACGGCCACGGTGTAATGGACATGAAGGCGGCGCTCGCCTGCCAGATCGTCGCGATGGAGGCGGTGCGCGCGTCGGGACTTCCGGTGTCGGGCACCCTCAGCATGGCGGCGGTGGCAGACCACATGGGCGACCAGCTCGGATCGATCGCGTACTTCGATGCCTACGAGGCCGACCTGTGCGTGCTGGGTGAGTTGACCGACAACCAGGTCTGCCTCGGCCATCGTGGTAGGTACTACTTCGACGTCACGACTCTTGGTCGTTCGGCCCACACCTGCCACAAGCCCCAGGCGATCAACGCGAACGTGCTCGCGGCACACGCGGTGGTCGCGCTCGATGCCTCGAAGCTCGAGCCCGAACTCGAGGCCTGGGTCGTCGATCTCTTCGGTCCCGAGACCTACATCGTGCCCGGTCGCATCTACGGGGGACTCGCACCCGGGGGACCATCGATGATCCCCGATGAGTGCGTGATCCGGGTCGACTGCCGGCCGCAACCTGGGGTGACGATCGAGCAGGCCAGGGCCGAGATCGACCGCTGCCTCGAGCGAGCGGCCACGGCCGACCCGCGGCTGCGCGTCGAGGTCGAACTGGTCGACGTGAAGTCCGGATACCTCGCGGGCCCCGACGACGAGGTCGTGCAGCTGATGCGGACGGCGGTGCGCGAGGTGCGAGGGGAGGAGCCGCCGCTGGTGGTCGAGAACTGGCTCGGCGACACGGCGAGCTTCGGTGAGAAGGTGCCGACCGTGATCTTCGGTCCCGGTGGCCCACCGGTTTACTGCCCCGACGAGCATCTCTCGCTCGAGGAGATCCACGAGGCGACGAAGGTGTACGCGGTCTTCGCTGCGCTCGCGATGACCAGACCCGAGGGTGCCTGACCAGGTGGATGCCCCCCGTGGTTTCGGCAACCTGCTCGACCGGTGTCTGGCGGTGCGCCCCGGAGAGCAGGTCCTGCTGCTGACCGACGACGGTACCGACCCCGAGGTGGTCGCGGGCCTCGTCGAGGGCATCGGCGTCCGCAGCGGCGTGCCGGTGGTTTCACGGATCCCCGTGCCCGTGCTGCCGGGTTCCGAGCCCCCGAGCATCGTGGCCGCGGCGATGCGAGCGGCAGGCGCCGTGATCGAGCTGACGAGCTTGTTCATCGGATCGAGCGCGGCCCGGCGTGAGGCAACCATCGCCGGCGTGCGGTACCTGGCGATGCCTGGGGTGCGACTCGACACGTTCCGCGACGACGGGCCGCTCGCGGTCGACTTCGATGCGATCCGTGGCGATGCGGAGCGGATCGGCGACGCATGGGACAGCGCGTCGAGCTTTCGGCTCACGACCCCGGCGGGCACCGACCTCCGCGGATCCGTGCAGGGACGGCCCGGGCGGGTGTTGCACGGCCTCGCTCGCGACGACGGCGACTACATGGCCCCACCCGACATCGAGGCGGGCACCGCACCGGTCGAGACATCGAGCGACGGGGTCGTCGTGGTCGACGCCGACCTGCTGTTCATGGGCCAGGGGCCGCTGCCGTCGCCGGTCCTGCTGCGGTTCGAGGCAGGCGAGCTCGTTGCGATGGAAGGAGCCGAGTCGGGCCGCCTCGAGGAGATGCTGGGGCGCTGCGCCGACGACCGCATGTCCAACCTCGCCGAGGTCTCGATGGCGTTCAACCCGTCGGGGCTCGTCTGCGGGGTGGCGATGGAGACGGAGTCATCCAGGGGCACGGCACATATCGCGCTCGGCAACTCGATGGCCTACGGCGGCACCGTGGATGCCGTGGCCCACCTTGACTGCGTCATGCGCGACGCCTCGCTCGAGCTCGACGGGCGGCCCGTGATGGTCGCCGGGGAGCTGGTGTGAGCCCTCGCATCGTGCTCGCCAAGCCCGGGCTCGACGGCCACGACCGGGGCATCAAGGTCATCGCGATGGCCTTGCGCGACGCAGGCGCCGAGGTCATCTACCTCGGCCTGCGGCGCACCGTTCCCGAGATCGTGGCCGCGGCCGTCCAGGACGACGCCGACGTGATCGGGATCTCGGTGCTCTCCGGAGCGCACCTGGCGCTCGTCGAGGATCTGCGGCGGGCGCTGGCAGCCGAGGGCGTCGACGTGCCCGTCGTTGTTGGCGGAACGATCCCCGAGGCAGACGCCGCTGCGCTGCGGCGCTCGGGTGTCGCGGCCGTCTACCCCGTCGGCGCGGGGCTGCACGAGGTGGTCGACGGGGTGCTGGCCCTGGCGGGTGGAGGGGAGGCCCGGCCGTGAGCGAGGTACGGGAAACGACCACCGATGCCGGCATCCCGGTGCAGGAGGTATACACCGAAGACGATCTGGCGCCCGGCCTCGCCGAGCGGCTGGGCGCACCTGGCCGGCCCCCGTTCACGCGCGGGCCGTATCCGACGATGTACCGGGGTCGGACATGGACGATGCGTCAGTTCGCGGGCTTCGGCTCGCCCGAGGAAGCGAACGAGCGGTTCCATTTCCTCTTGCAGCGGGGCCAGACTGCGCTCTCGGTCGCCTTCGACCTGCCGACGCAACTCGGGTACGACTCCGCTCATCCCGTGGCACGGGCGGAGGTCGGGCGCGTCGGCGTCGCGATCGATACGGCCGACGACATGGTGGACCTCTTCGACGGGTTGCCGCTCGACCAGGTGTCTGTGAACTTCACGATCAACGCCACTGCCCCGATCATCCTCGCGATGTACCTGGTCGCGGCGGAGCGCCAAGGGGTCGCCGAGGACTCGCTCGCGGGCACGCTGCAGAACGACATCCTGAAGGAGTTCCTCGCCCGCAAGACCTTCGTGTTTCCGCCAGGGCCCTCGATGCAACTGTCGTGCGACGTGATCGAGTTCGCGTCGGGCCGGCTGCCGCGGTTCAACCCGATCTCGATCACCGGCTACCACGCTCGGGAGGCGGGGTGCGATGCGATCCAGGAGCTGGCGCTGACGCTCGCGTCGGCGATTGCGTACTCGGACGCGCTCGTCGGGAGGGGGCTCGACTTCGACTCGTTCGCTCCGAGGCTCTCGTTCCATTTCGCCACCACGATGGATCTCTTCGAGGAGGTCGCGAAGCTGCGCGCCGCGCGCCGCATGTGGGCGAGCATCGCCGCGGACCGGTTCGGTGCTGGCGACGTGGATTCGGGGCGCCTGCGGTTCTTCTCCGGAAACTCCGGTACCACACTCACCGCCCAGCAGCCCCTCAACAACATCGTGCGTTCGACGATCCAGTGCCTCGGCGCGGTGTTCGGCGGCGCACAGTCGATCCACGTGATGGGCTACGACGAGGCCTACGAGATCCCGTCGGAGGACGCGGTGACGCTCTCGTTGCGGACCCAGCAGATCGTGGCCCTCGAATCGGGGGTGCCCCGCACGGTGGACCCCTTGGGCGGGTCGTACTACGTGGAGGCGCTGACCGACGAGCTCGAAGCACGAGCCGGCGAGGTGCTCGCTGAGATCGAGGCGCTCGGGGGAGCGGTTGCCGCGCTCGAACAGGGCGTCTCGCAGCGCTGGGTCGCGGCGTCGGCCTATCGGATCGAGCGCGAGATCGCCGACGGCACGCGACCGCGGGTGGGCGTGAACGTGCACGTGGATCCGAACGAGGATGCCACGGCGATGCCGGCATTGTTCACCCTGGACCCGTCCATAGCCGAGCGGCAGGTGATGCGCACGGCCGAGCGGGTCGCCGCCCGCGATGAGTCCGCGTGCGCCGCCGCGACGGCGGCTGTGGAGGCCGCCGCACGCGGGGGAGACAACGTGATGCCTCCGCTGATCGACGCCGTGCGAGCAGGTGCGACGCTCGGGGAACTCTCCGACGTGTTCCGTACCGTGTTCGGAGAGTTCAGGGAGCCCCACCCGTGGTGAGCCGCCCGCTCGGAGGGTTGCGCGTGCTCGATCTCACCCGATTCGTGGCGGGCTCGCAGACGACTGCCCTACTGGCGGCCTTGGGCGCCGACGTCGTGAAGATCGAGGTCCCCCCGGGCGGCGACCCCTACCGGGTGCAGGGCACCGAGCGGCTCGGCGACCAGTCGGTGCTGTTCCTGTCCTTGAACTCGGGCAAGCGCAGCCTCGCGCTCGACTTCCGTTCGCCGTCGGCGGCGGAGGCGGTCGATCGTCTCCTCGCCTCCTCCGATTTCCTCGTGGAGAACTCACGGCCGGGGAGCCTCGGCACCTACGGTTTGGATTGGGAGACGGTGCACGAGCGCTTTCCCTCGATCGTGTACGGCTCCATCTCGGGCTACGGCGACGTCGGGCCCGATGCCGCGCGCGGGGGGTTCGACCTCATCCTGCAGGCGGAGAGCGGCGTCATGAGCGTCACGGGCAGCGAGGGGTCGGGGCCGGTGAAGGTCGGGGCTCCCGTGCTCGACGTGGGCGCCGGTCTGAGCTGCGCCTTCGGGCTGATGGCCGCGCACATCGAACGGGAACGCACGGGCGTCGGCACCCACGTGTCGTCCTCGCTAATGGAGTTCGCGCTCACCGCGCTCGGCTCGCTCGCGGCGAGCACGTTCGTCTCGGGGCACGTACCCGGACTGCTCGGCACGCACTCGCCGACGTTCGCGCCCTATGGCGGCTTCCGCACCGCGGACGGGTGGATCGTGATGGCGGGCGCCGGTTCGGAGGACCTGTGGGTTCGCTGCTGCCAGGTGCTCGCGGCCGAGCATCTGCTCGATGATCCCCGCTTCGCCGACAACGCGTCGCGGGTGCGTCACCGTGATGAGCTGACGGCGGCGCTCGAGGACATCCTGCGGGAGCAGCCGAGCGCGCACTGGCTCGAGCTGCTCGGTGCGGAAGGCGTGCCGACCGCCGAAGTGCGCGACATCGCCGAGGTGTTCGCCGACGAGCAGACACAGGCGCTCGGCGCCGTGCAGGAGCTGCACCATCGCACGGCAGGCGAGTATCGCGCGGTCGGTCCGCCGGTGCGATTCGATCTGGAACCGTTCCCCTATGCCGCGGCTGCGCCCGCGCTGGGGGAGCACACGTTCGAGGTGCTGAGCGAGCTCGGGTACGACCGCGACGATGTGGATGCCTTGGTCGCCGAGGGGGTGGCGCTCGCATCGTGAGCGAGGTGTCCGACGCGGTGGTAGCACGCACGATCGAGATCGCCGGTGTGCCCGCGCCGACCGGGGCAGAGGATGCCCGGGCGGCAGTGGTGCGAACGTGGTGGGATGCAGACGGGCTGGCGGAGGTGCAGACGGACGCGACCGGCAACGTCTGGGCCCAGGTGCGCGGCGGCGACGGGCCGATCGTGGTGCTCTGCGCCCATCTCGACACCGTGTTTGACGCCGACGTGCCCCATACCGTGCGCGTGGAGGCTGATCGGCTCGTGGGCCCGAGCGTGGGCGATGACTCCGTCGGGCTCGCCTCGCTCGCCGCGGCCGGTTCCTCGCTCGGTCCGCGGGGTGTGCCGCTATGGCTGCTCGCGACGGTGGGCGAGGAGGGGTTCGGCAACCTGCGCGGCGTGAAGGCCGCCCTCGATGCCCCGCCCGCCCCGATCGCTGCCTTCGTCGCCGTCGAAGGGAACTACCTGGGCCGCGTCTCCACGGTCGGCGTCGGGTCGGCGCGTCGGCGCGTCGTCGTGCGCGGCCCCGGGGGCCACGCGTGGGAGGCCGCCGACTCCCCCAGCGCGATCCATGCCATCGCTGACGTGGTCGCCTCGATCGCCTCGATCTCTCGGCCGCCGGGTACCTCGGTGAACGTCGGACGCATCGGCGGCGGCGAGGGCATCAACGTGCGCGCGAGCGAGGCGTGGTTCGAGCTCGACCTGCGCGCCGACGATGGTGGCCGCCTCGTCTCCCTCACGCAAGAGGTCGAGCAGTGCCTGCAGCAGATCGATCCCGTCCTCACCGTGGACCAGGTGTCCCTCGGCGATCGACCGGCCGGCCGTGTCGATCCCGGCCACCCACTCGTGCGTGCGGCCGAGGAGGCCCTCGGCGAGGTTGGCATGTCGCCGATCGCGCCCGCCACGAGCACCGATGCCAACGCCGCACACGCCCGGGGGGTGCCGGCGATCGCCCTCGGTGTCACGAAGGGTTCGGGAGAGCACACCCAGGCCGAGTGGATCGAGACCGGTCCTCTCGAGGACGGGGTGCGTGCGCTGGCGCGCACCGTGGAGCGATTCGAGGAGCTGACGAGATGACCATGCGTTCGGGTGTCGTGCTGCAAGGGGCCTACCCACCCGATGAGTTCCGCGCCATGGTCGGCAGGATCGACGCACTCGGCTTCTCGAACCTGTGGCTCACCGACTCCTCGCTGCACGCTCGCAACTCCTACGCCTACCTGACGCTTGCCGCCACGGTCTCGCCGCGGCTCCTGCTCGGTACCGCCGTCACGAACCCGCTCACGCGCCACCCCGCGGTCACGGCCGTGGCCGCCGCGACGTTGGACGAGATCTCCGAGGGTCGCATGATCCTCGGCATCGGCGCCGGTGATCGTCCGCTCCTGGCGCTCGGCCTGCAGCCTGCCCGCCTCGGCTCGGTGCGCTCGTCGATCAGCGCGATCCGCGCCCTGTGGACCGGTGAGGACGTGACGGTCGACGATGCGGCCTTCCGGCTCGATGGCGCGCACATGCGGTTCGGCGCTCGCCCCGACATCCCGATCTACATCTCTGCGAGCGGCCCCAAGATGCTCGAGCTGGCCGGCGAGGTCGCCGACGGCGTGATCCTGCTCGTCGGATTGTTCCCGGAGGCGCTCGCATGGGCGTTGGAGCAGGTGGACCGCGGGGCGGCGAAGGCGAACCGCCCGCGCCCCCACATCGCCGTGTTCGCCTACGGGGCGATCGACGATGACGAGTCGGTCGCCCTCGCGGCCGCACGTCCGATCGCGGCATGGTTCCCGCAGACAGCACCCGTCATCTGCGAAATCGGGGGACTGCCGGCGACCTTGACCGACCAGGTGCGCGAACGCTACGCGGGCGGCGAGTTCCAGGAAGCCGCTGATGCCGCGGACCTGCTGCCAGAGGCGTTCGTGCGCAAGGTCGCCCTCGCCGGCGACGCGGCCGCGGCACGCGAGCGCATCGAGGCGGTCGCCACCGCGGGGGCTGATTCGATCCACGTGTTCCCTCTCGGGGGGAACCGCCTGCAGACAGTCGAGGCGTTCGCGGCGTGCTTCGACGACGTGTCGGAAGGAGCCACACGATGAAGACCGGGGGCTGGCGCGTGACCGGACTGCATCACGTGGCGATCGCGCACAGCGACGACGGCGTCTGTGAGGACGCCCTGGGCTCGATGATTGGTGCACCGGCGCATCATGAGGGTGGACCTGGTTTCCTCGAGCGCATGTACGAGGTGGGTGCATCGCACGTGCAGACCCTGCAACCGACCGGCGAGGGCGTGGTGCAACGCTTCCTCGATCGGCGAGGCCCTGGACTGCACCACCTGGCGTTCGAGGTTGATGCCATCGACGCCGCGCTCGACGATCTGGCTGAACGCGACGTGCCGCTCATCGATCGCGACGCGCGGCAGGGCGGCATGGGCACCCGCATCGCCTTCCTGCATCCCTCCGCGTTCGGCGGGGTGTTGGTCGAACTCGTCGAGCCGGCCCCTGCGACCACGGAGCCGTCGTCCATCGCGGGAATCGATCGATGAGCGATCGCCACGACGAGACCACGGCCGAGGCCTCGCCCGTATTCACGGCCCGCCCGGACCGTCGGAAGATGACCGACTGGGTCTGGGAGGAGCTTCGCGAGGCGATCATCGAGCTGCGCCTGCGCCCGGGCGAGCCGTTGCGTGAGGTCGCCCTGGCCGAACAGCTCGGAGTGAGCAAGACGCCGCTCCGCGAGGCGTTCGCCCGCCTCGAGCAGGAGGGGCTCGTCGAGACGACCTCGTTCAAGGGGGCCGTCGTCACCGGCTACTCGGAGCGAGACCTCAACGAGATCTACGAGCTGCGGACCTTGCTCGAGGGCGCCGCCGCGCGTGCGGCCGCGGAGCGTTCGAGCGCCGAGACGCTCGACGAGTTGCGCGACGTCGTGGTGCGCAGCCGCGAGCTCCGCGACATGGGCGACCTCGTCGGGCTCGCCGACCTGCTCGGACGCTTCGATCTGATCGTGTACGCCCAGGTCACCAACGAGCGCATCGGGGCCTTGATCGAGAACCTGCGGGCCCACCTCACCCGGATCGGCAAGCTCACCGAGGCGATCCCGGGGCGGGTCGAAGCCTCCGTGGAAGAGCACGCCGCCATCGTGGAGGCCATCGTCGCGCGCGACCCAGACGAGGCCGAGCGGCTGATGCGCGTGCACATCGGCAGCGTGCTCGCCGACCAGTTGGCCCGCGAGGCCATTCAACAAGGGGGTGCCGGATGACCGGGTCGCGAGCCGAGCTGAGTGTGGCGTCGATGCTCCACGAGCAGGGCGCCGAGGCCTGGGAGGCCGCGGTCCGCCACCCCATGGTGACCGGCATCGCCGACGGATCGCTGCCCCACGAGACGTTCCGGCGCTACTTCACCCAGAACGTGCTCTACCTCGAGGACTACGCCCGGGCGATCGGCATCATCGTGGGCAAGGCACCCGACCGTGACGCCGTCACGACGCTCACGAGGTTCCTTGCACAGATCGTGGAGCACGAGATCCCCGCGAACATCGCGTTCCTCGAGCGGCTGGGCGGCGACGCCGACACGGTCGCGGGGCGCGGCACGATGCTGGCGGTGACCTACGGGTACACGCGACACCTGCTGTCGGCCTGCGCGCTCGGCGACTGCGCCGACGGGCTGACAGCCGTGCTGCCGTGCCAGTGGAGCTACGGCGAACTGGCTCGTCCACTCACCGCGCACCCACCCGACGATCCGATCTACGCGGACTGGATCGGCATGTTCGGCAACGACGACTACGACGGGCTCGTCGCGCGCACGACGGCCCTGCTCGATCGCCTCGTCGATCCGCTCGACGAGCGGCGCATGTCGGCGCTGTCGACGATCTTCGAGCGCTCGACCCGATACGAAGCGGCGTTCTGGGACATGGCCTACGGCGGCACGTCCGCGATCGCCGCCCACGACATGACCGAAGGAAGGGGAGGAGCCTAGATGCGTGCTGTGCGGATCCACGAAGACCTGACGCTGCGGGTGGATGAGATCGATGACCTGCGGCCGGGGCCCGGCGAGGTACTCGTCAAGATCCACGCGGCCGGCGTGTGCGGGACCGACCTGCACATCCTCGACGGCATGATCAAGCCCGACCCCTACCCGATGACCCTCGGACACGAGGCGGCGGGCATCGTGGAAGCCGTGGGCGACCGCGTGTCGCTCGCCGCCGGCACGCCGGTCGCCATCTACAACAAGATCTTCTGCGGCCACTGCGAGCAATGCCTCAAGGGACGCACGAACATCTGCGACGAGGAGCCCGATCAACTCGGGTTCAACCGTGACGGCGGCGACGCCGAGTACGTCGTCGTTCCCGAAGAGAACGCGGTGCCGGTGCCCGCCGGGGTCGACATGGCGACGGCGTCGGTCCTCACGTGCGCCGGTATGACCGCGATGCACGCTACGAAGCTGTCGGACCTTCGCATGGGTGACACGGCGGTGGTCGACGGCATCGGCGGCGTCGGCATCATCGTCGTACAGGCGGCCGCCCACGCGGGCGCGCGCGTGATCGCGATCGGCGACTCCGACGACAAGCTGGATCTGGCGCGACAGCATGGCGCGAGCGACGGGGTGCTCGTCGACACGCCCGAGAGCTACGGAACGGTGCCCGAGCGCGTGCGAGCGGTCACCGACGGGCGTGGCGCTGACGTGTTCTTCGAGCTCGTCGGCACCACGCAGACGATGACCGCCGGCATCCGGTCGCTCGCCAAGGGCGGCCGCTTCGTGTCGACCGGCTACACCGACCAGCAGCTCGAGATCCACCCGATCGAGTTCATCCTGCCGGAGACGTCGTTCCTTTCCACGGTCGCCGCCACGCGGCTCGACCTGCAGGACGCTCTCACGCTGGCATCGCTCGGCGCGCTGACCGTGCCGATCGCTGGGCGCTATCCGCTCGACGGCATCAACGAGGCGCTCGACGCGCTGCGCGCACGCGCGGTGCTCGGGCGCCAGGTACTCGACATCACGGCCTGACCGGCCCGACAAGGAGGCAAGTCGCAGATGGCAACGACGATCTCCGATCCGCGCATCGGGTTCCTGGACCGGCCGATGCGCCTGTACATCGACGGGACGTTCGTCGAGACCGAGGGCTCGCTGCCCTCGGTGAACCCGGCGACGGGGGCGACGCTCGCCGAGGCGCCGCTGGCGACCGAGCGCGAGGTCGACGCCGCGGTCACGGCGGCGGCCAGGGCGTTCGAGACGTGGCGATCCACACCGCCGACCCAGCGGGCGCGGCACATGTGGGCGCTCGCCGACCTGCTCGAGGCGAACAAGGACGAGTTCGCGACGATCGAGGTCCTCGACAACGGTAAACCGATGTGGGAGGCCGAGGCGGTCGACATCGCGCTCACGATCGAGCTGCTTCGCTACTACGCCGGCTGGACCACGAAGATAGATGGCAAGGTGTTGCCGAACTCGATCCCCGGCATGTTCACCGTGGCCAAGCGTGAGCCCATCGGCGTGGTCGCCGCGATCACCCCGTGGAACTTCCCGCTGCTCGAGGTGGCGTACAAGCTCGGCCCGGCGCTGGCCGCGGGCTGCACGATCGTGGTCAAGCCTTCGGAGCTCGCGCCGCTGTCGACGCTACGGCTCATGGAACTCGTGCACGAGGCCGGCTTCCCGGCGGGTGTCGTGAACGTCGTGATCGGCGGTCCCGAGGTGGGGGCAGCCTTGGTGCGCCACCCGGGTGTTCGGAAGGTCGCCTTCACGGGGCAGACGGCCACAGGCAAGGAGATCATGCGCACGGCCATCGACGGCCTGAAGCGGGTCACCCTCGAACTGGGGGGCAAGAGCCCCAACATCGTGTTCGCCGACGCGGACCTCGATGTGGCCGCGAGCGGTGCCTTCGGTGGCGCCTTCTTCAACCAGGGTCAGGCGTGTGTCGCCGGCTCACGTCTGTTCGTGGAGGCGTCGGTGGCCGACGAGCTCGTCGGCCGTGTGAGCGAGCAGGCGGGCGCGGTGAAGCTCGGGTCCGGTCTCGACCCCGACACTCAGATGGGGCCGCTGATCTCCGCCGCGCACCGCTCCCGGGTGAAGGGCTACGTCGCGGCGGCGCGCGAACAGGGTGCCGACGTCGTCGTCGGAGGCGAGGATGCCACGGTCGACGGGCTCGAGGGTGGCTTCTTCCTGCAGCCCACGGTGATCGGCGGCGTGCGCAACGACATGACGGTCGCCCAGGAGGAGATTTTCGGGCCGGTGCTGTCCGTGATCGCGTGGCACGACGAGGAGGAGCTGCTCTCGCTCGCCAACGGCGTGGACTACGGACTCGCCTCGGGCATCTGGACCTCGGACGTGAGCAAGGCTCTGCGTCTCGCCGACCGGCTCGACGCCGGCACGGTGTGGATCAACACGTACGGCATGTTCGATGTCGCGGTGCCCTTCGGGGGCAGGAAGCACTCGGGGTTCGGCAAGGAGCTCGGTGAGGAGGCCCTCGAGCCGTACCTGCACTCGAAGTCCGTCTGGGTGGACCTCACATCGGCGGTGCCCCAGTCGGGGCAAGGGATCTCTCGATAAGGGAAGGGGCTGGCCATGAGCGAGCGCATCATCATCAAGAACGGCACCGTGGTCACGATGAACGACGCCGACGACGTGATCTTCGGCGGCACGGTGGTGATCGAGGGCGACCGCATCACCGAGGTGGGCGCGCCCGGCGACATCACGGCCGACGAGAGCGGCGCGACCGTGATCGACGCAACCGACAAGGCCGTGCTGCCGGGCCTCGTTGACCTGCACTACCACACCGCCATCGGCAAGGGTTGGAGCGATCACCTTCCCCTGTGGGATTACTTGGAGACCTGCTGGTATCCGATCATCCGGGCGCTGAACCCCGAGGAGGCGTACTGGGCGGCGCTGTCGAGCTACAGCGAGTCGATCAAGTGCGGCGTCACCACCGTGAACGACATGTACCGTCGCCTCGACGGGCTCGCCCGGGCTGCGGAAGAGATCGGCATCCGGGCCGTGCTCTCGAACGATGTCGCCGACGACGAGCACGATCTCGACACCCTCGAGGACAACAAGACGGCGCACGAGCAGTCGCACGGGGCCGCCGACGGTCGCATCGAGGTCTACATCGGCATCGAGTGGCTACCGCTCGCCTCGGAAGGGCTCCTGAAGGAAGCGCGAGCGCTTGCCGACGACCTCAAGACCGGCATCCACATCCACCTGAACGAGTCGCTCACCGAGGTGGAGAACTCCAAGGAGCGGTTCGGGCGCCGCCCGACCGAGGTCGCCTACGACTGCGGCATCCTGTTCGACCGCTGCATCGCGGCGCACTGTGTATGGCTCTCCGACACGGAGATCGCGCTGATGCGCGAGACCGGCACGCAGATCTCGCACAACCCGTCGTCGAACGCGAAGCTCGGCAACGGCATCGCCCGCGTGCCGGAGATGCTCGCGGCCGGCCTGAACGTTGGGCTCGGCCACGACGCGGCGGAGTGCAACAACAGCCGCGACCTGTTCGAGGTGATGAAGTTCGCGTCGTTGATGCACCGCGCGAGCCGGGTCGACCCGAGCCTGCAGCAGGCACCCGATGTCGTGCGCATGGCGACCCGCAACGGCTCCGCCGCCCTGCGCCACGAGACCGGCGAGCTCACGACCGGGAAGAAGGCCGACGTCATCACGATCGACCTCGGCAACCAGATGTTCACGCCGCTGTTCCCCGAGTCGAAGGCGCACATGTACTCCCACCTCGTGTTCGCCGCGAACGGCAGCGCGGTGAACACCACGATCGTCGACGGCAAGATCCTCTACCGCGACCGTGAGTTCACGACGATCGACGAGGGCAAGGTGCTGAGCGAAGCCAACGTCGCGTTCCGCCACGTGCTCGACCGCATGGTCGTGCCGACCTGAGGAGAGCCCGCAGATGACGCTCGCGCCTCAGTCAGGACGCACGCTCGTCGTCGGGCGACCCGATCGTGGCGCTCGGCGAGCGGACGCTCATCGACGACGGCGCGCTGATCGTCGAGGGCTCGACGATCGTCGCGGCCGGGCCACGGCAGGACCTCGAGTCCCGCGGTCCGTTCGATCGCGTGCTGGGCTCGGCCTCGCACTTCGTGATGCCCGGGTTCGTGAACTGCCACTACCATTCCGAGCTCGCGATCGGGCCCGGCCTCTACCAGTACATCTTCGAGCGGGCCAACGTGTTCATCCAGGCGGCCACAGGCGACATCGATGAACAGGACCTTTATGCCGGGGTGCTCTGGGGTCTCGTGAACGCGCTGAAGGGCGGGCAGACGGCAACGGTGGACATGTACTACGGGCGCCCCGGCATGCCCGACTTCGGGTGCCCGCCCGCGCTGCGGGCCTACGACGACATCGGCATGCGCACGGCGTTCGGGCTCGTGAGCCGCGACGAGAACATCTACGTCCACGAGCCGAACGAGCGGTTCCTGGAACGGCTGCCCACCGACCTCGCCGAGGAGGTGCGGCGTTCGCCGATGGGCTACGCCTGGCCAGTGGACGACGTGATGGCATCGTTCCAGCGTCTGCACGGCGAGTGGCACGGGCGGGAGGACCGGTTCCGCATCGTGACGGCGCCCGACTGGACGCCAGCGTGTTCCGATGATCTCTACCGTCGGTGCCGGTCCACGGCCGACGAGCACGCCACCGGCATGATCACGCACGCGCTCGAGACGCGCTCGGAGATGTTCTACAACCTTGAGCGATACGGGAAGCCGGGCCTGCAGCGTCTCGCCGACATCGGTGTGCTGACCGAGGAAACCGTGCTCGAGCACTTCGTGTGGGTGACCGACGAGGAGCTGCGCATCTTCGCCGATTCGGGGGCGGTCGCCTCGAACGACCCCGGCTCGAACCTGCGTCTGTCGAGTGGCATCTGCCGTGTGCGCGACATCATGGACACGGGCGGACGGGTCGCGTTCGGCACCGACGGCATCTCGTTCTCCGACCGCGAGGACTTCTTCCAGGAGCTGCGGCTCGCCTGTTACCTGCAGCGGACGCCCGACACGTTCGAACGACAGCGCCTCGACAGCGAGACCGTGCTGCGGGCCGCCGCGACGAACGGCGCTCGCGCTCTCGGGCTCGAAGGCCGTCTCGGGTCGCTCGAGGAGGGCCGCTACGCCGACCTGCTCGTCGTCGACAAGGAACGCATCATGTTCCCGCCCGGGCGCTACGACGCCGAGCCGTTCCTCGACGTGGTGCTCGATCGCGCGGAGGCCGCCGACATCGACGCCGTCATGGTGCACGGCCGGGTGGTGATGCACGAGGGACGCGTGACGGTCGTCGACGAAGCAGTCGTGAAGGAACGATTCGCCGCCGCCGTGCGTGATCGCGTGTACCGGTTCCCCGAGCACGTGCAGCGGTGGGCCGAGCTCGGCAGGCTCGTCGAGCCCACGGTGATCGACTTCTACCGGCGGTGGTACGACACCCCGCTCGAACCCGCCGGCGTCTACAACGCGAAGCGCCCACCCGGAGGAACGTCGTGATCATCGATGCCCACAGCCACATCCTGAGCCTCGCCGCAGACCCGGAGTTCACGGTCGAGTACGGCCGGGAGGGGTCGCTATGCATCTATCGCAGCATGGGCTCGCTGCCGTCGCACCGGATGCCCACCGAGCAGGAATGGGAAGCGAGCGGCTTCACGCGCGCGGGCTGGCCCGTGATCGGACCCGCTGAGTCCGCGCGCGATCATCCCGGTTTCGACAAGGTCGTCGTGCTGGGCGTCTCACCGCAGTGGCTCGACGGCACCCTGATCGGCACGGTCGACACGACGGGAGTGCTGGGCGTCGACGGCCCGATGCATCCAGACCGATGCAACGACTACATCGCCGCGGTGGTGGCCGCCGACCCCGATCGGTTCATCGGGTTCGGGTCGGTGAACCCCCTCTATCAGGGGCCCGAGGCGGCGGTCGCCGAGCTCGAGCGCTCCGTCGTGGAGCTGGGGCTCACCGGAGTGAAGCTCTACCCGATGTACCAGCACTGGGCGGCCAACGACCCCGATGTCGCGTTCCCCATCTATGCGAAGGCTCAGGAGTTGGACATCCCGGTCATGATCCACCAGGCAGGCTCGACCCGAATCGACGCGAAGCTCGAGCTGGGCCGGCCGGCGTTGCTCGACGACATCGGCCGCGTGTTCCGCGAGCTGCGCGTGATCGTCGCCCACTGCGGGCTGCCGTGGGTCGACGAGGCGTTGTTCCTGCTCACGAAGCACCCGAACTTCTACACCGAGCTGTCGTACCTGATCGCGAGCGTGACGCGTCGCGACCTCTTCCTGCTGCTGTCGCGATGCGAGCCGATGTTCGTGCCGCTCGAGAAGGTGTTCTTCGGTACCGACTATCCCGGCTTCCTGTACGACCCGGTGAAGCTGATGGACAAGCTCGCCACCGTGAACGAGGAAGCCGACGCCTGCGCGATGCCCCCGATCCCGCAGGCCAAGATCGACGGCGTGCTGGGCGACAACTTCGCACGACTGCTCGGCCTCCTTGACTGAACCCTCAGATGGCGGCCGTCGGTGGAGGCGCCGTCGTCACCTGCACGACCGCCGGTTCCTCCGAGGCGTTGCGGATCGTGAGCTCGGTGCCGGCCGGCACGAGCACGGCGTTCCATTGGCTCATGCGGGTGCGACCCTTGCCGACCTGCACCGCGACCTCGCCGGCGAGCACCGACACGATCGCGTCGGAGCCCGTGTCGGCGATCGGGCCGATGCCCTGTGCGCCCTGCAGGCAGATCAGCTGACTCCAGATGCGCTCGGTCTCGAACAGGACCTCGGTGCGCGCCGCCTCGTCGTCGAACCAGACGAGGTCTCGCATGTCTCGCGGCTTCATCGCCGCTCAGCCTACGGGTCGCGCCGATAGACTGCCCCGGCAACGCGCGCGCCCCATCGCGGCGCCCGATCGAGACCCACGACGAAGGAGCGGAACGCCACGTGACCACATACGCGTACTCGAGCGAGTCTCCCGCCGACGTGAAGGCCGGGCTCCTGATCGTGCCCGTGTTCCAGGGACCGAAGCCGGGGCCTGGGGTCCGCGAGGCCGGGCTCGCGAAGGCGTACGCCGACGCGAAGCTCACCGGCAAGCAGGGCGAGTCGGTGCTCGTCACGCGGCGCGATCGCGACCGGTTCGCGGCCGGCGCGGTCCTGCTCGTCGGGGTCGGACCCAGGGACGGGTTCACGATCGAGGGCATGCGTCGCGCGCTCGGGCGCGCCGCCGGCACCGCACGCCGCTTCGGCAGCGTCGCGACGACGTTCCCGCAGGCCTTCGGTGCCCGCCAGGCCGCCGACGCCGTCCAGGCGGCCGCCGAGGGCCTGGGGCTCGGCGACTACCGCTTCGATCGCTATCGCACGAAACGTGACGATGCGACCGGGCTGAAGCGGGTCGTCGTGCTCGGCAACCCGAGGTGGGAGGCGAGGGGCCTCTCGGCGGCGGTGAAGCGAGCGTCGATCGTCGTCGACGCCGTCTGCTGGGCCCGCGACCTCGTGAACACGCCCGCCGGTGACATGCCGCCCGCCGAGATCGCGCGGGAGGCCCAACGGATGGCCCGCTCGGTCGGCCTCACGTGCAAGGTCTGGAACGAGTCACAGCTGGAGAAGGGCGGGTTCGGCGGCATCCTGGGAGTCGGCCAGGGAAGCGTGAACCCTCCCCGTCTGATCGAGCTCACCTACACGGGCGCGGGCAACGCGACGCCGATCGCCCTCACCGGCAAGGGCATCGCCTTCGACTCGGGCGGTCTGTCGATCAAGGACGCCAAGGGCATGGAGACGATGAAGGACGACATGGGCGGCGCCGCGTCGATCCTCGGCACGATGAAGGCGATCGCCCGGCTGAAGCCGAAGATCAACGTGATCGCGGCGATCCCGTGCAGCGAGAACATGCCGAGCGGGTCCGCGCAGAAGCCCGGCGACGTGATCACCCATCGCGGCGGGAAGACCTCCGAGGTGCTGAACACCGACGCCGAGGGCAGGCTCGTGCTCGCGGACGCGCTCGCGCTGCTGGCCGAGCGCGAGCCGCAGCTGATCGTCGACACCGCGACCCTCACGGGGGCGTGCGTGGTCGCGCTCGGCACCGGCATCACCGGAGCGTTCGGCAACGACGATGGGCTGGTGCGCGATCTGATCGCCGCGGGCGACGCGACCGGCGAGCCGATCTGGCAGATGCCGCTGCACCAGGAGTACCGCCCGCTGATCGACTCCAGCGTCGCCGACATCAAGAACATCGGCGACCGCTGGGGCGGCGCGATCACCGCGGCGTGGTTCCTGGCGGAGTTCGTCGGCGACACGCCCTGGTGCCACCTCGACATCGCCGGCCCGGCGTTCAGCGACCGGGGGACCGACCTGAGCCCTCGCGGGGCCACCGGCACGCCCGTGCGGGCGCTGGTGCGGTTCGTGCTCGATCGGGCGGCCGCGTAGGGGTTCGGCCAGGTGGCAGACGCTGCACCCGCTCGTCGCACCGGTCCGGCGCTCGGCATCTTCGCGCACCCCGACGACGCCGAGATCGCCGCGGGCGGACTGCTCGCGAACTGGGTCGACGCCGGCCGCGAGGTGCACCTGCTCGTGCTCACGAACGGCGACCGCGGATCGCAGGATCCGCAGCTCGACCGGGCGGAGCTCGCGCGCGTCCGCGCCCGCGAGACGCAGGACGCCGGCGACGTGCTCGGCGTCGCGAGCGTACGCATCCTCGATGTGCACGACGGCGACCTGCAGAACACCGACGACATGCGTGAGCAGGTGGTGCGCCGCATCCGCGAGGTGCGCGCCGAGACCGTGCTCTCGGTCGACCCCACCGCCGTGTTCTTCCGCAACAGCTACTACAACCACTCCGACCATCGGAACGCGGGCTGGATCGCGCTCGACTCGGCGTTCCCCGGCTCGGGCAACCCGCACTTCTTCCCCGAGCACCTCGGCGACGGCGTCGGCGTGCAGGACGTCACCGACGTCTGGCTCGGCTGGACGAACGAGCCCAACCACACCGAGGACGTGACCGCCACCTGGCAGCGGAAGATCGACGCGCTCGCCCGGCACGACTCGCAGCTGTCCGAGGGCATCGCGTACTTCGAGCGATTCCTGCTGGAGGAAGCCGAGGAAGCAGGGAAGACGATCGGCGTCGGCCGGGCAGAGGAGTTCCGCCGGCTCGACCTCTCCGAGTGACACCGGGACACCGCCGACGCACGGAAGGCGAAGCGATGATCGACGACAGCATGGGTCTCCCCGCCGCCTATGGGTTCCGAGCTCCGACGCTCGACGACCTCGTCGCGGTGGGTGACGTGGTCGCGGCGGATCAACGCGAGGCTGCCGAGGAGCCCGTCCTCGACACGGATTTCGTCCGGCAGGTGTGGAGCAGGCCCGACTTCGATCTCGCGGCCGATGCCTGGGTCGTCACCGACGGCACGGGCGCGATCGTCGCGTACGGGCAGGTCAGGCGCGAGGAACCCGACATCGTCGGGTCGTGGGGTGCCGTCCACCCCGTGTACCGAGACCGAGGCATCGGCACCTGGCTGCTGGATCGGATCGAGGCGCGGGCGATCCCAGCTCCTTGCCGACGTCCCGGCATCGCGTTTCCGTCACTCGGTCAACGCAGCCGACCCAGCGGCGGCGGCGATGCTCGCCCGTCGAGGGCTGCACCCGATCCGTCACTTCTGGCACATGCAGATCGACCTCACGCCCCCGTTCGATCCGGGACCCTCGTCGGAGGGGATCGAGATCGGTGGGATCGAGCCGGCCGTCGATCTTCGGGCGGTCCACGCCGTGCTCGAGGACGCGTTCGCCGACGACCCGGGTGACCATCCGGTGCCGTTCGATCGATGGATCGAGGAGGAGACGGGCAGTCCGAGCTACGACCCCACGCTCTGGCTCGTGGCGCGGGACGGCGAGATCGCGGTCGGCGCGCTCGCCGCGAGCGCGGGCGACGACGGTGGATGGGTGGACTGGCTCGCGGTCCTCGCCTCCCATCGAGGGCGCGGGATCGGCGGGTCGCTCCTGCGGCGTTCGTTCGCCTCGTTCGCCGCCCGAGGGGTGCGTCGCGTGATGGTCAGCGTCGACGCGGAGAATCTGACCGGCGCGACGGCGGTCTACGAACGCGTCGGGATGCGAGTCGTGAACGGATGGGACCTGTGGGAACGCTCGTTCGTCGGCCCTCGATGAGCCCGCGCCGGGGTCGGGTTATCCTCGGCCGGACAGGGGAGGGTTCGATGAAGAAGGCGACGATCCTGGCGGTCCTGGTTGCGGTGTTCGCCGCGGCAGTGCTCCGGTGACGAGGCGGAGCCGGTCGAGGAGACGGGTTCCTCGGCCACCGAGGCGGAGCAGGGATGCGACTCGCCCGTCGAGACCGCGACGATCCAGATCGCCGACCTCGCGTTCGACCCCGACTGCATCGAGCTGCCCGCAGGCACGGATTCCTTGACGATCGAGAACACCGATGACACCGATCACACGTTCACGATCGCGGAGATCAACCTGAACACCGAGATCGGTCCGAGCGCCGACGTCGGGGTCGACGTCGCGGCGATCAACGACGGAGTCTGGGCGTTCCGGTGCACCATCCACCCGCAGATGACGGGGTTCCTCACCCGCCACTGAAGGCGTTACCAGCGTCCGCGGTGGACCTGCTCTTCGAAGGGCCGGCGTTCCCGCGTCGTCCAGGAACCGCTCGGTCGTTCGTCGTCCGCCCGGAACCCGAACCCCATGATGCCGATCGGACGCAGGTCCTCCGGCACGCCGAAGCGGTCCAGCAGCTCGCGCTCGCCATGCGTGATCCCGAAGAACCAGCCGCCGAGCCCCTCGTCGACGGCCGCCAGCAACATCAGCATCGACGCCATCGCCGCGTCGATCTCCCAGAACTTCACCGGCCACTGCTCGGCCTCGTCCATGCCGAACGCGATCTTGTCGGGCTGGGAGTACCGCTCGAGGTAGCGGCCCGGGTCGGGGATCGGGAGCACGAGCACCGTCGGTCCCACCGCGACGTCGTCGACATCCCACCCGAACTCCGGATCGCGGGTGATCTCCCAGAACGCGGCGACGTCCTCGGGCCGATCCATCACGAGGAACTCCACGCCTTGGGCGAATCCCGCCGAGGGCGCTCGCCGCCCGGCCTCGAGGACTCGATCCATCGTCTCGCGAGGGACGGGGCGTTGATCGAACCGCCGCACCATGCGCCGACGCCGGACGACCTCCGAGAACTCCATGGCCCGCGAGCCTAGCCCACCACGCGGTCGTGACCTGCCGTAGGCTCCCGTTCCGATGGCGAACCCGCACTTCGGCGACGATCGGCGACGTCTGGAAGCACCTCGTGCTCGGCGACCTGCTCGACCGGCTGCGACCCGCCCGCTACTGGGAGACGCACGCGGGGTCAGGCACGTACACGCTCGATCGCGAGTGGGAGCGCGAGTACGGCATCTTCACGCTGCTGCGCGAGGCGCCTCGCGCGCCGGCGGTCGAGGCCTCGAGGTACCTGTGGCTCGTCCGCACCCTGCCGCCGGCCGACGATGCGGAGCCGCGGTACCCGGGCTCGGCGCGGCTCGCGATGGAGGTGCTCGGCGACGCGGCGACCTACCTGCTCTGCGACCTCGATACCGCAAGCGTCGCCGACCTCACCCGTTCGGTGCGCGAGCTCGATCTCGCCGACCTCGTCCGCGTCGAGCACGCGGACGGCATCGCGACGATCCATGGTGCCGCGCTGCAGCTGTCGCCCGCGGCGGCCGCGGAGACGTTCGTGTTGATCGACCCGTTCGACGAAGGCCAACGCTCCGCCGACGGCATGGATGCACTCGATCTCTTCCAGTCGCTCGCGCGGGCAGGATTCCCGACCGCGCTCTGGCACGGATACGACGACGTCGCCGATCGCGACGCGGTCAGGCTGCGCGTCGCCGCTGACGGCCTCGGCACGCACTCGCTCGACGTGGACACGGCGTTCTTCCGCGGGGAGTCGACGCTGAACCCTGGTGTCGGAGGATGCGCGATGCTGCTCGCGAACGTGCCGGACGACGACCTGGACCACGTGGAGCGGCTCGGCCGCCAGCTCGCGGCGCTCTACGACGAGGTGCTGATGCCCGACGGTTCGCCGGGCGCCCTGGCGTTCACGAGAGCCGACCTCGCCTGAACCTCAGTCGGGCTTCGTCGCCGTCGCGACGATGACCTCGCGGAAGTCGTTCAGCGGGTCGGGGAACCGCTCGGCGAACGTGGCTCTCGTACGTTCCCGCAGCGACGTCCATCCCGAGTCACCGAGCATGTTCCGCACGAAGCGCCCGGTCGCCCAGACCTGGAGGCCGTCGAGGTAGTCGTCGAGCGCGTAGGTCCAGTGGTACTTGACGACCTCGGTCCGCACGCTGCGGAACCCCGCGTCGATCAGCGTCTCCTCGACGTTCGTGCGCGAGCGGAAGCGCTCGTGCCACGGGGCGGCCTCCGCGTACGCAGGGGCCAGCATCTCCCTCGGCACGACCGACTCGACCATCTCGCGCCAGGTCTGCTGGTAGGCGTCGACCCCGTCGGTCCACGACGTGAACCCGACCCGGCCGCCGACCCGGAGCACCCGCGCGATGTCGAAGAGGGCCGTCTCGACCTTGTTGAAGTGGGCGAGCACGAACGAGCCGAGCACCACCTCGAACCGGCCGGGCCCGAACGGCAGATCGATCGCCTGCGCGGCAACGATCGGCACCTTCGGGCGCTCCCGGCGAGCGACGCGGAGCATGCCGATCGACTCGTCGACGCCGACCGCCCTCGCCCCCGCGTCGGCCGCGACCTGCGCGGCGACCCCGGTGCCGGTGCCGACGTCGAGCACGGCGGCCCCGTCGGCGATGCCCACCATCTCGACCAGGTCGCGCGCGACCTCCGCGAAGCGCGTCGCGTGCACGCGCTCGTAGGTCTCGGCCACGTCGTCGTAGGTGCGCCAATCGTTCATGTCCGCCAGCCTACCGGGCGCCGCGGGTAGGCTTCGGGCCGTATGCGAAGGGGCACACGGTGACCGGCGCGGCCGGCTACATGGCGCTCGTGCTGGCCGAGGCGGTGGCCGGCTCGCTCGCGTTCCTGTGGCTCACCCCCCTGTGGAGCGAGGTCAAACGGGGTTTCTTCACGCTCACGACCGCGATCCTGCTCGTGCTCGCGGTGGCCTCGTGGCTCTCGACCCGCGCCGCGTCGATCCCGGGCGACGACCCGGGCCGATGGGCCGAGGCGCTGACGCTCGCGACCGCGGCCGCGATCGGGCTCTCCTTCCTGCTGCTGCTCGCGAAACAGCACCTGCCGGCGCGGATCCTCGGCGTGGTGAGCGTCGTGATCTCGATCGCCGTCCTCGTGGCGATGGCGGGCACCGGGCGTCAGTCGTTCCCGATCGCCCTGTTCCAGCTGCTCGCCGGCGCTGCGTTCCTCGGCTCGATCACCGTCGGCTCTGCTGCTGGGCCACTGGTACCTCACCGACCGTGGGTTGGGCCGGGGACCGATCGACAGGCTCACGACCGCGATGCTGATCGCGATCGTGGTCGAGGCGATCGCGATCGTGACGAGCGGCTTCGGCGGGGTGGAGAGCTCGGCCTCGCTCAATCCGCTGCTCACCGCGGGTGCGCTGGCTCCCTGGATCGCGCTCGGCATGGTGGTCGCGACGCTGCTGATCGCCCTGCTGACCCGGGCGACGCTCAAGGGTGAGCGCGCGTCGGCCGTGCAATCGGCCACCGGCTTCTACTACCTCGCGGTCGTGACAGCGTTCACGGCCGAGGTCGCCGTGAAGACCCGGTTCCTGGCGTAGCGATGCAGATCGCCGTCATGGTCGCGGGGGCCCTCGCCGAGATCGTCGGCTGGTGGCTCGTGTCGACCGGACGCTTCGACGTCTGGAAGCTCATGCCCGTCGTGCTCGGCTCGATGGGCGTCGCCGCCGTGGTCGTGCGTCCGCCGGTCGCCGCGGCCGACACCTCGACCGTGACCGCGGCGGTCGTCGGGGCCGGCACCGGACTCGCGCTCTACCTCGGGACGCGCGTCTTCGTCTGGATCGCCTCCCGGTGGGCGCCGTTCCGCCGCGACGTGCTCGATCAGTACGGGCAGGCGGGCGAGGTCACCCTCGCGCGTTCGCTCGTGCTGAGCCTCGCGATCATGGTCCCGGCCGAGGAACTGTTCTGGCGTGGTCTGTTCCAGGGGCGTCTCGGTCAGGCGACGACGGCCGCCGTGGCTGCCGCGATCGCGTGGCTCGGGTACATCGTGGCCAACGTCGCCAGCCGCAGCCTGCCGATCGTGGCGGGGGCGATCGTCGGAGGCGCCGTCTGGGGCGCGCTCGCGTGGTGGTCGGGGGGTGTGCTCGCGAGCCTTGCGAGCCATATCCTGTGGACCGGATGCATGCTCGCGTTCCCACCCGGGGCGGGGCGGCCGGCGATCGAAAGGGGATCGGCCAGGTGAGCTTCCTGTCGACGGCGGTGCAGCAGGTGTTGGAAGATGCGCCGTTCTGCGCCGTGGCGACCTCGACGCCTCGCGGTCCACACTGCACGCCGCTCGTCTTCGCCTACTCGGGCGGCCGGGTGTGGCTCACGACCTCGCGCGGCTCGGTGAAGACCCGCGCGTGGAAGGTCGACCCCGGTGTCGCGGGGCTCGTTCGTCTCGGCGACCTCGCCGTCACCTTCACCGGCACGGTCAAGACCTACGACGCCCTCGATCGGAACTCGTGGGGTGCGGCGGTCACCGGCGCCACGTCGATCGCGCGGGCCACCGCGCGGTTCAGCAAGAAGAACGCTCGGTTCTTCGCCGGGTACGCGTTCGACGCTCGGCAGGTGCCGCTCGCGTGGACCCCGCCGGGTCGCGTCTTCGTGGGCATCGATCTCGAGCGCACGGCCCTGCTCGACGAGGACGGCGTGCAGGAGGGGCGGGGTCGCTGGGGTGGCGAGGCGGTGGGGCACGCGACGTTCCGCCAGGTGAAGCAGGGCCCCGATCCGCTGGCCGTGCTGCCGCCCGACGTGGCGACCACCCTCGGGCGCAGCGGTGAGGGCGCGCTGACCGTCGCAGGCGCTCGGGGGCCCGTCGTGCTCCCGGTGCGGTGGCTCGCCGAGCCCTCTGCTCTGTACGTGGCTCTGCCGGCGGAGTCGCTCGCGCTCGCCGGCGCCGGTCCCGATGCCCCGGTCGCCCTGACGGTCGACGAGGCGAGCGAGTGGCGTGCGCGCGACATGGCGGGCGCGATGGTGCAGGGCACGGCCGCGTTCTACGTGCTCGACGCCCTCGGGTCGGGCGCGAAGACCGCGCGCACGATCGCGACGGCGCTGCACCCCGGAGCGGGCGCGCTCGTCCGGATCAGCCCGATCCGCCTCGTGTGGTGGAAGGGCTGGTCGAGCGGGAGCGCGTCGGCGGCATGACGACGGTCGAGTTCTCCGTCGAGGTCGAGGCGCCCGCCGAGACCGTGTGGGAGATCGCGAGCGACCCCCGGAACCTTCCGCAATGGGACAAGCACATCGTGCGGGTCGATCTTCCCGAGGGAGGGATGGTGCGGGACGCCCGGTACGACGTCGTGATGGCCCTGATGGGCGTGCAGGCCACGGTGCGCGCCACCGTGCTGGAGTGGGAGCCCCCGTGGCGCTCGAGCGTCCGCCTGGAAGGCCTGCTCGACGCGACCGTGACGACGTCGGTGGCCTCCCTGCCGTTCGATCGGAGCGTGCTGCGCCACGAGGTGACCTACCGCTTCCGCGGACCGCTCGGTGGGTTCGGTGCCGCGGGGCTGAACGCGATGGGCGGCGCGGGATACGCGCTCCGCCGCGGGGTGCTCGCCCAGAAGCGCGAGATCGAGGAGCGAGCCCGGGCGTGATCATCGGCTCGGTCGTCAAGGGCGCGGCGTTCGCCGCCGCCGCTGCTGCCGTCGGCTACGTCGCTCTCGCGACCGACGAAGGACGCGCCGCCGACGCCGATCTCTTCGCGACGGTGAACCGTGGGCACGGCCCCGGCGCCGACCGTCTGTTCGCCGGCGTCACCGAGCTCGGCTCCCTCTACGCGGTCGGGGCCGCCGCGTGCGCGCTGGCCGGGCTCGGCCGGCCTCGCCAGGCGACGCGTGCGTTCGCCGCGGCCGGCGCCACCTGGCTGCTGGGGCAGGGCGTGAAGAAGCTCGTCGACCGGCCACGGCCGTACGACGCGGACCCCGAGGGCACCCGCGCGATGATCGCGCCGCCGATGGGCACGTCGTGGCCGAGCAGCCACCCGGCGGTGCTCAGCGCGTTCACGACGGTCGCTGGGCGCGAGCTCGGCGCGGGCTCGATCGCGCGAGCCGGCCTGACGACGCTGGGAGCGACGGTGGCCACCTCGCGGGTCTACCTCGGCGTGCACTACCCGAGCGATGTGGCGAGCGGATTCCTGATGGGCCGGGCCGTCGCCGCGATGTGGCCGCGCGGGCGCCGCGGCTAGACTGCCGCGCGGTGCTGCATCCCCTCGCGCAGATCGGCTGGCCCGTCCTCGACCGCTTCCGCTTCGGGGACACGTTCGCGATCTCGCCCCATGGCGTGTTCATCGCGATCGGCTTCGTGGTCGGCGCGTGGCTGCTCGGGCGCATCGCGCCCCGGTGGGGGGTGGCGCACGACGACGTGCAGGGCGTCGTGTTCTGGTCGTTGATCGGCGCGATCGTCGGGGCCCGGCTCTTCTACGTGATCGGACACCTCTCGGATTTCGACTCGGTCCTCGACACGCTCACGATCTGGGAAGGCGGCATCTCTCTGCTCGGCGGCATCGCCGGAGCGATCATCGTGAACGTGCCGCGCGTGCGCCGCGAGGGGTATCGGTTCTTCCAGGTCGCCGACCCGGTCGCGCCGGCGCTCGCCCTCGGTATCGCGATCGGCCGCATCGGCGACCTGATCATCGCCGATCACCTCGGCAGACCCACGGGCTGGCTCCTCGCGTGGACCTATCGCGGCGGGACGATCGCCCCACCGTTCTCGTGCCAGGAGGGGTTCTGCCAGGCGTCGCTGCACGAGGGGCATCTCGAGACGATCTCGCGCGAGGGGGCTCGGCTGCTCGATGAAGCGGGACGGGTGGTCGCCGAGGGTGTCGGGGTGCACCAGACCGCGCTCTACGACATGGTGAGCGCGACCGCCCTGTTCCTGCTGTTGTTCGTGGTGTTGATGCGGACGCCGCGCCGCGAAGGCATCCTGACGCTGACCTTCGGCCTCTGGTACGGCGTCTCCCGGCTCGTCGAGGACTCGCTCCGCATCGACAAGCGGATCTACGGGCTCACGGGAAGCCAGTGGACCGCGCTCACGGTCGCCACGATCTGTGCCGCGATGCTGGTGTGGTTCGCGCTCCACCCTGACCCGGAAGCGCCCAGCGGCGGGGGACCGGCGCACCCGAACGAGGAATCCTCCGATGAGCGGACGGCGTCTGCCACGGCGCCGGCCGAGGTCGCGTCGTGAGCGCGTTCGTCCCGACGTGCCGGCGCTGCGCATCGTGGCGATGCCGGGCGCGTACACGGTCTGCCGGTTCCCGGCGGATGCCCCGGTGCCGTCGTGGGTCGCGGGACCCTTCACGTCGGTCACCCGCACGCCGAACGAACTGTCGATCGTCTGTCGCACCGAGCGGGTGCCCGCCGAGGTCCCCGGGGAAGACGGCTGGCGCTGCCTGCACCTCGACGACACGTTCGACCTCTCGCTCGTCGGGGTGCTCCATGCCGTGACGCAACCGCTCGCCGCGGCGGGGGTCTCGGTGTTCACGATCGCGACCTACGACACCGACTACGTGCTCGTGCGGCGCTTCGCCGAGGCGGTCGCAGCGCTGCAGGAGGCGGGGCACGAGCTGACCGGGGACCTCGACGACTAGTCCATGATGGACTAGCCTGTGGGGGACTAGCTGGTCATCAGCGTCAGGGGCTTGCCCACGTGGGACTTCGTCGCCCGCGCGACCGCCGACGCGGCCTCACGGAGCGCCACGCTCGCCGGGGCCTCGGGTTCCGTGATGACGATCGGCGAGCCCGTGTCGCCGCCCTCGCGCATCGCGGGCATCAGGGGCACCTGCGCCATCAGGGGCACGCGGAGGTGGTCGGCGGCTTCCTGCCCGCCCCCCTCACCGAAGATCGCCTCTCGCTCGCCACAGTGCGGGCACACGTACCAGCTCATGTTCTCGACGACGCCGATCGGACGCAGGTTCGTGCGCTCGGCCATCCGGCCCGCCCGCTCGGCCACGGTGCGCGCGGCCTCCTGCGGGGTGGTGACGACGAGCATCGACGCGCCCGGCAGGAACGAAGCGAGCGAGATCGACACGTCGCCGGTTCCGGGAGGAAGGTCGCACAGCAGGAAGTCGAGATCACCCCAGTAGACATCGCCCAGGAACTGCTCGATCGCCTTGTGCAGCATGGGGCCCCGCCAGATCACCGGGGTGTCGTCGGGCACGAAGAAGCCCATCGAGATCACCTTCACCCCGTACCCCTCGAGCGGCATGATCATGTTGTCGAACCCCACGGGCTTGCCCGAGACGCCCAGCATGCGCGGCACGCTGAATCCCCAGACGTCGGCGTCGAGCACGCCGACCTTCTTGCCCTCGGCCGCCATCGCCGCAGCCAGGTTCACCGTGACCGACGACTTGCCGACGCCGCCCTTGCCCGAGGCGACCGCGATCACCGAGGTCGACGGCGGGAACTGGATCTTCTGCTGGGGGGTGGGCGCGCCGCCCCGCAACGTCGAGACGAGCCCCTCGCGCTGCTGCTGGCTCATCGGGGTGAGCCGCACGTCGACGCGCTCGACCCCGTCGAGCGGCTGCACGGCTGCGGTCACGTCGTTCGTGATGCGGTCCTTGAGCGGGCAGCCCTCGATCGTGAGCAGCACGTGCACCTCGACCCGGCCCCCGTCGATCGCGATCGACTCCAGCATGCCGATGTCTTCGATCGGGCGCCCGATCTCGGGGTCCATCACGCCCCGCAGCGCCTGCCGCACCTGCTCCTCGGTGACCACGATCGTCCCTTTCCCTCTAAGCTTGATTCACACGGTGTTGACCGTGGAAATCCATGATACGCGCGAGGGGTCCGAATGGCCGAGCCGTCTCCGATCGAGGTCCACAAGGCGCTGGCCGATGACACCCGGTACCGGCTCTACCGGTACCTGCGGCTGTCCGGCCGTCCGGTGTCGGTCCGGGAGCTGTCGATCCGCCTCGGCCTCCACGTCAACACGCTGCGCCCGCACCTGCGGCGCCTCGAGGAGGCCGGCCTCGTCACGAGCGAGGCACAACGCGGGGCGGCCTCGGTGGGCCGGCCGCAGACCGTCTACTCCGTCGTCGAGCGCGAGGAGCGCGAGGGGCGCGACTACAGGCTGTTCGCCGAGATCGTGGCGGGTCAGGTGACGGGCTCGCGACAGCGATCGCGGGCGGTGGCGTCAGCGCGCGAATGGGGTGCGTACCTGGTGGGGCGCTCGGCGCCGAAGCCGGGCGGTCGCAGCTCGAGCGGCCCGAACCTCGCGGTGCTGCAGGAAGCGCTCTCGGAGGCCGGGTTCGACCCGCGGTTCCGCCGTCACGGGCGTACCAGGGTCGACATCACGCTGCGCGACTGTCCCTTCCGAGACCTGCTCGACGAGCACCGCGATCTCGTGTGTGCCCTGCACCGCGGACTGCTCGAGGGCATGCTCGCGAGCTCGCGGCCGTCGATGCGCCTGGATGCGTTCGAGCCCCTCGCAGATCGCTCCGCCGTCTGCCGCCTCTCGGCCGTGTCCGGATGAGCATCCGCGACCTACGTACGTATCGCCTGAGGCGAACCACGTACTCAGACTGAAGTCGGAGCTCGTCCCGTCCGATGCAGAGGGAGCACACCCGGGCGACGGCGGTTCGCCCGGCTTCCACACGCGACCAACGTCGGAGGAACAGGGTATGGAGCAGACGGCCACGACGTCGTCGGACGGCACGCCGATCGTTCCGGAGTTCAACGCCTGGCTCGAGCAGCTCGTCGCCGGAGAAGGCTCGGACCTGCACGTGAAGGTCGGCTCGGCCCCGATGATCAGGCTTCCCAAGGGACTTCGCCGCCTCGACCGCGACCCGCTCACGGGCATCGAGTGCCAGGCGATCGCCGACGGCATCATCCCCCCGGATCGGATGCAGCGGTTCCTCGACACCGGCGAGATCGACTTCGCCTACTCGATCCACAACGTCGGCCGCTTCCGCGTGAACGTGTTCCGCCAGCGCGGATCGGTGAGCATGGTGCTGCGGAAGCTGCGCTTCGGCGGCCCGTCGTTCGAGGAGGTCGGGCTCCCCGACGCGGTCCGCAAGATCGCCGAGGAGCAGCGAGGCCTGGTCCTCGTGACCGGGCCGACCGGGTCGGGGAAGACGACGACCCTGGCCGCGATGATCGACTACATCAACAAGACCAAGCCGGTGCACATCGTCACGATCGAAGACCCGATCGAGGTGCTGCACAAGGACGACGTCGCATCGATCAATCAACGCGAGGTCGGAAACGACACGCAGGACTTCCTCGTGGCGCTCCGCGCGGCCCTGCGGCAGGATCCTGACGTGATCCTGATCGGCGAGATGCGCGACACGGAGACGGTCCGCGCTGCGATCGCCGCAGCGGAGACCGGACACCTCGTGCTGTCGACACTGCACACGGTCGATGCGACCGAGACCGTCAACCGGGTGATCGACTTCTTCCCCCCCTATCAACAGAAGCAGGTGCGACTCGCCCTCGCCGGGACGCTGCGCGGCATCATCTGTCAGCGGCTCGTGCCGACGGTCGACGGCACGAGGACGCCCGGGATCGAGATCCTGATCAACAACGGACGTGTCGCGGAGCGCATCGCCGACCCCGACAAGACGCATGAGATCAAGGACGTGATCCAGGACGGCGGGTTCTACGGCATGGTCACGTTCGACCAGAGCCTGCTGCAGCTCGTGCAGGAGGGCAAGGTCACGGTCGAGGACGCGTTCCAGGCCGTCTCGAACCGCCACGACTTCGAGCTGGCGATGCAGCAGGCCGGCATGCCGCTCCCCGTCTAGGCGGCCGTCGGGCTCGCGGCGTCGCGCCGGCGGAGGCCGGCCAGCCCGCACGCCCGCTGCTGCCCCGACCAGCAGGCCGACGGCTCCCGCCGCGAGCCATCGCTCCGCCGTCCGAGCTCGGATCCCGGCGAGGCTGGTGGGCGGTCCGACGTCAGCGAGCGTCTGTCACGCCGGTCTCCTCGCCGACCACGACCACCCCGTTCATGCCCGGATGCAGCGTGCAGGCGAACGGGTAGATGCCGTCGACCTCGAACGAGGTCGTGAACCGATCGCCCTGCCCCATGTTCTCGTAGTGACCCCACCCTGTGCCGCTCACGTTGTGCGCGGTCGGGTCGCGGTTGACGAACGTGACCGTCTCGCCGACGTCGGCCCGAAGCGTCGACGGCGTGAAGCAGGCACCCTCCAGCACTACCTGTTCGGCCGATCCCTCGGTCGGAGCGCAATGTCCCCCGCCACCGGCGGCGGCGCTCGTCGTGCCGGCGAGCGCTCCGATCGTGCCCAGCACGGCGATCGTCGCGATCCTGCGTGTGCGCGTCATCACTGCCTCCCGTCCTCTCCGTCGATGTCGCCCTGACTACACCGACGAGTGGCGGGGGGTTCCCGTCTCAGCCCACATCGATGGTCGGTGTCACCGACTCGGCGATGCGGACCGCCTCGTGTCTGCCGAGCGTCGTCTCGAGGCGGAACGTGAACCCGGCGTCCTGCCAGATCAGCACGTTCCCGGTGACGAGCAGCTCGATCAGCTCGTCGCCGGCGATCAGCACGAGCTCGTGCTCACCGGTCGTCCAGAACGCAGGGCGGCCCTCGACGATCGCCTCGCCGTAGCGGTTCGTCTCGGCGAACAGCTCCTTCGACGCCACCTCCCACTCACCCTCGAACTGCATCAGCACCGCGCCTGCTTCGGTGCCGGGCAGGACCGGCAGATCGGCGGTGGCCGGCCACGCGTTCACGATGCGTCGTACGGCCTGATCTGGCTCGACGCCCACCTGCGCGTCGTCAACCCACGTCCGATCTGGGCGGCCGAGTGCCGCGGCAACGCGGCCGGGAACCCGGCGATCGCCGCGGCATCGTCCTGCGACACCTCACGCCCGAGGTCGGCGGACGTCGCGACGTTCGTGGGCAGCGCCGTCGGCCTGCCGGGCAGCACCTCGACCGCCACGGCACCGAGCTCGATCACGACCCTGGCCGCCAGGGCGGCGCCGGCGAGCGCGAGCAGCGCCGCGGCGATCACCAGCAGCGTGCGCCGGCGGCTGGGGAGCGAGAGCCGGGGCGCGACCATCGACGGCGAGCCTTCGAACGCGCGGATCGTGGTGCCGACCGCCGTCGCGACGTCGGGCGTCCGAGGCCAGTCGACGCGGCCGGCCAGCTCGGCGAGGGCGGCATCCAGCTGCTCCTCGGTCGGCGCGCGCATCCGGTCGCTCATCGGTTCTCCACCTCCACGAAGGTCGCGGCCGAGGCCATCTCCGTGCGGAGCCGCACGAGCGCCCTCGAGAGCCTGGACTTCACCGTGCCGGGGGCCACGTCGAGCGCCTCGGCGGTCTCGGACTCGGACATCTCGAGCAGGTACCGGTAGGCCACCACCATCCGGTCGCGCTCGGGAAGCCGGTCGAGCGCGGCGACCAGCACCTCGGCGTCCGCGCGTTCGAGTGCCGCTGCCTCTGGCGCCGGAGCCGCGTCGCCCGATCCGATCGCGGCCGCCCGCACCGCGAGGCCTTCCCGGCGCCGTGCGGAACGCCCGCGGTTGCGCGCCTCGTTCGCCACGATCCGCAGGACCCACGGCCGGAACGGCGCGCCGGGCCGGAACCTCGGCAGCGCGAAATACGCCTTCACGAACGCGTCCTGCACGGCATCCTCCGCCTCGCCACGGTCGCGCACGACCAGCCAGGCGACGCGGAAGGCGACTGCCTGGTACCGCGTCACCAGCTCTTCGAACGCGCCGACGTCGCCGTCGCGGGCTCGGGCGGCGAGCTCGGCGTCTTCCGATGGTCGGCCCTGCACGGGGCGCTGATCGCTCACGTCTCGACCGTCATACACCACGGCACGGCTCCCGGTTCCGACGCGCGAAAGGGCGCCCGCCTCGGCGGGCGCCCTCTCGGAGCCGATGTGAGCGATCAGTTCAGGATGCCGAAGACGCGGCCTCCGATCCCGGCGACGGCCCGTTCGCGGAGGCGGCCTCCGCGACGGCCGTGAAGCCGGAGACGAGGCTCGAGAGCTCCATCGGGACGATGACCTTCGACGACGGCGACATCCCGAGGGATCGCAGAGCCTCGAGGTACTGCAGCTTCATCGTCTTGGCATCGGCGCCCATCGCCTGCTCGTTGATCGTCTTCAGCGCGAGCGCGAAACCCTCGGCGCGCAGGATCGCCGCCTGCCGTTCACCCTCGGCCGTGAGGATCGCAGCCTGCTTCGAGCCCTCGGCGTTCAGGATCGCGGATTCCTTGTTGCCCTCGGCGACCGTGATCGCTGCGGCCTTCTGCCCGTCGGCCTCCGTGACGACCGCACGGCGCGTGCGTTCGGCCGACATCTGACGGGTCATCGCCTCCTGCACCGCAGCGGGCGGGATGATCTCGCGGATCTCGACGTTCGTGACCTTCACGCCCCAGCGTTCCGTCACCTCGTCGAGCTTGATGCGCAGCAGCGTGTTGATCTCGTCACGTTTGGCGAGCATGTCGTCGAGGGGGATGTCGCCGATCACCGCTCGAAGCGTGGTCGACGCGATGTTCAGCGCGGCGCCCGCGAAGTTGCCGACCTGCACGACCGAGGTCTGCGCGTCCATCACCTTGTAGAACATGACGAAGTCGACCGCGATCGGCGCGTTGTCCTTGGTGATGGAGTCCTGCCGCGGGATCTCCAGGTAGAACTCGCGCAGGTCGACCGTGATGCCCCGGTCGACGAAGGGGATCAGGATCACGAGCCCGGGTCCCTTCTGTCCGAGCAGGCGGCCGAGGCGGAAGACCACGAGCCGTTGGTACTCGGGAACGACCTTGATCGCCTTGGCAAGGAACAGCACGACCAGCACCACCACCACGACCAGGGCGATCAGGGCAGGGTTGATGTTCATCGGTGGTCTCCTTCCTCATCGGCCGCGGGAACCGTGGCCGTCTCGTGCTCGATCGTGTCGCGATCGACGGTGAGCACGAGCCCGTCGAGTCGGGTGACCGTGACCGGGGCGCCCGCCGGGATCGAGGAGCCGTCGGCCGAGGTGGCGCGCCACTCCTCCGAAGCGACACGCACGATGCCGTTCGGGGTCAATCCTGCGCCGAGCGTGACGCCGGTCTGTCCGACCACGGTCTCCACGCCGTGAGCCGCCGGCATGCGGCGGATCGAGAGCACCTTGCGCAGCACGACCGCGAAGAACACGCCGACGAAGACGGCGGTGCCCACGAGCACGGCCGGCGACACCGAGACGCCTCCGGCGCGGTCGTACAGGAACCACCCGCCGAGCAGCAGGCAGATCGTGCCGGCGATGCCCCACAGGCCGAACCCGGGGGCGTTCAACTCGACGACCATCAGCACGGCGGCGGCGACGAGCAGGATGATGCCGATCAGCTGCACCGGCAGCACGCCGAACGACACGATCGCGAGGATCAGCATCGCGGTGCCGATCGTGCCGGAGAAGATGTGACCGGGCACGAGCAGTTCGAGCACGATCAAGGCGAGACCGAGCCAGAAGAAGACGAACGCGAGGGTCGGATCCAGCAACGTGTGGAGGAACCCGACGAAGCCACCCATCGAGCGGTCGACGATCGGCGCGCCGGCGGTCTCGAGCGTGACCTCGTCGCCGTCGCCGAGCGTGACCGTCTCGCCGTCGATCTCGTCGAGGAGCGCCTCGGTGGTCGGCGCGATGAGGTCGATGACCCCGTCGGCGAGTGCCTGTTCGGCGCTGATGCTGACGGCGTCGGTCACGAACGACTCGGCGACGTCGGCGTTGCGGTCGTACTCCTCGGCGATCGCGCGCATCGATGCGGCGGCGTCGTTCACGGCCTTGTCGGAGCCGACCGCGCCGTCGAGGCCCACCGGGGTCGCGGCGCCCACGTTCGTGCCGGGCGCCATCGCGGCGATGTCACACGACAACAGGACGAACGATCCCGCCGATGCCGCCCGAGCGCCCGACGGAGCCACGTAGCAGACCACGGGCACCTGGGCGTTCAGGGTCGCCTCCGTGATCTCGCGGGTCGACGACACGAGACCGCCCGGGGTATCGATCTCGATCAACACGGCCGACGCCTCCGAGTCGGCGGCCTCCTGGATCCCGTTCACGAGGTAGTCGGCGACGAACGGATCGACCACGCCGTCGAGGTGCAGCTGCAGGATCGAACCCTGACCGGAGGACTGGGCGCTCGAGGGAGCGGAGAGGCCGATCACACCGAGGACCGTGAGGGCCAGCGCGATGGTGAGCCGAGCCGCGTGACCCAACCGTGTCGTCGTCATCTCCGTGCCATGGATTCGCCACATGTTGCGGTTCGGTTCTCCTTCGTCGGTCCGCGGAACCGAGCCTAGCCTGCGGGCGAACCCGATACAGGCAAGGAACGTCGGAGTACGATGGACGTTCGCGACCGTGGGTCGTGTCGGCGGCAAGCCGCGATCGTCCGAGGCTCCGTATACCGGAAGGACCACCGGGTGCAGGCTCGCAACGACGGACCGCTCCTCCCGAAAGAGGAACAGCAACTGATGGAAGGGCTCCTCGCCGGCAGCGACGACGCGATCCGCGCGCTCTACGCGCGGTACGGTCGACCGATCTACTCGCTCGGCTATCGCCTGCTGGGCACCCGAGAGTCGGCGGAGGAGCTCACGCAGGACGTCTTCCTCACCGCGTGGCGCAAGGCCGCGCGGTTCGACCCCACACGGGGTCGCCTGTCGACGTGGCTGATGACGATCGCGCACAACCTCGCGGTCGATCGGCTCCGTCGCGAGACGGGCGTCTCCCGGCCCACCCTCGTGCTCGTCGACGAGGTGCCCGATGCACCCGGGGCTCGACGAGGAGGCCGTGCTGATCGAACGAGATGCGGCGCTTCGGGCACTGTCGTCCCTCACCGAAGCCGAGCGGCGGCTGGTGGCGCGCGCCTACTTCCGGGGCATGACCGCCCGTGAGATCGCCGAGTCAGACGGTATCCCGCTCGGGACGGTCAAGACCCGGCTCCGCTCGGCGATGATCAAGGTACGGAAGGCGAACGAGGGCAAGGAACTGGTGTGAACTGCACGACCGTGCGCGACCGACTGGCGGAGCACGCCCTGGGTGTCCTGCCCCCGCGCGACGGCGCGCCCGTCGACCGCCATCTGACCTGGTGTGCGGCCTGCCGGAAGGAGGCGGGCGAGCTGCAGCGCGCCACCGCCACCCTCGCGTTCGGCGTGGCCCCTCTCGAGCCGCCTGCAGACGTGGAGGAGCGTGTCGCCGGTGCGGTGCGCGAGGCTGTCGCCCGCCGCGACCGTCCGCCCGTCGACCGCCCGTCGGAGCCGGCTCACGCTCGTCGCAGCACTCGCCGCGATGCTCGCCGTGCTCGGGACCGGCTGGGGAGCCGTGATGGCGAACCGGGCCGCGGATTCCGACCGGCTGGTGAAGCTCGAGACGATCCGTTCGCAGAGCGCCGTGGAACGCTTCCGGGACCTGCTGAACTCCGCGGAGTTCGGGGACCCGGAGGACGAGGTGTTCCTCGGCACGCTCAACCCGTCGGCCTCAGACGGCGGCGGGGGAAGCGCGCTCACGCTCGTCTCACCGTCGATCATCGACATGGCGATCGTGCTCGTGAACGGCGTTCCCGAGGAGACGCGCGAGCTGCTGCCGTTCACGGTCCGCCTCCGCGGCGCCGACGGTGTGCTGATGGTCGGTCGCATCGAGAAGGGCGGGCTCGACGACAGCGGCGCGGGCATCGTGATGCGAGAGTTCGACGAGCTCGCCGGGTACGACTCGGTGATCGTGCGCGACGTGAACGGCGACGTCGTGCTGAGCGGCTCGATGCAGACGCGGGCCACCGTCACGAGCCCGAGCCCGTAGAGGGCGCGGGGAGACGACTCCCGGCCGTATCCTGCTCGTATGCGATTCGGCCTCAGCCTCCCGCACTATGGATTCTCGCTCCCCGACGGAGCCCCGATCACGTTCGAGGCGATGTGCGAGTGGGCCGAGCGCGCCGAACGGCTCGGGTTCGATTCGATCTGGGTCTCGGACCACTTCTTCTACTCGTTCGATCGATACGGCGTCGATCCGACGCCGATCGCCGCGATCGAGCCCCTGACCGCGATCGCCGGGCTGGCGACCGTGACCGACCGTATCCGCATGGGAACCCTCGTGCTCGGTGCGCCGTTCCGTCACCCGTCGATCCTCGCGAAGATGGCGACGACGATCGACTGCATCTCCGGAGGGCGGCTCGATCTCGGCCTGGGGGCCGGCTGGCTCGAGCAGGAATTCACCTCGTTCGGCTACCGATACGGCACCGTCGGCGATCGATTCGATGCGCTCGAGGGATCATTGCAGGTGCTGCACGCGCTGTTCGCCGGTGGGCCGGCCACGCTCGAGGGTCGCACGGTCTCCTTGCGCGATGCGCATCTGTTGCCTGCCCCCGTCCAGCCGCGCATCCCCGTGTGGGTGGGCGGCAAGGGTGGGCCACGTCTGCTGCGTCTCGCCGCCCGGTACGCGGACGGATGGAACGCGGCGTGGCGGTGGACACCCGAGACGTACGGCGAACGTGCGGCGGCCGCCCACGCGGCATGCGAGCGTGAGGACCGTGACCCGTCGACGTTCCGACTCTCCGTCGGGCTCTACTCGCTGCTGGGCGAGACCGAGGCGGCGTTCCTGGGCGCGTTCGAACGAGCCAAGGCGTCGATGCCCGGCGATGCGATGCGCGAGGAGACCGAGGCATCGTGGCGCGCCGACACGCTCTCGGGCACCCCCGACGAGGTGATCGAGCGGGTCCGCGCGTTCGAGGCGGTGGGCGTGGAGGAGATCGTGGTCGCGCCGTGGGTCCTGCCGTTCTCGGTGCAGGAACCCGAGATGGTCGACCTGTTCGCCGAGCGGATCATCCCCGCGTTCCGCGGCGTCGCATGACTGCGGCCGATGGACGACGGCACGCCGGGCGACCCGCTCGCCTCGGCGGTGTCGGTGCTGCGCGACGCCGCGGAGCCGCTCCATTGGACGGTGATCCTGGATCGCGCCCTGCGGGCGGGCCTCCTCGACCCGTTCACGACACCCAACGTGCGCCGTGAGCTCCTCGCGGCGCTCCGCCGCGGTGTGGAGGAGGGCGAGCTGCGCCTCGTCGACACCGGCGTCTACGAGCTCGCTCGGTTCGCCGAGCGACGGCTGACGGGGCGTGACCCTAGGCGGTCTTCGCCTTCGGCGGCCGCCCGCGGCGCTTCCCGGTGGCGGTGCGAGCTGACGACTTCTTGGTGCTCGATGCGGCGCCCCCACCGGCGACCACGCCCTTGCGGCGTCCCGGTCGTGGTTTGCGGGCCCCCGCGACCAATTCGTTGACGTGGTTCGAGCAGAGGTCCTTCACGAAGTTGCCGCGTGAGACCTTGATCGTGATGGTTTCGGCGGCGGGTCTGCCGCACGCATCACAAACCAGGATCGTCTTCTCAGCCATCTCTTCCCCCTCGGTCGTCGCAACGTGCTCAGGATACGCGCGAACGGATGCATGCCACCATACGGCGCCGAGGCGCCTCGGAGGCTAGGGGCGGTAGGCGATCGGCGAGAACCGCTCGAGTTTCTCGAAGCGGTGTTCGGCCTCGACCCACCGCACCGTTCCCGAACGCGATCGCATCACCATCGAGTGGGTCGTCGCTCCGTCCGGCCAGTATCGAACGCCGCGCAGCAGCGAACCGTCGGTGATACCGGTCGCTGCGAAGAACACGTCGTCGCCGCTCACCAGGTCGTCGGTCGTGAGGACGGCGTCGAGATCGAAGCCGCCGTCGATCAGGGCGCGACGCTCGGCGTCGTCCCGGGGGTACAGACGGCCCTGGATCGCGCCACCGAGGCACTTCAGCGCCGCCGCCGCGATCACGCCCTCGGGCGTGCCACCGATGCCGAGCAGCAGATCCACCCCCGTGCGGGGCGCCGCCGCGGCGATCGCCCCGGCCACGTCGCCGTCGCTGATCAGGTAGACGCGGGCGCCGACGCTGCGCACCGCGTCGATCATGTCGGTGTGTCGTGGCCGGTCCAGGATCGTCACGCTCACGTCCTCGGGTTTCACGCCCTTGGCCTTCGCCACGAGACGCACGTTCTCCTCGGGCGGTGCCGTGACGTCGATCACCCCCGCCGCCTCGGCGCCCGCGGCGATCTTCTCCATGTAGACCGCGGCGCCCGGGAAGAACATCGTGCCTCGTTCCGCCAGGGCGATCACGGCCACCGCGTTCGGCTGGCCGACCGCGGTGAGACGGGTGCCGTCGATCGGATCGACCGCCACGTCGACTCCCGGGCCGTCGCCGTTGCCGACGTCCTCGCCGTTGAACAGCATCGGCGCCTCGTCCTTCTCGCCTTCGCCGATCACCACCGTGCCGCTCATCGAGACGGTGTCGATCATCAGGCGCATCGCGTCGACGGCGGCGGCGTCGGCCGCGATCTTGTCGCCGTGGCCGATCCACCGCCCGGCCGCGAGCGCCGCGGCCTCGGTGACACGTGCGAGCTCCATGGCCAGGTTCCGGTCCGGTCGGGCCTCGTTCACGGGTTCCTCCCTCGTTCAGCGCGGCCGCCGCGTGGGCGCCATCCGACGCCCTCATCCTATCGGTGGGGGCGCGAGGTCCCGCTCCGCGTACCAGGCGAGCGTGCGCCGGATCGTGACCTCGATGGGCGTGTAGCGCAGGCCGAGCTCGCGTTGCGCGAGCGATGCGTCGAAGCGGTGCCCGTGCAGCAAGGTGCGCACGGTCTCGGGGCAGATGCGAACGTCGCGCCTCATCGCCCGCGTCGCCGCGCCCGCGACGACCCCGCCGACCACGGCCAGGCTGCGGGGCACGAACCAGGCGCGGCTCGGATGCCCGGACGCCTGCCGGAGCAGCGTCACGGCGGTGCGCACGTCGAACGAGGCGCCGCTCACGAGGTAGCGCCGGCCCGGCACGCCCTCACGCTCGGCGAGCAGGTGAGCGTCGGTGCAGTCGTCGATGTCGACGACCGAGAGCCACGTGTTCACGAGCACCGGCAGCCGTCCGTTCACGATATCGAGGAGCAGCGCGGCGGATCCTCCCGTGCGCCCCGGTCCCTGCACCGACGAGGGGTTCACGGCCACGACGGGCACGCCGAGCGTGTCCCCGAGCTCGAGCACGCGGCGTTCCCCCAGGAACTTCGATCGTTCGTAGTTCGACATGAACGTGCCGCGATGTGGTGTGTCCTCGCGGCCGATCTCCCCGGTCCGCTCGCCGATCGTGGTCGCGGACGACGTGTAGACGACCCGCGACACCCGCGCCGCGGCCGCGGCGCGCACCACGGCGGCAGCGCCGTCGACGTTCACGCGCAGCATCGGCCCGGGATCGCGCATACACATCGCGTTCACCCCGGCGACGTGGAACACGGTCCCGCAGCCACGCATCCCCTGCAACAGTGCCTCGTGGTCGCCGAGGTCGCCCCGCACGACCACGGCCCCGAGCTCGGCGAGCGCCGCTGCGCTCACGTCGGACCTGGCCAGGGCCCGCACCTGCCGTCCTTCGGCGATCAATCGGGCGAGGAGCGCTCCCCCCACGAACCCCGACGCTCCCGTGACGAAGACGGGCCCCGGCACGCGTCAGCGACCCGAGGCAGCCGCGTCGCGGCCCGACAGCACCGAGAAGAACCGAGCGAGGTACTGCACCGCCGAGACGATCGTGATCAGGGCCGCGATCGCCATCAGCCACTGGTCGAGGTACCAGTCGCCCAGGTGGATGTCGGGCCGCCAGATCGCGAACGTGATCGCGACGAACTGGATCGTCGCCTTCCATTTGCCCCACATCGACGGGGTCACCACGATGCCGTCGGAGGCCGAGACCGCGCCCCGCAGCCCCATGATCAACAGTTCCCGGCCGACGATCACGAACGCGATCCAGGCGGAGACGCGACCGACGGCCACGAGTGCCAGCAGCACGCCCGAGACGAGCAGCTTGTCGGCGGCGGTATCGAGGAAGCTGCCGAAGGTGGAGGTCTGCTTCCATCGACGGGCCAGCCTCCCGTCGAAGAAGTCGGTGGCGGCCGCGAAGGCGAACAGCAGGGCGGCGGTGGGTTCGACCCACGGGGCGGGGTCGTGCACGAGCACCATGCCCATCACCACCGGCGTCAACGCGATGCGCAGGTACGTGATGAACGCGAGGAAGGCGGCGGCTCGTTCGTCGGGGGTGCTCATGACCTCGTCAGCGAATCGTACCGGCTGAACCCGACGCTACGCCGATGCGAGCAGGTCCCGCACCTCCGAGGCAGACGCGCACCGGAGGGCTCGTGCGGCGATCGCCCGGGCGTCGACGAGGGTCGTCGACCGGACGGCGTCCTTCACGGTCGCGATCGCGGGCGCCGCCATCGAGAGCTCGCGGACGCCGAGCCCGAGCAGGAGCGGGGTCGCGAGCTCGTCGCCGGCGAGCTCGCCGCAGACGCCCACCCAGCGACCGTGCGCCTCGGCGCCTTCGACCGTTGCCGCGATCAGGCGCAGCACGGCCGGGTGCAGCGGATCGTTGAGCTCGGCGACGTGCTCGTTGCCGCGATCGGCGGCGAGCGTGTACTGGGTCAGGTCGTTGGTGCCGATCGAGAAGAAGTCGGCGCCCGCAGCGAGGGCGCCGGCCGTCAGCGCGGCGGACGGCACCTCCACCATGATGCCGACCTCGATCGCCGGGGAGAGGCCGGTCTCCTGGCGAGCGAGGTCGACGGCTGCGCGTGCCGCCTCGAGTTCCCCGGTCGTCGCGATCATGGGGAACATCACGCGGACGGGGTGCTCGACGCCCACGCGGAGCAACGCCCGGAGCTGGGCCAGGAGCAGCTCGGGGCGAGCGAGACCGAGCCGGATGCCGCGCACCCCCAGGAACGGATTCGCCTCATGGGCCTGCGCCAGGGCGGCGACCGGCTTGTCGGCCCCCGCATCGAGCGTGCGGACCAGCAGCGGTCGACCTTCGAGCGCCTCGGCGGCGGCGCGGTAGGCGGTTTCCTGCTCGTGTTCGTCCGGCAGCGTCTCGCGATCCATGAAGAGGAACTCGGTCCGGAACAGCCCGACGCCGTCGGCGCCCGCGGCGACCGCGGCCGCGACCTCGGCCGGCCCGCCGACGTTCGCCGCCACCTCGATGGCCGTGCCGTCGAGGGTCGTGGCGGGTTCGCCGGCCCTCGCGAGCAGCTCCGCCAGGCGCTCGATCCGCTCCCGTCGCTCGGACTCGAACGCCTCGACGACGTCGGGCGGTGGGTCGACGACGACGTCCCCGCGAGCGCCGTCGACGGCGAGCGGCGACCCCTCCGTGAGCGAGAGGATCCGAGATCCCACGCCGACGACCGCCGGGATACCGAGGGCTCGCGCCAGCACGGCGGCGTGCGAGGTCGGGCCGCCGTGGGCGGTGACGATGCCAAGGGCCGTCGCCGGATCGAGGCTCGCCGTGTCGGCGGGCGTCAGGTCGGCGGCGACGAGGATGCCGGGTTCGTCGAGCCGCGGCGCCGGCACGGCCACGCCGAGGATGCGCGCCAGCACCTGCGCGCCGACGCTGCGAAGATCGATCGCCCGCGCGCGCATGTACTCGTCGTCGAGCGCGTCCCATCCGGCGGCGACGACGTCGACGGCGTCGCGCCACGCGGCTGCCGCGTTGCTGCCCCGTGCGGCGATCGCCTCGCGCGCGGGCCCGAGCAGCGCCGCGTCGCGCAGGAACAGCAGGTGGGCGTCGAAGATGCGCGCCTCGTCCTCGCCGGCTCGTCCGGCGACCGCGTCGCGCTGTGCGGCGATCGCATCGCCGGTCGCGCCCACGGCCGCGTCGAGCACGGCGAGCTCCGCGGCGGGATCCGTCGCCGGGATGTCGGGCACGTCGAGTGAAGGCGTGTGGAAACGCCGCAGCTCGCCGACGGCGACACCGGGCGAGGCGGCGAAGCCGCGTCACCACGTCCCCCTCGACGACCCCGTGCTCCATCGCGTCGACGGGCTCGAGGTGCGCCTCGTCCGCTCGCCGCGGTCGGGGCCTCGGTCGCTTCGGGCGGCTCGTCGAACCGGCGGGACGCGAGCGCTTCGAGCGCCGCGATCGCCTCGGTCGCGCCGGGCCCTTCCGCCCGCACCTCCACGTCGTGGCCCGCGCGCACGCCGAGCGTCGCCACGGCGTTCAGGCTGCTCGCGTCGGCCGGACCGGCACCGGTCGTGAGGTTGCGCACGCTGACCGATGGCCTCGTACCCAGCCGCGGTCTGCACGAACCGGGCCGCGGGCCGCGCGTGGAGCCCGTGAGGGACCTCGACCGCGAACACGGTCACCGCGGTCGGGCCCTCGGACAGCGCGCGCCGCCGCCGGCATCGGGGCTCGACGCCTCGGTCGCGCCCGCATCCTCGTCGGCACCCGTCCCGAGGTGGGCGATCTTGCCGGCCAGGCCGGAGCGCGCCTCCGCGGCGACCGCGTCGAGCGGCATGCCCAGCTTGGCGGTGACCGCCGCCGCGACGGCCCCCTCGACGAGCGGAGCCTCGCAGAGCAGGATGCGCTCGCGCCGCTCGTCGCCGATCAGGTCGACCGCCATCTCGGCCGAGAGGACCGCGCTCCCGAGGTCCATCAGCACCAGCACCCCGTCGTCGGACCACGCCCGCTCGATCGCCTGCATCACGAGGACGGCGTCGGTACCGATCGGATATTCGGGACCGTCGGGGCCATCGACGGCCTCGAGTCCTCCCGCGGTCTCGAGCTTCACCTCGGCCCCACCCATCTCGCGCGCGAGCTCGGCGACGCCCTCGGCGATGCGGGCGCTGTGGGAGACGATGACGATGCCGACCACGAGCCCTCAGGCCCTCGACGCCAACACGCCGATCAGCACGAACCCGTACGCGACCGTCACGATGCCGAGGACGACCAGGCCACGTTCCAGCATCCGTCGCCATCGATCCGACAGGCCGAAATCGAGCACGACCGAGCGGAGACCGAGCATCGCGTGGACGGTCACGACGACCAGGAAGACCCCTTCGATCACGAAGATGATCGGTGTGCTGATGTAGTCGAGCACGTGCTGATACGTGCGCAGCCCACCGATCTCGTCGACGACGAAGTGGTGCGCCACCATGTGGATCGTCACGAGCACCAGCAGCGACACGCCGGTGATCGCCGTCCATCGCCAGCTGCGCGACCGCGTCGAGCGCTCGGGGGCGGCCGCGACCATCAGGCTTCCCCTCCGAAGATGTGCAGCGCCGAGTAGACGAGCACGATCGCGCCGAACGCCATCAGTGACCAGAACAGCGCCTTCTGCCGGTTGGGAACGAACCCACTCCCGACGAGCGCCACGCGCGTGCCGTTCAGCCCATGTGCGAGAAGCCCGAACACCAGGAGCACGTCGAGTCCCAGGAACAGCGGCGTCGTCGCGACCTCGAGGAACCCGTTCCATGCGTCCTCACCGCCGAGCAACTGCGAAAGGACGGCGAGATGCAGGTAGAGGTAGGCCACGAGCCCGAGCCCGGTGACGCGATTCAGCGAGAACGCCAGGTGTCCGGTGCTGCGGCTGCGGAGGTCGAACCATGCGATCGGTCCCGGCAGCTTGCGTGAGACGGGCGCGCGTTGACGCCGTCCGCGCAGGATCTCCTCGACCCCCGGGTCACGTTCGCGATCGAGCGGCGCTCGCGTCTCGCTCACGTCGCCTCCTCGCCTGCTGCGTGCTCCGGCACCTCGCGGCCCTGTTCACGGCGGCGGTGTCGCAGCTCCTTGCGCAGCGACATGATGCGCTGGGCGGGGCGCACATCGCTCGGGCAGGCTTCCGTGCACTCGAACGCGGCGTGGCATCGCCAGGCGCCGGCGTCCTGATCGGCCCAATCGAGCAATGCATCGCGGTCGACGTCGTCGCGAGGTTCCTCGAGCAAACGCTGGGCGTAGGCCAGCGCTGCCGGTCCGACGTAGGTGTCGTCGGTCGCGGCGACGGGGCACGCCGAGAGGCACAACCCGCACTCGATGCAGTCCTCGTATCGCTCATGTCCGTCGAGGTCGTCGGCGATCGCCGCGTCGGGCAGGAACCCGCTCTCGCGCACGATCGGGTGCGGATCGGGGTAGTGCGCGACGAACGTCGTCATGTCGACGACCACGTCGAGGAGCACCGGGAGATTCGCGATCGGATCGACCGTGATCGTGCCCGAGAAGTCGGCGAGCTTCGTCACGCATGCGAGGCGTTCCCGACCATTCACCCGAACGCCGCATGTGCCACATGAGGCGTGGAAGCACGAGTGGCGCAGTCCGAGCGACGGGTCGCCGTGCAGTTGGATCCACCGGAGGGCCTCGAGCACCGTGGCGTCCTCACCCAACGGCACGTCGAACTCCTCCATGTGGGGTGCGTCGTCGCCGCGTTTGAACCGATGCACGCGGAGCCGGCGGGTGGAGGTGGTCTCGGTCGTCATGCCGCGTACGCCGCCGTGTGGGGGAGCAGCACCGTCTCACGCGTGGCGGACGGGGTGTCGATGCCGAGCTTGCGGCAGACGGCGTCGGCACAGACCTCAGCCATGCCCCGCAGCGTCGTGCCCTTGCCGCCGGTGATCGTCACGAAGCCTTCCACTCGGTCGTCCACCGCGTGATCGATCGTCTTGAAGGTGCGCGACAGCTCGCGGCCCGAGTCTGCATCGTCGCGCGAACCGATCAGGGGCCGGGCGGCCGACCATGCCGCGCGGAATGGCGCCTCGAGCACGGCCGGCACGAGGATCGAGCCCTCGTCGACCATGCGCTGCACGTGGTCGGCCGGCACGCCGAGGTCATCGGGGTCCGAGACGACCCAGGAGCTGGTGCCGATGACCGAGAGCGCCCGCTGCGGCACGATGATGTCGCCGTCGCCCGACGCGTGCAGTCGGTTGATCACCATGTTCGTCAGGCGCCCGCGCACCGCGAGCATCACTCCGGGGGAGGGGCGGATCGGCACGTCGACCCCCGCCATGCGAGCCACCTGCTCCGACCAGGGGCCCGTGGCGTTCACGACGATGTCGGCCCCGATGCGCGTCTGCTTCCCCGTGATCAGGTCGCGGACGTGCGCGCCCGAGACCACGCCGCCACCGAGGTCGAGGTCGAGGACGTCGACCCAGTTCAACAGGTCGGCCCCGTTGGCCCTCGCGGTGGCGAAGAAGCGCAGGGGCATACGCATCGCGTCCATCGTCGCATCGGGGACCCGCACGGCCACCTTCAGGTCGGGGTTCAGGTTCGGCTCGAGCCGCAGCGCCTCGTCGGGCTTGAGCACCTGCGTCGGGATGCCCGTGCGCTCGCACCCCTCGAGGAATGACGGGCAGGTAGGCCATGTCCTCGTCGGTGATGCCGACGAACAGACCGTCGTTCTCCTCGAACGAACCGGGCGCGATGCGGCGCAGGAGCATGTTCTCCTCGATGCACTCGATCGCCGATTCCTCGTCGTTCACGGCGTAGCGGGCGCCGCTGTGCAGCAGGCCGTGATGGCGCCCGGTGGTGCCCGAGGTGAACTCGCCGCGCTCGACGAGCGTCACGCGGACGCCGCGCAGGGCGAGATCGTGGGCGAGGGCGCCACCCGTGCCGCCGCCGCCCACGATCAGGACGTGTGGAGCCGTGCCCGCACCTCCGCTCATCGGCGAATCATGCCATGCCGCCGGGGAACGAGCTCAGTCTTCGCCCTCCTCGTCTTCCTGCCCGCGCGCGAAGTCGCCCCGCTGAGGTGTCACGGGATGTTCGTCCTCGTCGGTCTGCCCTTCGGCGAACGTGCCCTTCTCGACCTCGGCGGGCTCGCGGTGCTCCTGCTCCTGACCTTCCGCGAAGTCCCCGTGCGTATCGGCGTCGGGGTCGTGATCCGCTTGGCCCTCGGCGAACGATCCCTCGTGCTCGTCGTGCTCGTCTCGTCTCTCTTTCCTTCTCGTCGTTCACTGACGGCCTCCCGGCTCACTCGACCCAGTCGAACGTGCGGGTCACGGCCTTCTTCCACATCGCGTATTCCTTCTCACGCTCGGCCGCATCCATCATGGGCGTCCACTCCTTGTCCTTGCCCCAGTTCCCGCGCAGGTCGTCGATCGTTGCCCAGAAGCCCGTCGCCAGGCCGGCCGCGTACGCGGCGCCGAGGGACGTGGTCTCGGCCACGGTCGGACGGATCACCGGCACGCCGAGGACGTCGGCCTGCGTCTGCATCAGCAGGTCGTTGTGCACCATGCCGCCGTCGACCTTCAGCGAGGTGAGCTCGACGCCGGAGTCGGCGTTCATCGCGTCGACGACCTCACGGCTCTGCCACGCGGTGGCTTCGAGCGTGGCTCGCGCGATGTGCCCGGCGGTCACGAAGCGCGTGAGTCCCGCGATCACGCCGCGCGCCTCGCTGCGCCAGTACGGTGCGAACAGGCCCGAGAACGCCGGCACGAAGTACACGCCGCCGTTGTCGTCGACGGTCTTGGCGAGCGCCTCGACGTCGGGGGAGGCCTCGATCATCTTCAGGTTGTCGCGCAGCCACTGCACCAGGGCGCCCGTGATCGCGATCGAGCCTTCGAGCATGTACGCGGCCGGCTGGTCGCCGATCTTGTAGCCCACGCCCGTGATCAGCCCGTTCTTCGATTGGACCGCGTCCGTGCCCGTGTTCAGCAGCAGGAACGACCCCGTGCCGTACGTGTTCTTGGCCTCGCCGACGTCGAAGCAGGTCTGGCCGAACAGGGCCGCCTGCTGGTCGCCGAGGTCGCCGGCCACCGGCACGCCGGCGGCCGCACCGACCGCCTCGCCGTAGACCTGGCTCGACGAGCGGATCTCGGGAAGCATCGAGCGAGGCACGCCGATCGCGTTCAGGAGGTCGTCGTCCCAGTCGAGGGTCTCGAGGTTCATCAGCATCGTGCGGCTCGCGTTGGTCACGTCGGTGACGTGTTGGCCACCGTCGACGCCGCCCGTGAGGTTCCAGATGCACCACGTGTCGATGTTGCCGAACGCCAACTCGCCGGCATCGGCTCGCGCCTGCGCCCCGTCGACGTTTTCGAGGATCCACCGAACCTTCGGGCCGGAGAAGTATGTGGCGATCGGGAGTCCCGTCTTCTCGCGGAAGCGATCCTGGCCGCCGTCGGCGATCAGCTCGTTGCAGATCTGATCGGTGCGGGTGTCCTGCCACACGAGCGCGTTGTGGATCGCCTGGCCCGTGGAGCGGTCCCACACCACGGTGGTCTCACGCTGGTTCGTGATGCCGATCGCGGCGATGTCGCCCGCCGACAGGCTCGCCTTCTCGAGAGCTCCGGCGATCACATCCTGGCTGCGGGCCCAGATCTCGGCAGGGTCGTGCTCGACCCACCCCGGCTTGGGGAAGATCTGCTCGTGCTCCTTCTGGTCGACGCCCACCACCTGACCGCCGTGATCGAAGATCATGAATCGGGTGCTGGTCGTGCCCTGGTCGAGGGCACCGACGTACTCAGCCATGAGGGGCCTCCTCCGATGGTCGGTCGTCGCCGGCCCATGTGTCGGCGACGGTGCGCAACAACAGGTAGCTCGAGGTCGCGCCGGGGTCCTGATGCCCGGCGCTGCGTTCGCCGAGGTAGCTCGCTCGGCCCTTCCTCGCCACGAGGGGGATCGTGGCCGTCATGCCCTCTTCGGCCGCGTCGGCCGAGCGACGGAGCGCCGCGGGCAGATCCGCTCCGTCGGCGACCGCGGCGGCGAAGGCGTCGCGACCGGGCATCAAGGCGTCGAGCATCGTCTTGTCGCCGGCCTCGGCCTTGCCGCGTGCCTGCACGCCGGAGACCGCGGCTGCGAGGGCAGCCGCCCAATCCTCGGGCGTGATCTCGTCCTTCCCGGCGGTGGCGACGCCCAGCTGCAGGAACAACGTGCCGTAGAGCGGCCCGCCCGCGCCCCCCACGGTCGACACCAGCGTCATGCCCACCGTCTTGAACAGCGCGCCGATGTCGCCTGGTGCGGCCCCGTCGAGCTTGCCGAGCACGGCTTGGAATCCCCGGTCCATGTTGATGCCGTGGTCCGCATCGCCGATCGCGGAGTCCAGCTCCGTGAGGTACGCCTTGTTCTCGGCGATCGTGGCGGTGAAGGTCTTGAGCCACGCGACGACGTCGTCGTACGACACGCCTGCGGTGCCGCTCATCTCGGCACCCACCCCCTCGTTCCGCCCGCCCCGGGCGGGGGGTTCAGACCCCCCACCGCAGACCGGCCGTGTTCACCGGAGCGTCCCAGAGCGTCGTGAAGTCCTCGCTCAGCTTCAGCAGCGTGATCGAGCATCCGGCCATCTCGAGCGAGGTGATGTACGAGCCGATCAGGTTGCGCGAGATCGTGATGCCGCGGCCCGACAGGAACCTGTTGAGCTCGTTGAAGACCACGTAGAGCTCGATCAACGGCGTGCCACCCATGCCGTTCACGAACGCCAGCACCTGGTCGCCCTTGCTGAACGGGAGGTCGTCGACGATCGCGGTCGCCATCATGTCGACGATCTCCGACGCCTGCTTCATCTTCATGCGCTCGCGTCCGGGCTCGCCGTGGATGCCCACGCCCATCTCGATCTCGTCGTCGCCGAGCTCGAACGTGGGGGAGCCCGCGGCCGGCACGGTGCACGAGGTGAGCGCCATGCCCATCGAGCGCCCGTTGGCGTTCACCTCTCGGCAGATGTCGGCGACCTCCTTCAGGGGCCGCTTCTGCTCGGCGGCCGCTCCGGCGATCTTCTCCATCAGCACGGTCGTGCCCACGCCGCGACGACCCGCCGTGTAGAGCGAGTCCTGCACCGCCACGTCGTCGTCGACGATCACGGACTCGACGTCGGTGCCTTCGGCACGACAGAGCTCCGCCGCCATCTCGAAGTTCATGACGTCGCCGGTGTAGTTCTTCACGATGTGCACGACGCCGGCCCCGCCGTCGACCGCCTTGGTGGCCGCCTCCATCTGATCGGGGGTGGGCGACGTGAACACCTCGCCGGGACATGCGGCGTCGAGCATGCCCATGCCGACGAAGCCACCGTGCATCGGTTCGTGTCCGGATCCGCCACCCGAGACCAGCGCGACCTTGCCCTGCACTGGCGCGTCGGCCCGAGAGATGACGTACGGATCGTAGGACACCTTCACGAGGTCGGGGTGTGCCGCCTCGATGCCCTGGAGCTCTTCGCGGACGACGTCCGCCGGGTCGTTGATCAGCTTCTTCATGCGTGCCTCGCTTCCCGTCGTGGAGGGGCGGCGGGAGGGCTCACGGGACCCTCCCGCCGACCGTCTCTAGCCGAAGATCGCGTCAGCCGCCAGCGCCCCGAGCACGCCGCCCACGATCGGGCCGACGACGGGGATCCACGAGTAGGCCCAGTCGGAGCCGCCCTTGCCGGCGATCGGAAGGATCGCGTGCATGATGCGCGGGCCGAGGTCGCGGGCCGGGTTGATCGCGTAGCCGGTCGGGCCACCCAACGCCATGCCGATCACGAGGACCAGCAGGCCCACGGGCAGGGCACCGGTCGCGAGCGCGCCGGACAACGCCTCCTCGCCGATCGCGAGCCCCGAGATCGACAGGATGCCGAAGACCAGCACGAACGTGCCGATGATCTCGGTGATCAGGTTGGCGGGGGTGTTGCGGATCGCCGGACCGGTCGAGAACACCGCGAGCTTGAGCCCCGCGTCGTCGGTCTCGCTCCAGTGCGCGAGGTAGGCGAGGTACACGAGCGTCGCGCCGATGAACGCGCCGACGAACTGGCCGGCGATCGCGGTCGGCACGTCTTCCCAGGGGAAGGCGTCGATCGACGCGAGGCCGACCGTCACCGCGGGGTTGAGGTGGGCGACGCCCCCCTCGACCGCGAGGCTGCCGAGCACGCCGATGAACACGGCCATCGCCCAGGCCCAGGTGATGACCACCCATCCCGAGTTCTGCGCCTTCGACTTGTTGAGGAGCACACCGGCCACGACGCCGTCACCGAGCAAGACCAGCAGCGCCGTGCCGACTACCTCTCCGAGGAACATCTGAGCGACCACCCCCTCCGTAGCGGGCCCCACCGTCGGGACCGTGTCGACTCGAGCCAACTCCGTTCGTAACGAGATGTCAATAGTCTTGTCACATCGAATCCATCTCGACAGGACCAACTATTGTTCGGTATCGTCGAACACCCGTGCACTGGAAGTTGACACGACCTGGAGGTGGTTCGATGGTTGCGGCGGTGACCGAACGGGCTGACAACGCTCGCGAGAGGGTGTTCGACAACGTGTACGACGCCACCATGATCCGCCGCTGGGTGCGCGGGTCCGCCGACGAGGTCGCGGCGAACCGAGACTTCCTGACCCAACTCGATGCGGCCATCGGCGACGCCGACCACGGGATCAACATGGATCGCGGGTTCTCGGCCGCCGTGACCGATCTCGACGCCACCTCCGACCTGCCCGCAGGCGAGCTGTTGATCCGGGTCGGGGGCACCCTGATCTATCGCGTGGGGGGCGCCGCCGGGCCGCTGTTCGGCACCTGCCTGCGCCGAGCGGGGGAGGCATTGGGCGACGCCGAGTCGTTCGACGCCGAGGACCTGTGGAAGGCGTTGCGATCCGGTCTCGACGGCATCCAGGGGCTCGGCGCGGCGGAGGAAGGCGACAAGACGATCGTCGATGCCTACGCACCCGCGCTCGTCGCGTTCGAGCGGGAGCTGCGGGGGGGCGGCGACGGGGCCTCGGCGTCTCGCAAGGCGGCCGAGGCCGCGCGTGAGGGCATGCGAGCCACGATCCCGATGCAGGCGCGGAAGGGCCGCGCCTCGTACCTGGGACCGAGGAGCGTGGGGCATCAGGATCCGGGGGCCACCTCGACCTCGTACCTGTTCACGGCGCTCGCTCGGTCGTTGGACGGCGGTCGTTGACCGGGCCGGCACCGCGCACGGGCATGATCCAGTCCGTCGAGCGAGCTTCGCGGATCCTCAAGGTGCTCGGCACGGGCACCCCACGGATGGGCGTCACCGAGATCGCCGATCGGCTCGGGCTCGCCAAGGGAACGGCCTACGGGCTGTTGCGGACCCTCGAGGCCCAGGAGCTCGTCGAGCAGGACCCCGAGACCGACAAGTACCGGCTCGGACCGGCGATGTTGCAGCTCGGCAACGCCTTCCTCGACAACCACGAGCTCCGTGCGCGCTCGCTGCTGTGGGCGGACTCGCTCGCCTCGCGAACCGGCGACGCCGTGCGGGTCGGGGTCCTGCACGGGACGAACGTGCTGATCGTGCACCACGTGTTCCGCCCGGACAACTCGGTGCAGATCCTCGAGGTGGGGGCGTCGATCCCGTGGCACGCATGCGCCCTGGGGAAGGCCATCGTCGCCTTCCTCCCCGAGCCGTCGCGCCGCGCCCTTCTCGGGCTCGAGCTGGTGCCGCTCACCGGCCGGACGGTGACCGACCCGACCGCCCTCGAGGAGGTGCTCGCCGCGGTCGCCGCGGAGGGCACCGCACTCGAGGACGAGGAGGCGATCGTCGGGGAGGCGGAGATCGCCGCGCCGGTCTTCGACGACCGGGGTCACTCCGTGGGAGCGATCGGCGTCGTCGGCCCGGTCGAGCGACTCGTGCCCGAGGGCCGGCAGGCCGCCGCGGTCGTCGCGGCGGTGCGCGAGACGTCGCGAGGCCTCTCCCGCGACATGGGCGCCGGACGCGTGGGTGCGCGGAGCGGCGCAGCGCGTCGGTGATCATCGGCCGGGATCTCCGTCGGCGATAGGCTCGCAACATGAGCGAGACCCCGCGATACGTCACCGTCGAGGACTACCTCCCGGTCGCGCGTGCGGCGGTCTCATCCGACGTCTGGGACTACTACGAGGGTGGCGCCGGCGACGAGTGGACGCTCGCGGAGAACCGCAGGGCGTTCGATCGGTGGACGCTGCGCCCTCGGTTCCTGCGGGGTGCGGGTTCGCCCGACACCTCGACGGCCGTGCTCGGCGCACCGCTGCGCTTCCCGGTCGCGGTGGCGCCGTGGGCGTACCAGCGACTGGCACATCCCGACGGCGAGCTCGCCACCGCGCGGGCGGCCGCCGCCGCCGGCACCCTGATGGTCGTGTCCTCGACCACCGAGTCCTTCCTCGAGGAGGTCGCGGCCGTGAGCGAGGGGCCGAAGTGGTGGCAGCTCTACGTGGCGCAGGACCGAGGGTTCACCGAGGCGATGCTCGAGCGCGTGGTCTCGGCGGGGTACGCGGCGATCTGCTGGACCGTCGACTTCCCCGTGAGCGGCCTGCGTCACCGCGACACGCGCAGCGGCTTCGTGATGCCGATCGGCATCGGGGCCAGCGACTACCTGTTCGACCCCTCGCTCACCTGGGACGACCTGGGCTGGATCAGGGATCGCGCGCCCGGTCTGCCCGTGGTGGTGAAGGGCCTCCTCACGGCGGAGGACGCCGAGCTCGCGGTGCAGGCCGGCGCCGATGCGATCGTCGTCTCGAACCACGGCGGACGCCAGCTCGACCGGGCACCTGCGGGGCTCGACGCCTTGCCCGAGGTGGCGGCGCAGGTCGCCGGGCGGGTGCCGGTGCTGGCGGACGGCGGTGTTCGGCGGGGCACCGACGTGCTGACCGCCCTGGCCCTCGGCGCATCGGCGGTACTCGTCGGGCGTCCGACGATCTGGGGTCTCGCCGCCGAAGGGGAGAGGGGCGTGGCCGGTGTGCTCGAGATCCTTCGCTCGGAGTTCGAGAACGCGATGGCGCTCACCGGATGCCGCTCCGTCGATGAGATCGGTCCGGCGCTCGTGGCGCCCGCGCCGTAGTCGGGCGGTCCCGAAGCGCGGTCTGGGACCATCTGGGTATGAGCGGTTACGACCTGCACACCCACTCCACCTTCAGCGACGGCACGGAGACGCCCACCCACAACGTGAAGCTCGCGATCGAGCGCGGCCTGGAGGGCCTCGGCGTCACGGACCACGACACGTTCGCCGGCCTCGACGAAGCGGCGACGGCCGCCGATGGCGCCGACATCGAGATCGTGCCCGGTATCGAGTTCTCGGCCGAGTACGACGGGGCCAGCCTGCACGTGCTCGGGTACTGGGTCGACCCCTCCCACGGACCGCTGCAGGAGGAGCTCAAGCGGCTGACCGACACCCGGTTCCGCCGTGGCGAGATGATGATCGAGAAGCTGCAGGAAGCCGGGTACGAGATCTCGTTCGACGACGTCCGGCGCATCGCCGGCGACGATCTGATCGCCCGACCCCACGTCGCGCAGGCGATGGTCGAAGCGGGCATCGTCGGCACCGAGAAGGAGGCGTTCGATCGCTACATCGCCGACGGCGGCGTCGCCTACGTGCCCAAGCACGCACTGGACCCGGTCGATGCGCTGCGGCTGATCGGAGACGCCGGGGGCGTGTGCGTGCTCGCCCACCCCGCGATGTGGAAGGGCAACGGCTCGGTGCCCGATGCGCTGATCGAGCGGATGGCCGAGGGTGGCATGGTGGGGCTCGAGGTCGACCATCCCGATCACGACGATGCCACCCGGGCCTACTACCGGGCGATGGCCGAGCGACTCGACCTGGTGCCGACGGGGTCGAGCGACTGCCACGGGGCTCGGTACGACTTCCGACTCGGCTGCAACACGACCCCTGCCGAGCTCGTCGACGAGCTGAAGCGGCGCGCGGGTCGATAGCGTCGGCTCCAGCGGCCGCGCGGGTGGCTACGATGCGACCGTGACTCGCGCTGCCCTGGAGATGGTGTTCTTCGACATCGGCGGCGTGATGTACGACGACTCGATCTACGCGCGTTCGTGGATGAAGGCGCTGCGCGAGTCGGGGGCGTCGTTCACCGACGAGGAGTTCGATGCGGAGTACGCCGCCGCGCGGGCCGCACAATCGGAGTCGTTCCGGCGCCGGCTCACGGCGCGATTCCTGGGATCCGTCGACGACCTCGCGACCGTGGAGGCCCGTGCCGCGCGCTACTGGGCGTATCCGCCGACGGCCCTCTACCCCGACGTCGTGCCGTGCCTCGAGGCGCTCGAGGGTCGCTTCCGGCTCGGGGTGATCGCGAACCAGCCCAGCTCGGTGCGTCAGGCGATGGAGCGCGACGGCCTCACGCGGTTCTTCGAGGTCTGGGGCGTGAGCGACGACCTCGGGTTGCAGAAGCCCGACCCCGAGGCTCTTCTCGCACGTGCTCTCCACGGCCGGTGTGTCGCCGGCGAGCACCGTCATGCTCGGCGACCGCCTCGACTACGACGTCCGTCCGGCGAAGGCTGCGGGCATGCGCGCGGTGTGGGTGCTGCGCGGCGAGGCCCCCGACGAGCCCACCCCCGCGCAGCTCGCGCAGGCCGATGCCTCGGTCGACGATCTCGGTGAGGTTCCCGCGTTGCTCGCCTCCTGGTCGTAACGTCGGGGTCATGCACGTCGTGATCGTGGGCGGAGGCGCCGCCGGGCTGAACGCGGCCCGGGGCCTGCAGCAGCGCCTGCGCACCGGTGGGCACTCGCTCACGCTGGTCTCGACGGAGAACGTCTTCCTCTACCAGTCGCTGCTGCCCGAGGCCGCGGGGGGGACGCTCGAGCCTCGTCACGTGGTCGTGCCGCTGCGTTCGGCGCTGCGGCGCGCCCGCGTCGTCGTCGGCGACGTCGAGCGCGTCGACGCCGAGCACCGGCTGCTGCACCTGCGGGGCGTCGACGGCGACCGCTTCGAGATGCCGTTCGACCAGCTCGTGCTCACGCCGGGGTCGCGCTCGCGAACGCTGCCCGTCCCGGGACTCGCGCAGCACGGCATCGGATTCAAGACGCTCGGCGAGGCGATCCTGCTGCGCAACCACGTGCTGTCGAGGCTCGAGGCCGCGTCGCAGCGGCCGCATCGCGATCCGCGGCGACGGGCGGCCCTGACGTTCGTGTTCGTGGGCGCCGGGTACGCGGGGGTCGAGGCGCTGGGGGAGCTCGAAGACCTCTCCCGGTGGGCCCTGAAGCACATGCCGGAGATCGGACCCGACGAGCCGCGGTGGGTGCTGGTCGAGGCACGGGACGAGATCCTGCCCGAGATCGGCGGCGACCTCGGGACATGGGCGGCTCGGGAGCTCGCCGAGCGAGGGATCGAGATCAAGACCGGCACGCGCCTGGACTCGGTCGAGGGCGGGGTCGTGCGCCTGAGCGACGGGGAGACGTTCCCGGCGGAGACCCTCGTGTGGACCGCGGGCGTCAAACCCGAGCCGCTGGCGGCCCTCTCGGAGCTGCCGGTCGACGACCACGGGAAGCTGCGCGTCGACGCCGCGATGCGGGTCGAGGGCCACGAGGGTGTGCTGTGGGCGGCCGGCGACGCGGCGGCCGTGCCGGATCTGGTGGCGGGGGGCTTCTGTCCGCCCTCGGCGCAGTACGCGACGCGGCAGGGCAAGCGTCTCGCGGCGAACGTGCTCGCCACGATCGAGGGCCGCGACGTGGAGCCGTTCCGGTTCAAGGCGCTGGGCGCCCTGTGCTCGCTGGGACGCTACCGCGGGGTCGCGGTCGTGATGGGCGTGCACCTGCGCGGGTTCCCGGCGTGGTTCGTGACCCGCTCGTACCACCTGCTCCAGCTGCCCACGCTCAACAGGAAGGTGCGCGTCGTGCTCGACTGGACGTTGTCGCTGTTCTTCCCGCGTGACGTGGCGGCGCTGGGATCGCTCCACGACCCCACCGAGGCGTTCGAGCGAGCGTCGGAGGGATAGGTGCCTGGCGTCGGGCGGGCTGTCGGGAGCGGCGACCTCCCCCGAGGTGCTGGGACTCCGAACCGACTAGGCAAGGACCTCCGTAGTGGCACCTGCGACGAAAACACGGAGGTCCTTGCCTAGTCATCGGAACGAGTACCAGGCACGCGCTGCCGTCGACGCCCCTCGGGGCCAGGGGGCCTTAGGCGCCCTTGCGCCGCTGCTTCTGCAGCTCGCTCGCGGCCTGCAGCGCCTTGTGGCTGCGCGCGATGTCGGGCATCTCGGCGCCGCTCGCGAGCTCGTCGGCCGCCCACCGCGTGAGGTCGCGGATCGACACGATGCCCACCACGCGACCCCGGTCCACCACGGGCAGGTGACGGATGTTCCGCGCCACCATGTGCTCGGCCGCGTCGGCCAGGTCCATCTTCGGCCCCACGGTCTCGAGGTCGCGGCGGGTCATGCCGTGGGCCACCTTCACCGAGTGCGGGTCACCGCCCGCGGCCACCAGGTTCACGATGTCGCGCTCGGTCACGATGCCGGCGAGCTTCTTCCCATCGAGCACGACCACCGACGAGATGCCGTTCGTGCGCATCGTCTTGGCGACGTCGGCGAACGTGTCCTCGGCGTCGGCCGCCTTCACGTCGGTGTGCATCACGTCCGCGACCTGCATCGTTGCCAGCCTCCTTGAGGACGAGCCCTGAACCTGGGGGCGGCCAGCCTACCGCTTCCACGGGCTCGGCCGTCGTACAACTGTCCCGTGCACCGCTCCCGAGCTCTCCTCGTCGCGCTCGCCGTCGCCTCGCTCGTCCCCGCGTGCACGATCGAGACCCACCCGACGGCGGGCGTGCGCGCCGACCAGCGCGGACGGGCGGTGATCCTGGCGCCGCGGTGCGGCGAGGAACGCATCGAGGCGGTGCAGGTCGCGGACCTGGACGGCCCGGTCCGCTGGCGCGTCGAGGGAGGCGGCACGTCGCAGACGATCTTCCCGGTGGGGAGCGAGCCGCCGTTGATGCAGGTGACCGATCCGCTCGAGGGCGCGCTCGACCCCGACGACGCCTACGTCGCCACGGTCGAGTACTCGGGCTCGTGGCCCGACGTCGAGGTGGAGTTCCGCCCCTCGAGCCTGTCGACCGATCGCGTGATCGACGCCGACGGGGACTCCCTCACGACGCAGGAGTTCGCGGACGAGGCCGACCTCGGGTGCATCGGCGGATGGCTCTGGGTCGCCGGCGCGATCGGCATCGCGGTCGTGCTGGCGTTCATCGCGGCGGATCGTCGGCAGCGTCTGGGTGATCGTCCGCGTGCTGCGCAAGGCCAGACGCCATGCGCGAACAGGAAGCGACCCCGGTCGCCCCGACCTCAGTGGTCGCTGACGCCGAGAAGTGGAACTCGTCGACCTTCAGCGCGGGCACCCGTGAGGCGCTGAAGAAGAACTCGCTCGCCAGGTGCGCCTCGCGCCCGACCATCGAGACGCTCGAGAGCGCCCCGAGGATCGACTGCGTGAACCGCAGGTTGCGCACCGGCCCGACGATCTCGCCTCGCTCGATCAGGAACGTCCCGTCGCGCGTCATGCCCGTGATCGACGATTCCATCGGGTTCACGATGTTCGAGTAGTGGAACCGGGTCACGAGCAACCCGCGCTCCGTCGAGCGGATCATCTCGTCGACCGTCGCGTCGCCCGTGTCCATGAACAGATGCAGCGGGAAGGGTCCCTCCGGGTTCGGCGACGGCAGGCCGTGACCGGTCGACGGGCGGCCCACTTCCTTGCCGGCGCGGCGGTCGTAGACGACGCCGCGGAAGACCCCGTCGGCGACGAGGTCGACCCGCTGCTTCGGCGTGCCCTCGAAGTCGAACGGCACGCCGAGCGTGCGCGGATCGGTGCCGTCGTCCCAGATCGAGACCGACGGCGCGGCGACCTGCTCGCCCTCCTTGCCGTCGAAGCAGGAACGCCCCTCGATGTAGGCGCGTCCGGCGAACCCCACCCACGCGAGGAAGCCGACGAGCGTCGCCGTCGCGGCGGGCTCGAGCACCACGGTGTACGTGCCGGCGTCGAGCGCTCGGGGCGACGCCGAACCGACCGCCTTCTCGTTGGCCGTCCGCCCGATCGCGCCGGCGTCGATCGCGCCGGTCGAGCCGGCGAAGACCTCGGCGAACCCGCTGCCCCCGTCGGGGCCCGTGACGACCGTGGTGAGCGATGCCTGCGTCGACGGCGCCCAGCAGAACTGACCCTCGCTGTTCGCGACACCGAGCTCGACGGCGATCGTCTCGTAGGCCCCCGCCGCGCGGCACCCCGGGGCGCAGGTGCCGATCAGCTCGGCCACGGCCGCCGCGCGCATCTCGGGCGAGGCCGAGGCCGTGTCCTCGAAGAACCGATCGACGTCGGAGACGGGCGCGGGCGGGGCGAGTCCCGGCCAGAGTGGGTCGGCCGCGACGATCTCCGCCATCTCGAGCGCGCTGCGTGCGGCGGCCAGCGCACCCTCGGGCGTGGCGTCGTTCGAGGCGGCCACGCCGATGTGGCCGCCCTTCGCGACGCGGACGCGCAGCCCCGTGTCCTCACGCGCGATGCTCTGGTGGATCTCCGAGTTGGCGAACCGGGTGAGCCCTCCCGATTCGTGCATCAGCAGCACCTCGACGTCGTCGGCGCCCGGCACCGACAACGCACCGTCGGCGATCCTGCGGAACGCGTCGGGCCCGAGCACGTCGGCGGCGCCGCTCATCCACGCACCCCGACCTGCACGTCGCGGAACCGGGCGGGCGAGGCGCCGTGGCCGACGCGCCCGACCTGGCCGGGCTGGCCCTTGCCGCAGTTCGGTGTGCCCCAGACGACCCAGTCCTCGGCGCCGCCGACCGCGTCGCACGAGCCCCAGAACTCGGGCGTGATGCCCGTGTAGTTCGGGTTCTTGTAGAGCGTGGTCAGCCTCCCGTTCTCGATGCGCCAGGCCTGCTCGCATCCGAACTGGAAGTTGATGCGCTTGTCATCGATCGACCACGAGTTGTTCGTGGTCATGAAGATGCCGCGGTCGGTGTCGCCGATGATCTCGGCGAGGGTTCCCTCGCGCGGTTCGATCGAGACGTTCGTCATGCGGATCAGCGGCAGGTGGCTCCACCCGTCGGCTCGGCTGGTCGCGTTCGAGGTCTGGCCGACGACGGCCGCCGTCTCGCGGCTCGACAGGAAGTTCTCGAAGATGCCGTCGACGATGATCGGCACGCGTTGGGCGGGAACGCCCTCGTCGTCGAAACCGAACGTGCCGAGCCCTCCCGGCAGCGTGGCGTCGGCGGTGATCGAGACCAGATCGCTCGCGTAGCGAACCTTCCCTCGGTCGCCCGGCGAGAGCCACGACGAGCCGGCGTACGCCTCCTCCATGCCGAGCACGCGGTCGAGCTCGATCGGGTGGCCGATCGACTCGTGGATCTGCAGCTCCATCTGGCCCGAGTCGAGCACCAGGGTCGTGAGCTCGCTCGGGCACTCGGGCGCCGAGAGCAGCGCGACCGCCTCCGAGCCGATGCGCTCGGCCTCCTCGATCAGGCCCAGCGTGCGGATGTGCTCGTAGCCGGCCGCCTTCACGTGTCCGCGGAAGGAGTTCGGATAGCTGCGTCGTTGCATGTCGCCGTCGGCCACCGCGACGGCCTCGATGCCGCCACCCGAGTTCGTCACCACCTGCTCGATCGCCGCGCCGTCGCTCGAGGCGAACCACGTCGAGCGGCGGAAGAAGTCGAGACCCGCCTCCGCGAACGAGAGGCCGGGCACGCCCTGCATCACGCGGGAGGCTTCCATCAGCAGGGCGACCTTCTCCTCGAGCGGCACGGTGAAGGGGTCCTCCTTCACCGGCGTCCGCCACGATGCCGTGGCGGGTTCCACGGGCGTCAGCGAGACCGCGTCGCCGGGCAGGCGCTGCGCGGCCTTGGCCATCTCGACCGCGAGCTGCGCGGTGCGGTCGATCTCGGCGCCGTCGAGCCGGGCGGTGGCGGCGAAGCCCCAGCGGCCACCCACCAGCACCCGGATGCCCACCCCGCTCGAGGTCGACCGGTCGATGCCCTCCATCTCCTGGTTGCGGACGGTGAGCGACTCGCTCTCGTCGGTGCCGGCGCGCGCATCGGCGAAGTCGGCGCCCGCGCTGCGGGCAGCCTCGACGGCCATCTTCGCGACGTCGAGCACGAGAGCCTCCCCTGGGGTCCGCAACGTTCGGGCGGCCGGGCCCGAAGGCCCGGGCGATGCGGGGCATCGTACCCGGTGCGACCCAGCGATACCCCGTCAGGATGGAGGTGACGCAGGAGGTGTCGGCATGGACGGACCGAGGCATGGGTTCACCGAAGAGCAGGCTCTCGCATCGGCGGCGGAGATCGGGCTCGATCTCAGCACGGCGCCGTTCGACGTGGACCAGTTCCGGCGGGGGATGGAGGTGGAGCTCGAGCACGGCCGCCACGATCCCGTGACCGACGTCACCGACGACGACCCGCTGGTCACGGCGAGGATCGCGTGGGCGCACCTGAAGGAGTTCCCCGACTACTACGACCGGCTCGAGCGCATGGAAGCCGAGGCCGAGGCCGAGGCGGAGCGGCCGACGGCGTAACCCGGCCCCGGGCGCGGGGGTTGGCCGGGTCACGGGCCCGGGTGGGAAGATGCCCGCCCGAGTCCGACGACGTCTGAGGAGGCCCTCCGTGCCGGTCGAACACGCCGATGAGCACCCCACGTTCGAGCTGGGTGGCAACACGATCACGAGCCTGGCCGCGCCCGGCCGGGGCGCCGACGAGGCCGCCCTGTTCCGCATCTCGGTGCCTCCCGGCGGCGGCCTGCCCGCCCATCACCACGACCACCTCGACGTCTTCGCGGTGGAAGCGGGCGGCGGCACGTTCCACATCGACGACGCGTCGTTCGAGCTCGTGGCCGGCGACTCGGTGGTCGTGCCGATCGGCGCCGTGCACTACCTGGAAGCCGGGGAGACCGGCGCCACGATGGTGGTCACGATGCTCGCCGGCACGAAGCTCGTTCGCGCCGACGACGGCACCGAGATCGTGCCGCCCGTGGGTGAGTTGATGGCCCGCCCCACCTACGTCGCCGACGTCACCCTCTTCGACGGGCTGCGGGTCCGCCGCCGCCAGGGGGTGCTGCTCGAGGGCGACCGCATCGCCTGGGTCGGATCGCATGTCCGGGCCCCGCGTGCCGCCCGCGCCGCCCGAGCCGTCGAGGGGAGCGGCCGCACGCTCACCCCCGGCCTCGTCGACTGCCACGTGCACCTGAACTTCGACGGGGGCCCCGACTTCGCGGCCGAGGCCGCCGAGATGAACCTCGCCCTCGCGACGATCAAGGCGACCGTCAACGTGGGGAAGCACCTGGCGGCGGGTGTGACCACCGTGCGCGACCTGGGCGGACTCGGCACGTGCGAGCTGGCCGTGGCGATCGACCGCGGCGTGGTGCCCGGTCCGCGGCTCGTCGCCGCCGGCCGGGCGCTCACGGTCACCGGAGGGCACGGCCACAACGTGGCGTTCGCGCGCGAGGTCGACGGCGCCGATGCGGTCCGCCGGGCCGTGCGCGAGGAGATCAAGGCGGGCGCGAGGGCGATCAAGGTGGTCGCCACCGGCGGCGTGCTCACCCCGGGGATCGGGGCCACGTTCACGGCGTTCACGCCCGAGGAGATCGGTGCCGCGGTCGACGAGGCCCACTCGTGGGGCAGGGGCGTGGCGGCCCACGCGATCGGCGCCGAGGGAGTGACCGGATCGGTGCGGGCCGGGGTCGACTCCGTCGAGCACTGCGTGCAGCTCACGAGGCCGACCGCCGCGTTGATGGCCGAGCGGGGCACGTTCCGGGGCCCGACCCTCTCGGCGGCGTTCGGCATGCTGGAGCACCCGGCCGAGGTGCCGGACTACGCCCTCGAGAAGATCAGCTCGGTGGTCGACGACGCCGAGCGGGCGCAGGCGCTCGCGCTGCGGGCGAAGGTGCGCCACGTCTGCAGCACCGACGCCGGTACGCCGTTCAACCCGCACGGCGGTGCGCCGCACGAGCTCGCGCGGTTGGTCGCGTGGGGCATGCGTCCCCTCGATGCGATGATCGCGGCGACGTCGAGCGGCGCGGAACTGCTGCGCGTGCCCGACGTCGGGCGCGTGCGCGAAGGCGCCCTCGCCGACCTCGTGCTCTACGACGCGAACCCCGTCGACGACATCGTCGCGCTGCAGCGGCCGCGCACGGTGTGGAAGGGCGGCGAGGTCGTCGCGGGACGGACGCCGCGGTGAGCTTCCGCGACGAGGCCCTCGAGGCGAACGCGTCGTACGCGTCGGCCTTCGTGGCGACCGAACGGGCGGCGCCGCCGAGCCGGCGGGTCGCGGTGCTCGCCTGCATGGACGCCCGGTTGCGGCCCGAAGAGGCGCTCGGCCTCGCGCTCGGCGAGGCTCACGTGATCCGCAACGCCGGCGGGCGGGTCACCGACGACGCGGTGCGATCCCTGGTGCTGTCGTCGGCGGTGCTCGGCACGAGGGAAGCGGCCGTCGTGCACCACACCGACTGCGGGTTGCTCGGCGCGACGAACGAGGGTCTCCGTGCTCGTGTCGCCGAGGCGACGGGCAGCGAGGTCGGCGAGATCGACTTCCTGCCCTTCGACGATGCGGAGCGCGCCCTGCTCGACGACGTGCGCGCGATCACGCGCGACCCGCGCCTGGCGTTCGAGGCGGTGAGCGGCTTCCTCTACGACGTGCGCACCGGGCGGCTGCGGGAGGTCGCACCGGGCTGAGGATCGGCGGCGAGCGCGTGCTCCAGCGCGACGACGCCGCGGGCGAGCTGCGCCAGCTCCCGTTGGGGGAGACCTGCCAACAACGTGCTGAACGCCTCGATCCGGCGCCGGCGACCCTCGACCAACGCCTCGCGGCCGCGGTCGGTCGCCTCGACGCGGACCGCCCGGGCGTCGTCGGGATCGGGGGATCGGGCGACGTAGCCGTCGCGCTCGAGGCCGTCGACCAGGCGGGTCATCGTCGGCGGCTCGACCTGCTCCAGGTGCGCGAGCTCGCCGATGCGCAGCGGTCCGGCGACGACGAGCACCGAGAGCGCGGAGAGGCGCGGGGCGGAGATGCCCAGCGCCTCGTCCTCCACGCGCAAGCGGCGCAACAGATGGATCGCGGCCGAGTGCAGTCGGTCGGCCACCGCGTCCACGTCTCGCGCTGGGGAAGTGCGTCCTGGCGTGGTCACCGCGCGTACGGTGTCATATTTAGTTAGGCTACGCAAATAGAAGTCGAGGAGGCGCCCGATGGCAAGCACATCCGAGGAGTTGTTCGCGGCGATCGAGGCCGGGGACGTCGCGCTGGTGCGGGCGATGCTCGAGGACGACCCGTCGCTCGCGACCGCGCGCGACCCCGAGGGCGTGTCGGCGCTGATGCGGGCGCGCTACGGGTTCGACCGGGGTCTGATCGAGGCGCTGCAGTCGCGGGTGGCGCAGATGGATCTGTTCGAGGCTGCCTCGGCCGGCGACCTCGACCGGCTGACCGAGCTCCTCGCGTACGACCCGGCGTCGGTCGATGCCCGCAGCGCCGACGGCTTCACGGCGCTGCACTTCGCGGCCTTCTTCGGCCGCCCCGAGGCAGCGCGGCTGCTCGTGAACCACGCGGCCGACGTCGATGCCCGCGGCACCGGCTGGATGACCGGCACCCCGCTGCATTCGGCGGCGAGCGGCAGCCACGTCGAGGTCGTCGGCGTGCTGCTGGAAGCCGGCGCCGACCCGAACGCGAGGCAGTCGGGCGGATGGACGCCGTTGCACGCGGCCGCGCGCGCCGGCGACGTGGCGAGCGTCACGCTGCTGCTCGCCTCGGGAGCCGATGCGAGGGCGGCGAACGACGAGGGCACGAGCGTGCTCGAGATGGCCCAGGGCAGCGGCGACGTGGCGACGGCCGCGACGATCGCCGCCGCGCTGGACCGCTGATCGCGCTCAGACGGCATCCGGTCGAGAGACCTCGGCGGCCTCAGCGACCGGGGTACTCGGCGAAGAC
>CAWGUD010000036.1:0-29711 GCA_963825685.1 uncultured Actinomycetes bacterium | reverse complement strand
CAACATGGAGGGCAAGGAGGTGCGGTTCGGCATCCCCGTCAGCGCCGCCTTCGCCGCGTCAACGACCGGCACCTCGAACGGGTCGGTGAACTGCATGCACGACTCGATGACTGCTCTCGGCGGTGGGATCGCCCTGACCCACATGGTCTTCGGCGAGGTGAGCCCGGGAGGGGTCGGTGTGGGGCTGAACGGGCTGTTGGTCTTTGCCATCCTCGCCGTGTTCATCGCCGGTCTCATGGTGGGGAGGACCCCCGAGTACCTCGGGAAAAAAATCCAGGCCGCCGAGATGAAGATGGTGGCCCTCTACGTGTTGGCCATGCCCGTTGCCGTCCTCGGGTTCGCAGCGGCATCGGTGCTCATCGACTCGGCCCTCGCATCTCGAACCAACCTCGGGCCCCACGGTTTCTCCGAGGTGCTCTACGCCTTCGCCTCCGGGTCCAACAACAACGGCTCGGCGTTCGCCGGCTTGAGCGCTGCCACCGACTGGTACGACACCACGATCGGCCTGTCGATGTTGGTCGGCCGGTTCTTCACCATCATCCCGGTGCTGGGGATCGCCGGGTCGATGGTGAGCAAACCGCTGATGCCCGCGACCCCCGGACCTTCCCCACCCACACCCCGCTCTTCGTCGGTCTGGTGATCGGGGTGGTGGTGATCGTGGCCGGGCTCACCTTCTTCCCCGCATTGGCCCTGGGCCCGATCGTCGAGCACTTGTCGCTCTAGGAGCTTCCAGCAATGACCACCGAACCCAAGGAAACAACGACCCCGTCAGGCCGGCGGGCCGCCCGGCGATCCCTGTTCGATCGCCAAATCGTCGGGCCCGCCCTCCTCGACAGCTTCCGCAAACTGGACCCGCGGCTGCAGGCCCGCAACCCGGTGATGTTCGTGGTGCTGGTGGGGAGCGTTCTCACCACCGTGCTGTTCGTCCGCGATCTCGGCGGCGTCTCCGCCGAGCAGAGCGTCTTCGCCGGGCTCATCGCCCTGTGGCTCTGGTTCACGGTGCTGTTCGCCAACTTCGCCGAGGCCATGGCCGAGGGGCGGGGGAAGGCGCAGGCGGCCACCCTGCGCCAGACCAGGGCCACCACCATGGCCAATCGACGCCGGCCCGACGGCTCGTTGGAGCAGCTGCCCTCGCCACAGCTGACCGTGGACGACGTCGTCGTCGTCTCCGCCGGTGAGATCATCCCCTCTGACGGTGAGATCATCGAGGGGATCGCCTCGGTGGACGAGTCAGCCATCACCGGGGAATCGGCGCCGGTAATCCGCGAGGCCGGCGGTGACCGCTCCGCGGTCACCGGGGGAACCCGGGTGCTCTCCGATCAGATCGTGGTCCGGATCACGGCCCGACCCGGTGAGACCTTCCTCGACCGAATGATCTCACTGGTCGAAGGCGCCAGCCGGCAGAAGACACCCAACGAGATTGCCCTCAACATCCTCCTCGCCGCACTCACCATCGTCTTCATCCTGGCCACGGTGACCCTGCAGCCCTTCGCCATCTACTCCGATGCCGAGCAGGATGTCATCGTCCTGGTCGCCCTGCTGGTGTGTGTGATCCCGACCACGATCGGCGCCCTCCTCTCCGCCATCGGGATCGCCGGGATGGATCGCCTGGTCCAGCACAACGTCCTCGCGCTCTCCGGGCGTGCGGTGGAGGCGGCTGGTGACTGCTCCACACTGCTGCTGGACAAGACGGGGACGATTACCCTGGGCAACCGGCAGGCGGCGGAGTTCCTCCCCCTCCCCGGGATCTCCGAGGAGCGCCTGGCCGCGGCGGCGCAGCTGGCCAGTCTCGCCGACGACACCCCCGAGGGCCGCTCCATCGTGGTCCTCGCCAAGGAGCGGTTCGACATCCGGGAGCGCGATCTCGGTCACGCCGACCTGGTGCCGTTCAGCGCCCAGACCCGGATGAGCGGCGTCGACCTCGACGGCCAGTCGGTGCGCAAGGGGGCGGCCGACGCGGTGAAGCGTTGGGTCACCGGCATGGGAGGCCAACTCCCGCCATCCCTCGACCCCCTGGTGGAGGGGGTGGCCACCTCCGGTGGCACGCCGCTGGTGGTGGCCGAAGGTGTCGAAGTGCTCGGCGTGGTTCATCTCAAAGACGTGGTCAAGGAAGGCATCCGCAACCGCTTCGACCAGCTGAGGCGTATGGGGATTCGCACCGTGATGATCACCGGCGACAACCCACTGACCGCTCAGGCGATAGCCACCGAGGCCGGTGTGGACGACTTCCTCGCCGAGGCCACCCCGGAGGACAAGATGGCTCTGATCCGCCGGGAACAGGCCGGAGGCCGTCTGGTGGCGATGACCGGGGACGGGACCAACGACGCCCCCGCCCTGGCCCAGGCCGACGTCGGGGTGTCGATGAACACCGGCACCCAGGCGGCCAAGGAGGCGGGCAACATGGTCGACCTCGACTCCAACCCGACCAAGCTCATCGAGATCGTCGAGATCGGCAAGCAACTTCTCATCACCAGGGGCGCCTTGACCACCTTCTCCATCTCGAACGACGTCGCCAAGTACTTCGCCATCATCCCCGCCATGTTCTCCGGAGTGTTCCCGGTCCTCGATCGGCTCAACATCATGGGTCTGGAGACCCCGCGGTCGGCCATCCTCGCCGCGGTGATCTTCAATGCGCTGATCATCGTGGTGCTCATCCCCCTCGCCCTGCGCGGGGTCAAGTTCCGGGCCGAGAGCCGGGGTGGTCATGCTGCGACGAAACCTCGCCACATACGGGGTGGGGGTCATCATACGCCGTTCATCGGGATCAAGCTGCTCGACCTGGTCCTCTCCGGGATGGGGGTGAGCGATGAGACGCCAATTGCTGCCGGCCTTGGGAATGCTCCTGGTGTTCACGGTGATCACCGGGTTGGCCTATCCGCTGTTGGTCACCGGTGTCGCCCAGGTCGTCTTCCGGGACCAGGCGAACGGCTCCCTGGTGGAGGTCGACGGACGGCCGGTGGGGTCCATCTCCATCGGCCAGCCGTTCACCGCGCCCGGACTCCATCCTCGGGCGGCGGGCGACGGTTACGACGGTTCGGCCAGTTCCGGCAGCAACCTCGGGCCGACCAACCCCGACCTGCTGGCCGCCATCGTGGAGCGGGTCGAGGCCTACCGCGAGGTGAACGGGCTGGACGAGGGGGTCCCGGTCCCGGTGGATGCGGTGACCGCCTCCAGCTCGGGGCTCGACCCCCACATCTCGGTGGCCAACGCCAGGCTCCAGGCGCCTCGGGTGGCCGAAGTCAGAGGTCTGAAGACCGATGAGGTGCTCGCCCTCATCGACGAGCACACCGATGGCAGGGACTTCGGGTTCCTGGGCGAGCCGGGAGTGAACGTGCTCATGCTCAACCTCGCGCTGGAGGACTGGCCCCACTGCCATGAGCGATCGTCGGCGCGGCGACTGCGTATCTACGCTCGGTTTCGCCGCGGGCGTGGGCAAGACCTACGCAATGCTCGAGGAGGGGCACCGGTTGAGGTGGGAGGGTCGGGACGTAGTCATCGGCTACGTGGAGCCCCACGAGAGGGCCGAGACCGCCGCGATGATCGGCGACCTGGAGGTCGTGCCCAGACGCCGGCTCGAGTACCGGGGCGTCACGTTCGAGGAGATGGACCTCGAGGCGGTCCTCGCCCGTCGGCCGGAGGTCGCTCTGGTCGACGAGCTGGCCCACACCAACGTTCCCGGGTCCACCCACGGCAAACGCTGGCAGGACGTCGATCGGCTGCTCGAGGCCGGCATCGATGTCCTCTCCACGGTGAACATCCAGCATCTCGACTCACTAAACGACGTCATCTACGAGATCACCGATGTGGTTCAGCGTGAGACCATTCCCGATGAGGTGGTGAGGAGGGCGGACGAGATCGAGCTCGTCGATCTGACCCAGGAAGGGGTCAGGGAGAGGCTGGCGGCGGGGAAGATCTATCCGGCGGAGCGGATCGACGCCGCCCTGGCCAACTACTTCCGGCCCGGCAATCTCGGGGCACTGCGCGAGCTCGCCCTTTCCTGTGGACGGCGGATCGGGTGGACGAGGCGGTCGCCAAATACCGCGATTCCACGGCATCGAACAACCGTGGGAGACGCGCGAACGGGTCCTGGTCGGGGTCGATCAGTCGTCCCGATGAGGACGAGAACTTGATCCGTCGGGGGTCGCGCATGGCCACGCGGCGCGGTGGGGACCTCGTCGCCGTGCATGTGGTGCCTGAGGACGGCGTCGCCGATGCTGCCGCGCTCGAGGAGACGCGAGCCCTCGTCCGCGCGCTCGGTGGCGCGTTCCACGAGGTCGTCGGCGCGAGCGTGCCGGACGCGCTCCTCGATGTCGCCCGGGCGGAGAACGTCACCCAGGTGGTGCTGGGCGAGAGCGATCGGTCGCGGGTCGCCGAGCTGATCCGGGGGTCGGTGATCAACCGGGTGATCCGGCGAATCCGGCCCGATCGACGTGCATGTTATCTCCAGCGCAGCCCCTGCGGGTGGGGGGGCGCCGAAGCGGCGTCGCGCGCTCGTCGGGCTCCCCCCCGCCCGCCAGGTCGCGGGGTTCGCGCTCGCCCTCGTCGGGCTGCCGCTGCTCACGCTCGCGCTCACCGCCGCGCGTGGCTCCCTCGGCCTCGCGGCCGATGTGCTGCTCTACTTCATCCTCGTGCTCGCGATCGGGGCCGTCGGCGGCATCTGGCCCGCGGTCGCGAGCGCGGTGGCTGCCTCGCTCCTGCTCAACTGGTTCTTCACGCCGCCGATCCACACGTGGACGATCGCCGAGGCCGAGAACCTGTTGGCCCTCGTCGCGTTCGTCGCTGCCGCCGTCGCCGTGAGCATCCTGGTCGATCGGGCGGAGCGGTCGCGGGCCGAGGCCGCGCGCGGCCGGGGTGAGGCCGAGGCGCTCGCGCGGATGGCCGGGTCGCTCGCGGCGGAGGAAGATCCGCTGCCGACGTTGGTGCGGCAGGTCGTCGCGACGTTCGGGCTCGAGGGCGCCGCGGTCCTCACACCCACCCCCGACCGGGGGTGGCGCGTCGAGGCCGCGACCGGTGAGTCGATCGCCTCGCCCGACGACGGCGATGAAACGATCGACCTCGAGGACGGTGGGGTGCTGGTCCTCCGCGGCCGCCGCCTCCCTGCGGATCGGCGTCGCGTGCTGGCCGCCTTCGCGGCTCAGCTGACGGCGGCCGTGCGGACGAGGGCGCTGGAACGCGACGTGGCGGAGGCCGAGCGGGTCTCCGAGGTCAGTGACCTGCGAGCGGCGATCCTGTCGGCCGTCTCGCACGATCTGCGCACGCCGCTGGCCTCGATCAAGGCGGCCGCGAGCTCCCTCCGCCAGCGAGACGTGGTGTGGGACGACGAGGAGCGAGACGAGTTCCTCGCGACGATCGAGGAAGAGACAGACCGGCTCACCGAGCTCGTCGGCAACCTGCTCGACATGAGCCGCATCCAGAGCGGCATGTTCCGCCTCACGCCGAGCAGGGTCGGGCTCGACGAGGTCGTGCTGCGTGCCCTGGCCAGCCTCCCGGGACGGGGCCACGACGTCGAGGTCGATGTCCCCGAGGATCTGCCGCGCATCGACGTCGATGCGGCGCTCCTCGAGCGTGCGGTGGCGAACCTGGTCGCGAACGCGCGGGCGTTCAGTCCGCCGGACGCTCCCGTGGGCGTCTTCGGATCCGCCGCCAGCGGCCGGGTCGAGCTACGCGTGGTCGATCGAGGCCCCGGTATCCCGGCAGAGGACCGTGAACGGGTCTTCGAGCCGTTCCAGCGCCTCGGCGACTCGGGCTGGGGTCGACGGCGTCGGCCTCGGGCTCGCGGTGGCTCGCGGCTTCGTCCAGGCGATGGGGGGCACCCTCACGCCCGACGAGACGCCCGGCGGCGGACTGACGATGGTGGTGGCGTTCCCGCTCGCCGAGCCCTCCGGTGTGGCGCTCCCCGAGCCATCGGCGCATCCTCCTGCGGAGGTGGGTGGATGACCCGGGTGCTGGTCGTCGACGACGAGCCCCAGATCGTGCGCGGGCTCCGCACGAACCTGCGCGCCCGTGGGTACGAGGTGGTGACCGCCCCCGATGGCGAAGAGGCCCTGGCGACCGCCGCGCGTGAGCGTCCCGACCTGGCGATCGTCGATCTCGGCCTGCCGGGCATCGACGGTGTCGACGTGATCGAAGGCATCAGGGCATGGAGCCGGATGCCGATCCTCGTGCTCTCGGCCCGTGACCAGGAGCCGGACAAGGTCCGTGCCCTCGACGCCGGCGCCGACGACTACGTCACGAAGCCCTTCGGCATGGACGAGCTCCTCGCGCGGCTGCGAGCCGCCGAACGGCGGCTGCGTCCGACGGACGAGGAACCCGAAGTCACGACCGACGCCTTCACCGTCGACCTCGGTGCGGCGCGGGTGCGCACCGCCGAGGGTGAGGTGCGGCTCACGCCGACCGAGTGGCACGTCGTGGAGATCCTGGTCCGCAACCCGGGCAAGCTCGTGACGCAGACGACAGCTGCTGCAGGAGGTGTGGGGGCCGCAGTACCACGACGAGACGAACTACCTGCGCGTGTACATGGCGCAGATCCGACGCAAGCTCGAGCCCGACCCGGCGCGACCTCGGTTCTTCATCACCGAGCCCGGCATGGGGTACCGGTTCGAGCCGGAGGGAACCCCATGACGGCATCTCAGGCACCCGATCGGCCCGACCGGCACGAGGTCGGCACGCCGCCCCAACGTCGTCCGCGCATCCAGGTCTCCGGCCGGGTCGCGGCGGCGTACGTGCTCGCGGTCGCTGGAACGGCGGCGATCGTGCTCGCTGCGCCGGCGATCCGCGAGCGGGTCGACCCGGTCGCGACGGGGTTCGGCTTCCTCGTGCTGGTCGTCGCGTGCGTCGGCCTGGGCGGGCTCGGCCCCGGCATCGTGGCGAGTGTGCTCGGCTTCGCCGTCTTCAACTTCTTCTTCCTGCCGCCCTACGAGACGTTCGTGATCGGCAAGTCGCACGACGTGATCGTGCTGTTCGTCTTCCTGGGTCTGTCGGTGCTGATCTCGGTGCTCGTCGCCCGAGCCGACGCGCGGGCGCGGGCTGCGGAGGCCCGCGCCGAGGAGCTCCGCCGGCAGCAGGATCTCAGCCGCATGCTGGTCGAGCCCCAGCCCGGGCCTCGGCCGTACGAGGGCGTGGTGCGGGTCGTCGTGGCGACCTTCGGGTTCCTGGACGGCGCCCTGTACGTGCAGGAGGGTCCCGATCGCGGGCTCGTGGAGCAGGCGACGGTGGGAACGGAACCCGGCGCCGTGCCGCCCAGCGGTGGGGAGGGCGTGGAGCGGCTCCCGCTCAACGTGGGGCGCCGCAACCTGGGGCTGTTGGTGATGCGCGGAGTCCGCGAACCGCTCAGCGCCTCGGAGCGACGCATCCTGGAGGCGTTCGGGAACCAGCTCGCCTTGCTGCTCGAACGAGACCGAGCGCTGCGAGCGGCGATCGCCGCCGCGACCACCGCCGACGGCTGACTACTCGACGCCGCTGGCGCCGTCGATCGCGTCGGTCGGCACCCCGCCGGGCATGTCCGCGCCCACGACGGCGTCGCGCAGATCCCGCTCGACGGCACCGGACGCGAGGGCGAGCACCTCGTCGCCGGCCGCGAGCACGGTCTCCGGTTGCGGGATCACGACGTGGCCCTCACGAAGGATCGCCACGATCACGGAGTCGGCGGGCAGGCGCAGCTCGTAGACCGCACGGCCGACCGACGTCGACCCTTCGGGGAGGGTCATCTCGACGATCGAGACCTGACCGCTCCCGAGGCGGATCAACCGCACGAGGTCGCCGACCGTGACGGCTTCCTCGACCATCGCGGTGAGGATGTGCGGCGGCGAGACGGCGGCGTCGACCCCCCACTGATCGGTGAACAGCCACTCGTTCTTCGGGTGGTTCACGCGGGCCAGCGTGCGCGGCACCGCGAACTCCTGCTTCGCGAGCAACGAGGTCACGAGGTTGTCCTCGTCGTCGCCGGTGGCCGCCACGAGCACGTCGGCGGCCGAGAGCTCGGCCTCCTCGAGCACCGTGGGCTCGCACGCGTCGCCGTGCATCACGGTCACCTTCGGTGCCCACGCCCGGAGCTTCTCGACGAGTCCGCGATCCTGCTCGATCAAGGTGACCTCGTGGCCGCGCTCGACCAGGTCGACCGAGAGGTGCCGACCCACGGCGCCGCCGCCCGTGACGACGACCCGCATCAGTGGTGCTCCCCGACCGGCTCGAAGACCTCGTCGAGCGTGTCCATGCCGTCCTTCGTGAGCATCACCACGAGGTAGTCCCCCGCCTGCAAGGTGCTCTCCGGGGTGGGCAAGAAGCCGCCGCCTCCGCGCGATACCCCGGCGATCAGGATCTTGCCCGGCACGTCGAAGGAGGTCGCGGACTTGCCGACCATGTGGGGTCCCACCGGCATGCGCATGCGCAGCAGCTCGCCACCGCCCAGCGTCTCGCGGATCTCCTGGCGGTCGTGGAACAGCATCAGCTGGATCTGCTTCACGCCCCACCTCGTGGTGGCGACGGTCGGGATGTTGAGCCGCTCATAGATGTCGGCACGCCGGGGGTCGTAGATGCGCGCCACGACCTTGGGCACATGGAAGTTCTCGAGCGCGACGCGAGCCGAGACGATGTTCGAGTTGTCCCCACTGGAGACCGCGACGAATGCGTCGGCCTCCTCGATGCCCGCCTCCGCCAGCACGTCGCGGTCGAACCCCAGCCCGACGACGGTCGTCGCACCGTCGCCCGGCGGGTAGCGGAAGAAGGCCTCGGGGTTCTTGTCGATCACGGTGACCTCGTGGCCGTCGTCGACGAGCTCGTTCGACAGCTCGGAGCCGACGCGGCCGCATCCCATGATGATCACTCGCATCGCGGGGCATCCTAGACCACGCCGGGCACGACGGCAGCATGCCGGTGTCTCGGGGTCGACGCACGGCCCGTCGCGAGCGACGATGGGGCACGCGAGGAGGTGACATGAGCGCCCGAGACACGGACCGCGCGATGCGGGCGATGCGTCGGCACGAGCTCTTCGCCGGCATCCCGGACGACACGCTCGCCCGGGTCGTGGCGACGGGGCGGATCCGCACCTATCGGGCCGGCACGTACGTCACGATGCAGGGAGACCCGTCGTCGGAGGTCTTCATGCTCCTCGAGGGGCGGCTGGAGATCGCCACGTCGTCGTCGTCATCGGGCTCGCAGCTGCAGGGCCGGCTGGAACCGGTGCGGCTCTTCGGCGAGCTCGGGGTCTTCGCCGAGACCGAGCGAACCGCCTCGGTCCTGTGCCTCGAGGACGCACGCATCTGGGTCCTCGAGCGGGAGGCGTTCATCTCGCTGGCGAGCGAGGTGCCGACGCTCGCGATCGGTCTGTTGCGGACGCTCGCGAGACAGGTGATCGCGAAGGAGACGAGCGCGGACGACCTCGTGTGGCTCGACCTCAAGGGCCGCCTCGCGAAGCGGCTGCTGCAGCTCGCGAGGGACGATGGACCCGACGGTGTGCCGGCGGTGCCACCGATCTCGCAGGCCGACCTCGCGAGCCTGTGCGGGGTGACGCGCGAGAGCGTGTCGAAGACGCTGTCCGAGTTCGGTCGCCGCGGCATCGTCCGGCGCGACGGTCGCCGATACCTGCTGCTGGACCCCGAGGCCCTCGAGCGACTCGCGGACGGGTGAGGTCCGGCCCCTCGACCACGCACGACGGATCCGGCCGTGTCGGCCGGATCCGTCGTGCGCGACCCGCGGGAGGTCAGCAGAAGACGCTTCAGGGCGAGCCGCTCAGGGCATGTCGCCTTCGGTACGATCCCCGCTCCTGTGCTCGACGTCTCGTTCGCGGTCGACTTCGTCGCGGCTGCGGCATCCTTGGCGGCGGCGACCTGGTCCGGCATGTCCACGAGGCCGCGGCCGTGCAGGACGAGGTCCTTCGCCGGCACCTCGGTCTGGATCTCGGCGACCGGTGCCTTCACCACGGGGCCCGTGGTCTCCCCGACGTTGCGCGCGAGCACCTATCGACAGCACGGTGAGGATCAACACCATCACGGCGGCGACTCCCACCCACGACCAGGGCGTTCCCGTGTGGGCCGATCCGCTCGGGTTCTGCACCTCGGTGGCGCTCATGACCTCTCCCTCCGGTCGGTGGCTGCTCACCTCGCAGCCCTCGGTCCGACCGTAGGCGTGGGCCGTCGGAAGGTCGGCGGCGTGGGTCACAGGAACGCTGTGAAGTCGTTCACACCGGCGGGGGAGGGGTCCGGAAAGGACGGGGCCCGGAGGTCGGGCGGGCTGGAGGGCGCCGTCCGGCCTCCGGGCTTGGTTCGGAGGACGTTCTACTCCTGCCCAGAGCATCGTCCTCGGTCTGTGAGGGTGGCGTGAAGGAACGGCGCCGTGGCGTGAAGATCACGTGAAGACGGATCCGTGCCGATACGCATGGCACGATGGCCAACACGATGGATCTGGGAGTGAACGAGCCGGAACGGCGCCGATTCCCCGGCCTGCGCGTCCGCGGGGTGGCGATCGCGGTGGTCGCCCCCGCGGCCGCCGGCGTGGCCTCGATCCCGCTCGCCCGCAACGGGCCGGCGGCCGCGATCGCGCTCTTCCTGCTGGCGATCGTGATCGCGACCGTCGCGGGTGGCCTCTGGGCGGGCCTCCTCGCTGCGGTCCTGTCGTCGCTGGGGCTCGTGTTCCTGTCCGAGGCACAGGGGCTTGCCCTGCAGCTCGAGGGCACCGAGGAGGCGGTCACCGCGGTGGTGTTCCTGACCGTGGCGCTCGTCGTCGGCATCCTGGTCGGGGGCGCCGCCGAGGAGCGGGCCCGAGCGAGCCGTCGTGAGCGCGAGGCGCGCCTGCTCGGGCACCTCTCGTCGAGGTTCGTCTCGGGCGAGGTGCCCGACCGGGTGCTCGACGATTTCGTGCGCGTGCTGCTGGAGCCGTTCGGGCTGGTCTCGGCCGAGGTGCACGTCGAGCTCGACGGCACGCAGCTCCGCGCGCGCGCGGTGCGCTCCGAGCTCACGCCCGGCGGTCCGGACAGCGTGGTGCCCCTCGTCGTCGGGCCGGTCTCGTTCGGCACGCTGCGGGTCGAGCGCCCCGCCGGACGTCGGCCCCTCGGGCCGCACGAGCAGCTCCTCCTCGAGGCCGCGTCGAAGCAGGCCGCCGCCGCGCTCGACCGCGCCCGGCTCGACGCCCGCGCCCGGCTCGCGCAGCTCGACGCCGAGACGAACCAGCTGCGCGCGGCGATGTTCAGTTCGGTGACCCACGACTTCCGCACGCCGCTCGCGTCGATCAAGGCGGGGGTCACCAGCCTGCTCGATCCCAGCGTGGAGCACGATCCGACGCAGGAACGGGAGCTGCTCACGACGATCCTCGAGGAGACCGACCGGCTGAACCGACTGGTCGGCAACATCCTCGACCTCGCGCGCATCCGGGCGGGCGCCCTGATCCCCGCCCGCAACGAGGCCGGTCTCGACGAGATCGCGGAGGTCGTCGTCGCCCGGCTCGTGCCGCGCCTGCACGACGTGCGGATCGTGCTCGACATCGACGACGACGTGCCCCCGGTCGCCGTCGATGAGATGCAGCTCGATCAGGTGATGACGAACCTGCTCGAGAACGCCGCCCGCCACTCGCCGCCCGGAGGTGAGGTGAGGCTGTCGGTCTCGCCGTCGAACGATCACGTCGTCGTGCGGGTGACCGACCAGGGGCCGGGCGTCCCCGCCGGCGATCGCGAGCGCATCTTCGAGGCCTTCTACCGAGGCGCCTCGATCCCGGATTCCCCCGGCACCGGCCTCGGACTCGCGATCGCGAACGCGATCGTCACGGCGCACGGCGGTCGCATCTGGGTCGAGGACGCGGTCGGTGAGCGGCGCGACCTTCGCGTTCGAGATCCCCGTGTACGCGCCGGGCCTCGCGGCCGACCTCGCCCGCGCCGGAGTCCCGGCCGATCAGGAGGCGCGCACATGACCCTGGTCCTCGTGGTCGACGACGAGCCGCAGATCCGACGGGCGCTCCGCACGAGCCTCGAGGCCCACGGGTACGAGGTCGCGACCGTCGGCACCGGCGAGGAAGGGGTCGTGGGCGCCGCCGAGCAGGCGCCCGATCTCGTGCTGCTGGACCTCGGGCTCCCCGACATCGACGGGACCGAGGTGATCCGCCGCGTTCGCGGGTTCAGCGACGTGCCGGTGATCGTGCTCTCGGTGCGGGAATCCCAGACCGACAAGGTCGCCGCGCTCGACGCGGGCGCCGACGACTACGTCACGAAGCCCTTCGGCATGGAGGAGCTCCTCGCCCGGGCCCGGGCTGCCATGCGCCGCAAGCAGTCTGACGAGCCATCCGCACCCGTGCTGCGGTTCGGCAGGCTCGAGGTCGACCTTCCCCGTCGTCTGGTGACCCTCGACGGCGAGCAGGTGCGACTCACACCCACGGAGTACGGCCTGCTCGAGGCGCTCGTGACGAACCCGGGCAAGCTCCTCACCCATCAGTGGCTCCTGCGGAAGGTGTGGGGGCAGGGCTACGGGACCGAGACGACCTACCTGCGCACCTACGTGCGTGCCCTGCGGAACAAGCTCGGCGACGATGCGCAGGCCCCGGCCCTGATCGTCACGGAGCCGGGGGTCGGCTATCGCTGGGTGGCCGAGGTCGCCGGCTAGCCCGATCCGCTCGTCGCTCCTGCCGCGACGTGCGAGGATGCTCGCCGTGCCTGCAGAGCTGCAACTCCCTCGCAGGGTCGGTGGGGGCCCCCTGAAGCGACTGTTCGTCGGGCGGGCCATCGCCTCCGACAAGGCCGAGCACCAGCTCCTGCCGAAGTTCCTCGCCCTGCCGGTCTTCTCCTCCGACCCCCTCTCCTCGAACGCGTACGCCACCGAGGAGATGATGCTCGTGCTCGTGGCGGCCGGGGCCGGGGCCCTCACGCTCAGGATGCCGATCGCGCTGGCGATCGCCCTGCTGCTGGCCATCGTCGTCACGTCGTACCGGCAGACGGTGCGTGCCTATCCCACCGGCGGCGGCTCCTACATCGTCGCCCGCGAGAACCTGGGGACGATCCCCGGCCTCACCGCCGCCGCCGCGATCCTGACCGACTACGTGCTGACCGTGGCGGTGAGCATCACCGCGGGGACCACGGCGATCGCCTCCGTCGCACCGGAGACCCTCGTACCGATGCGCGTGCCGATCGCGATCGCGCTCGTCGCCCTCGTGACCCTCGCCAACCTCCGAGGCGTGAAGGAGGCCGGGTCGCTGTTCGCGATCCCGACCTACGGGTTCGTGCTGATGATCGCGATCACGCTCGTGACGGGCTTCGTCCGCTGCATGGGCGGCTGCCCGCTCGCCGAGACCGCTGACCTTCCCCTCGAGGTCGAGCACACGCTGACGCTGTTCCTGATCGCGCGCGCGTTCTCGTCGGGTGCGACCGCGTTGACCGGCGTCGAGGCGATCGCCGACGGGGTGCCGGCGTTCCGCAGGCCGCAGGCGAGGAACGCCGCGACCACCCTCGCGGTGATGGGAGCGATGTCGATCACGATGTTCCTCGGCATCACCGCGCTCTCCGTGCTCCTGCACGTGCGCATCAGCGAGGACATCGTCCACGAGCTGCCGGTGCTGGCCCAGATCGGCGACACGGTCTTCGGCGGCGGCGTCATGTTCCTGCTGCTGCAGGTGTTCACCGCGGGCATCCTGATCCTCGCGGCCAACACGGCGTTCCAGGACTTCCCTCGGCTCGCATCGATCCTCGCGCGCGACCGCTTCATGCCCTCGCAGTTCCGCAACCGGGGCGACCGGCTCGTCTTCTCCAACGGCGTCGTCGTGCTCGCAGGACTCGCGGCGATCCTGATCTGGGCGTTCGACGCCAACCTCACGCGGCTGATCCAGCTCTACGTCGTCGGCGTGTTCACGGCCTTCACGCTGTCGCAGGCGGGCATGGTCCGGCGCTGGATCCGGACGAAGGAGGGAAGCTGGCAGCGGAGCGCCGTGATCAACGGGATCGGCGCGGCCACGACCGGCGTCGTGCTCGTCGTCGTCACGATCACGAAGTTCGCCAAGGGCGCCTGGATCGTGATCGTCGCGATGCCGTTCATCGTGCTGTTCTTCTGGGCGGTGCATCGCCACTACGAGCACGTGGCGCGCGCGCTGCAGGCTCGCCGCCTGACCGGGCGCGACGCCGCGAGCGGCACGATGCTGCTGCTCGTGCCCGACCTGGGGCTCGCGACCCGTGACGCGGTCGCCTACCTGCGGGCCGTTCGTCCCACCAGCTTCAACGCGCTGTACGTCGGCCCTGCCGATGCGTTCGAGGGCGTGGCGGCGGAGTGGTCGGTGATCGCCCCCCGCATGGGCGAGCTGGAGCCGCTCCGAGGCGCCGACCGGCACCTCGTCCGATCCGTCCGTCGCTTCGTGCGATCGGTGCCTCGCCACGAGCGGGACCGATTCCTCACGGTCGTGATCCCCGAGCTGCTTCCGCGCAACACGGTCTGGCAGTTCGTGCGACATCGGGAGGCGTTCCTGCTGAAGACGGCGCTGCTGTTCGAGCCGCGAGTGGTCGTGACCGACGTGCCGCTCGTGCCGTCGGAGGCGCGGCCGACCTGGCTCGGCGATCGACCGCTCGAGCCGGAGCGCACGGTGGTCCTCGTGCCCGTCTCCGCGGTGCACGATCCGACGGTTCGTGCCGTGATCTACGGCAAGTCGCTGCACCCCACCGCGATCGAGGCGATCTACATGGTCACCGATCCCGACGAGGTCGAGGGCGTGGTGGACGAGTGGCACGAGCGCCAGCTCGACGTGCCGCTCGTGCTGGTCGAGGCTCCCTTCCGCGACTTCGGTCCGCCGTTGCTCGAAGAGATCCGCGCGCACACATCTCGCGGCGACACCGTGGTCACCGTCGTGCTGCCCGAGCTCGTGCCACGACACTGGTGGGAGAACCTGTTGCACAACCAGACCGCCCTGTTCTTCAAACGGGTGCTGCTCTTCGAGCCGGGTGTCGTGGTCACGAGCGTGCCGTTCCACCTGTCGGCGCCCGAGGTCGGGCCCGACCCGAGCCCGACCGCCGGGACCCCGGCGACCACGTAGGCTGCCGCCATGGCCAGGACCGACCTTCCCGCGCCGTCGACCGGGGTGTTCAAGCGGGTCGTGCTCGGCCGCGCCTTCTCGAGCTCGCGCCTCGAGCACACCCTGCTGCCGAAGGTCCTCGCGCTGCCGGTCTTCGCGTCCGACGCGCTGTCGTCGGTCGCCTACGCCACCGGCGAGATCCTCCTCGTGCTCACGATCGCGACCACGGCGCCGCAGGGATACGTGCTCCCGATCGCAGGAGCCGTCTCGCTCTTGATGGCGCTCGTGATCGCCTCGTACCGCCAGACCGTGCGGGCCTACCCGGGGGGCGGCGGGGCGTACATCGTGAGCAAGGAGAACCTCGGCCAGGCTCCCGGCCTCGTCGCGGCCGCCGCCCTGCTCTTCGACTACATGATGACCGTCGTCGTCTCGATCGTGGCCGGGGTGTTCGCGATCGGGTCCGCGGTGCCGGCCGCCAATGAGCATGCGGTCGCCCTCTCGATCTTCTTCGTGGCCTTCGTCACGCTCGCGAACCTGCGCGGCTCCAAGGAGTCGGGCGTGGTGTTCGCGATCCCGACCTACGGCTTCGTGCTCTCGATCGGTGCGTTGATCGTGCTCGGGCTCGGTCAGTGCCTCGGAGGCTGCCCGGCGGTGGGTGTCGAGGTCGAGCCGATCCACGACGCGGCGACGACCGCGGGCGCGGTCGGGCTGTTCGTGCTCCTCAAGGCGTTCTCGTCAGGCGCCACCGCGCTCACCGGTGTGGAGGCGATCTCCAACGGCGTGCCGGCGTTCAAACGTCCGCAGGCGCACAATGCCGCGACGACGCTCGCGATCATGGGTGGCATCGCGATCTCGATGTTCCTCGGCATCTCGTGGCTCGCGACGCACGTCGAGGGCGTCGTCGCGAGTGAAGAGCGTTCCGTGCCGGCGCAGATCGCGATCGCGGTCTTCGGCGACGGATCGATCGGCTTCTACGTCGTGCAGGTGTTCACGGCGGCGATCCTGATCCTTGCTGCCAACACGGCCTACCAGGACTTCCCGCGTCTCGCCTCGATCCTGGCCCGCGACCGGTACCTGCCGAGCCAGTTCGTGAACCGCGGCGACCGCCTCGTCTTCTCCAACGGCGTGCTCGTGCTCGGGTTGCTGTCGGCGGTGATGATCTACATCTTCGACGCGGACCTGAACGCGGTGATCGGGCTCTACGTGGTCGGCGTGTTCACGTCGTTCACGCTGTCTCAATCGGGCATGGTGAAGCACTGGATCGCGGAGGGTCGCAAGGGCGACACCGCGATGAAGGGGTGGCGCCGATCGATCGTGATCAACGCGGTCGGGGCGGTCACGACGTTCGTGGTGTTGATCGTGGTCGGCGCCTCGAAGTGGTCAAGCGGCGCGTGGCTCTCGATCCTGATCATGGCGCTCCTCGTGCCTGTCTTCTACTCGATCCACCACCACTACGCGAACGTGCGGCGCCAGCTGAGCGCGAAGCGGGTCCGACCGGGTGCCACGGGTGAGAACCACGTGGTGCTGCTCGTTCGCGACTTCGACGTCGCGACCGCCGGCGCGGTGGGGTACCTGCGGTCCTTCCGCCCCGAGGACATCCGGCCGGTCTTCCCCTGTCGTGAGGGTGCGGTCGCCGCCGACGTGCAGGCGCGCTGGCGTTCCTTCGTCGGGCCCGGCATCCCCGACCTGATGCCGATCGCGGCTTCGAACCTCACGTCGGGTGTCCGGCGCGTGGTGGAGGGGATCGACCGTGGCCCCGACGACTTCGTGACCGTGATCGTCCCCGAGCTGCTGCGCCCCCAGGGCTTCTTCTCCTACCTCGTGGGCAGCCGCGACCTCGTGCGCCTGAAGGCCAGCATGCTGCGCACCCCCAACGTCGTCGTCACCGACGTCCCCGTCGTGCTCGAGGAGGGTTCCCCTTCGGGAGCCGGTGGCAAGCCGTTGATCCCGCGGCGCACCGTGACGCTCGTGTTCCTCTCCTCGGTGAACGACGTGTCCGTGCGGGCGGTGAACTACGCCCGCACGCTCGACGCGACCGTGACGAGGGCGATCTACTTCGACCTCGACCCCGAGGCCGCGCACTCGATCGGCGAAGACTGGTTCGACGTCGTCGAGGCCGTGCCGCTCGACATCGTCGAGGCGCCTTTCCGCGACCTCTCGATCCCGATGCTGGCCGAGGTGCGTCGGTACACCGAGCGGGCGGACACGATCGTGAACGTCGTGGTCCCCGAGTACATCGTGGCGAAGTGGTGGCAGCTGCCGCTGCACGGGCAGACCGCGCTGTTCGTGAAGCGTCTGTTCCTGTTCGAGGAACGCGTCGTACTCACGAGCGTCTCCTACCGGCTCGAGACCGCGCGGGCGTCGGCTCGCTCCGAGCGCCAGGCATCGAGCTGAGGCGCTGCCTGCGGTACGGTTGCCGATGCATGCGTGAGCCAAGCGGGAGGCGAGCCAGGTGAACATCCGTCCGGCCACCAAGGACGATGCCGAGTTCCTGAAGACGATGCTCTTCGAGGCCGCCCGCTGGAACCCCGACTGGCCACGTGAGTCGATGGAGGAGGTGCTGGACGAACCGGTCCTGCGCCGCTACCACGAGGACTGGGGCCGTTCCGGGCGACGGTGGAGTGATCGCCGAGTTCGACGGTGTCCCCGTGGGGGCCGTGTGGTACCGGCAGTTCACCGTGGACGCGCCGGGCTACGGATTCGTCGACGAGAAGACACCAGAGCTCTCGGTGGCCGTGCAGCCGCTGCACCGCCGCAAGGGCATCGGGCACGCGCTGCTTCATTCCGCGATGGTGCAGGCGCGCGAGGAGGGCTTCCAGGCGCTCTCGCTCTCGGTGGCGGTGCACAACCGGTCCCGCATGATGTACCAGCGGGTCGGCTTCCAGCGGATCGCCGAGGACGGCGATCACTGGACGATGGTCGTCAATCTGTAGCCAGACCCCGCTCGACGCTCGTTCACGTGGGGAACGAGAACCGGAACAGCTTCCCGTCGTTCTCCATCGGGTCCGTCTCGTTGTCGGTGCCCTTCGCGACGATGAACAAGTACATCACACCGGGGTCCGTAGGACTCGGCGTGACCGCGATACCGGCGGCTCGGTGGACGTTCGCGGCCGAGAGATCGATCGTGCGGATCAGACGCCCACGCATGGTCGTCTCGGCGACGACATCCTCAGCGCTACTGACGATGAAGAGATGGCGAGATCGTGGATCGAACTCGACGTCTTCGGGGATCGTGAGCCCGAGCGGCGGGGTGGCGAACGTGTTCCTGACGTCGTCGGGCGTACCGAACCTGCGGTCCCGGCCGGCTCGAACGGTGAAGGCACGGCCCCGTCGGGCATCCGTCACGATCAGCGTGCGTCCGCGGCTCCGCCACGCCAGTCCCTCGGGATCACGGCTGCCGAAGGACCTCGTCCTGAGGATCGCCCGCGACCGATCGTCGGAGGTGCCGATGCGGCCGTCGTCCCCCGCCCGGATGCGGTAGACGCGGTCCCTGTCGTCGTCGACGACGTAGAGAGAACGTGAGCCGCCGTGCCAGGCCACGTCCTCGGGTTCGGGCGTGGTACGAAGCACGGAGCCTCTGCGGATCAGCGCCCCCCTTCGCGACGCGGTGAAGAGGTTCCCGCCCTTCCAGAGCCCGGGGATCTCGTCGATCTCCGCGTCGGACACGATCAGACGGTTCGTCGAACGGATGAGCGTGAGGCCGGTGGGGTCGGGGCTCGGTGAACGCCATTCCGACGTCTTCGTCGTCGTGAGGAGTTCGGCGGAGACCGTCGGGGCTGCTGCTCGAGCCGTAGGGAGCACGCCCGTGGAGAGTGCACCCAACACGGCGACCGCGGTCAGTGCGGCTCTGCGGATGGGTGACCGGTGGTGAGTTCGTCGGGGCGATGGACCGGGCACGCATGTCGCTCCGAACGCTAGCGAGCATGCATGAGCATGCATCCCTCAGCAGTACGAGGGCGCGTACCGCGTACGCGTGATGCGGATCATGACCGGGGGTGCGCTCGGTCGGCCTCTCGCGGCGTCGAGCGCCGCGTACTCGGCGCGAACCTTCGTCCACCGCCGGCGCACGTACCAGGCGACCGCCGCGACGCAGAGGCCCGCGATGGCCCACGAGAACGGCTGCAGGGCATTCTCCACCGTCTCCCAGCGATCGCCGAGCTGGTATCCGAGCCAGGCCAGGGCGAACGTCCACGGCAGGCACCCGAGCACGCGTGTAGAGCGTGAAGCGCCAGAACGGCATGCGTACGACGCCCGCCGGCAGCGAGATGAACGTGCGGATCACCGGCAGCAACGCGGAGAAGAAGACGGTCGCGTCGCCGTAGCGTTCGAACCAGTCGTGAGCCTTGTCGACCTCGTGCGGGCGGATCAACAGGTAGCGACCGAACCGGTCGACGAGCGGGCCGCCCCCCGACGGCGCCGATCCAGTACGCGATCCACGAGCCGACGAGGTTGCCGATCGTGCCGCCATGCCGACCCAGAAGAGCGAGAGTTCCTCGCCCGGCGCCGCGAATCCGGGTGCCGCGAGCGCGCCGCCGAAGAGCATCGTCACCTCGCTGGGGATCGGCACGCACGCCGATTCCAGCACCATCAGCACGAACACGGCCGCGTAGCCGTAGCCGGCGACCGTGTCGATCACGAACTGGTGGAGCCAATCGAGCATGGGTGCACGAACTCCGAACCTCGGGAATATCCAGACCGTACCAGCGTGTTCAGTCGGCCTCCGGAAGGGTGTCGGCACGCCACCGTTGGGCGGTGAAGCCGTCGACCGGTGGTACGGTCGCCGCCGGGTTCCCCGCCCGCCGGTGGGCTTGACACCCTCACCCCACGACCCGTAAAGGTTCCCCGCCATGGCCAACGGAAAGACGCTCGTGGTCGTCGAATCGCCCGCCAAGGCGAAGACGATCGAGAAGTACCTGGGCGGCGACTACGCCGTCCGGGCTTCGTATGGGCACATCCGTGACCTCGGCAAGGGCTACGGGGGCCTCGGCGTCGACGTCGAGCACGCGTTCACGCCGGACTACGTGGTGCCCGAGGACTCGAAGCGTCACGTGGGAGAGCTGAAGAAGGTCCTCAAGGCCGGCTCGGGCGATCTGATCCTGGCGACGGACTACGACCGTGAGGGCGAGGCGATCGCGTACCACGTCGCGACCCTGCTCGGGGTCGACCCGACGACCGCGAAGCGCGTGACGTTCACCGAGATCACCCGCGACGCGATCCTCGAGGCGTTCGGTCAGCCGCGCGCGATCGACCTGAAGCTCTACGACGCCCAAGAGGCCCGTCGCATCCTCGACCGCCTCGTGGGCTACCGCATCTCGCCGTTGCTGTGGAAGAAGGTTCGTCCCGGGCTGTCGGCGGGCCGGGTGCAGTCGGTCGCGGTGCGGCTGATCGTCGAGCGCGAGCGCGAGATCCGGGCGTTCGTTCCCGTCGAGTACTGGAGCGTCGACGTTCGTCTCACGCCCGGCGAGCCCGCCGACCCGGAGCAGCCGTTCACCGCCCGTCTCACCCAGGTGCCCGAGGGCAAGCTCGCGACGTCGCCCGACAAGAAGGGCGTGCTGCTCGCGGCCGAGGCCGATGCCGCCGCCCACGTCGATCGCCTCCGCCGCGCGACCTACCGTGTCACGAACGTCGAGAAGAAGGAACGCAAGCGCTCACCGGCGCCGCCGTTCACCACGTCGACGCTGCAGCAGGAGGCCGCGCGCAAGCTGGGGTTCAGCGCCCGCAAGACGATGACGCTCGCGCAGCGGTTGTACGAGGGCATCGACATCCCCGGCGAGGGCACGGTCGGGCTGATCACGTACATGCGGACCGACTCGGTGAACATCGCCGACACCGCCTTGCGCGAGATCGCCGAGCTCGTGAAGACCGAGTACGGGCAGCGCTACACGCTCGCCGAGCCCAGGCGCTACAAGACCCGGAGCCGCAACGCGCAGGAGGCGCACGAGGCCGTGCGGCCCACGAGCGTGCTGCGCACGCCCCAGCGGGTGGCCGCCACGCTCGATCGCGACCAGCTGCGCCTCTACACCCTGATCTGGCAGCGCACGACGGCGACCCAGATGGCGGAGGCCCGCTTCGACCAGGTCGGCGTCGACATCGTCGCGGCCTCCGCCGCGCAGCCCGGAGACGCCCACGCCGGCGACGTGGAGTACGGGCTGCGAGCCACGGGCCAGACGATGACGTTCGACGGCTTCATCCGGGTCTACAAGGAAGGACGTGACGAGGGGCCCGACGAGGACGCCGAGAAGACGCTGCCCGTGCTCACCGCCGAGCAGGCTGCTGCGCATGCTCGAGGTGCTTCCCGATCAGCACTTCACACAGCCGCCACCCCGCTACTCCGAGGCCTCGCTCGTGAAGACGCTCGAGGAGCTCGGCATCGGCCGCCCGTCGACGTACGCGTCGATCATCGACACGATCCAGCGACGCGAGTACGTGACGCTCGAGGAGAAGCGGTTCACGCCCACCGATACGGGCGAGGTCGTCACCGACAAGCTGATCGAGCACTTCCCCGACGTGGTCGACGTGACCTTCACCGCGTACATGGAGAAGGAGCTCGACGACATCGCCGAGGGCGATCTGCGCAAGATCACGATGCTCGAGGAGTTCTACGGGCCGTTCGAGCGCGCGCTCGAGAAGGCGGAGCACTCGTTCGAGCGCTTCAGCGAGGAGCTCGACGAGGAGTGCCCCCTGTGTCCGACCGAGGGCCGTGAGCCGGGGAAGCTCGAGGTGAAGCTCGGCCGCTACGGCAAGTTCGTCGGCTGCGCGAACTACCCCGATTGCCGCTACATCCGCAACATGGACGGCAGCGTCCGCCCCGAGCCCGAGATGCTGGACGAGGTCTGCCCCGAGTGCGGGAAGCAGCTCCAGCGGCGCGTCGGCCGTTACGGGCCGTTCACGGGTTGCAGCGGCTACCCCGACTGTCGCTACATCAAGAAGGACCCGCCGGTCTCGACGGAGGTGACGTGCCCGCAGTGTGGTGAGGGAGAGCTGATCGAGAAGCGGAGCCGGTTCGGGTCGCTCTTCTACAGCTGCAGCCGGTATCCGGACTGTGACTGCGCCGTCGGGAATCCGCCCGAGAAGGACCGTCCGTGTCCGGAGTGCGGATCCCTCCTGCTGCGCCGGCCGAAGTCGCTGAAGTGTTGGGGATGCGGTGCCGAGCTCGATCTGGAGTTCAACGTCACGAAGAACGGCGACGTCGAGGCCGAAACCGCGGCGCGCGAGGCGAAGGCCGCCGCGCGCGCCGCACGCGCAGCGGCGAAGAAGAAGACGGCAACGAAGAAGAAGACCGCCACGAAGAAGAAGACGACGGCGGCGAAGAAGAAGACGGCCACGAAGAAGAAGCCGGCGGTCCGGAAGAAGGCGGCCGTCGCGAACACCACGGCCACGTCGTCGGCCGACGCGGCCCTCCCTGAGGCCTAGCGCGTCGTGGCGTCGGTCGCCGATGAGGTCGCCGCGCTCCGCGGGACCCGTGCGGCGACCCTGAAGGACCTGCTCACCCACCCTGCGTTCTCGCGCCTGCTCGCCGCGATGACGATCTCGTCGCTCGGGGACTGGGTGGGGTTCATCGCGGTCACCTCGCTCGTCACCAGGCTGTCGGGGTCGACCGCCGCTGCCGGGCTGGCGGTGGGTGCGGTCATGACCGCGCGCATGCTGCCCGCGATCCTCTTCGGACCGTTCGCCGGGGCACTCGTCGACCGGACCGATCGCAAGCAGATCATGATCATCGCCGACCTCGGTCGCGCCGTGATGTACGCGACGATGGCTTTCCTCGGTGAGCTGTGGGCGATCTTCCTGCTGTCGTTCGCGATCGAGTGCCTCTCGCTGCTGTGGACGCCTGCCCGCGACGCGTCGCTCCCGAACATGGTGCCGAGGCGCCAGCTCGCGAACGCGAACGCGCTCGGTCTCGTGAGCACGTACGGCACCCTCCCCCTCGGAGGCGTCGTCTTCGCCGTTCTGGCTGCCTTCTCGGTCGGCCTCGAGGCCCGCGTACCGTGGCTCGGCGGTCGCCCCCAGTCGCTCGCCCTGCTCCTCGACGGGTGCACGTTCATCTTCTCGGCCTTCATGGTGAGCCGCATCAGCTTCCCGCCCAAGACGGGCGGGCTCACCGGCCGCTTCGATCTCACCCGCATCTGGCGCGACGTGCTCGACGGCCTGCGCTTCCTTCGCGAGGACTCGATCGCCTCTGCGATGACGGCCGGTATCGTGGTGGCGTTCGCCGCGGTGGGCGCGGTCCTGGCGCTCGGTCCGATCTTCGTGCAGTCCCTCGACGCCGGCGACGCGGCGTGGGGCGTGATCGTGACCGCGTTCGGTGTCGGCATGGCGCTGGGCATGGCCTCGACGAACCAAGTCGCGAAGTTCGTCGATCGCGGATTCACGTTCGTCTGGGCGCTCGTGGCTGCCGCCGGGGCGCTCTTCGTGCTGGCGTCGATGCCCAACCTGCCGCTCGCGTCCGTCGTCACGGTGTGGCTCGGCGCGTTCTGCGGTCTCGCCTGGGTGAGCGGTTACACCCTGCTGCAGGAGAACGTCGAGGACGAGTACCGGGGCCGCACGTTCGCGTCGTTGACGACCCTCTCGCGGATGGGACTGTTCCTGAGCCTCACGCTCTTCCCTATCCTGTCGAGCGTCTATGGCGATTACGAGTTCTACGTCGGGGGTCAGCGTTTCGACCTGTCGGGGACGCGGCTGGCCCTGTGGACCGCCGGCGTGCTCGCGGCGGTTGCCGGACTCAACACGCGCCGCCTGCTGCATCGCCACCGCCTCTCACGACCCCAACCCCTCGCGCTCGTGCCGAAGCTGAAGCGTCCGCCCGCGACGGGGTTCTTCATCGCCTTCGAAGGCGTCGAAGGGGCGGGGAAGGGCACCCAGATCCGGCTGGCCGAGGAATACTTGCGCGGTCAAGGATCGCAAGAGGTGCTCGTCACCAGGGAACCGGGGGGCACCGAGCTCGGAGAGAAGATCCGCGAGGTGCTGCTGGACCCCGAGACGGGCAAGCTCGACGCGCGGAGCGAGGCCCTGCTGTTCGCGGCCGCGCGGGCGCAGACGGTCTCGAGCGTGATCCGCCCCGCGCTCGCCGAAGGGAAGGTCGTGATCTGCGACCGGTACGTCGACTCGTCGTTGGCCTACCAAGGGTGGGGGCGGGGGCTCGGTGAGCAAGACGTGCTCACCCTCAACGTCTGGGCCACGCAGGGGCTCTTCCCCGATCTCGTGATCCTGCTGCACCTGGAACCCGAGCGAGGTCTGTTGCGCTCGACCGAGGCGCCCGACCGCATGGAGCTCGAGGGGCAGGACTTCCATGCGAAGGTCGCCGACGCGTACCTGAAGATCGCCGAGGAACACCCCGAACGCTTCGTGCTGATCGACGCGGACCAATCCCCTGCGGAGGTCTTCGACGACGTGCGCGCGGCGCTCGACACGGCGCTCGAGGAGTACGAGCGCTCGAACGGCGACGACGCGAGCGCCTGAGCCGGCTCGTCCTCGGCCGACCGTAGACTCCAGGCCATGACGTTCCCGGTGCTCGAGCAGGTGCCCGGGCAGGAACACGCGATGGCGTTCCTGCAGGGCGCCGCCGAACGCCCCCACCACGCCTACGTCTTCGCCGGCCCCGAGGGAAGCGGCAAGTCGCTCGCCGCTCGAGCGTTCGCGGCCGCGATGCTCTGTCATCAAGGCGGCTGCGGCGAGTGCCGCGACTGCCGGCTCGCGCTGAAGGACCAGCACCCGAACGAGTTCCTCGTCGAGCCCGAGGGACGCGACATCCACGTGAACACGATCCGCGAGGAGGTCTGGACCCCCGTCTCGCGGACGGCACCCGAGCCGGGCCGCAAGATGTTCGTGATCCGGGAGGCCGACCGGCTCTCACCGGCCGCCGCCGACACGTTGCTCAAGGTGCTCGAGGAACCGCCCGCCGACGCCGTGTTCCTGCTGATGTCGGCTCGCGCGCACGAGCTGCCCGACACGATCCGCTCACGGTGCCACACGGTGACGTTCACGGCGCTCTCCGAGGCGTTCGTGGTCGACGTGCTCGTCGCCGAGGGTGTCGACCAGACGCATGCCCGGCTGGCCGCTCGTCTCACCGGCGGCAATCTCGGCAGGGCGCGGCGGCTCGCGGTGACCGACGACGGGCTCGCGTTCCGCGACGCCGCGGTCGAGGCGCTCGACCAGGCCGCCCGCGGTCCGACCGGGGCGCTCGAGGCCGCCGACACGGTGCTGACCGCGGCGTCGGGGTACAAGAAGTCGATGAAGGCTGAGCTCGAGCAGGAGCTCGCGCCGTTCCTCGACGAGAAGGGGCGGCCGGAGGACGTGTACCGGGGCGCGATCCGCCGCATCGAGACCCGGTTCCAGCGGCGCGAGCGCCGAGCCGAGCGCGACTACGTCGATTGGGTGCTGCTCGCCGTCTCTGCCCTGCTGCGCGACCGGGTCGCCGCGCAGGTCGGGGCACGGCGCGACGAGCTGCTGAACCCCGACCTGGCGCCGGGCACCGACCTCTCGATCGTCAGGGCGTCGCACGGTCTCGCCGGCGTCGAGGCGGCTCGCGCAGAGCTCGCCGAGGATCTGAACCTCAATACCCGGCTCGTGCTCGAGCGGGCGTTCCTCGGCGTGGCCGAGATCGCCGCCTGAAGTCTCATCGGCGGTCAGGCCGCACCGAGGCCTCGCACGCGGAACTCAGCGAGCGAGACGTGTGGTCCAGGCCTTGCTGCACCGGCGAGCACCAGCCGCACCTGCGACACGTCGCTGTCCCCTCGGTCGAGCGGGAAGCTCACCACCGAGCGGTGCTTCCCGAGCGGCGCTCGGTTCACCAGCGCCTTCACCCACGGTGCTCGATCCCGACGGGTGAACACCGAGAAGTCCTCGAGACTCATGAACCTGCGGCTGGCGCACGGGCTTCGACCGATCACGATCCGGTCGATGTCGACGGGTTGCGGGAGCTGGATCGTGATCGATGGTCGCTGCCCGCCGATGCGCCGCGTCGTCCATCCGGTCGCGAGATCACCGTCGAGCGAAAGATCGGCCCCGCACGCTTCGCCGGGGAGCCCGGGTCCGACCTGACGGGTGATCACGGCGCCGCCATCGAGTTGCGCCCAGTTCCGGGTCAGCTCGAGATCGAGGTCTGCCGTCCCGGCCACGCGCACATCCGTCGCGCGCTCCCTCAAGAACCCGGGAGCGTCCGCGACCACTCGCCGGTACTCGTGGTTCGGCACGTCGTCGATCGTGTACGAGCCGTCGGCGCCTGTGACGGCGCTGAGTTCGACCGGGATGCCTGTGAACGAACCGTCGATCGTCACGGTCGCGCCCACGACCGGGGCTCCACTGCCGGCATCGATGACCACACCCTCCACGCGACCGCAGCCGACGCCCGGGCACGAGACCGGCAGCGCGAAGTCCTCCTGCACCTCAGGACGCCACCGGCCGGCCGACTCCGCGAAGAAGCCCATGCCTCGGCCCGCGAACACCTGCCAGATGTCGTCGTGGTCGGCCCCTCCCGAGACGATCGTGTCGGCAAGCAGGATCGCGTTGCGCATGTCGAGGAACGACGGGTCGGCGGGTGACAGCTCCATCGCGCGCGTCACCAACCTCACCGTGGGAACACGTCCGATCGCGTCACGCAGTTCCCACAAGGTCTGCAGCCAGATCTCTCCATCGGAGTGCACCTCGGGGAAGCCCGCGATATGGCTCAGATCGCCGTACGTGTACCCACCGGGGCCTACTCGCGGGTCGGCCGGGACCGGCTCCGGGCAGTCGTCGGCCGGACTGTCGACGAGACAGTCCGCGAACTGGAACCGGATGCCGTCCCCGCCCGTGACGTGCATCCCGACCGGCATGTCGACGGCCGGGGAGTCGACGAGGAAACCGTCGGCCTCGAGGAGATCCAGTGCGTACCAATCGCTCCACGCCTCTCCCATCGACGCCGATTCGAGAGAGTTCAGGGCGGCTTCCCCATCCGGGAAAGTCACCAGACGATGTGAGAGGCCGTGGGTGTACTCGTGGTACACGACCATGGCGTCGACACCGGCATCGGTCGAGGGGATTCCGGGTCCGAAGGGGGCCCTCCGACCGTAGTTCTCCCTGCGGAACAGCAGCAGCCCGACGACGGGCGATTCGCCGTCGGGTGCAGGGCCGATGAACGCATTGTTCACGTAGTCGGGGAGACCGTTGCGGCCCTTGGCCCCGAGCATGCCCGCCACCAGCATCGGGTCACCGTCGAGGCCGCCAGCGCCGTCGTCGTTGACGAGCTGGAAGTTCCCGGCTTCTTCGGTGAAGCCGATCGGCGCTGCCTCCAGGTAGTCGTGGTAGTGGTTCATCAGCCAATAGGTGTTCGTCGCGCTCTCGACCCTGTTCGTGCGCCAGCTCAACGGCTCCTTCGAATCCCAGGTGCAGTTCCAATCAGGTGTGCAGTTCTGACGGGGCCGGTTGTTCTCGAGCACCGCCGGGGAGGCCCACGACAAGGTGGCCGGCTCGACGGCAGGCACCTCGTCGGTCGGTCGCGGGTCCCAGGACCACTCGCCGCGCACGTCGGTGAAGACGTGGGCGTTGTTGCCGGAGAGGGCCGTCCCGTCCAACACCGGGAAGGTCACCGGTGTCTGTGTGCCACCGCCGTTGGGGATCGTGTCGCTGGGGTAGGCGGGCCACGCCAGTCCCGACCCGACCTGATCATGCACGACCGAGTTCGCGCTCCAGAGCACGCGACCCGTGCGGCCGTCGATGATCGTCCGGTCGATACGAGCCGGGCCCGTGACCGCCCGCACCTTCCACGCGGGACGTGCGCCGTTCGACGTCGGGAAGAGGACCCGCTCGGCATGGTCGACCGCGGTCGATGGCATCCGGGCGGGAGCGTCGGCGGCGGCACGGGCTGCCGCGAACGCATCGTCACGCTCGAGCGCGAATCGCGTCGTCACCTCGGCGAGTCCGCGCGCGATCGGTCCATGCAGTGCGGCGAGCCGGCCGTCGGCGGTGACCGCCGCCTCGAGCCCCGCCTGGAACGTGTCGAGCCCTCCGACCCGCTGCGTCCACGACAGGTGATGGGTGCCGAGCACATCGACGTAGTCCCGGCGGAAGACCAGGGTGTCGAGATCGGCTCGCGTGAGTCCCAGCGCATCGAGATGGCTCCGCACGAAGCCGAGCGCGATCGCGCGTGGGCCGTCGGTGCTCGGCGGTGTGAGCGTGCCGTCGAGGCGGAGCACCGAGCGGACGGTTCCAAGCGATGGATCGATCTGCACGATGCCCTGAGCGCCGAGTTCCTCGGCGAGCCGCGCCCGGGCCTCGAGCGAGGACGGGGTCACCTGACGTGTTGCCCCACGGACGTCGACTCGCACCGCTGGCCTCTCCGGTCCTGAGGTCCATCGGTCGGCTGGGGCGCCGGGCAGCGCCGGGCGTACGGCCGCACGCAGCGACGGGGCGCCGACCATCGAGCTGACGGCGGCGATGCAAGCGAGGACGGTCGTCGCACGCGTACGGAACGGCATCGCCGGCTCCCTTCGGTTCGTCCGCAGGACCGTACCACTCGAGGGCAACCCCGGAGACGCGAACCGGGAAAGTGGTGCTGGCATCACTGGCACGGCCCGTGAGCCGTGGGACGCTTCCACCTGGAGGCGCATGACCACATGACCGTTCGAGTCCTCATCGTCGACGACCAGGAGCCGTTCCGCATGGCGGCGCGCATGGTCGTCGACGCCACCGACGGCTTCGAGGTCGTGGGCGAGGCCGAGACCGGCGAGGACTCCATCACGATGGCGGCCGAGCTCACGCCCGACCTCGTGCTCATGGACGTGAACCTTCCCGGGATCAACGGTCTCGACGCGACCCGGCAGATCCTCGCGGCCGGCGAGGGCGCGGTCGTCGTGCTCCTGCTCTCGACCTACGAGGAGGCGGAGTACGCGCCTCGTGCCGCCGAGTGTGGCGCCGCGGCGTACATCCCGAAGGCGGTCTTCGGTCCGGATCGGCTCGAGGACGCCTGGTCCGCTGCCTCCGAGGACTGACCGCGTCTCAGACCGGAACCGAACCGCGGATCGTCGTCCCAGCGCCCGGCTCACTCTCGATCGCGAGGCTGCCCCCGATCGCATCGATCCGGTCGGTCATGCCCTGCAGGCCGGAACCGTGCGTCACGCTCGTCTGGTCGAATCCCATCCCGTCGTCGGTCACGACGAAATCGAGCGAGCCGTCGTGCTGGGCGAGGTCGATGCGCGCCCGTGACGCGGCCGCGTACTTCGAGACGTTCTGCAGGGCTTCGAGGCAGGAGAAGTAGACGGCTGCCTCCACGTCCTGGCCATAGCGGCCGACGCCGGCCGCCGCGACGTCGACCGGCGTGGCCGACTTCCTCGCCTGGGCCTCGAGTGCAGCCTCGAGTCCACGATCGGCGAGCAGCGGGGGATAGATGCCGCGGGCCAGGTCGCGCAGGTCGTCGATCGCTCCCTGGGTCTCGGTCTGCAGCTGCTCGAGCATCTCGTGGGTCTTCGCCGAGTCTCGATCGACCAGAGCGTCGGCGAGCCGCAGCTTGACCCCGAGGGCCACGAGCTGCTGCTGAGCACCGTCGTGGATGTTGCGTTCGATGCGGCGACGTTCATCGTCCTGGGCGGCCACCAATCGCTGGCGCGAGGCCCGGAGCTCCTCGATCAGGCGCACGTTACGCAACACGAGCCCGGCCTGAGCCGCGAGATCGCGCATCAGGCTCGTGCGACCGCTGTCGATCGGGTCGTTCGCGCGAGAGACGGCTGACAGCGCTCCAAGGAGCTCTCCGCGGTGCCGAACTTCGACTGCAC
>CAWGUD010000035.1:0-98975 GCA_963825685.1 uncultured Actinomycetes bacterium | reverse complement strand
CGCGTGGCCGACCGATCGGATCTTCCCGCTGGCCGACGCCTCGGAGATGCCGGGCTTCAACGGACCGTTCATCCGGGCCGTCGGTCCGATGCTCACGGCCCCCGGCGGGTACCCGACGCAGGCGTCGTGGGCGCCCGCGGGCACCGGTCTCGAGGTCGCCGACACACAGGCGGCCGTGGCGGCGGTGGCGGACCTCGCGGCGAGAGGCGCGGTCGCGATCAAGGTCTCGCTGAACGCGGAGGCCGGGCCGACGCCGAGCGACGCGGTGCTGGCCGCGATCTGCGATGCGGCGGCCGAGCACGAGCTGCCGGTGACGGCCCACGCGCAGGGTGCGGGCCAGGTCGCTCGGGCCCTGGGTGCCGGTGTCGGCGAGCTCGCGCACACCCCGTGGACCGAGCGCCTCGACGACGCGACGATCGCCGCGGCCGCGGCTCGCCAGCGATGGGTCTCGACGCTCGACATCCACGGCTTCGGCCGAGACACGCCCGAGCTCCGGTGCGCCCTCGACAACCTGGCGAGGTTCCATCGCGCCGGCGGCGAGGTCGTCTACGGCACGGACCTCGGGAACGGTCCGATCCCGTCGGGCGTGCACGTCGACGAGCTGCGCTGGCTGCGCGCCGCGGGGCTCACGACCGAAGAGGTGGTGCAGGCGTTCGTGCGAGCGCCGATCGAGGTCGGTGCCCCGGCCGACCTGCTCGTGGTGGGGGAGAGCCCCCTCGGCGACGTCGCAGCCCTCGCTGACATCAGGCTGGTCGTCAGGGCGGGACAGGTCGTCTCCCAGTAGTCTGTACCAGACTACCGGCTCGACACGACGGGCCGTTCCCTCGCAGCGGATAGGCATGGACCTCCGTAGTGGCACCTGCGTGAGAACACGGAGGTCCTTGCCGAGCGCCGCAGCACGAGCCGGCGCCCTGAGCCCACCCGGCGAGGGTCAGCGCGAGGCCATCACCGCACGGAGCTCGTCGAAGCAGCGGTCGACGTCGGCTTCCGTGTTGAAGAAGTGCGGGCTGATCCGCAGGCCGTCGCCACGGAAGTCGGTGCACACGTCGCGCTCGAGCAGCTCGTGGCAGATCGCCCCCGCGTCGTCGCCCACCCGCACGTTCACGACGCCCCCACGCTCGTCGCGCGAGCGTGGTGTGCGCACCTCGAGCCCGGCCTCGTCGGCCCGCGCGATCACGTGGTCGGTCAGCTCACCCTGCCGCGCGCGGATCCGCTCGACCCCGACCTCCGAGATCACGTCGATGCCCCCCTGCGCGAGGAAGAACACCGGCGCCGGCGGCGTGCCGTGTTCCAATCGGCGGGCCGTCGGGTGGTACGTGAGGTGCTCGAGGTCGAACGAGAACGGGTCCTCGGTCGCGAACCAGCCCGTCACGGCGGGTTCCAGGGTCGGCAGCACGTCGCGCCGCGCGTAGAGGAACACCATGCCCGGGCCGCCGCACATCCATTTCAGCGAGCCCGCGGTGTAGAGGTCGCACCCGAGGGCGTGCAGGTCGAGCGGCACGATGCCGAGGCCGTGGTAGTCGTCGACGAACGACAGCGCGCCGCGATCCCGAGCGATCGCGCACACGGCGGCCGCGTCGACGATCGCGCTCGACCGGTAGAGCACGCGGTTCAGCATCACGATCGCCGTCCGTTCGTCGATCGCCTCGTCGTAGGCCTCGATCGGGATCGTGAGCCCGTCGGGGGAGCGCAGCCACACGATCTCGGCACCGGTCTTCGCCGCCCAGGCGAGCCAGACGTGCCCGTCGGTGGGGAAGTCGAGCTCGCTGAGGATCACCCGTCGCCGCGAGCCCCGAAGGTCGATCGCCGACGCGATCGTCGCGAGCGCCACCGAGATGTTCGTCGTGATCGCGACCTCGTCGGCGTCGCACCCGGCGAGCGCCGCGAACGACCGCTTCAGCCCCGCCATGCGCGGGAAGATGTCCTCGAACCAGACGTGGTCGGGCGCGCCCTTGGTCGCCCACGCGTCGAGGTACCCGTCGAGCGCCGCCCGCCCCCGATGCGAGATCGGCCCGAGCGACGCGCTGATCAGGTAGGTCTTGCGATCGAGCACCGGGAACTCGTCCCGGTACGAGGCGAGGTCGCGCTCAGGCGTCGCCGGCCTCCGGCTCCTGCTCGGCGCGATCGTGCTCCAGCAGGTAGTCGACGTACATCGGTCGCAGGGCCTCGCCGAGCGGGCCCGAGTCGGCGTCGTAGAGCAGGTCGTTCAGCAGCGCGAGCGGCCGGCGGACGTCGGTCTTGCTCCGCTCGTCGTCGCCGATCACCTCCTCGGCGACGGGCAGCGCCTTCAGCAGGTCCCAGAAGAACCCCACGTCGAGCCGGCGCTTCGCGAGGGCGATCGTCCGATCGTAGAGATCCTTCGTCGGCAGGGCTTCGAGTTCGGCGCGGGTCGTCATGTGAGGCAGCCTAGCGTCCGTCGCCGGTGGCTGGCAGGAACCGCTCGAACCAGGCGACCGTGCGCGTGGCCAGATCGAGGATCGCGGGGAACTCGCCCACCCCGTGCCCTTCCTGCGGGTACAGCACCACCTCGGCGGGCACCCCGTGCTCGCGGAGCGCCCGGTAGAACTCGACGGCCTGACCCACCGGTGTCGCCCGGTCGTGGCGCCCGGACGTGAGCAGCACCGGGGTCGTGACGCTCGCGGCGTGCAGCACGGGACTGCGGCCCGAGTACTCCTCGGGCACCTCGTGCGGCTGCCCGCCGAGGAAGTCGCCCACCCACGCGCCGAGGCTGCTGTCGAACCGCTCGGACCACCAGTCGGTCACCGGGGAGATCGACACCGAGGCCTTGAACCGCTGATCGCGCGTCGGGATCCACGCGGCCATGAACCCGCCGTAGCTGCCCCCCGTCAGCACGAGTCGATCGGGGTCGGCGAGACCGGCCGCGACCACGGCGTCGACGCCGGTGAGCACGTCGTCGACGTCGAGGCCGCCCATGTCGCCGACGACCCGGCCGGCGAAGCCCTGACCGTGTCCGGTCGATCCGCGGGGGTTGGGCTCGAGGATCGCGAACCCGCGCGTGAGCAGCAGCGCGTCGAGCGTGCCGGGGAAGCGGTCGTCGGAGCTGCCGATCGGGCCGCCGTGCACGTCGAGCACGAGCGGGAACGGTCCCTCGCCGGGCGGCAGCGTGAGCAGTCCCTCGATCTCGAGGCCGTCGGTGGAGGTCCAGCGCATCGCCTCCCGCCGTCCGACCGCGCCGAGCACGACGTCGTGGCCGGCGTGGCGCGGCGCCGCGACCTCGCGCTCGGCACCCTCCCGATCGACCACGACGATCGAGGGCGGCCGACGGTGCGACGACGTGAGCACCGCGATCCCGTCGCCGAACGCGGCGCCGCTGGGGTGGTAGAGCTCGCCGACCGATCCGTCGGTGGTCCAGATCTCGCGGACGATCCCTGCTGCCGTCACCTCGAGCGCGAGGGAGACCAGCCCACGGCGTCCGAAGACGAGCAGGCGATCCTCGTCGAGCCAGACGGCGCGCGACGCGTCGACGTCGCCGAGATCCACCGGCGACATCGAGCCCGAGGCGATGTCGATCAGCCGCAGGTCGCCGCAGACCACGACGCGGTCGCTGCACACGGCCTCGATCACCGCGACCGTGGCGCCCGACGGGGAACCGGCGACCCACCCGAACTGCACGTCGCTCGAGGCCAGCGGTCGCTCCGAGCCGTCTCGCCAGGTCGATCAGCGACACCCCCGCCCCGTACCAGGCGTCCTCACCCGCGCCGTCGGAGGTGACGGCGACGGCGTGGCCGGCGCCGCACCAGTCGGCTTCCCAGGCGTTGCGGTCCTCGGCCGAGACCCGGCGCGCCTCGCCGCTCGCGACGTCGACCAGCCAGAGCGACCGCCGTTCCGCGTCGCCGTCGTCGACCGACTCCACGTCGGGCACCCACGCCGGCACGTCCTGCTCACCGCCGAGGGTGCCGGAGCCGAGCGCGTCGGCCTGCTCCGCGGCGCTGCCGGCGATCCCGGCGAGGATGCGCGCGCCGTCGGCCGACCAGCGATGCCACTCCACGGCGCCCGGCAGGGTGGCGAGCTGTCGAGCCTCGGACGGCACCTCGACGTCGAGCACGTACAGCTGGTGCCGCCCCTTCGCCGCTCGATCGGAGCGGAAGCTCAGCCGCGTGCCGTCGGGGGACCATCGCGGTTCCGAGTCGTCGTTCGGCCCGTCGGTGATCTGTCGGAGCCCGCTGCCGTCCGCGGCCACCAGACAGATCCGGCCGAGCGCGTGGCCCTCCAGCCGGTCGAGCCGCTGTCCGCGGAACGCGAGCCATCGGCGATCGGGGGAAGGGGCCGGGTCGCCGGCGGGCGTGGCGGTGCCGAACCCGGGTTCGAGCACCGAGCGGAAGAAGGATTCGACGTCCTTGAACAGCGGCGTCTCGCGCAGGTCGCGTTCCATCGGGTGCAGGATAGGCGGTCCGATCACCCCGCGTTCCGAGCCCTCAGACGATCGCCGTCGCGATCCAGAGGTAGAGCACGATCGAGAGCAGATCCTGGATCACCGTCGCCAGCGGGCCGCTCCCGAAGGCGGGGTCGACCCCGATCCGGCGGAACAACGCCGGCAGTGCCATGGCGACCACGCTCGCCACACTGCACGCGGCGAGCAGCGACAGGGCGACCGCGATCGCCACGTCGGGGTCCCCTCGCCACCACAGCACGAACGGGAACGCCAGTGCCGCCAGGGTGAGCCCGATCAACAGTCCGGTCGCGGACTCCCGACGCACGACCTCGCGGATGGATACTCCGACGGAGAGGCCCCGGATGATGAGCGTCTCGGTTTGGGTGCCGACGGCATCGGCCATGTAGACGATCCCGGGCAGGAAGACCGCGAGCACCGCGGCGCGGGCGAGGTCGGCCTCGTAGCTCCGGACGAGCACGGCGGAGGCCGCGGCGCCGGCGAGCCCGATGATCAGCCACGGGAGCCGATGACGCAGCCGCCGTCCGATGGACTCGCGGCTCGAGATCCGGGCTTCCGACGTGTCGTGCAGCGAGCCACCCAGGCGCGACAGGTCTTCCTCGTGCTCGGCGGCGAGCACCGCCAGGAGCGCATGTGGGGGAACCAAGCCGAGGAAACGCCCGTCCGCGTCCTCGACCGCCACGGTGTGCGCGAGGCCGTTCACGACCTGCCAGGCCGCCACCTCGGGGTCGGTCTCGGGCCGAGCGCGCGGCGGGTCCGGGTCCATCAATGCAGAGGCCGTCGTCTCGTCGGGGGCCGACAGCAGAGCCTCGACCGCGAGGAGCCCCGCCATGCGCCCGTCCTTCAAGACCGCCACCGCGGGCGCGCGGCGAGGCGGAGACCCGCGGAGCGCGGCGCGGATCTCGCGGATCGACGCATCGACCGAGGCGACCGGCACGTCTCGCTCTGCGAGCGCCCCGATCGTCCGGGCGCGCGCGATGCCGGCCCTCGTCGATGTCGACATCGTGCATCCTCCTTCGGAGATCCCGGCGGTGATCCAGGACACGCTACGACGCTCCCCGGAGCGTGTCGCCGGGCGCCACTACACTGGCTCACCGTATGGGCACCGACTCCCTCGTCATCCACGGCGCCCGTGAGCACAACCTCAAGAACGTCACGCTCGAGCTCCCCCGTGACCGCCTGATCGTGTTCACCGGCCTGTCCGGCTCCGGCAAGTCCTCGCTCGCCTTCGACACGATCTACGCCGAGGGCCAGCGGCGCTACGTGGAGTCGTTGTCCGCGTACGCGCGCCAGTTCCTCGGCCAGATGGAGAAGCCCGACGTCGACTTCATCGAGGGGCTCTCCCCGGCGATCTCGATCGACCAGAAGTCCACGTCGCGCAACCCACGGTCCACGGTCGGCACGATCACCGAGATCTACGACTACCTGCGCGTGCTGTACGCGCGCGTCGGGCACCCGCACTGCTACAACTGCGGCCGTCCGATCGGGCGTCAGACCCCCGACCAGATCGTCGATCAGGTCATGGAGCTCCCCGAGGGCACACGGTTCCAGGTGCTCGCCCCGGTCGTGCGTGGGCGCAAGGGCGAGTACGGCAAGCTCCTCGACGAGCTCGCGCGCAAGGGATTCCCCCGCGCGCGCATCGACGGCGAGGTGCGAGAGCTCAGCGAGCCGATCCGGCTGGCCAAGACCTACAAGCACACGATCGAGGTCGTGGTCGATCGGCTCGTCGCCAAGCCCGACATCCGCCGCCGGGTCGCCGACTCGATCGAGACCGCGCTCGAGCTCGCCGAGGGCATCGCGTCGATCGCGGTCCAGACGCACGACGGAGGAGAGGAGCTCCAGAACTTCTCCCAGTCGCTGGCGTGCACGCACTGCGGCCTCTCGTTCGACGAGATGGCGCCGCGGAACTTCTCGTTCAACTCTCCGTACGGCGCGTGTCCGACCTGCGACGGTCTCGGCACGCGGCTCGAGGTCGACCCCGAGCTCGTCGTGCCCGACACCGACCTCTCGGTGCACGAGGGCGCGCTCGCCCCCTGGGCCAGCGCCACGCTGGAGTACTGGAACCGCGTGCTCGAGTCGGTGGCCGAGGCGCACGACCTCGATCTCGACACGCCGTTCCGCCGGCTCACCAAGAAGCAGCGCGACGTGCTCATGTACGGCAGCGACGAGCAGATCCACGTGCGGTACAAGAACCGATACGGCCGGCAGCGCTCGTACTGGACCACCTACGAGGGCGTGGTCACCAACGTGGAACGACGCCACCGCGAGACCGACTCCGAATCGCAACGCGACAAGCTCGAGCAGTTCATGCGCGAGATCCCCTGCCGGGCATGCGAACGGCGCCCGCCTGCGGCCCGAGACCCTCGCGGTGACGGTCGCCGGGCTGAACATCGCCGAGCTCACCGACCGGTCGATCCGCGACACGCTCACGTTCGTCGACACGATCGACCTCAGCGAGCGCGAGACGATGATCGCCGAGCGCCTCCTCAAGGAGATCCGCGAGCGGCTGCGGTTCCTCGTCGACGTGGGCCTCGACTACCTCTCGCTGGCGCGGCCTTCGGGCACGCTCGCCGGGGGCGAGGCCCAGCGCATCCGGCTTGGCCACCCAGATCGGCTCCGGGCTCGTCGGCGTGCTCTACATCCTCGACGAGCCGTCGATCGGCCTGCACCAGCGCGACAACAAGCGGCTGATCGACACCCTCGTGCGGCTCCGCGACCTCGGGAACACGCTCATCGTCGTCGAGCACGACGAGGCCACGATCCTCGAGGCCGACCACATCGTCGACATCGGACCGCTCGCCGGCGAGCACGGCGGTGAGATCGTGTACACGGGAGACCTCAAGGGCCTGCTCGAGTGCGAGGCGTCGATCACCGGCGCGTTCCTCACCGGGCGGCGGCAGATCCCGACGCCCGAGATGCGGCGCACGCCCGGCGACCGACGGGTGCGGCTCGAGGGCGTTCGCGAGCACAACCTGCAGAACGTCACGGTCGACGTGCCGCTCGGCCTCTTCGTCTGCGTCACCGGCGTGAGCGGTTCGGGCAAGTCGACGCTCGTGCAGGACGTGCTGCTCCGGGCGCTGATGCAGAAGGTGTACCGCTCTCGCCTGCAGCCCGGGAAGCACAAGAAGCTCCACGGGTGGGAACAGGTCGACAAGATCGTCGACATCGACCAGTCGCCGATCGGCCGGACCCCCCGGTCGAACCCAGCCACCTACACCGGGGTCTTCGACCACGTGCGCAAGCTCTTCGCCCAGGTGCCCGAGGCGAAGCTCCGCGGGTATCAACCGGGCCGCTTCTCGTTCAACGTGCGTGGCGGTCGGTGCGAGCACTGCGCCGGCGACGGCCAGATCAAGATCGAGATGCACTTCCTGCCCGACGTGTACGTCACGTGCGAGGTCTGCAAGGGACGGCGGTACAACCGCGAGACGCTCGAGGTGCGATACAAGGGCCGGTCGATCGCCGACGTGCTCGAGATGAGCGTCGACGAGGCGCTCGAGTTCTTCCAGCACATCCCGCCGATCAAGCGGCACATGCAGACGCTCTCCGACGTCGGACTCGGGTACGTGCGACTGGGACAGCCCGCGCCCACCCTGTCGGGCGGCGAGGCGCAGCGCATCAAGCTCAGCTCCGAGCTGCACAAGCGAGCGACCGGCAACACGATGTACGTGCTCGACGAGCCGACCACCGGCCTGCACTTCGAGGACGTGCGCAAGCTCCTCGCGGTGCTCCAGCGCCTCGTCTCGACCGGCAACACCGTGCTCGTGATCGAGCACAACCTCGACGTGATCAAGACCGCCGACTGGCTGATCGACCTCGGGCCGGAGGGCGGCGACCAGGGAGGCGAGGTCGTCGTCATCGGGACGCCCGAGGCCGTTGCCGCCGAACCCATGTCCCACACCGGCCGATTCCTGGCCGAGGTGCTGGAACGTCCACAGCTGCCGCTCGAGACTCCCGGGCACGCTCGTTCCGCACGGGTGATCACGCTGTCCTGCACGACCCTCGAGGCTTGTTAGTATCCCCGCCGACGTGACCACGCGCCTGCCGATCATCCTGTGTGCCCTGGCCCTCACGGCCGCCGCCTGCGGCTCGATCCCCGAAGGCGAGGTCGTCAGCGGCGAGGGCGAGCGCTTCGTCCCCTTCGTCGCCGAGTTCCTCGACGATGCCGGCCTCGGCAACGGCGTCGCCGTCGATGCCGAAGGCGTGCCCTATACCTCGTACTGGATCTTCCCCGCCGTGCTCGAGGAGGGCGAGATCCCGGTCGGTCGGCCGATCGGTGCGCCGTACATCACCACCGACGACCCCGAGCCCAAGGACGGCGCCGCGATCGGCGTGGCGAGCCTGTCCGCCGACGGGGTGTGGACGAGGGGCGCCGCGGCCCAGGTCCGCGAGACCCCGACCGGTGTCTCCATCCCCTACGGGCCCGCGTTCGACAAGAGCCTGGTCGGCGCGACGGCCGAGAACACGAACGGCACCGACATCGCGATCGACGACGCCGGCGGCAAGCACGTCGTCTGGACGAGCCAGAGCGGCGTCTCCTACGCGGGCGGGGCCGACGCGTTCTCCGTGGAGAAGGTCTTCGACTACGGCTTCGGCCTGCGCAAGGCCGGTCCGATCGGGCGCGCGTCCGTCACGGCGGACGCCGACGGCAACCCGTGGGTGGCCTACACCGTGAACGCCTCCGGGCAGGAGGTGCGGGTCGCCACGAAGTCGGGCGACGAGTGGAGCACGCAGACCGTCGCGACGATCCCGCAGTGCGCGGGCTGCCCGCAGCCCCAGCCGACCCGCATCGGCGTGACGTCGGCGGGTCCCACCGTGGCCTGGGTCGACACGGCCGCCGGCGCGGTCATGGTCTCGGTGCTCGACGGCGACGAGTGGGTCGCCAGCGAGGTGGCCGGCGGCGTGAGCGGGCAGGGCCTCGACATGGCGGTCGACGCCGACGGCAACGGCATCCTCACGTTCTACGACGACGACGGCGGCGTGCAGCTCGCTCGGCAGAGCGGCGCGAGCTGGTCGCTCTCGACGATCGCCGACGCGGCCCCGCCGACCCCGAGGCGACCGGGAACCTCGCCCCGACGACCAGCATCGCGGTGGACGACGAAGGCGGCCTGGTCGCCGCCTGGGACGACGCCGACGGCGTGGTGCTGGCCACGAGCGACGACGGTGAGACCTTCACCCCGATCGAGACCGCGGACACGCTCGGCGGACGGTCGGCCTCCGTGGGGGTGAGCCCAGACGGCGCGAACGTGTTCATCGCCTGGTACGACGTGAAGGGTGAGAACCTGCGGTTCGGCGTGCAGGGCGACATCGGAGAGCTCCCGGTGGCCGCCCCCAGTCCGACGGTCGACCCGGCCGATGTCACGGCACCACCCGTCGACGGCGGCGGCGAGTGCGGCGCCGACGGCGAGATCCTGCTCGACATCGTCGCGAGCGGGGTCGCGTGGGACACGAGCTGTCTCGTCGCCCCGGCGGGCGAGGCGTTCACGGTGAACATCGACAACCAGGACGCCGACATCCCCCACAACTTCGACCTGCTCACGGAGGAAGGCGGGGAGGAGATCGGGAAGACCGCCGTCGAGCCGGGTCCGATCCAGCAGACCCTCGACGTCGACGCCCTCGACGCCGGCGAGTACTTCTACGTCTGCGACGTCCACCCGACGACGATGACCGGCACCTTGGTGGCGATCGAGGCGGGCGGCGGCGGGGGTGGCGGGGGCGGCAACTAGTCCTCGCTCACCGGGCGTGTCCGGCGGCACGACTACGATGACCGGGTGAGTCTCACCCGACCGTCCGCCGGCGACATCCCCGACGAACCGGGGGCGTACCTGTTCCGCGACGGCGACGGCCGGGTGATCTACGTCGGCAAGGCCAGGTCGCTCCGCAAGCGACTCGCGAACTACTGGGGCAAGCCCCTGCACGCGCGCACCGAGGCGATGGTGCAGAACGCCGAGAGCGTCGAGTGGATCGTCGCGAGCGGCGAGGTCGACGCCCTGATGCTCGAGTACAACCTGATCCAGCGCCACCGGCCGCGGTTCAACATCCGCTACCGCGACGACAAGAGCTATCCGTACCTCGCGCTCACCGTGGGGGAGGAGTGGCCACGCGCCCAGGTGCTCCGGGGCGCCAAGCGGAAGAAGGTTCGCTACTTCGGGCCGTACGGGCACGCGTGGGCGATCCGCGACACGCTCGACGCGCTGACCCGCGTCTTCCCGGTGCGCACGTGCTCCAACGCCTTCTTCGACCAGCGAGCGCGCGCGAAGCGCCCCTGCCTCTACTTCGACATCGGTCGGTGCAGCGGGCCGTGCGTGCCCGAGGTGAGCGGGGTCACGCACGAGTCCTACCGCGCCGACGTCGACGCGCTCGCCGACTTCCTCGCCGGCAACACGAAGCCGGTGATGCAGCGCCTCGACCGCGAGATGCGCGAGGCGGCCGAGCGCCAGGAGTACGAGCAGGCGGCGAAGCTCCGCGACCAGCTCGGCGCCGCGAGGCGTGCCCTCGAGGCCCAGGAGATGGTGCTCGATCGACCCGAGAGCATCGACGTGATCGGCATGGCCGACGACGACCTCGAGGCCGCGTTCCAGGTGTTCATGGTGCGGGGGGGCCGGGTGCTCGGCCGCAAGGGCTGGGTCGTCGACCGCGTCGAGGAGCTCACACGCGAGGAGCTGGTCGCGTCGTTCGTGCGTCAGCTCTACATGGAGCGCGACGAGGTGCCGCCGCGGGTGCTCGTGCCGGCCGAGCCGGCCGACCGTGAGGTCCTCGAGGCATGGCTGGGGGAGCGGCGCGGCACCAAGGTCAGCATCGGCGTGCCGGAGCGGGGCGCGAAGCGCCGGCTGCACGAGGTCGTGATGCGCAACGCCGAGGAGTCGTTCCATCGGCACAAGCTGCGTCGGGCGTCGGACTTCGGAGCGCGCTCACGTGCCCTCACCGAGCTCGCGGACCGGCTCGGCCTCGAGCAGGCGCCGCTGCGCATCGAGTGCTACGACATCTCGAACCTCGGGCCCACCGACACGGTCGGGTCGATGGTGGTCTTCGAGGACGGTCTGCCGAAGCGATCGGACTACCGGCGTTTCCGTATCAAGGGCGTCGTCGGTCAGGACGATTTCGCTTCCATGGAAGAGATGCTGCGCCGACGCTTCTCGCGCCTGATCGAGGAGCGGGCCGAGTCGCCCGCCCCCGGTCGGCGGTTCTCCTACCCGCCGGCGCTCGTCGTCGTCGACGGTGGCCGGGGGCAGCTGAGCATGGCGTCGAAGGTCCTGGGAGAGCTCGGGTTGCAGATCCCGCACATCGGCCTCGCGAAGCGGCTCGAGGAGGTCTACTTCCCCGACCACCCCGAGCCGCTGATGATCCCTCGGGGATCCGAGGCCCTGTTCGTGCTCCAGCATCTGCGCGACGAGGCGCATCGGTTCGCGATCACCTACCACCGCCAGACGCGCGAGAAGCGCGCCCTCCGCTCGCCCCTCGACGACGTGCCCGGCGTCGGGCCCGCGAGGAAGAAGGCCCTGCTCAAGCGCTTCGGATCGTTGGCGCGCCTGCGTCGAGCCGACCCCGAGCAGATCGCCGAGACGCCGAGCATCGGTCCGGAGCTCGCCGCCGCGATCCACGAGCGCCTCCACGAGACCGGGCAGACCGAGCAACCGCTCGTCCGCGGACCCGGCCTCGTCGCCGACGGCAAGGTCAGCGCATGACGACCGAGGCGAGCCCGGCGCCGGCCGCCGGCGTCTCGACGGGGGGGCCCGGCTTCCTCTTGATCACGGGCCTCTCGGGCGCAGGGCGCTCCGAGGCCGCGCACTCGCTCGAGGACCTCGGGTACTTCGTGGTCGACAACCTGCCGCCCGCCCTGCTGCCCACGATGGCCGAGCTGGTCTCGAGGCCGGGTGGCCCGACGCGCATCGCGATCGTCGTCGACGCGCGCGGAGGCGTGTTCTTCGGGGAGCTGTCGAAGGCGCTCGACGAGCTGAAGCAGCTCCGGGTCGACTACCGCATCCTCTTCCTCGAGGCGGCGGACGACGATCTCGTGAACCGCTACGAGGCGACGCGGCGCCGGCACCCCCTCGCGCCCGCGGACCGCGTGGTCGAGGGCATCCGCAAGGAGCGGCTCATGATGGAGAGCCTGCGGGGCGACGCCGACCTGATCATCGACACCAGCGGGCTCACGCCACATCGCCTGCGCGACCGCATCCGCGACGCCTTCTCCGAGGCCCCACCGGAGCAGGGCCTGCAGGTCTCGGTCACGTCGTTCGGGTTCAAGTACGGCACGCCGCGCGACGCCGACCTCGTGCTCGATGTCCGCTTCCTCCCCAACCCCCACTGGGTCGACGAACTGCGCCCGCTGCCGGGTACCGACGAGCGGGTCCGCGACTACGTGCAGGGCCACGACCAGTACCAGGCCTTCATGGAGCGGCTCGAGGCCCTGCTCGAGGTCGTGGTGCCGGGCTACGTCGCCGAGGGCAAGTCCTACCTCACCTGCGCCATCGGGTGCACGGGCGGACGACACCGGTCGGTGGTGGTCTCCGAGGAGCTCGGCCGCTACTTCGCCGACCGCGGCATCCCCGTGACGGTGGCGCACCGCGACCTCGCACGGAACTGACGGGCCGTCCGGCCCGTGCCGCGATCCGGGGGCGCTGACTAGGATGGGACCCGTCACGACCCGAAGGTTTCCAGCTGCTCGAGGAGGATCCCCATGAGCGTGAAGATCGGCATCAACGGATTCGGTCGCATCGGGCGCAACTTCTTCCGCGCCTCGAAGCAGCTCGGTCTCGACTTCGACTTCGTGGGGGTGAACGACCTCGGTGACGCCGCCACGATGGCGCACCTGCTGAAGTACGACTCGGTGCACGGACGCTACCCGGGCGAGGTCGGGCTCGGCGCCAACGGACTGGTGATCGACGGCGACGAGCTCCGCGTGCTCGCCGAGCGCAACCCGGCCGACCTGCCGTGGAAGGACCTCGGCGCCGAGATCGTGATCGAGTCCACCGGCATCTTCACCGACCGCGACAAGGCGGCCGCCCACCTCGAGGCGGGCGCGCAGAAGGTGATCATCAGCGCCCCGGCCAAGAACGAGGACCTCACCGTGGTCCTCGGAGTGAACGACGACGCGTACGACCCGGCGAACCACCACGTGATCTCGAACGCCTCGTGCACCACGAACTGCGTCGCTCCGATGGCGAAGGTGATCGACGACGCGTTCGGCATCGAGCAGGGGTTCATGACGACCGTGCACGCCTACACGAACGACCAGAGCATCCTCGACCTGCCGCACAAGGACCTGCGGCGTGCCCGGGCCGCGGCCGTGAACATCATCCCGACCTCCACCGGGGCCGCGAAGGCGACCGGCCTCGTGCTGCCGCACCTGAAGGGCAAGCTCGACGGCATGTCGATGCGGGTGCCCGTGCCCGACGGTTCGGTCACCGATCTCGTCGTGACGGTCTCGCGCGACGTCACCCTCGACGAGGTCACGGCGGCCTTCAAGGCGGCGGCCGACGAGGGCCCGCTCGCCGGCAAGCTCGTGTACACCGAGGATCCCATCGTCTCGAGCGACATCGTCGGCAGTCAGGCCTCGTGCACGTTCGATGCGAGCGCCACGATGGTGATGGGCAACGTCGTGAAGGCGATCGGCTGGTACGACAACGAGTGGGGATACTCGAGCCGCCTCGTCGACCTCGCCGCCATCGTCGCGGCGAAGCTCTGACGCGCGGCGGCCCGGTGTCGCCGTGACCCTGCGCACGCTCGACGACCTCGGCGACGTCGCCGGCTCGCGCGTCTTCGTGCGTGCCGACTTCAACGTGCCGCTCGACGCCGGGGCGGTGGCCGACGACGCCCGCATCGTCGCGACGCTCCCCACGATCCGCGAGCTCCGCGAACGCGGGGCCTCGATCGTGCTCGCCTCACACCTCGGCCGCCCCAAGGGCGAGGTGCACGAGGATCTCCGGCTGGCACCCGTGGGTGCGCGGCTGGCTGAGCTGATCGGGGAACCGGTGGCCACGCTCGCCGAGACGGCTCCGTCGGAGCTGCCCGACGACCCCGTCGTGCTCCTCGAGAACCTGCGGTTCGACCCGGGCGAGGAAGCGAACGACCCGGCCTTCGCCGGACAGCTCGCCGAGCTCGCCGATGCCTACGTCGACGATGCGTTCGGTGCCGCGCACCGTTCGCATGCGAGCGTCTCCGCGCTGCCCGAGCTCATGCTCGCCAGCGGTCGCCCGTCGGTGGCCGGCCGGCTGATGCAGCGCGAGGTCGAGGTGCTGTCTCGCCTGCTCCACGATCCGGAGCGGCCATACGTGGCGATCCTCGGCGGGGCCAAGGTGAGCGACAAGCTCGCGGTGATCGAATCATTGATCGACCGCGTCGACGTGCTGCTGGTCGGCGGGGCGATGGCGTTCACCCTGATCGCCGCCGACGGTGGGGAGATCGGCACGAGCCTCTGCGAACGGGAGCGGTTCGACGAGGTCCGCGCGGCCAGGGCGAGGGCGCGCGAGCGAGGCGTGCTCGTCGAGGTGCCGCAGGACGTGGTCGCGGCCGCCGAGATCTCCGCGAAGGCGGACCGACGCACGGTGCCGGCCGCGGAGATCCCGCGCGGCATGATGGGTCTCGACATCGGGCCGAAGACGGTCGAGGAGTACGCGCGCATCATCGCCGACGCCAAGACGATCCTCTGGAACGGTCCGATGGGCGTGTTCGAGCTCGAGCCGTTCAGCGCCGGCACGCGCGGGGTCGCCACGGCCGTCGCGCACGCCGACGCGTTCAGCGTCGTCGGTGGCGGGGATTCCCTGCTGGCCGTGAAGAAGGCCGAGCTCGCCGACGTCGTTCGATCACCTGTCCACCGGCGGGGGAGCCTCGCTCGAGTTCCTCGAGGGTCGCTCGTTGCCCGGCATCACGATCCTGGAGGACCGTCCGTGACCACGAACCCCGCCACCGAACGCCGTCCGATCATCGCGGCCAACTGGAAGATGCACAAGACGCACCTCGAGGCGATCCAGGCCGTCCAGAAGCTGAGCTACCTGCTCGACAAGGACGACGCCGAACGCGTGGAGGTCGTGATCTGCCCCGCGTTCACCGCGTTGCGATCGGTGGAGACGCTGCTCGAGTCCGACAAGCTCCCGTACGGCCTCGGCGCGCAGAACGTCTCGTTCGAGGAGCAGGGCGCGTTCACGGGCGAGGTCTCGCCCCTGATGCTCGAGGCCCTGAGGGTCGGGTACGTGATCGTCGGCCACTCCGAGCGCCGCCAGTTGTTCGGCGAAGACGACCTCGTCGTCAACAAGAAGGCACGGGCGGTGCTGAAGCACGGCATGACGCCGATCCTGTGCGTCGGCGAGTCCCTCGAGGAGCGCGACGCCGACGGCACCGAGACGAAGGTCGCCCAGCAGATCCGGCGCGGCTTCGACCACATCGACGCCGAGGGTGCGGCGACGATGGTCGTTGCCTACGAACCGATCTGGGCGATCGGCACGGGCCGCAACGCCGACGCCGCCGACGCGGGACGCGTGGTCGAGGTGATCCGCTCCACCCTCGCCGATCGCTACGACGACATCGTCGCGCAGGCCGTGCGCGTGCAGTACGGCGGAAGCGTGAAGCCCGGCAACATCCGGGAGTTCATGGCGCATCCGGAGATCGACGGCGCGCTCGTGGGTGGCGCGAGCCTCGACCCCGAGGACCTGGCGCTGATCGTGAAGTACCGCTGACGAAGAGGAAGGACCAGCGTGAGCACCCTCCTGTACGTCTGCCTCGACGGGCTCGGCGACGATCCCGATCCCCGCGCTCGACGGCCGCACGCCACTCGAAGCCGCCGAGACCCCCAACCTCGACGCGCTCGCCGCCCGGGGTGCGACCGGCACCGTCGTGACGGTCGGCCCCGGCATCGCGCCGGAGTCCGACATCGGCGTGTTCGGCATCCTCGGGTACGACCCCAACGAGGAACACCCCGGCCGTGGCGTGCTGGAGGCGCTCGGCATCGGCATGGACTTCAAGGACGGCGACCTCGCGTACCGCATCAACTTCGCGACGGCGTCCTGGCCCGAGATCGTCGATCGCCGCGTCGGCCGCGACCTCTCCAGCGACGAGGCGCACGCGTTGGCCGACGAGGTGAACCGCACCCTGCGGCTCGACGGCGCCTCCTTCGAGCTGCGAGCGACGATCGAGCACCGCGGGGCGCTCGTGATCCGCTCCGACGACGGCGTCGCCCTGTCGTCGAGCGTCACGAACACCGACCCCGCCTACGAGCGCCGGGGGCACCTCGGGGTCGCGCTCGAGACGTTCGAGCCGGTCGTCGCGACCGCCGTCGCGCTCGATGCGTCCCCGGGAGCCGAACGAGCCGCCGACCTCACGAACGCGTTCGTCGAGGGCTCCGCCCGCATCCTGGATGCCAGCGAGGTCAACACCCGCCGGCGCGAGGACGGCAAGCTGCCCGGCAACCTGATCCTCACGCGCGACGGAGGCGATCACCGCCCGAACCTCGAGCCCATCGCGGAACGGTTCGGCATGCCGTGGGGGTGCTTCGTGGAGATGCCGGTCGAACGCGGCATCTCGATCGCCCTCGGCATGCAGCCGGTCGACGCGCCCCGCCTGGATGCCGCCGGGTTCGGCCCGGCCGCCGAGGAGCGGTACGCGGAGTGGGCCCATCTCGCCGCCGACGCGCTCGGCGACTTCCAGGCTCTCTACGTCCACATCAAGGGGCCCGACGTGCCGGCCCACGACGGACGTGCGGAGGACAAGCGCGACGTGGTGACGGCGATCGACCGAGCGTTCTTCGGCGAGGTGCTGCCCCGCCTGGCAGGCGACACGCTGGTCGCGGTCACGGCCGACCACGCCACGTCGTGTCTGCGCAAGGCCCACACCGCCGACCCCGTGCCGCTGCTCGCGAGCGGGGGACGGGTGACCCCGGACGGCACGAGCTCGTTCGGAGAGCGGGCATGCGCCGAGGGCTCCCTGGGGGAGTTGCTCGGGCCGCAGATCCTGCCGAGGCTCAGCGCGCTCGTCCGTGACTGAGCCCTCGCGGTGTCGCTTCGATTGCGGATTCCTGCCCCGTTTCCCGTGAGCACACCGCCTCGGGCCTGCGGGAACGCGCCGAACCGCGTTGCCGTGAGGACCGAACAGGCCTATCATCCGCGCCGGTGAGCGACGACCGACACGACGTACCGGGCGACGACCGCGGGTCCCTGCTGGCACCGGGGACCACCGGCACCCGCTCGGGCATGGGCAAGGAAGGGAAGTTCGTCGAGGACGCCCTCGTCGAGACCGAGGTCGTCCCCGGAGCCGAGCTCCCGAAGGAAGACATCGGGCGTTCCCCGTGGCAGATCTTCTGGCGACAGTTCCGTCGCGACCGATGGGCGCTCGTCGGCATCGTCGTCATCTTCGTGATGATCGTGCTGGCGATCATCGCCCCACTGTCGGTTCGATGGACCGGCCACGAACCCAACTTCGTGAACCTCGACGCGCTGGATTCGTTCGGCCTGCCCGGAGCCCCGTCGTGGTGGCCGTGTCCCGAGGGCGCCGCCGACGCTCCCGTCGTGATCGAGGGAGGCCAGGTCTCGGTCGCGACCCAGGGCTGCACCGCGGTCCCCGGCTACTTCCTCGGCGTCGACTCGACCGGGAGAGACCTCTTCGTCCGCATCCTGTACGGCGCCCGAACCTCGCTGATCATCGCGTTCGCCGCCACCGGCATCGCGCTGATCATCGGCACGGTGCTCGGCGTGATCTCGGGGTTCTTCCGGGGCAAGACCGACACCTTCATCTCTCGACTCACCGACGTGGTGCTGTCCCTGCCGATCCTGCTCCTGGCGCTGGGGCTCGCCTCGGCGTGCGGCGCGACGGCCGAAGGCTGCCTCGGCGGGCTGATCAAGCCCGGGCTCCTGCTCGTGAGCCTGATCATCGGCCTGTTCAGCTGGCCGTACATCTCCCGCATCATCCGAGGTCAGGTGCTCTCGCTGCGCGAGAAGGAGTTCGTCGAGGCATCGCGGTCGCTCGGTTCCTCGAACTGGCGCATCATGGCGCGCGAGATCCTGCCGAACGTGGCGGCGCCCCTGATCGTCTACACCACCCTGATCATCCCCTCGAACATCCTGTTCGAGGCCGGTCTGTCGTTCCTCGGCGTCGGCGTGCCCGACACGACGCCGTCGTGGGGCGCCATGCTCAGCCAGTCAGCCAGCGCGTTCCGCTACGCGGTCTGGCTCATGATCTTCCCGGGCATCGCGCTGTTCATGACCACCCTCGCGTTCAACCTCGTCGGTGACGGCATGCGCGACGCACTCGATCCTCGGACCCAGGCGTGACCGTACTTCCTTACGGTGCGCCGGAGGTGGCGAGGGGAGGAAGCGGGAAGCACGCACCACATCCGATCCGATCACATGCAACGCAAACGTAGAGAGGGGGTCCAATTGAAGCGGATGTTGAGGATGATCGCGCTCGTCGCGGTCCTCGGGCTCGTCGCTGCCGCCTGTGGCGACGACGGCGACTCGGGGGACGACGGCGCGACCAGCGAGGCACCTAGCGGCGACCTGAGTGGTGGCACGCTGAACATGGCGCAGCTCGCCGACGTGGTGTCGGCGTTCGACCCGCAGAAGGAGTACTACTCGGTCACCTGGGAGTACTACCGCTGCTGTCTGCTGCGCACGCTGATGTCGTACGAGGGCGTGCCGACCGACCAGGGCGGGGCGGAGATCCACCCCGACCTCGCGGCCGCCGAGCCGGAAGCTCTCGGCCGACGGTCTGACCTGGACGTTCACGATCAAGCCGGGCATCAACTACGCCCCGCCGTTCGAGGACGTCACGATCACCGCCAACGACTTCGTCCGCGCGATCAAGCGCACGGCGAACCCGAAGGCCAACGTCGGTGGGTACTCGTTCTACTACTCGGTGATCGAGGGCTTCGACGACTACGCCAACGGTGACGCCGACGACATCTCGGGCATGACGGCGGTCGACGACACGACGCTCGAGATCACGCTGACCGAGCCGACCGGCGACCTCGGCTACCGGTTCGCGATGGCCACCACCGCCCCGATCCCGCCGAACGGCGACGCCGAGCTCGGCGCCGCCGAGGGACACGACAAGGACTACGGGCGCTACCTCGTGGCATCGGGTCCGTACATGTTCCGCGGCTCCGAGGCGATGGACTTCTCCGCTCGCCGGTCAAGGACCAGGACCCGGTCGAGGGCTACGTGCCCGGTCGCTCGATCGAGCTCGTCCGCAACCCGTCGTGGAGCGCCGAGACCGACGATCTGCGTCCGGCGTATCCCGACGAGATCCTCGTCACGATCGGCGGCGACAACGACGACCTGTACAACCAGGTGTCGGCCGGCGAGATCGACTTCGTGGTCGACGGGGCCGTGCCGCCGGACAAGATCAAGGAGTACCAGACCACGCCCGACCTGCAGGACCGGATGAACGTCTACCCGTCCGACGCCGTGCGGTACGTGTCGTTCAACCTGGCGATGCCGCCGTTCGACGACGTCCACGTGCGCAAGGCGATCAACTGGGCGTTCGACAAGGAAGGGCTTCCGCCAGCAGCGTGGCGGCCCGACGACCGGCGAGCTCGCGGGACACATCTTCGTGAACTCGCTCCAGAACAACCTGCTGGCCGACTACGACCCGTACGCGACGCCGAACGGGTCCGGCGACATCGCCAAGGCCCAGGAGGAGATGGCGCAGTCGAAGTACGACACCGACGGCGACGGGGTCTGCGACGACCCGTCCTGCGAGAACATCCTCACGATCACCGACCGTGAGGACCCGTACCCGAAGCAGGCGGCGTTGCTGCTCGCAGTTCCTGGAGCCGCTCGGCATCACGCTCGACGTGAAGCAGCTCGAGCGTGGCGTCATGTACACGAAGTGCAACGACATGAACTCACAGACCACGTTCTGCGCCGGTCCGGCGTGGGGCAAGGACTACGCCGACGGCTATCACGTTCGGCGGTCCGCTCTTCGACTCGAGCGGACTGTGGGAGAGCTGCTGCAACTACCAGGGACTGGGAGCCACCTCGGACCAGCTCGTCTGAGTGGGGCTACGACGTCACCGAGGTGCCGAGCGTCGACGACAAGGTCGACGAGTGCTCGGCCGCCGACGGGCGACGACCGGTTCCAGTGCTGGGCCGACCTCGACACGCAGTTGATGGAAGAGGTCGTGCCATGGGTGCCGTACCTGTTCGACAACTCCGTCGACATCATCTCGCCGAACGTGACGAACTACTCGTTCGACCAGTTCGCGGGAATCGCCGACTTCGGCCAGATGGCCGTGTCGGGCGGGGCGGCCTGAGGCACCACTGAGAACGACGACGGGCGAGGGGGCCGCGCAGGCGGCCCCCTCCTCGCCGAGGAGGAAGGGAGGCGCGGCGATGGGCAGGTACCTGATCAGGCGAACGCTGTTCCTGGTGCTGGTGCTCTTCATCGTCTCGCTGCTCACCTTCCTGATCTTCGTGAAGCTGCCGGCCGGAGACCCGGCGCGCCGAGCGGTCGGGAGGTCGACGACCCCCGAGCAGATCGAAGCGGCGCGCCAGGCGTTCGGCCTCGACAAGCCGATCTACGTGCAGTACGCGCGGTTCGCCAAGGGCCTGATCCCCTGGCCCGGGCTGTTCCTGACCGAGGACGTCTACTACTCCTACGGCAACTTCGTGGCCGTCAAGGAGGAGATCTACCGGCGGCTCCCCGTCACGATCACGCTCGCGGTGGGCGCCGCCGTGATCTGGCTCGCGATGGGCGTGCCGATCGGCATCATCTCGGCCGTGCGCAAGGGTTCCATCTGGGATCGCGCCGGCATGGTGTTCGCGCTGATCGGCGTCTCGATGCCGGTGTTCTGGCTCGGTCAGCTGCTCCTGTACTTCTTCTGGTACAAGCTCGGCTGGGCCCCGTCGTCGGGGCTCGAGATCGGCGACACGATCTGGCAGTCGATCGCGAAGGGCAAGTTCATCCTGCCCTGGATCACCCTCGCGTTCACGTCGGCCGCCTTCTACGCGCGCATGGTGCGCGGGAACCTGATCGAGACGATGAACGAGGACTACATCCGCACGGCCCGCGCCAAGGGCCTCGCCGAGAAGCGCGTGATCTACAAGCACGGCCTGCGGGGAGCGCTCACCCCTGTCGTCACGATGCTCGGCCTCGACATCGGCCTGCTGCTCGGGGGGGCGTTCATCACCGAGACCCTCTTCGGACTGCCGGGCATCGGCCAGCTCGCCGTCACGTCGATCGGCACGAACGACTTCCCGATGGTGATGGGTGTCACGGTGCTGGGCGCGTTCTTCATCGCGGTCGCGAACCTCGTGGTCGACGTCGTGTACGCGTTCCTCGACCCGAGAGTGAGGTACACGTAGGTGCCCGAGCCGCTGCTGGAGGTCAAAGACCTCACGGTGCACTTCAACACCGACGACGGCGTGGTCAAGGCCGTCGACGGTGTCTCCTACTCGATCGAACCGGGTGAGACCCTCGGCATCGTCGGGGAGTCGGGGTCGGGCAAGAGCGTGAGCTCGCTCACGGTGATGGGACTGATCACATCCCAGCAGGCCACGATCTCCGGCGAGGTGATCTTCCAGGGGCAGGACCTGCTCAAGCTGCCGGCCGACGAGATGCGCACCATCCGCGGCGACAAGATCTCGATGATCTTCCAGGATCCCATGACGTCGCTGCATCCCTTCTACCGGGTCGGCGATCAGATCGCCGAGGCGATCCTCCAGCACCAGAAGGTCTCGAAGAAGGAAGCGTTCGACCAGGCAGTCGACATGCTCGGCAAGGTCAACATCCCCAAGCCCGAGGAGCGCGCGAAGCAGTTCCCGCACGAGTTCTCCGGCGGCATGCGGCAGCGGGCGATGATCGCGATGGCGCTGGCCCTCAACCCCGACCTGCTGATCGCCGACGAGCCGACCACCGCGCTCGACGTCACCGTGCAGGCACAGATCCTCGACCTGATCGACCGCCTGAAGGACGAGTTCAACGCGGCGGTCATCATCATCACGCACGACCTCGGCGTCGTGGCCGAGCACTGCGACGACATCCAGGTGATGTACGGCGGCAAGGCGGTCGAGTACGGGAACACCGATGACATCTACTACCGGCCGCTGCACCCGTACACGTGGGGCCTGCTCGGGTCGATCCCGAAACTGGGTGAGGAAACCGACCGCCTCAACCCGATCCGCGGGCTCCCGCCGTCGCTGATCAACGTGCCGCCGGGCTGTTCGTTCCACCCGCGGTGTCCCTACCGCTTCGAGCCGTGCGACAAGGACGTGCCGGCCCTCGTGCCGGTCGACGGTCACCATGCCTCCGCCTGTCACCTCCCGCTCGCCGAGAAGGAGCGCATCATCCGCGAGGAGGTCCTCGCGAGCCGATGAGCGTGCAGGTGAACGAGAGGACCGAGCCGTCGCCCGCGAACCGCGGGGAACCTCTGATCAAGGTCACCGGTCTCAAGAAGTACTTCCCGATCACGCAGGGCATCCTGGTCCAACGCCACGTGGGCGACGTCCATGCCGTCGACGGGGTCGATCTCGAGGTCTATCCCGGGGAGACCCTCGGCCTCGTGGGCGAGACCGGGTGCGGCAAGTCCACCCTGGCCCGCGTCGTGACGCGGCTGTTCGAGCCGACCGCCGGAACGGTCGAGTTCGAGGGACAGGACATCACGAAGCTCAAGGGGCAGGAGCTCCGGCAGATCCGCCGCGACATGCAGATGATCTTCCAGGACCCCTACGCCTCGCTGAACCCGCGCAAGACCGTCGGCTCGATCATCGGTGCCCCGTACCGCCTGCACAAGACGGTGCCCGGGGACAAGGTGAAGGGCGAGGTCCAGCAGCTGATGGAGCTCGTCGGCCTGAACCCCGAGCACTACAACCGCTACCCGCACGAGTTCTCGGGCGGACAACGTCAGCGCATCGGGGTCGCGCGCGCCCTCGCGCTGCGACCCAAGCTGATCGTCGCCGACGAGCCGGTGTCCGCCCTCGACGTCTCCGTGCAGGCGCAGATCCTCAACCTGCTCGACGACCTGCAGAACGAGTTCAACCTCACCTACCTGTTCATCGCCCACGACCTCTCGGTGGTCAAGCACGTCTCCGACCGGGTCGCGGTGATGTACCTCGGCAAGATCGTCGAGATGGCCGACGGCGACGCCCTCTACAAGACACCCAAGCACCCGTACACCGGCGCGCTGCTCTCGGCGGTCCCGATCGCCGACCCGGCGTTGGCGCGCAAGAAGAAGCGCATCATCCTCGAAGGCGACGTGCCGTCGCCGATCGATCCGCCGGCGGGGTGCCGGTTCCACCCACGCTGCCCGCGGACGCGGCAGATCGCCCGGTCCGAAGGCATCCCCGATGGCGTGGAGCCGCGCTGCAACACGGAGGAACCACAGCTGGAACCGTTCGGTGAGGGGCAGTTCGCCGCGTGTCACTTCCCGCTCGAAGAAACTATCATCCCTGATTCCGGCGCCTGACCGGAACCCGGCGACAGCGGAGTCCCCATGCTGACCACCATCGTGATCGTGATCGACGTGATCGCAGCCCTGTTCCTGATCCTGACGATCCTCCTGCACTCCGGGCGGGGGAGCGGGCTCTCCGACATGTTCGGGGGCACGTCGTCGCTGTCGGGAGGCACCGCCATGGAGCGCACCCTCGACCGCCTCACCGTGATCACCGCCCTGATCTTCGGGCTCTGCACCTTCTACCTCGCCTGGCAGTGGAACCCGTAGAGGGTCACGCCTGAGCGGTTGGTAGGATTCGGGCCTCCACGTCGGAGTGGCGGAACTTGGTAGACGCGCTAGGTTGAGGGCCTAGTGCCCCTTGCGGGGCGTGGGGGTTCAAATCCCCCCTCCGACACCGATGAGAGGCGTGCGGGCGTTCCTGGATCGGCTCCACACGCGGGCAGCGATCCGCCGGAAGCGAGCCCTCCACAGAGCCGCGGCCGAGATGGAACGACGCGACCCGCACGGAGGCAGCATCTGGCGATCAGGCAAGGGCGGCGCTCACCACGACCGATGACGGCCGACTCGGCTGACACCCGCGCTGTTGGCTGGGATCGCGTGCCTGGCCTCAGGTCGCGAGCACCGCGGCCACCCACACTCCGACCATCACCACGCCGGCCCCGAGTTGGATCGCGATGCCGATCCCCACGCCCTTCAGCGCGTCCCAGGTCGCCCGCCACGCAGGTCCCGGGCGCCGGTGCCGGACGAGCTCGGCGACGAACACGCCGGCCGGGAACCCGATGAGCGCCCCGATCACCGGCACGACGAAGAAGCCGATCACGAGCCCGACAGCGCCCGAGGCGACCACCCACGCCGGAGCCCCCGCCGAGGACGCGCGACGCGCGGGCAGCACGCTCGAGGCCACGATCCCCGCGATGCCGACGGCGGCGATGATCGCGAACACGGCCCACGCGCCAGGACCACCGCGCTGCAGTGCCCAGACGAACCCCGCGCCGATCACGAGGATCAGCCCCGGGAAGACGGGGACGACGACGCCCACGAGGCCGACGAGCATGACGATCCCGAGAACGCCCTCCGTCGTGGACATGGGCGGCAGCCTAGCGGCCGCCGCCTCGGGGGTCGGCGGCGCCGGGAGGATGAGCCGAATGGCCGTTGTCCCGTCCAGTATCGGGCAGTAGCATGCCGTCGCGGCGTCGGGGGCACCGCGAGGACGATGGTCGGAGGGCGAGGGACCAGCGATCCGGGCTCGTGGCTCGCCCGCATGTCATCGAGTCAAGGAGGGTTCCCCCGCATGTCGGTTCGGGATTCCATCGCTCGCACGATCGCGTCGGTCGTGTTCGCGGCGTCACTGTTCGCGGTCGCCGGCCCCGCGTCGGCCGGCGACACCAGGGCCACGGTCTTCATCGTGCACGGCGTGCCCGGCGTCAAGGTCGACGTGTGCATCGGCGGCCTCGGCGAGGTCACCTCGAAGCTGGCCTACGCCGAGCGCGACAAGCGTCGGTTCGAGGCCGGCACGTACAAGCTCAAGGTCCGCAAGGCCTCGAAGGGCGAGTGCAAGGGCGACGTCGTCGCGAAGGGCAGCGTCACGCTCGCCGAGCTGGCCAACGTCACGCTGGTCGTGCGCCCCGAGGGCTCGAAGAACACGATCGCGAGGTTCGACAACGACGTGACCCCGACCGGCGGTGGCCAGATCCGCTTCGTCGCGGCACACATGATGAAAGGCGGCGCCGTCGACGTCTGGGCCAACGGTTCTGAGGAGATCAGCGGGCTGCAGCGCGGTGACACAGATCAGGTGGCGCTGGCAGCCGACGTCGTGTACAGCGCATGGGGGACCCAGTCGGGGCAGACCGCACCGATCGTGGGTCCGCGCGTGATCGACAGCACGACGCAGGGCCAGGCGTTCACGTTCGTGATGGTCGGCACCAAGGTGGCGAACAATCGTCTGGTGATCTTCAAGCAGGAGGTCGGCACGGTCTGACCGACCGCCTCGGTGGCCGCTGCCGCGGCCTCCGCTATAGTCGTCCCGTGCACTAGCCGGGACTCCTTCACCGACAGGGCGCCGAGATCGGCGCCCTGTCGTCGTGCCCACCGGCCGTGACGACCCGAAGGAGCCTCATCCGATGTGCCGCCCCACCCCGATCAGCCGAACCGCCGTCGAGCAGCGGTCCGGAGCGACCCCGTGATCCCCCTCGAGGTGCGGCACCTCGACGTCGAGGCCGGCGGACTGACCGTCGTCAGCGATCTCTCGTTCACCCTTCGGTCGGGCGAGAAGATGGGGGTGGTGGGTCGCAACGGCGCCGGGAAGACCAGCACCCTGCGGGTCCTGGCGGGCGAGCAACCCGCCGCGGGGGGTTCGGTCGTCCGTCACGGCGCGATGGGGTACCTGCGTCAGGATCCGCGGCAGCACCGGGAGCACGACGACATGCCGGCGCTCAGGTACGTGCTGGAAGCTCGTGACCTCGTCGACCTCGCGACGAGGCTCGAGAAGGCGCGTCTCGCGCTCGAAGAGGATCCGTCCGATCGCAGGATCGCCAGCTTCGCCGCGCTCGAGGATCGGTACCGGTCCGATGGGGGATACCGTGCGGAGGCGGAGGTCCGTTCGATCGCGTCGGGTCTCGGCCTCGCGCAGGATCGACTCTCCCTGCCGGTCAAGGCCCTCTCAGGAGGCGAGCGCCGCAGGCTCGAGCTCACGCGCATCCTGTTCGGTGGCTCTGACCTCCTGATGCTCGACGAGCCGACGAATCACCTCGATGCCGACGCGAAGACGTGGCTGATGAAGTTCCTCGCCGGCTACGGGGGAGCCCTCCTCGTGGTCAGCCACGACCTCGGCCTGCTCGACGCCTCGATCACGCGCATCATGCACCTCGACCGCGACGGTGTGGTCGAGTACCGGGGCACGTACTCGCAGTACCGCGAGGCGAGGGCGCGCGACGAGGCTCGGCTGACGACGCTCGCGGAGCGCCAGGAGCAGGAGATCCGACGCCTGCGGACGCTCGCGGACTCGATGCGCGGGCAGACCCAGCGGCGGGCGCGGACCGCGAAGTCGATGGACACCCGCCGGGAGAAGCTCCAGGCAGCGAAGATCACGGCTCCGACGCACGAGCGGAGCCTCCGTGTCCGTTTCCCCGAGCCCCCGCACTGCGGGGCGACCGTCCTCACGGTGGACGGCCTGGCCAAGTCGTACGGGGCAACGGACGTCTTCGAGGACGTCTCGTTCGACGTCGGGCGGGGTCAGCGGCTGCTGATCATGGGATTGAACGGAGCCGGCAAGACCACGCTGTTGCGGATCCTCACCGAGCAGACCGAGCCGGACGCCGGCGACGTCCGGTTCGGGCACGACGTCGTGCCCGGCTACTACGCCCAGGAACACGAGGGCATCACCGATGGTGTCGACGTGCTCGCCCACATGCGGGCGTCGTCGTCGGCCGACGACCAGCAGCTCCGCTCGCTGCTCGGCATGTTCGGCCTGTCCGGCCCGATCGCGTTCCAGGACGCCGGCACGTTGTCCGGCGGCGAGAAGACGAAGCTCGCCCTCGCGCAGCTCGTCGCGGGACGCAAGAACCTGCTCCTGCTCGACGAGCCGACGAACAACCTCGATCCTCCGTCGCGAACCGCCATCGCCGAGGCCCTGCAGGGGTGGCCGGGCGCGATGATCATCGTGAGCCACGACCCGGAGTTCGTGCAGGCATTGGCGCCCGAGCGCGTGCTGATGATGCCCGAGGGGGCGCTCGGATACTGGGACGACGAGCTGCTCGACCTCGTGTCCCTCGCGTGAGTCCACGGTCCGTGGTCTCCACACCCTCACAAGGGATATCCTCCGCGCAGCATCCGACCAGGAAGGAACGGGCCTCGTATGAGCGCGAACGGGAACGCCGATCTGGCCTTCGTGGATGGGGCCGTCTACACGGTCGACGCGGCCCGCTCCTGGGCGCAGGCGGTCGCGGTTCGCGACGGACGCATCATCGCGGTCGGCACCGATGCCGACGTCCGGACGCACGTCGGTCAGGCGACCGAGATCGTCGACCTCAACGGCAAGATGCTCGTGCCCGGCTTCCAGGACGCCCACGTGCACCCGGTGGGTGGGGGCCTCGACATGCTCCAGTGCGACCTGCACGGCCTCTCGACGGAGGAGGAGTACCTCCTCGCGATCGGGACCTACGCCGAGGACCACCCGGAGCGCGAGTGGATCCTCGGCGGCGGATGGTCGATGGACGTCTTCCCGGGAGGCACACCTCGCAAGGAGCTCCTCGACGCCCTCGTGCCCGACCGCTGCGTGTACCTCCCCAACCGCGACGGTCACAGCATCTGGGTCAACTCGAAGGCCCTCGAGCGGGCTGGCATCACGAAGGACACGCCCGACCCGGCCGACGGACGGATCGAGCGCACCGACGACGGGGAGCCCTCGGGAACCCTGCACGAGGGCGCCGCCGAGCTCGTCGCGCGCCTCGCCCCGCGCCCACGAGTGAGGAGATGGCCGAAGCGCTGCTGATGGGACAGCGGTACCTCCACTCGCTGGGCATCACCGCGTGGCAGGACGCCATCGTCGACGACCACGAGCAGTTCGGTCGCAACTTCCAGACCTACGTCGACGCCGCGGGTCGCGGCGACCTCACCGCCCGTGTGGTGGGGGCGCTGTGGTGGGATCGGCACCGAGGCGCGGAGCAGATCGAGGGGTTCGTGGAGATGCGCGAGCGCGGCCGCATCGGCCGGTTCGCCCCCGCGAGCATCAAGATCATGCAGGACGGCGTCTGCGAGAACTTCACGGCCGCCGTCATCGATCCCTACCTCGATGCCAACGGCGAGCCGACCGAGAACCGAGGCATCTCGTTCGTGGATCCCGAAGCCCTGAAGGGCTACGTCACCGAGCTCGACCGGCTGGGCTTCCAGGTGCACTACCATGCCCTCGCCGAGCGAGCCGTGCGCGAGGCGCTCGACGCGATCGAGGCCGCGCTCGTCGCGAACGGTCCGAGTGACAACCGGCACCACCTCGCCCACATCCAGGTCGTCCATCCCGACGACATCCCGCGGTTCCGAACCTTGCATGCCGTGGCGAACGCACAGCCGCTCTGGGCTGCCCACGAATCGCAGATGGACGACCTGACGATCCCGTTCCTCGGCGAACCTCGGTGGCGGTGGCAGTACCCGTTCGCGAGCCTGGTGCGTGCCGGGGCCATGCTCGCGATGGGCAGCGACTGGAGCGTCTCCAGCCCCGATCCGCTCGAGGAGATCCATGTCGCGGTGAACCGCCGGATGTCGTCGACCTATCCGCACAAGGTCGAGACCCACGAGGTCTTCATCCCCGACGAGCGGCTCGATCTCGCGACGGCGCTCGCCGCGTTCACGATGGGATCGGCCTACGTGAACCACCTCGACGGATCGACGGGCTCGATCGAGGTCGGGAAGTACGCGGACCTCGCGGTGATCGACCGAGACCTCTTCGAGCATCCGGTCGACGAGATCGCCGAGGCGACGGTCGAGCAGACCTTCGTGGAGGGCGAGCGCGTGTTCGCGCTGTCCGCGTCATGAGCGAACGTCAGGAGGATCACGTGGGGGAGCGATGGAGACGGATCGATCGTGCTCGCCGCCGCGATGGCGACGATCTCGCTCGTCGGCCCCGGGGGTCTCTCCGCGAGCGACCAGCGCGGCCTCGACTACGAGTGTCGCCTGACGGCGACGAAGCTCGGCGACGAGATCGCCGTCACGCTGCGACTGCTGACGGATCAGGCTCGAGACGATTGGCGCATGCGCCTCTACCACGAGGAGGAGCTCATCTTCTCGAAGGTGCGGACCACCAATGCCCAGGGCAACCTCAAGGTGGTGCGCGTCGTCCCGAACCTGCCGGGTCGCGACGACCTGGCCAGCCGGGCTCGCCATCTCGAGTCGGGCACGATCTGCGAGGTCGAGTCCCGCATCTAGCAGGGCTCCGGTTCGTTGACCCGAGGTCGTCGAGCCCTCCGCGTCGGGTGACGACCCGATGCTAGCCTCGGCTCTCCTGCGCCGATCCTTCCTGCCCCTTCGGAGGTCCTGACCACCATGTCGATGAGCCCGATCGCGCCCGAGCTCCTGCGCCCGGTGTTGGCGCCGACCCTCGGCCTGGCGCGGACCCTCCCCGCCGAGGCGTACATCTCATCGCTCGGTCTTCGACTGGGAGGCGCTGCACCTCTTCGAGCAGGGGTGGGTCTGCGTGGGCCGTGCCGACGAGCTCGCGAGCCCCGGTGACCAACGAGCCTTCCGCATCGGGGCGGAGGGCATCCTCGTCGTGCGCGACCTCGAGGGTGAGCTCCGGGGCTTCTACAACACCTGCCGCCACCGGGGCCACGAGCTGCTCGAGCCGGGCGCGACGAGGAACCTCCGAGCGATCAAGTGCCCGTACCACGCGTGGGTCTACCAGCTCGACGGCTCGCTCGGCGCGGCACCGCGGTTCGGCGACCTCGACGGGTTCGACAAGGCCGAGTACCCGCTGGTCGCGGCTCGCATCGCCGAGTGGCGCGGCTGGGTCTTCGTGAACGCCGACGGCGCCGCTCCCTCGTTCCCGGAGCACGTCGGCAACCTCGACCAGCTGATCGCGCCGTGGGAAACCGAGCGTCTCTTCATCGCGGAGACCCACACGTACGAGGTCGCGGCGAACTGGAAGACGATCACCGAGAACTACCACGAGTGCTATCACTGCCCCTCGATCCATCCGGCGCTGTGCGACGTGACCCCGGTCGACTCGGGTCAGAACTTCCCCCACGACGGGCTCTGGGTCGGGGGGAACATGGAGCTCAAGGACTTCGCGGAGACGATGTCGCTCACGGGGGAGTCCGGCGGCGTGACGATCCGCGGCCTCGACGAGCGGCAGCGGCGTGAGGTCTTCTACTTCGGCCTCTTCCCGAACCTGTTGATCAGCCTGCACCCCGACTACGTGATGACCCATCGCATCGAACCGCTCGCTCCGGGTCGTACGAAGGTCGAGTGCCAGTGGCTCTTCCCGCCCGAGGCGACCGAGCGACCGGACTTCAGCCCGGCGTACGCGAGCGAGTTCTGGGACATCACGAACCGCGAGGACTGGCTCGCCTGCGAGTCGGTGTACCGGGGGCTGCAGAGCCAAGGGTTCCACCAGGGTCCGTTCGCCTGGAGCGAGGACGAGGTGCACATCTTCATGGCGATGGTCGCTCAGGCCTACGTCGACGGCCACGCGAGCAGGCCTCCGCAGGTGCACGAGGCCGATACGGCCGACGCCTGACCCCCGGACAGCGAGCGGTCAGCCGCCGGGCGCGGTTCGGCATACCATCGCCCAACCGACCGGAGGGAGCGACCATGGCAGAGCCGTTCGACATGTCCCTGGTGCAGCGGGGCGCCCGCAACCGCCGAACCCCCTACTACGAGGCCACCCAGCGCTACGGCCCCAAGGGATTCACCGTCTACAACCACATGTACTTCCCGATCCGGTTCGACACGTTCGAGGCGGAGTTCGACGCCCTGCTGAACGCCGTCACCCTCTGGGACGTCTCGGTCGAACGCTGCCTCGAGATCTCGGGGCCCGACGGGTTCGCGTTCGCACAGTTGCTCACCCCCCGCGACCTCTCGAAGTGCGCGGTCGGCCAGGCGAAGTACGTGCTGATCTGCGACAGCGACGGCGGCATCATCAACGACCCGGTGCTCACGCGCATGGACGAGAACACGTTCTGGTTCGCGCTCGCGTCCAGCGACGCGTTGCTCTTCGCGCGTGGGCTCAAGAACGCCTACCCCGATCTCGACGTGACGATCGAGGAAGCCGACGTGGCGCCGCTGCAGGTGCAGGGGCCCAGATCCAAGGACCTGATGGTCACGTTGCTCGGTGACGACATCCTCGACCTGAAGTACTACTTCTGGACGCACGCGGAGATCGCCGGGGTGCCGGTCGTGGTCACGCGCACCGGATGGACGTCGGAGGTCGGATACGAGGTGTACACGACCGACACCACCCGTGGGAACGAGGTCTACGAGGCGATCATGGAAGCCGGCCGGGCCTTCGGCATCGTGCCGACCGGGCCGAGCGACATCCGTCGCATCGAAGGCGCGATCTTCAACTGGGGCGCCGACATGACCTACGAGAACAACCCGATCGAGATGGGACTCGATCGCCTCGTCGACTGGGACAGTCTCGACGACGATGCCTGCATCTCCCTGGCGGCTCTGCGCCGCATCCGCGACGCAGGCGTCGAGCGCCGCATCGTCGGCGTCGAGATCGACGGAGAGCCGTTCCCCGCGACTGAACAACGTGAAGTGGCCGGTCTCGTCGGGCGGCGGGCTCGTGGGCAAGGTCACGTCCGCGATCCACTCACCTCGGCTCGGTGCGAACATCGGGTTCGCCTGGGTCCCGACCGAGCTCTCGGCGCTGGGCACACAGCTCGCCGTGTCGTCGGAGTGGGGCGAGCGCGGCGCCACCGTCGTCGAGATGCCGTTCGTCGACCCCAAGAAGCAGATCCCACTGGCGTAGCCCGCGCTGACCATCTGTTCAGCGTCTCCACGCTGGCCTCGGGCCGGTATCGGCTTGCGCGCGCGGCGTGACTGAACGATGATTCAACCCGTGCGTCGGGCACTGGAGTCCGGCCGAGACCTGGAAACGGAGACACGACACGATGGCGAACGAGCGCCAGGAGATGCTCGAGAAGAGCGCGACCCTGTACTTCGGTCCGTGGTACCGCCAGTCGCCCTTCTTCAACGCGACCCGACGCGCGGGCTGCACGTCGTACGACATCTACAACCACATGTACCTGCCCGCCTACTACGACGATCCCGAGGTCGAGTACTGGGTGCTCGCGAACGGGGTCACGATGTGGGACGTCGGTGTCGAGCGGACGATCGAGGTCAGCGGACCCGACGCCGACACGCTGATCGACATGATCACCTGTCGCGACCTCTCGAAGTGCGCCGTGAAGCAGGGCAAGTACATGCTCGTGACCGGCCCCGACGGCTCGATCGTGAACGACCCGGTCCTCCTGCACGTGGCGGAGAACCGTTGGTGGATGCAGCTCGCCGACTCCGATGCCGGCCTCTACGCGCTCGGCGTCGCCGCGTCGAGCGGCCTCGACGCGCAGGTCACCACCCCCGACGTGCACCCCATGCAGGTGCAGGGCCCCATGGCGGCCAAGACCCTGGAGAAGCTCGTCGGCCCCGCGATCTACGACATCAAGTACTACTGGATCGAGGAGTTCGACATCGACGGCATCCCGGTCGTGATCAGCCGCACCGGCTGGACGGCGATCCCCGGCTTCGAGGTGAACCTGCTCGACTACGACAAGGGCGACGAGCTCTGGGACCGCATCGCGGCGGCGGGCGAGGAGTTCGACATCCGCCCGATCGCGCCGTGCGAGGGGAGACGCATCGAGGCCGGCATCTTCAACTACGGATCGGACATCCGCCTGGGCGACACCCCGTTGCACGTGATGGGTCTCGAACGCCTCGTGGAAGATCAGCCACAGGACTACATCGGGAAGGCGGCCCTCGAGGAGCTTCGCGCCACGGGGGTCGATCGGAAGCTGGTCGGCATCGAGCTCGACGGCGACGAGCTGCGTGCCGAGATGTCCGAGTATTGGCACGTCTCGCACGACGGGAAGCGGGTCGGCCACATGACGGACGCGATCTGGTCGCCGGGCCTGAAGAAGAACATCGGCTACGTCTGGGTTCCGATCGCACTGGCCGAGCCGGGGAACCGGCTCGACGTCGAGACCGAAGACGGCGAGCACCTCCTCGGCACGACCGCCGCGATCCCGTTCGTCGACCCGCGCAAAGAGAAGCCCGCCGGGTCGCTTGCCTCGTAAGGCCGAAGCGCTGCGCACACGAGCACTCACGGGAACACCATCGCCACATCTCAGCGTTCTCCCAGCTGAACCCCCTACCGTCGGGGTAGCGAACCACGACATGTGAACCGATACCCTGGAAGTGGGAGGACCCCTCGATGAGACGAACGATGATCGTGCTGGTCGCGGTGCTCACCGTGACCGCGAGCGCATGTTCCGTGTCCCTCGGTGATGATGCGTCCACGGGTGACAGCGCCACCGGACTGAACAGCGCGACCTCGACGGAGCCGATCGACGCCGGCAAGGAGCCCGTCGCGGCCGTCGTCGACCGCGTCTTGCCCGCCGTCGTGAACGTCACGACCGACGTCTACCAGGCCGACGGCAGCTCCGGGCAGGGCGTCGGCACCGGCTTCATCGTCCGCGACGACGGCGTGATCGTCACGAACTGCCACGTCGTGGAGGGCGGGTCCCGACTCACGGTCTTCCTCTCGGATGAGGACCGCACCGAGTACGAGGCGCGGCTGATCGGCGCCGACTGCCTCAACGATCTCGCCGTGCTCGACATCGACGAACAGGGTCTTCCGACGGTGCCGCTCGGTGACTCCGAGGGCCTGCGGCTCGGCCAGCGCGTCGTCGCGCTCGGTTATGCGCTGGGCCTCGAGGGGGGGCCGACGGTGACGACCGGCATCGTCTCGTCCCTCGATCGCACGATCGAAGCGCAGGACCCGAACTGCCGTGCATGCGAGACCAACGCCCAGGGTGACCGTGTCCGCACCTACCCGAGCGTGATCCAGACCGACGCTGCGATCAATCCCGGCAACTCCGGCGGCCCGCTCGTCGACATGGCCGGCAACGTCGTGGGCATCAACTCGGCGGGCAACGACCAGGCCGAGAACATCGGGTTCGCGATCAAGATCGACTTCGTGCGCGACACGATCGCATCGTCGATCGAGGATCCGCTCGCGGCGACCGGCTACCTCGGGGTCTCCACGACCGAGCTCACCTCCGACCTCAGGTTCCAGCAGGGCATCGACGTCGAATCGGGAGCGTTCGTGGTGGGCGCCCTCGCCGACGGCCCCGCCGACGATGTCGGCATCGGCGAGGGGGATGTGATCGTCTCGATCGACGGCCAGGCGATCGCCTCGCCCGAGGATCTCGGCGCCGTCCTCGACGGACTCGCCCCGGGCGACCGCGTCTCGGTCGAGCTGGTCGAGACCGACGGTGGCACGCGCACCGTCGAGGTCGAGCTCGCCGCTCGGCCCTTGCCCGTCGAGATCCCGTAGCCGACCCTTCACGGGACCCGTGCGCTAGCCTGGGTCCCGTGAAGGTCACGCTGCGCAACCCCGACCGGGCGATCGACCTCCCCGGGGGACGCCCGATCCGCGAGGTGCTCGACGAGCTCGGCATCGACGGCGACACCGTGCTCGTGATCCGCGACGGCGAGCTCGTCACGCGGCACGACCATGTGGGCGACGACGACGAGCTCGAGATCCGTCCGGTGATCTCCGGGGGGCGCTGATGAGGTGCAGGCGTTGCCGAGGGCCGGCGGTCGTCGAGGTGCGCCGGCACAACGCCGCCTTCTGCAAGCGTTGCTTCCCGGAGGTCTTCACCGAGCAGGTGCGCAAGGCGATCCGGCGCTTCGAGATGATCGGCCGGGACGACCGCGTGCTGGTGGCGGTCTCCGGCGGGAAGGACTCGCTCGCCCTGTGGGACGTCCTGCTCGAACTCGGCTACGACGTGACCGGGCTCTACCTCGGGCTCGGCATCGGGGAGTACTCGGACCGCTCGCACGACATCGCCGAGGCCTTCGCCCGGGCGCGCGGTGCCGAGCTGCGGGTGGTCGACCTGGCCGACGACTACGGGTACGACATCCCCACGGCCGGGCGCAAGGGATCGCGCTCCGCCTGCGCGGTCTGCGGGCTGTCGAAGCGCCACGTGTTCAACGCGGCGGCGCTCGACGGGAACTTCGATGTGGTCGCGACCGGCCACAACCTCGACGACGAGGCGGCCACGCTGCTCGGCAACACCCTGCGGTGGAACACCGAGTACATCGCTCGCCAGTCGCCGCTGCTCCCGGGCAGGGACGGCTTCGTGAAGAAGGTGAAGCCCCTGCATCGCCTGAGCGAGCTCGAGACGGCCGCCTACGCGTTCCTTCGAGGCATCGAGTACGTGGTCGAGGAGTGTCCCCTCGTGGCCGGGAACACCCAGCTCCGGTACAAGGAGGCGATGAACGCGATCGAGGCCGCCTCGCCGGGCACGAAGGCGCAGTTCTTCCTCGGCTACCTCGACCGTGGCATGCCCTTGTTCGCGAAGAACGACGCCGTGGTGCTGCAGCCGTGCGGGTCGTGCGGGCACCCGACCACCGGCAGGTTCTGCGCGTTCTGCCGCGCCAGGGCGCAGATCCTCGGCCTGCGGCTGGACGGCCCGGTCCCGGAGGACGACGACCGCGAGGTGGCCCGGGCGTCGTCCGACGAGGTCATGCCCGCCGAGATCTACGGGCGCACGGCGTGAGCGGGCCGTTCGAGGCCGGAGAGCGGGTCCTCATGATCGACCAGCGCGACCGCACCTACCTCGTCCACCTCGCGACCGGCGGAACGTTCCACACGCACAGTGGCACCCTCGACCACGACGCGGTGATCGGCGCCGTCGAAGGCACGCGACTCGAGACCTCGCGGGGCATGGTGCTCGTGGCGTACCGGCCGAGGTTCGCCGACTTCGTGCTGAAGATGCCGCGAGGCGCTCAGGTGGTCTACCCGAAGGACGTGGGTCCGATCGTGACGTACGCCGACATCTTCCCCGGGGCACGCGTGCTCGAGGCCGGCAGCGGCTCGGGCGCGCTCACGATCGCCTTGTGCCGGGCCGTGGGCGATGCGGGCCGGGTCGTCTCGTACGAGCTCAGGGACGAGCATCGAGAGAAGGCGGTCGCGAACGTCGAGGCGTTCTTCGGCAAGATGCCGGACGTCGTCGAGCTCCGACGGGGGGACCTGTCCGAGGTCGCAGGCACCGGGGAGCGATACGAACGGGCGGTGCTCGACATGCCGGAGCCCTGGGGACCGCTGCCCGCGCTCCGGGAGGTGCTCGAGCCGGGCGGCATCGTCTGTGGTTACCTTCCGACGACCGTGCAGGTGCAGCAGCTCGTGCTCTCCTTGCCGGGCAACGGCTTCCAGCACATCGAGACGTTCGAGACGCTGAAGCGCGGATGGCACGTCACCGAGCGCAGCGTGCGTCCCGACCACCGCATGGTGGGGCACACCGGGTTCCTGACCATCGCCCGCCGCGAGGCGTGACCCCTCGCGTCGGCACCCGCCGATAGCATCCTCGGCGCGACCTCGGGTCAGAACTACCTTGGAATGGGCATTACACGTTCGGCGAGAACTTCCGTATGAGTAGAGAGGAAGCTCACGCGACGCTCCACGGGAACGTGGGGGGCCGGGGGTACCATCCGTCTCTACCCCGCTGGAGGTGACACCCATGGCGGATCGAGAGCAGGTCGAGCGGTACGACGCGCAGGTGCAGGAGCTCCATGGCCAGGTGAAGTTCCTGGAGGAAGAGGTCGGCCTGCTCCGTCGTCGGCTGACGAACGCCCCCCGCCAGGTCACCGTGCTCGAGGAGAAGCTCGTCGAGGCGCGCCAGCAACTCGAACGCGCCGTCGGACAGAACCAGAAGCTCGCCGACGCGCTGCGCGCCGAGCGCGACAAGATCGAAGCCCTCGCCGAGGAGGTCGAGAAGCTCTCGCAGCCGCCCGCGTCGTTCGGCGTCTACCTCGCGAGCAACGACGACGGTTCGATCGACGTGGTCACGGCCGGCCGCAAGATGCGCGTGATGCCCGCGCCCGACATCGACGAGCGCGCCTTCCGTCCCGGCGTCCAGGTCGTGCTGAACGAATCCCTCAACGTCGTCGAGGTGCTCGACCCCGATCGGGCCGGCGAGGTCGTGAAGGTCAAGGACCGTTTGGGCGACGACCGGGTGATCGTGATCGGCCGTGGCGATGAGGAGTACGTGGCGCACCTCGCGGGCGAGCTCCTCACCACCCACGTGCGTGCGGGCGACAACGTGCTGTTCGACGGCCGCGCCGGTGTGGCGACCGAGCTGCTCCCGAAGGAAGAGGTCGAGGAACTCGTGCTCGAGGAGATCCCCGATGTCAGCTACGAGGACATCGGCGGGCTCGAGGGCCAGATCGATTCGATCCGCGACGCGGTCGAGCTGCCGTTCCTGTACGCGGAGCTGTTCGCCGAGCACGAGCTCGAAGCGCCCAAGGGCGTGCTGCTGTACGGCCCTCCCGGCTGCGGCAAGACGCTGATCGCCAAGGCCGTCGCGAAGTCGCTCGCCGAGAAGGTCGCCGAGCGCGTGGGTCGCTCCGACGCTCGTAGCTACTTCCTGAACGTGAAAGGCCCCGAGTTGCTGAACAAGTACGTGGGTGAGACCGAGCGGCAGATCCGCGAGATCTTCATCCGCGCCAAGGAGCGCAGCGAGGAGGGCCTGCCGGTCATCGTCTTCTTCGACGAGATGGATTCGATCTTCCGCACCCGTGGCACCGGCATCTCGAGCGACGTGGAATCCACGATCGTGCCGCAACTGCTCAGCGAGCTCGACGGCGTCGAGACGCTGAAGAACGTGATCGTGATCGGCGCGTCGAACCGCGAGGACCTGATCGACCCGGCGATCCTGCGGCCGGGCCGGCTCGACGTGAAGATCAAGATCGAGCGGCCGAACCAGCAGCAGGCGTCCGACATCATGTCGAAGTACCTGCACCCGGTCGTGCCGATCCACCCCGACGAGGTCGCTCGCTACGGAGGCGATCCGCAGCAGGCGTGCTTCCGCATGATCGAGAAGACGGTCGAGCAGATGTACGAGCAGAACGACCGGAACCGCTTCCTCGAGGTCACGTACGCGAGCGGCGACAAGGAGATCCTCTACTTCAAGGACTTCAACTCGGGCGCGATGATCGAGAACATCGTGCGGCGGGCGAAGAAGGACGCGATCAAGCGCTTCCTGTCGATGGGGGACAAGGGCATCAAGACCGAGGACCTCCTCACCGCGATCCGCGACGAGTTCAAGGAGAACGAGGACCTCCCGAACACGACGAACCCCGACGACTGGGCGCGCATCTCGGGCAAGAAGGGCGAGCGCATCGTGTACGTGCGCACGCTGCTCGGGCACGACGGCGACGGCCGCCAGGTGGAGCGCGTGAACGCCGGACAGTACCTGTAAGGTGGCCGCGTGGCCATCCCCAAGGTCTTCGGGACCGAGACGGAGTACGGCATCGCCGCGGCCGGGGCGCCCGATTTCAACCCCGTGCTGTCGTCATCGCTGCTGATCTCCACGTACGCCGGATCGCTGCGGCGCATCCGATGGGACTACGAGCAGGAGTCGCCGCTGCGTGACGCTCGCGGGTTCGAACCTGTGCCCGCCCGTGAGGGGAGCGACGAGGATCTCGGGCTCGCGAACGTGATCTTGCCGAACGGAGCCCGGTATTACGTCGACCACGCGCACCCCGAGTACTCGACGCCCGAGTGCATCACGCCGAGGGAACTGGTCGTGCACGACAAGGCGGGGGAGCGCATCCTCGAACGCTCCCTGCACGAGGTCGCCCGGTCGATGCCCAGCGCGCCGCCGCTCTCGATCTACAAGAACAACTCCGATGGCAAGGGCAACAGCTACGGCACCCACGAGAACTACCTGGTCGATCGCGCGACGCCGTTCGGCGACATCGTTCGCGACCTCACGCCGTTCTTCGTCACCCGCATCGTCTTCACGGGCGCCGGGAAGGTCGGGGCCGAGGCGCCCTGGGACGAGCGGAGCCGGGGGATCTACCAGCTCACCCAGCGAGCCGACTTCTTCGAGACGGAGGTCGGCCTCGAGACCACCCTCAAGCGCCCGATCATCAACACCCGGGACGAACCGCATGCCGACCCCGAACGGTACCGACGGCTGCACGTGATCATCGGCGATGCGAACCTCTGCGAGGTCGCCACGTTCCTGAAGATCGGAACCACCGCGATCGTCCTGAAGATGATCGAGGACCGCTTCCTTCCTGACCTCTCGATCGCGAACCCCGTGCAGGCCTTGCACGAGATCTCACGCGACCTCACGTGCACCCACGAGATCGGACTCGTCGACGGCCGGCGTGTGAACGCCGTGCAGCTGCAGTGGGAGTACCTCGAGCACGCGCGGAAGTACGTGGAACGCGAGGACGACACCCCCGAGAACCGGGAGGTGCTGGATCGGTGGGAGGCGGTGCTGTCGGCTCTCGAGACCGATCCGCACACGCTCCATCGCGAGCTGGATTGGGTCGCCAAGCATCGGGTCCTGCAGGCGTACCGCGATCGCGACGACCTCGATTGGAACGACTCCAAGCTCCGCGCGATCGACCTCCAGTACCACGACGTGCGACGCGACAAGGGCCTCTACTACCGCCTCGAGGCGAGCGACAAGGTGGAACGACTCACCACCGACGACGAGGTCGAGGCCGCCGTGATGGAACCCCCGATCGACACGAGGGCATACTTCCGGGGTCGCTGCATCGACAAGTATCCCGATGCGATCGCGGCTGCCTCGTGGGACTCCCTGATCGTCGACACCGGAGCGGATGCGTTGCAGCGCATCCCGATGCGTGAGCCGCTCCGTGGCACGAAGGCGCATGTCGAGGATCTGCTCGCCGCCTGCGACGACGCGGCCTCGCTCGTGGCCAAGCTGCAGGGCTGATCCCGGCCGGATGCGACTCGGGCTTCAGCCCTAGGCCGACCGTTCCGAAACCCCCGGTAGGATAGGTCGCACGAAAGGAGCCGTGCCGTGCCCCAAGAGCAGGAGCAGAAGAAGGTCCAGCGCAAGGGCGCCGGTGGCGACGAGAGCGACGCCGACGCCGGCCAGGTGCAGTCGTCGTCCAAGGCTGCCGAGCTCAAAGAGGAGATGGACGACATCCTCGACGAGATCGACTCGGTGCTCGAGGAGAACGCCGAGGAGTTCGTGAAGAGCTACGTGCAGAAGGGCGGGGAGTGACCGACGGCATCCTGCCCCTGTCGGGCGCGTCGTTCGGCGCGAACCCGAGCTTCGTCGACCTGCTCCGCGACGCACGGCCCGACGCGCTCGCGCATCTCCAGCAGACCGTCTCCGCCGAGGCCGTCGCCGGAGTGCCGCACGGCACGACCGTGCTGGGCTTGATCTACGCCGACGGCGTGCTCGTGGCCGGCGACCGGCGCGCGACCGCCGGCTACACGATCGCCGACGACACGATGCGGAAGGTCTTCGCCGCCGACGACTACTCGGCGATCGCGATCGCTGGGGCCGCAGGCATGGCCGTCGAGATGGTGCGCCTCTTCCAGCTCGAGCTGGAGCACTACGAGAAGCTCACCGGGGACCGACTGTCGTTGGAGGGCAAGGCGAACCGGCTCGCGCAGTTGATCCGGCAGAATTTCCCGCTCGCGATGCAGGGGCTCGTCGTGGTGCCGCTGTTCGGTGGCTTCGACCACCGACGCGAGGCGGGGCGACTCTTCTACTACGACGCGACCGGCGGACGGTGGGAAGAGGACGACTACCAGGCCACGGGGTCGGGCAGCCAGCCGGCGAAGAACTCCCTGAAGAAGCGGTGGCGGGCCGACCTCACGCGCGACGAGGCGGTCACGACCGCCGTCGAGGCGCTGCTCGACGCGTCGGAGGACGACGTCGCGACCGGCGGGCCGAGCGTGTATCGGCGCATCTTCCCGGTCGTCCTCGCCGTGACCGCCACGGGGGCCGACGAGGTGCCCGAGTCCGAGGTCGAGTCGGCCGTGAACGCCGTGATCGAGGAGCGGGCCTGATGTCGTTCATGCCCTACGTCGCGCCCGAGCAGATGATGAAGGACCGTTCGGAGTACGCGCACAAGGGCATCGCTCGCGGTCGCTCGGTGATCGGGGTCGAGTACGTCGACGGGCTGCTGTTCATCGCGGAGAACCCGAGCGCCACGCTGCACAAGATCAGTGAGATCTACGACCACATCGCGTTCGCGGGCGTCGGCAAGTACAGCGAGTTCGAGGACCTGCGCATCGCCGGCATCCGCCTCGCCGACCTCCGCGGATTCTCCTACGGCCGGGAGGACGTGAAGGCGCGAGACCTCGCCAATGCGTATAGCCAGGCGCTCTCGAACATCTTCACCCAGCAGATGAAGCCCTATGAGGTCGAGATCCTGGTGGGGGAGGTCGACGGCGACGCTTCGGGCTCGGCGATCTACCACATCCTGTTCGACGGCTCGGTGACCGACGAGCACGAGTTCGTCGCGATCGGCGGGCACGCCGAGGACCTGATGGAGCTGCTCAAGACGCGATTCACCGCCGGGTGGGACCTCGCCACCGCGGTGAAGACCGCGGTCGAGGTGCTCGGCTCACCCGAGAGCCGCACGATCGAGGCCGACGCGATCGAGGCAGGCATCCTCGACCGCACCCGGTCGCACCGGCGCAAGTTCCTGCGCCTCGAGGAACCCGAGATCGCCGGGCTCCTGGCCGGCTGAGGCCGGCCCCGTCCTCCCGTCGTTCCCACTGGCCCGGCGTAGGCTTTCGGGGTGGACAGGCGCATCTTCGGGCTCGAGAACGAGTACGGCGTGACCTGCACCTTCCGGGGGCAGCGGCGCCTGTCGCCGGACGAGGTCGCGCGGTACCTGTTCCGCAGGGTGGTGCACTGGGGACGATCGTCCAACGTCTTCCTCGAGAACGGGGCTCGGCTCTACCTCGACGTCGGCTCGCATCCCGAGTACGCGACGCCCGAGTGCGACGTCGTCAAGGAGGTCGTGGCGCACGACAAGGCGGGGGAGCGCATCCTCGAGGCGCTGCTCGGAGCGGCGGAGATGCGCCTGCACGAAGAGGGCATCTCCGGCCAGGTCTATCTGTTCAAGAACAACACCGACTCGGCGGGCAACAGCTACGGCTGCCACGAGAACTACCTGGTGGGGCGCCACGGCGAGTTCGCGCGCATGGCCGACGTGCTGATCCCGTTCTTCGTGACCCGGCAGATCTGGTGTGGGGCGGGCAAGGTGCTGCACGGCCCCCGAGGCGCCCAGTACTGCATCGCCCAACGAGCCGAGCACATCTGGGAGGGCGTCTCGAGCGCGACGACCCGATCGCGCCCGATCATCAACACCCGCGACGAGCCACATGCCGACGCGGAGCGGTTCCGGCGCCTGCACGTGATCGTCGGGGACTCGAACATGAGCGAGTGGACGACGTTCATGAAGGTCGGCATCACCGACCTCGTCCTGCGCATGGTCGAGGGGAACACCGTGATGCGCGACCTCTCGCTCGAGAACCCGATCCGCGCGATCCGTGAGATCAGCCACGACACGTCGTGTACGCGAACCGTCAAGCTCGCGAACGGTCGGGAGCTCACGGCGATCGAGATGCAGGTCGAGTACTACGAGAAGACGGAGCGGTTCGTCGAGCGTCGCGGCGCCGACGAGATCTCGAAGGTGCTGCTGCGCGAGTGGCGCGAGGCGCTCGACGCCCTGATCGACGGTGAGCCCGAGCGGCTCGTCCGCAAGGTCGACTGGGTCACGAAGCGCATGATGATCGAGCGGTACATGGCCAAGCACGACCTGGCTCTCGCCTCTCCTCGAGTCGCGCTGCTCGACCTCAGCTACCACGACGTGAACCGCTCTCGCGGCCTCTACTACCTGCTCGAGAAGGCCGGGAAGGTCGAGAGGGTCGTCAGCGACGCCCAGGTGAACCTCGCGATGCGCGAACCCCCGCAGACCACGCGGGCCAAGCTCCGTGGCGACTTCATCAAGCAGGCGAAGGCGAAGCGCCGCGACTACACGGTCGACTGGGTGCACCTGAAGTTGAACGACCAGGCCCAGCGAACGGTGCTGTGCAAGGACCCGTTCCGCAGCGTCGACGAACGCGTCGAGCAGCTGATCGCCCACATGTGAGGCGCTCGGGCTCGAGGCTCAGACGTAACGGCGGATCAGGTCCTCGATGAACGGGTTCAGCGTCTCATGGGTGTGGCCGTAGATCGAACCGTGGCCCATACCTTCGAACAGGTGGTACTCGGCGTTCGCGGCGAGCTCCGCGAGTTCGAGCCCATCCTGGGGCGGCGCCTGCACGTCCTCGGTGAACGCGACCACGTGCATCGGCACCCCGCATCCCGGCAGCGCCGCACGCTGATCGAAGCGGAGCGAGGCATCCCACTGCGGTATCAGCGACGTCTCGTTCTCGCCGGAGTCCATCCAGGTGAGCAACTGGTCGCGCAACCTCGGCCACAGCTCCCGGTCCCCGAGCACCCGGGCCGGGTAGAGCATCGCGGCGTAGTGGGTGGCGCCCATCAGCCCGTCGAGGCGCCCTCCCTCCCTGCGGAACTCGATCTCAGCCTCTTGGAAGTCCCAGCCCCACCCGGTGCACCAGGCCCCCGTTCCCATCACCACGGCGCACCGCACGAGCTCGGGGAAGTCGATGCAGACCTGCTGGGCGATCGCCGATCCGAAGGAGAGCCCGACGAGCGCCACGGGTGGTTCGCACACCGCGCGGATCAGCTCCGCCGCATCGCGGGCGAAGTCTTCGATCGGCCACGGCATCGGCCGATCGCACGTCGTGCGTCCGATGCCACGGTTGTCGAACGTCGTGTTGCGGAACGAGCGCTCGAAGTACGGCATCTGGTACGTGTGCCAGTCGCTGCCCGGGCTGCCTCCACCGGCCACCCACACCACGTCGGCGCCCGCACCGAACCGATCGAGGTGGATCGTCGCGTCCGATCCCTGGAAGGTCGCCACGATAGCTCGCCTTCCCCTCAGGTCCCTGAGAGCAGCGTGGCGACGGTGGCGATGCCCAGCACGAGCCCGGCGCCACCCAGGACCACGACGACCCACAGACGGGAGTGGAGCGAACCCTCCGGCGACCAGGTGTCGTTCCACCACCCGCTGCCTGATCGCCCCGTAGACCATCAGGAAGATGCCCAAGAGGCCGTATCCGACCCCGAGGACGCGGTAGACAGCCTGGTCGGCGTCGAGCAGCGCGGGGAGCAGTCGGCCGACCGCCAGGCTCACGGCGATCGCCGCGAGGCCCGAACGCAGCCAGGCGAGGAACGTGCGCTCCTCAGCGAGGAACGTTCGCCGAGTGGCGTCGATCGCGGGATCAGGCGCTGGGTCCGAGGTCACCACGTGGTGCATCGTGCCACACGTGGTGCCCGCGAGCCCTCAACGCCAGTGCCGGTTCCCCGAGGCGAGCCTCCCTGCGAGCACCCCGGCCGCGGCTGCCGCCAGTTCGTGGAGCGTCGACGCGTCGGGATCCCGCTCGTCGAGCCCGGCTCGGGGATCGACCTCGACGACGTGGTGAGCGGAGAAGATCCCCGCATCCATGCCGACCCTCCGCGCCACCTCTCGCTTCGAGCCGTCGACGGAGGGGATCGCGACGTCGAGGTCCACCCAGCACCCCTCGAGCATGCGCCGCGCCACGGCTCGATCGTCGAAGGGAACCACGGGGAGCGGGCGACCCCTCAGCGCTCGGACCACCACGAGGGCCTCGGCCGCCGCCTCGACCGACGTGACGAGCGATCAGGACCTCGGCGCTCTCCGCGGCCCCGAGCAATCCGGCTCCCAGCAGGTCTCCGGCTCCGACCTGGACGAGAAGGACCGTGGCCGAGCCCGCCCGCGCGGCCCCTGCCCGGACGGTCGGCTCCAGCGCCTCGGAGGTGAGCACGACCACCGGCGTGTTCCGCAGTCCGGCCGGGTCGACGTCGCCCCGGTACGGCCCGAGCGGCACGCTCACGGTCCTGGTCTCGACCCCGACCGCGACGTCGGCGGTCACCTCGGCGGACCCGTCGGGGAACCGGTGGGTGCGGATCACGTTGATACCCGGTCGCTCGGCATCGCGAGGCTATGATGCCCGACGATGACACGCGAGGAACGCATGGAGCCGCTCGAGCGGCTGCTGAACCTCGTCGGCCTGCTGCTCGAGACGGCCACCCCGCTCACGTTCGAGCAGATCCGGGAGACCCTCGACGCGTATCGTGCCGACAAGGTCGACAGCGCCAAGCGCATGTTCGAACGGGACAAGGATCAGTTGCGCGAGTTCGGCATCCCGCTCCAGCTCGTCGATACCGACGTCTGGGGCACCGAACAGGGCTACATCATCCCGAAGGACGAGTACTACCTCCCCGAGATCGCGTTCACCCCGGAGGAGCTCGGTGCGTTGCTGGTGGCGGCGCAGAGCGGCGGGGAGAACACCCGGGCCGAGCAGGCCGCGCGCAAGCTGCTCTACGGCGCCGACGGGGGAGTGCTCGCCGGACTGGCCGGAGGGCCGCTGGCATCCGGCTCCGATGCTCGGAGCGCCCTCGTGATCGCCTGCGCCGAGGCCGCCCAGCGGCGCCGGCGGGTCGGCTTCGGGTACCGGACATCACAGGGCCGCGCGGGTCGGCGCGTCATCGATGCCTACGCCATGGTCTTCCGCGGCGGCCATTGGTACCTGGTCGGCCACGACGAGGACCGTGACGACGTGCGGGCCTTCCGGCTCTCACGCTTCACGAGCGACGTCGACGACGTCGGCGAGGGCGGGACTCCGCCCGAAGGATTCCGCGCAGCCGACCACGTGCAGGCGGGTCGTTGGGCCGCCGCGACCGAAGATCACGCCGAGATCGTGTTCTCACCCGACGTGGCCTGGTGGGCGGTCGGATCGTTCGCGGGGGCGCGGGAGGTCGACGTCGACGCTCAGGGATGGATCGTCGCCGACGTGCCGATGGGGGACCCGGACCTGCTCGCGTCGCTCATCCTGCAGTTCGGTCCCGACGCCGTCGTGCGCTCGCCAGATCCACTGCGTGACGAGGTCGTCCGGCGGCTGGAGGCGATCGTTGTCTGAGGGTCGGCGCACCAGCCCTCCAAAGACCGCGGATCGCCTCGGGCGCATGCTCGTCATCGTGCCGTACCTCGTGCAGCATCCTGGCTCGTCACTGCACGACGTGGCCGTGCTCTACGACGTGAAGACCGAGCAGCTCCGGCGCGATCTCGACCTCCTCTTCATGTCGGGCCTCCCCCCGTACGGGCCGGGCGACCTGATCGACGTCGAGGTCGACGAAGACGACCACATCTGGATCACGATGGCCGACCACTTCTCTCGTCCCCTGCGTCTGAGCCGCCAGGAGGCGCTCGCGATCATGCTTCGGTCTGCGGAGCTGCTCGCGACACCTGGCCTCCCGGAGGCCCCTGCCCTCGCGAGCGCGGTGGCGAAGCTCCGGGACGCACTCGGCCCCGATACCGCCGGCACCGACGAGGCCATCGCGACCGCCGAATCGGGTCGTCCGGCTGAGCACCTCGATGCGCTGCGGCGAGCGGCCAGAGACCACGCCCGGATCACGATCGACTACTTCGCCGGGTCGACCGGCACATGGACCACCCGAGAGGTCGAGCCCGAGGAGGTCTTCTCGGCGATGGGCAACTGGTACGTCGCCGCGTGGGACGTCGGTGCCGACGACGAACGGCTGTTCCGTGCCGATCGCATCCGGGCGGTGACGACCACCGGAGAGCGGTTCGAGCCGAGAGGTCTCGAAGGCGCAGGTCGCGCGCTGTACACACCGACCGGCGAGGAGGTGCCGGTGCGCCTGCTGCTGGGGCCGGGCGCTCGATGGATCGCCGAGTACTACGTCACCGACGATCCGCTCGAACGCGACGATGGGTCGCTCGAGGTCACGCTGCCCTCGGCTCGGCTCGGCTGGGTGGCCGGCCTCCTGCTCAGGGTCGGATCCGACGCGCGGATCCTCTCGCCGCCCGAGGCCGTCGAGGCCGTGGCGGAGCTCGCTCGGCGCACGCTCGCGCGGTATCGCTGAGCTCGTCCGGGCGGCGCGACGCGGTGTCGATCGAGGACCGCGCGATTTACCCCGAGTTGGGTATGCCCGACCCTCCCTCTGCTCTCAAGACTCGCCAACACAGGGCCGATGCCTCCCGTGAGATGACAACGATCCGGACAACGTGCCCCAGGTGTGGCGAGGTGGACATGGGTCCCGAGGCGATCATGCTCTCGGTCCGACAGAGCGGCCGCGAAGGCAGCTACCGGTTCACCTGCCCCAGTTGCGCAGACGACGTGGAGAAGCGCGCCGACCGCAAGATCGTCGCCCTGCTCGTCTCGGCAGGCGTGGACATCGAGCAGTCCGAGAGCGACCAGATGCTCTTCGACGACGAGGGCGCCGACGAGGTCGGCCGGCCGATCCCTCGTGGGCCGGTCTTCTCGATCGACGACGTGATCGAGTTCCACTACCTGCTCGAAGACGACCGCTACATCGAGGAGTTCCTGGCCTCGAGCGGCGGCGGCGCCTGAACCGCCCCGAGAGCGACGCTCCAGGGATCCCGGGCGCGCCTCACCCTCGTGTAGCATCGCCGCCGTGGGTACCTGGCTCCTCGTCTGGTTCGTGATCGGCATCGTGTCGACGGTCGCCGTCATCGCGTTCCTGATCGCGTTGATCCGGCATCTCCTCGTGCTCGGACGTACGGCGAGACGCATGCAGGACGAGCTCTCGCCGATCGTCCAGGAGATCTCCGCCGAGGGCGCCCGGGCCAGCGACCGGGCATCTCGACTCGGCCCCCGACGGTAGGATTGGGGCCGGGCGCAGGCCCTTCCAGACATGCTCAACATCGGACCGCCGGAGCTCATCCTCATCTTCGTGATCGCCCTCGTGATCGTGGGCCCGCAACGCCTGCCCGAGCTCGGGCGCACGATCGGCAAGGGGCTCCGCGAGTTCCGCAAGATGCAGGACGAGGTCAAGGACCTCGTGAACACGGGCATGGGCGACGAGTTCAAGCAGACGGCGGCCGAGCTGCGGCGAACCGCGTCCGACCTGAAGAGCGCGACCGACGTGCGATCGGCGTTCCGTACCGACACCCCACGCACGCGCCCCCACGGTCGGGTCCGCGACGACGTCACCGACGACGCGATCACGCCCGAGCCCGACACCGACGTGCCGGAGCCCACCCCGCTGCCCCCGACCTCGCCAGACGACGCCGACGACGCCGACGACACTGGATCCGCCGAGTGAGGCTCGCCGCATGCGGCTGATCCCGAAGTTCCTCCGCAGGTCGGAGGCTGAGCGCACCGGCACGATGTCGGTGATGGAGCACCTCGAGGAGCTCCGTCGCCGCATCGTGATCGCGTTCCTCGCCATCCTCGCGGGCGCGGTGGTCGGCTGGTTCCTGTACCCGTACGTGCTGGAGCTGCTCCGAGATCCGTTCTGTCAGTACCTTCGCGACAACCCGGAGGTGCGACCGCCCGCCGGTTGCGACCTGGTCTTCAACAGCCCCGTCGATGCCTTCCTCACGAAGCTGAAGATGGTCGGGTTCCTCGGGCTGATCGTGGCGCTGCCCGTCGTGCTCTATCAGCTCTGGGCCTTCATCGTCCCCGGCCTGACGAGCCGGGAGAAGAAGTGGTCGATCCCCTTCATCGTGACCTCGACGCTGCTGTTCATCGCCGGGGCGGCGTTCGCGATCTGGACGCTGCCCAAGGCTCTCGAGTTCCTGCTCGGCTTCGGCGGCGAGGCCGTCGTGCCCCTGATCACGTTCGATCGCTACATCGGGTTCGTCACCCTGGTCACGCTCGCGTTCGGGGTGTCGTTCCTGTTCCCGGTGATCCTGGTCTTCCTGGAGGCCGTCGGGGTGCTGTCGTGGCAGCTGCTCGCCTCGTGGCGGCGCTGGGCCATCCTCGGCATCTCGATCTTCGCCGCGGTGATCACGCCGAGCGGTGACCCCTACACGATGTTCGCGATGATGATCCCGATGTACGTGTTCTACGAGGCCTCTATCATCATCGGCCGGATCATGAAGCGGTCCCGCACCTGAGACGAGGACGACGACGATGGCGATCAAGGGCAAGAGGAAGCCGAAGCAGCGATCAGCGCCACGCCCGCCGAGGCGTGAGCCCGTGGCGCCGCCCACGCCGTTCCTGCACCGTCGATGGGTCCAGCTCACCGCCGGGTTCCTGGTGGGCGCCTTCGCGATGATCGTTCTCGTCTGGGTGACGAACAGCCTGCGCGCGGACGATGCCGAAGCCGAGTCGGCGGCCGATGCGGCGAAGCGGCGAGCCGCGGCCACCGCCTACCAGCAGGCGGTTCGAGGTGCGTTCGGGGAGGTCGGCGTCGTCGACCCAGGGATCGCTCCCACGATCTTCGTCGAGATGGACACGGCCCTCGACGCGATGGCAGAGGGGAACCCGCCCGCCGACGCCGAGGCGACGTTCGAGCAGGCCGCCGCCGATGCCGCGAAGGCGCGCAAGGAGCTCGCCGGATTCGACGTCACGGGCACGATCGCCGATCAGGGCTTCGACGCGATCGCCGCCGGATCGTTCACGGGATCCGCCGAGACCCTCGTGCAGGTCCTCGACCGGTACCGGCAGGCCGCCGAGGTTGCCGCAGCGGCCGCCGTGGCCGAGGGGCAGCGACGCACAACGGCTCACCGACATCGCGGTCGACCTGCGTGACACCGCCCGCGAGCAGCTGACCCAGGGTTGGACCGAGTACCTCCAGGCCCTCAGGGCCGGCGGCGTGCCCGAGGCGCCGACCACGGGTGGCATCGTGCCCGAGCTCCCGGGCGGCGGGGGATAGGCCGGGAACTCGATGGGAGGTGCCGCCCCTGTCGTCGTGGTCGCGAACCCCACGGCGGGACATGGCAGGGCCGGGAAGCGCATCGGAGCGGTCGACGCGATCTTGCGCCAGCTCCGGGTCGAGCACGAGGTGCGCGTCACGGGATCGTCGACCGAGATGGAGACCACCTGCCGCGACGCCGCGCTGCAGGGCGCCGAGATCGTCGCCGTGCTCGGGGGCGACGGCACCGTCTCCTGCGCCGCGAACGGCCTGCTCGGCACGGGCGCTGCGCTCGCGGTGCTCCCGGCCGGCACCGGCGACGACTTCGCCTCTGCCATCGGCGCCGGGTCCTTCCCCTCGGCCGTGCGGTTGCTCGCCAACCCGAAGACGGCCGCGATCGACGTCGTCCGTGTGCGGGCGGGAGACGCCGACCGTCGCTTCGTCAACGTCGCCGGAGCGGGATTCGACTCCGAGGTGACCGAGACCGCGAACGCGATGACCGTGAACCTCGGGGGCACGGGCACGTACGTGGCGGCCCTCGTGCGGACGCTCTCGAGGTTCACGCCGGCCCGCTACGACCTGACGGTCGACGGCGAGGCGTTCACCCTCGACGCGATGCTGGTCGTGATCGGCAGCGGGCTCTCGTACGGTGGGGGCATGAAGGTCTTGCCCGACGCCTCGATCGTCGACGGGGTGATCGACGTCTGCATCGTCGAGGCCCTCTCCAAGGGCGCGTTCCTCCGCGCGTTCCCGAAGGTGTTCTCGGGGCGTCACGCGTCCCATCCGAAGGTGCGTATGATGCGCGCGACGAGCGTGACGGTCGAGGCGAACCGGGGTATCCAGGTCTACGCCGACGGCGAACGGGTGGGTCCGCTGCCGGCGCGCTTCGAGGTGGAACCGGGAGCCCTGCCGGTCGTGGTCGGGCCCGACGCGAAAGGGATCCGATGACCGAGGTCGCCGATGGCGTGCTGTTGATCCATGCGTTCCCGCTGGATGCTCGCATGTGGGACGAGCAGGTCGAGGACCTGCGTTCTGCCGGGTGGCGCGTGGCCGCGCCGTCCCTCCCGGGATTCGGTGCCTCGCCGGCGGCGGGCTCGGTGATGACGATGGGGGCAGCTGCCGATCGATGCCTGCAGGCGCTCGACGCGGCCGGCATCGAGCGTGCCGTCGTGTGTGGCCTGTCGATGGGCGGATACGTGGCGTTCGAGGTCTGGCGGATGGCGAGGCAGCGGGTCGCCGGGGTCGTGCTCGCGAACACCCGATCGGGGGCCGACACCGAGCAGGCGGCCGACGGCCGGCGTGCCCTCGCCGCCCGGCTCCGGGCCGAGGGCACCGGGTTCCTGGTCGAGGCGCCGCCGCCACTCCTGGCCGCCGCACCGGGGGAGGGACGCTGGCCATCCGTGCTCGCCACGATCGCCGACCAGCCGGCCGAGGCGATCGCGGCGGCGGCCGAGGGCATGGCGGAGCGACGCGACTCCACCCCCGACCTCGGCACGATCGACGTGCCGGCGCTCGTGCTCACCTCCGACGCGGACACCCTGATCCCGCCCGAGGTCAGCCTCGAGATGGCCGACCACATCGAGGGCGCCGACGCCGTCACGCTCCCCGGGGCCGGTCATCTGTCCAACCTGGAGGCTCCCGAAGCCTTCTCGACCGCCCTCGGCTCCTTCCTGGGGCGGTTCACGCGCGCCTGAGCGTTCCGGGGTCGGCGCGGAGGCGCCCGTAGACTGCGTGGTGTGACCACCCCCGCGGCGTTCGCCGCCCGATTCCCGTTCGTCCTGGACGAGTTCCAGATGCAGGCCGCAGAGGCGGTCGATGCCGGCATGTCGGTGCTCGTGGCCGCGCCGACCGGCAGCGGCAAGACGGTCGTCGCCGAGTACGCGATCGAGCGCGCGCTCGCCCTCGGCGGCAAGGCCTTCTACACGACCCCCCTCAAGGCGCTCTCGAACCAGAAGTTCGGCGATCTCGTCGCCAGGCACGGCGCCGGCGAGGTCGGGCTGCTCACCGGCGACAACACGATCAACTCTGAGGCGCCGGTGGTCGTCATGACCACCGAGGTCCTCCGCAACATGCTCTACGAGCGCTCCGACACGCTCGGCGGACTGGTGAGCGTGGTGATGGACGAGGTGCACTATCTGCAGGACCCGTACCGGGGCGCCGTCTGGGAGGAGGTGCTGATCCACCTGCCGCTCAGCGTCAGCGTCGTGTGCCTCTCGGCCACGATCTCCAACGCGGAGGAGTTCGGCGAGTGGATCGGCACGCTGCGCGGCGAGACGAAGGTGATCATCGAGGAGCGGCGCCCCGTGCCGCTCGAGCATCACTACCTGATCGGCCACCGCCTGCATCCGATGCACGTGGAGCAGGACGGCGTGCCGATCCCGAACCCATACGTGATCTCGCTCGATCAGAACGAGCTGCGCACGAAGGTCTACTACCGGCGCAGCAGTGGATACCCGCAGCACGAACGCATCTCGCGACCCCGCGAAGGGCATCGACGCGTGTACGTCCCCAGGCGCTCCGAGGTCGTCGACGTCCTCGAGGAGCACGGCATGCTGCCCGCGATCTACTTCGTCTTCAGCCGCGCCGGATGCGATCGCAGCGTGCGCTGGATCCGTGAGGCCGGCATCTCCCTCACGAGCCGGGCCGAGGCGGACCACATCCGGGAGCGGGCGGAGACGCGCGCGGCGTGGATCGACGAGGAGGACCTCGTCACCCTGGGCTTCTACGACTTCCTCGACGGCCTCACGGCGGGTGTCGCCGCCCACCACGCGGGCATGCTCCCGGTGTTCAAGGAGACGGTGGAGGAGCTGTTCGAGGCGGGGCTCGTGAAGGTCGTCTTCGCGACCGAGACCCTCTCGCTCGGCATCAACATGCCGGCCAAGACGGTCGTGATCGAGGACCTCTGGAAGTTCCAGGGCGAACGGCACGAGCTGCTCACCCCGGGTGAGTACACGCAGCTCACGGGGCGCGCGGGCCGGCGAGGCATCGACGAGGTCGGCCACGCGGTGGTGCTGTACCAGAAGCAGGTCGACTTCGAGCGCGTGGCGACCCTGGCCCAGCGGCGCACCTACGACCTCGTCTCCTCGTTCCGCCCCTCGTACAACATGGCGGTCAACCTGGCCCGCAACTACACCGAGGAACAGGCGCATCACCTGCTCAACAGCTCGTTCGGGCAGTTCCTGGCCGACCGCAAGGTCGTGGGGCTCGAGCGGGAGCGTCAACGCGACGCCGAGGCGATCGAGGGGTACCGGGCCAACATGCGATGCCACCTCGGCGACTTCGACGAGTACTGGTCCTGGCTGTCGAGGGCCCGTCGTCTCCGGGAGGACGATCGGAAGGGACACGAGAAGGCCCGAGCCGACGCGGTCCGCGAGGCGGTCAACACGCTGAAGCCGGGCGAGGTGATCTCGGTGCCGAACGGCAAGCGGGGCGGTCTCGGCGTGATCGTGAGCTCCCGCGAGGGCAAGCCGACCGTGCTCACGCAGGACCGGCGCTTCTTCCGGCTGGCCGCCCGTGACTTCCCGGACCCGCCGGTCGTGCTGACCCGCATCCCCCTGCCTCGATCGGGGAGTGCCCGCAGTAGCCGGTATCGGCGCGACGTCGCGGCCACGCTCGTCTCGCTCCAGCTCCGGTCGCCGAAACCCCCGAAGCATCGGGCGGACCCGAAGGTGGAGCGGGAGGCCGTGAAGCTCGAGGAGCGCGCGGCCGCGCACCCCTGTCATCGGTGCCCCGAGCGGGCGAAGCACGAACGATGGGCGAAGAGGGTGGACGAGCGGGAGGCCTCGCTCTCGGGCATCGAGCGCCGCATACGGGTGCGCACCGAGACGCTGGCGCGCCAGTTCGATCGGGTGCTCTCGGTGCTGCGGGAGCTCGGCTACGTCGACGGGTGGTCCGTCACCGACCGGGGGCGCAGCCTCTCACGCATCTACGGTGAGGGCGACATCCTGGTGGCCGAGGCGCTGGCTCGCGGCATCTTCGACGGCCTCCAACCGGCGGAGGTGGCGGCCCTCATCTCCTCGGTCGTCTACGAGGGGCGCGAGCGCGTGCCGCTCTCGGGCGACATGCCGACCCCGGCGACGAAGGAGCGCTACGAGCTGCTGCAGCGAACCTGGCGGAGGATCCGCCGAGCGGAGGACGACCACCAGGTGCAGCTCTGTCGCGAGCTCGAGGCCGGGTTCGCGACACCGATCTTCCACTGGGCGAGCGGGCGGCCGCTCGAGGAGGTGCTCGGCGAGACCGAGATGGCCCCCGGCGACTTCGTGCGCAACTGCAAGCAGCTCCTCGACCTGCTCCGGCAGGTCGAGGACGTCGCGGGGCCCGAGGTGGCCGCGCTCTTCGCGGCCGCACGGTCGTCGGTCATCCGCGGCGTCGTCGCGTACACCGGGGTCTAGCTACGATGCGGCCGCGATGACCAGCCCCTTCGGAACCCTCGCCGTGATCGCCCAGCCGGCTGCCGGAGGCGGCCGGGTGGGAGAGCGCCTCCCCGCGCTCCGGCGCGCGTTGGCGGCCAACGACCTCGAGTACGAGCTGAGCATCGCGGATGCCCGAGGCGAGGGGACGCATCTTGCGTCGTCGGCCCTCGACCAGGGGTTCCGCTACGTGGTGGCGGTCGGCGATGACGCGACCGTGCAGGACGTGGTGAACGGGCTCTTCCGCGATGGCGCGCCGATCGTCGCGGAACCCGTGCTCGGCGTCGTCGCGGCCGAGGCGAGCAACGACCTGCTGCGGAGCTTCGGGCTGCCCGACGACGTCGACGGAGGGGTGCGCCACCTGTCGGGCGATGTCACGTACCCGTTCGACCTGATGCGGATCACGTGCATGGGGCCCGACGGCGAGCGGGTGACGCGGTACGCGCACAACCTCGCGCAGGTGGGGCTCGGCGCCGACGTCGAGCTCGCCCGCCGGCGCCTTCCGGCTCGGCTCGGTGACCGGCGGCGGCGGTTCCTCGGCTTCTGGCGAGGCTACGCGGGCTCGAGGCGCCGTGTCGTCCGCGTGGGCTACGACACGAAGACGTGGGAGGGCGAGACGTTTCACGTCGTCATCGGCAACGGGCAGTTCACGTCGGGGATGCGGTTGTCACCACGCTCGTACCCCGGCGACGGCGTGCTCGACGCGCTCGTCTTCACGGGCCAGAAGTCCGACGCCTACACGATGATGCCGCGCATCATGCGCCACGGCGGCCATGTGCCCGATGACGCGATCAAGGAGCTCCGCGCGAAGATCCGCTTCTCCGTCGAGGCCGATCGTCCGCTCGCCGTGGTCGCCGACGGGGAGCCCTTCGGCACGACGCCGGCGACCTTCCAGGTCGTTGCCCAGCAGATCCTGTTGAAGCTCTAGAGGAGGCCTCGTGAACGCTCGCCTCGACGACCGCATGCGCCGCGCCGCCGACGAGGCGGCGGCCCAGGGCTTCGATGCCCTCGTGGTCGCCCCCTCGCCCGATCTCGCATACCTCACCGGATACGACCCGATGCCGCTCGAACGGCCCACGCTGCTCGTGCTGCGGAGCGGGAAAACCCCCGCCATGCTCGTGCCCGAGCTCGAGCGCCCGCTCGCCGCCGGCTGTCCGAGCGGTGGGTTCGATCGAGCTGGTCGGGTGGACCGACGGGGTCGACCCCTACTCGGAAGCCGCGAGGCTCCTGCCGTCCGAGGGCCGCGTCGCCGTCGGGGACCGGCTCTGGGCGAGCCACGTCCTCGGCCTCCAAGACGCCGTGCCGGCGATCGCGTTCGAGCCCGCATCGCCCGTGATCGGCCGCCTCCGCGCGGTGAAGGACGAGGACGAGCTCGCGGCGCTGCGCAGGGCTGCCCGGGGCGCCGACGAGACGTTCCGGGCCATCTGCACGATGGGCTTCGTGGGCCGCCGTGAGGAGGAGATCGCGGCCGACCTCGCGGACCTCCTCGTGCGCAACGGACATGCGCGGGCGGACTTCACGATCGTGGCGAGCGGCTCGAACTCCGCGTCACCGCACCACGAGCCGGGGGGTCGCACGATCATGCCCCGCGACGCCGTCGTGATGGACTTCGGTGGCGAGCTCGGCGGCTACTACAGCGACACGACGAGGACGGTCGTCGTGGGCGAGCCGCCTCCCGGATTCGAACGGGTCTACGACGCCGTGCGCGAGGCGCAGGTGGCCGCGTGCGAGGCGGTCGCTCCCGGCGTCGCCGCCCAGCAGGTCGACCGCGTGGCCCGACGCATCATCGAGCATGCCGGCCTCGGAGAGCGCTTCATCCATCGCACCGGCCACGGCATCGGCCTCGAGGTGCACGAGCCCCCGTACATCGTCGAGGGCAACGAGTGGGTCCTCGCGCCCGGGACGACGTTCTCCATCGAACCCGGGGCCTACCTCGAAGGGGCCTTCGGGGTGCGGATCGAAGACATCGTGGCCGTCACCGCCGAGGGAGTGGAGCGGCTGAACCGATCGACGCGCGACCTGCAGGTCGTGGAGTAGACGCTCAGTCGCGGGGTCGGACCTTGGTGCCGTCGGGCGTGTCCATGACCTCGAGGCCCATCGCGGCCAGCTCATCGCGCAGTCGATCGCTCTCCATGTAATCCTTCCCGGCGCGGGCCGCATCGCGCCGGACCATCATCGAGGCCATCTCGTCGGTCGGCGCCCATCCGCTCGTGGCTTCTCGCTCGAGATCGAGTCCGAGCACGGCGTCCCACGATGCCAGGAGCGCGTAGCGCTCTCCGGCGGCGACGGCATCGTCGCCCGCCACCGCGTTCACGACGACAACGGCTGCGGGCATGTCGAGGTCGGCAGCGATCGCCGCTCGGAACCGGGCGTCGTACCCCTTCGCGCGCTCCCCGAGCTCCGTCGCGGCCGGCGCCCACTCGGCCATGCGTCGACGGAGCTGCTTCACCTTCGCGTCGGCGGCGGCCATCGACTCCCACGTGAAGTCCATCTCGGAGCGGTAGCGCGTCTGGAACGTGAGCCAGCGGAACGCGAGCGGATCGACACCGCGCTCGACGAGCTCCTGGACCCAGATCGTGTTCCCCGTCGACTTCGAGATCTTCTGTCCCGACTGCCGCAGGTGCCCCCCGTGCACCCAGATCGAGACGACCTGGTGGCCGACCGCGCCCTCACTCTGCGCGATCTCGTCCTCGTGGTGGGGGAACCGCAGGTCGCTGCCGCCGGTGTGGATATCGAACCGATCACCCAGATACTTCATCGACATCGCCGAGCACTCGATGTGCCAGCCGGGGAACCCCACGCCCCACGGCGAGTCCCACTTCATGAGCCGGCCGGGACCGGCAGCCTTCCACAGGGCGAAGTCTGCCGGGTGCCGCTTGGCCGGATCGGTCTCGAGGTCTCGGTGCCCCTCGCGGAGGTTGTCGAGGGTGTTCCCGCTCAGCTTCCCGTAGCCGGGGAACGACGACACGTCGAAGTACACGCTGCCGGACTCCGCCAGGTACGCGTGTCCGCGGTCGATCAGGGTCTGGGTGAGCTCGATCATCTCGGGGATGTGCTCGGTAGCCTTCGGGTACTCGTCGGCCGGGCGGATGCCGACCGCGGCGGCATCATCGAACACGGCCCTGGCGTACTTCTCAGCGATCGCGAGCGCCGACAGGCCCTCGTCCTCGACGGCGAGCGCCATCTTGTCGACGGCTTCCGGAGAGGCCTCGTCGGTCATGTGTCCGACGTCGGTGATGTTCATGATCTGCGTCACCCGGTAGCCCTCCGACTCCAGGGCACGCCGGATCAGGTCGCCCAGCATGAACGTGCGCAGGTTCCCGAGGTGCGCGAATCGGTAGACCGTGGGTCCACATGTGTAGATCGTCACGTGCCCCTCGGTCACGGGACGGACCTCGTCGAGCTCGCGCGTCAGCGAGTTGTACAGGCGCATGGCGCTGAGCTTACCCTCGGTCGGTCGGTGCTATGCGTCGTCGGGACGAGGAGGCGAAGGCGGCCCCAGCGTGAGCCGCGGCCGCTCGCCCTGGCCGCTGCCGTCGACGCTCGACACCTCGACCGGCGGCGGTGGCACCGGAACGGGGATGCGCGACTCGACCCCCGCGTGTTCCTTGTGAGCCCTCAGCACGGCCTCGTGATAGCGATGGAGCATCTGCAGGAACGACGGATCGCGGTACGGGCGCCCGTCGACGGTGGGCCCACGCGTGCCCTCGATGATGGCCTCCACGTCGTCGCCGGTGATCGTCTTCACGGTCTCGAGGGCGTGGGCGAGCGCCAGCACCTCGGAACGGTTCTCCTCGAGCAGCGTCCATGTGCTCTCGTAGAGCTCGGTGAGCTTCTCCTCGACGCTCTGCCCGAACGCCGAGTCGAAGAGGGCTCGGTCACCGCCGGTCTCCATCGACGCCGAGCCGAGCGGCGCGAGCGTCACCGACCGGGAGGCGAACCGGTCGCCCATCGCGTAGTACGCGAGCGCCTGGCTCGTCATGCCGGTCGCGGCTCGCATGTCGCCGCCGACCCCCATCGAGTGATCACCGTCGAAGAACATCCGTTCCCCGGCCAGCGATGCGAGGGCCGTCATCACGTCGATCTCGCGTTCCGAGCGCCACTGCACGAACTGGTCCTCGGGGGGGATCGACGAGACGAAGCCCCCGACGTCGCCGCGCCGCTCGATCGTCGCCATGTCGATCACCGCGTGCTTGCGGAGCCGGTAGGCCACGACGGCGTGACAGGCCTCGTGCACGGCGACCGAGTGACGTTCCCGCTCGATGTACTCGTGCTCGTCGGGCAGGCCGTGCTGCTTCAGCTGCTTCGCCTTCACGACGTCGGCGTAGCTCACCGTGTCGCGGTCGTCGCGGATCGCGATCACGAGGCCCTCGTTCACGATGTCCTTGATCGACGCACCGGAGAAGTACGGCGTGATCGTCGCCAGCTTGTCGATCTCGTCGGACGAGAGATCGTTCTGCACCTTGGCCAGGTAGTACTCGAACGTGGCCCGGCGACCGTCCTTCTGCGGGTAGCCCACCTTGTACGCCGGTCGACCCGCCCGGGTCGCATCATCGCCGGGTCGAGCACGTTCGGCATGTTGGTCGCGAAGATGTGCAGGATGCGGTACTTCGGCGGGGGCTTCGGCTTCATGCCGAGCATCTTGCGGATCTTGTTCACGAGCCCCTTCGGCTTCGTGAGACCCGACATCTCGGCGAGGAGGGCCTGGAGCGTACCCATGCCACCGCCCCCCGCCATGCCGCCCATGATCACCTGCTCCTTGTACGGCGCGCCGGGCTCGCCCGACGCCGGCCCCGCATGGAACGCCGCGTCGCGTCCGGCGGCCGAGAGGTAGGCGACCCCGTTGCAGCTCGGGGTCGTGGTCCAGGGTGAGACGGGGGCGAACCCGGTGGCGACCTGCTGTCCGCGGCTGCCGAGGGAGTCGGCCTCGTCGATGAACACGATCGCGCCTCCGTAGCGCATCGAGAGCTTGCGCAACTTGCGATAGAGCGATCGAACCTTGAGGATGCCGACGCCCATGAACATGTTGATGAAGGCGCCGGCGTCGACGTTCACGAAGGGCTTCGCGGTCTCGCCCGCCACGGCCTGCGCCATCAGGGTCTTCCCGGTGCCGGGAGGTCCCCACAGCAGGATGCCCCCGGGCACGTAGCCACCGCGCGACTCGATCGCCTCGGGGTCGTCCAGGAACACCAAGGTCTCCTTGAGCTGCCCGAGCGCGGCGTCCTGGCCCTTCACGTCGTCGAACCGGGTCTCGATCTCGTCGGGCATGATCGTGTCGATGCCGCCCCTCGAAAGGAACCAGAACAGGCCGATGAACTGGAACATCACGAAGAAGAAGCCGAACGCGAGCTGCATGACGAACGGGAGCGCGACGACGAGCCGCGCCGGCGCCTCGACGATGCCGAGCCAGACGGGGTCGGTGTCGAAGATGCGCCCGAGGAGCGTGCTGAACACCAGCAGGAACAGCACGAGCTTGAACGCGCGTCCGGCGCGATACCGCGTGTAGTCGCTCATCCCCCCGAGCCGGCGCTCGGTGCCGCCGAAGACCGACTGCTGCCAGAAGCGGTAGTACCCCTTCGAGCGTTCCTCGATGAAGTAGTGCACCTGTCGCACGAACTCGAGCGTCATCAGCGCGAGCAGCCACCAGTAGTCATCGATCGCGATACGCACGGCATCGACGAACGGCCCGTCGAGCGGCCGCACGGTGGTGCTCCACACGACCGCCAGGCCGGCGAGCCACAGGATCCCCAGGAAGATCAGGAGCTTGATGCGATCCCACAGCACGGCGGGGGCGCGCGTCTCGCGCTCGGATGCCCTCGGCCGCGAGGGCCGGTCCACCAGGATGTTCGTTCCCTTGCCGTTCGTGCTCACGCGATCACCGCCCATGAGTCGATCACCGATTCGATGTCGCCGCGGTTGCGGCCGTAGCACTCCGCACTGCAGAGCACCGCCAACACGTAGACCTTGTCGGATGCCGGGTCCATGTACGCGGTCTGCGAGATCTGCACGAACCGATCGTCGAAGAGCACCGAGCCACCATCGGTCGCCGCGGTCCCTTCGAGCGCTGACGCCCATATCTGGGCTTCGAAGTGCAGCCCTCGGAAGCCGTCCTTCTCGATGCGGTCGTCGTACGCGAGGATCTCGACCGCCTCCCGGCCGACCTGGTCCTGGATCTGATCGATCGGGACGATGAGGTTCCGCAGCGCTCCGTAGCTGATGCCGTCACGCTGCTCAGCGGTGAGGCGCAGCACAGCCGCGATGCCCTGCGGATAGTCGGAGTAGTAGCCGGTCTGCGACATCACGTGCTCGACGGTGGGGGAGGGGTGCGCATCGAGGCCGACCAGCCACTCGACGGGATCGGGGGTGCTCACGGGCGGGCCCGCGGGCTCGCCCTGTAGCGTCGCCTCGTCGAAGACCGTCCACTCGATCGGTACCTTGAACGCGGTGCGCGCCTCGGTGTTGCGGACGTACTCGTAGCTCGGCGAGCCGCAGGCGACGAGGAGCGAGGAGCCGACGAGGAACGCGAGCGCGACAGCCAGGGGACGGCGGAGGCTCATCGATGCATCATGCCACGAGTCTCCGCAGAGGGGTCCCCTCCGGACCGCGTCGACGCCGGGCGGAGCACCCGCGCAGCGCGAGGTCAGGGCCTCAAGGGACGGCGTTCGAACGGGATCGAGAGCGCGATCGTCGTCCGCGTCGCGACGTTGGCCTTCTCGCGCAGGCGGCGGATCAGGTCCTCGAGCTCCGTCGTCGTGCGCGTGCGCACCTTCAAGACGTAGTTCGTCTCTCCCGCCACGCTGAAGCAGTCCTCGACCTCGGGGAACTCCGCGACACGATCGGGGAGATCGTCGGGCTGGCGCGGATCGAGCGGCGACGCGGCGATCAGGGCCGTGACGTACAGGCCGAGCGCCTCGGGATCCACCACGGCCGTGTAGCCGCGGATCACGCCCTGCTGCTCCAACTTGCGCACGCGGTCGTGCACGGCCGACGCCGAGAGCCCGACGCGGGAGGCCACATCGGCGTAGGTGGCGCGAGCATCCTGCTGCAGGGCGGCGACGATCTCGAGGTCACGCTCGTCGAGCATCGGCCAATCATATGGCCCGTGTGGGGGCGGAGGCATCGACCACACGCGTGGGCCTGCCGGGCGCCGACAGTCGCGGCGACCGATACCCTCGGGTGAGGCCTGAGGATGCCTTCGGGGGATTGCGTGCGGCGGCGGCGCTCGGATAGAACGTGCCATCGGCGCCGACCTCCTTCCGGCCGTCGCGACGCGGCATGGAAGGAGCGCCCGGTGCGACTCCCGAGCCCGAGGTCGAGCTGGCGCGACGACCCGATCCGGACCGAGGTCGTCCCCAGGCCCGGCGGTGGGGTCCGCACGATCACCCATCTCGGCGAACGGAGCCGTCACCGGTACGGGGTCGCAGTCGCCGCCGTCACACCGAGGGTCGAACGTGCGCTCGCCGACGGGGTCGTCGCGAACCGAGCCCGATCGAGCCCGACCGGAGTGGCGCTCGAGCCGTGGGCTGCCGCTCGTCGCCGGTACGCTCACTCGATCGCGTCGACGGCGGCGGGGCCCTGGCGGGCGGCGTTCGTCGGCGACGTGCGCGACTGCTACGGCTCGATCGATCCACCGGTCGTGGACCGCGCGCTGCGAGAGCTCGGCGTCCCCCAGCAGCCGATCGAGCGCATCGTCGAGGTCCTGCGGCGCTTCGACGATCACGGAGTGCGCGGCCTCCCCATCGGCCCCGAGCCGTCAGCCGTGCTGGCCAACGCGGTGTTGGCGTCGGTCGACCGGGCGCTGATGGGTGAGTCCGGCACCCCGTCGTTCCGTTGGGTGGATGACATCGTGGTGTTCGCGCACGACCGGCGAGAGGCCCTGGCGAGCAGCCGCCACGTTCGCTCGGACGCTCGACGCCCTCGGCCTCCAGGCGCATCCCACGAAGTGCGGGGTCGTCGTCGATCCCGATGCCCTGCTCGAAGGCGTGTCGAGGCGTTCCGTCGCGACGGGGTCGCCTCGTGGCATGATGCGCCCGCCGTGAGGACCCTCTACCGCGCCGCCCGCATCCACACCCAGGCCTACCCGGAGAAGGGGGAGTGGCTGCTGATCGACGGGCGGCACGTGCAACGCGTGGGGGTCGGCGATCCTCCACAGGCGGATCGGGTCGTCGACCTGCCGGGGACCACGATCGTGCCGGGATTCATCGATGCGCACGTGCACCTCACCGAGACGGGTCTCTCACTCGCGAACGACGACGTCCGGGCCGCCCGCTCCGCTGAGGACCTGCTCCGTGTCGTGCGCGAGCGAGCCGCTGACGGAGAGGGACCGCTGTTCCTGCTCGGATACGACGAGTCCGCGTGGGATCGACCCGCGCTCCCGGCCCTCGCCGACCTCGACACAGCGTGCGCTCGTCCGCTGATGATCCGGCGAGCCGACGGACATGTCGCGCTCGCGAACCGACTAGCGCTCGATGCTGCCGGGGTGCTCGACCGGCCGGGGGTGGTCCGTGACGGGACCGGGGACCCGACCGGCGTCGTGACCCAGCGGGCGAACGATGAGCTCGGGCTATGGGCGATGTCGTCCACCGACGATCTCGCGAGACAGGATCTGCAGCTGCAGGCGGCCTCGCTCGCCGCGTCGAGGGGCGTCACGACGGTGCACGAGATGTCGATGCCCCACTGGAGCGGAGAGGCCGATCTGCGGGTGCTGCTCGATCACCGAGCCCGGCTCCCGGTCGATGCCACGGCGATCCCGGCCACGACCGACCTCGCCACCGCGATCGGCAACGGACTCTCCGCGATCGGCGGCGACCTACCCGTCGACGGCTCGATCGGCGCGCGAACCGCCTGGCTCGGCGATCCGTACCTCGACGGCGGTCACGGGGTCTCCTACTTCGCCGACGACGACCTCGCCGAGTTCTTCCACGGGGCGCACGCGGCGGGCCTGCAGGTCGGCGTGCACGCGATCGGCGACCGGGCGATCGAGCAGGTGCTCGCGGTCTGGGAGCGCGTCTACCGGGCCCTGGACTCCCGCGAGCGACGGCATTTCCGTGCCAGGCGGCACCGCATCGAGCATCTCGAGGTGGTCACGACGTCGCAGGTGGAACGTGCCGCGATGCTGGGACTCGCCGCGTCGGTCCAACCGGCGTTCGACGCGACGTGGGGACGCCCCGGCGGGCTCTACGAGCAGCGCCTGGGGCACGAGCGCGCCGCGCAGATGAACCCGTTCCGCACGATGCTCGATCGAGGCGTCGAGGTCGGCGTCGGCTCCGACGCCCCGATCACCGCGCTCGATCCGATGCGCGCTCTCGAGGCCCTCGAACGCCACCACGACCGCGCCCAACGCCTCTCCCGCCGGGAGGCGATCCGCCTGCACACGATCGGATCGGCGCGTGTCGCCCACCAGGAGGACAAGAAGGGCGCATTGGCGCCGGGCCTGCATGCCGACTTCGCGGCCTTCGAGGCCGACCCCTTCGAGGAACCCTCGCTCGAGGGCCTGCGGCCGGTGCTCACGGTCTCGCTCGGCCGCGAGGTCTTCGCGACCTGAACGCCTCGGCCCGCCCGCGGCCGCGACCGGGGCGCCTTGTCACTCTTTCTCGGCCGCGCCGGTTGACCACGACGCGCCGGCAGGCGTACCGTGCGGCCGCGCCACCGCTCCGGCGGTGACGCGCGAGGGTCCGAGCGGCTGAGTAGAGAACGCGGCGCCCCGGCGTCGCGGCCCCAAAGGTCGCTCGGGCCCTCCTCGCGTCCATCACCGGCCGCTCGCCGCGGACCGAGCGCCACCCCATCTCGAACGGGAATGCCGCCCTCGGCAGGCGCGTTACGTGGGGTTCCATGACGTTCGTGCGACGCCGGGAGCCGATGTCACCGACGTGGTTGCACCAGCGAACGGTGGCAGTAGGATACGCGCGCATCGAGGGAGGGCCGAACCCTCGGAGGATGAGATGAGCGACACGATGAGCGACGTCGAAGAACCGACCGAAGAGGAAGCCGAGGAGATCGACGAGGAAGCCGAGCCCAGCGAGGCCGAGCTCGCCGATGCCACCGTGCCTCCGGACCCCGCGACGGGTGGCGACGTCGAGTCGATCCAGGAGCTGCTGGTCAAGCAGGAAGCCGCCGACGAGGCCGACGCCGACGAGGAAGAGGAGGCGGTGATCGCCCTCACCAAGGAGGAGCGGCTGGCTGCCGACCCGGCCGAGTCGAGGGTCGTTCCGATGCAGGAGACCGAGTTCGTCTGCAAGCGCTGCTTCCTGGTGAAACACCGCAGCCAGTTGGCGGACAAGAAGCGGACGCTGTGCCGCGACTGCGCCTGACGACGCGCCCCGCCCTTCCGCTCGCACTCCTGATCGCCGCCGCCTCCGGCGCGTTGTTGTCCGCGGCGTTCCCCCCGGTCGGCGCGTGGCCGGTCGCGTTCATCGCCCTTGCGCCGTTGCTCTGGCTGCTCGCCGAGAGCGGTCCCCGTCGAGGGTTCGTGCTCGGGCTCGCCTACGGCCTCGCGTTCCACGGCGCGACCCTCTACTGGATCCTGCGCTTCGGCGAGATGGCATGGGTCGCCCTGACCCTCGTCTCCGCCCTCTGGGTGGCCCTGTTCGGCGCCCTCATCCCGGCACTGCGCCGGCCGGGACGGCCGTTGATCACCGTGATCGGCATCGCCTCGGCATGGACGGTGCTCGAGTGGTGCAAGGGCATGTGGCCGCTCGGCGGGTTCACGTGGGGCACGATCGGGGTCTCTCAGGTCGACAACCTCGCCACCGTGCGGCTCGGCACGATCGCCGGGGTCTGGGGAGTGACGTTCGCCGTCGTGTTGGTCAACGCGGCGCTGGCGCAGCTCGTCGACGGGGCCGACGGGGAGGACACCGGCGCGGACGCGTCGTGGTCGCCGCCGTCGCGGCCGCGCTGGCCGTCGCGCCGCTCGCGTTGCCGTTCGCGGCCGCCGACGGGCAGGCGATCGACGTCGCCACGATCCAGCTCGACGTGCGCGAGGCCCGCGACGGCACGACCACCGACGAGGATCGTCGGGTCGCGGAGATGAACATCGCCCAGCACGGACGGCTGGAGGCGCACCCTCGCCCGGACCTGATCGTCTGGGGCGAGGGTGCCCTCGACCCAGCGGCGGCCGGCGACCCCGAGCTGCGGGGGATCGTCTCGGATGTCGTCGCCGAGGTGGCCGTGCCGACGGTCATCGGGGCCGTGATCGACGACCCCGACGGCAGCCAACACACGTCGGTCGTGCAGCTCGACGCGTCGGGTGCGGAGGTCGATCGCTACGACAAGACCCGCCTCGTGCCGTTCGGAGAGTTCGTGCCGTTCCGTTCACGGCTCGGATGGATCGAGGCGATCGACCAGATCCCCGTTGATCGGACGCCGGGGGAGGGGACGCACCTGTTCGAGAGCCCCGGCCTGCCGCCCTTCGGCACGCCGATCTGCTACGAGAACTCGTTCCCGTCCATCACTCGTGCCATCGTCGATGCGGGTGCGGGCTTCGTCATCGTGCCCGTGAACAACGCGTCGTACGGCTTCACGGCGGCGAGCGCCCAGCACCTGCAGATGTCGCAGATGCGCGCGATCGAGACCGGCCGCTGGTACGTGAACGCGGCGATCTCGGGCATCAGCGCCTTCGTCGACCCATCCGGGCGCATCGTCGCCTCCGCAGGGTTGTTCGAGCCCGCTATCCTTCGCCACACCATCCGGTCCTCCGATCAGCGCACGTGGTACGTCCGGCTGGGGGACTGGCTCCCCTGGCTCGCCCTCGCGTTCCTGGCCGTGGCCATCGTGGTCCCGCGACGGCGCTCTGGCGCGCGACCCGCCCCCGAGCCGCTCGGCCCCCACGAGCGCCGCACGCTCGTGATCCTGCCGACCTTCGAGGAGCGCGCCACGATCGAGCAGGTGCTCCGAGGGGTCCGCAAGGCACCGCACGACGTGGACGTCTTGGTGGTCGACGACTCCTCGCCCGACGGCACGGCTGCGCTGGTGCGCGATGTGATGTCGACCGAGCCACACATCCGGTTGGTGGAGCGCCCGCACCGCTCCGGGCTCGCCAGCGCGTACCTGCACGGGTTCCGGCTCGCGCTCGACGAGGGGTACGACCTGGTGGTGGAGATGGACTCCGACCTCTCCCATGACCCGGTCGAGCTCCCACGGCTGCTCGACGCCGCGGCCCAGGGCGCCGACCTCGTGGTGGGGAGCCGCTACGTGCCCGGCGGCTCGGTCACGAACTGGAGCCGCGGCCGGGTCGCGCTGTCGAGGGCCGGGAACACGTACGCGCGCTTGATGCTGGGCATACCCCTGCACGACGCCACGAGCGGCTTCCGCGTCTACCGCAGCGCGCTACTCGAAGATCTCGTGGCCGATCCGATCGCGTCGGAGGGCTACGGCTTCCAGATCGAGCTCGTCATGCGGTCCTGGCAGCTCGGAGCGACACTGTCCGAGGCGCCGATCACGTTCCGCGAACGTGAGCACGGCCACTCGAAGCTCTCCAAGCGCATCGTCGTGGAGGCGTTGTGGCTCGTGACCCTCTGGGGGCTCGCGGCCCGCTTCCGGCGTCCTCCTCCGAGCACGCCCCCGTTCGCGACCCTGTTTCCCGATAACGTTCATTATGTCACTTAATCTCGGATCGGGTCCTGAGAGGGGTCACCCCCGCTCGTTCCCCCGCTTGAAGTTGCCCGTGGCGCGCGCGAGGAGCTGCTGAACCTGATCCTCGTCGTCGGCCGCATCGAGGGAGGCGGTCAGTCGCGTCGCTGCGGCTCCGGCCACCGTCGTCACGACCCGGGAGCCCCAGGAGATCCGCACGCGTCCGTCCTTCGTGACCGCGAACCGGAACGGGGCGTCATCGAGACCGCTCACGGCCGTCGATCGGGCGTGTCCTCGAGCCCCCACCGCAACCGGAGGTGCCGGGCGGCCCTCGCCTCGTCGAGGCGGCGCACCGGTGTGGACACGGGCGCCTCGTGCAGCAGCTCCGGGTCGGTGTGGGCCTCCTCGGCCGCCTGCAGGAACGCGTCGGCCATGCCGTCGAGCGTCTGCTTGGATTCCGTCTCCGTCGGTTCGACCATCATCGCCTCGTCGACGACGAGCGGGAAGTACACCGTGGGCGGGTGGTAGCCGAGATCGATCAGCCGCTTCGCCACGTCCATCGCCCTGACACCGGTCTCCTTCTTCAGCGGCTCCGCCGTCGAGACGAACTCGTGCATCGGGGGGACCTGCGGATACGCGAGCGGGAACGCGCCGGCCAACCTGCCCGCGAGGTAGTTGGCGTTGAGCGCCGCGAGCTCACTCACCTCGGTGAGCCCGTCACCGCCGTGCCCGAAGACGTACGCGTAGGCACGGACCAACACCCCGATGTTCCCGTTGAAGCCGTGCAACCGCCCGATCGATCTCGGGCGGTCGCGATCCCAGCGGAACGTGCCGTCGGGATCGCGGGCGACGATCGGGGCCGGAAGATAGTCGACGAGGTGCGCCGCCACGCCGACGGGCCCGGCGCCCGGCCCTCCCCCGCCGTGAGGGGTCGCGAACGTCTTGTGGGTATTGATGTGCACGATGTCGAAGCCCATGTCACCCGGCCTCGCCTTGCCCATGATCGCGTTCAGGTTCGCGCCGTCGTAGTAGACGAGCGCGCCCACCGAATGCAACACGGCGGTGATCTCCTCGATGCGCTCCTCGAACAGGCCGAGGGTGTTCGGGTTCGTGAGCATCAGGCCGGCGACCTCGTCGTCGACGAGTCCCCGCAGCGCCTCGACGTCGACGAGGCCGCGCTCGTCGGACGGCACGTTGACCGCGTCGAACCCCGCGAGGCGCACGCTGGCGGGGTTCGTGCCGTGCGCGGCGTCGGGGATCAGGACCTTCGTGCGCCGCCCGCCGTGGTCCGCATGGAACGCCCGCATGATCAGCAGGCCGGTCATCTCCCCGCACGCGCCCGCCGGCGGCTGCAGCGTCGCCCGGGCCATCGCGGTGATCTCGCACAGCGCCTCCTCGAGACGCCACAGCATCTCCAGGGTGCCCTGCACCGTGGCGTCGGGCTGCAGCGGGTGGGCCCGCTGGAACCCGGGGAACGCCGCGACCGTCTCGGCGACCTTGGGGTTGTACTTCATCGTGCACGAGCCCAGCGGATAGGGCCCGGTGTCGACCCCGTAGTTCTGCTGCGACAGCATCGTGTAGTGACGCACGATGTCGATCTCCGCCACCCGAGGGAGAGCCGGAGCCCGGGTGCGGCGGTGCGTCTCGGGCACCGTGACCTCGGGCACGTCCAGCGGCGCGAACGCCGATGCGCGACGACCGGACGATGAGCGATCGGCGATCGTACCCGTCGATGCCACCGGGCCCTGGGTCCGGATCGGCGCCCCTCCGCTCATGCGGCGAGCACCTCCCCCATCGCGACGACGTACGCGTCGATCTCGTCGCGCGATCGCCGTTCGGTGACGGCCACGACGAGCACGTCCTCACCGACGTGCGGCATCGCGACCCCTGCGAGGAACCCTCGCTCGATCATGGCGTCGATCACGGCGTTCGCAGGACGAGGGAGCCGCACGGCGAACTCCTTGAAGATGGGCGCTCCCGGGAAGACGGGCGTCACGCCCGGCAAGGCCGTCAGCGCGTCGGCGGCGTACGCGGCCTTCGACAGGCATTGCCGCCCGACTTCGGCCAGGCCCTCCGGCCCGAGCCACGCCAGGTACACGGCTGCCGCGAGCGCCATGAGCGTCTGGTTCGTGCAGATGTTCGAGTTGGCCTTGTCGCGGCGGATGTGCTGCTCGCGGGCCTGCAGGGTGAGCACGTAGCCGGTGCGGCCCTCCACGTCCACCGTCTCGCCGACGATGCGACCCGGGAGCCTGCGCACGTCGGCCAATCGCCCGGCGATGATGCCGAGGTAGGGTCCCCCGTAGTTCAGGTGGTTGCCGAGGACCTGCCCCTCCCCCACGGCGATGTCGGCCCCGAGCTCGCCGGGCGAGGCGAGCACCCCGAGTGAGAGCGGATCGAAGATCTGGATCGCCGTGGCGCCGCCCGCGTGCGCCGCAGCGAACCGCTCCCTCGCGGGCTCGAGCACACCGAACGCGTTCGGGTGCTGCACGATGACGGCGGCGACGTCGTCGGCCACCGACAGCTCGCCGTCGAACGTCTCGGGCTCGTAGCCCGCTCCCCGGCCGGCCGTGCGGAGCGCTTCGACGGCCCGAGGGTCGACGCCGGCCGACACCAGCACGCGGCCCCGGCCACGACCCATGGTCATGTGCACGGCCTCCACGAGCGCGGTCGCGCCGTCGTAGAGCGATGCGTTCGAGACCTCGAGCCCGGTCAGCTCGCAGATCATCGACTGGTACTCGAACAGCACCTGGAGCACACCTTGCGAGAGCTCCGGCTGGTAGGGCGTGTAGGAGGTGTAGAACTCGCTGCGTCCGGCGAGTGCCCAGACGACCGCCGGCACGTAGTGGTCGTAGGCGCCGCCGCCGGCGAAACAGATCAGGTCGTCGGCGCTGCGGTTGCGGCTCGCGAGCGAGCGGAGGTCGGCCACGAGCTCCATCTCGCTCACGCCGTCGGGGAGCGCGAGGGCACGGTCGAGCCTGACCGAGGGGGGGATCTGCTGGAACAGCTCGTCGATCGAGGAGCGTCCGACGGCCGCGAGCATCTCGCGGATCTCGTCCTCGGTGTGCGGGCTGAACCTCACGAACCGTCAGTCTACGGAGCCGCCGAGCCTACGACCCGAGGCCGAGACCGACCTCACGGGCGGGGGCGGAGCGAGCATCCCGCAGCCCGTACTTCGTGACGAGGGACAGGTAGTCGCGCTGGTAGAAGATCTTGCAGGTGACCTCCGGGTAGCGCTCGCGGAGCCGTCGCACCTTGCGGTTCTTCTTCGTGACGAGCTTCTGGTTCAGCGTCGTGATCTCGATGTACAGGTCGAACTCCGGCAGGAAGAAGTCGGGCGTGAACCGCTGGAGCACACGACCTTCCTTGTCGAAGTCGATATCGAACGAGGTCGGCTCGTACTCCCACTCGATGCCGTAGAAGTCGAGTAGCTGCGCGAACTGACGCTCGGAGGCATGCGCGAAGCGGATCGTGTCGCTCTTGAGAGGCGGAACGTCGAGGCTCTCGGGCTGAGCGCTCACGACCCTCCGGCCGCGGCACGCCGGGTTCGCTGCTTCGACGCCGCGGCAAGGGAGTCCTCGAGATCGGTGTAGACCGCGTCGAGTGAGATCGCGAACACCCCCTGGCCGTTGCGGAGCAGGTCGACGACGGCCTCGGGCGAGTGCGCCTCGTACACCCCCGCACCATCGGACATCAACGTCACCCCGTGGGGCGGGCGGTCCATCGTGCGAAGGTGCTCCACGGCCTTGCGCACGCGCTGCAACGACACACCGGTGTCGAGCAGCTTCTTGATCACCTTCAGCGTCGCGAGGTCCTGGAACGAGTAGAGGCGCTGGGTACCGGAACCGTGGGCATCCTTCACCGAGGGCGTCACCAGGCCCGTTCGGGTCCAGTAGTCCAGCTGGCGGTACGTGATGCCCGCGATGCGTTTGGCCTCGGGCGCGCGGAACCCCTCTTCACTCATCACCACTCCACGATCGGGAATCACGTCGATGTGTTTCGGCAGCGTAGGGCCCGTTTGGGGGCCTGTCAACGGTCGACCGGCATCGTGCGGATAACCCGTGGCTCAAGTTCTCCAGGCAGCCGCCCGATGCCTCCCTAGTCAGGAAGGACCACGAGCTCGCAGGAGATCGGGAGCCATGACACGAACCGCACGCAGTCTGGCCACGGCCACCGCCATCGCGCTGTCGCTCGCCCTCGTGCCTGCCGTCGCGCAGGCGCGGACCCCCAACTACTCCTGGCAGATGTACGGGGAGACGAACGCTGCGCGCGTCCGGCACTCGGTGGGCCGGCTCGAACGCGCCCATCGGCTCACCGACGAGGCCACGAAGCACGCCAGGGCCATGGCACGCCGGGGCCAACTCTTCCACTCGTCGGGACCGAGCCGTTACGGCGTTCGCTGCTGGACGTGGGGCGAGAACGTCGGCTTCACGAGCGGCGATGTCGACGACCTTCAGCGGGCGTTCATGAACAGCCCCTCCCACCGGAGCAACCTGCTCGACCGGGACTTCGACCGGGTCGCGGTCGGCGCTGCGACCGACGACCGCGGCCGCCTCTACGTCACGCTCTTCTTCTGCACCTGAGCGGCGAGCCGCCGGTGACGTCCATCAGCCGGCGAAGTCCTCCGGCGTGACGGTGTCGAGGAACTCGCGGAACTTCTCGACCTCCTCGTCCTCGTCGTCGGGGATCAGGATCGACGCTTCCTCGAGCACATCCTCGTGGACGAAGATCGGCACCGACATCCGCACGGCGAGGGCGATCGCGTCGGACGGTCGGGACGAGATCTCGTAGTCCTCGCCCTGTCGGTTCATCGCGATCGTGGCGTAGAACGTCGACTCCCGCAGCTCGGTCACCTCGATCCGGCGGACGTCGACCGAGAGGTCGTCGAGCATCGTCCGCATCAGGTCGTGGGTCATCGGGCGGGGCGTGACGACCCCTTGCAAGGAGAGCGCGATCGCCGCGGCCTCCGCCGCGCCGATCCAGATCGGCAGGTACCGTTCGCCGCCGCGCTCACGCAACAGGACGATCGGCTGGTTCGTCGGGAGCTCGACGCGCACCCCGGTGAGTTCCATCTCGATCATCGTCTTCCGAGCGTAACCGCGGGTCCCAGCACGGGCAACCGGCCCGAAGGGTCGCGAGGTGCGTGTGGGCGCTCCGGCGCCGGCGGCCGCTCAGACGGCGGCGAACCTCGGTGCGAGGATGGCCGGGTCGCTCTTCAACGCCTCGAGGTCGTCGACCTGCAGGATGTCGGGGAGGTTGCGGTAGCGCTCTTGGAAGTCGAGGCCGTAGCCGACCACGAACCGGTCGGGGCATTCGAATCCCACGTACCGAGGGGTGATCGGCACGATGCGGCGGACCGACTTGTCCAGCAAGGCGCAGACCTCCAGGGATGCCGGCTCGCGCGCGCGCAGGACCCCGAGGAGGTATCGGAGCGTGAGGCCGGTGTCGACGATGTCCTCGACCAGGATCACGTCGCGGCCGGCGAGATCGACATCGACGTCGAGGAGGATCTGCACCCGTCCGAGGGATTCCTCGGCGTCGCCGTAACGGCTGATCGCCATGAAGTGCGGCTCGAGCGCCAGCGGGGTCGCGCGCATCAGATCCGCGAGGAACACCGCTCCGCCCTTGAGCACCGTGATCAGCACGGGCTCACGCCCCACGTAGTCCCCGGCGATCGTGCGGCCGAGCTCCTGCACCCGGCGGCGGATGTCCCCGCGCCCGACCAGGACGCTCGCGACCTCCGTCATGACGGGCGGAGACTAGCAGGACCCTCGACGCAGCTGCGGTACCAAGCCGTCGGTCAGCCGGAGCCGACCAGACCATCGACCGCGTCGCCCAACGCCCGGCCGACCGCGTCGGCCGCCCGGAGCCACCATGGGTCGTCGCCCGCCGCCGGGGGGGGCGGGACGGCTGAGACGAGGAGCGGGCTGGACCCGAGGCTCACGCCGGGGATCGTGATCTTGAACGTGCCCACCCGCTCACCCGCCGCCGGCGGGAAGACCGCGCGGGGCGAGACGACCACCCGCTCCTGCACCTGATCGAGCCGCGCCGTGGGCACGAGCGCCGTGATCGCTCGTTGCGCCTCTACCGGCACCGTGCCCCCCCGGATCGCAACCGTACCGATCGCCTCTCCGGCGCGCACGAACGTCTCCTCCCGATACCCCTCGAAGCCGTGATCGAGCAGCATGGCCGCCTCCGAGAACGGCTCGTTCCGATCGCCGAGCACGATCGCGACCAGCCGGCGACCGTCGCGCTCCGCGGTGGCGATCAGGCAGTACCCGGCCCCGGCGGTGAACCCGGTCTTCACGCCGTTCGAGCCCGGGTAGAGCCACAGCATCGCGTTGCGGTTCTGCACCCGCCGCGGGGGTCCCTGGGGTGCGGGGATCGTCCGGAACTTCGACGACACGATGCGGGCGAATCCGTCCTCGGCGTCGGCGGCGCGCGTGAGCGCGAGCAGGTCGCGCGTGGTCGAACGGCCACGATCGTCGAGACCGTTGGAGGAGAAGAAGACCGTGTGGCGCATGCCGAGCGCCCGGGCCCGTTCGTTCATCAGCTCGACGAAACGCCGCTCGGAGCCGCTGATGTCGATCGCGAGCGCGAGGGCGGCGTCGTTCGCCGATTGCAGCATCAGGGCGTCGAGGAGCTCACGGACCGTGCGCCGCTCCCCCGCCCGCAGCCCGAGCGTCGACGATGCCCCGAAGTCGTCGCCGTCGAAGACGGCATCCGGCGAGACCGTGACCACGTCGTCCAGCTCTCGTCGCTGGAGCACGAGGAGGGCCGTCATCACCTTGGTGAGGCTCGCGATCGGGCGTCGGACCTCGGGGGCCTTCGCGAACATCACCTGGCCGTCGTCGAGATCGGCGAGGATCACCGCAGGGGCGTCGAGCCTCGGTGCCGCCACCGCGTCGGACGGCGTCGCCAGCGTCTGCGGGAACGGCGACGGCGAGCCTCGAGGCGGCACCGGCGTCGGCGGGGGCCCCGACCGTTCCGCCGACGCGGTCGCGAGCAGGACGAGCTGGGTGGCGAGGCCGGCGACGATCGACAGCGCGACCGTCGTCCGCGCCAACCTGCGGCGTCGGCCGAGCCTCACGCGCCGCGGAGGTCCTCGCGCATGTTCGTACGCAGCAGGGCCTGCTTGAACTTGCGGGAGGTCACGGACAGGTCGGCCAAGGTCTCGGCGGCGAGCCGCCGTGCGTCGGGGTTCTTCTGCCGGAGCCGCGGTGCCACGAGATCCTCGAAGAACTTCGCCTCCCGGTCGGCGAAGTGCTTGTACATCGTCAGGTGGCGCGGCTCGATCCCGTACCGGAAGAAGTCCTTCACGATCGACAGCACGATGTAATCGTCACCGTCGTAGTACCGGGCCCCGTCGGGGCCGTGCGAACACACGATGCCGAACGATTCGAGCTCCTTGATGCGCTCGCGCTCGACGCCGGTCGCCGCCGACATCTCCTCGATCGACATCTGCAGGCCCGTCGGCGCCTCCGCGAGCCCCTCGTCGGCGTCGGCATCGGCGTCGACCTCGGCGCCGCCCTCGGCCCCACCCTCGCCCTCGTCGGCCTCGTCCTCGACATCCTGCTTCAGCAGCCGCTCCTTGATCACCTTCAGCGGCAGGTACTCGTCGCGCTGCATGCGCAGGATCGACCTCAGTCGGTCGACGTCGTCGACGTAGAACTTTCGGTACCCGGACGGTGTGCGCTCCGGTTCGATCAATCCCTCGGCCTCGAGGAAGCGGATCTTCGAGATCGTGATGTCGGGGAACTCGGTCTTGACGGCCACGAGGACCTCACCGATCGACTGATAGTTACGGGTTCCCGCCATCTGCGTCATCACTCCCCTGCCGAGAAGAACACGAGCTTGAACCGACCGACCTGCACCTCGTCTCCCGCGGCGAGCTTGGTCTCGTCGACCTGCTCGCCGTTGACGTACGTGCCGTTGAGGCTCCCGACGTCGCGCACGAACCACTCGCCGCCCGGTCGTCGCTCGAACACCGCGTGGGCTCGAGACACCGTGACGTCGTCGAGGAAGACCGACGCGTCGGGCGCCCGCCCCACCGGGGTGAGCTCGCTCTCCATCAGGAACGTCGACCCCGCGTTGGGGCCACGCTTCACCAGAACGAGAGCCTGTCCCGGGCGCAGTTCATCGTGAGGGAAGGGGAACTCATCGTGCGCCTCATCGTCGGGTTCGACCGGGGTCAGCGAGACGGTGGGGTCGTCGTGCAGTGGAGCACCACACTCCGCGCAGAAGCGGGCGTCGTCGCGATTGGGATGTCCACAGCGGGTGCAGTACAACGTCAGGTCCTCGTGCGGTTCGGCCTCCCGCCGAGGATGCAGGTCGAGCGTTCGACCCTCCCGACGGACTAGAGACCGACGTTACCGCAGGGTGAGACCACCTTCAACCGCAGTGAGGGCCAACCCTCGACCCACAGCCTGCCTGAGGCTCGACCACGGGTCGACCCCTGAAGTCTCGATGGGACTCTCTCGATCGTGTGTCGGGCTCAGGAATCTCCGCCCTCGGCGAACGAACGATAGGCCTCGGCGTCGAGCAGACGCTCGATCGCCCCGGGATCGTCGGGCGCGATCGTCACGAGCCACCCGTCGCCGTAGGGCTGCTCGTTCACGAGTTCCGGTCGATCCTCGATCAGAGGGTTGCGCTCGAGGATCGTGCCGGCGAGCGGCGCGTAGACGTCGGAGACCGACTTCGTGGACTCGACCTCGCCGAAGGGCTGGTCGCCCTCGATCCGGGCCCCGACCTCCGGCAGATCGACGTAGACCACGTCACCCAGTGCATCCTGCGCGAAGTCGGTGATGCCGACCCTGACCCGCTCGCCTTCGACACGGGCCCACTCATGTTCCTTCGTATAGCGAAGGTCCCCCGGGAACTCCACGGTCACCCTCCTCGTCGTCGCTGGTCGGCGCCGGCCTCTACACCGGCGATCGGAACGATAGTGCGCCGGCGCGAGATGCGCGCGCCGATCCGGTCATGCGGTGGAGAGCGCGCGTCGCAGATCGATCGCGTACGCGCCGGCGGCGACGTAGTACTCGACGATGCCCAGCACGTAGACGGGCCACCCGACGGCGAGGGCGGCCGCAGCCGGCCACAGGTCGAGCGTCCCCCACGACACGGCGGGGATCGCGATCATCAGCGCGAACGTCGCGACCTTCCCGATCCACCGGACATCGATGCGCAGTCCCTTCGCAGCGAGGACGGCGCCCGCGACGAGGACCGCCACGTCTCGCGCCAGGATCAACGCGCCCGCCCACAGGGGGAACGCCCCGCGCACGATCAGCGCGATCAGCCCGGCCGCGATCGCCGCACGGTCGGCCACCGGGTCGAGCACCTTCCCGAGCTCCGAGACCTGGCCCGTTCGGCGCGCGATCGTGCCGTCGACCCAATCGGTCGCCACCACGACGCCGAAGAGCACGATCCCCCACGCCGTGGTGTCCGGGTCGACGATCAGCGCCCAGAACACCGGGATCAGCGCGATGCGGAACGCCGAGATCAGGTTCGGGACCGTGAACACCCGCGACGAGGCGGGCGGGCGATCACCGGATGCATCCATCGGTCGGGACGGCGGGACTTGAACCCGCGACCCCCGGTCCCCCAGACCGGTGCGCTACCAGACTGCGCCACGTCCCGTGCGACGGGATTGTATCGGCTGCCCGGCCGGGGCCACCTACTAGTCCGGTCCAGACTAGAGCGAGGACCGGCCGGTGGGCTCAGCGCGAACCGCGGCGGCCCCCCTGCTTCCGTGGTCGGTACTTCACCCGCACCGGCACCCCCTCGAGATGGAACGCGCGCCGCAACCGGTTCTCGATGTACCGCCGGTACGCGGGGTCGGGTTCGTTCGCGCCGCCGAAGACGACGAAGGACGGCGGCCCGGTGGCGACCTGGGTCGCGTAGTGCAGGGTGCCGGCGACCCGCGGGGTCGGCCGCTCGCGCTGAGCCTGCTGGATCACCTCGTTGACCTTGGAGGTCGCGACCCTCGAGGTCCATCTGGTGTGCAGGTCGAGGAGGACCGAGGGGAGACGGTGCACCCCACGTCCCGTTCGCGCCGAGGTTCGCATCACGGGGGCGGACGCGAACTGCCTGACCGTGTCGGTGAGGTCGGCGTAGGTGTCGTCCTTCTCCTCGACCAGGTCCCACTTGTTCGCCACCAGCATCAATGCGCGCCCGGCATCGATCACGACGTTCGCGATCTTCTTGTCCTCGACCGTGTAACCCTGCTCCGCGTCGATCACCAGCAACGCGACGTGCGCACGCTCGATCGCCTGCGTCGCGCGCACGACGCTGAAGTACTCGACGCCGCGAACCCTCGTCGCTCGGCGCATGCCCGCGGTGTCGACGAATCGCACCCGGCCGTCGGGCCACTCGACCACCGCATCCACGGCGTCGCGGGTGGTGCCCGCCTCTTCGAAGACGACCGAGCGCTCCTCCCCCACCAGGCGGTTGAACAGGCTGGACTTGCCGACGTTCGGACGCCCGACGAGGGCGAACCGCGGCTCCTCCGCAGAGGTCTCGAGCTCGCGCGGAGCGTCGGGCAGCAGCTGCACGATGCGGTCGAGCAAGTCGCCTGCCCCGCGACCGTGCATCCCCGAGACCGGGAAGGGGTCGCCGAGCCCGAGGGCGTGGAAGATCGCTGCATCGGACTCCTCGCGATCCGTGTCGACCTTGTTCGCCACGACGAGGACAGGGACCGTGGCCCGGCGCAGGCGTCTCGCGAGCATGCCGTCCTCCTCGGTGATGCCCGCCTGGGCGTCGACCACGAGCAGGATCAGATCGGCGGCCGCGATCGCCCGATCGGCCTGAGCGCCCGCGAGCGCCTCGAGGCCGCCCGCGTCGTGCAGGAACCCCGCCGTATCGACGAGCGAGAAGCGACGGCCACGCCAGGCCGTCTCCAGGGTCACTCGGTCGCGGGTGACGCCGGGCATGTCGTGCGCGATCGCTTCCCGGCCGCCGAAGAGTCGGTTCGCGAGGGTGGACTTCCCGACGTTCTGCCGACCGACCACGGCGATGGTGGGCACGGGCGATCCCATCGTGGGCTCAGGCTCGCTGACCGGTCACGGCACCAGCTCCGGCGCACGCTGCCGCACGACGGCGACGGCGGCCGCGAGCGTCGCCTCCGGGTCGAGGTCGCTCGTGTCGATCACCGTCGCGCCCGGCGCCGGCTCGTGGGGTGTGGTGGCGGCGTCGCGACGATCGCGCTCACCGAGCGCCGTCGCCACACGCTCGACGTCGCCGACCCGTTCCGCCGCCCGTCGCTCGGCACGCAGGTCCGACCGCGCCTGCAGGTAGAGCTTCACAGGAGCGTCGGCGAAGACCACCGAGGCGATGTCTCGACCCTCCATCACGGCCCCGTGCTGTTCCCCCAGCTCGCGCTGTTCCCGTCGCATATGGGCCCGGACCAGCGCGTGACTCGCCACGGCGGACACGGTCGACTCGACCTCGACGCTCGTCAATCCTGCCTCATCGTAACCCTCGACCTCGAGCTCTCCAGGGGGGTCGACCCGCACGATGAACCTCAACCCCCGCGCCAACTCGACCAAGGCTCGATCGTCTGCCGCCGAGACTCCCGCACGGAGCGCGGCCGCGGCCAGCGCTCGATACATCAGCCCGGTGTTCACGTACGGCAGTCCGAGCGACCTCGCGAGGGCCCTCGCGAGCGTGCTCTTGCCGCTGCCGGCGGCGCCGTCGATCGCGACGACCCGGGGCGGCGTCATGGGCCACCCACCGGCTCGATCGACGCGCCGAGATCGGCGAGCGTTCGCGTGAACCCCGGGAAGGACACCTCCACACTCTCCATCCCCTCGACCTCGACGGACCCCCGAGCCCCCAGCGCGGACACCGCGAACGCCATCGCCATGCGATGATCGCCATGGGCGTGTACGCGACCGCCCCCGAGCCCCCCTCCCGCCACGACGAGGTCCTCGCCCTCGGACGCCGCGAGGCCACCGAGATCGCGAATCCCGCGAGCGATACCCTCGAGACGATCGGACTCCTTCACCTTGAGCTCACCGGCGCCGAGGAAACGTGACTCCGACCCCGCATGCGCGGCGAGCAGCGCCAGCACGGGGACCTCGTCGATCACGAGGGGGAGCTCGTCGGCCTCGACCCTCACGGGACGGATGCCGTGGTCTCCCAGCACCTCGATGTCGCCGACGGGTTCACCCAGCTCCTCGCGTCGGAGGGTCACGTCCGTGCGCACCCCCATGCGGGCCATCACATCGAGGAACCGGGTCCGTGTGGGGTTCAGGCCGACGTCGACGATCGTGAGCGCCGATCCCGTCATGGCCGCGGCGGCGACGAGGAACGCTGCCGACGACGGGTCGCCCGGCACCCTCGCCGAGAAGCCCTCGTGTTGGAACCGTCGGACGGCGACACCGTCACCGGTCTCGATCGGGGCCCCGAGCGCGACGCAATGCTCGTTCCGTGTGATCACGGGTCTGTAGCAGGCTCACGCACGACCGTTCGCCCGTCGGCGTCGAGGCCGGCCAGCAACACGGCGCTCTTGACCTGGGCGCTGGGATGCGGCATCGCGAACTCGATCCCCTGCAACGGCCCGCCGAGCACCTCGACGGGCGCATGCCCGCCCGTGGTCTCGATCTCGGCACCCATCGCTCGGAGCGGCACCGCAACCCGCTCCATCGGACGGTCGCTCAGGCTCGGATCGCCCCGGAGCACGCAACGGAACCGCGCCGACGCCACGAGACCCATCAACAGCCGCATCGCCGTCCCGGAGTTGCCGCAATCCAGCGCCGCCGCCGGCTCGACCAGTCCGGCGCGCCCCTCACCCTCGACCTCAAGTGGCGCCGAGCGACCGGACACGGCATCACCCTCGACCCTCACGTTCCACGTGGAACCGTGACCCTCGGCGGAGCCCGGATCGTTCGAGGCCCACGCATGGAGTGAAGGTCGAGCCTTGTCCGTGATCACGGCAAGGCACGAAGCGGTCGAGCGAACGTCGAGTGAAGTGGGAACCTCAAGCAGACTGCTAGGTCCGCGCCCGGTCGCCGCCAGGATCAGCCATCGGTGCGCGATCGATTTGTCGCCGGGAACCTGCGTGATCCCCCGGAGGGAACCACCCGGCTCGACCCGAACCCGCATCGGCGCGGCCTCAGGCGAGCCTGATCGGGTCGAGGCCGACGTTGTCGAGCACGTGGCTCGCGCGATCGACCGCGTCGGCCGCCACCGTGAGGTGCACCGTGCCCCGGCCACCCTCGGGCGAGTGCACGATCTGGAGGTCCTCGATGTTCACCTCGCCACCGCCCAACACGGCGGTCAGATCGGCGAGCGCGCCCGGCCGATCCGGCACCTCGATCTGCAGCACGGCGACCCCCGCCCGCACCGTGGGTTTCGTGGCGAGCCGCAGTCGCGCGCGCTTGGCCTCGTCGAACGTCTCCTCGACGTCACCGCCACGGCCTCCCACGATCTCGTCGCGAAGGCGCACGAGACGCTCGATGTACAGGTCGATCGCTTCCCCGATCGCGCCCTGGTTCGCGAGCAGGATGTCGCTCCACAGGGCCGGATTCGATGCCGCGAGGCGGGTCAGGTCGCGGAACCCACCGGCCGCGAGCAGCAGGATCTCCGGTTCCCCTGCCTCCTCGGTCGCCGCCAGGCTCATCAGTGCGGTCGACGCGACCTGTGGCAGGTGGCTCACGAAGGCCACCAGGCGATCGTGTCGCTCGGGGTCGAGGCGGACCGGCCGGGCACCCAACGAGGCGGTCCACGCCTCCAGCGCGTCGACCGCTTCGGGGTCGCTCGCCTCGTGGGGGGTGATCGCCCAGACGATGGCGTCGAGGACCGAGGCCGAGGCGTGTTCGGGTCCCGAGCGTTCGCTCCCCCCCATCGGATGCCCCGGCACGAAGCGAGGGAGGGAATCCTCGGGCGCCTCGGCGACCACGTCGCGCACGAGCGCCGTCTTCACGCTGCCGACGTCGGTCACGATCGCGTCGGGGGAGGCCTCGAGGCACGCTGCGACGAGGGAGGCGACCGTGGGGATCGGGGTCGCGACGACGACGATCCGGGCGCCGGCGACCGCATCCTCGATCGACGCGGCGGCCCGGAACTTCGCGAGCGCGGCGGCGCGTGCGGTCACGGACGCGTCGGCGTCCCACCCGGTGACCACCGCACCGGCTCGAGCGGCGGCGAGGGCGACCGACGTGCCGATCAGCCCCGTGCCGACGACGGCGACCCGATCAGCCGAGGTCATCACGCAGCGACTCGGCCCCGTCGAGGTAGACCGGCCGCACCTCGGCCGGCGACCGCTCCGTGTGCAGGTGCATCAGCACGCGCACCACGAGCGGCATCGACCCGACCACGGGGATCTCACGCGCGCACATCAACGGGACCGTCCCCAGCCCCATGCGGCGCACGGCCTCGGCCGGGAAGGCCGAGGTGATGTCGTCGGTCACCGTGAACAGCATGCTGATCAGGTCGTCACCTGCCGCCGCGTTGGCTTCCAGCAGCGCCCGCACGAGGCGCTCGGTCGCATCCAGCACGCATGAGCGGCGAATCCTCGGTCACCTTGATGGCCCCGCGGACCGCACGCACCGTCATCGTGAGTCGCCTCTCGCCCGGGCCCGCCGGTCGGCGGACGTCCACAGGCTACCGCCCGGCGACGGCGGCGAGCGCCTGGACCTCGCCGCGGTCGAGCGGTCGCAACGCACCCGGCTCGAGGCCGTCGAGCCGGATCGGACCGACGCGCAGGCGCACGAGCCGCGTGACCGGGAGCCCGACGGCAGCGAGCAGGCGACGCACCTCGCGCTTGCGTCCCTCGGTCATCACGAGCCGGACCGCGCCGCGGTCCTTCGAGGTCGCGACGATGCGGGCGCGCACGGCGTGGGCGGGCCCGTCGTCGAGCTCGACGCCCGATCGCACGCGGGCGAGCTGCTTGGCGGTCGGCGCCCCCTCGACCTCGGCCAGGTACTCCTTCTCCACCCCGTGGCTCGGGTGCATCAGCCGGTTCGCGAGATCGCCGTCGTTCGTGAGCAGCAGCAGGCCCTCGGAGTCGCGGTCGAGGCGACCCACCGGGAACACCCTCGGACCCTCGGAGGGCAGGTAGCGCCTGATATCAGGGCGCCCCTGGGGATCGCGCATCGTGGTCACGACTCCCGGAGGCTTGTGCAGGGCGAAGTAGCGAACGCTGGGGTCGAGGTTGACCTCGACGTCGTCGACCCGCACCCCCGCGGAGTCCGGCTCGACCTTGTCGCCCAGGGTGGCGATCACGCCGTCGACCGTCACCCTCCCCTCGACGATCAGCTGCTCGCAGGCTCGGCGCGAGCCGAACCCGGCACGCGCGAGCGCTCGTTGCAGTCGTTCCTCGGCCATCGCTCACCCCTCGGAGGGTGGCTCCGGTGCCGCGTCGGAACCTGCGCCGCCCTCGCCCGCCTCGTCGCCGGGTTCAGGCTCGTCGGTCACCGCATCGGCGAGGGTGTCGTCCTCCTCGGAGGACGGGTCGAGCAAGGGTGCGAGCGAGGGAAGCGACGCGAGCGAGGGAAGGCCGAGCCGCTCCAGGAACCCCGGCGTCGTCGCGTAGAGCAGTGGTCGTCCCGGCGCCTCGTCACGACCGGCTTCCTCGATCAGGCCGCGGTCGGTGAGCGCGCGCAGCACGCCGTCGGAGTTCACGCCTCTGATGCCGCTCACCTGGTGACGGGTGACCGGCTGCTTGTACGCCACGATCGCCAGGGTCTCGAGCGCAGCCTTCGTGAGCCGTGCCTGGCGGGAGGAGAGCACGAACTGCTCGACCACCGGGGCCGTGTCGGGGTGCGTGTACAACCGCCACCCTCCGGCGACGTTGCGCAGCACCACACCGGATCCTCGCTCCTCGAGGTCGCGCTGGAGCCGGTCGCACCGCGCCTCGGCCTCCCTGCGATCGACGTCGAGCGCCTGGGCGAGCACGGAGGCCGTGAGCGGTTCGTCGGACACGAAGAACAGGGCCTCGAGGGCCCGGGTGTCATGACCCCGCATCTCCTCTGAAGCCTCGCGATCGCTCATCGAACCCTCGACCTCAACCCGTCCACGCGACCTCGATATCGCCGAAGGTCTCGGCTTGTGCGAGCTCGACCTTTCCTTCACGGTACAGCTCGAGGATGGCCAGGAATCGCACCACCACGTGGATCCGCTCGTCGCAGTCGGCCACCAGGTCACGGAACGTCGCCCCGTGCCCGATGTCCGTGATCCGCTCCTCCAGCGTGGTCATCGCCTCAGCCACCGTGTATCGCACCGGCGTCACGTGGGAGAGATCGAGGGTCGGCGGTGGCCGCAGCAGCGCCGCGGCCATCGTCGCCAGCTGCTCCGGTCGCAGATGCGTCATCGGGTCGGGGTACAGGTGCGAGAACTCAGGTCCGGGTCCGACGTCGCGCGCGAAGTACCCGGCCTCGTCCTCGAGCCGGCGCGCGATCTCGAGCGCGACCTTGCGGAACGCGGCGAGCTCGAGCGATCGCGCGTAGGCGAGGTCGGGCGACCTGCCCAACAGGTCCTCTTCGTCGAGTTCCGTGTGCTTCGGGGTGAGGCGTGACACCTTCAGCTCCAGCAGCACGGCGCAGATCGCGAGGAACCACGTGGCCTCCTCGAGGTTCCAGCCATCGGCGTCCTTCGTGTGGGCGAGGTAGCGATCGGTCACCGAGGCGACCGCGATGTCGCACACGTCGACCTTCTGCTCGAGGATCAGCTCCGCGAGCAGGCGGAACGGACCCGTGAAGACCGGCAGCTCGACGGCGAACCCTCCCGTCGTCGTGGGGGCCGGGGCGGCGGCGTCGCTCATCGCATCTCCCTCGGATCGTTCACGACAGATGCATCGCCTCTCGCACCGACGCGAGCGTCTCACGCACGACCGGGCGCACCTGCTCGGCGCCCTCGGCGAGCACCCGCTCGACGAGGCCGGGCTCGGCGGCGAGCTCGGCGCGGCGTTCCCGATAGGGCCGGAAGTACTCGATCAGGTGGTCGGCCAAGATCGTCTTGCAGTCGACGCACCCGAGCTCGCCCGAGCGGCACCCCGCTTCGATCTCGTCGATGCGCTCGGACGAGAACTTCCGCTGCAGCGCGAAGATCGGGCAGATCTCGGGGCGCCCCGGATCCCCGCGACGCACCTTCTTGGGATCGGTGATGAACGAGCGCACGCTCGCCCGGATCGCATCCTCCTCGTCGCGCACCCAGATCGCGTTGTCGAGCGACTTCGACATCTTCCGACCGTCCGAACCAGGGATCAGCGGCGTCTCGGACAGCAGCGGCTGCGGCTCGACGAGCACCTCGCCGTAGAGGCGGTTGAAGCGGCGCACGATCTCCCGACTGACCTCGAGGTGGGCGACCTGGTCCTCCCCCACCGGCACGAGCGCTCCCCGCACGATCGCGATGTCGGCCGTCTGCAGCACCGGATAGCCGAGCAGCCCGTAGTTCGCGACATCGCGCTCGGCCATGTCGCGCAGACGCTCCTTGAACGACGGCACGCGCTCGAGCCAGCCGAGCGGCGTGATCGTGCCGAGCAGCAGCGCGAGCTCGGCGACCTCCGGCAGGTCTGATTGACGGTAGACCGTCGCTCGTTCCGGATCGATGCCGGCCGCGAGCCAGTCGAGCACGAGCTCGTGCACGAACCCCGGCAGCTCGTCGGTCCGGTCGTAGTGGGTGTTCAGCATGTGCCAGTCGGCGAGGAAGAAGAAGCACTCGCGCGACGGGTCGGACTGCAGGGCGAGCATGTTCTCGATGTTCCCGGCCCAGTGCCCGACGTGGAGCGGTCCGGTGGGCCGATAGCCGGTGAGCACGCGCGAGCGCGTGGCGGACTGCGTCGAGGTGGCGACGGGCTGGTCGATGCGGGGGATGATAGCGCGGGCATGCCTCCGATCCGTCGAGGTGCTGCCGAGCACGTCGCCGGGTCGTCAGCCGAGTTGCATGACCGCCCGGCAGGTGAGATCGGTCGCCGCGTCGCAGATCGCGCTCGTGATCGTCGTGAGGAACCCGAGCACGAGCGTGGAGAAGACGAACAGGGCGACCAGCACGAACAGCGGGAGGTACTTGTCGGCGTTGCGGTAGACCTCGCGCGCCTGCGGCGGAAGGAGCAGCCCCACGATGCGAGCGCCGTCGAGGCCTGGGATCGGCAACAGGTGGAACACGAGCAGGGCGGCGTTCGTGAACGCGAAGACCACGAGCGCGCGGGCGACCTCGAGCGGCAGTCCGCCGACGCGGACCGCGAGGCCCGCGAGGACCGTCAGCGCGAGGTTCGCGACCGGTCCCGCGAGCGACACGAAGACCTGATCACGGGTCCGCCGCAGGTAGCTCGGGTCCACGGGGGCCGGCTTGCCGTACGCCGCGGGGATCACGAGCACCTGCACGGTCCAGAGCACCGCGATCAACGCGGGGACGAGCCCGCTCCCGAACGGCTCGAACCACGCCTTCGGGTTGAGGGTCAGGCGGCCCCAGAGGCGTGGCGTGGGGTCGTGCAGCGTCGCCGCGGTGAGCGCCCTGGCGTACTCGCGCACGGACATGCCGATCGCGAGGGAGACCAGCATGAACACCGCGAGGCGGATGCCGAGGGCGGTGAAGTTGCCCATGTCGTCGTCTCCTCACTCGAGCCAGGTGTGCACCAGCGGCGGCGGCTGCACCGGCCCCTCGCGCATCACGAGCGCGTCGAGGACCCGCCGAGCAGCCTCGCGCGCGTCGTGCTCGTCGCGCGCGTGCACCTCGCCGATCGGCTCTCCGACATCGAGACGATCGCCGATCTTGCAGCGCACCACGATACCCACGGACGGGTCGATCGGGTCGCCCTTGCGCATGCGTCCGGCTCCCAGTGCCCCGCTCGCCAGGCCGATGTCCTCGGTCGCCATGCGGGCGAGCGTGCCGGCGCGGTCGGCCTCGATCGGCACTCACGACCGGCGCCCGAGGCAGCACGCCGACGGGGTCGTCGACCACCCGCGGATCGCCCCCCTGCGCCTCGATCATGGCCCGGAAGCGCTCGAGCGCCGAACCGTCGTCGAGGGCTCGCTCCGCCTCCCTCGCCGCGGCGTCGAGATCGCGGCCGGAGGTCACCGAGAGGCCTCGCGCCGCGAACGCCACCGCCAGCTCACGCAGACGGCCTCGATGCGCCCCCGTCAGCACCTCGACCGCCTCCACGACGTCGAGAGCGTTCCCGACGGCGTCGCCGAGGGGCTGCTCCATGTCGGTGACCGCGACCCGAGCCTGCCGCCCCCACCCGCGTGCGAGCCCCAGACAGGCCTCGGCGAGCGCCTCGGCGTCCTCCGGCGTCTTCATGAACGCGCCCGCGCCCGCCTTCACGTCGAGCAGGATCAGGTCGGTCTCCACGGCCAGCTTCTTCGACATCACGCTCGCCGCGATCAGCGGGATCGACGGCACGGTGGCCGTGGCGTCGCGCAGCGCGTACAGCCTGCCGTCGGCCGGCACGAGCCGCGGAGACTGGGCCGCCACGGCGCACCCGACCTCGCGCACCTGGCGGGTCATCGTCTCCGGCTCGAGGTCGGTGCGCAGCCCCGGGATCGACTCCAGCTTGTCCAGCGTGCCACCCGTGTGTCCGAGCCCTCGGCCCGAGAGCTTCGCGACCGCCATGCCGAGGGCTGCCGCGAGCGGAGCGAAGACGAGGGTCACTCCGTCGGCGACACCGCCGGTCGAATGCTTGTCCACGGTCGGGCGATCGAGGCCGGCGAAACGCACGGTGTCACCCGAGGCGATCAGCGCCCGGGTCAGCGCGAGCGTCTCCGCCCCGTCCATGCCGCGCAGCAGGCACGCCATCAGGAAGGCCGATGCCAGCGCATCCTCGATCTCTCCCCGCGTGTAACCCTCGATGAAGGCCTCGACCTCCTCGGCAGCCAGGGTGTGCCCGTCACGCTTCGAGGCGACGATCTGCCGAGGATCGCTCACGGTCATGGGGTTCCTACACCTTCCCTGCAGTGCCTCTCGAGCTTACCCTCCACTTGACATCGCTCCTGACTCGGAGCCGAATCCCAGTCGATCCTTGAAGCTCGATCCGATCAGACCCTCGACCTGCACCCCGAGGAGAGATGCGACCGTGACGCCGAGATCGCCGAAGCCGTCACGGACGCCGATCTCGTGCGGTCCTGCGGCCAGACCCGCGGCGAGCAAGGGGGTCCGTTCCCGCGAATGGTCGGTCGGTGGTGTCGTGGGGTCGCAGCCGTGATCACCCGTGATCAGCATCACGCCGCCGTCCAGCGCCGCGATCAACTCGGGGAGCCGACGGTCGAACGCCTCGATCGCCGCGGCGTACCCGGCCGGGTCGTTCCGATGGCCGTACTTCGAGTCGAAGTCCACGAGGTTCGTGAACACGAACGACGGCCCGGGGCGCTGCAGGTACTCGACGGTGAGGTCCACGCCGTGATCGTTCGAGTCCGAGTACCGCGCCTCGGCGATGCCCTGGCGATCGAAGATGTCCTGGATCTTGCCGACGCCGTAGACGGGCACGGCCGCCGCCTGGAGGGCGTCGAGCACGGTGGGGCCGGGCGGCGGCACGGAGAGGTCGCGTCGCTCGGGGCTGCGGACGAACGCCCCCGGCTCACCCTCGAACGGGCGAGCGATGACCCGGCCGACGCGATGCGGGGGAACCAGTAGCTCCCTCGCGACGCGGCACCACTCGTAGAGACGTTCGAGGGGCACCACGGCCTTGTGGCACGCGATCTGGAAGACGGAATCGCCGCTCGTGTACACGATCGGGTCGCCGGTGGCCAGATGCACCTCGCCGAGCCGGGCGATGATCTCCGTGCCCGAGGCGGGCTCGTTGCCCAAGATCGGATGGCCGATCGCTCGCTCGAACGGCTCCACGATCTCGGGTGGGAACCCGTCGGGGTACAGGGGGAAGGGCTCGTCGAGCCGGATCCCCATCATCTCCCAGTGCCCGGTCGTCGTGTCCTTGCCGGCCGAACGTTCGACGGCCCATCCGTGACCCGTGCCCGGCCCGCAGCGTGGCTCGATCCCGTCGATGCTGGTGAGCAGGCCGAGGCCGAGCGACTCGAGGGCCGGCGCGTGGATGCCACCGACCGCGCGCGACGTGTTCCCGAGGGTGTCGGAGCCCTCGTCGCCGTAGGCAGCCGCGTCGGGCGCCCCGCCGACCCCCCAGGAGTCGCACACGAGGACCAACACCCTCGGGACGAGCGCCTCGTTCCCTCTCCCCTGGTCGCGCGGCCCGTTCACGCGCCGATCCCTTCCTGCTTGCAGTCGATGCACAGCATCGCCCAGGGGAGCGCCTCGAGGCGCTCCGGGGCGATCTCGCGGTCGCAACGCTCGCATCGGCCGTACGTGCCGGCATCCATCTTCGCGAGCGCCCGGTCGACATCGCGCAGGTTCGAGCGCAGCGCTCGTGCCACCGAGATCAGGTGCGAGCGTTCCTCGGTGTTGTGGGAACGATCGGCGAACCCGGCGTCGTCCACGAACGTCACCTCGTCGGAATCCGGATCGGCGCCGAGGGCCACGATCTCCTCGCGCAGGTGCACGCGCTGGTCCTCGAGCGTCGACCGCAGCGATGCGGCGGTGGACTCATCCATCGTGTGCCTCCTGACCGTGAGCGATCGCGTCGCTCGAGCGTGTGCCCGCCGTGGCGGGCGGTCGCCGCGCTCGAGGGTGGGACGTGTAGTAGACCTCACGCAGGTGCTCTCGGGTGACCAGCGTGTAGATCTGGGTCGTCGCCACGCTCGCATGCCCCAGCAGCTCCTGCACGACCCGCACGTCGGCCCCGCCCTCGAGCAGGTGCGTCGCGAACGAGTGCCGCAGGGTGTGCAACGAGACGTGCCGGTCGATGCCGGCCGCCCGCGCGGCCGCTCGTACCATGCGGTCACAGCTCTGACGTGACAGACGCCCACCTCGCTGGTTCAGGAACAGCGCCCCTCTCGCCCGGCCGGACACGAACGCCGGGCGAGCCGTCGTGAGATACGCCCCCACGGCCTCCCGGCCGTACCGCCCGACCGGGAACCTCCCGTTCCTTCCCCCCCTTGCCGAGCACCCGCACGGAGCCCTCCTCGAGGTCCACGTCGTCGACGTCGAGCCCCGTGAGCTCGGAGACGCGCAGACCCGAGCCGTAGAGGAGCTCCAGGATCGCACGGTCACGCCGCCCTGCCGGGGTCGCCGGATCGGGCGCTGCCAGGAGCCGCCGGATCTCGTCCACGGTGAGCGGGTGCGGCAACGAACGAGGCAGCTTCGGCTGGGCGACCCCCACCGCCGGATCTCGATCGACCACCCCCTCCCGCACCAGGAACCGGTGGAACGATCGCACCGACGACAGGGTGCGGGCCACCGACGTCGCCCGGTACGGCCGTTCGTCGTCGCCGTGCGTGCTCGCGCTGATCGATGCGAGGAAGGACCGCACGACGGCCTCGTCGACCTCGGCCGGGTCGACCACGTCTCGCGAAGCGAGGAAGCTCGCGTATCGAGCGAGGTCGCGACGGTACGCGGCGATCGTGTGCTCCGAGAGGCCCCGCTCCACCGTCAGATGATCGAGGTAGCGGACGACCTCGGTCTCGATCGACGTGGTCATGGCCCTCCCCGGCCCACCACCGGGATCCCCTAGCCTGCCCCGCCGCCGATGAGCCGCGCGATCGGCGCCGCGTCGAGGCCGTGGGCGGCCGCGACCGCTTCGTTCGTGATCGTTCCCGCGACGACGTTCACCCCGAGGGCGAGGGCCGGGTCCGCCCGCACCGCCTCGTCGATCCCGTGGTCCGCGATCGCGGTGACGTAGGGCAGCGTGACGTTCGTGAGCGCGTACGTCGACGTCCGCGGTACGGCCCCCGGCATGTTCCCGACGCAGTAGTGCACGACCTCGTCGACGACGAACGTCGGATCGGAGTGCGTCGTGACGTGCGAGGTCTCGAAGCACCCGCCTTGATCGATCGAGATGTCGACCAGCACCGACCCTGGGTGCATCGCCGACACCGTCTCGGCGCTGACGAGATGAGGCGCCCTCGCCCCGGGAACGAGCACCGCACCGATGACCATGTCGGCGCCGACCACGAGTCGCTCGACGGCGAGGGCGGAGCTCATCACGGTCTGGATGCGCCCGTGCCAGACACGGTCGATGTCGCGGAGCCGGTCGACGTTGCGATCCACGACGGTGACGTCAGCCTCCATGCCTGCGGCGATCTGCGCGGCGTTCGCCCCCGCCATGCCCGCACCGAGCACGACCACCGTGGCGGGCGCGACGCCCGAGGCGCCCCCCATCAGCACGCCACGCCCGCCCCGAGGCCGCTCGAGGAAGGCCGCACCCTCCTGAGGTGCCATGCGACCCGCGATCTCCGACATCGGCGCGAGCAACGGCAGCCTGCCGTCGTCGGTCTGGACCGTCTCGTAGGCCACCGAGGTCACGTTCCGCTCGGCGAGGAACCTCGTCAACCGTTCGTCGGCCGCCAGGTGCAGGTAGGTGAACAGCACCTGCCCGGGGCGGAAGCGCTCGTACTCCTCGGGCCGCGGCTCCTTCACCTTCACGATCAGCTCGGCCTCGGCGAACACCGCGTCGGCGTCCGCCACGATCTCGGCGCCCGCGAGCTCGAAGTGCTCGTCCGCGATCGCGGACCCCACGCCGGCGGACGCCTCGACCACGACGCGGTGCCCGGCCCGCACGAGCTCGCGAACCCCCTCGGGCGTCGCCGCCACGCGGTACTCGCTGTCCTTGACCTCTCTCGGGATCCCGACGTGCACGCGAGGTGCCTCCTCGTCCTCAGCCCGCCTGCTCAGCCCGCCTGGCGCCCGCCCAGACATCCGCCGGCGTCCGTTCCGACGCAAGCGTACTGAACCAGGCTCAGGACGGCGCCGTCTCGCCCGGGGCCAGGGGCGGGCGCCCGGCCGCCATCAACAGCGCCACGGCGGTCTTGGCGTCGCGGACACGGCCCGACCGGGCGGCGTCGACCATGCGCTGGAAGGGTTCGAGCCGCAGCTCGATCCCCGGCTCGACCGGCCCCGATGGCTCGGCCTCGGTGCGCGCCCAGAACAGGTGCACGTACTCGTCGCTCGACCCGACCGTCGGGTAGATGCCGCCGAGGAACTCGATCGCCGTGTGACGGTAGCCGGTCTCCTCGTGGAGCTCCCGCGCGGCGGCGCTCAAGGCGTCCTCTCCGTCGACGTCGAGGATGCCGGCCGGAACCTCGGTCATCGACTGGCGGACCGCGGGCCGGAACTGCCGCACGAGCACCACGCGATCGTCGGGGGTCAGCGGCAGCACGGCGGTCGCGTCGTGACGGCGCACGACCTCCCACGGACCCACCTCGGGCCACTCCTCGACGTCGACCCTCACGAACGCTCCCTGGAACGCGGTCCGTGCGGTGAGCGGCTCGGGCACCGCGCGCTCTATCCCGTGGTCGATAACGAGCGCTCGACGCGCGAGCGGCGGAAGGTCTGGGCGGCGCCGACGAAGTCGCGGAAGAGTGGGTGCGGCCGTGTGGGTCGCGACCGAAGCTCGGGGTGGAACTGCCCCGCCACGAAGAAGGGGTGATCGGGCAGTTCGATGATCTCCGTCAGTCGGCCGTTGTGGGAGTTGCCCGAGAGCACGAGCCCATGGGCTTCCAGCTGCTCGTGGTAGGCGGGATTGACCTCCCATCGATGGCGGTGCCGCTCGTACACGACCGGCTCGCCGTAGGCCGCGGCGGCCCTCGTGCCAGGCACGAGGTGGCACGGCTGGGCGCCGAGCCGCATCGACCCGCCCAGATCGGTGACGTCCTTCTGCTCCGGCAGCAGGTCGATCACGGCGTGTGGGGTGGCGGGATCGAACTCGCTCGAGTTCGCTCCCTCGAGGCCGATCACGTTGCGGGCGTACTCGATCACGGCGCACTGCAGACCCAGGCAGATGCCGAGGAAGGGCACCCCGCGCTCTCGCGCGTACCGCACCGCGGCCACCTTGCCCTCGACGCCGCGGATGCCGAACCCTCCGGGGATCAGCACACCGTCGACGTCGCGCAACGCCTCCTCGGTCGCCTCGCCCCCGAGGTCGTCGGAGGCGACCCACCTGATCTGTACGTCGGCGCCGTGGTGGAACCCGCCGTGGTAGAGCGCCTCCATCACCGAGAGGTACGCATCACGCAGGGTGACGTACTTGCCCACGACGGCGATCGATGTGGGCTCGCTCGCTGCGTGGATGCGATCGACGAGGCCCTCCCACTCGGCGAGATCGGGCTCGGCGTCGACGCGCAGGTGGTTCGCCAGCTCCACGTCGAGGCCCTCCCGATGCAGCACGAGGGGCACCTCGTAGATCGACGCCGCATCGGGGGCGCTGATCACGCCGCTGATCGGCACGTCGCACAACAGGGAGATCTTCTCCTTCAGGTTGCGCCCGATCGGACGGTCGGATCGTGCGACGATCGCGTCGGGCTGGATACCGAGCGCTCGCAGCTCCTTCACGGAGTGCTGTGTCGGCTTGGTCTTCAGCTCTCCGCTCGGGCCGATGAACGGCATCAGGGAGACGTGCACGAACGCGCAGTGGTCGCGGCCGATCTCGTTGCGCAGCTGTCGGATCGCCTCGAGGAACGGCAGCGACTCGATGTCGCCGACCGTGCCGCCGATCTCGACGATCACCAGGTCGGCGGCCTCGGTCTCGCCGAGTGCTCGCACCCGCTCCTTGATCTCGTCGGTGATGTGCGGGATCACCTGCACGGTCTTGCCCAGGTAGTCCCCGCGACGCTCCTTCGCGATCACGCTCGAGTAGACCGCCCCGGTCGTGAAGTTCGATCCGCGATGCAGGTCGGCGTCGAGGAACCGCTCGTAGTGACCGAGATCGAGGTCGGTCTCGGCTCCGTCGTCGAGCACGAAGACCTCGCCGTGCTCGAACGGATTCATCGTGCCGGGATCGACGTTGACGTAGGGGTCGAGCTTCTGGATGACGACCTTCAGGCCGCGGGCCTTGAAGAGTCTTCCGAGGGAGGCGGAGGTGATGCCCTTCCCGAGTCCGGAGGCCACTCCCCCCGTGACGAAGATGTACTTGGGCTGCTCCCTCACCACGGGACCCGACTCTAGCAGAGGGTTCCGACGCTCCGAGCCACTTCGAGCGGAAACATCGCGACGGGTCGCACCGGGCTAGGCGGTCGCCTTCATCTTCTCGGCTTCGGACAGCAGTTCTTCGGCGTGGGAGACCGCGCTGGAGCTGTCGTCGAGACCGGCGAGCATCCTCGACAGCTCACGCACGCGTTCGCCGTCGTCGAGCACCTCGACCGCCGCGGTTCCGAGCTCCTTGGTCACCCGCACGTGACGATCGGCGAAGCAGGCGATCTGCGGCAGGTGCGTCACGACGAGCACCTGTCGGTCCCGCGCGAGTCGCGCGAGGCGCCGACCGACGGCGAGGCCCGCCCTGCCGCCGATGCCGGCGTCGACCTCGTCGAAGACGAGCGTCGGCACGTCGTCGATGTCGGCCAGCACGCTGCGGCACGCGAGCATCGTGCGCGAGAGCTCGCCACCCGAGGCGCCCTTGGCCAGCGGCATCGGCGACACCTCGGGGCCGCCGGCGAACAGCAGCTCGACGCGCTCGGCCCCTGCCGGCCCGGGGGCCGCGAGCGGCTCGAGGGCCACCTGCACGATCGCGCCCGGCATGCCCAGCTCCTCGAGCTCGCGCCGGATCGCCTCCGACAGCCGTCGTGCCGCACCGGCACGTCCCGACGTCACGACCGCGGCACGCGCCTGCACCGCGCTCGGCGAGATCGCGCACCTCGCGATCGAGCTCCGCGAGCCTCTCGTCGGCGCCCGCGAGCTCCGCCAGTCGTCCCGACGCCTCGTCCATGAACGCCAGCACGTCGGCGTCGGTCTCACCGTACTTGCGCTGCAGCGCTTTCAACGCGGCAACCCGTTCACGCACCTGCTGCAGCCGCGCAGGGTCGGGCGCGAGTGACTCCCGATACGACCGCACGTCGCGGGCCAGCTCCGCGACCTCGATCGCCAGGGCTGCGCCCCTCGCCGCGAGCTCGCTGGCTTCCGTGTCGAGCGCCCCGGCCTCGTCGAGAGCACGCGCGGCGATGCGGAGCTCGTCGGCCGCCCCGTCGTCGCCGCCGAGCGCCGCCTCGGCCGCTCCCCCGACCTCGAGCAGGCGCTCGACGTGACCGAGCCGCGCCTCCTCGGCGCCCAGACGCTCGGACTCGTCGACCTGGGGCGACACCGCCTCGATCTCGCGGACCTGATACGCGAGGAGGTCGAGCTCACGCTCACGGTCACGCGCCGCCACCCGGAGACGTTCGAGAGCGGTCGTGGCCGACCGCAGCGCCTCGAAGGCCTCCCGATACGTGGCGACCGCGACGAGGTGCTCATCTCCCGCGAACCGATCCAGGAACGCGGTCTGCACCGCCGGCTCGAGGAGCCGCTGGGACTGGTGCTGGCCGTGCACCTCGACGAGCGCGGCGCCGAGCGCCGACAGCGCCGATGCGGTCGCGATCTGACCGCCGATCCGCGAGGACCCCTTGCCGTCGGCCGGCACGGACCGTGCGAGCAGGACGTCGCCCTCCTCGGCCCAGGCATCGAGCGAGGACTTCGCGTCGCCTGCAGGCCTCGCTCACGTCGAACAACGCCTGAACCCGCGCGGCGGGGGCGCCGTCGCGCACGAGCGAGGCCGACGAGCGCGCGCCGAGCGCGAGGGCGAGGCCGACCGTGATCATCGTCTTGCCGGCCCCGGTCTCCCCGGTCAAGACGTTCAGGCCGGGGTGCAGCGGCAGGTCGAGGTCGTCGATGACCCCCAGCCCCGAGATGTGGAGCTCGCGCAGCACGGGCGCATCCTACGGCCCCGCGCCGACATCGTCGGCGTCGGGGTCGCCGGGGCGCTCGCCTTCCGCCCCCGGCAGCCCGAACTTCTCGCGAACGAGGGAGAGGAACTCCGGCGCGTCGTCGCGACGCACGAGGCGGGCGGCACGACCGGACGCGCGGATCCGCACGATCGAGCCCACCGGCAGCTCGATGCTCCGACGCCCGTCGGCAGAGAGCACCCCGCTCTCATCGCCCATCACCTCGAGCTGCACATGGCTCGCGGCGTTCAGCACGAACGACCGGTCGAACACCATGTGGGCAGCGATCGGCGTGAGCACGAGGGAATCCACGCCCGGGCTCACGATGGGTCCCCGCGCCGAGAACGAGTACGCCGTGGAACCCGTCGGGGTGGCCACGATCACCCCGTCGGCCGAGAACGTCGTCACGTAGACGCCGTCGACCTGCACGGCGAGACGCACCAGGCGATGTCGTGCGTGCTTCTCGACCATGACCTCGTTCAGGCCCCACTGCGAGGGGAAGTCCGCGCCCGAGACGGGCTCGACGGTGACTGCGAGCCGCTCCTCCACCTTGGCTCGGCCGTCCAGCACCGCACGCACGAGCGGCAGGGCGTCCGCGGGCTCGACCTCGGTGAGGAACCCCATGCGCCCCACCTTGACCCCCAGCACCGGGCACCCGATGTGCGAGGCCGCGTACGCCGCTCGCAGGAACGTCCCATCGCCCCCGACGCTCACCACCAGGTCGAGCGCCTCGCCGACCTCGGGCGAGTCTCCGTCATCGGAGAGCAGCACGGTCGTGCCGCCCTCGCGTTCGATCGCCTCGCGCAGCTCCCGTGCCGCCTCGATCGCGGCCTGCCGCTTCGGGTGCATCACGACCCCGACCCGGCTCATGCCGCCACCTCTCGTCCCTCGGCGACGGCATCCTGCACGTCGATCGAGGCCGCCGCCGTCGCCGCGCCGGGCCGAGAGGAGGAACTCCACGTTGCCCGCGGGGCCTCGGACCGGTGACGCCATCATCCCCTGCGGCGCGAACCCGGCGTCCGCCGCCGCCGCGATCACCTCCGACAGCACCCTCGCCCACACCTCGGGGTCGCGGACCACGCCGCCGCTGCCCACGTCGGCCGGGCCGGCCTCGAACTGCGGCTTGACGAGGAAGACGCCCCCGGCGTCGTCGGCGGCGACCGAGCCCAAGGCCGGCATGACCGATCGCAGGGAGATGAACGAGAGATCGGCCACCACGAGCTGCGGGCGGTAGGGCACCGCGTCGTCCGTCAGCTCGCGCGCGTTCGTCCGCTCGAGCACCGTGACGCGGTCGTCCTCGCGCAGCCGCCAATCGAGCTGTCCGTAGCCCACGTCGACCGCGACCACGTGGCGGGCGCCGGCCCGGAGCAGGCAGTCGGTGAACCCTCCCGTCGATGCGCCGGCGTCGAGGCAGTCGAGGCCCGTCGGATCGATGCGGAATCGTGCGAGCGCGGCTTCGAGCTTGTCGCCTCCGCGCGAGACGTAGCGACGGGCCGGGCCGTGCCAGCTCGACCGGCGCATCGTCGGCCACGAGGGTCGATGTCTTGGTCGCCCTGGTCCCGGCGACCAGCACGAGACCCGCCCGCACGGCCTCCTGCGCCTCGGCCCGCGAGGCCACCATGCCACGGCGGACCAGCTCCGTGTCGAGGCGACGTCGGGTCACCGTCGTCGCGTCCGGATCAGGCGTCGGATGCCGGCGGCGCGGTCGTCGCGGCAGATGCGACCGGCTTCGAGGTCGAGCTCTTCCTGGTGCTGCGCGTGCGCGTCGAGGTCGACTTCGCGGTCGTCTTCTTCTTCGCCCGAGGCGGTCATGCCCGCGGCGCGCTCGAGGTCGCGCACCCGCTTCTTGAGGGCATCGAGCTCCGCCTGCGACGCCACGCCCCCGACCGACTTCAGCTGCTCGGAGATCTCTCGCTGCATGAACCCCGAGATGCGCTCCCGATTCCCCTGCGACCACTCCAGGAGGTCGGCGGTGGCCTTGGCGACCTGTTCCTTCGCGGCGCCGGGTTCCAGCATGTCCTTGGCGAGCTGCTGCGCCTTCGTCGGGGTCAGCGTGCCGAGCAATCCTTCCACGGTCCTGCGGAGGTCATCGATGATCATCGGGAGGTCCTTTCGCGGTCGTCGTTGTGCTCGCCAGCATACCCTCGGGCCTGCCACCGGCCGGCCGCGCCCGACCGCGCCGAACCTCACGGGTCGACGAACAGGCCCCGCAGGTCGTCGGCGACGTACGTCGGGCGCACCTGCGACCCCTCGAGGTCGCGTGCGTCGCTGATGCCCGTGAGCACGAGGAGAGAATCCCAGCCCATGCCGACCGCCCCGGCGATGTCGGTGTCGAGACGGTCGCCGACCAGCAGCGGCCGTCCCCCGCCCGCGCGTGCGTGGGCGGCCTTCAGCAGCGGCGGGTACGGCTTGCCGATCACCTCCCCCCGCACGCCGGTCGTGGTCTCGATCGCGGCGAGCAGGGCCCCGGCACCGGGCCACTTCGTACCGTCGGCCGCCGGGAAGGAGGCGTCGGGGTTCGTCGCCACGAGGCTGGCGCCACGCTGGACGAGGACGGCCGCCACACGCAGCTTCGTGTAGTCGGCGCCCCGGTCCCACCCGACCACCACGGCGTCGACCGCGTCCGGCTCGCCCTCGGCCACCTCGATCCCGGCCTCCGACAACGCGGCGACGACCCCGGCCTCGCCCACCACGAACGCGCTGCGGACCCCGCGGTCGGCGAGCACGGCGGCCGTCGTGAGGGCCGACGTCTCGACCTCGCCGGCGTCGGCGTCGACCCCCACCGCACGCAGCCGCTCGGCCACCCGCTGGGGGGTGCGGCCGGAGTTGTTCGTCACGAACGCGATGCCCTTGCCGAGCGATCTCAGGCGGGCGAGCGCCTCGGCCGCGCCCGGCACGGGATCGGCCCCTCGGTAGAGCACGCCGTCGAGGTCGAACAGGAACGCCTCGTACCCGTCGGCGATCATCGCTCGGGGTCCGTGCCACGAGGCGCCGTCCGTCCGGGCCTGACTGCTATACAAGGTGCGTGCCTCGCCTCTCGCCGTTCCTCGGACTCGTCTTCGACGCCGACGTGGCCGGTCCCCTCGCCCATGTCACCGCGCCGCCGTACGACGTTATCAGCGACCGTCGGCGCCTCGAGTACCTGCGCGCCAGTCCGTTCAGCGTGGTCCACCTCGACCTGGCGGAAGGATCCGACGATCCGGCCGATCCCGGGAGCCGCTACTCGCGAGCGGCGAACCTGCTGACCGACTGGGAGCGTCGCGGGGCGCTCCGTCGTGCGCAGGAGCCCTGCTACTACGCGTACGAGATGACCACCCCGGCCGACGCGCCTCACGCCGCGCTCGCGGGCCGCACGATCCGCGGACTGATCTGTGCGATGGTCCTCGAGGACTGGGGCGGCACCGTGCTGCCGCACGAGCACGTCTCGCAGGGCCCGGTCCAGGACCGCCTCGCGCTGCTCCGGGCCACCCGGACCCATCTCTCGCCCGTGTACGGCACGATCGACGGACCCGACGGCCGGCTCGACGCCGTGGTGCGCGGGGCCGGGGCGACGGAGCCGCCGTGGGAGATGACCGACGAGCAGGGCGTGCGCCACCGCATGTGGCCGGTACCGGGGGACGCGGTCGACCTCACCCACCTGTCCGCGGAGCATCTGTTGATCGCCGACGGGCACCATCGGTACACGACCGCCCTGCACTACCGCGACGAGCGACGCTCCCTGGACGGCGGCGGTCCGTGGGACGCCGTGCTGACGCTCGTCGTCGACGCCGCCGCCGAACATCTGCCCGTGCTGCCGTTCCATCGGGAGCTGCTGGCAGGCGCACCACCCGACGCCGTGGGCGACCCGACGCCCGGGCTCGAGGCCACCCTCGGATTCACTCGACGACGACACGAGCACGATCGGCGTCGGCACGATGGATACGGCCGGCGCCGTCACGTACCACCTGCGGCACCTCGACGGCCCTCCCCCGACCGTGGGTGCCCTGCACAGGGAGGTGCTCGGGGGGCTCGATCCGGCCGGGTCCCTGCGGTACGTGCCCGACGCGCACGAGGCAGACGCGGCCCTGCGCCGCGGCGATGCCGTGGCCGTGTACCTGCTGCCACCCACCACGCCGGGTCGCATCCGCGCCGTGGTGGAACGAGGTGAGCGACTGCCACAGAAATCGACCTACTTCTGGCCGAAGCCCCGCACCGGCATGGTCATGATGCCGCTGGATCCGCCTCCCGACTCGACCGCAGATCCGGTGGCAC
>CAWGUD010000034.1:0-75335 GCA_963825685.1 uncultured Actinomycetes bacterium | reverse complement strand
GAGGGGCGCCGACAGGCGCCCCTCGTCGCGTTCCCGCGCCTAGACTCCCTGGATGCCACGCATGCCGAGTCGTGGCCGCGCTCCTCGTCTCGGTCGTGGCGTTGGCGTCCACGTCGATGCCCTCGCTCGCGGCGGCCGGTCCCCAGGGATCGTCGGTCGTGCGGACGCCGGCGGAGGCGAGCTACGACGTCCACCTGCGCGCAGGGGCCGGCGGGAGGTCCTGGCGTGGGCGTGGGTCCGTGACGTTCACGAATGTCGGCACGGGGACGCTTCCCGAGGTCTACCTGCGTGTGTGGTCCAACGGGGTGCTCGGCTGCGACCCCCGCTCGATCACGGTCTCGAACGTGCAGGGCGGGGAGGTCACCGACGAGCGGCTCGACTGCACCGAGATCGAGGTCACCCTCGACGAACCGCTCGGACCCTCGGACACGACGACCCTCTCCTACGACCTCGACATCGAGCTGCCCGACGAGGACGATCGGTTCGGGTTCCACCGTGGCCTGGCCCTCGTGGGATCGGCGCTCCCGATCCTGGCGGTGCACGACGACGAGGGGTGGCACCGCGTGCCGTTCGAGAACCTGGGGGAGAGCTTCTACTCGGTGGTGGCCGACCACGAGGTCACGTTCGTGACCCCGCCCGGCCTCGACACCGCCGCCTCCGGGCACGTGACCGGACGGAGCGAGACCGCGGACGGCCGCACGCGCACCACGTACACGGCGCGGCGCGTTCGCGACTTCGCCTGGGCCGCCGGGCGGTTCCGCACGATCGAGCGATCGTCCGGCGGCGTCGACGTGGTCGTGTCGTACCAGCCGAACGCCGTCGGCCGCGCGAGGGCCCGTGCGGCAGCGGCCGACGCGGTGGCGGTGATGGGGTCGCTCGGCCGAGCGTTCGGTGAGTACCCCTACCCCGAGGTCGACGTCGTGCTCGCGGGCTTCGGAGGATTCGGCGGCATGGAGTACCCCACGATCGTGTTCTCCGGCCCCTCCCGCGGCACGATCGCCCATGAGCTCGCCCATCAGTGGTTCTACGGGCTGGTGGGCAACGACCAGTACCACGAGCCGTGGCTCGACGAGTCGTTCGCGTCGTGGGCGGCCCGCGAACCCTTCGGTCCCTCTCGAGGCTGCAGCGGAGTCTCGTGGCCGAGTGCGGGGTCTGCGATCACGAACGATATGAGCTACTGGGCAACGCATCCTAGCCAATACTGGGTCGTGTACGAGAGCGGAGCCTGCATGCTGGCGAACCTGTCGAAGCGCTTCGGTCACGATCGATTCCTGCGGATCCTCGCCAGGTACGTCGGCCGCCACCACCTCGGGATCGCTCGCACCGAGGACTTCATGACCGCGATCGAGGCCGCGGCCGAGAGGCACCTCGACGCCTTCGACGCGGCGGCCTACTGGGAGCGGTGGCGGGTCGACCCTTCCTGACCGGCCGATCGCGTGGGTCACATCGCCCGGAGAACGCGGCTAGGATGGCCCAGTCGCATCCGAACGAAGGGGGAACGGCGTGGCCAAGCGTGACGTGGTGGGGCAGCTCTCGCGTGTGCCCCTGTTCTCAGGCTGCTCCCGCAGGGATCTGCAGACGATCGCGCGGGTCGTCAAGGACATCGACCACGCGTCCGGCACCGTGATCGCCCGCGAGGGCGAGCCGGGGGTCGGCCTGTTCGTGATCGTCGACGGCACCGCCGAGGTCACGATCGGCGGCGCGAAGAAGGCGTCGCTCGGCCCCGGGGACTTCTTCGGTGAGATCGCCCTGCTCGACGGCGGGCCGCGCACCGCGACGGTGACCGCGACCTCCGACATCGAGATGCTGGGCCTCACGGAGTGGGTATTCCGGGGACTGATGCAGGAGCACCCCTCGATCGCGGTGAAGACCCTGCAGCAGATGGCCAGTCGGCTGCGCAACGCCACGAAGGCGGCGACCGCCTGATCGAGGACCTCGGCGCACACTGCGCCTCGTGGCCTTCCTGACTCGCCCCGACGGCGCCGAGCTCTATCACGAAGAGCACGGCGATCCGGAGGCCGAGCCGATCGTGCTGCTCGAGGGCATGGGCGGCGACATCCCCGGGTGGCGGCGGAACATCCCGCACCTCGCCTCCGAGCTGTACGTCGTCGCCTACGACCTGCGCGGGAACGGGAACTCGAGCGAACCCGTCGGTCCGGTGACGATGGCCACGTTCGTCGATGACACGCTGGGTCTGCTCGACGATCTCGGCGTCGGACCGCGCGCACCTGTACGGGCAGTCGTTCGGAGGCATGGTGGCCCAGGAGATCGTGCTCGCGCATCCGGAGCGCGTGCGCACCCTCGTGCTCGCGGCGACCCACTGCGGTGGCTCGAACGTCGTCGTCCCACCCGTCAACACCGTGCCCAAAGGCGAACCCTGGCGATCGTTGTACGCGCCCGGCTTCCCCGACGCGCACCCCGAGCACGTCGCCGAGGACCTCCGCATCGGGTCGCACCAGCCGCGACATCCGCAGGGTGGCCGGCGACAATGGGAGGCGATGCAGGCCTTCGATGCCTACGACCGGCTCCCCTCGATCCAGGCACCCACCCTCGTGCTGCACGGCACAGAGGATCGACTGATCGATCCCGAGAACGCGTCGGTGCTCGCGTCTCGTATCCCGGGAGCCGACCTCGTGCTGCTCCGGGGCGCGGGTCACCTGTATCACTCCGAGCGTGCCGAGGAGGCCGACGACGCGGTGCTCGACTTCGTCCGCCGGCATCGCCGATGAGCGGCGCTTCCCCGACGCCTGACGTGCTCGCCCTCGCCGAGCGGCGAGCTGCCGCCCGGGCCGACAAGGACTTCGCGGCGGCCGACGCGCTGCGCGACGAGCTCGCCGAGGCCGGATGGACCGTCGTCGACGGTGCCGACGGCGGGTGGCACCTCGAGGCGGCGGCGGTCGACGAGCCGCCTCGGGCCCTCCGGGCGAGCGATGTGCGGTCGGTGCTCGGCGAACGGGCGACCGACGACGTCAGCGTCCACTGGGTCGTCGAGGGGTGGCCCGAGGACGTCGCGCGATCGATCGCGTCGTTCCGCGCTCACGAAGGGTCTCGTCGCGTGCGTTACGTGGTCGCCGACGTCACGGGCGCCGACACGGGCATGTTCGGCGACGACGTCGAGGTGATCCCGCTGGAACACGGCACCGGCTGGGGGGCCGCCATGAACGCAGGTCTGCGTCGGGCGACCGGCCGCGTCGTCCTCGTCGTCGACGGCTCGATCGAGGTCGCCGGCGACGTCTTCGGCCCCGTCGACGAGGCGCTCGCGCACCCCGACGTCGGCATCGTCGGGCCGTTCGGGATCGTCACCCACGACCTGCGCGAGTTCGAGCCGGCCCCGGCCCCGGGGCCCTGTGACGCGATCGAGGGCTACTGCATGGCGATGCGCCGCGATGTGCTCGCCGACGTCGGAGGGTTCGACGAGCGGTTCCGCTGGTACCGCACGGCGGACATCGAGCTGTCGTTCCGGGTCAAGGACCGCGGGTTGCGCACCGAGGTGGTGCCGCTCCCGGTCGTCAAGCACGAGCATCGCATGTGGTTCGAGACCGATCCGGGCGAACGCGCGAAGTGGTCGAAGCGGAACTTCTACCGGTTCCTGGATCGGTGGCGGGGGCGGTGGGACCTCGTGCTGGACCCTCGCCCGCCGGAGACGGACTAGCCGACCTCAGTCGACCGTCGGCATCGGCGGGGCGGGCGGCATCGCGATCTGCGGCGCGCGCTGCCGCTCTCGCTCTCGTTCCTCCGTGGCGACGGCGGCCGCAGCCGCCGCGGTCTCGCGCTCCTTCGCCTCCTCGTGCTCGCGCAGCTGCTCGGCGTCGGGGATCGGCTTCGTGCCGCCCGTGTATGCCTCGAGGTCCTCGCCGTCGATCGTCTCGGTGACGAGGAGCAGCGCTGAGAGGCGGTCGAGCAGGTCGCGGTGCTGCAGGAGGAGGCGTTCGGCTTGGTCGTGGGCCTCGTGCAGCAGGCGCATGACCTCCTCGTCGATCCGCTCGGCGGTGCCTGCGGAGATCTTGGGGCCCGCGAAGATCGCGTTGGGGTCGTCCTGGCCGAGCGAGAGCGGGCCGACCTTCTCGCTCATGCCGAACTGCGTCACCATCGCGCGGGCGATCTGGGTCGCCCGCTCGAGGTCGTTCTGCGCTCCCGTGGAGATCTCGCCGTACACGATCTCCTCCGCGACGCGTCCGCCCATCGCGTAGGCGAGCGTGTCCTTCAACTCGGGCTCGGTATTGAGGAAGCGGTCCTCGAGCGGACGCGTCATCGTCAGCCCGAGGGCCGCGGTGCCGCGCGGGATGATCGTGATGCGGTGCACCGGGTCGAGGTTCTCGGAGTAGTGGGCGACGAGGGCGTGGCCCATCTCGTGCGAGGCCACGCGCGACTTCTCCTTGTCGTTCATCACGCGGGACTTGCGCTCGAGGCCCATCGATGCTCGGTCGATCGCCTCTTCCAGCTCGTCCATCGTCACGGCGTTCTTCTCGCGGCGGGCGGCGAGCAGGGCCGCCTCGTTCACGACGTTCTCGAGATCGGCTCCCGTGAAGCCGGGGGTGCGCGCCGCGATCGTGCGCAGCTCGACGTTGGAGGCGAGCGCGACCCCGCGGGCGTGCACGCGCAGGATCTCCTCGCGCCCCTTCAGGTCGGGTCGGTCGACGACCACCTGCCGGTCGAACCGGCCGGGTCGCACGAGGGCCGGGTCGAGCACGTCGGGCCGGTTCGTCGCAGCCATGATGATGACGCCCTTCGAGGCGTCGAAGCCGTCCATCTCGACGAGCAGCTGGTTCAGGGTCTGTTCGCGCTCGTCGTGCGCCCCGAGCCCGGCGCCGCCCACGCCGCCGCGCCCCTTGCCGATCGTGTCGATCTCGTCGAGGAAGACCAGCGCCGGGGCCTTCTCCTTGGCCTGCTGGAACAGCTCGCGAACCCGTGCGGCACCCAGGCCCACGAACATCTCCACGAACTCCGAGCCGCTCATGAAGAAGAACGGCACGTTGGCCTCGCCGGCGACCGCCCGAGCGAGCAGCGTCTTGCCGCACCCGGGGGGCCCGAGCAGCAGCACACCCTTGGGGATGCGTCCGCCGAGCCGTTGGTACTTCTTCGGGTTGGACAGGAACTCGACGATCTCGCGCAGCTCGTCCTTGGCCTCGTCGACGCCCGCGACGTCGGCGAACGTCGTCTTCATCTCCTTGCGGTCATAGATCTTGACCTTGTTCTTGCCCATGTTCAGGGCACCCGAGGCGCCCGCGCCCATGCGCCGGAAGACGAACCAGTAGATGCCGATCATGATCAGCGCGAACGGGAGGATGTTCACGAGCAGCGACAGGAACACGCTCGGCTGCTCGAACTCGAAGTTGACGTCGTTGTCCTGCAGGAACGTCGCGAGATCCTGCGTCTGGAAGTTGGGCGCCAGCGTGGTCGAGAAGTCCTGCGAGCCGTCGTCGGTCGTGAGGGCGCCGGTGATCGCGGAGTCCGAGATCTTCACCGTCGTCTCGGGGTCGAGCCGGTCCTCTTCGACCGCCGTGATGAACTCGTTGTAGGTGATCGATCGGCGCTGGGTGTTCGACAGCACGTTGTTGAAGATCAGCAAGGCCACGAGCAGGATCGGTACGACGAGCCACGGTGCGAACCGGGGGCGCGGCGTGCCGCCGCCGCCGGCGTCGTCGCCGCCGCCGCCGCGGCGTGAGAAGGGAGAACGGTTGTCGTTGTCGGGCATCGTGCTTCCTATCCTCCCATCGTCACCGAGATATGCCAGGCCCCTCCACATCGAGATGGCCGGCACCACGGTTCCTCCACAACCCATCGGCAGGGTCGGCCCGGGTCTGGATGCGCGATACTGAGCGCCCATGGCCCAGACCGCCGCTGCCGAAGATCCGGCCCTGCGTGAGCGCTTCGAGCGCGATGTGCTGCCGTTGCTGCCCAGCCTGTACGCCGCGGCGCTGCGCATGACCCGCAATCCCGCGGACGCCGAGGACGTCGTGCAGGACACCTATCTGCGTGCCTACCGGGGGTTCGCCTCCTTCCAGGAGGGCACGAACCTCAAGGCGTGGCTCTACCGCATCCTCACGAACAGCTACATCAACACCTATCGGAAGAAGCAGCGTGAACCCCAGACCGTCGATGGCCCCGACGACATCGACGAGTGGTACCTCTACGACCGGCTCGGTGGACGCAACGTCGAGCTGTCGGCCGAGACCGAGGTGCTCGACCGCATGCCCGACCAGGCCGTGAAGGATGCGCTCGAGTCGCTGCCGGAGAACTTCCGCCTGCCCGTGCTTCTGGCAGACGTCGAAGGGTTCAGCTACAAGGAGATCGCCGAGATCATGGACACCCCGATCGGCACCGTGATGTCCCGATTGCACCGGGGAAGGAAAGCGCTCCAGAAGGCGTTGTGGGACACGGCGAAGGAACGAGGACTGGTCGACGATGACGACGCCTGACTGCGGGCCCAACTGCATGGAGACGCTCCGCGAGATCGAGTCGTTCCTCGACGGCGAGCTCGACGTCACGGTGCAGCAGCAGATCGAAGTGCACCTGTCCGACTGCAACCCCTGCATGCAGCGAGCGGAGTTCCGACGCCACGTGAAGGTCATGATCCGCTCGAAGTGCACGGGCGACACCGTGCCGTCGGCGCTCGAGCAGCGCATCAGGTCCCTGCTCGACGAGCCGCCCGTGGTGCAGTAGACAACGACCATGCAGGAGCTCGGCACGATCCTCGGTGTGTGGGCACACCCCGACGACGACATCTACCTCTCGTCCGGACTCATGGCCGTGGCGGCGCAGGCCGGGAACAGGGTGGTCGACGTGACCGCGACCCGCGGCGAAGGCGGCTCGATGGACGAGGAACGCTGGCCGTCCGAGCGCATGGCCGAGGTGCGAACGATCGAGATGCGCCGCAGCCTCGACGTGCTCGGCGTCGAGGAGCACCGGTTCCTCGAGGGCCCGATCGACGTCGACATGCAGACCCCGCTCGATGCGGCGGGGGCTCCGCAGGTGCTCGAGGTCATGCGTGAGGTACAGCCCGACACGGTGCTGACGTTCGGGCCCGACGGCATGACCGGCCACGAGGGACACAAGAGCGTGTCGTCGTGGGTCGACGCCGCGTTCGCGGAAGCCGCGAAGCCCGGGGCGCGCCTCTACCACGCCACCGCGACGCCCGAGTGGGCCGAGACGTGGCTGCCCAGGCTCGAGCCGTTCAACATCTTCCTGCCCGGCACCCCCCAGGTCGTGCCGCGCGAAGCGCTGGGGATCGACTTCACCCTGCCCGAGGACGTGCTCGACCTCAAGTGGCAGGCGATCCAGGCGCACGAGAGCCAGGTCGAAGGGCTCGTCGAGGTCTTCGGCGATCACATGCGCGAATGGATGGCGGTGGAGTACTTCCGCCTGGCGGACGAGAAGGGCGCGTGATGGCCGAGCGACCGGAGCCCGTGCGCGACCTCGACTGGGAGCCGCAGCGTGCCCGAGCGTTCGTCGACGCGGTCGCCGACATCTACGAGGAGCTGCTCTCCCGGCTGCCCGATCTGCCGGTGATCGTGAACGAGGGACTCGACCAGGTGCGGGCCGGCGTCGTGGTCGACGTGCCCGACGAGCCGACGCCCGAGGCCGAGCTCGTGGACTACCTGCGGCGCATGACGTTCGAGCATTCGGCGTTCCTCGGTCACCCGCGTTTCTACGCCTACGTCTCGGGTGCGGGAACGGTGCCGGGGGCGGCGGCGGAGCTGCTCGCCGCGGGCATCAACATGAACGCCGGCGGCTGGCGGCTCGCTCCATCCGCCGTCGAGATCGAGATGGCTCTCACGCGGTGGTTCGCCCAGCAGATGTTCGGCATGCCCGAGGGCGCCGCGGGCGCCTTCACGTCGGGCGGCGCGATGGCGAACCTGATCGCCCTGAAGGTCGCCCGCGACTCCCGTGCCGGCTGGGACATCAGGGCCGAGGGCGTCGCGGCGGGTCCTCCGCTCGGCTTCTACCTCTCGAGCGAGACGCACGTCGTGTCGGACCGTGCCGCCGACATGCTCGGCGTCGGTGCTGCCAACGTGCGGCACGTCCCGGTCGACGACGGCTACCGGATGCGCGCCGACGTCCTCCGCGACATGATCGTCCGAGACCGTGCGGACGGGGTGCACCCGATCGCGGTCGTCGCCAACGCCGGTACGGTCTCGACCGGTGCCGTCGACGACCTCGAGGCGGTCGCCGGGGTCTGCCGCGACGAGAGCATCTGGATGCACGTCGACGCCGCCTACGGCGGACCGGCGATGCTCGCCGACGACCTGCGACCGCTCTTCGCGGGCATCGAGCACGCGGACTCGATCGCGTTCGACCCCCACAAGTGGCTGTACACGCCCCACTCGGGTGGGTGTGTGCTGGTCCGCGACCTCGAGCTGATGCGCCGCTCCTTCGACCTCGAGTACGTGTCGTACATCCTGAAGGACGAGGAGCACACCGATTGGGGGATCGATCTCGGCCGTCACTCGCCGAACTTCAGCCGAGGCTTCTGGTCGCTCAAGGTCTGGGTCTCGCTCCTCGCGCACGGCCGCGACGCGTACTCCCGGCGCATCTCGCACGACGCCGCGTTGGCGCGCTACCTGGGCGACATCGTCGAGGAACGTGAGGACTTCGAGCTGATGACCCCCGTGGGACTGTCGATCACCTGCTTCCGGTACGTGCCGTCCGGGCTGCCGGCACACGGGGCCGAGGGGCGCGAGGAGTACCTCGATCTCCTGAACGAGCGGATCATGACCGAGATCCAGCTGGGGGGGCGGGTCTACTGTTCGAACGCCGTGCTGCACGGTCGGTTCTGCCTGCGCTCCTGCATCGTGAACTACCGAACCGAGGCCGACGACGTTGAGGCGCTGGTGGACATCGCGGCCGAGCTCGGCGCGAAGCTCGATGCCGAGCTCCGGCCCGCCACGTTGGCGGCAGGGGCGCTGGCGTGAGCTCCTGGGCACTGCTCGGCTCGGGGGAGTTCGAGCCGTGGTCCGAGGTCGCGGATCGATGGCTGCTCGAGCAGGCGACCGGCGACGGTCGCGTCGTGATCGCGCCGACGGCCTCGTCGCGCGAGGGCGACGCCGTCTTCGAGGAGTGGGGGCGCAAGGGGCTGGATCACTTCGCCTCGATCGACGTCGAGGCCGAGGTGCTGCCGGTGCGCACCCGCGACGACGCCGATCGCGATGAGCTCGCGGCGCGGCTCGAGGACGCGTCGGTCGTCTACTTCTCGGGAGGCAACCCGGCGCACCTCTCCGAGGTGCTGCGCGACACCGCGGTGTGCGCCGCGCTCCTGCGCGGGATCGCCCGGGGCATGGGGTACGCCGGATGCAGCGCCGGGGTCGCCTGCCTGACCGAGACGACGTTCGACAGCGACAGCGACGACTTCGACGCGATCTTCAAGCCGGGGCTCGGCATCGTGCGCGAGACCCTGTTCGGACCGCATTGGGACATGATCGATACGTGGGTGCCGGGCGCGTCCGAGTTCATCGTCTCGTCGGTCGCCGACGGTCACGCGTTCGTCGGCATCGACGAGCAGACGGCGATGCTCGGTGACGGGGCGCGCTGGCAGGTGCGCGGGCGCGGCGGCGTGCACGTCCGACGTGACGGTGAGTTCGCGCGCTACGGCGACGGTGATCGCTTCGACCTGCCACTCCCGATCGACGGGCGAGGCACCGGCACCCCACACGCGTAGACCTGGGCGCCCCCGGCCCGAGCCCGTAGGGTGACGGATCGATGGCCTCCCGCACCCAGCTCACCCGCACCTCGCCCATCGAGGACCGCGCGCCGGTGCTGATCCGACGCCTCTCGAAGGCCTATCCCGACGCGCACGTCGCGCTCGTGTTCTCCAACCCGCTCGAATGCCTGGTCGCGACGATCCTGTCGGCCCAGTGCACCGACGAGAAGGTGAACGAGGTCACCGCCACGCTCTTCCGCAAGTACCGCAGCGCCGCCGACTACCTGGCCGTGCCCGAGGACGAGTTGAAGGCGGACATCCGGCCCACGGGGTTCTTCAACCAGAAGGCCGCGTCGCTCCGCGCCGCGTGTGAGCGCATCGTCACGGTCTACGGCGGCGAGGTGCCCGACACGATGGAGGACCTGATCACCCTGCGGGGCGTGGCGCGCAAGACGGCCAACATCGTGCTCGGGAACTCGTTCGGGAAGGTCGAGGGCATCGCCGTCGACACCCACGTCCGTCGGCTCGCGAACCGGCTCGGGTTCAGCGCGCAGTCCGACGCCGACAAGATCGAGCAGGATCTGATGCGACTGATCCCACGGAGGCGATGGTTCGGGTTCAGCTACGTGCTGATCGACCACGGACGCGCGATCTGCCAGGCCAAGAAGCCCCGATGCGGTGACTGCCCCGTGGAGGACCTGTGTCCGTCGAGCCAGCTGTGACCGGGTTCACCCGACCCCGATGAGCTCGTCGTCGGATCGGATCGGGTCCGTCGGGACCGCGGCAGCGGCCGCGCGTCGCCGAGCACGTCTGATCTCTCGACGGTCCTCCTCGCCGAGCCCACCCCAGACCCCCGCGTCCTGGCAGGTGTCGAGCGCCCACGCCAGACACTCGGCGCGCACGGGGCACTCCTCGCAGACCTCGATCGCACGAGCGGTCTGCGCGATCGCCGGTCCCGTCGTGCCGATCGGGAAGAAGAGCTCGGGGTCCTCGCCGATGCAGCGCGCGCGCTCGATCCACCACGTCTCGCGCGGATCCTGCTTGAACCTCGGTTCAATCATCGAGCAACCTCGTCACGTGCGGGGACGACGACCTCCCCGCGTGGCGGGGAGCCTAGTATCTGAACCGCCGTTCAGTCAAGGAGAGAGGACCGACGTGATCGTCTTCCGTCGCAAGCGTCTGCCCGAGGCGCTGGCGCCTGCGTACGAGGCGTTCGAGCGCGTGCTCGGCGAGGTGGAACCGGCGAAGCAGGCGCTCACCGAGGTGATGCCGACGACGCGTCTGCCGGGGCGGCCGCTGCCCGACGCCCTCGCCGAGTTCGAGGAACGACTCGCCACGGCCCGGGAGGCCATGCCGGCGTGGCGTCGCCCGGAGACGGAGCCGGAGTGGGCGGCGTGCGCGGCCGGGATCGACGAAGCGCTCGGCCGCGCCGGACGCTTGCGCGAGGAGGCCCCCGACCTCGGTGGGTTCGAGGGGCTGATCTGGACCGTCGAGCACCTGCTCGACCCGCTCGACCCGTTCGAGGCGGCGGCCGAGCGTTTCCGGTCCCTGCGGGTGGTGGTTCGATGACCGAGGTGCGTCGCCCCGTCGGCGAACCCGTGCAGGGAGGTCCCGCGACCCGTCCGATCGCCCGCGCGATCGAGGGCAGGTTCGTCCGGCTCGAGCCGCTCGACCCCGACGCCCATGCCCCCGGTCTGTTCCGGCGGTCCCACGCGGCGTCCGAGGACGAGGAGATCTGGACGTACATGACCTACGGCCCGTTCGACGGACTCGAGGAGATGCGCTCGTGGCTCGTCGCCGGTGCCGCGTCGACGGATCCGTTGTTCTTCGCCGTGGTGGATCGCGACACGGCCGAGCCGGTCGGGGTCGTGAGCCTCATGAGCATCGATCCCGCGATGCGCCGGCTCGAGCTCGGGAACATCTGGTACGTGCGGTCGGCGCAGCGGGGCCGGGCGAACACCGAGGCGGCCTACCTGTTGCTCCGCGAGGCGTTCGGCTCGTGGGGGTATCGTCGCGCCGAGTGGAAGTGCGACGCGTTGAACGCGCGCTCGCGCGCGGCCGCCGAGCGGCTCGGGTTCACGTTCGAGGGCATCTTCCGATCCCACATGATCGTGAAGGGTCGCAACCGCGACACCGCGTGGTTCTCGATGCTGGCCGAGGAGTGGCCCGCGCGACGAGCGGCGATGGAACGCTGGCTGGACGCGGAGCCGGGCACGGTCTCGCTCCGCGACCTCATGGCCACCTCCGAGCGCGACTGAGCGCACGACGGCGCGGCTTCCGTATCGTGGAGCGGTGACCGTCGTCAGCCTCGTGAACGTCGAGAAGTCCTACGGCTCCTGGCCCGTGCTGCGGGGAGCCGACCTCGAGGTGCCCGACGGAGCCCGCATCGGCATCGTCGGTCCGAACGGCGCCGGCAAGTCGACGCTCCTGCGCCTCCTGCAGGGCACCGAGACGCCGACGGGCGGCGAGGTGGTCCGGCGCAAGGACCTGGTGATCGCCACCCTGCCGCAGCACGCGGACGGCGACGATCGCACCTCGGAGCAGACGGTGCTGGCGGCACGACCGGACATCGGCGCGCTCGACGCCGAGATGCGCGCCGTGGAATCGGAGCTCGGCCGGCCCGAGGTGGTGGCCGACCTCGCCCGGATGGACCGGGTGCTCACGCGCCAGCAGGACCTGCTCGATCGCTGGGTCGCCGCAGGCGGTGCCGGGCTCACCGGCGAGGTGCGAGCGATGCTCGTCTCGCTCGGTCTCGACGACGACGACCTCGCGTTGCCGACGTCCGCGCTCTCGGGCGGTCAACGCAAGCTCGTCGCGCTCGCGGCGTGTCTGATCCGCCAGCCCGACCTGCTCCTCCTCGACGAGCCCGAGACCCACCTCGACGCGGACCGCCGCGCTCGGCTCGAGTCGATCGTCGCCGAGTTCCCCGGCGCCGTCGTGACCGTGTCGCACGACCGCTACCTGCTCGACGAGACGGTCGCGCGCATCGCCGAGCTCGACGGGGGCCGCATCACGATGTGGCCGGGGAACTACTCGGCCTACGCCGTCGCGAAGGAGATCGCGCTCAAGCGGCAGCAACAGCTCTACGTGACGCAGCAGAAGGAGATCGAACGGCTCGAGGAGGCGGTGAAGCGGTTCGAGCACTGGGCGCGCATCGTGGTCAACAAGCGCCACATCACCCAGGCCCGGAACAAGCAGCGCCAGATCGACCGCATGGAGAAGATCGACAAGCCGGTCTTCGAGCGTCGCAAGATCGCGCTCGAGATGCGGGCGGCCGAGCGAGGCGGCGCCAAGGTCGTCGAGCTCCGCGACGTCACCGTCGCCTTCGACGGCGACCCCGTGCTGCTCGGGTGCAGCGTCCAGGTCCACCGGGGCGAGCGCATCGGGATGATCGGCGCCAACGGGGCCGGCAAGTCCGTGCTCGGCACCGTGCTGGCAGGGCTGCGCGAGCCCGACGAGGGCTCCCGATGGGTGGGGCCGTCGGTGCAGATCGGCTACCTGGCGCAGGGTCACGAGACCGAGCCCCCCGACCGCACGCCGATCGAGTTCGTCCGCGACGTGAAGCCGATGTACGAGGAAGACGCCGTCGCCCTGCTGGGACGGTTCCTGTTCCGCTACGACCAGATGCGTCAGCCGGTCGGCACCCTCTCGGGCGGTGAGCGCACGCGGCTCCAGCTCTGCCTGTTGATGCTCTCGGGCGTCAACTGCCTGCTGCTCGACGAGCCCACGAACCATCTCGACATCGATTCGATGGAGGTGCTCGAGTCCGCGCTCGAGTCCTACGACGGCACCGTGATCGTGATCAGCCACGACCGCTACCTGCTCGACCGCATCCCCGACCGCATCCTCGAGGTCCGCGACGGCCAGGCCTTCTCGTCTCCCGGCGGATACGACGACTGGCTCGAAGCCCGGGGGCGTGTCCCCGCGTGAGCGCGGATGCGCTCGCGCGGATCGAGCGCGACGTCGTCGCGTGCCATGCATGCCCTCGGCTGGTCGAGTGGCGGGAGCGGACGGCGCGCGAGAAGGTCGCGCGGTTCGCCGACCAGCCCTACTGGGGACGGCCGGTGCCGGGGTTCGGCGACCCCGACGCCCGAGTGCTCGTGCTCGGGCTCGCCCCCGCGGCCCACGGCGGGAACCGCACCGGCCGGGTCTTCACGGGGGACCGATCGGGGGACTTCCTCTACGCGTCGATGTTCCGGGCCGGGCTCGCGAACCAGCCCACGAGCGAGTCGCTCGACGACGGACTGCGACTGAGGGGGGCCTACGTGACCGCGGTGAACCGTTGTGCGCCTCCTGCGAACAAGCCCACGCCCCAGGAGCGCGACCGATGCCTGCCCTTCCTCGTGCGTGAGATCGAGGCCCTGGAACGACTGCGGGTCGTCGTGGCGCTCGGCTCGTTCGGCTGGGACGGGGCGCTGCGGGCGTTCGCCGCGATCGGACACACGATCCGGCCGAAGCCCCGGTTCGGTCACGGCGCCGAGGTCACCGTCGGCCCCTACACGCTGCTCGGGTGCTTCCACCCGTCGCAGCAGAACACCTTCACCGGGAAGCTCACCGCACCGATGATGGACGCGGTGATGGCGCGCGCCGCGTCGTCGGGCACGTCCGCGGGCCGGGAATAGTCGTCGCACCCGCGACGTATCCTCGAACACATGGGTCGCCACCGAGGATTCTTCGCCGCGCCGCCCGTCGACGCGGACCAGAGGCCGGTCGATCGGGCCACCGTGCGACGCGTGATCGACACCTTCAAGCCGTACAAGCGAACGGTCGGGCTCGTCGCGATCGCGATCGTGATCACGTCGGGGCTCGGCGTGATCAACCCGCTGCTGATCGCCGAGATCTTCAACAACGCGCTCTTCGGCGAGCAGGGCTCGTGCGCCGGCGAGGCCTGTCCCAACCTCCCGCTGCTCTACCGGCTCGTGGCGCTGATGATCGCCGTGCCGATCGTCACCAGCCTGATCGGCATCGCGCAGACGTACTGGGCGAACCAGGTCGGGCTCAAGGTGATGCAGGACCTGCGCAACGCGCTCTACACCCACCTGCAGCACATGCCCCTGCGGTTCTTCACCGCGACCCGCACGGGTGAGATCCAGTCGCGGCTCTCGAACGATGTCGGCGGCGTGCAGTCGGTCGTGACCGACACCGCCTCGAACGTGCTCGCCAACGTCGTCACGATCATCAGCACGCTGATCGCGATGCTCGTGCTCTCGGTGCCGCTCACGCTGCTGTCGCTCGCGCTCCTCCCGCTCTTCCTGTGGCTGACCGTCAAGGTGGGTCGAGCCCGCCGTGAGGTCGCGACCAGCACGCAGAAGACCCTCGCCGATCTCACCGCGATCACCGAGGAGACGCTCTCGGTGAGCGGCATCCTGCTCTCGAAGTCGTTCGGTCGTCAGCGCCACGAGATCGGCAGGTTCCGCGAGGAGAACCAACGGCTCACCGGCTTCCAGATACGGCAGACGATGATCGGCCGGTCGTTCTTCGCCGTCGTCGGCACGTTCTTCTCGATCACGCCCGCGCTCGTGTACCTGGTGGCGGGGTGGCAGCTCTCGACCGACCCGACCGCGATCAACGCGGGCACGATCGTCGCGTTCACGACCCTGCAATCCAGGCTCTTCTTCCCGATCGGCTCGATGCTGCAGGTCTCGACCGAGGTGCACTCCTCGCTCGCCCTCTTCGACCGCATCTTCGAGTACCTCGACCTCCGCCACGACATCCAGGACGCTCCGAACGCCGTCGACCCTCGACCCCGCCGAGGTGCGCGGCGCGGTCGAGCTGCGCGACGTCCGGTTCCGCTACGACGAGCCCGAGGAGCGGACGACGCCGACGTCTCCGACCGACCTCGACGCCGCGAACGAGTCACCGAGGGAGTGGACCCTCGACGACGTGTCGATGCGCATCGAGCCGGGGCAGCTCGCCGCGCTCGTCGGCCCGAGCGGCGCCGGCAAGACCACGATCACGTACCTCGTGCCCCGCCTGTACGACGTGCAGGAGGGCTCGGTCACGATCGACGGGCGCGACGTGCGCGGCGTCACGCTCGAGTCGCTGGGCGAGAACATCGGGGTGGTGACGCAGGAGACGTACCTGTTCCACACGACGATCCGGCGCAACCTGGAGTACGGACGACCCGACGCGACGCAGGAGGAGCTGGAGGCCGCCGCTCGCGCCGCCTACATCCACGACCGCATCGCGGAGCTGCCCGAGGGCTACGACACGATCGTCGGCGAGCGCGGGTACAAGCTCTCCGGCGGCGAGAAGCAGCGGCTCGCGATCGCCCGGGTGATCCTCAAGGACCCGCGCATCCTGATCCTCGACGAGGCGACGTCGTCGCTCGACACGACGAGCGAGCGGCTCGTGCAGGCCGCGCTGGAGCCCCTGATGCAGGGCCGGACGACGCTCGCGATCGCGCACCGTCTCTCCACGATCCTGAAGGCCGACGTGATCTTCGTGCTCGACCGCGGCCGCGTGGTGGAGCAGGGAACCCACGACGAGCTGCTCGAACGGGGAGGGCTGTACGCCCAGCTCTACGAGCAGCAGTTCCGCGGCGGCCTGGTGCAGGCCGAGTGCGAGGACGGCGTGATCCTCACGACCGGCGAGGTCGTGCGCTCCGGCTCCTAGTCGATCGGGCGCCGGTACGTGAGCAGCACGAACCCGTCGGGGAACACGCGGTCGTCCAGGCGCTCGAACCCCAGCGCCTCGTACATGCCCTGGGCCTCGCGCATCCGCTCGGTCGTGTGCAGCGTCATGTACGTCTTGCCCTCGTCCCGAGCGCGCTCGAAGCAGGCGTCGATCAATGCCCGGGCGACCCCGCGACGACGAGCGTCGGGGTGCACGCCCAGCATGCGGATGTGGGACTCCTCGGGGTGCAGGGTCGGGTCGTCCTCGACCTCGACGCGATCGAACAGCTCCAGCGTCGCGCTGCCCACGATGCGGTCGCCGTCGAGGGCGACGAGGATCGTGGTGCGATCGGCCCGCCCCTCGACGTCGGCGATCGCCTCGAGGTACTCGTGCCAGTCGTCGTCACCGTCGACGACGAACTGGCGGTATGCCTCGGCCGTGACCCGACCGGCCTCCGCGTACTCGTGCGGAGCGGCCTCCCGCACGGTCACGGGCGACTCCCGCGCGCTCATCCGACGACGCTGACCCCGAGCGCGAGACCGATCAGATAGGTCACGACCGCGGCGGTCCCGCCGATCGCGAGCATGCGCAGCCCGGAGAGCAGCGGCGAGCGCCCCGTCAGCCGGGCGGTCAGGGCGCCGACGCCGAGCAGCGCGAGGGCCGTGATCAGGGCCGATGCGATCACGGCGGTCGTGCCCTCGAGGAACAGGAACGGCACCAGCGGCACCAGCGCGCCGATCGAGAACGTGAGGAACGACGACGAGGCGGCTCCCCAGGGCGAGCCCAGTCCCTCGTCGGGGTCGATGCCGAGCTCCTCCCGCGCGTGCGTGTCGAGGGCGGTCGCCGGGTCCTTCGAGAGCTCGCTCGCCAGCGCGTCGGCGAGCTCGGCCGGCACGCCCTTGCGCTCGTAGATCTCGGCCAGCTCCGCTCGCTCGCCCTCGGGGTCGCTGCCCAGCTCGTGGGCCTCGAGGTGCAGCATGCGTTCGAGCACCTCGCGCTGGACGCGCATCGAGACGTACTCGCCCGCGCCCATCGAGAACGCACCCGCGAGCAGGCCCGAGATGCCGGCGAGCAGGATCACGGTGCGGGGTTGGTCGGCGCCGGCGAACCCCATGATCAGCGCCGCGTTGGAGACCAGGCCGTCGTTGACACCGAAGATCGCCGCGCGCAGCGTGCCGGTCTTCCCCGCGCCGGCTCGCTGCTCCTCGTCGACCGGTCCCCGGTGCGGGAGCAGGGGCTCGCGGCGGCCGCGGATGCGGCGTCGCGTCGCCAAGAGCTCGGGGAGCATGCTCTTCGTTCGCGCGTACTCGGGCGGCAGCGTCGGCTCGTCCACGCGGTCGAGCATAATCGGGTGTGGCCCGAGCTCCCGACCTCACGTCGATGCTGCTGGCGGCTCATCGTGCGCTCGCGACGGCGCTGACGGCCTCGATGGCCGAGCGTGGCTACGACGACGTGCGGCCGGGCCACGGGGCCGTGTTCCTGCACGTCGACCGGAGGACCGGCACCAGGCTGGGCGAGCTGGCGGGCCGCGCCGGCATCACGAAGCAGTCGATGATGCAGGTCGTCGACGACCTCGAGGCCCGCGGGTACGTGAGCAGGATCGCCGACCCCGACGATGCGCGCGCCAAGCTCGTCGCGTTGACCGCCGACGGGCGACGATGCGCGACCGAGTTCCGGCGCGCGGTGCAGGTGCTGCAGACCCGCACCCGCCGGCGGCTCGGTGACGGCGCCGACGAGGCGCTCCGATCGGCCCTCGCCGTCCTCGCCGACGAGGGCTAGCGGCGGGCGAGCCCGGCCCGATCGGCGCGGAACGCCGATCGATCGAACGACGTGTCCTCGCCGGTCGCGAGGTCGGCCAGGGCGCGTCCGAACAGCGGCACGAACTTGAACCCGTGTCCGCTGCACGGCGAGGCGACCACGATCGGCCCCACCCGGTCGAGCACGAAGTCCTCGTCGGGGGTGATCGTGTACAGGCACGTGTCGGTGCGTCCGGTCGGCGCGCGCCGTGGGCAGGTGCTCGGTCACGTACGCGATCACGCGTTCCACGCGTTCAGGGTCGGCGTCGAACGTGCGTGCGTCGGGATCGGTGGCGGGGCCGGCCATGTGCAGGCCGACCTTGAACGAGCCGGCGTCCCACGGGTCGGGAACGAGGTAGGGGGGGTGATCGGCATCCTCGAGCCAGTCGATCATCGTCGGCAACGATGCGTCGCGATCCGCGAGTTCGAAGTAGGTCGACTGCTCGAGGTTGGGGCGCAGGGTGAGATCGATGCCGGCGCCGGCGAGCAGCGGCCCCGCCCACGCTCCTGCGGCGACGATCGCCACGGGAGCGACGAAGGTCCCTCCGCCGTCGGTCGTGACCTCGACGGCGTCATCGCGCGGCGCGATCTCGGTGACCGTGGTCTCCGAGTGCAGGGTCGCACCGCTCGCCTCGGCGAGCCTGGCCTGGGCGATCACCGTCGGCGCGGCGTGGAGCACCCCGCCGTCGGGCTGGAACACCACGTCGGCTCCGGCGGGCAACCGGAGCGACGGCCAGCGCTCCTCGGCCTCGGCTCCATGGATGCGCTCGACCGATGCACCTGCCTGCCTCGAGCAGGTCGGCCCGGTGCAGGGCGGCCGGTCCCACGTCGATGCCACCTGTGACGCGCAGGAGTTGCTCGCCCGCCTCGGCCTCGAGGTCCTGCCAGGCCTCGCGAGCCGACATCGCCAGCCGCACGTAGTCGGGGCGGTGGTAGGCGTAGCGGAAGATGCGGGTCGGGCCTCCGGAGCTGCCGTTCGCGTGCCCGATCGCGAACCGCTCGATCAGCAACGTCTCGCGCCCGCGCCGGGCCAGCTCGCGGGCGGCGGCCGTCCCCATCGCGCCGCCGCCGACCACGATCACGTCGAACCGTTCCACGCCGGGAACGGTAGCGCAGGAGCCACCCTGTGGAACGCGGCCTCGTCGAGCGGGCGACCGGGGGTAGCATGGCTCGATGCGCGATCTCCCCGAGACCGAGGGCAAGACCGGCCTGCCGAGCCCGACCCGGCAGAAGCCCGAACGGCCCCGTGACCGGCTCGGGCGTCCGCTCGACTGGGGCGCCGAGAACGAGCTGGTGCTCGAGGACTACGACTCGCTGACGCTCGAGCAGAACCACGAGCTCGGGCGCGAGCACATGCGCGAGGGGCGCTACTTCCCTGCGCACGAGGCCTGGGAGACGGCCTGGAAGCAGGCTCGAGGCACCGACGACGCGGAGTTCTTCAAGGGCCTCTCGCAGATGGGCGCGGGCTACGTGCACCTGCTCCGCGGGAACGCCCACGGCGCGATGACCCTGATGCGCCGCGCCTCCCGCCGGGTGAAGGAGTATCCCGACGGTCATCACGGCATCGCGACCGCCGGCCCTGCACGACAAGCTCGAGGCCGACGCGGCCGCCGTCGAGCGCGGAGACCTGGTGCCCGGAGAAGACGTGACCTTCGACCCCCCGGTCGTCTAGCGGCGCCCCGTGGCGCCGTGTAGCCTGTGCGACCAGGATGACCCAGGTCGAGACCAGCGAGATCGAGTGGAAGGGGCGGACCGGCCCCTTCTCGCTGCTCGTGAGACCCGGGGTCTTCAGCCCGACGAGCACGAGCAGGACGCTCGCCGACGCCCTCGAGATCGGCCCGGACGACACCGTGATCGACGTCGGCTGTGGCAGCGGCGTGCTGGCGTTCGTGGCGGCCAAGCTCGGCGCGAAGAAGGTCTACGGCTGCGACCTGTCCGGCCCCGCGGTCGAGATGGCGATGCGCAACGCCGAGCGCCTCGGCCTGAGCGACGTCTGTGAGTTCCGACAGGGCGACCTGCTCGAGCCGATGCGCGACGTGCACGCGACCGTGCTGATCGGCGACGTCTCGGGCATCCCCGACGACCTCGCAGCGGTCACGGGATGGTTCCAGGACGTGCCGGCGGGTGGACCCACCGGAGCCGAGCTCCCCCGCAAGCTGCTGGAGACGATCGGCGACACCCTGCAGCCCGGTGGCCGCCTCTACCTGCCGACGGGCACGCTGCAGGACGAGAACGCGATCCTGGCGGCTGCCCGACGGGTGTTCGGCGACAACATCGAGCCGGTGCTCGAGCGCACGTTCCCGCTGCCCGACCTCGTGGCGAAGGCGACCGCCACCGCGCGCCTCATGAAGGACGGGCTGCTGAAGCTGCACCAGCGCGGCAGCCGGCTGCTCTGGGAGCTCCGGGTCTGGCGCTGCGTCCGCGCCTGACCGACCCTGCGTCCGAGCGCGCGCGCTACCCCCGGCTCTCTCGCGCGAGCCCCACGATCGACCACACGAGCAGTGCCGCGCCCGCGGGCAGGAGCAGCAGCCCGTAGACGAGCGAGGCGCCGGTGACGATCACGCCCAGCACGAGGAAGAGTGGCCACGCCGTCGCCGTCGGGAAGGACCCCAGCGACTCACCCGCCGACGCCGCGGGATCCCCATCGGGGTCGTCGGCGGCGTGGACCGCGCTCGACGGCCCGTGGCGCGCCCACCACACCGCCACGATGAGCGGCATCAGCCCGAGGAACCAGAGGGCGACCGCCCCCACCCATTCCTGCGTGAGCACGAAGTACACGGAGCCGAGCACGAGCCCGAACGCCGAGTACACCCAGAGGTAGCGCAACGCGATCCTCACGGGGGCTCCTCGGCGGTCGTCGCGCTCGAGTCCGGTGCGAGCTCGGGGTGACGCATATCGAACGCCGGACGCTCGGACCGGATGCGGGGCAGCGACGAGAAGTTGTTCTCGGGCGGCGGCGACGAGGTGGCCCACTCCAACGAGAACCCACCCCACGGGTCGTCGCCCGCGGGTGTGCGACGCCGCCGCGCCGTGAACGCGTCGACGAGGAACAGGAGCACGCCGGCCGAGAGGACCACGACGCCGAGCGACGACACGAGGTTCGGCGTGTCCCATCCCAGCCCCGGGGCGTAGTCGACGATGCGTCGCGGCATGCCGCGCAGGCCCACCACGAACTGCGGCCAGAAGGTGAGGTTGAAGCCCGACGAACATCAACACGAACACGCCCCGGCCGAGTCGCTCGGAGAGCCGGTATCCGAACGCCTTGGGCCACCAGAAGTAGATCGCGGCGAAGATGCCGAAGACCGATCCACCCATCATCGTGTAGTGGAAGTGCGACACGAGGAAGTACGAATCCGCCAGTTGGAAGTCGAGCGGGGCGCTCGCGAGCATCACGCCCGTCACGCCGCCGATCAGGAAGTTCAGCAGGAACCCGATCGAGAACAGCATCGGCACGCGGAACACCAGCTTGCCGCCCCACATCGTGCCGATCCAATTGAAGAACTTCACCCCGGTCGGCACCGCGATCGTGAACGTCATCGCCGAGAAGAACGGGTTGTCGACGACGCCGGTCGTGAACATGTGGTGCGCCCACACCCCGGTCGACAGGGCCCCGATCGCGAGCGTCGCGAGGATGAACCCCGTGTACCCGAACAGCGGCTTGCGGCTGAACACGGGGATCGTCTCGGTGATCACCCCGAAGAACGGCAGGATCAGGATGTAGACCTCGGGGTGGCCGAGGAACCAGAAGAGGTGCTGGTACACGATCGGGTCGCCACCTCCGAGCGGGTCGAACGCCTGCCCGCCGAGCCGGCGATCGAAGAGCAGCAACACGAACGCGGCCACCGCGGGTGGGAACGCGACGAGGCCGAGGATCGCGGTGACGACCACGTTCCACGTGAACACCGGCAGGCGCCACATCGTCATGCCCGGGGCGCGCATCAGGAACGTCGTCGTGATCACGTTGACGCCCGACATCACGGTCGAGATCGCGACGAGCGCGAGGCCGAGGATCAACAGATCCGGGCCCACCCCCGGGGAGTACCGCGGACCTGAGAGCGGCGGGTAGAGGTACCAGCCGGTCGCGACACCGCCGGCATCGCTCGCGAACGAGCTCAGCAGCACGAGCAGGCCTCCGCCGGCGAAGAACCAGTACCCCATCGCGTTCACGCGCGGGAACGCCATGTCGGGCGCGCCGATCTGCAGCGGGACGAGGTAGTTCGCGAGCCCCACGCCGAAGGGCGCCACGAACAGGAAGATCATGATGATGCCGTGGACCGTGAAGAGGGTGTTGTACGCCTGCGGCCCGATCAGCTGTCCGCCCGTGTCGGCGAGTTCGGCCCGCATCGCGCCGGCCAGCGCGCCTCCGATCAGGAAGAAGGAGAACGCGGTGACGCAGTACATCACCCCGAGCTTCTTGTGATCGGTGGTGGTGATCCATGCCACCGGTCCGTCGTGCGGCCGCTCGGCCGGGGCAGGCGCGGGGGCGGAACGCTCGGCCGTGAGGCTCATGAGGCGACCTCCTGATCGACCGCGGCGGCGCCCGTGAGCCACGCGTCGAACTCACTCGGCTCCACCACGCGCACCGTGAACGTCATGTACGCGTGATGGATGCCGCAGAACTCCGAGCACACCCCGTGGTAGGTGCCGATCTCGGTCGGCGTCACGTCGAACACGTTCACCCTGCCGGGGATCGCGTCGCGCTTGTACAGGAAGTCGGCCACCCAGAACGCGTGGATCACGTCGTTCGACGTGAGCTCGATGCGGGTCGTGCGCCCGAGGGGAAGCAGGATCTCCGGTCCGGGCACCCCCTCGGCGCTCGGCTCGCTCACGACCTCGACGCCCGTCGTCGGGGTACCCGAACCGCCACCCCCAGGAGAAGGCCTCCGCGCGAAGGACCACGTCGGGTGTGGGCGAGACCGACGAGGCGCGGTCCTCGGTGCCGAACGACAGGGCGAACAGCACGATCACGATCACGACCGGGATCACCGTGTAGACGATCTCCAGGGGCACGTTCGCGTGGAACTGCCGTCCGAGCTCGCCGTCGGGCTCCCGGCGACGGCGCCGATACCGGATCAGCGACCACGCGATCAATCCGTAGACCAGAGCGGCCACGACGATGCCGGCCCAGAAGAAGATCTGCCACAGGTCGAAGATCTCCTCGCCCTGCTCGGTGCTTCCTCGCGGCATGCCGAACGATGACGAGCACGACGTCACCGAGACCGCGAGGCCGATGAGGGCCCCGACGGATGTGGCGGTCCTCCTCATGGGTCCTCCCCGTCGGCCGGCGTCGCGGCGACGGGCTCCCCCGGACCCCCCGCCGTCGCCATGGGACTCGTCGAAACCGCCGGCGGCGTTGCGGCGGAACTCGACCCGCGTCGGTCTCGCGATCGGCGCGGCCCCGCGCGCCCGCAGGTCGCGGCAGATCCACCACGTGATCGCGAACACGAGCACCGGCACCACGAACAGCAGCATCTTCAGCACGCCGTTCAGCGTGTCGACCTCGACCTGCAGGTACTTCGCGAGCACGTCGTTGGACCCGGCGAGCATCAGGAGCACGAAGAAGGCGATGCCGGCCGCGCCGATGCCCGCTCGGACCGGCACGTCGCGGGGGCGCTGCGCGTCGTGATGCATCGCCCTGTCGCGGGTTGCCCGGGCCTCGATGAACGGCCAGAGCGCCAGCACGGTGAAGATGATGCCGGGGATCACGACCGCCGGCAGGAACAGCTCGCCGATCGTGTGCCCGAAGAGGTGGAACTCCCAGTTCGGCCAGAGCCGAAGGATGCCCTCCAGCCACCCAGCGTAGAAGTCGGGCTGGGCGGGCGAGGGCGCCGAGTACGGCACGAACGGGCCGTAGAGCCAGACCGGGTTGATCTGCACGAGGCCCCCGAGCGCCGTCAGCACCGCGAACGTCATGAAGGCCAGGCCGACGGACTTCAGCGCGAACTTCGGCCACACGGGGGTGCCGGTGACCGACTCCTCCGGGGTGCCCTTCGGCCGGAACTGGGTGTGGGTCTGGTGCCACACGAGGGCGAGGTGAGCCGAGAGCGCGCCGACGATCAGCGCCGGGATCAGCAGGATGTGCATCACGAACAAGCCGCGGGATCAGCTCCGCCGACGGGAACTCGCCCCCGAAGAACAGGTAGGCGAGCCACGTGCCGATCAGCGGGATCGAGAGCACGGCCGAGTAGATGATGCGCAGGCCCGTACCCGAGAGCAGGTCGTCGGGGAGCGAGTACCCGGTGAACCCGGCGCCGATGCCGAGCACGAGCAGCGTCACGCCGATGATCCAGCTGAGCTCGCGGGGCTTGCGGAACGCGCCGGTGAAGAAGACGCGCACGAGGTGGGCCGTCATCGAGGCGACGAACACCAGCGCCGCCCAGTGGTGCGTCTGACGCATCACCAGCCCGGCCCGGACCTCGAACGAGATGCGCAGCACCGATTCGTAGGCGAGCGAGACGTCGCGGCCCTGCAGGGGCGCGTACGGCCCGCGGTAGACCGTCTCGGCGGGCGAGGCGACGAAGAACAGGCTGAGGAACGTGCCCGTCAGCAGCAGCATCGCGAAGCTGTAGAGGGCGAGCTCGCCGAGCATGAACGACCAGTGGTCGGGGAAGACCTTGCGCAGGTTGCGCTTGATGAACGACGTGCCGTCGAGCCGTTCGTCGACCCCGTCGACCAGGCGGCGGACGATCACGCCTCCTCCCAGAAGCTCGGGCCGACCGGATCGCTGAAGTCGCCGGTTGCCCGCAGCCCGCCGGCGTCGTCGATCTCGATCGGGAGCTGGGGGAGCGGCTTGGGCGCCGGCCCGTAGACGGGTCGCGCGCCGTCGAGCACGTCGAACGTCGACTGGTGGCAGGGGCACCGGAGCTCGTGCGTGGCCGCGAGGTAGAGCCCGAGGGGGCATCCGGCGTGCGTGCAGATCTTCGAGTACGCGACGAGGCCGTCGGGGGCGCCGGCGAGGCGATCCGGTGGCAGCTGCAGCTGGTCGGGCTCGACCCGGATCAGGACGGCCTGCGAGTCCGACGAGCCCTCGTGCCCTTCCGGGAAGACGGTCGTGAACGATCCGACCTCGAGGGTCGACGACGTCACGGGGGTGCCGTCGACCGTGACGAGACGAGCCCCCGACGTCCACTTCGTCCGGAACAACGAATCGCCGGGCGAGCGCCCGAGCGATCGGATCGGGATCAACGCGGCGAGCCCCAGCGCCCCGGCGGCCCCGACCAGCAGGCGTGAGAGGAACCGTCGACGCTTGATCTCCTCGACGCCGGCCTCCACCGTCTCGACGGTCGACTCGCGCTCGGCCTCGGTCGTGGGCACGGTCGCCTTCCTGGGGTGCGTCTCGTCGTGGATGTGCGGCATCAGGCGCGTGGCCCACACGAGCAGGCCCACGCCCACGCCGCCGAGTGCCAGGGCCAGCAGGACCCCCTCGGCCTGCGGTCCGTCGCCGCGGACGTAGACGACGAACAGCGCCAGCGCTGCCACGATCGCGACCACGAACGCCGTCGCCGCGATGCGTTCCGCGCGCTTCATCGCTTGGCTCCGGTGAGTCGCAGCACGAGGACGAGGATGCCGAGGCCGACGACGACGGCGACGAGGCCCTCGGCGACCGCCCCGACGCGGCCGAGCGGCAGGCCGCCCTCGTTGCCGTTGTCGCGGAGCCAGAGCAGGTAGGCGGCGAGCGAATCGAGCTCCTGCTGATCGATCGTCTCGGGTCCGAACCTCGGCATCACGCCCGGGCCGACCCGGACCGCCTCGCCGATCTCGGTGGCGTCGGCGGGGTAGAGCGACGGGGCGATCTGTCCGCCGCCGACGGAATCGCCCGAGGCCCCGGCCCCGTGACACCCGGCGCAGTTGTTCAGGAAGACCTGGGCGCCGAGCGCGAGGTCGCCGGCGGACGCGTCGACGGTGGGGATCGGTTCCCCGCCCGGTGCGATCGAAGCGACGTAGGCGATCAACGCGTCGATCTGGTCCGGCGTGAACTTCGGCTCGCTGCGCTGGGGCTGATCGTTCGGGTTCGCGAGCGGCATCCTGCCCCGTGCGCAGCATGGAAGTCGACCGACGCAGGGCCCACGTCCTGCAGCGAGGGACCGTTGACGGTGCCGGTGGCATCGAGGGCGTGGCACGTGGAGCAGTTGGCCTCGTAGAGCGCCCGTCCCTCGACCTCGAGGTCGGCCTGGGCGCTCGAGGGCTCCGGTCGGAACGACCACGCGATCTGCCCGAGCACGGCGAGCGCCAGGCCGACGCGGAGGACCCTCGAGAGCAGTCGGGCTTCGGCCTGCACGGTCGCGCCCACCTCAGCGCACCAGGAACAGGGTCGCGAACAAGCCGATCCACACGATGTCGACGAAGTGCCAGTAGTAGCCGACGGCGTGCAGGCCGTCGATCTGCCCGTCGCGATAGGCGCCCTGCGCGATCCGGCCGAACACGACGCACATCAGCACGAGCCCGGCCGCCACATGCAGCCAGTGGAGCCCGGTCATCGCGTAGTACATCGTGCCGTAGGCGTGGCTCGAGACCTCGAACGACAGCCGCGAGTAGTCGAGCACCTGGAGCGAGAGGAAGAGCGCCCCCAGCAGCAACGTGACCCCGACCCAGACCTTCAGACCGCCGATCCGCTCCCGCCTGGCGGCCACGAGCCCGAGGTGGAACGTGCCGCTCGACAGCACCAGCAGCACGGTGGCGACCGCGGCCAGGAGGGTCTCGAGCTCCACCCCCTCGGGCGGCCATGGCGAGGTCTGCGCCCGCAGGGCGTAGTAGGCGCCGAACAGGCCGCCGAAGAACAACAGCTCCGATGCGAGGAACAGGATCGTCCCGAACAGGATGGTGGGCGCACCGGATCGGTGGTGCGCGGCGGACGTCGACACCTGAGCCATGTGCGCACCAGTTGTATCGGTCCGGCGGGGGTCGGTCAACGCGGTCGGGAGATGCGCCTGCTCACGGCGTCGCGTCCCGGGCAACGAGCAGGCGCCCGTCGACGGTGCGTCGACGACGATGGGCTGGCACGATGTGACGATGATGGCTGTGGCGACCGTGCCGGTCGACGGGTGGGGAGCGCTGGGCCGATGGGCCCTCGATCCGGTGACGGTCGCGATCCTCCTCGGCGTCGGTTCGGCCTACCTCGCCGGCTGCGTTCGTGCCCGCAGGCTCGGACGCTCGTTCCCGGCGCGCCGGCCGATCGCGTTCGCGACCGGTTGGGTCGCGCTCGTGCTGGCCTTGGTGTCCCCGATCGACGTGTACGCGGACGTCTCGTTCACCGTGCACATGCTGCAGCATCTGCTGCTCACGTTCGTGGCGCCGCCCCTGCTCGCGCTCGGGGCGCCGATCACGCTCGCGCTCGCCACGCTGCCCATCCGCGGGGCCCGATCGCTCGCAGGGGTGCTCCGCTCGCGCGGGGCGCGCGTGCTGGGCAACCCGGTCGTCGGCTGGGCGCTGTTCGTCGGCGTGCCGATCGCCGTCCATGCGAGCCGCCTCTTCGACGTGGCGCTCACCTCGTCGGGTTGGCACGCGCTCGAGCACGCGGCATGGGTCGGTGCCGCACTCGTCTACTGGTGGCCGATCGTCGGCGTCGATCCGAGCCCGCACCCCGTCGGGTACGGGGCGCGCCTGCTGTCGCTGCTGCTGGCGATGCCCGCGATGTCGTTCCTCGCCCTGGTCATCTACACGGCCGACGCCCCCCTGTATCGGACGTACGCGTCGCTCCCGTCGCCGTGGGGTCCGCAGGCGCTCGCCGACCAGCGGAACGCGGCCGTCCTGATGTGGCTGGCGGGCAACCTTGCGCTCGTCGCGGCGATGCTGCTCGTGGCGGCATCGTGGAAGCGCCACGACGACGAGGCACAACGCCGGCTCGAGTCCCGCGAGGACGCGGCGATGGCCGCCGCCGGCACGGCGCCGGGCTAGCCGGCGGCCCCGTCGCCGCCCTGTGGCGAGGGTTCCTCGGGGCGGAGCACGGCGACCGCCGCGACGTCGTAGCCCGCCTCCCGCAGGTGCTCGGCGCCGCCTCGGTCGATCGCGAGCACGATGCGCTCGATCGAGACACCGACGCCTGTGAGCACCTCGGCCGCCCGGCGCACCTGGTGACCGGTCGTGCTCACGTCCTCGATCAGGCAGACGCGGGCACCCTCGGGTGCGTGTCCCTCGACCTGCGACATCGTGCCGTACGTCTTCGGCTCCTTGCGGACGACGGCGACCGGCAATCCGGTCTCGAGCGAGACGGCGGCCACGAGCAGCGTGGCGGCTCCCTCGGGGGCGGCCAGGTGGTCGGCGCCCTCCGGCACCAGGGTGGCGACCTCGTGGGCGAGCTCGCTGAGCAGGTCGGGGCGGGTCAGGAACAGGAACTTGTCGAAGTAGACGGTCGAGCGCGCGCCGGAGGACAGGACGAAGTCGCCGTGGAGCTCCGACGCCTCGACCAGGCGCGCCACCACGTCGTCGGACATGGCGGGCATGATGGCATGATGGGGCCGATGGCGACGCGTGGCGCAGGGTGGTATCCGGCGATCGGCCGTCCGCTCTTCTTCGCATTGCCTCCTGAAGCCTCACACCGGTTCGCGACCGCGTTGCTCGGACTGCCGCTCCCGTGGCAGCGGATCGGCGGGGTCGCGAGCGACCCGTCGCTCGAGATCGAGCTCTGTGGGGTGCCGCTCCGCAACCCGATCGGGTTGGCCGCCGGGTTCGACAAGACCTGTCGTCATCTCGACGCACTCGGCGAGCTCGGGTTCGGGTACGTGGTCGGCGGCACGGTCACCCGAGCGGCGCGCGCCGGCAATCCATCCCCGCGGATCGTGCGGTCGATGCGGCGCCGTTCCATCGTCAACGCGATGGGGCTCCCGAACCCCGGCGCCGAGGCGGTCGCCGCCACCCTGCGCCACCGTGAGCGCGGACCGGCTCCCCGCTTCGTCAGCCTGGCCGACGAGGACGTCGCGGACGCCACCTCGTCGTTCGAGCTCCTGGAGCCGCTCGTCGACGGGGTCGAGCTCAACGCGAGCTGTCCGAACGTCTCCTGGGGTCGCGACGGCGACAACGAGGCGCACCTGCGCGCGCTGGTCGAGGCCTTCCGCGTCCGGACGTCCAAGCCCCTGTTCGTGAAGCTGCCCCCGTTCGTCACCGACGTCGAGCGAGACGTCGTCCTGTCGCTCGCGACGATCGCGCGCGACGCCGGGGCCGACGGGCTCACCTGCTCGAACACGCGGCTCGTCGAGGACGAGCGGCTCGCGGTGGGCCGCGGCGGGGTCTCGGGGCGCGCCCTCTGGCCATACACGCCGCGTATCGTCGGCGCTGTGCGTGCGGCGGTCGGCGACGAGGTCGCGATCAACGCGTGCGGCGGCATCGCGTCGGCCGAGGACGTCGACACGTGCCTCGAGGCGGGCGCCACGACCGTGCAGATCTACAGCGCGCTGATCTACGAGGGTCCCGGAGTGCTCGGCCGGCTCACGTCGGGGCTCACCCGGCATCGGTCGCTGTTGCGGCGTCGCTGATCCGCGGTCAAGATGTGCGGGTTCCGGAGGGGGTTCACGTTGGAGGGGTGTCAGTGAGCGACGCGGCCGTGGCCGCGCGCGGGGTGGAGGCGGGCACCCGCGACGTCGCGGTGCGGCTCGAGGGTGTCGTCAAGCGTTTCGGCGACGTCGTGGCGGTCGACGGGGTCGACCTCGATGTGCGCGAGGGCGAGTTCTTCTCGATGCTCGGCCCATCGGGGTCGGGCAAGACCACATGCCTGCGCATGATCGCCGGATTCGAACGCCCGACCGCCGGTCGCGTGCTGCTCGGCGGCGTCGATGTCGGCGAGATGCCGCCGTACGAACGCGACGTCAACACCGTCTTCCAGGACTACGCCCTCTTCCCGCACATGACCGTTGCGGAGAACGTGGGCTACGGGCTCATGGTGCGCAAGGCGCCGAAGTCCGAGCGAGCCGCTCGGGCCGAGGAGGCGCTCGAGATGGTGCGGCTCACCGGGTTCGGGGCCCGCAAGCCCGCCCAGCTGTCGGGGGGACAACGCCAGCGCGTGGCGCTCGCCAGGGCGCTCGTGATGCGGCCGCGCGTGCTGCTGCTCGACGAACCGCTCGGAGCGCTCGACCTGAAGCTCCGCCAGCAGATGCAGATCGAGCTCAAGGAGATCCAGCAGGACGTGGGGCTGACCTTCATCTACGTCACCCACGATCAGGACGAGGCGCTCACGATGAGCGACCGCCTCGCGGTCTTCAACCACGGCCGTGTCGAACAGATCGGCACGCCCGCCGAGGTCTACGAGCGTCCGGCCACCGGGTTCGTGGCCGGGTTCGTCGGCGTTTCCAACGTGCTCGAGGGCGACGTTGCCGCGGCGGTCGTGGGCTACCCGCACGCCTTCACGATCCGGCCCGAGAAGATCGCACTCAGCGATCCGGCGTGAGGTGGTCAGCCGAGACGACTGCACGGCAACCGGACACGTGCGCGAAGGTCGTATACCTGGGTGCGGTCACCCGCTACATCGTCGAGCTCGACGTGGGAAGCTCCCTCGTGGTGATGCAACAGAATCTCTCGACATCGTCGATGGAGGCGCTGCAGGTGCGCGGCAAGGCCGTCCGCCTGGTGTGGAACCGCAGCAACAACCGGCCGGTCGAGGCTTCGACCGGTGCGGTGGGGGGGTCATCGGAACAGGAGGAGGGGCAGGCATGAGGAAGCATGTCCGATTGTTGGCTGCGTTGTGGGCCGTGGTGCTGGTCGCTGCCGCATGTGGCAGCGACGATGGTGGCGATACCGGCGACACGGGTGCCTCCGCCAGCGAGGGCCCTGCGGTCATCGACACGATCGGCGAGACCGAAGGCGAACTCAACCTGATCGCGTGGGTCGGTTACACCGAGGACGGCACCACCGAAGGCTACGAGAGCTACGACTGGGTCACGCCGTTCGAGGAAGACACGGGCTGCCAGGTCTCGGTGAAGTACGCGGACAGCTCTGACGAGATGTTCAATCTGATGACGCAGCAGGCGGGATCCTACGACGGTGTTTCGGCGTCCGGGGACTCCTCGAACCGCCTGATCGCATCGGGCGCACGTCTCGGCGGTCGACCCGACGCTGTTCCCCGACTTCGCCAGCGTGATCGATCCGCTCCAGCCCGAGACGGGCACGAACAACAGCCACTACGTCGTCGATGGCACCGTGTACGGCACCCCGTACATGTATGGGCCGAACTTCCTCATGTACAACACCGAGGAGGTGAAGCCGGCTCCCACGAGCTGGGATGTCGTCTTCGAGACCGAGCTCAACGGGAAGCCCAATCCGTACTCGGGCAGCATCACGGCCTACGACTTCCCGATCTACATCGCCGACGCTGCCCTCTACCTTCAGACCCACCAGCCCGACCTCGGTATCACCGATCCGTACGAGCTCACCGAGGAGCAGCTGAATGCTGCGGTCGAGCTGCTGAAGGGGCAGAGCACCATGATCGACAAGTACTGGGCTGCCTACACCACGGAGATCGATGGCTTCGTCGACGGCAGTATGGTCGCCGGCACAGCATGGCCGGTCAACCTCAGCTATGCGGAAATCGACGCGCCGGTTGCCCCGGCCGAGCCTACCGAGGGCATGACCGGATGGGCCGACACGTGGATGCTGTCGTCGGAGGCACCGCACCCGAACTGCATGCTCGAGTGGATGAAGTGGGCGATGACGCCCGACGTCCAGGCCGAGGTCGCCGACTACTACGGCGCTGCCGGGAGCAACGTCGATTCGTGCCCCATCCTCGAGAAGCGGCTCGACAAGGCCTACGGCAAGGGGTCCGCCGAGCTCGTCAACACGGTTCGGTACGGGTACTGCGGCGATGCGGCATTCCTGGACTCGCTCGCGCTGTGGAAGACACCTGTGACCGATTGCGGTGACGACCGAGGCGCCGTCTGCGAGGACTACTCGGTCTGGTCGCAGAAGTGGACGGAGATCAGGGGGTCGTAGAACTGTCGACGAAGGCCGGGCGTCCGTGGGGGCGCCCGGCCCTCGCCACGTGTGATGGTTGACGTCAACACGACCCGTTCGTCATCCGGGCATCGGCTCGGAGCGACGTTGCATCGCCGTCCGAAGACGAGGCTCACCCTGACCCTGCTCCCGCCCCTCGGGTGGTTGTTGGTGTTCTATCTGGGGGCGCTCGTCCTCCTGTTGATCAACGCGTTCTGGACCGTCGATTCCCTCACCGCCCAGATCGTCAAGGATTGGAGCCTCCAGAATTTCCAAACGCTCTGGTCCTCGCCGGTCTATCGGACGATCACCTTGCGGACCGTCTGGATGGCATCAGCGGTGACGGTGACGGACATCCTCCTGGCCTTGCCGGTCGGCTACTTCGCCGCTCGCATCGCTTCGCCGAGGATGCGATCAGCACTGTTGGTCGCGGTGGTGATGCCCCTGTGGACGAGCTATCTGATCCGTGCCTTCGCCTGGCAAACGATCACATCGCCGAACGGTCTCCTCGAGTCCCTCCTCGACGCCCTCGGCCTTCCGTCACCGGGCATCGGCAACTCCCTGTGGTCGATCTGGCTGACGTTCACATATCTATGGCTGCCGTTCGTCGTGCTGCCCGTGTACGCCGCGCTCGAGCGAGTGCCGGAGTCGTACCTCGAGGCGTCCGGCGACCTCGGTGCGAAGGGCTGGACGACCCTGCGGAAGGTGGTCTGGCCACTGGCCCTGCCGGGCATCGTGGCCGGCTCGATCTTCTCGTTCTCGCTGACGCTGGGCGACTACATCGCGCCGATCCTCGTCGGCAACACGAAGTTCATCGGCAACGTGATCTACGACAGCGTCGGTGTCGCGAACAACCTCCCGTTCGCCGCGGCGTTCGCGATGGTGCCGATCGCGATCATGGCCGTGTATCTGGCCGTCGCGCGGAAGCTCGGCGCGTTCGAGGCACTCTAGATGGCGTGGTCGGTCGAGACCCGAGGCACGAAGGTCGCCGTGCTGTTCGGCACGGTGGTCACGATCGTGTTCCTGTACGTGCCGCTCGCGGTGGTGGTGATCTATGCGTTCAACGACAGCGTGGCTCAGGCATGGCCGCCGCAGGGGTTCACGACGAAGTGGTTCGAGCTGGCCTTGGGCGACGAGGCGATGCGCTCGGCGTTGTGGAACTCCGTGAAGGTCGCCTCGGTCGCGACCGCGATCGCGCTGGTGCTCGGCAGCGCGGCGTCGTTCGCCGTGCACCGCTTCGCGTTCTTCGGCCGTCAGGCGGTGTCATTCCTCCTGGTCCTGCCGATCGCCTTGCCCGGCATCATCACGGGCATGGCATTGCGCACGGGCATCAACACGTTCGAGATCCCGTTCAGCCTGTGGACGATCATGATCGGGCACTCGACGTTCTGCATCGTCGTCGTGTTCAACAACGTGGTAGCGCGACTGCGCCGAACCCCAACGTCGCTCGTGGAAGCATCGATGGATCTCGGTGCCGACGGGTGGCAGACCTTCCGCCACGTCACGCTGCCGGCGATCGGCACGGCGCTCATCGCAGGCGGGCTGCTCGCCTTCGCCCTCTCGTTCGACGAGATCATCGTCACCAACTTCACCTCGGGATCCGAGTTGACCCTTCCGAAGTGGATCTTCAACGCGATCAGGCTTCCCAGGAACCGCCCCGAGGCCAACGCCGTCGCGGCGCTCGTGATGTTGCTGTCCCTGTTCCCGGTGTACCTCGCCCAACGCCTGAGCGGCGGATCTGAGGACGTCGCGGGGTCGCGGCGCCCGATCAAGGCGGATGCCTCGGCGAGCGACGCCGTGTGACGGTCGCGCAGCTGGTCCGTGCGTAGCTAGAGGTACTGGCCGCCGCGCGCGGCCGGACCCTCGGGCGGACCGTCGGGCGACTGCGGGTTCTGGCTCAGCAGACCACGACGCCGGAGCTCCTCGAACTGCTGGCGAGCGGCCGCCTGCTGGGCGAACATCGCCGCCTGGATGCCGTGGAACAGCCCCTCGAGCCAGCCCACGAGCTGTGCCTGGGCCACGCGGATCTCGGACTCGGTGGGCACCCCGGCGAGCGGGGGCGCGAGGTCGGCGAGCTCCTCCTGCAGGTCGGGGGAGAGCACCTCCCTGAGCTCGCCGACGGCCCGTTGGTAGATCTCGGCGAGGCGTGAGCGACCGGCCTCGTCGAGGGAGGCCTGCCTCGTCTCGTCGAGGAGCTCACGCACCATGCTCGCGATGCGCAGCAGCTTGGCGGGCTCGGCGATCGTCTCCGCCGGGAGGTCCGCCTCGGCGGACGATGTGTCGGCTTGGCCCTCTTCCTCGACGGGCACGGCCTCGACCACGGGGGATTCAGGACTCGGCTCGGTGGCGGTCGGATCGTCGCTCATGCGACCAACCTAGCAGCGCCGCTCGACAGGGCCACAGACAGCGACCGAGGCCGCGGTCAACGTCGTGGTGGCTCGCTTGCGCCGTCCTCTCGGCCGATGGTTCTCCCCATGGCGGCTACGGCCCATACTGGACGGGACGCAGCCTCGCCAGGAAAGAGGACGACCATGGAGAGGACACCGGCCGACTACCCGGGCCGCCCCGGATCGAAGATCGTGCCGAACGAGAGCGACTTCATGGATCTGGACCAGAAGGTCGCTCAGCGCCGAGCCAAGGAGGACGCGGAAGCGCACGCGGGCACCCTTCCCTGGTATCGGCGAATCTTCCGTGGGAGCCGATCCGGCTCGCGTTAGGCCCGGTGCAGCTGTAGTAGCGCAGAGGGCGCTGCGGTGGTGCTCGCGGGCACCATTCTCCGTTCCTATGAAGCACCCGGTCACGCCATGACCGAGGTCATGCCAACATCGAAACACGCGCCGCCCACCGCGATCGGCGCACCAGTGACAAGAATCAGCCGGTCACGGTTCAGGATCAGCAGCCCCTAGCCGCCTGCGCCTCCCGAGCCGCCACCGTGCGGCCTCGCAGAGGAGAGAGGCGCGTCGTACTTGGGCGGATCCTCGTCATGGGGATCGCGCGCGATCCAGCGCCCACAGCCTCCTGGTGAGAGCCTCGAATCCTGCGCATGGTCCAAGGATACTTCTCGATACGGGCCAAGCCGTTCATCGGTCGTGGCCCGGCGGCGACCGCTCACGCTCTCGCTGAGGCCGTTCTGAACTCGACGTGGCTCGTGTAGCGCATCGTCGAACCCCGACGAGTTGAGCGGACTCCATCGTCGCTGACGGGCGATGACCGAGGAGGCGTCAGGACCCGATGCCGTCGCCGAGGGTGCGGATGAACAGCGCCTCGGCGAGCACGAGCCGCTCGAGGTCGGCGAGGTCGACGCTCTCGTCGAGCGAGTGGTAGTTCGACCGCTCGTCGCCCGCGCCCCAGATCAGCACCGCCATGCCCGGGAAGGTCTCGGCGAGCATCGGCACGATCGGCACCGAGCCGCCGCTCCCCATCTCGACCACCTCGTGCTCGAATGCCTCAGCGAGCGCCGCCTTCGCCGCCGCGTAGGCCGAGGTCGTCGTGTCGACCATGTATCCCATGCCCGCCTCGTCGGCCTCGATCTCGACCTGGACGCCCCACGGCGTCGCCGCGCGCAGGTGGGCGACCAAGGCGTCGCGGGCGCGCTCGGGGTCGTCCCCGGGCGCCAGCCGCAGGGAGACGCGCGCCGATGCCTCCGGCACGATCTGGTTCGACGAGCCGGCGACGACGGGGGCGTCGAAGCCCACCACGGCCACGGCGGGCTTCGCGAAGAGCCGGTCGGCGATCGTGCCCGACCCGATCATCTCCACGGAGTCGAAGACGCGTGACTCCTCGCGCAGCGACTCCTCGGTGACGGGGGCGCCGGCCCACTCGAACCGATGGAGGCCCTCGATCGCCACCTCGCCCCGGTCGTCGTGGAGGGTCGCGATCATGCGACACAGCGCCGTGATCGCGTCGGGGATCGGGCCGCCGTAGGCGCCGCTGTGCTGGGCGATCGGCAGCACCCGCACGGTGACGCGGCAGTCCGTCACCCCGCGGACGCTCGTGCCGATCGTGGGCACGCCGGTGCGCTCGTTGCCGCCGTCGGCGATCACCGCGACGTCGGCACGCAGCAGGTCGGCGTGTCCCTGCACGAGCTGCGGCAGGTGTTCGGTGGAGCACTCCTCCTCACCCTCGACGACGATCCGGACGGTCACGGGCAGCGCGGTGCCGTCGGGCACGCCGAGCGCCCGCAGGGCGGCCGCGTGCACGACGATGCCGCTCTTGTCGTCCGCGGCCCCGCGGCCGTAGAGGCGGCCCTCGCGCACGACCGGATCGAACGGGGGACTCTGCCACCGGTCCGCCGCTCCCTCGGGCTGCACGTCGTGGTGGGCGTACAGGAGCACGGTCGGGGCGTCGGCCGGACCGTCGATCGCTCCGACCACCGCCGGATGCCCGCCGTCGAGCTCGAGCAGCCGCGCGTCGCCGACGCCGGCCGATCGCAGGATCTCGGCGGTCGCCTCGGCGCTCTCCCTGACGAACGACGGGTCGTAGCCCGGGGCGCCGATCGATGGGATGCGCACGAGGCGCTCGAGGTCGGCGATCGTCTGGGGCATGCCGTCGGCAACGGCTCGGCGAAGGTCGTCGGTCTCCATGGGCGGCGAGCCTATCGCTCGATCGATGTCCCTCACCTCAGGCGTGGAGCTCGCCCTCGGGCTCGGCCATGCGCCAGTCGTAAGGGCTCACGAAGCTCGTCACCAGGTGGGCGTAGTTCGCCCGCGCGAACGCCACGGGGTTGGGCACGTGCGCCTGGCTCATGGCGCCCCGCATCTGCGCGACGCTGTCGTATCCGTGTTCCCCGAGCCACACGTCGAGGTCGCGGAGAATGCTGCCGAGGTGCTCGGGGCCGCGTCGCAGCAGCGCGCTCGCCATCATCGCGACGTCGGCCCCGGCGAAGAGCACCTTCAGGACGTCGCTCGCCGAATGCACGCCGGTCGTGGCGGCGATCGAGCAGTCCACCCGCCCGTGCAGGATCGCGATCCATCGCAACGGCAGGAGCAGCTCGTCGGGCTCGGACAGGTGCAGCGTGGGGTCGACCGTCATCGCGTCGAGGTCGAAGTCGGGCTGCATGAACCGGTTGAACAGCACGAGGCCGTCGGCGCCCGCGTCGACGAGCCGTCGCGCGATGTCGCCGACGGAGCTGAAGAACGGGCCGATCTTCACCGCGAGGGGGATCGTGCACCGCGCTCGCACGGCTTCCACCAGGTCGATGTAACGCTGCTCGACGGCTGCGCCGCTCTCGTCGGGGTCTGCCGCGATGAAGTAGACGTTCAGCTCCAAGGCGGCGGCGCCGGCGTCCTCGATGCGTCGAGCGTGCTCGACCCACCCGCCGAGCGAGATGCCGTTGAGGCTCCCGATCACGGGGATCTCGAGGTCACGGACCGTGGCCTCGAGGTGTCGCAGGTAGGCGTCGCTGCCGGTCGTGTAGTCGGCGAACTCCGGCAGGTACGTGAGTGCCTCCGCGTAGCTCTCCGCGCCCGCCTCGAGCGCCCCGGTGAACTGGATCTCGTCGTGCTCGATCTGCTCCTCGAACAGCGAGGGCAGCACCACGGCGGCGGCACCCGCATCCTGGAGCGCGCGGAGCGTCTCGATGCGTTGACCCAGCGGCGAGGCGCTCGGCACCAGCGGGTTGGCGAGCTCGAGGCCGAGGTAGGTGGTGCGCAGGTCGGGGCTCACGGGTCCTCCACCTCCTGTGGGTCGCCGATCGTCGGCGGGTCGGTCGGTTCGTCGGGTCCCCGGTCGACCTCCGCGAGTTGTTCGTAGAGACGCCACCGGGAGTCGACGTCGTCCTGCGCGAGCCGCTGCAGCTCCTCGGCGCGAGCCGGATCGGAGCGGGCGAGCATCGCGAACCGTGCTTCCTTCGACGCGAACGCCGACAGGGGGAGCGACGGCCGCTTCGAATCGAGATGGAACGGGTGCTCTCCTCGCGCGACCGCCTCCGGCTCGTATCGCCATAGCGGCCAGTACCCGGTCGCGACCGCATCGCGCTGATGCGTCATCGCGGTCGACATGTCGATGCCGTGCGCGATGCAGTGGCTGTACGCGATCACGAGCGATGGGCCACGGTGGGCTTCGGCCTCGGCGAGCACCTTCACCGTATGGGGCATGTCGGCCCCCATCGCGATCTGGCCCACGTACACGTCGCCGTACGCGGTCGCGATCATGCCGAGGTCCTTCTTGCCCTGTCCCTTGCCCGCCGCGGCGAACTTGGCGACGGCGCCGCGTGGCGTGGCCTTCGAGGCCTGGCCTCCCGTGTTCGAGTACACCTCGGTGTCGAGCACGAGCACGTTCACGTTGCGACCGCTCGCGAGCACGTGGTCGAGCCCACCGAAACCGATGTCGTAGGCCCACCCGTCGCCGCCCACGATCCACACGCTCGTGGGTGTCAGCGCATCGGCGATCGCCTCGAGGTCGCGGGCCTCGGCGCGGTGCACGTGCTGCAGCCGGGAACGGAGCTCGTCGACCCGCAGGCGCTGGCGGGCGATCGCGTCGCGGTCGCGCGACTCGGACCCCTCGACGAGCCCTCGCACGCACGACTCTCCGAGGTCGTCCTCGAGCGTCTCGAGGAGTTCGAGCGCCAGCAGGCGCTGGGCGTCGAGCCCGAGTCGCATGCCGAGTCCGAACTCGGCGTTGTCCTCGAACAGCGAGTTCGACCACGCCGGCCCTCGGCCGTCGGCCCCGACCGACCACGGGGTCGTGGGCAGGTTGCCTCCGTAGATCGAGGAGCACCCCGTCGCGTTCGCGACCAACAAGCGGTCGCCGACGAGCTGGGTGAGGAGCTTGAGGTACGGGGTCTCCCCGCAGCCCGCGCAGGCGCCCGAGAACTCGAAGAGCGGCGGCAGCTGCTGGGATCCCTTCACGGTCTCGGCGCGCACCGTCGTGGGGTCGGGGTCGGCGATCGAGGAGAAGAAGTCCCAGTTCGCGCGCTCCTCGTCGAGGTGATCGAGCTTCGGGCACATGTCGATCGCCTTGTGCTTGACCTGTTCCTTGCTGCGCGCGGGGCAGACGTCGACGCAGATCCCGCAGCCGGTGCAATCGTCGGGCGCCACCTGGATCGTCATGCGACGCCCCGGCCGCTCGCGGTCCTTCCACTCCTTGTGCTGGAACGTCGCCGGCGCGCCGTCCGCCTCGCCCGGGTCGAAGACCTTCATGCGGATCGCGGCGTGCGGGCACACGAGGGCGCACTTCGCGCAGTCGATGCAGATCGCCGGGTCCCAGATCGGGATCTCGCGAGCGATCGAGCGCTTCTCCCATCGGGCGGTGTCGGTCGGGAACGTGCCGTCGACCGGCAGGGCGCTCACGGGCAGCAGGTCGCCCTCGCCCGCGATCATGCGGGCGGTCACGCGCTGGACGAAGTCGGGCGCCGCCGCAGGCACCGGCGGCAGCATCGAGGGGCCCTCGTCGGCGTCGAGCTCGGCCGGCACCGCCACCTCGCGCAGGGCGTCGAGGGCGGCGTCGACCGCGGCGAAGTTGCGGGTGAGCACCGTCTCCCCGCGTCGTCCGTACGTCTTCACGATCGCGTCCTTGATCGCCGGGATCGCCTCGTCGATCGGCATCACGTCGGCGAGCGCGAAGAAGCACGTCTGCAGCACCGTGTTCACGCGCTGCCCGAGGCCCGCCTCCTTCGCGACGGCGTAGCCGTCGACCACGAAGAAGCGGATGCCGAGCTCCACGATGCGCCGCCGGGTCTCCAGCGGCAGATGCGCCCAGACGTCCTCGGGGCCGTACGGGCTGTTCAACAGGAACGTCGCCCCGGGCGCGGCGACCGCGAGCACGTCGGTGCGCTCCAGTCGTTCGAACTGGTGGCACGCCACGAAGCTCGCCCGGCGGATCTGGTAGCTCGAGCGGATCGGCGTCGGGCCGAACCGCAGGTGCGAGACCGTGATCGCGCCGGCCTTCTTGGAGTCGTAGACGAAGTATCCCTGCGCGTGCAGGTCGGTGCGCTCACCGATGATCTTGATCGAGTTCTTGTTGGCGCTCACCGTGCCGTCGCTGCCGAGGCCGTAGAAGACCGCGCGCACCGTCTCGGCGAGCTCCGTGTCGAACGACGGGTCGACGGGCAGGCTGGCGTTCGTCACGTCGTCGACGATGCCGACCGTGCTGTGCTGCGGGGCCCCGGGATCGTCCAGCGCGTCGAGCGCGGCCTTCGCCATCGCCGGGGTGAACTCCTTCGATGCCAGGCCGTAGCGAGCGCCGAGCACGCGCGGCATGCCGCCGCGCAGCCGCGACCGTCCGGCGCCGATCTCCTCCGCGATCGCCGTCACGACGTCCTGGTAGAGCGGTTCGCCGACCGCGCCGGGCTCCTTCGTGCGATCGAGCACCATCAGCGCGCGCGTGGTCTCGGGCAGGGCGGCGAGCAGCGCGCCCGGCGCGAACGGCCGGAACAGCCGCACCTTCACGAGGCCGACCCGTTCCCCGCGGGCCGCGAGGGCCGTCCACGGCCTCCTCGGCGGCTCCGCAGCCCGACCCCATCATCACGAGCACCCGCTCGGCCTCGGGATGGCCGGCGTAGTCGAACAGGTGGTAGGCGCGCCCGGTGCGCTCGCCGAGCCGATCCATCGTGGCCTGCACGGCGTCGGGGGTCGCCAGGTAGAACGGGTTCGAGGCCTCCCTCGCCTGGAAGAAGACGTCGGGGTTCTGGGCCGAGCCCCGGAGCACCGGGTGCTCGGGGGAGAGTGCCCGCGCGCGATGCGCCCGCACCAGCCGGTCGTCGATCAGCGCGCGCAGGTCCGCGTCGGCGAGCGCCTCGATCTTCGCCACCTCGTGCGAGGTGCGGAACCCGTCGAAGAAGTGCAGGAACGGCACCCTCGTCTCGAGGGTCGCCGCGTGGGCGACGAGCGCGAGATCCTGGGCCTCCTGCACCGACGAGCTGCACAACATCGCGAACCCGGTCGTCCGCGCGGCCATCACGTCGGAGTGATCGCCGAAGATCGAGAGCGCATGGGTGGCCACGGCGCGGGCCGCGACGTGCATCACGAACGGTGTCAGCTCACCGGCGATCTTGAACATGTTCGGGATCATCAACAGCAGGCCCTGCGAGGCGGTGAAGGTCGTGCAGAGGGCGCCCGATTGCAGCGCGCCGTGCAGGGCGCCCGCCGCGCCCCCTTCGCTCTGCATCTCCACGACGTCGGGCACGGCGCCCCACAGGTTGTGCCGGCCCAGCGACGACCACTCGTCGGCCAGCTCGCCCATCGCCGACGACGGGGTGATCGGATAGATCGCGATGACCTCGCTCAGCCGGTGTGCGACGGCCGCGACGGCCTCGTTGCCGTCGACCGTCTGCATCCGGCGCAGGTCGGCATGCTGCGGCTGTACGTCGGTGTCCATGCCCGGCATCGTGGCTGGCCGAGGGGCCGGGACGTAGGGGCGAAGGACCCTCGGGGGAAGGGCCGGTCCGATCGTCAGGGGGCGAGGCGCTCCACGCGCCAGCCCGTGGGGTGCGCGGTGAAGAGGAAGCGGTCGTGCAGCCGGTGCCGGCGCCCCTGCCAGAACTCGATCGTCTCCGGGCGCACGGCGTAGCCACCCCAATGCGGCGGACGGGGAACCTCGCCGGGGAACCGTTCGGCCATCTCCGTCATGCGCGCCTCGAGCTCCTCGCGCGACCCGATCACCGTGCTCTGCGCCGACGCCCAGGCGCCGAGCTGCGCGTCGCGCGGCCGGGTCCCGAAGTACGCGTCGGACGCCTCGTCGTCGACCGGGTCCACGGGCCCGGTGACGTGCACCTGCCGGTCGAGCTCCTTCCACAGGAAGACGAGCCCCGCCCGGGGGTTCTCGGCCAGTTGGCGGCCCTTGCGGCTCTCCCGGTTCGTGAAGAACCGGAACCCGTGCTCGTCGACGCCGCGCAGCAGCACGTGGCGCACGGACGGCCGGCCACTCGCGTCCGCGGTCGCCACGGCCATCGCGTTGGGCAACGGCACCCCGGCGGCCTCCGCGTCGTCGAGCCAGCGACGGAACTGGTCGATCGGATCGTCGAGCAGATCCTCGCGCTCGAGCGGGCGATCCTCGTGGAAGCCCGTCGGAGCGTGCATCTGCCGGGGATCGGTCATCGCCGCCATCGTACGGGCCGTCGGTGCCCCCGGCAGGATTCGAACCTGCGCACCCGGCTCCGGAGGCCGGCGCTCTATCCCCTGAGCTACGGGGGCGGCGGGGCGAGTCTAGCAACCGTCGGTCCGCCCACTTTTCCGGTGTGGCGGCAGGCGTGGCCAAGGGCCGGCCAGCGCGCTCGGTATCCTCCAACGATGGAGGACTCCCCGCCGCACGTGCTCGTCGTCGACGACGACCCGGTGATCGTGAAGTTGCTCGAGCTCAACTTCCGGCTCGGCGGGTTCCGGGTGTCGAGCGCGACGCGAGGCGACCGAGCGGTGGAACGCGCGATCGAGGCGGTGCCCGACGCGATCGTGCTCGATGTGACGATGCCGGGCATCGACGGGTACGAGGTGACCCGCATCCTGCGAGAGGAACACGGCATGGGGCATGTGCCCATGGTGCTCCTGACGGCTCACACCGAGGAAGAGAGCCAGGCCCGGGGCGGCGCGCAGGACGTCGTGGCCTACGTGACGAAGCCGTTCGACCCCGAGGCCCTGGTCGCTCTCGTGCGGAACGCGCTCGCCGCCGGAGGCTCCGCATGATCGAGGACGACCTCGTCTCGGTGCTCTCGACGGCGCTCGAGGCCGCGGCGCCCGGCCTCGGCATCGAGGGCGACCTGCCGACGCCGGAGCTGCTGGTGCCGAAGCAGCGCGAGCACGGCGACTTCTCGACCAACGTCGCCCTGGGCCTGGCCACGCGCGCGGGGAAGCCTCCGCGGGAGGTCGCGCAGGCGATCGTCGACGCCCTGCCGGCGGCGCCGTTCCTGGAGAAGGCAGAGGTCGCCGGTCCCGGCTTCGTGAACCTGTTCACCACCGACGATTGGCTGCACGACGCCGTGCGTGCCGTGATCGCCGAGGGCGACTCCTACGGGCTCGCCGAGCCCCACGGGCGCCGGGCACAGGTGGAGTTCGTGAGCGCGAACCCCACGGGGCCGCTCACGGTCGCTCACGCGAGGAACGCCGCGATCGGCGACGCCCTCGCGCGGCTGCTCGAGGCGACCGGCTGGTCGGTCGAGCGCGAGTACTACTTCAACGACGCCGGCGGGCAGATGGACCGGTTCGGAGCCTCGATCGAGGCACGGTTCCTGCAGCTCGTCGGGCGCGACGCGCAGGTGCCCGAGGACGGGTACCACGGCGCCTACATCGAGGAACTCGCCCGGGACATCCTCGAGACGGAGGGCCGCGAGCTCGCCGATCTGCCCGACGACGAACGCTTCCTGAGGATGCGCGCCGAAGGGGTGGCACGGGTGCTGCGGTGGATCGAGGCGACCCTCGACCGGTTCGGCGTGCACTTCGACGTCTACTTCCGGGAGTCCGAGCTCGCGGCGAAGGGTGAGATCGAGGCCGCCGTGGAACGGCTGCGCGATGCCGGCGTCGTCTACGACGACGAGGGTGCGGCGTGGTTCCGCTCGACGGCCTACGGCGACGACAAGGACCGGGTCGTGATCCGCTCGAACGGTCAGCACACCTACTTCGGGGCGGACCTCGCCTACCTCGTGGACAAGTTCTCCCGGGGGTTCGACCGGCTGCTCTACGTCTGGGGCGCCGACCACCACGGGGACGTCGCCAGGGTCAAGGGAGCCGCTCAGGCGATGGGGTACGACCCCGACGCCGTCGAGCTCGTGATCTATCAGTGGGTCGCGTTCCTGCGCGACGGCGAACCCGTGCCGATGGGCAAGCGCTCGGGCAACTTCATCACCCTCGATCAGCTGCTCGACGAGGTCGGTGCCGATGCGGCACGCTTCCAGCTGCTGCTCTTCTCGAACGACGCGTCGATGAACTTCGACATCGAGGCCGTGAAGCGTCAATCGATGGACAACCCCGTGTACTACGTGCAGTACGGCCACGCGCGCATCGCGTCGATCCTGCGCAAGGCCGAGGCGGAGGGCGTCGCGTTGGCGCCGATCGAGGACGCCGACCTGACACTGCTCACCGACGAGGCGGAACTCGACCTGATGCGCGGGCTCGCCGATGTGCCCGACCAGATCGCCTACGCGGCAGAGCTCCGGGCGCCTCACCGCGTCGCGCACGCTGCCCAGGAGCTGGCCGGGCGGTTCCACCGCTTCTACACGGACTGCCGGGTCGTCAGCGACGACCAGGCGCTCACGCAGGCACGGTTGTGGCTCTCGACTGCCACGAAGCAGGTGCTCGCGAACCTCCTCGCGCTGCTCGGGGTGAGCGCACCGGCGTCGATGGAACGCGTCGAGGACGATGCCTGAGGCCACCCCGGCCGGTCCATGGCCCGAGCACGCGACGTTCGACGACGGGGAACTCGTCGGGGGGTCCCGAACGCCGGTCGCCCCCGCCGCGCTCGAGGGCATCACCGTGCGACCCGCCCGGCCCAAGGACGCTCGTTCCTACCTCGCCTTCTGGACCGCGATCGTCGAGGAGGGCCGCCACGTGCGCACCGAGCGTGTCACCGGCACGCCGTGGACCTACCGGCGCCGGTTCCGGCGATCGTGGACCGATCGCGAGGCGCAGATCGTGGCCGTCGACGCCGGCGATCGGGTCGTGGGGCACGTCTACATCCAGCGCGAGGCGCATCCGGTGACGCGTCACGTGGCGACGCTCGGCATCGCCGTCTCGGCGGATGTCCGCGGTCGCGGGGTCGGGACGGCCCTGATGGCCGAGGCGCTGCGATGGGCACGCTCGGTGGGTGTCGACAAGATCGTGCTCTCGGTCTACCCGCACAACACGGGCGCGATCGCCCTGTACCGCAAGTTCGGGTTCGTCGAGGAGGGGAGGCTCGCGCGGCATTCGCGCAAGTCCTACGGTGACGAGGACGAGATACTGATGGCGGCGTGGATCGGTGGCAGGGGCGACGGCTCCGCCGAGACCGCAGGCCGGGAGACGAGGCATGAGCGAACGCACGATCCGCATCGGCATGCTGGGGTGTGGCACCGTCGGCGCCGCGACGATCAGGCTGCTGCACGAGCACGCCGACGACATCGCGATGCGGGCGGGCTGCCGGCTCGCCGTGACGAGGGTGGCCGTGCGCGATCCAGGCCGGGACCGCGACGTGCCGCTGTCCTCAGATGCCTTCACCACCGACGGGGTCTCGATCGTCGACGACCCCGAGATCGACGTCGTCTGCGAGGTGCTGGGTGGGGTCGAGCCCGCCAGGGTCCTGCTGCTCCGGGCCCTCTCGAACGGGAAGTCGGTGGTCACCGCCAACAAGGAGCTGCTGGCCAGCGAGGGCAAGGACCTCTTCGACGCCGCCGATGCCGCCGGCCTCGACCTGTTGTTCGAGGCCTCGGTCGCGGGCGGTGTCCCGCTGATCCGACCGCTGAAGGAATCGCTCGCCGGCGAACGCGTGAGCCGCATGCTCGGCATCGTGAACGGCACCACGAACCACATCCTCACGCAGATGAGCGATCACGGTTCGTCGTTCGACGAGGCGCTCGCCGAGGCCCAGCGCCTCGGGTACGCCGAGGCCGACCCGACCGCCGACGTCGAGGGGTTCGACGCCGCGGCGAAGTGCGCGATCCTCGCCTCGATCGCCTTCAACTCGCGCGTGGTCGCCGGCGACGTCTACCGTGAGGGCATCACGGGCATCACCTCGCTCGACATCGCCGACGCTCGACGCATGGGCTACGTCGTGAAGCTGCTCGCGATCGCCGAGCTCGACGACGGCGAGATCTCCGCCAGGGTGCACCCGGCGATGATCCCTGCAGCGCACCCGCTCGCGGCGGTGCGCGACGCGTTCAACGCCGTGTTCGTGGAAGGCGAGAAGGTCGGCCAGCTGATGTTCTACGGACCCGGGGCGGGCGGCGATCCCACGGCGACCGCCGTCGTCGGCGACCTCGTGACCGCCGCCCGCAACCGGACGACCGGTGGCCGCGCGATGGGGTGCACGTGCGTGCTCGAGCGCCGCATCCGGCCGATGGACGACACCCAGGGCCAGTACTACCTGAACCTCCACGTCGCCGATCGCCCGGGCGTGCTCGCCGAGATCGCGGGCGACTTCGGTCACAACGGCGTCTCGATCGAGCGTGTGTGGCAGGAGGGCGCCGGCGACGAGGCGACCCTCGTGTTCATCACGCACCGAGCCCAGGAGGGGGCGCTGCAGAAGACCCTGCAGGAGCTCCGCGAGTCACCGGCCGTACGGTCCATCGCGAGCGTGTTGCGGGTCGAGGGGGAGGAGCCGTGACCGCCGAACCGCCGATGCCGGTATCGGGGACGGGTGCTCATCAGTGGCGGGGGCTGATCGAGGAGTATCGCGAGCGGCTCCCCGTCAGCGACGACACGCCGGTGATCACCCTGCGTGAGGGCGGCACCCCGCTCGTGCGCTCGGGCCGCTCAGCGACGAGACCGGGTGCGAGGTCTGGCTCAAGTACGACGGCACGAACCCGACCGGCTCGTTCAAGGACCGAGGCATGACCCTCGCGATCTCGAAGGCCTCGAGGAGGGCGCGAAGGCCGTCGTCTGCGCATCGACGGGCAACACGAGCGCGTCGGCGGCCGCCTACGCCGCCAAGGCGGGCCTGACGTGCGCGGTCCTCGTGCCCAGAGGCAAGGTCGCGATCGGCAAGATGGCCCAGACGCTCGTGCACGGCGCCCGGGTGCTCGAGGTCGAGGGCAACTTCGACGACTCGCTCGAGCTCGCCAAGGACCTCGCGGAGCGCTTCCCCGTCACGCTCGTGAACAGCGTCAACCCCTACCGGCTGCAGGGCCAGAAGACCTGCGCGTTCGAGATCGTCGACGCGCTCGGGCGGGCGCCCGATCTGCACTGCGTGCCGGTCGGCAACGCCGGCAACATCTCCAGCCACTGGATCGGCTACTCCGAGTACCTCGCCGACGGCGTCATCACCGAGCCGCCACGGCTGATGGGGTTCCAGGCGCAGGGAGCAGCCCCGATCGTGCTGGGTGCGCCGGTGCGCGATCCGCAGACGATCGCGACGGCGATCCGCATCGGAAATCCTGCGTCGTGGGACAAGGCCGTCGCCGCCGCGAGGGAGTCCGAGGGGGCGATCGGCGCGGTCACCGACCGAGAGATCCTGGCCGCCTACCGTCGGGTGGCGCGCGAGGGACTGTTCGCCGAGCCCGCCAGCGCCGCCAGCGTCGCCGGCCTCCTGCGCCTGCACGCCGAGGGCGAGCTGACATCGGGGGCGACCGTCGTCTGCATCCTGACCGGCCACGGCCTGAAGGACCCGGAGTGGGCGATCGCGGGGGCGGCCCATCCCTCGACCGTGCCGCCCGACGCCGGGGCGGTCGCCGCCGAGCTCGGGCTGTAGCGCGCCGGACCCGCGATAGGCTCCGACGATGCGCGTGACCGTCCGGGTGCCCGCGACCTCGGCCAACCTCGGCCCCGGCTTCGACTGCCTCGGGCTCGCGCTCGAATGGTGCAACGAGGTGACGGTGGACACCGAGGCCGACCCCCGCGTCGAGTGGATCGGTGAGGGGGCCGAGGAGCTCGCGATCGACGGGTCCGACCTGATCCACGTCACGATGCGGCGGGTCGCCGGCGACCGTGCGCTGCCGTCGTTCGGTCTGCGCGGCCTCAATCGCATCCCGCTCGCCCGGGGGCTCGGGTCCTCATCGGCGGCGGTGGTCGCGGGGGTGGCGTCGGCGCTCGCGCTGCTCGGCGACGAACCCTCACCGAGGAGGGTGTTCACCCACGCGGCCTCGATCGAGGGCCACCCCGACAACGCGGCGCCCGCCTGCTTCGGAGGATTCACGATCGCCGTGGGGGATGGGCTCGTGCGCCGCCTCGAGCCTCATCCGGATCTTCGGCCGGTGCTGCTCCTGCCCGAGCACGTGCGTCTGCCCACCGACGAGGCACGCTCGGCGCTGTCCGACCCTGTGGGTCGGGCCGACGCGGTGTTCAACATCGCTCACGCGGCGCTCGCCGTGGAAGCGTTCACGGCCGATCCGGCGCTGCTCGGCGAGGCGATGCGCGACCGGCTTCACCAGGACGCGCGGCTGGCGCTGGTGCCCTCGGTCCGCGAAGTCTTCGACGCGGTGCGGGACGCGGGTGTGCCGGTGTGCGTGTCCGGCGCCGGCCCCACGCTCCTGTCGTTCCCGGGTGCGCACGACGTGCTCGAACCCCGATCCGGCTGGCGGATCCTGCCGCTCGCCGTTCGGGCGACCGGGTTCGAACTCGAACGCGGCTGAGCTGGTCCTCAGCTCGCGCAGACGCCGGTGGCGACCGAGGCGGTCAGGGAACCCGGATCCGCGAGCATCGGGAGGAACTCGGTCGCGACGATCGCGTACCCCACGTCGTCGTCGGTCACCGAGCTCGCGAACACGAGCCCCGCGACCCGACCGCTGGCGAGCACGAACGGTCCGCCGCTGTTGCCTCGTCGGATCGAGGCCTGCACCTCGTACACGCGGCGGCGCACCTGGCCGTCGCCGTAGATGTCCCGTCCCACCGGCTCGATCACCGACCGGACCGCCGCGCCCTCGGCCGCCAACGAGCCGCCGCCGGGAAAGCCGAGCACGGCCCCGACATCGCCGCGCTCGGCTTCGCCATGCAGCAGCGGCAACGGCGGGAGCGTCAAGCCGGCCGCCCGCACCACGGCGACGTCGAGGTCGGGGTCGAAGGCGACGACGGTCGCCGGGATGCGCACGCCGTCGAACTGCACCCACTGCTCGGTGGTGCCCGCGACCACGTGGGCGTTCGTGAGCACGAGCTCGTCGTCGACGACGAAGCCGCTGCCCTGATTCACGAAGCCTCGGTTGCAGCCGGCGCCGAGCACCTCCACGGTGGAATCCTGCGCTGCCCTGGTCGCCGCCCTGGCCTGGGCGCCGTTCGGCGGCTCGACGGGCTCCGAGGGCTCGTCGGGGAGACCCACGAACACGTCGGGGAACCCGAGCAGCGACAGCAGCTGTCTCGCCTCGCCCACCAACGACGGAGGCGGTGGCAGGGTGGAGTCGAGGGTGCGCACGATCTCCGACTCCCGCAGCCCCCTCGACAGGACGGGGAACGGGCCCTCCGCGAAGTTGAGCGCCAGGAACCAGGTCGCGAGCACGAGGGCGACGGCGGAGATCAGCGAGCCGCCGACGGCGTCGACCCTGCGCAGCGGCGTCTCGTGCGTCCGGCGACGCAGCCTGCTCCCCGCGGCCCACCCCATCATGTTGCCGACCGCGCCCGCGACCAGGACGGTGCCGAGGACGAGTGCGACGGCCGCGGCGGGAGAACCAGCGACCTGGGCGACCCGGGGCGCGAGCATCACGCCGACGATCACACCCACGATGAGACCCGCGATGCCGATCACCTGGAGCACCGCGCCTCGCCGGTACCCCGAGTACAGGGCTCCCGCGAGCAACGCCACCAACAGCACGTCGAGCCACGTCATGAGGCCGGTATCGTCGCACGGCATCGACACGGATGGCGGCCATCCTCGTTCGAGGAGCTTCTCGCTGGCTCCCGCCGAGCCTCCCGTCGCCCCACTAGACTGGCCACACCCGTGGTCACCATCGCCCACATCTCGGATCCGCACGTCGGCTCACAGTTCTTCGTGCCGAACCTGATGAACCGCGTGATCGCAGAGCTCAACGAGATGCATCCCGACGTCGTCGTCGTCAGCGGCGACCTCACCGCCGAGGGCTACCGCCAGGAGTACAAGAACTGGGTCGCCTACGCCGAGCGCATCCAGGCCCCGATGCTCACGGTGCCCGGCAACCACGACTCCCGAAACGTCGGCTACCTGCACTTCGAGGACCTGATCGGTTCCCGTATGTGGTCCCACGACGTGGAAGGCGTGCGCATCGTCGGCGTCGACTCCAGTGAGCCCGACCTCAACGAGGGCAAGGTCGGTCGCGTCCACTACGACTGGATCCGTCGCCAGTTCGAGGAACCCGCGCAGCTGAAGGTGTTCGTGCTGCACCACCACCTGCTGCCGATCCCCGGCACCGGCCGCGAACGCAGCACCGTGATGGACGCCGGCGACCTGCTCGAGGTGCTGATCCACGCCGGCGTGCAGGTCGTGCTCTCGGGCCACAAGCACGTGCCGTACGTCTGGCGCCTCGAGGACATGTACGTCGCGAACGCCGGCACGGTCTCGTCGTTGCGTGTCCGTGGGTACACGAAACCCTGCTACAACGTGTTGGAATTCGACGAGGAGCAGGTGCGTATCCTGCGGCGCTTCCCGTTCGGCGAGAGTCACGTGATGGCCCACTTCTCGCTGGCAGGCGACCAGTTCCACCGGGAGCACGAGCAGTCGATCGAGGACCGCTCGGTGCCGGTCGGCGACTAGCGGGCGGTCCGGGCTCCTCGCAGATCATCGCTCCCCGAAGGAGGCGATCCCACCGATGCGAACCGTCGTGCTCGTAGACGGCGAGCACTATCCCCCCGTCACCCGCTGGGGGATCGAGACCGCGATCGAGCGTGGCCACGAGGTCGTGGGCGCCGTGTTCGTGGGGGGCATCGAGAAGATCGATCCGCGATCGCTGCCGGACGTCGGTGTGCCGATCAGGGCGGCCGGCCACGATCGCATGGCAGCGCTCGCGGACGCGATCGACACCTGGATGCCTGAGGTCGTGCTCGACCTCTCCGACGAGCCGGTGCTCGGCTATCGCGAGCGGATGGAGCTCGCCGCCGTGGCGCTGACGCGCGGCGTGCGCTACGCGGGCGCCGACTTCGAGCTGACCTCGCCGCAGCACGGACCGCCGCTCGCCGCACCCACCCTTGCCGTGATCGGCACCGGCAAGCGCACGGGGAAGACCGCGATCAGCGGCGAGGTGGCGCGGTTGGCGGCGAGGCGAGGCGACGATCCCGTCGTGGTGGCGATGGGGCGGGGTGGTCCCGCCGAGCCTCAGGTGGCGGAGGCCGGCAGCGTGCATCTCGATCGTCTGATCGAGCTCGTGCGATCGGGCCAGCACGCGGCCTCGGACTACCTGGAAGACGCGCTCACGACCGGCGTCACCACGATCGGGACGCGCCGGGCGGGCGGCGGGCTCGCCGGGGCACCGTATGCGTCGAACCTGCGGGTCGCCGCCGAGCTCGCCGCCGAACGACGTCCCGGTGTCGTCGTGCTCGAGGGCAGCGGGGCCGCCGTGCCGCCGATGCCCTGGGATGCCGGGGTGCTCGTGGTGCCCGCGGGCGCGCCGCCCGAGTACCTGGGTGGCTACCTCGGCCCGTATCGGCTGTTGCGGTCCGACCTGGTGGTTGTTACCATGGCTGCCGGCCCGCTCGCCGGGTCCGAGAATCTCTCCGCGCTGCGATCCCACGTCCTCCGGTTCCTCGATGAGTCGCAGTTGTTGATCACCGACTTCGTCCCGGTTCCGTTGGCCGAGGTACGGGATGCGCGGGTGTTCTTCGCTACCACCGCTCCTGGCGGTATCGCCGCTCGGCAGGTCGAGCACCTGCGAGAGGCGTCCCGATGCGAGGTGGTGGGGTGGAGCGCACGGTTGGCCGATCGGGCCGGCCTCGCGGAGGACCTCGACGCAGCCCAAGGGTACGACGTCCTCCTCACGGAGCTGAAGGCCGCCGCCGTCGACATCGGCGTCGAGCGGGCTCTCGCCCGGGGGGCGGAGGTCGTGTTCGTGGACAACCGCGCCGTGGTCGTGGAGGGGTCGACCGACCTCGACACCGCCCTGGGCGAGGTGATCGACCTCGCCCGAGAGCGATGTGCACATCGGGGGAACCGTTGAGCCAGCCGATGGAACCGAGAGAACCCAAGACGCCACACATCGTCATCACCGATCGTGAGCCCGGCCTGCCCTTCTCCAAGGGGCTGATGGCGTCGCAGGTGATGGTCACGGGACTGTCGCCGTACCGGGCGTACCAGGTGGCCGAGGCGATCGAGGATCGGCTGCGGGACCAGGGGCTCGCATCGGTCACGTCCGCCGAGCTCTCGGAGCTCGCCCTCTCGGTGATCGGCGACATCGCCGGTGAGCGGTACGCGAAGAACTACATCCGCTGGCAGGAGGTCGAGCGACTCGACGTCCCGCTCGTGATCCTGATCGGCGGCACGACCGGGGTCGGCAAGTCCACGATCGCCACGCAGCTCGCCGCACGGCTGGGCATCGTCCGCGTGGTCGCGACCGATGCGATCCGCGAGGTGATGCGCTCGATGCTCTCGTCGGAGCTGATGCCGACGTTGCACACGTCGTCGTTCCACGCCGACCAAGCGCTCCGTGAGCCGCCGGGAACGTCGTCCGACGCGTTGCTCCTGGGGTTCCGAGAGCAGACGGCGGCGGTCGCGGTCGGCATCGACGCCTTGATCGAGCGAGCGGCCCTCGAGGGCACGAGCATCGTGATCGAAGGCGCCCACATCGTCCCCGGGTTCCTCGACCTCGATTCGCGTCGCGACCGGATCCTGGCGGTGCCGTTCGTCCTCGGCGTCGAGGACGAGGGACGCCACCTCTCGCACTTCGCCACCCGTGAGGATGCCGTCGCGGCCCGCCCTGCCGAGCGCTACGCGGCGGGGTTCGAGAACATCCGCCGGCTCCAGCGGTACGTGAAGAGCCAGGCGCTGTCGCACGGCGTGCCGGTGTTGCCGAACTACAGCTTCGATCAGGCGATCGCCGCGGTGATGGACCTGGTGATGGAGCACACGACGCAACGGGCCACAGAGATCCGCGAGTCGGCGGCAGCGATCGCCGACCGTCCGATCACCGTCGACGCCCGTTCCGAGCACCCATCTGACGAGTATCCAGCTCCCCACCATCCGATCGCAGGAGGACAGACCGCATGAGATTGTTCCTCGACACCGCCGACATCGAGGAGATCCGCGAGATCAATCGGTGGGGCGTGCTCTCTGGCGTCACGACGAACCCATCGCTCGTGGCCCGTGAGGGCCAGGATCCCGATGTCGTCTGGAAAGAGATCCTCGAGACGGTTCCGGGCGACATCTCGCTCGAGACCACGGCGACCGAGGCCGACGCGATGTACGAGGAAGGGCTCGTGCTCGCTCAGAAGGCGCCGAACGCCGTCGTGAAGGTCCCGATGACGGCCGAGGGGCTCGCGTGCGGCAAGCGGCTCGTGAACGACGGCATCAAGATCAACGTGACGCTCGTCTTCTCGCCCGCGCAGGCGATCCTGGCAGCGGAGATCGGTGCATACATCGTGTCGCCGTTCCTCGGTCGCCTCGACGACGTCGGCGCCGACGGCATGGGCACGCTGCGTGCGATCACCGAGATCTACGCCGTACAGGGGTACGACACGAACGTGCTGGCGGCCTCGCTGCGCCATCCGATGCACATCATCGAGTCGGCTCTGGCGGGCGCCGACATCGCCACGATGCCGTTCGACGTCTTCACGAAGCTCGTGAAGCATCCGCTCACCGACGCCGGTCTGGAGAAGTTCCTGGCCGACTGGCAGACGCTCCAGAACGACCTGAAGGGAGAGGCATAGCCTCATGGACACCACCACCGACCGAAGCGCCCTCGAACAGAAGCTCATCCCCGAGCTGCAGCGCATCGCCCAGGAGATGGGCATCGAGGGCACCCAGCGCCTGCGTAAGGCCGGCTTGATCGACGCGATCGTCGCTCAGGGTGGCAACGGCGCGGGAGAGAGCGCCACGAGCGCCGCGCCGGCTGCGGTCGCCGTGGCCGAGCGCACGGACGCTGGACGAGCCCCGAGCGACCGCCGGCGTGGACGGCCCCGCGACCGACGCGCCCGACCGCGAGACCGACGGCGCCGACCGGAACCGGGAAGGCGCGAGGGACCGCGACCGCGACGAGGACCGCGATGGCAACCGTGACCGCGACCGGAACGCCGACCGAGACCGTGGCCGGAACCAGGACCGCAACCAGAACCAGGGCGGCGACCGCAACCAGAACCAGGGCGGCGACCGCAACCAGAACCAGGGCGGCGCGCCCAGAACCAGGCGGACCGCGACCAGAACCAGGGCGGCGACCGCGACCGGAACCGCCGACAGCGCCCGTCCCGCGAGGATCGCCGCCGTCAGCGAGAGGAACGGCGACTGCGCGAGGAGCAGGAGCGGGCCGAGGAGATGAAGAGCGCCCCGACGCAGACGGGGATCCTCGACCTGCTGCCCGACGGGTACGGGTTCCTGCGTACCTCGGGCTACGCGCCCGGGTCCGAGGACATCTACGTCTCGGTCTCCCAGGTGCGGAAGGCCTCGTTGCGCAAGGGCGACGTGGTCGCGGGCAAGGTCCGGCGCCCGCGCGAGAACGAGAAGTACCTCGCCCTGCTCGACGTCGAGACCGTGAACGGCCTCGATCCCGAGCAGGCGAAGGATCGCGTGAACTTCGACAAGCTCACGCCGCTCTTCCCCGATGAGCGGTTCCGGCTCGAATCGGGGCCGACGGCCGTGACCGAGCGGATCATCGACATGATCGCGCCCATCGGCAAAGGCCAGCGAGGCATGGTCGTGTCGCCCCCGAAGGCGGGCAAGACCACGATCCTGAAGCAGATCGCGAACGGCATCATCGAGTCGACGCCCGACGTGCACCTGATCGTGCTGCTCGTCGACGAGCGGCCCGAGGAAGTCACCGACTGGCAGCGCACGGTGACGGCCGCGGAGGTCGTGTTCTCGACGTTCGACAAGCCGACCGACCAGCACATCCAGATCACCGAGCTCGTGCTCGAGCGGGCCAAGCGCCTGGCCGAGCAGAAGCAGGATGTCGTGATCATGCTCGACAACCTCACCCGGCTCGCGCGTGCCTACAACCTCGGCATGCCGGCGAGCGGCAAGATCCTGTCCGGCGGCATCGACGCCTCCGCCCTCTACCCGCCACGGCGATTCTTCGGCGCCGCGCGCAACATCGAGGAAGGCGGGTCGATCACGATCATCGCGAGCGCGCTCGTCGAGACCGGCTCTCGCATGGACGACGGCATCTTCGAGGAGTTCAAGGGCACCGGGAACATGGAACTGCGTCTCGACCGCCAGCTCGCGGAGAAGCGCATCTTCCCGGCGATCAACGTCGACGCCTCGAGCACTCGGAAGGAAGAGCTCCTGCTTCCGCCCGAGGAGCTCGCGCTCGTGATCAAGCTGCGCCGCGTCCTGCACGCGCTCGATCCGGGTGCTGCGCTCGAGCTGCTCACCGACAAGATCCGTGCGACGAAGTCGAACGAGCAGTTCCTGAAGGAGATCGCCAAGAGCGGCAGCTGAGCCCACCTCGTCGCTCCGGGAATAGCCGGGCGTTGGAACCGGTGCGAGGTACCCTCGTGGGTCAGCGAAGGAGACGCAGACAGATGAAGCAGGGCATCCACCCCGACTACCAGATCGCGAACGTCCACTGCTCGTGCGGGAACACGTTCCAGACCCGCTCGACCGTGGGTGAGATCCGCGCCGAGATCTGCTCGAACTGCCACCCCTTCTACACGGGGAAGCAGAAGCTCGTCGACACCGGCGGCCGGGTCGAGCGGTTCCAGCGGCGCTACGCGAAGACGCAAGCCGCCCAGCAGGCAGCGCAGAAGAGCTAGCCGCGCGTGGCAGACGACCCGGCGGCCTCGCCGTCGCCCGCACCGCACCTCTACGGCGGCCAGGCCGTCGTCGAGGGCGTCATGATGCGCGGCGCCCGCCACTGGGCGGTCGCGGTGCGTCGGCCCGCCGGCGACATCCACCTGGAGTCGCACGACATCGAGTCGGTGGCCGACCGCCATCCGATCCTTCGCAAGCCGCTGCTCCGCGGGGTGATCGTGCTCGGGCAGTCACTCGCGATCGGCATGCGAGCGCTGATGATCGCCGCGAACCAGTCCGTCGACGACGACGAGCAGCTCACCTCGAGACAGATCGGCGTCTCGCTCGCGATCGCGATGCTGCTGTTCATCGGTGTGTTCATCCTCGGCCCGACCACCCTGTTCACGTGGGTCGAGGGGAGGCTGGGCGGCGGCGTGCCGTTGCTGATCGGCGAGGGCGTGTTCCGGGTGCTGCTCTTCGTCGGCTACCTCTGGCTGATCGGTCGTACGAAGGACATCCACCGGGTCTTCGAGTACCACGGCGCCGAGCACAAGACGATCGCCGCCTACGAGCACGGTGACGAGCTCGTGCCCGACAGGGTGGACCGCTACCCGAAGGAGCACGTCCGCTGCGGCACGAACTTCCTGATCATCGTGATGATCATCACGATCTTCGTGTTCACGCTCTTCGGGACACCCGGGCTGCTCTGGCGGATCGTCTCGCGCATCGTCGCGATCCCGATCATCGCCGGCGTCGCCTACGAGGCCCTGCGGCTGGGGGCTCGCTTCCACGGCTCGCTGGTGATGCGTGCGTTGATGGCGCCGGGTATCTGGCTGCAGAAGATCACCACCCAACAGCCCGACGACTCGCAGATCGAGGTCGCGATCGCATCGTTCGACGAGGTGTTGCGTCGCGAGGACGAGGCCGCCGGCGCAGCGGGATGACGATTGCATCGGCGGTCTCGTTTCCGCAAGATGCACGGGGTGGCCCGGGTGGCCACCCGGCAGGGGGTGTGATCCGCGGTGTCCACGGGTGAGACCGGACTCCCGCTCGTGGCGAGCGGTGAGCAGATCAGGCAGCGGGAGTTCGCGACGGTCCGTCGCGGGTACGACCCCGACCAGGTCCGCGCGTACCTGGTCGCCCTCGCCGCCCACGTCGACGCGCTCGAGCGCTCGCTCGCCGAGGCGCGTGGCCGCATCGCCGAGTTCGAGGCCACGCCCCACGAAACGGACGACGACGCATACGAGCGGCTGTCGAAACGGTTCGCCGGGGTCCTCGCCACGGCCGACACCGAGGCGGAGCAGATCGTCGAGCAGGCACGTGACGAGGCGGCCCGCATCAAGGCCGAGGCTCGCACTCGAGCCGAGGAGGTCCGCATCCGCAGCTCGCAGTCGTTGATCGCGGCCCAGCAGGAGTCCGATCGCATGCTCGCCAACCTCGCGGAGCGTCGGGAGGCCATGCTCGGCCAGCTGCACGAGATGCAGTCGCGGCTGCTCTCGGTCGCCGACGACCTGGAGGTGGCCATCCAGCCGTCGGTCCCGCCCCCGGCGCCGCCTGCGGCATCGGTCGAGACGACAGGGTCGGGCGATCCGTCGCCGCGATCGGCAGCACCACCGCAGGCGACCGCATCGCAGACCGAGGCAGCGTCGCTGCCGATCGAAGAGCTGTGGGTCGCAAGCGAGGCGGGGCCGACCCACGCCGACTCCGGACTCGCCGGGTTGTTCGACGAACCGGCGACCGAGGACGACCTCCCCGACCTCCCCGATCTGAGCGACCTCGACCTCGATCTCGACGACGAGCCGGGTGGAGGGCGTTAGCCCGTCACGGCCACCGCTCCCCGTGACGCGGGTCGGGCGATCGGCACACCCCCTGGGATGATCGACAGCGTGAGCGACGATCTCGAATCCCGGCTCGAGGAGATCCAGGCCCGTCACGACCGGGTCTCCGCCGAGATGTCCGAGCCCGGCGTGGCCACCGATCAGGACCGGCTCCGTTCGCTCGGGAAGGCGTACGCGGAGCTCGAGGAGATCGTGGCGCCCTACCGTGAGTACCGCGAGGCGGTGCAGCAGGCGGCCGATGCTCACGAGCTGGCCGCGCTCGAGAGCGACCCGGAGATGGTCGCCTTCCTCGAGGACGAGGCCGTCAAGGCGGAGGAGCGCGCCCACGAGATCCGTGTCCGCCTCGGATCGCTCCTCGTGCCCAAGGACCCGAACGACGGCAAGGACGTGATCGTCGAGATCAGGGCCGGAGCCGGCGGACAGGAAGCGGCGCTGTGGGCTGGCGAGCTCTACGAGATGTACCGCAAGCTGGCGGAGCGGCATCGTTGGAAGACCGACACGCTCTCGAGCTCTCCGAGCGACCTCGGCGGGTTCAAGGACGCCGTCCTCGAGGTGCGCGGTCGTGACGCGTACGGCCGGCTCAAGCACGAGTCGGGCGTGCATCGCGTGCAGCGGGTGCCGGTCACGGAGTCGTCCGGACGCATCCACACGTCGACCGCGACGATCGCCGTGCTGCCCGAGGCCGAGGAGGTCGAGGTCGAGATCCGTCCCGAGGACCTCGAGATCGACGTCTACCGATCGAGCGGACCGGGCGGTCAGTCGGTCAACACCACCGACTCCGCGGTGCGCATCGTGCACGTGCCGACCGGCATCAAGATCGAGTGCCAGGAAGAGCGGTCCCAACTCCAGAACCGCGAGAAGGCGATGCGCTACCTGCGCGCCCGCTTGTTGCAGCGGGCGCAGGACGAGGCCGCGGCCAAGGAGGCGGCCGCCCGCCGCTCGCAGCTCGGCTCGGGCGACCGCGCCGAGAAGATCCGCACCTACAACTTCCCCGACGGCAGGGTGACCGATCACCGCATCAAGCACACCTCGCATCAGCTCGCCGACGTGCTCGCCGGCGGCGAGGAGCTCGACGGCTTCATCGATCGACTCAACGAGGCGGAGCGTTCCCAACAGCTGGCCGAGGGAGGCGAGGGAGAGCCGACGTGAGGCCGTCGGACGTGGTGCGACGAGGCGCCGACTACCTGCAGCGGCATGACGTCGACGCGCCGCTGTCGACGGCCGAGCAGCTGCTCGCGAGCGTGCTCGGCACCGATCGCTCCGGGGTCTACACGCGCGAGGACCCGTTGCGGAGCGGCGAAGCCAGAGCCTTCGGGCGGGCGCTCTGCCGTCGCTGTTCGGGTGTCCCCACCCAGCACCTCACCGGGGAGACCGGCTTCCGGCACCTGATCCTGACCGTGCGTCCCGGCGTGTTCGTTCCCCGGCCGGAGACCGAGATCGTCGTCGATGCGGCGCTCGACGCCGTGCGCGACACGCCGGCTCCGGTGATCGTCGACGTGGGCACGGGGACCGGCGCGATCGCCCTGTCGTTGAAGCGGGAGCGCCCGGACGCGCGCGTGATCGCCGTCGATCGATCACCCGAGGCGCTCGCGTTGACCGAGGAGAACGCCGCCCGGACCGGGCTGGATATCGAGGTTCGCGCGAGCGACTTCCTCACGGCCCTCGACCCTTCCTCGACCGGCCCGATCGACCTCGTGGTCAGCAACCCGCCGTACATCGAGGACCACGAGTACGCCGCGCTCCCGATCGAGGTTCGAGCGGATCCGGTCGAGGCGCTCGTGGGCGGTGTCGAGGTGTACGAGACGTTGTTCGATCAGGCACGGACACGACTGCGCGAGCGGCGGCGCCGCGGTGGTCGAGATCGGGGAGCGGCAGGCGGCTGCGGTGGGTCAGAAGGCACGTGAGGCGGGGGCGACCGACGTCGTCGTCCTCCCCGACCTGGCGGGGCGCGACCGGGTGATCGTCGCGACGTGGCCGTGAAGCCCGACCCGGTCGCCGAGGTCGTCGAGGCGGCGTTGGCCGGCCTGCTGGTGGTGTTCCCCACCGACACGGTGTACGGGATCGCCACCCGCCCGGACGACCCCGAGGCGACCGCGCGCCTCTTCGTGGCCAAGGGGAGGGTCCGTGACCTCACCCTGCCGGTGCTCGTCCCGTCCACCGACGCGGCGCGGACGGTGGCCGAGCTGGACGCTCGGGCCGAGGCTCTGGCGGAGGCCTTCTGGCCGGGGGCGCTGACGATCGTGCTGCCGCGTTCGAGGGTGAGCGCGTCGTGGGACCTGGGCGGCGACGGCTCGAGCGTCGGGGTTCGCGTGCCGGCGCATCCTCTCGCTCGCGCCGTGTTGGCCGCGGCCGGCCCGCTGGCGGTGTCGAGCGCGAACCGATCCGGCGAATCCCCCGCCACCACGTGCGACGGCCTGAGTTCGACGTTCGGCGATCTCGTCGCCGTCTACCTCTGCGAGGACCGCCCGCTCGAGGGTGCGTCGTCCACCGTGGTGGATCTCGCGCACGGCGCTGCTCGCCTGTTGCGGCGACGGTGACCTCGGCGCCGATGACATCGCGCGATCCCTGCCGGCCGGGGAGGCACTGCTAGACTCGCGGCCCTCTCCATGACCTCGATCCTGGTCGTCTGCACGGGCAACATCTGCCGTTCCCCCATCGCGGAGGGGCTGTTGCGTGACGCCCTGACCGCGCGGTTCGGCCCGGCGGCTCCGACGGTCTCGTCGGCCGGCACGTGGGGGGTCGAGGGGTCGGGGGCCACCGCTGAGGCCGTGACCGCGGCGTCGGAACGGGGCGCCGACATCGCCGGACACCGGGCCCGCCGTCTCGCGGCCGCGCCGACCGCCGACGTCGATCTCATCATCGCGATGGCGGGCGAACATCGCGTCGCGCTCGCCGACGAGCACGGCGCAGGTGACCGCGCGTTCACGCTGAAGGAGCTCGTGCGCCTGCTCGAGTCGCTGCCACCGGCGTCGCCAGGAGCCGGTCCCGACTCCTTGACCGATCGCGTGGGCCAGGCAACCGAGGCCAGGCGGGCCGGGTTCACCGGGAACCCGTTCGACGAGGACGTGGCCGATCCACTGGGACTCCCGCTCCAGAGCTACCGGGCGATCGCGTGGGAGCTCGACGAATGGATCGCGAGGCTGGTCGACGGCCTGTACGGCGCGACGACCATACCCGCGGCGAGCGAGGGCTGAGCGATGCGCATCGCGATGGGCAGCGATCACGCCGGCTTCCTCCTGAAGGAGAACATCAAGGCGTTCCTCGTCGACGAGGGGCACGAGGTCGTCGACCACGGCACCGATTCGGAGGAACCTGTGGACTACCCGGCGTTCATCGCCGCTGCGGCCCACGCGGTGGGCAACGGCGAGTGCGAGCGAGGCATCGTGATGGGCGGCTCCGGCCAGGGGGAGCAGATCGCCGCGAACAAGGTGCACGGGGTGCGGGCGGCGTTGTGTCACGACCTGTTCCTCGCGGAGCTCTCACGCAGGCACAACGATGCCAACGTGCTGAGCATGGGAGGAAGGGTCGTCGCGCCGGCTTACGCTCGCGAGATCGTGAGGGTGTGGCTGTCGACGGATTTCGAGGGCGGCCGGCACGTGCCGCGACTGGAGCAGATCGCATCGATCGAGCGAGGGGAGCTGTAGCGATGGGTCAGGGAGCGAAGGAGCGGGAGTACGCGGCCGACTGGGAGGCGCTGAAGGCCACCGATCCCGAGGTCGCGGCGGCGATCGCGGGTGAGCTCGAGCGCGAGCGGACGGAGCTGCGGCTGATCGCGTCCGAGAACTACGCGAGTCCGGCCGTGCTGGCGGCGATCGGCTCGACGATGAACAACAAGTACGCGGAGGGTTACCCCGGCCGCCGCTACTACGGCGGGTGCGAGTTCGTCGACGTGACCGAGCAGCTCGCGATCGACCGGGCGAAGGCCCTCTTCGGTGCCGACCACGCCAACGTGCAGCCGCACGCGGGGGCCCAGGCCAACATGGCTGTCTTCGGTGCCTTCCTCACGCCGAACGACCCGAACGAGAAGGTGCTCGGCATGGTCCTCGCACACGGCGGGCACCTCACGCATGGATCGCCCGTGAACGTCAGCGGCATGTGGTTCAACTTCGTGGGCTACGAGGTCGACCGCGAGACCGAGCAGCTCGACATGGATCGCATCCGCGATCTCGCGAAGGAGCACCGGCCTAAGATCGTGCTGGCCGGGTTCACGGCGTACCCGAGGGAGATCGACTTCGCGGCGTTCCGAGAGATCGCCGACGAGGTCGGCGCCCTCTTGTGGGTTGACGCAAGTCATTTCATCGGGCTCGTCGCCGGCGGCGCGTACCCGTCGCCGGTGCCCTACGCCGACGTGGTGACGTTCACCACGCACAAGGCCCTCCGGGGACCGCGCGGCGCGATGATCGTCTGCCGCGCAGAGCACGCCAAGGCGATCGACAAGGCGGTGTTCCCGATGATGCAGGGTGGGCCGCTCGAGCACTGCATCGCCGGCAAGGCCGTGGCCCTCAAGGAGGCGTCGACGCCTGAGTTCCGCGAGTACGCGGAGCGCACCGTGCGCGATGCGCGCGCTCTGGCGGCCGGGCTCACCGACGAGGGGTTGCGCATCGTCTCGGGCGGCACCGACTCCCACCTGCTGCTCGCGGACCTGCGGCCGCTCGGCATCGACGGCAAGGTGGCGGAGGCCGTGAGCGACGAGGTGGGGATCGCACTGAACAAGAACCAGATCCCCTTCGACCCGAACCCGCCGTCGGCGCCGTCCGGTATCCGCGTGGGCACGCCGGGACCGTCCACGCTCGGGATGGACGAACCGGAGATGCTCGAGATCGCGAGCATCATGGCCGACGTGTTGAAGTCGCCCGACGACGTGGGCGCCAAGGAGAAGGCTCGGGGGCGCGTGCGTGACCTGATGCAGCGCTTCCCCGTCTACCCGTAGCGTGCCGCCCGGGCCGGGCGGGTCCGGTTGCCGGGCGGGCGACCGGGCCCGCAGACTGACCCCAGCGTGAGCGCATACCTGATCATCTTCCTCGCGGCCGCGGGGACGACGTTCGTTGCGACGCCGATCGTCCGGCGCCTGGTCGTGCGCATGGGCGCGATCTCCGAGCCCAACGACCGCACGGTGCACGCAGCACCGACGCCCACGATGGGTGGGATCGCGATGTACGCGGGCTTCCTCGTCGCGATGGGCATCGCGCTCGCGTTGCCGTTCTTCGCCGAGGTGCGGCGGGGGAGCCCGGTGCCGCTCGCGGCGATCGTCACGTGCACGTTGATGTTCGGCCTCGGCGTGATCGACGACCGGCGTCGCATCAGCGCGCTGGCCAAGTTCACGGCGCAGGTGTTCATCGGAGGAGTGCTCGTGCTGATGGGCGCCGCGCTCGCGTTCTTCTGGATCCCCGGTCTCGGGGTCGTCCTGCTCGATCCCGACCTCGCGGTTCCCCTCACGATCGTGTGGGTCGTGGCCGTCGCGAACGCGGTGAACCTCGTCGACGGGCTCGACGGGCTCGCGGCCGGCATGATCGCGATCGCCGCTTCGGCGTTCTTCGTGTACGTGATCCGGACGGAGAACATGTTCGGCGACGCGTCGGCGGCGGCGATGCTCTCGGCGATCACGGTCGGCATCTGTCTCGGGTTCCTGCCGTGGAACTTCTACCCGGCCAAGATATTCATGGGCGACTCCGGCTCGCTGCTGCTCGGCATGCTGTTGTCGATCGCGACGATCAGCGGCATCGGCCGCAACCCGTTCCCACCGAGCGCCGGCGACATCGCTGCCATCACCGGCGCGGTGCTCGTGCCGCTCCTCGTGCTGTTCATCCCGTTCCTCGACGTGGTGCTCGCGATCGCGAGGCGCACGTGGCGAGGGCAGGGCATCGGCCACGCCGACAAGGAGCACATCCATCACCGACTGATGGACATCGGACACAGCCACCGCCGGGCGGTGCTGCTGATGTACCTGTGGAGCGGGCTGATCAGCGCGAGCGCGCTGGCGGTGGGGCTGATCGACGGGCGTACGACCGTGGGCCTCGTGCTGCTCGCAGCCCTCGGGCTGTTCCTCGTCACGGCGCTCCCGGCCCTCGATCGGTGGAGGCGCCGGACCAACGGCTCCGCCGACGCGACCGAGGCTCCCGAGCCCGCGGCGGCCGGCTCGGAGCCGTCGGCCGAGGGTCAGGCGTGATCGGCGCTCGACACGGCGACCAGGACACCACGTGGACGAGCGAGGCCGCCCCCCTTGTCCGTTCCGTACAAGTGGTCGATGATGCATCTCCGAACCCGCGGGTTCCTGACTGCGTACTGACAGGTGATGATGCCCGCCGCCTCGACGCGTTGCGTCCGGGCGGGGGGCCGAGGAGGGGGAGCGCGTGCCGAACGAGATCGACGTTCGCGTGGAACGCGTCACGAAGATGTTCGGTGACGCCGTCGCGGTGGACGACCTTTCGTTGGACATCGAGGAGGGCGAGTTCTTCTCGATGCTGGGGCCTTCGGGGTGTGGCAAGACCACCACGCTCCGCATGATCGGCGGGTTCGAGGATCCGACGTACGGCACGGTCTACCTCGGTGGACGCGATGTGACCGACCTGCCCCCGTACAAGCGCGACGTGAACACCGTGTTCCAGTCCTACGCGCTGTTCCCCCACCTCGATGTGAAGGAGAACGTCGCGTTCGGCCTTCGTCGCAAGAAGGTCGACAAGTCCGAGATCGAGACGAGGGTCAAGGACGCGATGACCCTCGTCGACCTGATCGGGTTCGAGAGCCGCAAGCCCCCGCAGATGTCCGGTGGGCAGCAGCAGCGTGTCGCACTGGCGCGAGCGCTGGTGAACCACCCCAAGGTGCTGCTCCTCGACGAGCCCCTCGGCGCCCTCGACCTCAAGCTGCGCAAGCAGATGCAGCTCGAGCTCAAGCGCATCCAGCAGGAGGTCGGCATCACGTTCATCTACGTGACGCACGACCAGGAAGAGGCGATGACGATGTCGGATCGCCTCGCGGTCATGCGCCTCGGCAAGATCGAGCAGCTCGGCGATCCCGAGACCGTCTACGAGAACCCCGCCACGGAGTTCGTCGCCGGCTTCCTGGGCTCGGCGAACATGCTCGAGGGCGAGCTGAAGGAGGGTGCGAACGGCGTCGCGACCGTGTCGCTGCCCGACGGCGGCGCCGTGCAGCTGCCGACCAGCCGCGTGCCGTCCGACGTGACGGGCACGGTGAAGGTCGGGGTGCGCCCGGAGAAGCTCACGATCTCGCGCGGCGAGGGCGCCGCGGTGCCCCAGGGCCACAACCACGTCTCAGGGCGCGTGACGATGACCACCTACATCGGCGTCAGCCACCAGTACAAGGTCGAGGCGGTCGGCGGCACGATCATGACCGCGTACGTGCAGAACCTCGGCCAGGAGGAAGCACCCCGTCAAGGCGAGGCGGTCACGGTCTCGTGGAAGCCGGAGCACACGTTCGCCGTGGCGCCCCAGGAAGGCTTGATCATGGAGGAGGACGAAGCATGACCCGAGACCGCAAGGACATCGACCCGGCGTTCGCCGCGTCGCTGATGCGGGGGATGACGCAGCGGCGTGTCTCGCGGCGCGACCTGATCAAGTACGGCGGCGCCACCGTCGGCACCCTGAGCCTGGCCTCGATCATCGCTGCGTGCGGCGGCGAGACGGCCCCCGGCAGCGGTGGCGAGCCGAGCGGGGCGACGGTCGACTTCGGGGCGACACCGGGTGACACGGTCAACTTCTCGAACTGGCCCCTCTACATCGACAAGGGCAAGCTCCCCGACGGCAGCAAGGGGTACCCGTCGCTGTACGCGTTCCAGGAAGAGACCGGCATCTCGGTCAACTACAACGACGAGATCCAGGGCAACGCCGAGTTCTTCGGCGAGCTGCTGCCGCAGCTGCAGGCGGGACAGGACACCGGCCGCGACATCATCGTCGTGACGAACGGCCGCGAGCTGACAGCCCTGATCGTGAACGGGTGGCTGACGGAGCTCGACCCCTCGATGAGGCCGAACTTCGACGCGAACGCCGCGACGTGGGCCAAGGACCCCGACTTCGACCCGGGGAACAAGTTCTCGATGGCCTGGCAGTCCGGGCTCACCGGCATCGGGTACAACACCGAGAAGGTCAGTCAGCCGCTCACGACGATGGACGACCTGGCCAACCCCGACATCGTGGGGACGAACTCGGTCGGCATGCTCAAGGCCGACATGCCCGACCTCGTGATGATCAACCTCGGCATCAACCCCGCCGACTCGGGGCCTGCGGAGTGGCAGGAGGCCGCCGACTGGATCCAGACGCTGAAGGATTCCGGCACCGTCCGCACCTTCTACGACCAGGGCTACATCGACGACTTCACGGCCGGCAACCTCTCCGCCAGCATGGTCTGGTCGGGCGACGTGCTCTTCTACAAGATCTGGGAGAACGCGCCCGTACGAGTTCGTCGTGCCCGAGGGTGGCGCGCTGCTGTGGATCGACAACATGCTGATCCCGGCCAACTCCGCCAACCCCCAGGGCGCGTACCAGTTGATGGACTTCGTGTACCAGCCCGAGATCGCCCAGATGATCACCGAGTGGGTGCTCTACATGTCGCCGGTGCCGGCGGTCCAGGACCTGATCGCCGCGCATGCCGCCGAGACGAGCGGCGCGGAGGCCGAGGACCTGCAGGAGACGGCGGACAGTCCCTACCTGTGGCCCGACGACGCGCTGCTCGCGAAGACCCCGTTCGGCCGCAACCTCACCACCGACGAGGAACGCGAGGAGTGGGACAACATCTTCATCCCGCTGACGGAGACGTAGAGGTGCAAGGGGGACAGCAGCACAAGGACCTCGCGCTGCTCACAGCGGCCGTGGCGGCTCAGAGCGGCGACGAGCCGCCCAAGCGGGCGGACCAGTTCCTCGCGAAGCGGCGGCAGCGGGTCGCCTACGGCCTGCTCGCGCCCGGGGCGGTCTACCTCGCCCTCGCGTTCATCGTGCCGCTGATCCTGGTCGTCTACACCTCGCTCGAGAGCGGTGGCCTGCTGTCGGGCGGCTACTCGTTCAGCTGGGCCTTCGACAACTACACGAGCGCGTTCAGCCAGTACCGGGGCTTCTACGCGAAGTCGCTGCTCTACTCGGGCCTGGCGACGCTGTTCTGCATCCTGCTGGCGTATCCGATGGCCTACTGGATCGCGTTCTACGCCGGGAAGTGGAAGTCCACCCTGTTCTTCCTGATCCTCGTGCCGTTCTTCGTCTCGTTCGTGATCCGCACCGTGCAGTGGAAGTTCCTGCTCGCCGACGACGGGGTGCTCTTCGGTCCCCTGAAGACGATCGGCCTGCTGCCCGACGACTTCCAGGTGCTCGCCACGCCGATCGCGGTCGTGGCCGGCATCACGTACAACTTCCTGCCGTTCACCGCGCTCGCCGCTGTACGTGGCGCTCGAGCGCATCGACAAACGGCTCGTCGAGGCCGCCAAGGACCTGTACGCGTCGAAGTGCGAGGCGTTCCGCAAGGTCGTGTTGCCACTGTCGTTCCCCGGTCTGTTCGCGGCATTGATCCTCACGTTCGTGCCGGCGACGGGTGACTACGTGAACTCCAGCGTGCTGGGTTCGAACAAGACCACGATGATCGGGCAGATCATCCAGTCGAAGTTCCTCGTCGAGGCCGACTATCCGGAAGCGGCGGCACTCTCGGTGATCCTCATGGTCGGCATGCTCGCGATCGCCGTGATCTACGCGAGGGCGCTGGGCACCGAGGATTCGGCGCTCGCGGCGGGTGCCGTATGAGCGCGGCGACGATCGACCGAGCCGGCGTCGACCGCGGTCCGCTGCGCACGCAGCGCCGACGGTGGACCTTCTACATCCTGCCGGTGTTCACGATCGTGATGATCGTCTACCTGGCGGCGCCGATCTTCATCATGATCCTCTTCTCGTTCAACAAGCTCGTCGGGGAGCGTCAGACCGCCGACTTCACCTGCTGCACGCTCGAGTGGTGGAACGAGATGTTCGGTGTGCAGGGATTGAACACGGCGCTCGTGACGTCGATCAAGGTCGCGATCCCGGCCTCGATCATCGCCACCGCGATCGGGGCGCTGATCGGCTTGGTGCTCGGTCGCTACCAGTTCCACGGGCGCGGTCTCACGAACTTCGTGATCTTCCTCGCGATCGCGATCCCGGAGATCGTGCTCGCGTCGGCCCTGCTGTCGATGTTCGTGCAGGCGGCGACCCCGATCGGCTACGGGTCGATCCTGTTCAGCCACATCGGGTTCGCGATCGCGTTCGTGGCGATCACGGTGCGTGCCCGCGTGCAGGGTCTCGATCGCTCGCTCGAGAACGCCGCGCAGGATCTGTTCGCCACGCCGTTCCAGGCGTTCATGCGGGTGACGTTCCCGCTGATCATGCCGGGCGTGGTCGCCGGCTTCCTGCTCTCGTTCGTGTTGTCGCTCGACGACTTCGTGATCACGAACTTCGTCGGGGGGTCCGTCAACACGTTCCCGACCTGGGTCTTCGGCGCATCGCGGATCGGCGTGCCGCCGCAGGTGAACGTCTGGGGCACGATCCTGTTCACGGCCGGCCTGCTCACCGCGGGGCTGAACCTCGTGGCGAGCTTCCGGTCGAGCCGCAAGGTCAAGGGAGAGGTCGTCGGCGCCAAGGCCGCGCTCGGTGCCGGTCGTTGAACCAGCGCTCCCCCGTGCCCATCGGCGACCGGGCGGGCCCGAACTTCGTGAAACTTTTCACAAGGTCACGAGGAAACCGCCTCTGACCTGCGGAAACGAGTGTTGCGTTCCTTTGACGGGCTTCCGGCCGCACCCCTATACTTGCCGCGCCCATGCCGGGACGCGACCCAGGGGAAGCGTGGAAGGGAGCCAACCAGGCGTGGAGCGTGATCGGCACCTTGCTCGCCGGCATCGTGGTGTGGGGGGGTGTCGGCTGGCTCCTCGACCGGTGGCTCGGCTTCGACGGCTTGTTCCTCCCGATCGGGATGCTGCTCGGCGTCGGCGCCTCGATCTACGTGATCTACGTTCGATACGGGAGAGACCCTGACTGAGCGGCCGGAACGCGAGATGGTGCGGAGGGCGATCCTGCCCTCGGTGCTCGCGTTCGCGATCGCCGCGATCGTCGCCGCGGCCCTCGGGGGGCCCGGCGCCGCGCTCTCTGCCGCGATCGGCGTGGTCGTCGTCTTCGCGAACTTCGCCGTCCACGGGTGGTCGCTCGGCCGCGCCTCGGCGATCTCGATCACCGCGGTGCACGCGGTCGCGCTCGTCGGCCCGGTCGTGCGCATCGGCATCATCGTCGGGCTGATGTTCCTGTTGGACACGTTCGCCTGGTTCTCGCCGGTCGCCTTCGGGCTGACCGTCGTGCCCGCCACGATCGCGCTCCTCGTCTACGAGGCTCGCCTCACGATGCGCGGTGTGGGCGGCCAGCTCCAGATCCCCGCAGACCCGTCGGCCGCGCGCGCCAAGGCCGCGCTCGCCGCGAAGGAGAACGCCTAGATGCTCTCGACCATCACCTCGGCCATGACGTCGGCGGTCCTGGCTTTCGTCCCGCCGAGCGAGGGCGGGTTCAGCGACAACGAGCTCGGACCCGAGATCTTCGACACGCCGTGCCTGATCGGCAGCGGCGAGAACTGCTTCAACAGGGCGTCGGGGCTCATGGTCCTGGCCGCCGTCATCGTGATCGTGCTCTTCGTCGCGGGGGCGCGCGGCGGCAGGCTCGTGCCCAAACGCCTGCAGAACATCGTCGAGTCGCTGGTCGACTTCATCCGCAACGGCATCGTGATGGAGGTCATGGGACCCGACGGCCTGGTCTACGTGCCGTTCCTCACGTCGATGTTCACGTTCCTCTTCGTCGCGAACATCTTCGGCATCATCCCGTTCCTGAACTTCCCGGCGACCTCGCGCATCGCGATCCCGGCCTTCCTCGCGATCCTGGTCTGGTTCATCTTCAACATCGCCGGCATCGCGAAGCAGGGAGCGGGCGGGTACTTCAAGAGCCAGCTCTTCCCGCCCGGCGTGCCGACCGCGCTCTACATCCTCGTGACGCCGATCGAGTTCGTGTCGACGTTCCTCGTGCGGCCGTTCTCGCTGGCCGTCCGACTCTTCGGCAACATGTTCGCGGGTCACCTGATCCTCACGATCTTCGCCCTGGGTACCGCGTACCTGCTGCTCGAGCCCGTCACGATCGTCTTCGCGCCGTTCGCGTTCCTGCTGATGGTGTTCATGACGGCCTTCGAGGTGCTCGTGGCGGCGCTGCAGGCCTACATCTTCACGATCCTCACGGCCGTGTACATCGGCCTGGCGATGCACCCGGAGCACTGACCGAGACTTCAACGGAAGAACCGAGAAGGAGGAAACACATGTTCCACGTTCTCGCGCAGGCGGCCGAAGGCGGCCTCACCGGCGACATCGGCGCGATCGGCAAGGGCCTCGTGTACGGCCTCGCCGCGATCGGCCCCGGCATCGGCATCGGCTTCCTGGTCGGCAAGTCCGTCGAGGCGATGGCCCGTCAGCCCGAGGCCGCCGGCATGGTGCGCACGACGATGTTCCTGGGCATCGCGTTCGTCGAGGCGCTGGCGCTGTTCGGCTTCGTGCTGTCGTTCATCGTCTGAGGTCTCGACCGAGCCAGAGAGGAACGACCCGATGCTGAACACGTTGATCCTGGCCGCGGAGGCGGGTGGGGAGGAGGAGGCAGGCGGCATCAGCGTGCTGATCCCGCCGATCGTCGAGCTGATCGTCGGCGGGCTCGCCTTCCTCATCGTCTTCTTCGTGCTGTGGAAGTTCGCGTTCCCGGCCCTGAACAAGACCCTCGCCGCGCGCGCCGACAAGATCCAGGGCGAGATGGAGCGCGCAGAGTCCACGCGGTCCGAGGCCGACACGCTGCTCGCCGAGTACCGCCAGCAGCTGGCCGGGGCGCGCGACGAGTCCACTCGCATCATCGAGGAGGCGCGCGCGACCGCCGACCAGCTCCGTCGCGACGTGCAGGCCAAGGCCGAGCAGGAGTCCCAGGCCACCGTCGCCCGGGCGCAGGAGGAGATCCGCGCCGAGCGCGACCGCGTCTTCCAGGAGCTGCGGGCGCAGGTCGGCGAGATCGCCGTCGAGCTCGCCGGCCGCGTGGTGGGCGAGTCCCTCGACCCGAGCGCTCACGAGCGCCTGATCGACGAGTACATCGACCAGGTCGCGGGCGGGAACGCGACGAACTGACATGACCCGCGACGAGGATCTGATCCAGGGCTACGCCGAGGCGATGTTCTCGGTCGCGCGCGCCGAGGGCGTGCTGCCGACCGTCGAGGACGAGCTCTACGGCTTCGCCAAGGGCCTCGAGCAGCACACGTCCCTGCGCGAGGCGCTGACCGACGCCGCGCTGCCCGCCGAGAACAAGAAGGCCGTGATCGCCGAGCTCGTAGGCGATCGAGCGAACCCCGTCACGGTCACGCTGCTCGGCTTCGTGGTCGACGCGGGCCGGGCGCGCGAGCTGCCCAAGATCGTCGAGCATCTGGCCCAGGTGGCCGCCGGCGAGCGCGACCACGCCCTCGCCGAGGTCCGGAGCGCGGTCGAGCTGACCGAGGCCCAACGCGATCGCATCGCCCGCGCGCTCTCCCAGGCCACGGGCCGCTCGGTCGACGTGAAGGTCGTCGTCGACCCGTCGGTGGTCGGCGGCATCGTGGCGAGGGTGGGCGACGAGGTCTTCGACGGGTCGGTGTCGAGCCGGCTCGATTCCGCGAAGCAACACCTAGGCACCTAAGGGAGCTGGAACCTCACCATGGCACTCAACCTTGATCCCGCGAGCATCGCGGAAGCCCTGAGGAAGAACGTCGAGAGCTACACGCCGGAGGTCTCACGCGAAGAGGTCGGCCGCGTGATCGAGTCCGGTGACGGCATCGCCCGGGTCGCCGGCCTGCCGCGCACGATGGCGAACGAGCTCCTCGAGTTCCCCGGCGGTCTGCTGGGCATGGCCTTCAACCTCGACGAGGACGAGATCGGCTGCATCGTCTTCGGCGACGCCGCCCTGATCGAGGAGGGCGACCCGGTCACGCAGACCGGCCGCATCCTGTCGATCCCCGTGGGCGACGGGTTCCTGGGCCGCGTCGTCGACGGCCTCGCGCGCCCGATCGACGACAAGGGTCCGATCGCCGCGGAGGCGACGAGGAACCTCGAGGTGCAGGCACCGAACGTGGTCGCGCGTCAGCCCGTGAAGGAACCGATGTACACGGGCATCACCGCGATCGACGCGATGACGGCGATCGGTCGCGGCCAGCGCCAGCTGATCATCGGCGACCGACAGACCGGGAAGACCGCCGTCGCGCTCGACACGATCATCTCCCAGAAGCAGTACTGGGGTACCGACGAGGCCGTGAAGTGCATCTACGTGGCGATCGGCCAGAAGGCGTCGACGGTGGCCGAGGTGGTCGAGACCCTCCGCGAGAACGGGGCCCTCGAGTACACGACCGTCGTGAACGCCGCCGCCTCCGACCCCGCGCCGTTCCAGTACGTGGCGCCCTACTCCGGCGCGGCGCTCGGCGCCCACTGGATGTACAACGGCGACGCCGTGCTGATCGTCTACGACGACCTGTCGAAGCAGGCCGTGGCCTATCGCGAGATCTCGTTGCTGCTGCGCCGTCCGCCGGGCCGTGAGGCGTACCCAGGCGACGTCTTCTACCTGCACTCCCGGTTGCTGGAGCGCTCCGCCAAGCTCTCCGATGCGAACGGGGGCGGCTCGATGACGGCGCTGCCGATCATCGAGACCAAGGGCGGCGACATCTCCGCGTACATCCCGACGAACGTCATCTCGATCACCGACGGGCAGCTGTTCCTCGAGTCGGAGCTGTTCTTCTCCGGGGTCCGCCCCGCGATCAACGTCGGCGTCTCGGTCTCCCGCGTGGGCGGCGCCGCCCAGATCAAGGCCATGAAGAAAGTCGCCGGCCGGCTCCGTCTCGACCTCGCCCAGTTCCGGGCGCTCGAGGCGTTCGCGCAGTTCGGATCCGAGCTCGACAAGGCGTCACAGCAGCAGCTCGCCCGCGGCGCCCGCGTCGTCGAGGTCTTGAAGCAGCCGCAGTACGACCCGCAGCCGGTCGAGCGGCAGGTCGTCGCGATCTACACCGTGACCGGGGGCTACATGGACGACTACCCGGCCGAGGATGCGAAGCGCTTCGTCGAGGAACTCGCGACGTTCCTCGAGACCCGCAACCCCGAGGTCTTCACGGCGATCCGCGATACCGGGGATCTGTCCGAGCAGACGGAGGAGACGCTGAAGGGCGCGATCGCGGCGTTCCAGGACGTCTTCGCGCCGACGCAGACGGGGCCCGGCTCGGGAGCGGGGCTCGGCGAGACCACGCCACCCGACGAAGCGAAGGCCGACATCGGATGGGATCGCATGTCCTCGGTCGACGAGGACGAAGAGGGCGAGAGCGGCGACGGGGCGCCGACCGCGTAGATGGGCGCCCAGCTCCGCGTCGTCCGCCGGCGGATCCGATCGGTCCAGTCGACGAAGAAGATCACCCGGGCGATGGAGCTCATCGCGTCGTCGCGCATCGTGAAGGCCCAGCAGCGGGTCGAGGCGTCGCGGCCGTACGCGATCCAGCTCACCGAGGCGATGGAGGACCTCGCGCGCAACTCCGGGTCCTTCTCGCATCCGTTGCTCGAGGAACGCTCGGAGCCGAGGTCGGCGGGCGTGCTCGTGTGCACCTCCGATCGCGGTCTCGCCGGCGCCTACACCGCCAACGTGATCAAGGAAGCCGAGCACGTGCTGGCCTCGGTGCGTGCGCGCGGTCTCGAGCCGGTGCTCTACGTGAGCGGCAAGAAGGGCGTGGGCTACTTCCGGTTCCGCGGTCAGCGGATCGAGGCCGACTGGCAGGGGCATACCGAGGTGCCCGCCTACGACGTGGCGCGGGAGATCGGCGCCCGCCTGATCGACGACTTCGCCGCGGGCACGATCGACGAGCTGCACTGCGCCTATACCGACTTCCGGTCGGCGTTCACGCTGCGGGCCACGGCGAAGCGGTTCCTGCCGATCGCACCCGAGGAGGTGACCGGCGCGGGCACGAAGAGCGTGCACCCCGAGTACCTGTTCGAGCCGGCGCCCGAGCGCATCCTCGACCACCTGCTGCCGCAGTACCTGATCACGAAGGTGTACGCGGCGCTGCTCGAGTCGGCGGCCTCGGAGAACGCCGCCAGGCGCCGGGCGATGAAGGCCGCGACCGACAACGCGGACGAACTGATGAAGGTGCTCACCCGGCAGGCGAACCGCGCCCGCCAGGACGAGATCACGACCGAGATCATGGAGATCGTGGGCGGGGCGGAAGCCCTGGCCTCGACATCGGAGGGATGACGATGGCTGGAACCAACGGACACGCGAAGGGCCGCGTGGTCCGGGTGATCGGGCCCGTGGTGGACGTGGAGTTCCCGCCGGCCGAGCTGCCCGAGATCAACACCGCGCTCACGCTCGACGTCGACCTCGGCGGGGAGACCACGACGATCACCTGCGAGGTCGCCCAGCACATCGGCGACGCCACCGTGCGCGCGGTCGCCCTGAAGCCGACCGACGGGGTCGTGCGCGGCTCGCCGGTGGAGAACACCGGCTCCCCGATCACCGTGCCGGTGGGCGAGGGCGTGCTCGGTCACGTCTACAACGTGCTCGGCGAGCCCCTCGACACGACCGTCGATCAGATCAGCCCCGACACCTACTGGCCGATCCACCGCGACGCGCCGCCGTTCGCCGACCTCGAGCCGAAGAAGGTCATGCTCGAGACCGGCATCAAGGTGATCGACCTGCTCGAGCCGTACGTGCAGGGCGGCAAGATCGGCATGTTCGGCGGCGCGGGCGTCGGCAAGACGGTGATCATCCAGGAGATGATCCGCCGCCAGGCCGAGCAGCACGGCGGGGTGTCGGTCTTCGCCGGCGTGGGGGAGCGCACCCGCGAGGGCAACGACCTCTTCATCGAGATGACGGAGTCGGGCGTGATCGAGAAGACCGCGCTCGTCTTCGGTCAGATGGACGAGCCGCCCGGCGTGCGGCTGCGCGTGGCGCTGTCGGCGCTCACGATGGCGGAGTACTTCCGCGACGAGAAGCACCTCGACGTGCTGCTGTTCGTCGACAACATCTTCCGGTTCACCCAGGCGGGCTCCGAGGTCTCGACGCTGCTCGGGCGCATGCCGTCCTCGGTCGGCTACCAGCCGAACCTCGCGAGCGAGATGGGCGACCTGCAGGAGCGCATCACGTCGGCCGGGGGCCGGTCGATCACCTCGCTGCAGGCGATCTACGTGCCCGCCGACGACATCACCGACCCGGCGCCGCACGCGGCGTTCGCGCACCTCGACGCCACGACGGTGCTCTCCAGGGAGATCGCCTCGCTCGGGATCTACCCGGCCGTGGACCCGCTCGACTCCTCCTCGCGCATCCTCGACCCGCGTTACGTAGGCGAGGAGCACTACGCGGTGGCTCGGCGCGTCCAGGAGATCCTGCAGCGGTACAAGGACCTGCAGGACATCATCGCGATCCTCGGTATCGACGAGCTCTCCGAGGAGGACAAGGTGATCGTGTCGCGGGCCCGCAAGATCCAGCGGTTCCTCTCGCAGCCGTTCTTCGTGGCGGAGCAGTTCACCGGTCTGCCCGGCAAGTACACGCCGGTCGACGAGACGATCGCCTCGTTCAGGGGCCTCACCGAGGGTGAGTACGATCACCTGCCCGAGCAGGCGTTCTTCCTCGTCGGCGGCATCGAGGAAGCCGTCGAGCAGGCCAAGCAGATGGAGGCGGCCTAGCCCGTGCCGGTCGATGTGCATCTCGTGACGCCCGAGCGCGAGGTCTGGGCCGGTGAGGCCGAGACCGTGATCGCACGTGGCGTCGACGGCGAGGTCGGCATCCTCGCCGGGCACGCGCCGATGATGGTGCAGCTCGCGATCGGGCCGCTGCGCATCCACCGTGAGGACGGCGGGGAGATCGCCGCGGTGATCGACGGCGGATTCATGCACGTGACGAGCGCCGGTGGTGCGGGAGACGACGGCCGTGGCACGCGCGTCGACGTGCTCGCGGCGCACGCCGAGCTCGCCGGTGACATCGACGTCGATGCGGCGAGGGCGAGGGTCGCCGAGCTCCAGGAGCAGCTGCAGAACCACGACACGCGGCTGGCCGAGGCCGACGTGGCGGCGATCCGAGGCGAGCTGAAGAAGGCCCTGGCCCGGATCGCACTCAGCACCGTCGGCGGCTG
>CAWGUD010000033.1:0-132867 GCA_963825685.1 uncultured Actinomycetes bacterium | reverse complement strand
CGCGCACGGCCGTGACGCCTCCTCGGACGATCGCCACGGGGTCGCCCAGCCCGACGTGCACGTGCCGGTCGGCGCCCGCCGGCATCAGGAAGCCGTCGGCCACGATCAGCTCGTCGGTCTCCGGCACCGGATGCACGCGGCCGACCTCCACGATCGAGCCGCCCTCGCACGTGACCTGCACGTCGGGCGTCGCTCGGCCGGGGCCGAGCCACGCGAGCGGCGCACGGATCACGAGTCGAGCCACGGGCGAACCCTACCCCCGCGCTCCGCGGTCGTGGCGTTGCGGGATCGGCAACGACCCCGATGCGCGTCGCCGCCCACTGGTGCATGCTCGCGCGGTCGGCCAGGCGAAGGCGAGGAGGGGCACGCGATGGGTGGGCGGTACGACTTCGTGGTCGTCGGCGGCGGGTCCGCCGGCAGCGCGCTCGGCAACCGGCTGTCGTCGGACCCCTCGAACCGCGTGCTCGTGCTCGAGGCGGGGCGCCCCGACTACATCTGGGACGTCTTCATCCACATGCCGGCGGCGCTCGCCTTCCCGATCGGCAGCAAGTACTACGACTGGAAGTACGAGAGCGAGCCCGAGCCGCACATGAACGGCCGGCGCGTGTACCACGCCCGCGGCAAGGTGCTCGGCGGCTCGAGCAGCATCAACGGCATGATCTTCCAGCGGGGGAACCCGCTCGACTACGAGCGGTGGGCTTCGGACCCAGGCATGGAGACGTGGGACTACGCGCACTGCCTCCCCTACTTCAAGCGCATGGAACGCACGCTCGCGTCGGACCGGACCGACCCGATGCGCGGCCACGCCGGACCGCTCGTGCTCGAACGAGGCCCCGCGACCACCCCCCTGTTCGGCGCGTTCTTCGAGGCCGTGCAGCAGGCCGGGTATCCGCTCACCGACGATGTGAACGGCTTCCGGCAGGAGGGGTTCGCGCCGTTCGACCGCACGATCCATCGTGGACGACGGCTGTCGGCGGCGCGCGCCTACCTGCACCCGGTGATGTCGCGCCCGAACCTCGACGTCGAGACGCGCGCGTTCGTCACGAGGATCCTGTTCGACGGCACGCGCGCGGTCGGGGTCGAGTACACGCAGGGCCGCGACGGCTCGCCGAAGCGCGCGATGGGCGGCGAGGTCGTGCTCTGCGGCGGGGCGTTCAACTCGCCCCAGCTGCTGCAGCTCTCGGGGGTCGGGCAACGCCGCGGAGCTCCAGGCGCTCGGCGTCGACGTCGTGGCCGACGTGCCCGGGGTGGGCGAGCACATGCAGGACCACCTCGAGGTGTACGTCCAGTACTCGTGCACCCAGCCCGTCTCGATCGCACCCGGTATGAAGATGTGGCGCCGGCCGTTCATCGGCGCCCAGTGGCTGTTCCTGCGGTCGGGGCTCGGCGCGACGAACCACTTCGAGGCCGGCGGGTTCGTGCGCAGCAACGACGACGTCGACTACCCGAACCTGATGTTCCACTTCCTGCCGATCGCGATCCGCTACGACGGCTCGGCGCCCTCGGGCGACCACGGCTACCAGGTGCACATCGGCCCGATGTACTCCGACGCGCGCGGCTCCGTGAAGCTGAAGAGCACCGACCCGCGGGTGCATCCGGCGTTGCGCTTCAACTACCTCTCGACCGACCAGGACCGTCGCGAGTGGGTCGAGTCGGTGCGCGTCGCCCGGAACATCCTGACCCAGCCGGCCTTCGATCCGTTCAACGGCGGCGAGATGTCACCGGGTCCGAGCGTCGAGACCGACGAGGAGATCCTCGCCTGGGTCGCGAAGGACGGCGAGACCGCCCTGCACCCCTCGTGCACCGCGCGCATGGGCGTCGACGACATGTCGGTGCTCGACCCGCTCACGATGAAGGTCCACGGTCTCGAGGGCCTGCGCGTCGTCGACGCCTCGTCGATGCCGTACGTCACGAACGGGAACATCTACGCGCCGGTGATGATGCTCGCCGAGAAGTCGGCCGACCTGATCCTCGGGAACACGCCCCTCGAGCCGGAGAAGGTCGACTTCTACCGCCACCGGGCGGGCTGAGTCGCGTTCAGGCGACGCCGGCTTCCCTGAGCTGCTTCAGCTCGCGCTTCAGGTCGTGGACCTCGTCGCGCAGCCGCGCCGCGTACTCGAACCGAAGGTCCTTGGCGGCCTGGTGCATCTCCTCCTCGAGCCCCTGGACGAGGCGTTCGAGCTCCTCGGTCGGCATCTCGGGGCGGGCCGCGCGCTGGCGCCGGGGCTTCGTCGGCGCCGTGGCCTTCGGATCGCCCTCGCCCCGCAGGGTCAGCAGGATGTCGGTGACCTTGCGCTGCACGGTCGTGGGGTCGATGCCGTGCTCGACGTTGTAGCGCAGCTGGATCTGCCGGCGCCGCTGCGTCTCGCTGATCGCCCGCTTCATCGAGTCGGTGATCTGATCGGCGTACATCAGCACCGTGCCGTCGACGTTGCGCGCGGCGCGGCCGATCGTCTGCACGAGCGAGGTCTCCGACCGCAGGAAGCCTTCCTTGTCGGCGTCGAGGATCGCGACGAGTGAGACCTCGGGCAGGTCGAGCCCCTCGCGCAGCAGGTTGATGCCGACGAGCACGTCGAACTCCCCCAGCCGCAGGTCGCGCACGATCTCGATGCGCTGCAGCGTGTCGACCTCGGAGTGCAGGTAGCGCACCCGGATGCCCATCTCGACGAGGTAGTCGGTGAGGTCCTCGGCCATCTTCTTCGTGAGCGTCGTGACGAGCACCCGCTGATCGGCCTCGGCGCGCTGTGCGGATCTCCTCGATCAGGTCGTCGACCTGCCCCTTCGTCGGCCGGATCTGCACCTCGGGGTCGACGAGGCCGGTCGGCCGCACGATCTGCTCGACGACCTTCGACGAGTGGCGCAGCTCGTACGCGCTCGGCGTCGCCGACATGTACACGGTCTGGTGCACCCGCTCGGTGAACTCCTCGAACTTCAGCGGCCGGTTGTCGATCGCGCTCGGCAGGCGGAACCCGTGCTCGACGAGCACCGACTTGCGGGAGAGGTCGCCCTCGTACATGCCGCCGATCTGGGGCACCGTCACGTGCGACTCGTCGATCACGACGAGGTAGTCGTCGGGGAAGTAGTCGAGCAGCGTGTACGGCGCGGTGCCGGCGCTGCGCCCGTCGATGTGTCGCGAGTAGTTCTCGATGCCGCTGCAGAACCCGACCTCGCGCATCATCTCGAGGTCGTAGCTCGTGCGCATGCGCAGCCGCTCGGCCTCGAGCAGCTTGCCCTGTCCCTCGAGCTCGGCGAGCCGCTCGTGCAGCTCTTCCTCGATCGTGACGACGGCGGCCTTCATGCGCTCCTCGCTCGTCGCGTAGTGCGACGCCGGGAAGACCGTGAGGTCGACGATGTCGTCGGCGACGATCTCGCCCGTGACGGGGTCGAAGCGCGAGATCTTCTCGACCGTGTCGCCCCACCACTCGATGCGGTAGCCGGTCTGCTCGTACGGCGGGAACACCTCGAGCGTGTCGCCCTGCACCCGGAACGTGCCGCGCGCCCGGCTCATGTTGTTGCGCGAGTACTGGATGTCGACGAGCCGCTGCATCGCGAACTCGAGCGGGATGTCGGTGCCCTTGTACGGCCGGAGGATCTGTCCCTCGTACTCCTCGGGCGAGCCGAGCCCGTAGATGCACGAGACGCTCGCGACGATCAGCACGTCGCGCCGCCCGAGGAGCGCGGCGGTCGCCGAGTGCCGGAGCCGCTCGATCTCGTCGTTGACCGAGCTGTCCTTCTCGATGTACGTGTCGGTCGACGGGATGTACGCCTCGGGTTGGTAGTAGTCGTAGTAGCTCACGAAGTACTCGACCGCGTTGTCGGGGAACACCTCGCGGAACTCGTTCGCGAGCTGGGCGGCGAGCGACTTGTTCGGCGCGATCACCAGGGTCGGTCGCTGCACCTGCTCGACCACGTGCGCGATCGTGAACGTCTTGCCGGTACCGGTGGCGCCGAGCAGCGTGACGTGCTCGTCGCCGGCCCGCACGGCCGCGGTGAGCTGCTCGATCGCCGCGGGCTGGTCGCCGGCAGGCCGGAACTCCGAGCGCAAGGTGAACGGGGGCATCGCACGAAGTCTAGGCGTTCCCCACGACACGCCTCCGTAGACTCGGGGCGTGCGGATCTGTCCCAACTGTGGCGCCGAGAACCCCGAGCAGGCTCGGTTCTGCATCGCGTGCGGCACCCCGCTGGACTCCCCCGGCGAGGAACGCCGCCTGATCACGGCGCTGTTCGCCGACGTCGTCGACGTGCAGCGACGCTTCGAGCCGGGCGTGGACCCCGAGGACCTCACGGCGACGCTGCGGCCCTTCCACGAGCTGCTCCAGCGACAGATCGAGGGGTTCGGCGGGGCGGTCGAGAAGGTCGTCGGCAACGTCGTGTTCGGGGTCTTCGGGGTGCCCGTCACCCACGAGGACGACGCCGAGCGTGCGGTGCGGGCCGCGCTGCGCATCAGGGAGGAGATCCAGCGCCTGCGGCTGCAGGACCCGTCGTCGCTCGCCGTGCGGGTCGGCATCGCGACCGGCGAGGTCGTCGTCTCGCTCGGACGCGGCCCGCGCATCGGCGAGCGGGTGACGGGCGACGTGGTGAACACGGCCTCGCGGCTGCAGTCCACCGCCCCGCCCGACGGGCTCGTGGTCGCCGCGTCCACCTACCTCGCGACGCGCTTCAACTTCCGGTGGCAGGAGCTGCGTCCGGTCACCGTGAAGGGCAAGGCGGAGCCGATCCCGATCTGGGCCCCGATCGAGTCGCGAGGGCGCATGGCGATCGAGCCGCCGGACCCGATGGGCGCTCCGTTCGTCGGACGCCGCGACGAGCTGCGGACGATGCGGACCGAGTTCCTCTCGTCGCTGCGCGACCTGCGCCCGCGGTTGGTCACGATCGTGGGGGACGCCGGACTCGGGAAGAGCCGGCTGATCGCGGAGCTGTCGGTCGTGACCGACGAGCTCCCCGAGCTCGTGCGCTGGCGTATGGGACGGCCGACCCCCTACGGCGACACGACGGCGTACGCGCCGTTCGCCGACATCGTGAAGGCCGAGGCGAGCATCCTCGACTCCGATGCGCCCGAGTCCGTCGCCTCGAAGCTCGAGGAGACGCTCCAGCGGGTGACCGTGACCCCGGACGAGATGCACCGGCTGCACCGGCACCTGCTGCCGCTCGTCACCGCACGTGCCGAGGCCGACGACGCCACCCGTGAGGAGACGTTCTCGGCGTGGTCGGCGTTCGTCGAGCGCCTCGCGCAGGAGAACCCGACGATCCTGACGTTCGAGGACATGCACGACGCGTCGCCGGCCCTCTTCTCGTTCCTCGATCTGCTGCTCGACAACGTCGGCGCCGTGCCGCTCACCGTGATCGTGGCGGGGCGCAGGGAGCTCTTCGACGTGCGGCCCGGATGGGGCGATCGCCCGGGGGCGACGACGATGCAGCTCGCTCCCCTGTCGGAGGCCGAGACCGCCCAGCTCGTGGCCGCCCTGCGCGACCGCGACACGCTGCCGGCCGACATGGCCGAGGCCGTGGTGGAGCGATCGGGCGGGAACCCGTTGTACGCCGAGGAGTTCATGCGCATGCTGCGCGATCAGACGAGGCGTGATGCAGCCGACGGCGCGGGCGTCGGCCGGGTCACGCTCCCGCCGACGATCCAGGCGCTGCTCTCGTCGCGGCTCGACGCACTCCCGACGAGGCTGCGCACCGCCGCGCAGGATGCCGCCGTCGTCGGCCTGACGTGCTGGCCCGGCGCGGTCGCCGCGATCACGGGTGCCCCCGACGACGTGACGAGGACCACGCTCGAGGAGCTGGTCGAACGCGAGATCCTGCGCCGCGCCAAGACCACCTCGGTCGCCGGGCAGACCGAGTACACGTTCCGGCACGTGCTCGTGCGCGACGTGGCGTACGGGCGCATCCCTCGCGCGGATCGGGCCCGCAAGCACCGGGCCGTCGCGGAGTGGCTCGGATCGACGCTCGGCGGAGGCGCCGCCGACCGGGAGGAGCGGCTGGCCTCCCACTACGCCGAGGCGCACGATCTGGCCCTGGCGGCCGGCGACGCGATGGCGGCGGAGATGGCCGATCGGGCGGTCGACCACCTCCTGGCCGCATCGGGTCGCGCCGTCGGGCTCGACCCCGCCCGTTCGCTCGCCCACGCCCGGCGAGCCCTCGACCTGATGACCGACGACGATCCGAGGCGGCCCCGCACCCTGGTCGGCGCCGGGACCGCTGCCCTCGTCGCGGGACGGTTCGATCAGGCCGAGGACGACCTGCGGGCGGCGGTCGACCTGTTCGCCCTGCACGAGGACGAGATCGGGGCGGCCGACGCGACCGTGATGCTCGCACGGTCGCGGTTCGAGCGCGGCGATATCGACGGGGAGGGGCCGCTGCTGCAGCAGGCGATCGGGGTGCTCGAGGCTCACCCTGCTGGGCCGGCGCTCGCGCACGCGGCCACCCGGATGGCCGGCCACCTCTGGGTCGTCGGCGAGCTCCGCCCGTGCGTCTCGTGGTCGGAGCGAGCGCTCGGCCTCGCGCGGGAGATGGAGCTGGATCGGGAGGAAGTGCTCGCCCTGACGTACCGCGGGGCGAGTCGCAGCAAGCTCGGCGACGAGGCCGGGCTCGACGATCTGCGCGAGGCGCTGCGCGTGGGCGCGGAGTACGGGCTCGGTGAGGAGACGGCCGTCGCGTACAACAACTACGCGTACGAGCTCTGGTACCACCGGGGCCCCGCCGCCTCGGAGCCGGTGTGGGAGGAGATGGCGGCGTTCTGCCAAGCCCGCGGGCTCGAGACCTCCTACGCGTGGGCCCGCGGAGGACTGCTCGAGCCGCTGTTCGACACCGGCGACTGGGATCACGTGCTGAGCACGGCCGCCTGGCTGCGTGGCTGGGACGCCGACCACGGGGGCGAGACGCAGCCGGGGTCGGTCGCGGTGCAGTTCCAGGGATGGGTGACGCTGCGCAGGGGTGACCACGAGACGGCGCGTGCCTGCGCGAAGGAGCTGATGGACAGGGCGACGCAGCTCGGGACGGTCGAGTACCTCGCGCCCGCGTTCCTGCTCGCGGCCGAGATCGCGTGCGCCGACGACGAGCGGCGCGCCATGCTGATGCACCTCGATGCGTTCACCGCCTCGACGGCGTCGCAGCCGACGTTCCGGACGGGGTTCCTGCCGCTCGCGGTGCGCCTGCTGGTGAAGGCCGACGAGCGCGAGCCGGGCGGCCGAGATCCTCGACGTCGACATCGACGAGGGGGGCTCGTCGCGACGGCTCCGGCTCTCGTTCGACACCGGCCGGGCGGCGTTCGAGGAGACGTGGGGTGACCCGGCCCTCGCCCTGGACCTGCATGCGCGCGTCGGGGCCGAGTGGGAGGTCTACGGGTTCCCCCTCGAGACCGCGCTCTCGAGGGTGGGATCCGCACGCTGCCTCGTGAAGCTCGGGCGGGCGGACGACGCCCGCTCGCGGCTGGCCGAGGCGCGCCCGACGTTCGAGGCGCTCGGGGCGATGCCCTACCTCGACGACCTCGAGGCGGTGGAGCGCGCCCTCGGGTGAGTCACATGCGCCCGGCGGCGACGATCCGGGCCAGGAACTGACCGGTGCGCTCCTGCTGCGGGGCGCCGAAGATCTGCTCGGGCGGACCCTGCTCCGCGATCACGCCGTCGTCGAGGAAGCAGACGCGGGTCGCGATGTCGCGCGCGAAGCCCATCTCGTGGGTCGCGATCAGCATCGTCATGCCGGCGGCGGCGAGCTCACGGATCACGTCGAGCACCTCGGCCACGAGCTCGGGGTCGAGCGCGCTCGTCACCTCGTCGAGCAGCATGATGTCGGGCTTCATCGCGAGGGCGCGCATGATCGCCACGCGCTGCTGCTGGCCGCCCGAGAGGCGGTCCGGGTACTCCTCGGCCTTGTCGGCCAGCCCGAACCGGTCGAGCAGCTCGCGCGCCTCGGTCTCGGCCTGCGACGGCCTCGTGCCGACGACCTTCGTGGGCGCGAGCGTGATGTTGCGCAACACGCTCATGTGCGGGAACAGGTTGAACGACTGGAACACGATGCCGATGCGCCGGCGGATCGCGTTCACGTCGATGCCCTTCGCCGTGATCTCGTCGCCCTCGACGACGATGCGCCCGGCGTCGATCGGCTCGATCAGGTTCACGCACCGCAGCAGCGTGGACTTGCCCGAGCCCGAGGCGCCGATCAGGCAGATCACCTCGTGGTCGGCGACCTCGAGGTCGACGCCTCGCAGCACCTGCAGGTCGCCGAAGGACTTGTGGAGCCCCTCGATCACGATCGCCGGCGGCTCGGGAGCGTTCGGCTGATTCACACCGTCGTCCCCCCTTGTCTCCGCTGGCGATCCCGTTCGATCAGCCAGTCCACGAAACGTGTCTGCGGGATCGTGATGACCAGATACACGAGCGCGAGGGAGACGAACGGTGTGTAGTTGAACTCCGCCGCCGAGATGATGTTCGCCGTCTGGAGCGCCTCCACGACTCCGAGGAACGCGACGAGCGCCGAGTCCTTCTGCAGGCCGATGAAGTCGTTGAGCAGGGGTGGGACGACACGCCGCACAGCCTGCGGCAGCACGACGTGTCGCATCGATTGCATGCGCGAGAGGCCGAGCGAGCGTGCCGCGGCGGTCTGGCTCGGGTGCACGGACTCGATCCCCGCTCGGTACACCTCCGTCACGTAGGCCGAGTACACGAGCACCAAGGCGACGATCGCCCAGAACACCTCGCTCTTGGGAAGACCCTGCAGTTGGAGGGCGGGCATGCCGAAGCCGAGCAGCGAGATCACGAGGATCGTCGGGATCCCTCGGAAGATGTCCGTGTAGGCGATCGCGAGGATCCTGAGCGGCGCGAAGACCGGGCCCGGCAGGCTGCGGAGCACCGCGAAGAACAGGGCGACGATCAGCACGAACACCTCCGCGACGATGAAGATGAAGATGTTCGTCCCGAACTGTCGAACGATCTTCGGGAAGCTCTCCCTGAAGACCCGCTCGTTGAAGAAGGTGTTCTTGATCTCCGGCCATCCTGGCGAGTTCACGATCAGGACGGCGACCACCCCGAAGAAGACCACGGTGCTGGCGACCGCGATCCAGACGCTGCGCGCGCCAGCGTCGCCGCCCCCGAGGATGCGGGATCGTCGGCTGCCGTGCGGAGGCAGCGGTGCGCCGGGATCGTGGCTCGGAGTGCCGAGCGGTGGCTCGAGGTTCGGGGTGCCCCCCGAGCCTGTCGTCACCACTCAGCCTCCGACTCGATCAGCCCTCGATCACGGGCGCTGATGCGTTGTCGGCCAACCACTCCTGCTGGATCGAGGCGAGGGTGCCGTCCTCCTTCAGCGCCTGCAACGCCAGATCGAGGCACTCCGTGAAGGCGCTGTCCTTCTCGAAGGCGAGCGCGAAGTACTCCTGCGCGCCGACGGTGGGGAACTGTCCCACGATCACGCCCTTCGGGATCTGGACCGCGGTCACGAAGAACGCGGTCGGCAGGTCGACCACGATGCCGTCGACCTGGCCGTTCTTCAGGGCCTGCACCGCCCCGTTCAGATCGTTGTAGACGGCGGGCTCCTCGGTCGGCTGGATGTTCTGCTCGATGTAGTCGAAGCTCGTCGTGCCGAGCGGGGCGCCGAGTTTGGCCGACTGGAGCTCCGCGAGCGTGGTCGCTCCCTCGATGTCGGAACCCTTCACCGAGACGAGCGCCTGGTTCACGTCGTAGTAGCTCTCGCTGAAGTCGACCGCCCCGGCGCGCTTGTCCGAGTACGAGATCTGCTGCAGCACGAAGTCGAACTCCTTCGGCCCCGGCGCGAACGACTTGTTGAACGGCACGGGCACGAACTCGATCTGATCGGCGGTGAATCCGAGCTGCTCGGCGACCGCACCCACCGTCGCCCCTTCGAAGCCCTCGAGGAGATAGGGGTCGTTGAACTCCCAGTCGGGGTTCTCGTCGGTCGTGCCGCCTTCCCACCACGGCGGGAACGCAGGGTTGCCGGTGCCGACGGTGAGCACTCCGTCGCTCACGGTGCCGGCGTCGGCCGCGCACGTCGCGGCGTCGACAGGCGCCGGCTCGGTGGTGGCGCCGCTGTCGGCGGGCTCGGTGGTGTCGTCTTCGGGCGCACACGCTGCCGCGACGATCGCGAGCACCGCGAGCCCGAGCAGGAACTTCCGCATCGCGCCTCTTCCCCCTCGTTCGTGACGTCCCCGGGCAGGCGATCCACCGCCTCGTGCCCAGGGTCCGGAGCCTAGCAGGGGGTCGCGCTACTTCCGCGGTTCCCAGCTGAAGAACCGGACGGCGAGCAGGAGGCCGGCGAGCCCCCATGCGGCCACGACCGCGAGGTCGGACCAGGCGAAGGCGAACGGGAACACGGGCCCGGCCGGCGTCCGCACCGCGACGTCGCTGAACGCGCTGCCGAAGAGGGCGTCGGCGAACGGCTTGACGGGGAAGGCGTTCGCGATCGTGCGCATCCATGCCGGGGCCTGGTCGCCGAGCGGGATGAAGATGCCCGACAGGAACAGCAGCGGCAGGATCGAGGCGTTCACGAGCGGCGGGGCGGCGTCGGCGTTGGGCACGGCCGCCGTGAACGCGAGGGCGAGCGCGGCGAACGAGAGCGACCCGATGAGGAACGTGAGCAGGAACTCGACGGCGGCCATGCCGGTCGGGATCGGAGCGTCGTAGACGAGCGTGCCGAACGTCATCGTGATGACCACGAGGATCGCTCCGACGACCATGCCGTGGAGCACGCGCGCGGCGAGGTAGGCGCCGCCCGGCAGGGGCGTGCCGCGCAGGCGCTTGAGGATGCCCGCGTCGCGGTTGAACACCGTGGAGATCGCGATGTTCGTGTAGCACGCGGAGATCACGCCGAACGCGGCCATCGCGATCACGAAGTACTGCGACTGCGCGAGGTCGGTGCCCTGCAGGGTCACGTCGTTCCCGCCCAGGAGCGACGTGAAGATCACGAGGAACAGCAGGGGGAACGCGAACGTGAAGAACGCCGACGCCGGGTTGCGCCAGAACGCGAGGTTCGTGAAGCGGAACTGTCGCAGCACCTGCGTCGGCGCGCTCACGCTGTCCCCACGTCGTCGCCGGTGAGCTCGAGGTAGACGTCCTCGAGGCTCGGCACGGAGACCTCGAGCACGTCGAAGGTGAACCCGCGCTCCAACGCCCATCCGGTGACCTCGTGCACGGTCGTGGTCGCGTCCTGGGTGCGGAGCGTGAACGAGCCGTCGGGCTCGGCGACCTGTCCCCACTCGGGGAGCGGTGGCGCACCCTCGGGAGGGCGGTAGCGCACGCGGGCGAGCATGCGATCGCGCCCGGCGATCGTGTCCGGCGTGCCCTCGGCCACGATCTCGCCCCGCGCGATCACCGCCACCCGGTGGGCGAGGACCTGCGCCTCGTCCATGAAGTGCGTCGTGAGGAAGACGGTCTTGCCGATCTCGACGAGGTTGCTCACGATCTCCCACGCGTTGCGCCTCGCGTTCGGGTCGAAGCCCGTCGTCGGCTCGTCGAGGAAGAGCAGCTCGGGGTCGCCGGCGAGGGCCACCGCCACGTCGAGCCGGCGCTGCTGCCCGCCCGAGAGCTTGTTCACGCGGGTGGTGCGCTTCTCGGCGAGCCCCACGAGCTCGATCACCTCGTCGACGTCGCGCGGCGACGGGTAGTAGCCCGCGTACTGCTCGACGGTCTCTCGGACCGTGAGGAAGGGGTCGACCCCGGTCGACTGCAGCACGATGCCGATCCGACGCTTCTGCTCGGCGCCGCCGGATGCGGGGTCCGCGCCGAGGACGCTCACCTCGCCGCCGCTGCGCCTGCGGTACCCCTCGAGGATCTCGACCGTGGTCGTCTTGCCGGCGCCGTTCGGTCCGAGCAGCGCGAACACCTCACCACGGTCGACGTGCAGGTCGATGCCCCGGACGGCCTCCACGTCGCCGTAGGCCATGCGCAGGCCCCGGACGTCGATCACCCGGTCACTCATCGACCCGGTCGGCGGGCGGGGCCGGGCCCGGCGGCAGACCGCGCCCTCCGCTCGCGGGCGGCTCGCCCGTGCCGTGGCCGGCTTCCTTGTCGACGACGTTCTCGAGCGGCTCGCCCTCGGCGAACCTGCGGACGTTGTCGAGGAAGACCGAGACCACCCGGTCCTCCCACCCCTCGACGTCGCCGCTGATGTGGGGCGAGACGATCACGTTCGGCATCGCCCAGAGCGGGCTCTCGGCCGGCAACGGCTCGGTCGCGAAGACGTCGAGGGCCGCTCCCGCGATCGTGCCGGCCCGCAGCGCCTCCACGAGCGCGGGCTCGTCGACCGTGCCCCCGCGCCCGACGTTGTAGAAGCGGGCGCGCGGCGGCATCGCCGCGAAGGCGGCGGCATCGAACAGGCCGCGGGTCTGCTCCGTCAACGGGAGAGCGTCGAGCACGTGGTCGGCGTCGGTGAGCGCGCGGTGGAGCTGGTCGACGCCGAGCACATCGCCGAACGTCTCATGGCGGCGCGGTTGCCGGCCGACGAGGGCGACCGACATCCCCAGGGCGAGCGCCCGGGTGGCCGTGGCCCGGCCGATCGGGCCGGGGCCGACGACCACGAGCCGCGCGCCCTCGAGCCGCTCGGTCGTGCGTCCGGACGTCCACTCGCGTCGCTGCTGGTCGACGATCGAGGTGTGCAGTCCGGTGGTGAAGGCGAGCATGGCCCCGATCACCCACTCGGCGATCGGTTCGTCGAAGACGCCGGCGGCGTTCGTCACCACGACGTCGCTCTCGATCAGCTCGGGGAACAGGAGCGCGTCGACCCCCGCCGACGCCGTCTGGATCCATCGCATGCGACCCGGGACGGGCCAGAGCCCCGGCAGCCATGTCGGATCGAGTCGCCAGACGAAGAGCGCGTCGGCCTCCGGGAGCAGACGCGACAGCTCGTCGAGATCGGGTGCGAAGCGCAGCTCGGCCACCTCGTTCGCCGTCGTCGATGCCCGGAAGGGGTGACTCGGCATCGACGCCCATGACCACGACCACGGGCCGGGAGCGTCGGTCAGGGTTCACAGCGGCTGCCTCCTCGAGAACCCCGTGTGCTCCTCGTGGAACCACGCCACCGAGGCCTCGCCGAGGCGCCAGCACAGGAAGACCCGCCTGCCGTCACGTTCGGCCGGGAAGTCCACGAGACCCATCTCGGGATCGCGGAGCAGGATGCCTTCCTCGGCCAGGGTCGTGAGGTCGGCGCGCAGGTGCTCCTGGGCGGTGAACCAGTCGGAGCCAGAGACCCCGCCGCCGTCGACCTCGACGGCCGCGGTGATCCGCTCGCTCGCCTCGACCAGCGCGCGTCGCGCGTCGCGGACCCTCGGCAGCAGATCGCGGAGCATCGGCAGCGCGGCCTCGGCCTGTCCCACGTCGAAGATCCTGTCCGTCACGCCGCCTCCAGCACGCGCACGAGGGCTCGCAGGTCGGTGATGCGAGCCCCCGGGTGCTCCGGATGCCGCTGACGTCGATCGATCAGCACCGGGAACATGCCGAGGGCCTCGGGAGGAACGACGTCGAACTCCGGGTTGTCCCCCACGAACGCCACCTCGCCCGCCGACGCTCCGGCTCGCTCGAGCGCCAGGCGGTAGATGCGGGGGTCGGGCTTCTCCACGCCCTCGATGCCGCTGATCACGCGCACCGGGAACCGCTCTCGCACCCCGAGCGCGGCGAGCAGGTCCTCGAGCCAGGCCTCGAAGTTCGACACGATGCCGAGCGTGATGCCCGCATCGGCGAGACCGTCGAGCGTCTCGGGCACGTCGTCGAACAGGGCGTAGTTGCCGAGATCGGTGAACCCCTCGTAGAGCGTCTCGCGCAGGCCGTCGGCGGAGGGGAGGCCGAGCGACGCCAGCATGCGCTCGTACACCCCGAGCCAGAACGCGCGCGAGGCCTCGGGCGTGAGGGTCCACAGATCGCCGTCGCGCGACGCCTCGCTGAAGCGACGGAGCACGGTGGCGCTCGCCTCGAGCACCGCGTCGGGCTCGCGCTCGTGGCCGGCGTCGCGCACGATCCGGGAGAACAGCTCGGGGAACGACGGCGACGGATGCACCAGGGTCTCCCCCGCATCGAAGAGCACGGCCCGGAACCTCACGTCGTCCTCACGCCGGCGATGATAGGGCTCGGGCACGCAGATCCGACCAGAGCCGGTCGACCCGTGCCTCGAGGTCGGCCTCGGTGCCGTCGTTGTCGACGACCACGTCGGCGATCGCCACCTTCTCCTCGAGGGGCATCTGGGCGGCCATCCTGGCCCGGACGTCGGCCTCGGCCATGCCGCGTTCGACGAGCCGGGCGACGCGTGCGTCGGCGGCCGCCGCCACGACCACGACGACGGGGAAGCCTTCGTGCGCGCCCGTCTCGATCAGCAGGGGGGAATCGACCACCACCACGTCGTCGGTGTCGGCGTGCGCCGCCACCGCCGCGGCGATCGCCCGCCGGACCGCCGGGTGCACGATCGCCTCGAGGTCGACGCGCGCCACGTCGTCGGCGAAGACGATCGATGCGAGCGCGTGACGGTCGAGGGAGCCGTCGGGGCCGAGCACGTCGTCGCCGAAGCGAGCGACCACGGCGTCGAACCCGGACGTGCCGGGTTCGACGGCTTCGCGCGCGAGCACGTCGGCGTCGAGGACCACCGCGCCGCGCGCCGCGAGCATGCGGGCGACCGTCGACTTCCCCGATCCGATGCCGCCCGTGAGGCCGACCAGCAGCACGTCGTACCGCCGGCCGGCCGCGCCGCCCCTACTCGGAGCGGCCCTCGCGCCGCTTGAGGTCTTCGAGGATCGCCTCGAGCGAGACCTCCTCGTCGGCGGCCTCCTCGGCAGCCTCGACGGCCTCCTCGGCGACGGCGACGTCGGCCTCGGCCGTGGCGGTGTCGCCCTCGGCCTCCGCGACGATCGCGTCGTCGACGGCCGCCTCGGCGACGGCGACGTCGACCGCCTCCTCGACCTGTGTCTCCTCGATCGCCTCCTCGACGACCGCTTCGGCGACGGCGACCTCGACGGCCTCCTCGACCGCCTCGGCGATCGCGTCCTCAGCCTGAGCGACCTCGGGCTCCGCGGGAGCGGGAGCGGGCGCCGGCGACGGCGGGCTCGGGCTCCGTCTCCCGGGCCGCGTCGGCCTCGGCGACGGCGGCCAGGATGTCGTCGGGGATCTGGATCGTGGAGACCATCTCGGGCACCGGCTCGCGCCGCTGCTCGGGCTCGGCCTTGATCTCGGGCTCGCGCGGCGGCGGCGCCGACACCTGACGCATCGACAGGCTCACGCGCCTGCGCGACACATCGACGTCGATCACCTTCACCTGCACCTCGTCGCCCACCGACAGCACCGACTCCGGCGTGTCGACGTGCTCGTGGCTGATCTCGGAGATGTGCACGAGGCCCTCGATGCCCTGGGCGACGCGCACGAACGCACCGAACGGCACGAGCTTCGTGACCTGCCCGGAGATGATCGCGCCCGCCTGCGACGTGCGCTCGAACTCCTTCCAGGGGTCCTCCTGGGTGGCCTTGAGGGAGAGCGAGACGCGCTCGCGCTCGAGGTCGACGTCGAGCACCTCGACCTCGACCTCCTGGCCGACCGTGACGACCTCCTGGGGATGGTCGACGTGCTTCCAGCTCAGCTCGCTGACGTGCACGAGGCCGTCGACGCCGCCGAGGTCGACGAACGCGCCGAAGTTCACGATCGAGCTGACCGTGCCCTTGCGCCGCTCGCCCTTCTGCAGTCCTTCGAGGAACTTCTTGCGGCCCTCGCTCTGCGACTCCTCGAGGAAGGCGCGACGCGCTCAGCACGACGTTGTTGCGGTTGCGGTCGAGCTCGATGATCTTCGCCTCGAGCTCGGTGCCGACGAACGGGTGGAGGTCGCGCACGCGCCGCAGGTCGACGAGCGATGCCGGCAGGAACCCGCGAAGGCCGATGTCGAGGATCAGACCCGCCCTTCACGACCTCGATCACCGGACCCTTGATCGTCTGGCCCGAGTTCATGACCTCTTCGATGCGACCCCAGGCGCGCTCGTACTGCGCGCGCTTCTTCGACAGGATCAGGCGGCCCTCTTTGTCTTCCTTCTGCAGGACCAGGGCCTCGATGTGATCGCCGACCTTCACGACCTCGTTCGGGTCGACGTCGTGGCGGATCGAGAGCTCCTTGCTCGGGATCACGCCCTCGCTCTTGTAGCCGATGTCGAGCAGCACCTCGTCGCGGTCGATCTTCACGACGTCGCCCTCGACGATGTCGCCGTCGCCGAAGTCGTGGAACGACGCCTCGAGCGCCTGGATCAGTTCCTCGGGCGTGTAGTCCTTGCCGTCGGCGGGCGGCGGCGGAGCCGATGCGGCGTTCGCGGCAGGCCGCGGCTCGATCGGTGCCGGCGCCGGCTCGGCGGGCACGGCTTCGGGGGTGGTGGAGTCAGCGGCGGGAACCTCCGCGGTGGAGGCCTCAGGGGCCGCTTCGGTCTCGGTCGCCTCGGGGGCGACCGTCGTCTCGTCACTCATCGTGGTCGGTCTCCTTCCGGCGCGCGGGGCTCACCACTCGCGGTTTGGGATTGTGCGAGTGGCACGCGAGCGAACCCACGGCCACGCACAGGGTAGGTGTCCAGCGGAAACGCCGTCAATCGGCGAGCCGGCCCTCAGTGGCCGGCGGGGGCGGCGTCGGACCAGTTCGTGCCCCAGCCGACGTCGGCCTGGAGCGGCACCTCGAGCTCGACCGCGTGCTCCATGCGCTCCTGCACGAGCGCGGCCGCCGCCTCGACGTTGGACCGCGGGACCTCGAAGACGAGCTCGTCGTGCACGGTGAGCAGCATGCGGCAGTCGAGGCCGGGCTGCTCACGGAGCGCCGCGTCGACCTGGATCATCGCGACCTTGAAGACGTCGCTCGCGCTCCCCTGGATCGGGGCGTTCAACGCCTGGCGCCGGCCGAGGTCGCGCACGCGGGGGTTCGCGGCCTGCAGCTCGGGGATGTAGCGCCGCCGGCCGAGGATCGTCTCGGTGAAGCCCTCGACCGTCGCGTGTCCCACCTGGCGGTCGAGGTACTCGCGGATCGCGGGGAACGACGTGAAGTAGGCGTCCATGATCTCCTGCGCCTCGTCGGGCGCGATATCGAGGCGCTGCGCGAGCCCCCACGCGTTCATGCCGTAGGCCAGGCCGTAGTTCACCATCTTGGCTCTCGAGCGCGAGCCCGGGTCGACCGCGTCGAGCGGCAGGTCGAACACGCGGGCGGCGGTCGCCGTATGGATGTCCTCGCCGCTCTCGAACGCCGTGCGCAGGCCCTCGTCCCCCGACAGATGCGCCAGGATGCGGAGCTCGATCTGGGAGTAGTCGAGCACGAGCAGCACCTGGTCCTCGCCGCCCGGCACGAACGCCCGGCGGATCTGGCGGCCGAGCTCGGTGCGGATCGGCACGTTCTGCAGGTTCGGGTTCGTCGAGGAGAGCCGTCCGGTCGCGGCTGAGGTCTGCACGAACGTCGTGTGCACGCGGCCGTCGCGCGGATCGACGAGGCGAGGCAACGCCTCGAGGTACGTCGAGTTCAGCTTGTCGAGCTCGCGCCATGACAGCAGCGCGTCGACGATCGGATGCGCGTCGCGGAGCTTCTCGAGCACGCTCGCGTCGGTCGAGAGCTCCCCTTTGGGGGTCTTCTTCCCGGGTTGCAGGCCGAGCTGGTCGTAGAGGATCTTCCGCAGCTGCGGTGGCGAGTTGAGGTTGAACTCCTCGCCGGCCTGCGTGTAGACCTCGGCCTTCAGCGTGGCCATGCGGTCGCGGACCGACTCCCCCATCTCCTCGAGGTAGTCGACGTCGAGGCGGATGCCGCGGGCTTCCATGCGGGCGAGCACCGACGAGAGCGGCAGCTCGACGTCGTCGAGGAGCGACCGGAGACCCTGCTGCTCGATGCGCTCCTCCATCACGGGAGCGAGCAGGGCGATCGCCGCGGCCTCGGCGGCGACGGTGCGCCACGACGCGTCGGCGAACAGTTGCCCCTCCTCGGCCTCTTCCCCCTCGACCGCCCCGAGCACGTCCGCGCCGAGGTAGGTCTCGGCGAGCCCACGCAGCGGATAGTCGGCCGACGCCGGGTCGAGCAGGTAGCCCGCGAGCATCGTGTCGAACGCGACGCCGTCGATCGAGCCGCCCGACCGCAGCGCGACCCGCTCGAGCGCCTTGGCGTCATGCGTCCACTTCGGCGCGCCGGGGTCGGCGAGGAACGACCCGAGCGGATCGACGCCCTCGAGCGGGGCGTAGGCGGCCTGAGCCCCGCCCGCCGACAGGGCGACGCCGCGCACGGCGTCGTCGTCGGCGTCGAGCTGCACCCCCACCGGCGCCGCCCCGCCCCAGATCGCCGGCAGCTCGTCGGCCGTCACCTCGCGCAGGTCGAGCTCGGCGACGTCGACCTTGGGCTTGACGTTGCCGATCTCCTGCAGCCGGTCGAACAGCGAGCGGAACTCGAGCGAGGTGAAGAGCCGGCGCACCTCGTCGGTGTCCCACTCCCCCATCACGCAGTCGTCGGGGTCGACCGGCAGCTCGAGGTCGGTGTCGATGCGCGCGAGCTCCTTGTTGAGGCCGAGCCGGCCGGCCGAGGCCTCGACGTTCTCCTTCTGCTTGCCCTTCAGCATGTCGGTGTTCGCGACGAGCTCCTCGACGGTGCCGAACTGGTTCACGAGCTTCGCGGCGGTCTTGTCGCCGACGCCCGGCACCCCGGGGATGTTGTCGCTCGTGTCGCCCTTCAGCGCCACGAAGTCGAGGTACTGCGCGGGCGTGATGCCGTAGCGCTCGGTGACGGCCTCCTCGTCGTAGCGGACGATGTCGCTGATGCCCTTGCGGTTGAACATCACGGTGACGCCGGGGCGCACGAGCTGGAAGAAGTCGCGGTCGGCCGTGACGATCGTGGCGTCGACGCCCTGCTCGTGGGCCCGCAGCGCGAGCGTGCCGATCGCGTCGTCGGCCTCGTTGCCGTCGGCGATGCGCAGCACCGGGATCCGCATCGCCTCGAGCACCTCCTCGATCAGGCCGAGCTGCGACGTGAAGTCCTGGGGGGTCTCGCGGCGCCCGGCCTTGTAGTCGGCGTCCTTGGCCAGCCGCACCGTCGGCTTGCCCGCATCGAAGAAGACCGCGATCAGGTCGGGCGTCTCCTCGGCGAGCAGCTTGATCACCATGCTCGTGAACCCGTAGACGGCGTTCGTGAGCGTGCCGCTCGAGGTCGCGAGCGTGGGCGGCAGGGCGAAGAAGGCGCGGTACGCGAGCGAGTGCCCGTCGAGCAGGAACATCCGCCGAGGGGTGTCGCCGGACCCTGCCGTCGCGGCGCTGGCCTTCGAAGGGGTCACGGGCCGTATCGTAGTCTCCGCCCATGACGACCGACGTGCCGGTCACCGAGACCCGCCACCCCTCAGCCGACTACCTCGAGGCCCTCTACGAGATCGCGGAAGAGGGCTTCCCGATGGTGCAGGCGGAGATCGCGAGGTGGATGGGCGTCAGCCGGGCGTCGGTGAGCGAGCACACGAAGCGGTTGATCGGCGACGGGCTCCTCGACGTCGACGGTAGGACGCTCGCGTTCACGGACGACGGACGGCAGATGGCGATCACGCTGGTGCGAAGGCACCGCCTCGCCGAGCACCTCCTGATCGACGTGATCGGCCTGCCGTGGCACCAGGCGCACCAGGAGGCCGAGGTCTGGGAACGCGTGATCTCCGCCCAGGTCGAGGAGCGGCTCGTCGACATCCTCGGCGACCCCGGTGCCTGTCCGCACGGCAACCCCATCCCGGGGTCCGCCCACGAGGTCGACGTCACGACCCTCGTCGCGCTGAAGGCCGTCGCTCCGGGCCGTGTGGTCACCCTTCGTCGGCTCACCGAGGACCTCGAGCTGGACCTCGCGGTGATGCGCTTCCTCGAGGATTCGGGCCTGATGCCGGGCGCGTCGGTCACGGTCGACGGCGTCGGCCCCGATGGCTCGATGAGCCTCACGGTCCGCGACAGGCCGGTGGCGCTCGGAGCAGACCTCGCGGACAACCTCTGGGTCGACGCGCTCTGATCCGCGGGGATATCGTTCGGTCCCGAATGACCTTGACGTGAATCCGACCTCCTGAGTAGGGTTTCGAGGAGCCGAACGAGAGACGTTCGGACATCCGAACAAGGGGGACCTGCCGCAGATGAGGGGTACACGGAACCAGTGGGGGGTCGCCGGCGTGCTGCTCGCGGTCGTGCTCGCGTCGTGCTCGAGCGAGGCCGCCGAACCGCAAGGCTCGGTCGATGCGGGCGAGAGCCCGGGCTCGATCACGATCTACAGCGGCCGTGACGAGGAGTTCGTGAAGACGCTGTTCGACGACTTCACCGCCGCCACCGGCATCGAGACCGAGGTGCGCTACGGCGACTCGGCCGAGCTCGCCGCGACGATCCTCGAGGAGGGCGACAACTCCCCGGCCGACGTCTTCTTCTCCCAGGACGCCGGATCGCTCGGCGCCGTGGGCGACGGGGGCCTGCTCGCCCCGATCGACGAGGAGATCCTCGATCGCGTGGAGGACCGCTTCCGGTCCGACGACGGGACCTGGGTGGGCACGTCGGGGCGCGGTCGGGTGGCCGTGTACAACACCGAGCTCGTCGACGAGGCCGAACTGCCGGGTTCGATCTTCGACCTCACCGATCCGAGCTGGAAGGGGCGGATCGGCCTGCCGCCGACGAACTCGTCGTTCCAGGCGCATGTGGCCGCGATGATCGTGGCCTACGGGGAGGACGAGACCCGCGGCTGGCTCGAGGGCCTGATGGCGAACGACCCGCGCTTCTACGAGGACAACGGAGCCACCACCCGCGCGGTCGCGTCCGGTGAGGTCGAGGTCGGCCTCGTGAACCACTACTACAAGTACGAGGTTGAGGCAGAGGACGGCAGCCTGCCGATCGAGAACCACTACTTCGATCAGGGCGACGCCGGTTCGTTCATCAACGCCGCGGGTGTGGGGGTGCTCGCGAGCGCCGCGAACGCCGATGGCGCGGCTGCGTTCGCCGACTACCTCACCGGCGACCCCGGACAGACGTTCGTGTCCGAGGACTCCTGGGAGTACCCGGTCGTCGCCGGGTACGACGCATCGGTCGACGTTCCTCCGCTCGCCGACTTCGCCGGCCCCGACGTCGACCTGAGTCAGCTCGGCGCCGCGCTCCCTCAGGCCCTGGACCTGCTCGCCCAGGTGGGGATGGTCTGAGGGCAGAGGGGATGGCACGAGCAGCGACGATCACCGTCGAACGGGACCGGGGCCGAAAGGCCCCGGTCCCGTTGCAGGCGGCCGCGCTCGGCGTGACTGCCCTCGTGCTGTTGCCGATCGTCTACCTCGTGGCTCGTGCGCTCGAGGCGGATGCATCGAGCTGGCGCCTGATCATGCGGTGGCGCACGGTCTCTCTGACGTTGCACACGATCGGACTCGCCGTCGCCGTGACGCTCGCCGCGACGGCGATCGGGGTCGCGCTGGCGTGGCTGGCCGTGCGCAGCGACATGCCGGGCCGGCGGGTGTGGGCGACCCTGTTCGCATTGCCCTTGGTGATCCCGAGCTACGTCGGCGCGTTCACGCTGCTGTCGGCGCTCGGCCCGACCGGGGAGCTGCAACGGTTGCTCGAGCCCCTCGGGGTCGAACGTCTCCCCGACATCACCGGCTTCCCGGGTGCTTTCCTCGCGCTCACGCTGTTCACCTACCCCTACGTGTACCTCGTGACGGTCGCCGGCATCCGCGGCTTGGACCCCGCGTTCGAGGAGGCCGGTCGGGTCGCCGGCCGATCGCGCGCCCGCGTGTTCCGCACCGTCACGCTGCCGCTCCTGCGTCCCTCGATCGGTGCCGGTGCCCTGCTCGTGGCCCTCTACACCCTGCACGACTTCGGGGCGGTCTCGCTGATGCGTTACCCCACCTTCACCCAGGCGATCTTCCTGCAGTACAAGGCCGCGTTCGACCGCACGCCGGCCGCGATCCTCTCCCTGATGCTCGCCGCGCTCGCGCTCGTCGTGGTCGTCGCCGAGCGCCGTGCTCGGGGCCGCGCGCGGTACTACCGATCGGGAACGGGCGTGGCGCGACCGTTGCGCCCGGTCCCGCTCGGGCGGTGGCGCTGGCCGGCGCTCGTGCTGTCGGCGGCGGTGATCGGCGTCGGGCTCGTGCTGCCTGCCGGGATGCTGCTCATCTTGCTCGCCCGGGGCCTTGCCGCCGGCACGCCGCTCAACCTCACGATCTGGGCGGCTGGCGCGTCGGCGCTCGTCTCCGGGGCCGGGGCGATCCTCGCCCTCGTCGCCGCGGCGCCGATCGCCGTGCTCGGGGCCCGATACCCGAGCAGGCGGTCCCGGTCGGTCGAATCCCTGTCATACATGGGCTACGCGTTGCCCGGGCTCGTGGTGGCCCTCGCGTTCGTGTTCTTGGCCTCCTCGTATATGCCGCTCCTGTACCAGACCCTGCCGCTGCTCGTGATCGCGTACGTCGTGATGTTCCTGCCCCAGACTGCGGAGCCTCTGCGGGCCGGTCTGCTGCAGCTCACGCCGCGCATGGAGGAGGCCGCGCGGACCCTCGGCCGAGGTCGGGGCCGTATCCTGAAAGACATCGTGTTCCCGCTCATCGCCAAGCCCGCGCTCGCAGGTGCTGCTCTCGTGTTCCTCACCGCCATGAAGGAGCTCCCGGCGACGTTGCTGCTGCGGCCGACGGGGTTCGAGACGCTCTCCACGCGCGTGTGGACATCCGCCTCTGCCGGCCTCTACTCGCGGGCTGCCGTGCCGGCATTGCTGCTGATGCTGTTGTCGTCGGTTCCGCTCGCCGTACTGGCCCGTCGGGTCGGGGTGGACCCCGAGGGGGTACGACAGGATTGAGCACGTCCGACCTCGCCCTCAGCTGCCGTGGGCTGCGGCGTTCGTTCGACGGCGTCCTCGCGGTCGACGGGTTCGACCTCGACGTGCCCACCGGTGCGCTCATGGCCCTGCTCGGGCCGAGCGGATGCGGGAAGACCACCGCACTGCGGCTGATCGCGGGTCTCGATCGGCCCGAGTCGGGCACGGTGCAGGTGCGTGGACGCCTCGTGGCCGGCGACGGTGAGTGGGTGCCACCCGAGCGCCGCAAGGTGGGGATGGTCTTCCAGGAGTGGGCGCTCTTCCCCCACCTCGACGTCGTGTCGAACATCGCCTTCGGCGTGGACGGCGACGCCTCGGCACGCGTTGCCTCGCTGATCGAGCTGGCTCGCCTCCAGGGGCTCGAGCACCGCATGCCACACGAGCTATCCGGAGGCCAGCAGCAGCGTGTCGCCCTCGCCCGCGCTCTCGCGCCCCAACCCGATCTGCTCCTGCTCGATGAGCCCTTCTCGAACCTCGACGCCCAGTTGCGAGCGGAGGTCCGGGGTGAGGTCCGGGAGATCCTGACCGCGACCGGCACCACCTCCGTCTTCGTCACGCACGACCAGGAGGAAGCCCTCTCGATCGCCGACCGGGTCGCCGTGATGATCGACGGCGCGGTGCGCCAGACGGGGGACCCGTTCGCGATCTACGCCGCCCCGGCCGACGCCGGCGTCGCGAGACTCGTCGGACAGGCCAACCTGATCAGCGCCGAGGTGTCCGGCGGGTTCGCCCACTCGTCGCTCGGAGACCTGCCGATGCCGACGCTCGCCGACGGGCCATGCGACCTGCTCGTACGGCCCGAGTCCGTCGCCATCGCGCCCGATCCCGCCGGGCCGGCCCGCGTGGTGGACGTGGAGTTCTACGGGCACGACCAGCTGATCCGGTGCGCGTTGCCGATCGGGTGAGCACGTCCAGGTTCGTCTGATCGGCCCGCACCCCGAGTTCGTGCCGGGCAGCGCGGTGAGGCTGGAGCTTCGCGGACAGCCTCTCGCACTGCCCCGGTGACGGGGTTCCTGTCACTCTTTCGGAACCTTGCTGTAGGCCCCTGACCTGCGGATTCGTGAGAAACCGTTTGAGCAGCCCGCGCGTCGAGTTGACAGGTCTCAACCTCGCGTTTATCGTTCGCTTCGGTCCCGCGAGACCGCGGGCAGGACCGGGAAACCGGACCGGCCGGGTCGCTCGGGACCGTAGCTTGACGGGCCGCGATGCTCGACAGGGAACGATCGCGTATGGGGAAGGCGTGATCGAACCCGAGGGGCGTCGCGGCCCGTCATCTTTCTCCGGGGCCTTCCTCCCGAGGGCACGGCCGTCCAACCGCAACCCGGGGTCGAGACTTCTGAGACACCGGGCAGCGACCCTGAACCATCACTGGAGTCTGTCGGCCGATCCTCGACGGCCACTCGAGGCGCGGGTGCATCCCTCCGCCGTCAGAGCACCGCTTCGAAGAACTTCTTCGTCTCCGGGTACTTCGTGTGGTTGATCATCTCGTCGGGGGTGCCCTGCTCGAGGATCACGCCCTCGTGGAAGAACATCATGCGGTTGGCAACCTCGCGAGCGAAACCCATCTCGTGGGTGACGACCATCATCGTCATGTGCAGGTCGGTGGCGAGCGACTTCATCACCGCCAGCACCTCCCCGATCAGCTCCGGGTCGAGCGCCGAGGTCGGCTCGTCGAAGAGCATGACCTCCGGTTCCATCGCCAGCGCTCGCGCGATCGCCACGCGCTGCTGCTGCCCTCCGGAGAGCCGGATCGGGTACTCCTCGGCCTTGTCGGCCAGCCCGACCTTATCGAGCAGGTCGAGGCCGATCGCTCGGGCGTCGGCCTCCGGGATGCCCTTCACCGTGATGGGTCCCTCGATCACGTTCCCGATCACGGTCATGTTCGGGAACAGGTTGAAGGACTGGAAGACCATGCCGGCCTTGATGCGGAGCTGACGGACTTGCTCCCGCTTGCCTTTCGTGCGATGGCCGCCTTCGAGGCGGACGCCGGATACCTCGACCATGCCCGATGTCGGGTCCTCGAGGAAGTTCACGCAGCGCAACAGCGTGCTCTTGCCCGACCCCGACCGGCCGAAGATGACGACGACCTCGCCCTTGTCGACCTCCATGTCGATGCCTTTGAGTACCTCGAGGGCACCGAAGCTCTTGTGGAGGCCCTCGACCCGGACGACCGCTTCACCGTTGCGCACTCCGGTCAATGTCCCTGCCCCCCCAGCTCTGGTCCAGGCCCGCCCTCGTCGACGACCATCGGCTGGTCGCCGCCCGAGCTTCCCTGCCCGCTCACGCTCACGATGTTGGTACCTTTCGGCGCCGCGGTGGGAGCGCCGCGCACGTACCCCTTGCTGATGCGGCGCTCGAGGCGGCTCTGGAAGAAGGTGAAGACCGCCGTGAGCGCCCAGTAGACACCCGCGGCCAGGAGGTAGGCCTCGACCGGGTTGAAGTCCTCGACGCCGGCGAGCTGGGCGCGCCGGAACACTTCGGACTGCTCGACGGAGACCCCGATGAAGCTCACGAGCGCCGTATCCTTCATCATCGCGATGAACTCGTTGCCGGTCGGGGGGATGATCACGCGGAACGCCTGGGGCAGCACGACCCGCTTCATCTTCTGGCCGTACGTCATGCCCAGCGCATCCGCCGCCTCGGACTGGCCGTGGCTCACCGACTGGATGCCCGCACGGAAGATCTCCGTCATGTACGCGCCGTAGTTCAACCCGAGGGCGACGATGCCGACGATGAAGGGATCGAGCGTCAGCAGATCCTCGACGCTCTGCGGCAGTCCCAAGTTGCCCACGATGACTGGGAGCGCGAACGCCAGCAGGAACAACTGCACGATCAGCGGTGTTCCGCGGAAGAACGAGGTGTAGAACCCCGACACGCCGTACGCGATCGGGTTGCGTGAGAGGCGGCCGAGGGATCCGATCAGCGCCATCAGGACCGCGAGGATGATGCCGGCGAACGCGATGATGACGGTGTACGTGAGGCCCTTCAGCACGAAGTCCGCCCGACTCCGCATGAACTCCGTATCGAAGTCCGCCGCGTTGAACAGGAACGCGAGGATGACGAAGATCACGATCCAGACGACCGCCACCTTGAGCTTGAACGGGACCCTGGCGCTCGCCTGCGCCATGCCCTCCAAGCGGTTGGTCGGCCGCTGAGCAGGGGGCCGGGTCTCCCCGGCCCCCATCTCGTGTGTCGCCACGGAACCCCCCGTTCCTGTCGCGTGTCCCAGGGCGCTAGCCCTCGGTGGTCACAGTGAGATCCTCCCCGAACCATTCCATCGACAGCTCGGAGAGACTTCCGTCGGCGTGCATCTCGTCGATGATGTCGCTCACCGCTGTGACGAGCGTCGCCGGGTCGAGGTCCGATGCCTTATCGATCGCGACCGAGAGCGGCTCGTAGAACAACGGCGGTTCGATGAGCTTCATCGGGCGGCCCTTGTCGATCGCGTTCTGCAGGGTCGGCGTCGCGGATGCGACGGCCTCCACTTGGCCGGATTCCAGCGCCTGGATCGCCGTGGAGTCGGTGTCGAAGCCCTTGATCTCAGGATCCGTGATCGGTGAGTCGAACGTGTACCCGGGGATGTCGAGAGTGCCCTGCAGGAAGAAGTCGTAGGTGCAACCAGCGCACACGCCGATCGTCATCCCGGACAGCTGGTCCGCCGTGGTGATGTCGCTGTCGGCAGGGACCGCGACCGATGCCGGCGTGTAGTAGTAGGCGGGCGAGAAGTCGAGGACCTCAGCGCGCTCGGTCGTGACCGTCATCGAGCCGACGCTCATGTCCCAGCGGCCCTGCCAGTTGCCGGCCGTGATCGCCTCCCATTTCGGAGTCTCCCAAGCGATCTCGACGCCCAGGCGGTCCGCGATCGCGGTCGCCACGTCGATGTCGAAGCCCTCGAACTCACCGGTCTCTGGGTTCAGAGACGACTGCGGCGGATAGGCCGGGTCGGTCGAGACCGTGATCACGCCGTCGGTGCAGACCTGCGCGAGCAGATCGCCCGCGGCGGTGTCGGCGTCGGCGCAGGCGCCGCTGGTGGTCGCACCGCCGCCGCCGTCCGCTGTGTCCGTCGTGTCGTCGTCACCGCCGCCGCACGCGGCCGCGACGAGCGAGAGCGCCGCCACGAGCACGAGGAGCGACCGGAACCGGAACTTGCGCATCCTGCCTCCTTCCAGAGGGGACCCGACTCGAGCGCCCCTCGCCGGACTATAGGCCCGGGGCGACCAACGGGCAATGCGGGCACGCGGTCCCCCCGCATGGACTACGTAGAGCGGCGGTCCGCGGGTTTCATCGACGAACGGGCGTGGTCGGTTACGCGGGGAGTGGGAGCCACCGGGTGCCGGCGGCCGCGAACAAGCTCGGCTCCGCGCCGAGGAGCTCGCCGTCGTCGTCGAAGGTGTACGTCCGAGCCACGCCGACGTGCGTCGTGAGCGCGCGGAACGCCGCCTGCATCGCCGTGCGATCGACGGCGCCGGCCGCGATCGCATCCGCCGCGAGGCGGCCCGCGTCCCAGCCTTCCGCGGCATACGCGCCTGGGGCCAGTCCGTGCTCGGACTGATAGGCGTTCACGAAGCGGCGGCTCGCGAGCCGCAGATCGAGCGAGACGTCGACACACGGGCATGCGACCGACCCCACCACGACGCCGTCGCCCGCAGGGGACGTGGGCGGGATCGTGGTCTTGAGCGCGTCGCCCGCGAGGTCGACGGGCCGTCCGCGCGCGGACCCTGCGGCACGCATCGCCCGCGCGAGCTCTCTCGCCCCCGGCGGGAAGCCTCCCCACAGGACGACCCTGCAGCCGGTCGTCGCGATCTCCTCCGCGGCTCCGATCGCGTCCGACCCGTCGATCCGCGTCGACGGCCATGGGCCGAGCCCCGCCTCGACCTGCCCCACGAGGCCGCGCCCGTACTCGCTCCCGTCCTCGACGAGGCAGATCGGTTGGGGCACCCCTTCGGCCGAACGCCGGCCCGCGATCTCGGCCAGCAACGAGGCCTCGGCGGTCCGGTCGGGCACGAGCCGCCGCCACAGTGCGCCGGCCTCCCCTGCAGGCGCCGTGGGTGCGACCCAGGGTGAGGCACTGACCGGTGACAGGCTGATCGTCGGCACTCCCGCCTCGGCGAGGATGCGCCCGACCTCGGCGGGCTCGTGCCAGAACGGGGCCGCCACGGCGAGCACGAACGACCCCTCGGCGGCGACCTCCTCCGCCATCTCGATCGCGGCCCCCGCGTCCCCGCGCGTGTCGAACTGCACGACCTCGGCCGTCACCCCCTGACCCTCGAGACGACGCTGCACGACCATGTCGAAGGCGAGGAACGACGGCGACACGAGGTCGACGTGATCGGGGACCGAGAGGTCCTGGAAGAACGCGATCTTGACGTCGGGTCTCTCCTGTGTCGGAAGGCGAGCAGGCGGGCACGACCGTGCAGAGCACGGCGAACAGGACGAGGACCAACAGGGCTCGGCTACGCAGGGTCATGGGCGGGGTGGCCGCTAGTCTATGGAGGCTCCGGCCGGGATGGCGGAACTGGCAGACGCGCGGGACTCAAAATCCCGTGAGCTTCGGCTCGTGAGGGTTCGACCCCCTCTCCCGGCACCTTGCTTGACCTGCGGCTTTCCACGCTCGTCGTGGCGAGCAAGGAGCGAGCGCCATCTAGCGTCTCCGAGCTCAACGAGCCGCTCGGTCGACCCCACGATGTCGGTGAAGAGCACGGTCGCCAGGACACGTTCGAGGTCGGGGGCGGGTGGGGCGACACCGAGCCATTCGCGGATGTGCCGGATCCCTTCGGTATCGCTCCCGGCGTCCCACACAGCTGGGAGGAACCGAACCTCGGCATTCGGCATCAGCGAGGCAACGTAGTCTGCAGACTCCTTCTCGTAGGCGAGAAGGAGGGTGGGCGCGCTCACCGAAGGAAGGATCGCCCGGACGTCCGTCTCGTTCCACATCTGATTGATGATGACCGCCACGTCGGGCGTCGCGGTGTGCCTCGAGAGCCGGCCCATCATGGCGACGAGCTCGGGCGGGACGCCGTCACCAAGTTCCGCCTCAAGCTCGGCGATCGCCGGGCCGAACTCCTCGGAGCCCCACAACTCAGCCGTCACCTTGTCGTATCGCTCCAAGAACTCGCGATCGCGCCCCCACGGGAAATCGGGCGCCCATGTGGTGCGGGGAAGTGGCGCTTCCCACACGAGAGAGTGCACGCGCTCCGGCTGGGACGCGGCGAGCAGCACATTGGCCGCTCCTCCATCACCGAATCCCCCGAGCACGGGCCGCTTGCTCCCCATGGCATCGAGGATCACGTTCAGGTCGGCGACCCGAGTCTCGAGGTTCGGCGGCGGGACGTTCCGGCTCGACAGACCTGTGCCCCGTCGATCGTGCAGGATCAGCCGGGTGAACGATGCAGAGCTCTCGGAGCCAGTCGCCAACGATCGTCTCCCAGACGTCCTCCACGGTGCCGAAGATCAGATCGAACTGCCAGACCAGATCGATCGGTCCCTCACCGACCGCTTGGTACGCGAGATGAACACCGTCGGGCGTGATCGCGTATCGGGTGTCGGGGACCCCCATGAACGCATCCTGAACCGCACCCGCGGCGGCCCGCAAGGCCGTCACAGCGCGGCGACGAGCGCTCCCGCCACCGCGAGATCCTCGAACGCCAAGCCGACCGACTCGAACAGGGTGACGTCGTCGTCGCCCTCACGGACCGCGCTGCCCCGCACGACCTCCTGCAGGTCCGCGATCACGTGGTCGGCCGAGATCGCGCCCTCGCCGATCGGCAGCAGCAGATCGCCCGCCTCCTCCAGCGCCGCCGCCCTCGTCTCCACCACGACGCGGGCCCTGCGCACGGTCTCGGTGTCGACCTCCCTGGTCTCAGGTCGGTACGCGCCGACCGCGTTCACGTGGGCCCCCGGGGCGAGCCGTTCCCCGTCGAACAACGGCTCGGTCGACGTGGTGCAGGTGCAGACGACGTCGGCGTCGGCCACGGCGTCGCATCGTTCCGACCTCGGCGTCGATCCCCATCGTGGCCGCTCGCTCCACCAGCCGCTCGGCGCGATCGCGCGTCCGGCTCACGACCACGAGATGGGTCACGGAACGCACGGTGGCGATCGCCTCCAGGTGGGCATGCGCCTGCACCCCCGCGCCGAAGATCACGAGCCTCGTGGCATCGGCGCGCGCCAGGTACCGCGTGGCGAGCCCGCTCACGGCCCCGGTGCGCAGGGCGGTCAGCGCCGACCCGTCGACGAGCATCCGCGGCGCCTGGGTCACCGGATCGAACAGCGCGTAGAGCGCGTGGATCAACGGCAGCCCGCGGTCCGGGTTCGCCTCGGTCAGGGTCACGAGCTTCACGCCCACCCCGGCCTCCCCCACCGCAGGCATCAGCAGCAAGGCTCCCTCGGGGGTCGTGACGTGCGATCGCAGCGGGGTGGCCGATGGGTCGCCGTCGCGGAACGCCACCTCGAGGGCGTCGATCGCGTCTCGCATCGGGAGGCGACGAGCCAACTCGGCGGCGTCCACGAAGGGCACCTGCACGGCGCCCGACCTCAGAGCTCGCCCAGGTACGCCTGGCGCATCTGGGGGTTGTTGAGCAGCGCCTCGGCCGTGTCGGCCAGCACGACCTCCCCGGTCTGGATCACGTACCCGCGATCGGCGATGCGCAGGGCCATGTTCGCGTTCTGCTCCACGACGAACACGGTGCGCCCGAGCTCGCGGATCGTCTGGATGATCTCGAAGACCTGCTCGACGAGCACGGGGGCGAGCCCCATCGACGGCTCGTCCATCAGCAGCACCTTCGGGTCGGCCATCAGCGCGCGCCCCATCGCCACCATCTGCTGCTCACCGCCGGAGAGGGTGCCCGCCTTCTGCTTCAGTCGCTCGCGGACGCGAGGGAACGTCTCCAGCACCTGCTCACGGTCGCGAGCGATCGACTCCTTGTCGGTGCGCAGATAGGCCCCGAGCTGCAGGTTCTCGTCGACCGTCATGTCCGCGAACAACCGGCGGTTCTCGGGCACCATCGAGATGCCGCGACGAACGATCTCCGAGGTCGACAGACCGGAGATCGTCTCCCCCTCGAAGATCACCTCACCCTCGGACGGGGTCACGTAGCCCAAGATCGTCTTCAGGGTCGTGCTCTTGCCGCTCGCGTTGCCTCCGAGCAGGCAGACCATCTCACCCGAGAAGATCTGCATGTCGACCTCCCGCAGCACCGCGACGAGGCCGTAGTGGGTGGAGACGTTGCGCAGCTCCAGCACCGGCGTGCGCTCGACGACGTCGCTCACCCGAGCTCCTCGTGCCGGACCCCCAGGTAGGCCTCGACGACGTGCTCGTCGTTGGCGACCTCCTCGTACGTGCCCTCGGCGATCTTGCGACCGTAGTCGCACGCGATCACGCGATCCGACACGCCCTTGACCACCCGCATGTCGTGCTCGATCACGAGCACGGTGAGGCCGAGCTCGTCGCGCATGCGCACGATGTGGTCGCGCAGCTCGAGCGTCTCGCGCGGGTTCATCCCCGCGGTCGGTTCGTCGAGCAGGATGATGGCGGGATCGGTGGCCAGCGCCCGGGCCATCTCGAGCCGCCGTCGGTTCGCGTACGAGAGCACGAACGCGGGCTGGTCCTGTCGGTACCCGGCCAATCGCGACCCGAAGAACTCGAGGCTCTCCTGGGCGCGAGCGCGGATCGCGGCTTCCTCGCGGCGCACCGAGGGCGGGCGGAAGATCGACCCGAAGACCCCCGCCTTGCTGCGGCAGTGCTGTCCGACCATCGCGTTCTCGAGCACGGTCATGTTCGGGAAGAGGTGCACGTTCTGGAACGTGCGCGCGATCCCCGCCCGCGTGAGGCGGTTCGGCGCCAGACCCACGACCGAGATGCCACGCAGGCGCACGTCGCCCTCGTCGGGCGGGTAGAGGCCGGTGATCACGTTGAACACGGTCGACTTGCCGGCGCCGTTGGGGCCGATGATCGAGACGATCTCGCCCTCCGCGACCTCGAACGAGAGGTCGTTGAGGGCGCTGAGCCCCCCGAACCGCTTCGTGACGCCGTCGACCTCCAGCAGGGCGGGGCTCATCCGGCGCCCTCCCCGAGCGGCGTGATGGGCGTCGCCGCGTGTTCGTCGGCCGCCACGTCGCTGGCCCACTTGTCCTGTTCTCGATCCTCGTCCTTCAGCTCACGGCTCCTGCGCACGTTGGGGATGAGGCCCGCGGGCCGCAGCAGCATCACCGCGACGAGCGCCGCGCCGTAGGCGAGCAGGCGGTACTCCTCGAACTCGCGCAGCAGCCCCGGGAGGCCCACGAGCACGAGGGACCCGACGATCACGCCGGGCAGGCTGCCGATGCCTCCCAGGATCACGATGCCGAGCACCTGGATCGAGACGAGCACGGTGAAGCTCGCCGGCGTGAGGGAGCCGATCTTCACGGCGAACAACGCGCCGCCGACCGAGCCGATCGCGCCGCCCATCGCGAACGCGAGCAGCTTGTAGGCGGTCGTGCTCACACCCATCGCGTCGGCGACCTGCTCGTCCTCGCGCAGCGCGGTCCACGCACGGCCGACGCGCGAGTTCGCGAGGCGCCACGAGACGAAGAGCGCGAGCACGACGAAGGCGAACGCGAGGTAGTAGAAGTGCTTCGGGATCGCGGAACCCGAAGTTCCCGACCGCGGCGTCGGTGATGTCGCGCATGCCCTGGGGACCGCCGACGAGCGGCTCGAGCCATGGGACTCGTGACCAGCACGACGATCATCTCGCCCAGGCCGAGGGTGACGAGCGCGAGGTAGTCGCCGCGCAGGCGCAGCACCGGCGCACCGATCAGCACGCCGGCGCCGGCGGCGATCAGCACGACGATCGGGATCGCGACGTAGAAGTTGAGGTTGAAGGCGATCGCCGGCTCGGTGGAGCCGACGAACGTGTTCAAGGTGGCCCCGGTGAGCAGGGCGAGGGAGTACGCCCCGAGCGTGAAGAAGAACACGTACCCGAGGTCCAGCAGTCCGGCGTAGCCCACGACGATGTTGAGCCCGAGGCCGAGCAACGCGAACACCATGACGGTGCCGAGGACCTCGGAGATCACGGAGCCGAGCACGTGGGGCGCGATCAGCACGACGGCGAGACCCACGAGCATCAGAGCGAAGGTGAGCGGGGTGAGGCGAGGACCGTCGGCCCGCCGGTCACGTTGACCCCTGATCGCGGCGCGGATCGCATCGCCCTTGCGGGCCTTCAGCACGGAGGCGCCCGCGGCGACCGCCGCGATCACGCCGCGCCGACCCACGTCAGGCCCCCGGTCACCTTGCTGTACATCCAGTCGCGCTCCACATCGAGCTGGTCGAGCGCGATCGGCACGATGCGCTGCAGGAACCCGAAGAGCAGCGTCACCCACACGGCCGTCCCCAGCGGGCGGCGGACAGGATCGGGCAGCGTGCGGTACCCCGCTCCGGCCGCGCCAGCTGCCACCGAGACGGCGACGAGGATCGCGGCCGCGACGATCGCGGGGCGTCCTCGCGTCAGGTACTCCATCAGCTCGGGTGAGATGTTGATGAACACCTCGCGGATGCGCTCGACGCCGAACGTGTCGACGAAGACCACGAACGCCCCGAAGACCACGCCGGCGAGCGCCCCGGCGGTCGCACCGGCCGCGAGCGCCTGCCCGCGACCGAGCTCGATCAACTGTCCCGCCTCGACCCGCGGCGTGATGGTCACGTAGCCGGCGAGCAGCGGCGGCGTCACGATCATCAGACCGGCGAACGTCACCTGGGTGCCGATCAGGTTCAGCTCGGTGAAGTTGCCGATCAGACCGACCGCCGCGAGGAAGATCGTCACGATCCCGGCGATCGCCCCGATCCGGACGGCCGCCCGCATCAGACCTTCTCCGCCTCTCCGGAGCCGAGCAGGCCGCCGGGTCGGAACACGAGCACCAGGATCAGGATCAGGAACACGAACGCGTCCTTCAAGGAGAACGGGCTCGGGATGCCGAAGCCGGTCAGCAGCAGCGGCGGTCCGACGGCCTGGAGCACCCCCAGCACGAACCCGCCGAGGGCGGCCCCGCCGATGCTGCCGATGCCGCCGAGCACGGCGGCGGTGAACGCCGCGATGCCCGGCTTGAAGCCCATCGTGAACTGCACCTGCTGGAACGTGAGGGCGAACAGCAGACCGGCGATGCCGGCGAGGATGCCGCCCACGACGAACGTGATCACGACGATGCGGTCCACGTTGATCCCCATGAGGCTGGCGATCTCACTGTCCTCGGCGACCGCTCGCATCGAGCGCCCCGTCCGGCTGCGGTTCACGAAGAGCTGGAGAGCCACCATCGCCACGATCGCCGTCACGAAGACGAGCAGCTGGACCTTCGCCACCGAGATGCCGACGATCTCGACCGACCCCTCCAGCAGCGTCGGCAACGGGTAGCCGTAGGGCTGCGGTCCGAAGAAGCCGCGGAACGCGTTCTGGATGAAGAGGGACGCCCCGATCGCGGTGATCAGCGGCACGAGCCGCGGCGCGTTGCGCAGGGGGCGATAGGCGATGCGCTCCAGCAGGACCGCGACGAGGGTCGACCCGGCGATCGAGACGACCAGCAGGATCAGGAGCGCGAGGTACGTGTTCGAGTCGAGGAACCCGCTCTTGAGATACGCATCGGCGAAGAAGAAGGAGATGAACGCCCCCGCCATGAACACCTCGCCGTGGGCGAAGTTGATCATGCGGAGGATGCCGTACACGAGCGTGTAGCCGAGCGCGATCAGGGCGAGGATCGCGCCCTGACCCAGGCCGTTGACGATCTGGTCGATCCAGAAGTCGCCCGAGTACCGTTCCCCTTCCGGCAGGGTGAGGGTCTTGTAGGCGCCCGCGACGGAGACGAACGCGATCGTCGCACCGAGCACCACCAGGATGATGCGACGCCACGGGAGCGTCGCGAAACCGCTCAGCCGCGCGTCGACGGTTCGTGCGGACCCGGAACTGGACACGCCTCGCCCGCCCCCCTCATGGATGGGCCCCCGGGCGACCGCTCACGCGGTCGCCCGGGGATCCGTCGTTCTCTCGTTCCGGGACTACAGGACGTCGTCCAGCGACTTCGTGTCGCTGTACACCGGTGTGTCGGGCTTCGCCCCACCCTCGACGGGCCAGTTCGGGCCCTCGAAGATGCCGATCGTCACGTCCGTGGCACAGTCACCGAGTTCGGTGCAGGTGATGATGCCGGTGAGGCCCTCGTACCCCGACGTCGCGAACACCGCGTCGCGCAGGGCGGTCCGAGGGATCGACAGCGAGCCGTCGTCGTTCTCCACCGCGACCTGCTCGATCGCGTCGAACAGGACGTTCGTCGCGTCGAAGCTGTGCGCGTGGAAGACCGAGGTCGGCTCCGTGCCGAACTGCTCCTCGTAGGCGGGGATGAACTCGTTGGAGTAGAACTCACCCTCCTGGAACACCGAGATGTCCGGCGACGACAGGAAGACACCGTCGACGGCGTCGCCGGCGTTCTTGAGCGTGTCGCTGCTCATGCACCCGTCCGACGCCATGATCGTGACGTCGGGCATGATCTCGGCCGCCTGCTTGAGGATCAGCGAGCACGCCGCGACGAACACCGGCGCGTACAGCACGTCGGGTTCGCCCTCAGCGATCGACCGCAGCAGCGGCTTGAAGTCGGTGTCCTCGGAGTTGATCTGCTCCTGCACCGTCACGGTGCCGTCACCGGCCTCGAAGTTGACGGCCGCGGCCGCGGTGAGGCCCTGCGTGTACGGGCTCTCGTCGTGGATCGTCGCCAGCTTCGTCGCCCCCTGCTCGTTCAGGGCGTACTCCGCCACGATCGCACCCTGGATGCGGTCGTTGTGCGCGGTGCGCGCGTAGAACGGCTGGTGCGCCTCTTCCGAGGTCAGCGCCGGGTTCGTGTTGGACGGCGAGAAGAGCAGGATGCCCTTCTCCGACAGGATCGTGTCGGCGACGCCCAACGCGGCGCTCGAGCAGCTCGTGCCGATCACGGCCACGATGGACGGGTCGGCCGAGAGCGCGGTGCCTCCAGCCTGACCACCTTCGGCCGAGCAGAGCTCGTCCTCGTGCGTCCACTGGATGTCGTGGCCGAGCAGCTGGCCGTCGGTGCCGTCGAACGTGCCGTCGAGGTAGTCGGCGGCGAGCACGGCGCCGTTCTGGCTGTCCTGACCGAGCGCGGCGTCGGCGCCCGAGATCACGAGCAGCGAACCGATGTTGATCGGCTCGCCCGCCGCGATCTCGACCGTGCCGAACTCGTCGGCTTCCGCGGTCTCGGTGTCGGTGCCGTCGCCGGTGTCGCCACCACCGTCGTCGTTGGAACAAGCGCTCGCCACCAGGGCGAGCGCGGCGACGGTGGCGATCACCGTCAGCCAAGGTCGACGCTTCATCGGGCCCCCTTCCCTTGAGTGCTTCGGGACGCGTGTTGGTATCACATCCCGTCCCTCCAAGCCAACCGCTCCGTCGGATCGGCCTGCACGTGCATACGTTCGACGGGTCCCCTCGGGATGCCCGCCACCTCGGCCCGGGGACCGATCAGTCGGGTGGGAGGGCCTCGCGGAACGATCGCGCCAGATCGAGCATGCCGCCGCGGTCGCCCTGCACCAGCCGGGCCATCAAGGCGCTGCCGACGATCACGCCGTCGGCGAACTCGCCGGCCTGGCGCGCCTGATCGGGGGTGCCGATCCCGACCCCCACCAGGAGGGGCAGGTCGGTGAGGGGGCGGAGGGCGGAGACCAGCTCCCGAGCACTGCCGCCCAGCGCATCTCGTGCTCCGGTGACGCCGTAGGTCGCCACGCAGTACACGAACCCACGCGACCTGGCGCCGATCTCGGCCAGCCGCGAGGGGGCGGCCCCGGGGGCGGCCAGCAGGACGGCGTCGATGCCCTTGGCCGCACAGGCCGCGTCGAACGCCTCGGCCTCGTCGACCGGCAGGTCCGGCACGATGATGCCTGCGACGCCCGCGTCGCGCGCCTCGTCCAGGAACGCCTCGATCCCGCGGCGGAGCACGGGATTCACGTAGGTCATCACGGCGACGGGGATGTCGAGCGCGGCGTCGCGGATCGTCGCGAGCACGTCGGACGGACGGGTGCCGGCCGCGAGCGCGGCCGAGGACGCCTCCTGGATCACTCCCCCGTCCATCACCGGGTCGGAGTGAGGCACCCCCACCTCGATCGCGTCGGCGCCGGCGTCGGCCACCGCGCGGAGCAGGGCCGCATCGACACCCGGGTAGCCGCCCGTCAGGTAGGGGACGAACGAACGTCCACCGAGGTCGCGACGCGCCCGGAGCGCGGTCTCCAGGGCGCCCATCAGGCGCGGGACCCCAGCGCCGCGAGCACGGTGTCGAGGTCCTTGTCGCCCCGGCCCGAGAGGCAGACGAGGACCCGGGTGCCCTCCGGCAGGGGGCGGTGCAGCAGCCAGCCGATCACGTGGGCGGGCTCCAACGCCGGCAGGATGCCCTCGGTGCGCGCGAGCGCCTGGAAGCCGGCGAGCGCGTCCTCGTCGGAGGCGCTCACGTACTCCGCGAGCCCCTCGTCGTGCAGCCACGCGTGCTCGGGCCCCACGCCCGGGTAGTCGAGGCCGGCCGAGATCGAGTGGGTCTCGACGATCTGCCCCTCGGCGTCCTGCAGCAGGTACATCATCGCGCCGTGCAGCACGCCCGGCTGCCCCTGGGTGATCGAGGAGCAGTGCTCCCCCAGGTTCATGCCTCGGCCGCCCGCCTCCACCCCGATCAGCCGCACGCCGGGGGTGCCGACGAACGCCGTGAACATGCCGATCGCGTTGGACCCTCCGCCCACGCATGCCACGACGACCTCGGGATCGCCGCCCAGTCGCTCGGCGTACTGGGCTCGGGCCTCGTCGCCGATCACCCGCTGCAGGTCGCGAACGAGCTGCGGGAACGGGTGAGGCCCCACCACCGACCCGATGATGTAGTGGGTGTCGGTGACCGTTGCCGCCCAGTCGCGCAGCGCCTCGTTCACGGCTTCCTTCAGGGTCTTCGTGCCGGCGGTGACGGGCACGACCTCGGCGCCGAGCAGCTTCATGCGCGCGACGTTCGGCGCCTGGCGGTGCGTGTCCTCCTCGCCCATGTAGACGACACACGGGAGCCCGAGCAGGGCGCACGCCGTGGCGGCGGCCACCCCGTGCTGTCCGGCGCCGGTCTCGGCGATGATGCGCCGCTTCCCGAGTCGCGTGGCGAGCAGCGCCTGACCGAGCGCGTTGTTGATCTTGTGGGCTCCCGTGTGGGCGAGGTCCTCGCGCTTCAACCAGACGTCGTACCCGAGCTCGGCCGAGAGGCGGGCAGCGTGGGTGATCGGCGTCGGACGTCCGACGAAGTCGCGGCTGAGCGCGCCGAGCTCGCCGCGGAACCCCGGATCGTCGCGCAGGCGCGCCCAGGCGTCCGCGAGCTCGTCGAGCGCGGGGATCAGCACCTCGGGCACGTACCGGCCCCCGTAGTCGCCGAAGCGTCCACGCTCGTCGGGCACGGTCGGCAGGGGTGACGTCGCGGTGTCGGGACTCATGCCGGTCTGGTCTCCTCGTCGTTCGGATCGTGGGCGGAACCTCCGATGAGCTCGCGCACGGCGGCGCGCGGATCGGCGGCGCGCATCAGGGCCTCGCCCACCAGGATGGCAGACGCCCCGGCGTCGACGGCGGCGTCGACGTCGGCTCGGGTCCTCACGCCCGACTCGAAGACGGCGACCCGCTCGCCGGGGACGCGTCGCATGAGCTCGAGCGCGCCCGCGACGTCGACCTCGAGGGACTCGAGGTCGCGAGCGTTGACCCCGATCACCTCGGCGCCGCTCGCGATCGCGCGCTCGAGCTCATCGGCGGCGTGGGTCTCGACGAGGGCACCCATGCCGAGATCTCCGGCGATCGCGAGCATCGCCGCGAGCTCGTCGTCGGTGAGCGCCGCCGTGATCAGCAGCACGGCGTCGGCGCCGTGTGCGCGCGCCTCGATCACCTGCGCCGGGTGAACCAGGAAGTCCTTGCGCAGCAACGGTACCTGCACGCTCACCCGCGCGGCGTCGAGGTCGGAGAGCGACCCATGGAAGTGGCGTGGCTCGGTCAGCACCGAGATCGCCGCGGCGCCTGCGTCGGCGTAGGCAACCGCCTGGGAGATCGGATCGGCATCGTCGGCGATCGAGCCGGCGCTCGGCGAGGCGCGCTTGATCTCGGCGATCAGCGCCGGCGTCCGCTCGCGCAGCGCGGCGACGAACCCTCGGGCGGGGGGCCGAGCCTGCGCGCGGGCCAGGAGAGCCCCCTCGTCGAGGGGGTGCTCGCGGAGGTCGCGTCGAACCGCGGAGACGAAGTCGGTGAGGAAGCCCATCGAGCCAGCGAGTCTACCGACAGGTCCGCCGCACCCCGCTCAATCCCCCGCTCACCCCAGCCGAGGCGCAGGGCTCCCTCGAGATCGAGCCCACCCGCGAGGGCGGCTCGTCCCACGACGGCGCCGGAGGCGCCCGACGCACGGAGGGCCTCGAGGTCCTCGACGCTGGAGATGCCGCCCGCGGCGATCACCGGACGACCCGCCCGGATGACCCGCTTGACCACCGCGACGTCGGGACCCATGAGGCTTCCGACCCGGGCGACCGCGGTCACCAGGAACGCCGGCGCGCCCCCGGCCACCAGCCAGCCCAGGGTTTCGGCGAGCGGGAGATCAACGCCGTCGGCTCCCCGCGATCGGATGCGACCACCGTCGCACCTCGATGCCGACGACGATCCGGCCGCTGAAGCGCTCGATCGCGTCGAGGGCGCCGGCTTCCTCTGCGAGCGCGCCCGATCCCAGCACGACGCGAGCGGCGCCAGCGTCGAGCGCCGCGTGCGCGTGGGCGATCGTGCGGATGCCCCCGCTCGCCTGCACGCGCACACCGAGCGCCACGATCGCGCGCACGACGTCGAGGTTGCGCGCGAGGCCGTCGAACGCGAGGTCCAGGTCGACGACGTGCACCCATCGCGCTCCCGCTGCGGCGTAGTCACCGGCTGCGGCGAGCGGGTCGCCGTCGAACGCGCCCTCGGGGACGGGCCCCGCGGGCGAGTAGGACGCGAGCCGTCCGCCGGAGACGTCGATCGCGGGGATCACCTCGAAACCCATCGTGGGAACCCTATCGGCCGTGCGCTGGCATCATGGGTGCATGGAGATGCCCGTCTTCGCGCTGCACACCGTGTTGTTCCCCGGTCAGGCGATGGGCCTGCGGGTCTTCGAGCCCCGCTACCGTGCCCTGATGGACGACGTGCTCCCTGCGGGCACGTTCGCCGTGGTCGCGATCCTCCACGGGCAGGAGGTGGGCGGTTCCTACGAGCCTCACCGCGTCGGCGTCACGGTTGCGATCGAGGCCCACGATCGCGACGAGGACGGTTCGCACCGCCTGCGCATCGTCGGCCGGGACCGCGTCGCGTTGATCGCGCCGAGTCGTGAGGACCCGTACCCGATCTGGCAGGTCGAGCTCTTCCCCGACGAGGGGGGCGCCGGCACCGACGACGTCGAGGCCGCCGCCGACGCGCTCTCCGCGTACCTGTCCGTCACGGGTGAACCCGCTCGGGCAGGTCGCCTCGGTCCCCCACGACCCCGTGGCCGCGAGCTACGTGCTCGCCGCGGCAACCCCCGCCCTCGTGCCGACGCATCAGTCGCTGCTGGAGCTGGCCGGCGCGGGTGACCGGCTCGCCGCGGTGCGCGGCATCTTCCGGCACGAGACGGCCCTGGTGCGCGCGCTCGGCGCCGGGGTGGGCGGCGCCGGCCTCGACGTGAGCCCCAACTAGACGAGGCCGGACGAGCGGAGGGCCGGCGCACTGCCCTCGGGGTCGGCCGCCGGATCGCGCTCGACCCGCGCGGCGTCGCCGCCGAGCAACGACCGGAGCTCACCCAGGAGCGGGCCACCGGGGTGCACCCGGTACGTGCCGAGCTCCAACGGGGTCACACCACCCGAGGACAGGAACCGCACCCGGACGGGGGCTCCGCCGGGATGGGCCTCGAAGAGATCCTTGAGCTTGGCGAGGACCGAGGGTGTGCAGGCCGCCGCGGGCAGGTCGACGACGACCGCATCGGGCACCGCGGCGATCGGCGACGCGCCGCCCAGGTCGGGTTCGCGGACCTCGGTCGCCCGGATCTGCAGCTCGCGACCGCGCAGGTCGATGCGGCCGACGGCGAGCACGATGCGATCGGTCTCGATCATGCCGGGCACGGCCTCGTACACGTTCGGGAACGCCACCACGTTGACGCCGCCCGCCAGGCCCTCGAGGCGGAACTGCGCGTACGGCTCACCGCGCTTCGTGTACTTGCGGGCGACGGCCCCGATGATGCCGCCGATCGTGACGAGGTCGCCGTCGCCGAGCGCATCGAGGTCGGCGATCTCGTGCGAGCACTTCGACGAGAGCACGTCGCGGACCTCGAGCAGGGGGTGGTCGGTGACGAACTGTCCGAGCATCTCCTTCTCGAGCCGAAGGAGCGTGCGCTTGTCGAACTCCTCCGCCTCGAGCACGGACTCGTCGATCGCTCCCGCCGCCGATGTGTCGTCACCCGCGCCGAAGAGCGAGAACTGGCCGGCCTCCTCGGCCTTGCGCTCGGCGAGGATCGGCCCCGAGACCTTGTCCTGGGCCTGCAGGAGGCCCTGGCGCGTGTAGCCGAGCGAGCCGAACGCGCCCGCCTGCGCGAGCGATTCGAGCACGCGCTTCGTCAGCACCCCCGGGTCGACCTTCCTGCAGAAGTCCGAGAACGACGTGAAGGCTCCCTCGGCGCGGCGCGCCTCGATGATCTTCGTGACGGCTCCCTCCCCCACGTTGCGCACCGCGGACAGCCCGTAGCGGATCGCGGGCACGCCGCCGGGCGCCGGGGCGAAGTCGGTCTCGGACTCGTTCACGTCGGGGGGCAGCACCTCGATGTCCATGCCGCGGCACGCGTAGAGGTAGTAGGGCTTGCGATCCTTGTCGTCCTTGACCGAGGTCAGGATCGCCGCCATGTACTCGACCGGGTGGTGGGCCATCAGGTACGCCGTCTGGTAGGCCACGTAGCCGTACGCGCAGGCGTGCGAGGCGTTGAAGCCGTAGTCGGCGAACGGCACGATCATGTCGAACATGTCGGCCGCGAGCGTGCGCGGATAGCCCTTGTCGACGGCGCCGGCGATGAACTTCTCCTTGAAGGGCATGAGCACGTCGAGCTTCTTCTTGCCCATCGCCTTGCGCAGGGTGTCGGCCTCGCCCATCGAGAAGCCGGCGAGCGCCACCGCCACCTGCATCACCTGTTCCTGGTAGATCATCACGCCGTACGTGTCGCGCAGGATCGGTTCGAGGTCGTCGTGCGGATAGGTGACCTGGCGCCGGCCGTGCTTGCGCTCGGCGTACTCGGTGTGCAGGCCGTTGTTCAGCGGCCCGGGTCGGTAGAGGGCCACGAGGGCCATCAGGTCCTCGAAACGGTCGGGCTTGAGGACCTTGATCAGGTTGCGCATGCCCGCCGATTCCATCTGGAACACGCCCGTGGTCTCGGCGCGCTGCAGCATCGCGTAGGTCTCGGGGTCGTCGAGCGCCACGTGGTCGATGTCGAGCTCGACCCCGCGGGCGCGCAGGTGTCGCAGGGTGTCCTCGATCACCGAGAGGTTCCGCAGGCCGAGGAAGTCCATCTTCAGCAGGCCGAGCGCCTCGACCCCGTTCATATCGAACTGGGTCACGACCTTCTTGGAATCGTCTCGAGAGTCCTTCGAGAGCTTCAGCGGCAGGTAGTTCACGAGCGGCGCGTCGCCGATCACGACGCCGGCCGCGTGCACGGAGTCCTCGCGGCGCAGCCCCTCGAGGGCCCGCGCCGTCTCGACGATCTCCTTGGCCTCCGGCTCGCGCTCGTACGCGTTCGCCAGGTCGGGCGAGAGCTTGAGGGCGTCCTCGATCGGGTAGTCGCGGCCCATCACCGCCGGCGGATACATCTTGCAGAGACGATCGCCGACCACCGGCGGGAACCCGAGCACGCGCGCGGCGTCGCGGATGCCCTGCTTCCCCTTGATCGTCTGGAACGTGACGATCTGCGCGACGTGATCGGCCCCGTACTTCTCGGTCGCGTACCGGATCACCTCGTCGCGGCGGCGCTCGTCGAAGTCCATGTCGATGTCGGGCATCTGGATGCGTTCGGGGTTCAGGAACCGCTCGAACAACAGCCCGTAGCGCAGCGGATCGAGGTCGGTGATGCGCAGCGCGTAGCTCACGACCGACCCCGCCGCCGATCCGCGTCCCGGGCCCACACGGATGCCCTGGTCGCGGGCGTGCCGGATCAGGTCCCACACGATCAGGAAGTAGCCCCCGAAGCCCATGCTGGTGATCACGCCGAGCTCGTGGTCGATCCTCTCGCGGATCTCGGGCGTGATCTCGCCGTAGCGGGCCGCGGCGCCGTCGTCGACGAGCTGGCGCAGGTAGGTGTCTCGGTCGAGACCCCCGGGCGTCTCGAACCGCGGCAGGTGGTAGCGCTGGTCGGCGGGTGCGCGATCGCCGTAGACGAGGTCGAGCTCGACGCTCTCGGCGATCGTGAGGGTGTTGTCGCAGGCCTCGGGCGCCTCGGCGAACACGTGGCGCATCTCCTCGGCGCTCTTCAGGTAGAACTCGTCGGCGTCGAAGCGCAGCCGCTTCAGGTCGGTCTGCACCTTCTGCTGCTGGATGCAGAGCAGCACGTCGTGCGGCTTCGCGTCCTCCTTGAGCGTGTAGTGCAGGTCGTTCGTCGCCACGACCGGGATGCCGAGGTCGCGCCCGAGATCGAACTGCTGCCTCAGGATCTTGCGCTGGTCGCCGATGCCGTGGTCCTGCACCTCGATGTAGAAGCCGTCGGCCCCGAAGATGTCGCGGTACTCCGAGGCGGTCTGGCGGGCCCGCTCCTGCTGGCCGTTCAGCAGCTGCACGGACACCTCGCTCGACAGGCAGCCCGAGAGGCAGGTGATGCCCTCGGCGTGCTCGGCCATGAGCTGCTTGTCCATGCGTGGGCGGTGGTAGAAGCCCTCGAGGTAGGCCGCGGAGACGAGCTTGAGGAGGTTGCGGTAGCCGGCCTCGTTCCGGGCCAGGAGCGTGAGGTGGTAGTACTTCTCCTCGCTCTCGCCCGGGTTGCGATCGAACCGCGAGCCGGGCGCGACGTAGGCCTCGACGCCGATGATCGGTTTCACGCCGGCCGCCCTCGCCGCCTCGAAGAAGCGCAGCGTGCCGAACATCGATCCGTGGTCGGTGACGGCGACCGCAGGCATGCCGAGCCGTTGCGCCTCGCTGAAGATCGTGGGCGCCCCTGGGTTCGACGCGGGAGCTTCGATGCGAGCGGCCCCGTCGAGCAGGGAGTACTCGGAGTGCACGTGGAGGTGGACGAAGCCGTCGCTGCGGTCGGTCATGTGCGGTGTGCGAGCTCCTTGCGGGGCGGATATCCACAGCTTCCCCGGCGGCTGTGGAGAACTACACCGGTGTGATTCGAGCGGAGGACCAACCTACGCCCGGCCCATGGGGTCGTCAAGGTTGCAGGTCGCGGGCCCTCTCCAGGGCGCCGCCGAGGTCGTCGGGGAGGGCTTCCTCGAGCTCGACGCGCTCCCCCGTGACCGGGTGGTCGAACGCGATCCGCCACGAATGCAGGAACGGTCGCGTCAGGCCGAGGGCGGTCGCGTCGTCCCCGCCGCCCCCGTACGCACGGTCCCCGAGGATCGGATGCCCGATCGCGCGCAGGTGCACGCGGATCTGGTGGGTACGTCCGGTGCGCGGTGTCGCCTCGAGGAGTGTCGCGCGGGTCAGACGTTCGCGGACCTCGAACCCCGTCTCGGCTGTCCTGCCCTCGCTGTGGTCCACGACGATGCGCTCGGCCCGGCGGCCGAGGGGCGCGTCGACGGCGAACGTCTCGTGCTCCACCCGGCCGCGCACGAGCGCAAGGTAGCTGCGTTGCACCTCGTGGCGCCGCATCATCTGTGAGAGCGCCTCGTGCGCCTCGTCGGTCTTCGCGACGAGCATCAACCCGGAGGTGCCCGCATCGAGCCGGTGCACGATGCCGGGGCGCAGCGGACCGCCGTTGCCCGACAGCGGGAGGCCCATGCCGAGCAGGCGATTCACCAGGGTGCCGGTGCGTCGCTGCTCCGTGGGATGGGTGATCAGGCCGGCCGGTTTCGCGATCACCAGCAGGTGCGCGTCCTCGAAGCGGACCGGCACCGGCGGGCCATCCGCCGCGAGCGGTTCGTTCGGCCGGATCTCGACCTGGAGCCGCTCGCCGCCCTCCAGCCGGAAGGACTTCGGGCGCACCGCCCCGTCGACGAGGACGTGACCGTCGGCGATCGCGCGTTGCACGTCGGCCCGGGTGGAACCGGAGAGGCGGGCGATCACGGCGTCGAGCCGACCGGCTTCCCCGACGTAGGTCTCAGCGCTCATCGACGGCGTGCCTGTCCGTCGCCGGCGATGCGGTCCCCCCGAGTGCGGCGCCGGAGGTCGCCTGGTCGCGGTCCCCGACGAACGAGCTCACGGCGAGGATCACCGCCCCCACGACGATCGCGGCGTCGGCGATGTTGAACACCGGCCAGATCTGCAGGTCGATGAAGTCCACGACCCGTCCCGAGAAGAACTCCTCGCCGCGGGTGAGCCGGTCGGTCAGGTTCCCGACCGCACCCCCGAGCACGAGACCCAACGCGACCGCCGTGAGGACGTTCGTGTGGCGGAACGCGGTGACGGCGATCAGGATCGACACGACGATGCTGGCCGTGGCGAAGAACCACGGCGCGTTCTGGCCCAGGCTGAACGCACCCCCGGGGTTCGTCGCGAAGCGGAACGTCAGGACGCCCTGGATCACATCGATCGGGGCGGAGACGAGTCGCTCCTCCGCCCAGACCTTGGTGAGGCGATCCAGCAGGAAGACGAGCCCCGCGACGGTGAAGAGCCAGACCGCTCCGCGGCGACGAGCGCGGTCCACAGCCGCTACCGGCGCGATTGCGCCTGCGCGTCCTTGATGCAGAGGTCGACGTAGGGAAGCGCCTTGATGCGCGCCTTCTCGATCGGCTTGCCGCATCGATCGCAGGTGCCGAAGCTGCCGTCGTCGATGCGCTTGAGCGCCCGGTCGATCTTGGCCAGCAGGTCGCGCACGTTGTTCTCGATCGACAGATCCTTCTCGCGCTCGAACGTCGCCGTCCCCGCATCGGCCGACTCGTCGTCGAGGCCGACGTCGCCGGCGAGCTCGGATTGGGTTGCCGCGAAGGCCTCTTCCTCGATCGTGGTCAGCTGGTCGCGCAGCTCGAGCTGTTCCTCTTCGAGGCGACCCTTGAGGTCGCCGATCTCCTTGGCGGTGAGCTTGGTCTGGGGCATGGTCGGCGAAGGGTAGCAGAACGGACCCTCCTGAACCCGTCGCCGCAGGTCAGAGGCGGTTCAGGGCCTTCCTGAGGTCGGCGTCGGAGACCCCTTCGAGCGAGAAGACCTTGGACCTCGAGCGGGCGCCCCTCCGCAGCGACACGGCGGTTCGAGGGATGCCGATGAGGTCAGCCAGCGCGGCGCCCGCCTCGGTCGTGGCCCTCCCCCGCTCGGGGGCCGCCCGGACCCGCACCACGATCTCGCCGGCGGGTCCCCGCACGACCTCGGTTCGTCCGGATCGGGGCACCACCCGCACCGTCAGGCTCGCCATGGCATGTAGCATGCCTCTCACAGGCGACGACGGGAACGCGCCGCGCGGATCCGTCAGGCAGGAGCGAGCCGGGGATGGTGCGAGCCCGGCGCCGGCCCCGCGCGGACATCATCCCCGAGCCCCTGTCCGAGCCGGCCGGTCGGCCGTGGGAGGCGCAGGCGGGTTCCGCCCGTGACAGCGGGAGGCCTTCTTCGAGGCCGTGAGTGGCCGCGACCCGTGAGGGCGCGGCAACGCGGGGTGGCACCGCGGGGCAGACTCGACGCCTCGTCCCGGCACTGGGGCGGGGCGTTCGGCGTGTCGGGGGCCCCACGGACCGCGGCGGGGAGGACGGAGATGGCGGCGTTCGAGCCGGTTGACACGAAGGCGAGCTTCCCGGAGCTCGAGCGGGAGATCCTCGCGTTCTGGAAGCAGCACGACGTCTTCAACGCCTCGCTCGCCCGGCGCGAGGGCGCGCCGCTGTGGATGTTCTACGAGGGACCTCCGACCGCGAACGGCAAACCCGGCGTGCACCATGTGGAGCCCCGCACGTTCAAGGACGTCTACCCCCGGTTCAAGACGATGACCGGCCATCTCGTGCCGCGCAAAGGTGGGTGGGACTGTCACGGCCTGCCGGTCGAGCTCGAGGTCGAGAAGGAGATCGGCACCACCGGCAAGCGCGATATCGAGGCGTTCGGGATCGCCGAGTTCAACCAGCGGTGCCGCGAGTCGGTCCAGCGATACGTGGGCGAGTTCGAGCGGCTCACCGAGCGCATCGGCTACTGGGTCGACCTCGACGAGGCCTACTGGACGATGTCGCCCCGCTACATCGAGTCCGTGTGGTGGTCGCTGAAGTCGCTGTTCGAGCGGGGCCTGCTGGAGGAAGCGGACAAGGTCACGGCGTACTGCCCCCGCTGCGGCACCGCCCTGTCCGATGCCGAGGTCGCGCTGGGGTACCAGACCGTCGACGACCCGAGCGTGCACGTGCGGTTCCCGATCGTGGCGGCGGACGACGCCGGGCTCGTGGGCGCCTCGATGGTCGTGTGGACCACGACGCCGTGGACCCTGCCCTCGAACACCGGGGTCGCGGTCGATGCCGCCGCCGACTATGCCGAGATCGCCCTCGACGGCGAGCGTCTGATCGTCGGCGCCACGTTGCGGGAGACCGTGCTCGGCGAGGGCGGTGACCTCGTCCGCACGATGTCCGGAGCCGCGCTCGTCGGCGCCCGCTACGAGCCGCCATACCCGAACGTCGAGGACGCGCACCGCGTCGTGGCCGCCGACTTCGTCTCGATGGACGACGGCACCGGTATCGTGCATCTCGCCCCGGCGTTCGGCCCGGAGGACCTCGCCATCGGCCTCGCGCAGGGCTGGCCCGTGCACAAGCCGGTGGGTGACGACGGGAGGTTCACCGACCTCGCACCGGCGTTCGTGCGCGGCCACTTCGTGAAGGACGCCGACCCGAGGATCGTCGAGGACCTGCGAGAGCGCGGCGTGCTGCTTCGGTCGGGCACGTACGAGCACAGCTACCCGTTCTGCTGGCGATGCAAGACGCCGCTGCTCTACTACGCGCGCACGTCCTGGTACGTGCGCACGACCGAGGTGAAGGACCGCCTGCTCGCCGTGAACGAGCAGGTGCACTGGTTCCCCGACCACATCAAGCGCGGGCGGTACGGGAACTGGCTGGAGAACAACGTCGACTGGGCGCTCTCACGCGAGCGCTACTGGGGCACGCCGCTGCCGATCTGGCGGTGCGGCGCCGGGCACCTGCGGGCCGTCGGCTCGCTCACCGAGCTCGGCGAGCTCGCGGGCCGCGACGTCCGCGACGTCGATCCCCACCGGCCGGGGATCGACGACGTGACGTTCGCCTGCACCGAGTGCGGCGAGGAGGCTCGCCGGGTTCCCGAGGTGATCGACACCTGGTACGACTCGGGCGCGATGCCGTTCGCGCAGTGGGGCTACCACCCCGACCTCGGCCGCGGCATCGAGGACTTCGAGCGGCACTTCCCCGCCGACTTCATCTCCGAGGCGATCGACCAGACGCGCGGGTGGTTCTACACGCTGATGGCCGAAGGGGTGCTGCACTTCGACGCGACCGCCTACCGCAACGTCGTCTGCCTCGGTCACATCATCGCGGCCGACGGGCGGAAGATGTCGAAGTCGCTCGGGAACATGTTCGACCCGTGGGAGGCATTGGACCGCCAGGGCGCCGACGCCCTGCGCTGGTTCATGATCACGAACGGCTCGCCGTGGGCCTCCCGTCGGATCGGGCACGAGGTGCTCGACGACGTGGTGCGGCAGTTCCTGCTGACGCTGCGACACGTGCACGCGTTCTTCGTGACCTATGCGACCGCCGACGGGTTCGACCCGGCATCGCCGGCGCCCCCCGTCGCCGACCGGCCCCTGCTCGACCGGTGGGTGCTCTCCCAGCTCGCGCGTACGACCGCCGCCGCCCGCGATGGCCTCGACGCCTACGACGCCACCGGCGCGGGCCGTCGCATCGAGCGCTTCGTCGACGACCTGTCGAACTGGTACGTGCGCCGTGCGCGGCGAAGGTTCTGGAACCCCGGCGGCGATGCCACCGACGACGCATCGGCTGCGTTCCATACCCTGTACGAGTGCCTCGTCGCCGTGGCGACGCTGCTCGCCCCCTTCACGCCGTTCGTCGCCGACGTCATGTGGCGCAACCTCGCGGCCGGCCGAGCAGGACGGCCCGAGTCCGTGCACCTCGCCGACTATCCAGAGGCCGACGCCGAGGCGATCGACGATGCGCTCGACGCGGCGATGGAGGCGGCGAGGACGATCGTCGGCCTCGGCCGGACCGTGCGCACGGAGACGAAGACACGGGTGCGTCAGCCGTTGGCGGAGGCCGTGGTCCACCTGCCCGGCAGCCTCGAGGGCCTCGAACCACTGCTCGACCTGGTCGCCGAGGAGCTGAACGTGCACCGGGTCGTCTTCGCCGAGTCGGCCGGATCGTTCGGCCGGTGGCACGCGAAGCCGAACTTCAAGGCGCTGGGGCCGACGCTCGGCGCTCGGGTGAAGGAGGTCGCGGCCGCGTTGGGCGCCGACGACGGCTCGCTCGCGGGCGAGCTCGCGATGGGCGCGACGATCGTCGTGCGCACGTCGGGCGGCGACGTCTCGCTCGGTCCCGACGACGTCGACCTCTCGCAGGATGTCCGCGAGGGCTGGGGGGTCGCGAGTGAGGGCGGCATCACGCTCGCGCTCGACCTGCACCTGACCGACGAGCTGCGGCGAGAAGGGGTGGCACGGGAGCTCATCCGCGCGATCCAGGACGCACGCAAGGCCGCGGGTCTCGAGATCTCGGATCGGATCCAGCTCGGCGTCGAGGCGGGGCCGGTGGTGACCGACGCCCTCACCGAGCATCGCGACACCGTCGCCGTCGAGACCCTGGCGGTCGACGTGATCCACGGCGAGGTCGAGGGTCCGGCCGTCGAGACGGCGATCGAGGGCGGGCCGGTGCGCATCACCGTGCGGCGCGCGGACTACGCCTCGCCCGCACGCGCCTGAGCGTGCCGTCGGCGAGGGCGACGAGCGCGATCGAACCGGCGACGATCGCGAGCCCGACGAGCGTCGCACCGCGCTCGATCGCCATGCCCAGGGCCAGGCTCACCATGCAGAGCGCCCCGAAGCCGAGCGCCACGAGGTAGCGGCCCGCGACGTCGCGCCCGTACCGGCGGTCGTCGCCCGCCGGTCCCGTCAGTCCTCGCCCCAGAAGAGCTCGCGGAGCGAGCGATCACCTTCGGGCTCCGCGTCACCACGGGTGGCGCCGGCCGTGGCCGGCTCCTCGATGCGGACGGTGTCGTCGCTCTCCGGCACGCGGGTGGGCTCCGCCGTCGCCCCCCCGGAGGTCCCGCGGCTCGAGGACGAAGGAGCGGCCGGAGCGTCGGGGCGTGGGGCGCTCCCGGACCCGCCCGCCGCGGCAGCCATCGCCTCGGGCGCATCAGGCGACGGAGCGGCAGGGGTCGAGGGGGCAGGAGGCGACGTGGATGCTGTCGCCGCTGCCACGGGGGCCGCACCCGTCGAACCGGACCGTGCCTGCTCGGCCGTCCGCGACGATCCTGGTCCGGAGGCGTCCGCTGCCGGCGCCTCGGGACCCGACCGCGCCGACTTCGCCATACCCTTGACCGTCTCGGCATGCTCCTGCACGAGTCCGGCGAGCGACTGGAGGAACTCACGCTCCCGAGCGATGAAGGCGTTGACGGCGGCCTTGTCCTGCGGCCCGCTCGGGGCCGCGGCGGACGTCGACGCCGCGGTCGTGCGAGCCTCCGCGACGATGCGGGCCGCCTCGGCTCGAGCCCTCGCGATGATCTCGTCGGCCTGACGGGCGACGTCGCCGAGATCCGGCGAGCCGACGACGGGCGAGGCGCCACCTGCCCGCAGACGGTCGACGTCGCTCGTCAGCGCGGTGAACGAATCCGTGATCTGGTCGAGGAACTCGTCGACGTCGCGCATCTTGTAGCCGCCGAAGCGCGAGACGCGGAACTCCTTCTGCTGGATGTCTGCGGGGCTGAGCCGCGACGGTGCGGCGATCGCCTCGCCCAGTCCTGTGTCCTTCTTGCCCATGAAACCCTCCTGGTCAGCGGCAGATCGCGGTCTGCAACACGAAGATGATGATGAAGGCCACCACGACCGAGAGGTCGAACATACCCGCCGGGGGGATGATGCGACGAAGCAGTCGCAGCGGCGGCTCGGTCACGTCGAACAAGAGCTCGTAGGCGGAGCGTAGCGGACCGGTGGCGGGCGGGTGCCACCCGGCGAGCTGCACCCAGCTCAAGATGACCCGCACGAGCAGGATCACCCAGGCGAGCGTGAGCGCGACGCAGATGAGCCTGTTCATCGGGTCGAGAGGCTAACAGCAGGGGCGGGAGCAGGGTCGACGCCCGGTGGGGGGCTTCAGAACTGGTTGTAGAACCCGGTGCCGGCGAGGCGTTCGCGTTCCTCGGCCGAGACCTCCACGTCGGCGGGGCTGAGCAGGTACACACGGTTCGCGACCAGCTCGATCTTGCCGTCGAGCCCGTAGACGAGCCCGCTCGCGAAGTCGACCAGGCGTCGCGCGATCGAGTCCTCGGTCGACTGCAGGTTCATGATCACGGCCGTGCCGTCCTTGAACCGGTCGGCGACCTCCCGGGCCTCGTTGAACCGCTTCGGCTCGGACTTGTGGATCGAGCTCATGCCCGTGGACACGGGGCGCGGCGATGCGATCGTGCGCACGACCCCCTCGGCTTCGGCCGGAACCTCACGGACCGCCTGCGGACGCATGCGTCGCACCGGCGCCGGGTCGGCCTCGGGCATGTCGTCGACGAAATCCTCGTCCTCCTCGACGAGCCCCAGGTAGTTCAGCGTCTTCTTCCACACGCCGGCCATCTCCGTTCCTCTCGTGTCATCGGTCGTCTCACGGCGCCCCGCCCGGATCCCTCGGGCGATCCCGAGGGCCGAACAGCGCCGTTCCGATGCGAACCATCGTAGCGCCTTCCTCTACTGCAGCTTCGTAATCCAACGACATCCCCATGCTCAAGTCCACCACGTCGGGGTGGTTCTCTCGGATGGCATCCCGCAGCTCTCGGAGCCTGCGGAACCACGGCCTGGCGTCTTCGGCGGTCTCGCCGATCGGCGCGATCGTCATGAGGCCCCGCAGGCGGAGCCCCTCGAGCCCGGCGACGAGGTCGGCGAGACGGAGCCGCGTCGTCGGGTGACACCCCCGCTCTCGAGTCGGTGAAGTCCACCTCGATCAGGGCGTCGAGGGTGCGTCCGAGCGCCGGCGGCACGGCGCCCGAGCCGCCGGGTCGCGCGCTCGCCGGAGATCGTCTCCACGACGTCGGCGAGGGCCGCCACGTGATGGGCGGAGTTCGTCTGCAACGCACCGATGTAGTGCCAGCGGGCACCGGGCACCGCATCACGTACGTCGCGCAGCTCTCGAACGTAGTTCTCGCCGACGGCCGTGACCCCGGCCTCGACCACCCACCGGATCGCGTCGACCGGTTGGGTCTTCGCGGCCGCCACCAGCAGGACCGACCCGGGGTCCCGCGAGGCCCGATCGCAGGCGCGTTCGATCGCGGCCTGGATCCCATGCAGGTTGTGCACGACCTCGTCTCGCCCGGCGGTCATGCGGTCATCGTGTCATGCGAGGGCGATCGGTCGGCGGGGCGGATCGCCACGGAACGAGAACGGGGGCGGGGAGGTCTCTCGGCCAAGAGGCGGGGGAAGGGCGCCTCCTCGCGTGGGAACCTCCCCGCCCCCACGCCCACACGGGGCCGCGCGGAGCGGGTGTGCTCGCTCAGCTCTTCAGGAAGTCCGGGATGTCGAGATCCTCCTCGGCGTCGAACGACACCGACGGCTGCGGTTCGTGCTCGCCGGTGGTGAACACGTCGCTCTCGTCGTCGCCCGCGTCGGCCAGGATCGACGGGCAGCGGCTCGCGGGTCTCCTCTCCCTCGCCGCGCACCGGCTCCTCGAGCAGACGCGAGAGCCGTGACTCGAACTGGTTGCTGCCCGTCGTGCTCGGGGCCACCTTGTCGAAGCCCGCCGCGACCACCGTGACGCGGACCTCCTCGCCCAGCGCGTCGTCGACGACGGCTCCGAAGATGATGTTCGCGTCGGGGTGAGCGACCTTCGTGATCGCGTCGGCCGCCTGGTTCACCTCGTGCAGGGTCAGGTCGGTCGGGCCTGCGATCGAGAGCAGCACCCCCTTCGCGCCGTCGATCGAGCTCTCGAGCAACGGAGAGCTGATGGCGGCCTTCGACGCCTCGGTCGCCCGGTCGGCGCCCGATCCGAGGCCGATGCCCATCAGGGCCGACCCCGCGCCCGACATGACCGACTTCACGTCGGCGAAGTCGAGGTTGATGAGGCCCGGCGTCGTGATCAACGACGTGATGCCGTCGACGCCCTGGAACAGCACCTGGTCGGCCATGCGGAAGGCCTCGACCATCGGCATGTTGGGATCGGCGACCTGGAGCAGACGGTCGTTCGGCACGACGATCAGCGTGTCGACCGCCTTCTTGAGCTCGGTGATGCCGAGGTCGGCCTGGGTCGCGCGCCTGCGACCTTCGAAGCCGAAGGGACGGGTCACGACGCCGATCGTCAGCGCCCCGAGCCCGCGGGCAACCTCGGCGACCACGGGCGCGCCACCGGTCCCGGTGCCGCCACCTTCGCCGGCGGTGATGAAGACCATGTCGGCGCCTTTGAGGATCTCCTCGATCTCATCGGCGTGCTCCGTGGAGGCGTCCTTGCCGACCTCGGGGTCGGAGCCGGCCCCCAGACCACGGGTCGTCTCGCGTCCGATGTCGAGCTTCACCTCCGCGTCGGACATCAGCAGGGTCTGCGCGTCGGTGTTGACGGCGATGAACTCGACGCCCCGCAAGCCTGCCTCGATCATGCGGTTCACCGCGTTCACGCCGCCGCCACCGATCCCGACCACCTTGATGACGGCGAGGTAGTTCTGGGGAACGTCCATCTGTCTTCCTCCGCGAGCCGAGGCCCGCTCTACCTGGGGAATTGCCGTACCGTCCGATCGAACCATAACCGTAAACTGAAGCGTTATTGTCATATCTACATGACGTAGAGTCCGGCAAGTTACTAAGTCTCAGCAGGTCCGTCAAGTCGCGAGTTGGTCCCGACTGTCTCGGTCGATGACAGTTCCGGCCGCGTCAGGGTGACGGAGATGGGGACCCTTGGGCATCGTCCTCGACCCCGTCCACGGTGGCGGGCACGTCCGCCGAGGGGTCGGGCACCGAGAGCGGCTGCTGGGATCCGACGAACCTCGCCGTCGGCGCCGCGGCGGCGGACAGGTCCACGGAGAGCAAGTCTCCCCCCTCCTCGTCGGCGTAGCGCAGGATCGCTCGGAGCGCCTGGGACTTCGCGGTCGTGTCCTGCACGGTGCCGTATCTGACCTCCACGTCGCCGTCGACGACGAGGGTGATCGTGCCGTCCTCCGCCACCGCGATCGAGTCGATGCGCGCACGCAGCTCTGGGGACATCGCCTGCACGACCTCTCCCGCCGCCTCGATCTCCGTGCGTCCGATCGTGGATCCGAGCGTCGCGGTCACCTCGGGGAAGACCGAACCTCCCAGCGCGCGCCCGAGCTCGGTGCCGTCGCCGGCGACCAGCCGCCTCGTCTCGTCCGTGACGAGGATGAGCACGGGTGTCCGCTCCCTGACGGAGATCGTGATCGTGCCCGGCAGTCTCGTGGCGACCGTGGCATCGAGGATCCATGGCTCTGCCTCGAGTCGAGACTCTGCGAGGGTCGTGTCGAGGTGGAAGACGTTCGTGCCGCGGTCCACGCCGGCAAGGCGCATCACCTGGCGCGGGGCGAGGCGTTCCTCACCCTCGACCTCGACTACCCGTGCGCCGAACACAGGGGTATAGCTGAGGGCGACGGTTCCGGTCACCAGCGCGACAACCGTCGCCCCGGCGATCGCCCACGGGCGGAGGCGGCGCCGACGGTCCTCGTCCAATATGTGAGGCGCCGGCATCGCCGCGGCAGGGGCGTCCGACGATGGGTCGGCCCTCGCGCAGAGGGGCTGTGCGGGGCTCATCCGCCGACACGCTCGAACCCCCCGATCAGCTGGACCTCCGGCTCGAGGACGATGCCGCTCTGGGCCTGCACCGTCCGCCGCACCAGGTCGATCAGGGCCAGGACGTCATCCGCGCTGGCCCCTTCGTCCGCGACGATGAAGTTCGCGTGCTTGGTGGAGATCTGCGCGCCGCCGACCCGGGTTCCCTTCAACCCGGCTTCCTCGATCGATCGCGCGGCATGTCCGTCGGCCGGGTTCTTGAACACGCTTCCACAGTTCGGCTCGGCGAGCGGCTGGGTGCGTCTCCTCCACTCGCGGGCCTCGTCCATCGCGGCCCGGATCACGGACGGATCCCCCGGCCGGAGCTCGAACCGGGCGCCCGTGACGACGGCATCGGAGGGGAGTTCCGAGTGGCGATAGGAGAACCCGGCCGCCGCCGTGGGCACGCGTTCCGCGCGCCCGTCCTCGAGCCGGAAGACCTCCACGTCGACGAGGACGTCGGCCATCTGTCCCCCGTGGGCGCCGGCGTTCATCTTCACCGCTCCCCCGAGCGTGGCCGGGATCGCGACGCCGAAGGCCAGGCCGTCGAGCGCGTGCCGAAGGGCGACGCCCGCCAGCGCGGGGAGGGGCATCGATCCACCCGCGGTGAGGCGATCGCCGTCACGTGCCGCCCATCGGTATCCGCGGCCCAGGCGGAGCACGAGGCCGTCGAAGCCGCGATCGGAGACGAGGACGTTCGATCCCTTCCCGATCACGACGAACGCGATCTCGCCCTCCGCAACCGCCTGCGCGGCGGCGGCGAGGTCGGCCTCGGACTCCGGCTCCAGGTACAGGGCCGCGGACCCGCCGATCCTGAACGTCGTGAGCGGAGCCATCGCGAAGGACGTGCGAACCCGGTCACCACATGCCGCGCGCAGGATCGCCTCGGCCCGGGCGATGTCACTCATGGCTCGCGTCCTCCGAGCCGCTCGACCGCCGCGTCGGCCAGCATCCACACGTCGCCGCAGCCCATCGTCACGACGAGGTCCCCTTCGCGCACCTCGCGATCCAGGAAGTCGATCACCTCCGCACGGTGAGGCAGGTACACGACGGGGGTCGAGGGCGACGCCTCCTCGACGCCGTCGACCACGAGCCTCCCGGTCACGCCGGGGATCGGGTCCTGAGCGGCGCCGTACACATCGGTCACGAGCACGAGATCGGCGCCGGCGACGCTCTCGCCGAGCTCGCGCCAGAGCGCCTGCACCCGCGAGTAGCGGTGCGGCTGCACCAGCGCGATCAACCGTGCGGGCCGTCGACGCCGGGCCGTCTCGATCGTGACCGCCATCTCGGTCGGCGTATGTCCGTAGTCGTCGAAGAAGTCGGCGCCGCGCGCCCGGCCACGCCGTTCGAACCGGCGGTGCACGCCGTCGTACTCGCCGACGGCGGCCGCAGCGTCGGCGAGCGGAAGCCCCACCAGGCCCGCCACGCCGACGGCCGCAGCAGCGTTCATCAGGTTGTGGGCGCCGTCGACACGCAGCCGCAGCGTCGACTCGGCGCCGTGGGCGTCGCGGATACGCCCGGCCGCGCCATCGGGGCCGAGCTCGTCGACCGAGACCACGAGGTCGTTGTCTCGACCGAGGCCGTAGCGCACCGCTCCGGACGCCGGCATCCTCGAGCACGGACCGGACGCCTGGGTCGTCGCCGCACGCCACGACGTGCTCGCAGCCGGTGACGAACGCTCCGAACGCGGCTTCGATCTCCTCGCGACCACCGGGGTAGAAGTCGACGTGGTCGACGTCCACGTTCGTGACGACCCCGACGTCGGGGCGCGCGAGCAGGAACGACCCGTCGCTCTCATCGGCCTCGAAGACGAAGACGTCACCGCCTCCGCTCCGCGCGCCGCTGCCGCTCTCGTTGAGGTCGCCGCCGATCAGGTAGCTGGGGTCGAGTCCACATCGTTCGAGGACCACCGCGATCATCGAGGTGGTGGTCGTCTTGCCGTGCGTGCCGGCGACGGCCACGGCGCGATGCCCGGCGGCGAGCGCGGCCAGCGCCTGCTGCCGCGCCCAGACGGCCAGGTCTCGCTCCCGAGCCGCCCGCAGCTCCGGGTTGGCGTCGCCGATCGCGCTCGAGATGATCACCGCGTCGGGGGCGCCGAGCCGCGTGGGATCGTGGCCCACCCACACCTCGGCGCCGGCCTCGACCAGTTCGCGCAACCCTTTCGAGTCCTTCATGTCGGAACCACGCACCTCGATGCCCCGGGCGAGCAGCAGGCGAGCGAGGTTGCGCATGCCCGCACCCCCGACGCCGATCATGTGCACGGACCGGACCCCGACGAGACTCGGCACGGGGAGCGTGGGGATGCTTCCGGAGGGCGGCGCGTACGACCTCACGCGGCGACCTCCGTCACGAGGTCCGCGATCCGCTCGTCGGCGTCCGGGCGTGCCCACTCGAGCATCGCCGCAGCCATCGCGGCACGCCGAGGCTCGTCGTCGAGGAGCGCCGTGACCCGCTCGGCGAAGGCCGTCGGCGTGAGCTCGGCCTCGAGCACGACCTCGGCGCCTCCTGCGCGCTCCACCTCACGGCCGTTGGCCTCCTGATGATGCTCGGTGGCGTAGGGGTACGGCACGAGGATCGACGGCACCCCGCAGACCGCGAGCTCCGACACCGTGCCCGACCCCGCCCTCGCGACGGCGAGATCGGTGACCGCGAGGGCGAGATCCATGCGGTCGATGAACCCTTCCACGCGCACGAGCAGGTCGCCGGGGTCCGCTGCCGCCGGCGCGACCTCGTCGACATGGGCGGCGCCGGCCGCGACGAGCAACTGGATGTCGTCGCGACCGCGGAGATCCCCGATCGCCGCCGCCACCGTCCGGTCGAGCTGCCGAGCCCCCTGGCTCCCGCCGAACACCGACACCGTGCGACGATCGTCGTCCAGCGCGAACGCGCGGAGCGCTTCGGCTCGGCGATCGGCGCGAGAGGCAGCGACGTCGGCGATCTCGCGACGGACGGGATTGCCGGTGCGCAGGACCCGGGTGCCCGAGGGGAGCCGAGACGCCGTCGCCTCGAAGGTCGTGGCGACGGCGACCGCCCAACGGGCGGCGACGCGATTGACCACGCCCGGCACACCGTTCTGCTCGATCAGCACGATCGGGGTCCGCACCCGGCGCGCGGCCAGGATCGCGGGTGCGCTCGCATAGCCGCCGATGCCGACGACCACGTCGGCCGCCCTCACGATGGGACGCACGGCGCGTGCGGCCACGAGCGACATCCAGAGGGCCTTCGCCGTCTGGAGCGAGACGCGAGTCTGCGCCGACGCCACCCGCACGGGCACGAACCCGAACCCCGCGTCGGGGACGAGCGTCGCTTCCTGTCCTGCTTCGGACCCGATGAAGCGCACGTCGTGTCCGCGCTCGCGCAGTCGTTCGGCGACCGCCACGGCGGGGAAGACGTGACCGGCGGTGCCACCGCCGCTCATCACGACCCTCACCGCGAGGTCCTTCCCCCGGCCGCGTGCTGACGAGCCGTCCTCACGCGCGCACGTGCGGCCGAGGTCGCGGGGCGCCTCGCTGTCCGTGTCCGTGTGGAGGACCCGGCCGACGACGATCGAGGCGAAGCCTGAGCGCTCGCTCGGGCGATGCCGGCGAGGACCCCGATGGCCGCGAGCGTGACGACGAGCGCGGTGCCGCCGAACGACAGCAGCGGCAACGGCACGCCCGTGATCGGCATCAGGCCGGTGACCGCGCCCAGGTTGATGATCGTCTGCAGCCCGATCCACCCGGTGATGCCCGCGGCCATCAGGCGACCGAAGGTGTCGGGCGCGGCGATCGCGATACGGGTCCCCGCGAACAGGAGCACGGCGAACATCGCCAGCACGAACAGCGCCCCCAGCAGGCCGAGCTCCTCGCCGACGATCGCGAAGATGAAGTCGGAGTGCGCGTTCGGCAGGTAGTCCCACTTCTGACGGCTCGCGCCCAGACCGACCCCCATCCATCCACCCGAGCCGAACGCGATCATGCCCTGGATCAGCTGGAACCCGGCCCCGTCCGGATCGTTCCAGGGGTTCAGGAACGCGTCGACGAAGCGGGTTCGCCGGTAGGCCTCCCCGAAGATCAGGAACGCGGTCCCCGCGAGCGCGACGGCACCCGTGACGACCAGGTAGCGCAGGCGCACCCCGGCGGCGAACATCAGCACGAACACCGATCCGCAGATGATCACCGTGGTGCCGAGGTCGCGCTGCAGGATCACGAGCAGGGCCACCCCCAGCACGACCGGGGCGAGCGGGATCAACAGGTGCACCGGGTCGTCGAGCGTGCCCCACTTCTTCGTGAGCACGGTGGCGGTGAACGCGACGACCGCGAGCTTCATGAACTCCGAGGGCTGCAGCGTGACGTAGCCGAGGTCGATCCACCGAGAGGCGCCGTACAGGGACGAGCCCGCCGAGTGGTGCAGGGCGACGAGCATCAGCGGAACCAGCAGCACCACCGCCGGCACCGCGATCTTCTGCCAGACGGTGTGGGGCAGCCGCAGGGCGATCAGCAGCGCGACGATGCCGACGACCGCGTAGACGCCCTGTCGTTGGAAGTACCAGAAGGGGTTGCCGTCGTAGCCCTGGGTCGCAGAGACGGACCCGGCCGACAGCACCATCGTGAGCCCGAGGACCGTGAGCACCGCGGTCGGGACGAGCAGGAGGAGCACGTTCACCCGGGCCGCATGCATCGCGCCCGCGCGACGACCGGGCGCCCGCACCACGCGCAGGTGGTGCCGCCGGTCGCGGGCCGGCCGCTTACGGGCCACCGGCGCTCACCTCCTGCTCCAACCCGTGCGCCGCTGCCGCGAACCGGTCGCCACGCTCGGCGTAGTCGCGGAACTGGTCCCAGCTCGCACACGCCGGCGCCAGCAACACTCGACCTCCGGGACGGGCGAGCTCGAAAGCGGTGCCCACGGCATCCTCGATCGACGACGCGACGTGCACCGGCCGCACCCCGTCGAAGACCCGGACGAGCTCGGCGGCACCATCGCCGATCGCGACCACCGCTCGGAGTCGCCCGGCGCGCGTCGCCAGCGGCGACAGGTCCACACCCTTGGTCATGCCGCCGGCGATCAGGACCGCGTCCTCGACGCCGTCGATCGCGGCGAGCGCCGCGTGCACGTTCGTGGCCTTCGAGTCGTCGATGAACGTCACGCCGTCGACGACCGCCGCGATCTGACCACGATGTGGCGCCGAGACGAAGCCGTCGAGGCCGTCGCGCACGCCACGGGCCGAGACGCCGAACGCCAGCGCCGCTGCGGCCGCCGCCGCCGCGTCGGCCCGCTTCCCGGCCGTGCCCTCGACTCGACCCAGCGACACGCGCTCGCTCTCCAGGTTCGAGACGAGTTCCTCGTCGTCGTAGCCGACCTCGCCGGCGCCGGGCGCTCCCGCCCGGAACCACACGACGTCGCAGGGAGCCTCGGCCGATCGGGCGCCCGCCGCGGGATCGTCGCGGTTGCCGACGTGCGTGTCACCCGGCCCCTGGAGCGCGTAGATCCGCGCCTTCGCGTCGGCGTACGCCTCGAACGATCCGTGCTCGTCGAGGTGGTCCGGCGCGAGGTTCAACAGCACCGAGACCCGGGGATGGAACGACCCCTGCATGCGGAGCTGGAACGACGAGCACTCGACGACCAGGACCTCGTGCCCCTCGCGCGCCGCCTCGGGGAACGGGTGCCCGATGTTGCCGCACGCCACGGCATCGACGCCGTCGGCGCGCAGACACGCCTCGATCATGCCGGTCGTCGTGGTCTTGCCGTTCGTGCCGGTCACGGCCAGGTACGGCACGTCGGCGAGTCGGGCGCCGAGCTCCATCTCGCTCCAGATCGGGAGTCCGCGCTCACGCGCCCACGCGAGCACCGGGGCGGTCTCGGAGACTCCCGGACCGGTCACGACGAGCGTCGCGTCGTCGAGGTGCCCCGGTTCGTGGCCGCCGGTCAGCATCTCGACGCCGGCGTCACGCAGCGCCGCCACCGTGGACAGCTCGGACGCGGGGCGCGCCTCGGTCACACGCACCGTCGCGCCTTCGGCGACGAGCACGCGGGCCGCCGAGGAGCCGGCCACGCCGGCGCCGACCACCACCACCCGCTCGCCGTCGAGGCGCCCGCTCACTCGAGCCCTCCCAGGCGGATGAAGTCGGCGTAGAACAGTCCCAGGCCCACGGCCACGCAGAGGCCGGCGATGATCCAGAACCGCACGATCACGGTGAACTCGGGCCACCCGGCGAGCTCGAAGTGATGGTGGATCGGCGACATGCGGAAGATCCGCCGCCCGAACCCACGGAACGAGATCACCTGCAGGATCACCGACATCGTCTCCATCACGAAGAGCCCGCCGAGGATCACGAGCAGGAGCTGGGTGTTCGTGGTGATCGCGAGGGCGCCGAGGAGACCCCCGATCGCGAGAGCACCGGTGTCCCCCATGAAGATCCGCGCGGGGGCGGCGTTCCACCAGAGGAAGCCGGCGAGTGCCCCCATCATGCCGGCGGCCATGATCGCGTTGTCGAGCATCGCGGGTCCGTTCACGTCGAAGCAGCCCTGCCGGGCGATGCCTTCGGCGCCGAAGCAGAGGTGCCGGAACTCCCAGAACGCGATGAAGGCGTAGGACGCGAACACGAGCGCGCTCGATCCGGCCGCCAGCCCGTCGAGGCCGTCGGTGAGGTTCACCGCGTGTGACGACGCCGTCAGCACGACGAAGACCCAGACGAGGAAGAAGACGCCGAGCGAGATGGCCGTCGGGCGGATGAACGACAGGTTCGTGCTGATGCCGGTGTCGTCGCTGGAGCGCGCCACGATCACGCCGAACAGCACCGAGACGATCGCGGTGCCGCAGAACTTCTGCAGCTTCGTCAGCCCCAGCGACCGGCGGTTGCGGACCTTCATGAAGTCGTCGAGGAAGCCCACGAGCCCGAAGCCCACCACGGCCACCACGAGCGCGAGGCCCGCCGGTGTGATGGGCCCGCTCGTGAACCGCGTGGCGAGGAACGCGAGCAGCAGGCCGGCGAGGATCACGATGCCACCCATCGTCGGTGTTCCCATCTTCTCCATGTGGGTGTGGGGGCCGTCCTCGCGGATGCGCTGGCCCCACCCCCAGACCGTGAACACCTTGATCGCGATCGGGGTGCCGAGCAGCGTCACCGCCAGGCCGATCGCGCCCGCCACCAGGATCGAGATCACCGCAGCGCCTCCGCGACGCTCTCCAGGCCGGCGACCCGCGAGCCCTTGACGAGCACGACGTCTCCGACGCGGGCATGGGCCCGCACGTCGGCCAGCGCGTCCCTCGGATCGTCGTAGGACGCGACGTTCTCGGGCTCCACGCCCTCGCGGAGCGCTGACATCGCGATCGGTCGAGCGTCGCGTCCGACCGTCACGAGCCGGTCGACCGGCAGACGTGCCGCGAGATCACCCACCTGCTCATGGGCATCTCCCGCGATCGGTCCGATCTCGGCCATGTGTCCGAGGACCGCGATCAGCCGGGCGTCGGCGGCCATCACACGAGCGGTCTTGAGCGCTGCCGCCATCGACTCGGGGTTCGCGTTGTACGCGTCGTTGATGACGCGGACGCCCTCGTGGGTCGTGAAGGTCTCCATGCGCCAGCGCGAGTGGGCCGTGGTGGCGAGCGCCTCGGCCGATGCCTCCGCCGGGACGCCGAGGATCTGGCCGACCGCCGCCGCTGCGAGGGCGTTGGGCACCATGTGCTCGCCGGCGATCGGCAGGTCGACCGGCACCGACCGATCCCCGACGACGAGGGTGAACGAGGCCGTGCCATCGGCCCCGATCTCCACGCCCTCTGCCCGCACATCCGCATCGGCATGCACGCCGAAGGTGACGACACGGCCGACAGCGCGTGAGCGGAAGCCGGCGACGACCGGGTCGTCGGCGTTCAGGACGGCCCAGCCTTCCGCCGAGACGGCCTCGACGGGCTCCGCCGACGCCTCGACGATCGCCTCCCAGGACCCGAAGATCTCGATGTGCGCCACGCCGACGTTCGTCACGACGACGATCGCCGGCTTCGCGACCTCGCACAGCAGCGTGACGTCGCCCTTGCGACGGGCGCCGAGCTCGGCGACGATCACCTCGGTCGACGGGTCGGCGCCCAGGATCGTGATCGGCAAGCCGATCTCGTTGTTGAACGACCCCGGACTCGCGTGGGTCCGGTACGTGCGGGAGAGCACCGCCGCCACCATGTCCTTCGTGGTGGTCTTCCCGTTGGCGCCGGTGATCCCGACCACGATCGCGGACGAACGCGTCCGTTCGGCCGTGGCCAGCTTCAGCAGGGCCTCGCCGGTCGAGGCGACCACGATGCCTGAACCCGCCACGACGACGCCCTCGGGCACGAGCGCCCCCGTCGCGCCGCGTGCGAGCGCGTCCTCGACGAACCCCGCACCATCGGTCCGCTCACCCGCGAGGGCGACGAACAGCGCTCCGGGACCCACGAGACGCGAGTCGGTCACCACGTGCGTGATCTCCGCATCGGGGCCGGCGAGCCTGCCGCCCACCTCCCCCGCGATCACCGACATCGACCGAGGGATCATGAGCGCCCCTCGAGCGCTCGGAGCTCCTCGCGGGTGACGGCACGATCGTCGAACTCGATCGTTCGACCGGCGATCTCCTGGGTCGGCTCGTGGCCCTTGCCGGCGATCACGACCACGTCGCCGGGCGCCGCATCTCCCAGGGCGCGGGCGATCGCGGCCCGGCGATCGGCTTCGATCACGTAGTCCCCGCCCCCCTCGACCGCCCCGGGCTCGATCGCGGCGATGATCTCGGCCGGATCCTCGGAGCGAGGATTGTCCGAGGTGATGATCGTCAGGTCGGCTGTCGAGGTCGCCGCCTTCCCCATCAAGGGTCGCTTGGCGTGGTCGCGGTCTCCCCCGCAACCGAACACGACGATCAGCCGGCCCGTGGCCAGCGGGCGCGTGGCCTGCAGCACGCCGAGGATGCTATCCGGCGTGTGGGCGTAGTCCACCACCACCAGGAACTCCTGACCCTCGTCGACCGGCTCCACCCGGCCCGGCACGTCGCGCACGTCGGCGATGCCTTCGACGATCGCCGCGTCGGGCAGGCCCACGGCTCGCCCGAGCGCGATCGCGGCCAGGCAGTTCGAGACGTTGAACGCGCCGCGCAGCGAGGAGCGCACCGCGAGTCCATCGGCGCGGAAGGCGATCCCGGACGCGAAGACCTCGACGTCGACGGCGCGGAGGTCGGCATCGACGTCGACCGCGAACGTCGACACCGGGATCTCGGGCGACCTCAGCAGTCGACGGCCCCACGGGTCGTCCGCGTTGACGAGTCCCCGGCGAGCGTGCCGAGGCGTGAACAGAGCCGACTTGGCCGCGAAGTACCGCTCCATCGACGCGTGGAAGTCGAGGTGGTCCTGCGAGAGGTTCGTGAACGCCACCGCGTCGTAGATCACCCCGTCGACCCGGTGCTGGTCGAGCGCGTGCGAGGACGCCTCCATCGCCACGAGACCGACGCCGTCGTCGCGCATGCGGGCCAGCAGCCGGTGCAGATCGGGAGCCTCGGGGGTCGTGCGGTCGAGCGGGAGCGGCTCCCCATCGGCGCGAGCTCCCGTGGTGCCGATCACCCCCGGGCGCACGCCCGCTCGACGGGCGATCGCCTCCAGCAGGTACGTCGTGGTGGTCTTCCCGTTCGTCCCGGTGACCCCGAGCATCGTCATCGCCTCGGCGGGATCACGGAACGCCCGGGCCGCGATCGGCCCCATCGCCTCGCGGACCGAGCGGACGAGCACCTGGGGAGCCGCCACGTCGAGCCAGCGCTCGACGACCAGCGCGGCGGCGCCGGCATCGAGCGCGGCGCGAGCGAAGTCGTGCCCATCGGCCGTCGCGCCCCGTACGCAGCAGAACAAGGCACCGGTGCCCACGGCGCGGGAGTCGTAGGCGACGTCGAGGATCGAGAGCGCCGTGTCGCCCCGAGGTTCGGCGTCGGGGACGGCGTCGACCAGCGCCGAGAGGGGGATCGGCGGGAACGCAGGCGTGGATGGGGGGGACACCGACGGGGAAGCCACCGGTTCCGAGCTTACCCGCGCCCCCGGCCGCCGGCCGGTAGCCATCAGGTGGTTCCCGAGGCGTTCGGCGGCAGGGCCACCGGGGGTGCAGCGGGGATCGCGAGGCGCTGGATCGCGTACCGAGCGATCTCCTGGAACAGGGGCGCCGCCGCCAGGCCGCCGTAGACGGTGCGGGGCTCGTCGATCGAGACCGCGATCACCACGCGAGGGTCGGCGGCCGGCAGGAACCCGGCGAACGAGGCGTGGTACCGCTGCACGTAGTGGCCGTAGGCATCGAGCTTGCGCGAGGTGCCGGTCTTGCCCGCAACCTGGTAGCCGGGGATCTGGGCGTTCACGCCCGTCCCCTCCTCCACGGCGGACGCGAGCATGCTCGTGAGCAGCTGCGCCGTGTCGGGGCGGATGATCCGGTGGGTGCGCCTCGCGTCGGCCTCCGCGAAGGCGCCGTCGGGTGCCTCGAAGCCGCGCACGAGCGTCGGCTGCATCCAGCGCCCGCCGTTCGCGATCGTGGCGTAGACGTTGGCCATCTGCAGCGGGGTCACCGAGATGCCCTGACCGTAGGAGACCGTCGCGCGGATCACCTCGTCCCAGCTCTCGCCGGGCAGCAGTACGCCCGCCGCTTCGCCCGGGAACCCGACTCCGGTCGGACTGCCGTATCCGAACTTCTCCATGAAGGAGCCGAGCGTCACGCTCCCCACCTGCTCGGCGATCAGCGCGGCGCCGATGTTGCTCGACTCCGTGATGATGTCCCCGATCGTCATCGACTCGACCGGATGCTCGTGGGAATCACGGATCGTGAACGGCCCGACCTTCATCGACGCGGGCACGCGGAACCGCTCCTCGAGTGAGACGGCCCCGGTCTCCAGCGCCGCCGCCGCCGTGATGATCTTGTTGACCGAGCCCGGCTCGAACGCGTCGGTCACCGCACGGTTGCGCATCGCCTCGACCGGCGCCTCGCTGTACTCGTTGGGGTCGAACCAGGGGTAGGTGGCCATCGCCAGCACCTCGCCCGTGGCCGGGTCCATCACGACCGCCGTGCCGCCCAAGGCCCCGTTGGCCTTCACCGCTCGTTCGAGCGCGACCTGCACCATGTACTGCATCTGCCGGTCGATCGTCGTGTGCATCGTCGAGCCGGGCACCGGTTCGACGAGCGTGTCGAGCCCGCTCGAGATCGGCAGCCCGTCGGCCGACATCTCGGCGGTTCGCTCTCCCGGCGTGCCCGCGAGCACGTCGTCGAAGGCGCTCTCGAGCCCGGCTGCACCCTCTCCGTCGACGTTCACGAACCCCAGCACCTGTGCCGCGAGTGCCCCGGCCGGGTAGTAGCGCTTCGGCACCTCGAGGAAGCCGATGCCCGGCAGGGACAGGCTCTCGAGCTCCTCCGCGACCTCGAGGTCGACCTGCCGGTCGATGAAGGCGAACGTGCCGTCGCTCTCGAGCGCCGCCCGCACCTCCCGGGCGCGCAGATCGAGGACGTCGGCGATCGTCTCGGCCTCGGCGCGTGGGTCGACGACGTAGCGGGGGTCCACGTAGATGTCGCGGGCCTCCCGCGTGACGGCGAGCGGCACGCCCGAGCGATCGACGATCTCCCCGCGCTGGGCGGGCAGGGTGATCGTCCGAACGCGCTGCTGCAGCCCCATCGCCTCGAGCTCGGGGTTGTCGCGCACCTGCAGGAACGCCAACCGCACGACGATGCCGCCGAAGGCGAGCATCATCAAGGTGAGCATCGCGATGAGCCTCGTCACCGGCGGGCGGGTCATGCTCCCCCTCGCGCGCCCTCGCCGTTCGAGGCGAGCGGGCGCGAGCGCTCACCCGGCACCCGCAGGATCACCGACTCACCGGGACCGGGCGCGACCATGCCGACGACGTCGGCCCATTCCGCGATCCGCGAGGGCGACGAGAGGCGGGCGACCTCGATGTCGAGCTCCTCGTTGCGTTCCTGCAGGGCCTGCACCCGCTGGTCGATCGCCTCGGTCCGGTAGGTCGTGTTCACGACCATCGCGTTCAGCCCCACGACGACGAACACGAGGGCCGACACGACCGCCGCCGAGAGGAACCAGAACGCCGGGGTGGACCCGCGGTGCGCCCGACGCTGGGGAGGGGTGGAGGGTGTCGGGCGCACCGCGGGTCGCGCCGTGCGCGCGGGCGACCGGGGTACGGGGAGGTTCCGTGCGGGAACGCTCACGCGGCCGCCTCGGCTCGCTCGGCGGCGCGGAAGATCGCGCTGCGCGCACGGGGGTTGCGAGCGACCTCCTCCTCGGACGGACGCAGCGGCTTCTTCGTCAGCACCGTGAGGCGGTCGTCCTCGCGGAACGTCGTCTTCACGACGCGGTCCTCGAGGGAGTGGTACGCGATCACGACCACGCGGCCCCCGGGAGCGAGGAGCCCGACCGCCTGAGGCAGGGAGGCGGCGAGCTCCTCGATCTCCCGGTTGACCGCGATGCGGAGCGCCTGGAACGTGCGACGCGCGGGGTGGGGGCCCCCCGGCCGTCGTCCCACGGCGCCCACGACCACGCCGGCGAGCTGGTCGGTGGTGGTGATCGGCCGGCGCCGGACGATCGCGCGCGCGATGCGGCGCGAGTGGCGTTCGCCCCCGAGCTCGTAGATCAGGTCGGCGAGGTCACCTTCGGGCAGCGAGTTCACGAGGTCGGCGGCCGAGGGCTCGTCGTCGTCGGCGCCCGCCATGCGCATGTCGAGCGGACCGTCGTCGCGATAGCTGAACCCGCGCTCGGCCCGGTCGAGCTGCATCGACGAGACCCCGAGGTCGTACAGCACGCCCTGCACGGGCCCGCCGGTGACCTCGTCGTCCACCTGGTCGAACGTCGTCCTGACCGAGCGGAACCGCTCGCCGTACGGGGCCAACCGCTCGTCGGCGACGGCACGCGCCTCGGCGTCGCGATCGATGCCGATCACCCGGTCGGCGCCCGCGCGCAGCAGCGCCTCGGTGTGCCCACCCGCTCCGAGCGTCATGTCCACGACCGTCCCGGTGCGCGGGGCGTCGTCGACGAGGAAGCGGACCACCTCGGCGACCATGACGGGGTCATGCGGCACGACCCCGTCAGCCGCCGCCCCCGTCGCAACCGGCTCCCCCACGTCAACCGAGCTGCCCGGCGAGGATGCCGATGCCGATCGACGCGAGGAGCGTGAGCGCCGTCATCCCGATCAGGGACAAGCTCTGTCGAACCTCCGCGCCGAGCTTGGTCGGCTCGACACGCCGTGGACCGGGAACCGTCGTTGCCATGTGCGCCCTACCTCCTGGGTTCGAGCGCACCGGTCTGGTACGCATCGGCGAATCCGGCCGTGTAGCTCTCGTGCGTCTCGCGGTTCCAGATCTCCATGCGGTCGCGCACGCCGAGCACCACGACGTCCTTGTCGATGCCGACGGCTTCCCGAAGGCGTTGCGGGATCGTGACCCGCCCCTGACCGTCGAGCTTCGCCTCCTCGGAGGAGCCGAAGAACATGCGCGAGTACGCACGGCCGTCCGTGTCGGAAAGAGGAGAAGACGCGACCTCGTCGGATCGCCGCTGCCACTCGGCCCTGGGGAAGACGTAGAGGCAGCGGTCCTGGCCCACGGTGATCCAGCAGCCGTCGACGAACGCGGCCCGGAACTTCGCCGGAAGCGAGACCCTGCCCTTCGGGTCGAGCTGGTAGCTGTGCGTGCCGAGCAGTTCGGCCACGCCTCCTCCCCTTTCCTCCACTAAGCCACACGTTTATGCCACTATCACTCCACCACGTCAACGTGAACATGTGTTCGGGTAGAGGACATACGACGCGGGCAGGCCCGCGACCGGCGCCGAAGACCGGTGCCGAAGACCGGTGGAGGAACGAGGGTGGAGGGGGCGTGACTAGATCAGGAAGTCTTCCCAGCCCGGCTCGAGATGTCCGAGCGTGAGGTGGAAGCCGTCGCGGGGCGCGAACGGCTGGCGAGCGAGGTGGAAGCCGGCCTCGGCGGGCGTGCGGTCTTCCTTCTTCGCGTTGCACCGGCGACAGGCGGCGACCACGTTCTCCCACACGTGCATCCCGCCCCGCGAGCGCGGCAGCACGTGATCGAGGTTCTCGGCGGAGGCGCCGCAGTACTGGCACGCCCACTCATCCCGGGCGAAGACGGCACGGCGCGTGAGCGGGGCGTGCGGACGGTACGGCACGCGCACGTATCGGCGGAGGCGCACGACTGAAGGGGCTTCGAGCACCAGGCGCTCGGAATGGAAGATCATGCCGTTGGAGAGCACGACCTCGGCCTTCTCCTTCAGCACGAGCACGACGGCACGACGCGCTGGCACCACCGCCAGCGGCAGATCGGTCGCGTTGAGGACGAGCGCACGTCCCATGCAGGGCAGTCTACGGTGGCCTCGGCGGACTCGGGGTCTCGACGGGGGGAATCACATCCGTGTAATCTCTCGGTGCGGCGACCGGGTCGAGCGCGATGCCTGGAGTTGCGAATAGGGGCCGCGCGGGGCGTCCGCGAGCATCGGCCCGGTCGCCGCACACATCGCCGGCACGACCTCGCCGTCTCTTGCGGGAACTTGCTCGCATCTGCTCCCCCTGCCCGTCTCGGGGCGCCGTCACGGATCTGCCTTCCGCGGCATGTGGCGTACGATGAGCGGGTTGCCTCGGGGTACAGCGAACGGGTCGGAGGTGCCGGTGGAGGTCGAGGAACGGTCCCAGGACTGGACGCGGTTCGCCGCTCGGTTCCATGAGATCGAGACGAACGTCGAACGGGTCGTGCGCGGCAAGCACGCGGAGATCCGGCTCGCGCTCGTCGCGCTCATCGCCGAGGGGCACCTGCTGATCGAGGACGTGCCCGGCGTCGGCAAGACGATGCTCGCGAAGTCGATCGCCCGCTCGATCGACTGCTCGTTCCGCCGCATCCAGTTCACCCCGGATCTGCTGCCCACCGACGTGACCGGCGTCAACGTCTTCAACCAGGAGCAGCGCGACTTCGAGTTCAAGCCGGGCGCGATCTTCGCCAACATCGTGTTGGGCGACGAGATCAACCGGGCCTCGCCGAAGACCCAGTCGGCCCTGCTGGAATGCATGGAGGAGCGTCAGGTCACGGTCGACACCGAGACCCATCCGCTGGGCACGCCGTTCATGGTGATCGCGACGCAGAACCCGATCGAGCACGAGGGCACCTACCCCCTCCCCGAGGCGCAGCTCGACCGCTTCATGCTCCGCCTGTCGATCGGGTATCCGAGCATCGAGATCGAGACCGAGATCCTCGCGAGTCACACCGCCGGCGCCCAACCACTCGAGGAGATCGGGCCGGTCAGTGACGCCCCGGGGGTCGCGGAGATGATCGAGCAGGCGCGCCGGGTGCACGTCGCGCCGGCTCTGCGCCGATACATCGTCGATCTCGTCGAGGCGACCCGTCGCCACGGCGACGTGTACCTCGGCGCGAGTCCCCGCGCATCCCTGATGATCCTGCGGGCCGCCCGTGCCTACGCCGCGGCCGACGAGCGTGACTTCGTGATCCCCGACGACGTCAAGGCGCTCGCTGTTCCCGTCCTCGGGCACCGCATCATCGTGACGGCCGACGCCGTCATGACCGGCCGCTCGACCGAGGTCGTGCTCCAGGAGATCCTCGCCGAGGTGCCGGTGCCGGTCGCGGAGAACCCCTGATGCCGTCGGGCCGGGGACTCGTCGTCTTCGGCGTCGGCCTTGCGATGTGGGTCGCGGCCCGGGTCGTCGGGTCGTCGGGGATGGAGGTCGTCGGCATCGGCCTCGTCGCGTTGCCGTTCCTCGCCGGCGCGTTCGTGCGATGGGGGCACACGAGGCTCCGGATCCGCCGCCGCTTGTCCGACGTTCGAGTGGCGCCGGGCACGCGCGTCACCGTGCGCCTCGACGTCGAGAACGCGTCGCCGGTGCCCTCACCGGTGCTCCTCGTCGAGGATCGCCTGCCGGCCGCGCTCGGGCGCCCGGCGCGCCTCGTCGTCTCGGGTCTGCCGGGGAAAGGCTCGCAAGGCGTGGCCTATACGGTGCTGCCGCAGACCCGTGGTCGGTATCGGTTGGGACCGCTCACGGTCGACGTCTCCGACCCGTTCGCGCTGACGCGGCAGCGTCTGGAGTTCGACGAGATCGACGAGCTGCTCGTCACGCCGGAGATCGAGGACCTCTTCGCCGCCCCCGACTCGGGCCTCGGACCGAACTGGGGGGCCACCCGGGCGCGACAGCTCTTCCGGACCGGCGAGGAGTACTACACGATGCGCCAGTACCAGCTCGGTGACGACCTGCGCCGGATCCACTGGCCGTCGGTGGCCCGCACGGGCGACCTGATGATCCGCCAGGACGAGTCGTCCCGGCGCGCGAGCGGGCTGGTGTTCCTGGACAACCGGGGCCATGCGCTGGGGCAGGCCCACTCCCCTGCCTTCGAGCGCGCCGTCTCGGTCGCCGCCACGCTCGGCGTGATGCTGGCCCAGCGGGGCTTCGCGCTGCGCCTGGGCACCACCGAAGCGCCCGCGGCCACCGTGAGCGAGGAACGCTTCCTCGACGCGCTCTCGGGCATCGGTCACGCGTCGGCCCGATCGGTCGGTCCCGCGCTCGCTCATCTGCGCGCCGGCGCGACGGCCGACACCTCGCTCGTGTACGTCGCGGCGCCGCCCGCCCCGGGCGAGCTCTCCTCGCTGATCAGAGCGGGGGCGGGCTTCGGACCGAAGCTCGTCGTGCTGGTGCATCCGGTGGATCCGCAGACCCTCCCCCCCGGGCGGGCCGCTCAGCTCGAAGGCCGGGCCACCCAGGCCACCATGGCGTTCGCCCGCGCCGGATGGGATTGCATCGTCTTGACCCCCTCGACCCCGTTGAAGGAACGATGGCACGCTCCCCGGGAACGTCCGCTCGCACGCAGCGTGTGATCGCCGGCGTCGCGACCGTCCTCGTCGCCGCGGCCGCGGCGATCGCGCTCGGTCGCGTCTTCGAGGGCAACGGACCGACGCTCCGGCTCCTGGTGGCCGGCGTGGTGTCGGCGGTCATCGCGACGGCGCTCGAGCGCAGGAGCCTCGTGCTCGCGACGATCGCGAGCGCCGCGGGCCTCGCGATCGCGATCGGCCTGTTGGTGTTCCCCGAGACCACGTGGCTCGGCATGCCCACGCTCGAGACCCTCCGTGTGTCGCTCGACGCGGCGGCACGGGTGGGCGAGCAGGCACGGGTACAGGTGGCGCCCTCACCGCCGCTCGCTCCCCTGATGCTGGCCGGCATCGCCGGCGTCTGGGCCGCCGTGTTCGCCGCGCATTCGCTCGCGTTCCGTGCCGGCAGCCCGTTGCTCGCCCTGCTCCCGCCGATCGCGCTCGTCGGGTTCGCCGACTCGGTGCTGGAAGACGTGATCCGTCCGATCTTCGGGTTGCTCTTCCTGGTCGCGGCCACCGCGCTGTTGTTCGCCGACGGCCTGCGCCGGGTGCAGGGATGGGGCCCGGTCTGGACGAGTCCCGGCAGGGTCGCCCGGCTCGACGTCGCGGCCGGCCGCGGCGCGAGGCGGGTCGCCGCCGCCGCCGTGATGGTCGCCGCGGTCGCCCCGGTGGTGCTCCCCGGCTTCGGCTCCCAGGGGGTGATCGATCTCTCCAGCGCCGACGACGACCGGGTGAGGATCGATCCCTTGGTCTCGGTGCAGGAGAGCCTGCAACGCGACGAGATCCTCCCCGTGTTCGACGTCGAGACCGACGTCGGCCGGTACTGGCGGATGGTCGCCCTGCCGAACTTCGATGGCCATGCCTGGAGCGAGGATCCGGCTCCCGTCACCCTCGAGATCGAGCCGGACGCGGCGCTCGCCACCAGCAACCCGGTCGCGGAGCCGGGCGAGACGACCGAGGTCACGTTCACGACGACCAGCGAGCTCAGCCTCCCGTGGCTGCCCCTCCCCTATCCGCCGCAGTCCACCGACGCTCAGCTCGACGGCATGCGGTGGGATCCCGAGGGCGGCTCGGTCCTGATCGAGGGCGAGGTCGGATCGGGGACGACGTACACAGCCGTCGCCGACGTGGTGCAGCCCACGCCCGCAGGAGTTGCGCGACGACCCGTTCCCGCCGACCGGCGAGACGATCCGGTACACGCAGTGGCCGGACGACCTTCCGCCCGAGATCGCCGAACGGCCGCCGACTGGACCCGGGGCGCCTCATCCCCGTACGACAAGATCATCGCGATCCAGGATCGCTTCACCGCAGGAGCGTTCACGTACGACGACACCGTGCCGGGTTCCACGAGCGACCGGGCGATGGTCGACTTCCTCCTGGAAGACCGGGTGGGGTTCTGCCAGCAGTTCGCGAGCACGATGGCGGGCGATGCTCCGTACGCTGGGCATCCCGACCCGGCTCGCCATCGGCTTCACGCCTGGAGACGCCAAGGGCGGCTCGCGGGACGGCTGTCGGTGACCACCGAGAACGCGCATCGTGGGTCGAGGTGCTCTTCCCGTCCTTCGGGTGGGTGCCGTTCGAACCGACCCCCAACCGCCAGAACGTGGAGGCCTACCCCTACCTCGACCCGGACGCGTCGACGCCCTGCGTCAACCCCGACGGGTCGCCCTGCGGGCCCGAGGGTCAAGGAGAGCCCCGACGCCGTGGGAGGGTCGGAGAACGCGGGGAGCTCGACGAACGCCCGGGAGGGCGTGCCGCCAGGCCTCCTGGATCGCGACATCCGCGGCGGCGGGCCGATCGATCCCTTCGGCGTCGCGGCCGTGGCCGTCGACCCTGGCCCCGTCACCGCGCGCAACGCGGTCCTCGCCGGACTCGTCGCCGCCGGCGTGGCGCTGGCGCTCGTCCCACCCGGTGCGAGCGTGGCGGCGACGGCGACGGCTGCGACACGCCGGACCGGCACCGCGCAGCCTGGTCCTCGCGACGTACGACGTGTTCACCGACCGTGCGGCCGAGCTGGGGCACCCGAGGGCTCCGGGTCAGACGCTCGAGGAGTACCGTCGAGCCGTCGCGGGCGAGGCACGGCTCGGCGGCGACGATCTCGACCGGCTGACGGCCGTCGCGACCCTCGCGGCGTACGGCGGCGACGAGCTCGATCGCGACGACGCGGAGACCGTGCGGCGCGCCTCGGACTCGGTCGTGCGGGCGATGCGACGCGAGGCCGGGTGGACGCAGCGGCTGACGGGACCCTACCGGCGGCGCTGAGGGCGGATCGGGCCTCTAGGAGGTCCCTGTGACGGTCTGCGCCGCAGCCTCTCGCAGCGCACGCACGAACTTCTCGCGGTCCTCGCGGAACTGCCTGACGTCGGTCTCGACGCCGCTCGCGATGTCGTCGATCGCCACGAAGAACGCCATCTGACCGTCGCGGAGCGCGTCCATGACCTCGCCGTCGCGGCGACAGATCTTGAAGATGCTCTGGCCGTCGGTGACGAGCTTCACCTCGGACAGGTGCTTGTCCATGCCGGCACGCTTGTTCAGGAACTCCCACGACCGGCGCACGCGCTGCAGCGACATGCCGCCGTCGAGGAGCGACTTCACGACCCTCAGCGCGACGAGATCTCGGAACGCGTAGAGGCGTGGCACCCCCGGGCGACCCCCGGTGCCTTGGACGGATGGTTGCACCAACCCGATCTGATCCCAGTACCTGAGCTGGCGAGGCGTGCAGCCGGTGAACTTGCAGGCCTGGTGGGTGGTGAATCCCTCCATCCGGTTGCGTGCCCCCTCGGTCTCGAGTCTCCGTCGTCCACACACCTTCGGCACGGATCGCCGAAGGCGGTTCGGAGCACCGACCGACGACTCGCACCCAGGGGGAAGGGACCCCGTTGTACAACAGCGCGTGGAAGGGCGGCAAGCCGCGAGGTCACGGCGGTCGTGGAACCGCTCGTCCGGACGTGGGACCGACGGGGTTCAGACGTCGTCGGTCGGTGCGGGCGGACGGAACCGCGCTGCGAGCCGGCCGATGATGCCGGTGAGCGAGCCGCCGTCGGACTGCATCGCTCGGATCTGGTCGCGCCCGAGCTGACCCAGGTACCGGTAGATCAGCAGCGCCGACCCGATCATCGCGACGAACCCCACGGCCGCGATCCACGGGCTCACCACGAACAGGAGCAGCAACACGAAGCCGATCACGAACACGATCGCCGCGAGCCGGATGCGACGCGCGAGGTGCGTGTACAGGTCGGTGCGCCCGACCTGTTCGACCAGCTTCGGGTCGTCCTCGGCCAGCCGTCGCTCGATCTCCTCGAGGATGCGTTGCTCGTGTTCGCTCAGGGGCATGCGGTTCCTCCGGCGAGTCTCGCCCGACGGTCGGTTGGGGGTAGCCCTTCGGACCCCTCGATTATAGGGAGCCATCCCGACCATGGAACCCACGCGTTCAGATCGGTCGGTCGCGCCGAGAGCGGTCGAGCAGCGAGGCGGGCATCGCCGCGCCACGCCCGAACCGATGCTCGATGCGGTCGACGGCCCGTTCCACGTCGCCCCACCGCTCCCCGCGCAGCAGCGCGAGCTGCTCGGCGCCCGCGGACACCAGCCCGCTCGCCTGCACCCCGAGCAGACGCACACGCCGGCGTTCCCCCGGCAGGGCGCGGTAGAGCTCGGCGACCGTGTGGTAGAGGTCCGCGCCCACGTCGGTGGGGTCGGTCAGCGTCTTCGACCGCGTGAGCGTGGTGAACGTCGCCAGTCGCACCTTCATCGTCACGGTGCGAGCGCGATATCCGTCGGCCCGCAGCCGCGACGCCACCTTCCCCGAGAGCGCCAAGAGCTCGCGCAGGAGGGTCTCGTCGTCGTCGAGGTCGACCTCGAACGTCTCCTCGTGGCCGACCGACTTCGGCGCCTCGTAGGGCACGACGTGGCGGTCGTCGACGCCGTGGGAGAGCTGCGACAGATGCCGGGCGTGCTGCTCGCCGAGCAGGCGCGCGAGGATCGGCTCGGGGGTCGCGGCGAGGTCGCCGATCGTGCGCACCGCCAGACGCGAGAGCACCTCGCCGGTCTTCTCCCCCACGCCCCACAGCCGGCCGACCGGCAGCGGCTCGAGGAACCCGAGCACGCCGTCCGCCGGCACCACGAGCATGCCGTTGGGCTTGCAGTGGTCGGAGGCGAGCTTGGCCACGAACTTCGTCGGCGCGACCCCGACCGAGCACGTGACCCCGACCTCGCGTTCGACCTCGGCGCGGATGCGCGCGGCGATCGCCCGCGGCTCGCCGAACAGCATCGTGGCCCCGCCGACGTCGAGGAACGCCTCGTCGAGGGAGATCGGTTCGACGAACGGCGTGTGGGCGAGCAGCACCTCGCGGAACCGGTTCGAGTGCGCCTGGTACGCCTCGAAGTCGGGCGGCACGAACACGCCGTCGGGGCAGAGCCGGCGCGCTCGCACCGTGGGCATCGCCGAGCGCACGCCGAACTCGCGGGCCTCGTACGACGCCGAGCTCACGACCCCACGGCCGCCCACGCCACCGACGATCACCGGCTTCCCGGCGAGCGACGGGTCCTTCAGCATCTCGACCGAGGCGTAGAACGCATCGAGATCGACGTGCAGGATCGGTTCGGACGGTCGCTCGTCGGGCAGGGCCTGGCCTCGTGGTCGGCCGGTCATCCGGACATCATCCCGCGGACCCCGGGCTCGCGTGCCAGAGCGAGCGCGGCCCGTCGCCGGCAGGTGTCGAGGTCGCCCGGCCCCGCGCCTCGCCGCGCACGGCCTCGCGCAGACGCCCCTCGGCACGCGCCCGGTGCAACGCCGACAGATCCCAGACCTCCTCGGCGACCACGCTCACGCCGCCGACCCCGGTGCGTCTGAGCTCACCCGCGACCGCGAGCGCGTACCCGTGGAAGACGGTCGTCGCCACCTTCGGCTGCACCGACTCGAACACCGTCACCTCCACCGGCCCCGTCGCGTCGTCGAGCGTGAGGAAGATGATGCGCTGGCCGCTGCGGATCGCCGGGGTCTGCGAGGCGACCTTCACGCCCGCCACGATCACCTTCGAGCCGCCGCGCGCGGAGCGCAGGTCCTTCGAGCGCGTGACCCCGAGGTCGCAGAGGAGTGGCTCGTAGAAGCTCACGATGTGCCGTGTGGCGTCGAGTCCGAGCACCTCGAGCTCGGCGCGCACCACCTCGGCATCGGAGTAGTCCGTGAACCGGTGTCCCTCGGCCGGATCGGCGCCCATCGTGAGCGTGAGCTGATCGCCCTCGCGCTCGGCCTCGGTGGTCATCGCCACGTAGAGGTGGCGACGGCGAGCCGGCTCGAGCGCGTCGAACGCGCCGGCATGCGCGAGCGCCTCGGTCACCGGACGGCTCACGGTGGTGCGCCGCATGAAGTCGCCCACGTCGCGGAACGCCCGATCGGCGCGCGCCATCAGGATCGAGCGGATCTCGGCGGCGCTGATGCCGTGCACATCCTGGAACCCGAGCCTGATGCCCCATCGCCCTTCGACCTCCTCGACCACGTACTCGGGCTCGCTGCGGTTCACATCGAGCGCCAGGATCGGGATGTCGTGACGGCGGGCGTCGTCGAGGATCGTGCGACGCGGGTACATGCCGGGGTCGTGGGTCAGCAGGCCGGCGTACATGTGAGCCGGATGGTGCGCCTTCAGCCACGCGCTCTGGTAGGTCGGCACCGCGAACGCTGCCGCGTGCGCCTTGCAGAAGCCGAAGCTCGCGAACTGCGTCACCGCATGCCAGACCTCGGCGGCCGCATCGCGATCGACGCCACGGGCGACCGCGCGCTCGATGAAGTCGGTCTCGAAGCCCGGCAGCAGGTCGTCGCGATCGAGATGTCGCCGGATGTGGTCGGCGTAGGTCTCGGTGTAGCCGGCGAGCGCGGCGAGCGCCCTGATCACCTGCTCGTGGAAGACGATCACCCCGTACGTCTCCTGCAGCGGCCCGCGCAGCCCGGGGTGGATGTACGTCGGACGCTCGAACGCCGAGCGCCGTCGCAGGTAGGGCGTGATCATGTCGGACTTCACCGGCCCGGGCCGGAACAGCGAGATGTCGACGATCAGGTCTTCCCAGCGGTCGGGCTGGAGCTTCTGCAGCAGCTCACGCTGGCCCGGCGACTCGATCTGGAAGCACCCGAGCGTATCGGACGCGCGAACGAGCTCGAACGTGGCGGGGTCGTCGAGCGCGATGCGGTCGAGGTCGACCTTCTCCCCCGTCGTGCGCGCGATCTCGTCGAGCGCGTGGCGCATCGAGCTCAGCATGCGCACGCCGAGGATGTCGAGCTTCAGGTAGCCGAGCAGCTCGACGTCGTCCTTGTCGGCCTGGATCATGCGATGACCGTTCGCGCTGCGCTCCAGCGGCACGCGTTCGACCAGGTCGTGGCTCGCGAGCACGATGCCGCAGGGGTGCAGCGCGATGTGTCGCGGGAAGCCGCCGATCCTCTCGGCGACGCCGATCAGGCGTTGCATCTGCTCGAAGCGAAGGTTGATGCCCGCCAGCTCCGGCAGGCGCTCGATCGCCTCGCGCAGGTGTCGCGCCGAGATGTGCGGGAACGACTTCGCGACGACGCCGACCTCGACGTCGGGCAGCCCGAGTGCCTTGCCGACCTCGCGGATCGCCGAGCGCGCGCGGTACGTGTCGATCATCGCGACGCAGCCTGCGCGCTCTTCCCCGTGGCGGCCGAGGATCATGTCGTAGACGTCCTCTCGCCTCGCTGACTCGACATCGATGTCGATGTCGGGCAGGTCCGTGCGCATCGGGTTCATGAACCGCTCGAACGACAGGTCGTGGCGGAGCGCGTCGACGTCGGAGATGCCCGTCAGGTAGCACACGAGCGATCCGGCAGCCGATCCCCGGCACGCGGCCCTGATGCCCATCGCCTTCACGTCGGCGACGATGTCGGCCACGGTGAGGAAGTACGCCGCGAATCCCATGCGCCGGATCATCGAGAGCTCGTGGTGCAGCCGGTCGCGCAGACGCTCGTCCTCACGCATCTCGCGTTCGTGCACCCCCCGCCAGCACCGTTCGGCGAGCACGGCATCGGCGCTGCGACCCTGCGGCGTCGGGAAGTCGGGGAAGTGGATGCGCCCGAGCCCCAGGTCGAACCGGCACATGTCGGCGACCTCGAGCGTCGCGTCACACAGGTCGGGCCGCTCGGCGAAGAGCGCGCGCATCTCGGCGGCGGGCTTCATCCAGCCTTCGGCGTTGCTTCGGGTGACGTTCGTCTCGGCGAGCGGCACGAGTCGCCGCATGCACTCGAGCACGTCGGCCACGAACGCGTCGCCGGGCTCGAGGTAGCGCACCGGGTTCGTCGCGACGGCGCCGACGCCGGCACGCTCGGCGAGGCGCAGCATCGCGCGGGCCTCGTCGTTCGATCCACGCTCGAGCCGCTGCTCGACGCCGACGAAGAGCCGCTCACGCCCGAACGCCTCGCGGAACGGGTCGAGCATCCGTGCGGCGTGGTCGACGCGGCCCTGGGCGGCCGCTCGCCCCGGGTGCGACCGAGGTCCTGCGATCGCGACGAGCCCCGCTGCGTGCGCGCAGATCTGCATCGGGTCGACCCAGGGGTCGCCGCGCTCGCCGAGCATGTGCGCGTCGGTGAGCAGCCGGCAGAGGTTCGCGTAACCCGTGTCGTCGGTCGCGAGCAGCACCACGTGCGCGTCACCCGGTGGAGGTGCGCTCGCGCGCACGGTGATCGACGCACCCAGGATCGGCCGCACGCCCTCGGCTTCGCACGCCCGCACGAACCGGGCGGCGCCGTAGAGGCCGTCGCGGTCGGTCATCGCCACGGCAGGCGTGCCGAGCGTCGCCGCGCGAGAGGCTTGCTGCTCGGGCGTGAACGCGCCCTCCTTCAAGGAGAAGCACGACCGCACGTCGAGGTGCACGAACGGTGCCATCACGAGGAGAGACGCTCCCCGAGTGCCGACGCGCTCTGCCTCAGCGCTGCCAGATCGAGGGGTCGTGGGCGAAGTGCACGCGGATGGGATCGAGCGACCGCAAGCGATCGACCGAGCGCGCATACGCGTCGGGGTCGGGCGCGCTCGACCGACCCGACGCGTCGGGGCCCTCGGCGCCTTGCCACTCGTCGCGAGACTGCACCGCCTGACCGGCGAGCACGATCGCACCCTCGGGCGCGTCGATGACCAACGACTGGTGTCCTCTGGTGTGTCCCGGCGTCGGGACCAGCCGGATGCCGGGAGCGACCTCGGCCTCGCCGTCGAGGAGCTCGTACGTGAGTCCCGGCACGTCGATCCACTCGGGCACCGTGTAGTCGGGCTCGTGGACCATGGCCCACTCGGTGCGCTGCACGAAGATCGGGACGCCTCGGAGCCGCGCGTTCTGCCCGCAATGATCGAAGTGCAGATGGCAGTTGGCCGCGCCCGTCACGTCGACGAGCGAGATGCCGGCCTCGCCGAGGGCATCCTCGACCGGGCGGACGCGTGGCGAGAACGTCGCGTCGATCTCGGCGTTGCCGAAGCCGGCCCCGTTGTCGAACAGGAAGATCCCTTCGGGATGCTCGACCGCGTGCCCGTACGACGGCCACCACTCGACCCCCAGGAGCTCCCGCTCCGCATCGGGCAGACCGCAGTTCGGAGACCAGGAAAGGGATGACGCGCACCTCGCCACGCTACCCTCTCGCGCTCCCTTCATTTGCGCTATCGCGTCGCTGCTTGAGCGCTAGTCCCACAGGCGCTCCATGTGCCAGCGGTCCCTGGCCCGGTCGAAGTAGAGGTCCCAGACCGCGCCGCCGCGTGCCTCGACCCGCCAGTACTCGCGATCGCGACCGTCGGACCACCACCGGCCCTCGATCTTCCACCGCCCGATCACGTCGGCGACCTCGTAGCGGTTGCCCCGCCACTCGAACGCGCTCGGCATGCCGGTGTCACGTTCGACACTGATCTCCTCGTCGAATCGTTTCGTCACGTGACGGGCCTCACAGACACGGGTGAACCGTAGCTATATCGAACGTGTGTTCGAGCGGAGGATGAATGTACGCCCGGTCTCCGACATCCGTCAAGACGCGGTCCGGAACGGCGGGCGGCCCGTATCATGCTGGCCATGACGACCGTCGCGGACCCGAATGAACACTCAGCTCCGTCGCTCCGCTGACGTCGACCGAGGAGCAGATCGAGCTCGTCGAGCACTACTCCGCCCACAACTACCATCCCCTGCCGCTCGTCGTCGCCGAGGCCGAAGGTGCGTGGGTCACCGACGTCGAAGGCAAGCGGTACCTCGACATGCTGGCGGCCTACTCGGCCCTCAACTTCGGGCATCGCCACCCCGATCTGATCGCCGCCGCGCACGCCCAGCTCGACAGGGTGACCCTGACCAGCCGGGCGTTCCACAACGACAAGATGGGGCCCTTCTGCCAGGGGCTGGCCGAGCTCTGTGAGATGGAGATGGTCCTGCCCATGAACTCCGGGGCGGAGGCCGTCGAGACCGCGGTGAAGACCGCTCGACGGTGGGGATACGACGTGAAGGGCGTGCCGGAGGATCGCGCCAAGATCGTCACCTGCACGGGCAACTTCCACGGCCGCACGATCACGATCGTGAGCTTCTCGACCGACCCGAGCGCCAAGGGCGGATTCGGGCCGTTCACGCCCGGGTTCGAGACCGTTGCCTACGGCGACGCCGATGCGCTCGAGATCGCGCTCGCCGACCCCGAGGTCGTCGGCTTCCTCGTCGAGCCCATCCAGGGCGAGGCGGGCGTCATCGTGCCTCCCGAGGGGTACCTGCGGCGCGCCCGCGAGCTCTGCGACGAGCATCGGGTGTTGCTGATCGCCGACGAGGTGCAGTCGGGCCTCGGTCGCACCGGACGCACCTTCGCGTGCGAACACGAAGACGTGCGTCCGGACGTCTACGTGCTGGGCAAGGCGCTCGGCGGCGGCATCGTGCCGATCTCGGCCGTCGTGTCGAACCGAGACGTGCTCGGGGTCTTCCGCCCGGGTGAGCACGGCTCGACGTTCGGGGGGAACCCGCTCGCCTGCGCGATCGGTCTCGAGGTGCTGCGCCTGCTGAGCACCGGCGAGTACCAGCAGCGCGCGGCCGAGCTCGGTCCCCGGCTGATCGAGCGCCTCCGGGCCGGAGCCCCGGCCGGCGTCGTCTCGGAGGTGCGGGGCAAGGGGCTCTGGGTCGGCATCGAGCTGGTCCCCGACGGATCGCCCGCTCGCGAGACGTGCGAGCGCCTGCTCGACATGGGCGTGTTGGCCAAGGACACGCACGAGACCACCGTGCGACTCGCTCCCCCGCTCTGCGTGACCGAGGAGGACCTGGACTGGGCGGCGGAGCGGATCCTCACGGCCCTGGCCGAGCGGCTCGACTGATCGGCGACGGCACCGCCCCCGAGGCGGAACCCCTCTCGCCCGGCGCCGTCGTCACGCTCCGCGAGCTCTGGCAGGGGCGGCCCACCTCCGTGCGACCCGTCCGCGTCGTCGACGACGTTCCTCATCACCACCGGTCCTTCTACCTCGCGCCCGGATCCCGGTGGCTGAACGACCCTCGTCACATGGGCGAGGTCCGGTTCCTGGACGAACCGTGGGAGCTCGAGCAGAAGGTCCGCGACCGACCCGTCCTGTCGTTCTCGTTCCCCGAGACGGCCTACGCCGTGCTGCTCTCCTGGAGCGCCGACTGGGTGTTCGAGGGGTACTACGTGAACATCCAGTCGCCCCTGCGTCGACACGGCGACACGTTCGACTACACCGACTGGTTCCTCGACGTGCGCATCCCGCCCGCCCGCGACACCTACGCATGGAAGGACGAGCACGAGCTCGCCGAGGCGGTCGAGCGGGGCCTGCTCACCCGTGCCGATGCCCACGGGGTGCGGTGGGCGGGGGAACGCGCGATCGAGCACATCGTCTTGCACGAACCCCCGTTCGACCTCGACTGGCCGTCGTGGCGCCCCGATCCCTCGTGGGACCCCCTGGATCTGCCGGACGACGTCGCCTGAGGTGAACGTCCGCATCCCACACCCCTGCGGAGGGCGGGCGTAGGATGCCGCCGACCGTTCAGTCGAGAAGGGGGATCCATCATGGACGATTCGGGTGGTTTCACCACCCCGCCCCCGCCTCCGCCACCGCCCGGTGGCGAGGGAGGCGCAGGAGGGCCCGGCCTCCCGCCGCGTGGGATCGGGGAGATCCTGAGCACGGCGTTCGAGATCTACAAGGCGAACGCCGCGAGCCTGCTGATGATCGTCGCGATCGTCGTGGTGCCGCTCACGTTCATCAGTGCCTTCCTCGGGGGGGTCGTGTTCGCCCCCGAGACGTCCACCGAGGTGATCCTCGGCCAGGAGATCGAGGTGACGACGCAGTCGGCCGGAGCGGCCCTGCTCGTCGGGGCGATCGCCGCCGTGATCGGCGTGATCATCTCCGCGGTGCTGCAGGCCGCGATCATGCGGGGCGCCGCCCAGGGCAGCATCGGCGACGCCGTCGACATCGACGCATCGTACAAGTGGGGCTTCGCGCGGTTCGGCAGCGTGCTGCTGATCTCGATCCTCGTGGGTCTCGCCGTGTTGGGCGGCCTCCTCCTCTTCGTGATCCCGGGCATCTTCCTCGCGGTGATGTTCGCCGTCGCGATCCCGGCGCTCGTCGTGGAGAACCGCCGCGGCACCGAAGCGATGGGGCGCTCGTGGAACCTGGTCAAGGGCCACTTCTGGCACGCGTTCGGGTTGATCGTGCTGACCTTCATCATCACCGCGGTCGTGGCGGGCATCATCGGCGCGATCGGCACCGCGATCAGTGACAACTGGTTCGTGTCGTGGATCTTCAGCTCCGTGGCGCAGATCATCGTGGCGCCCTTCTCGGCGCTGATCAGCGTGTTGCTGTACCTGGACCTGCGGGCCAGGACGGAATCGCTCACCGCCGACGGGTTGCGTGTCGAGCTGAACCGCTCCGTCTGACACCTTCCGCCAGCTTCGGACCGAGGGCGCCCCGCGTGGGCGCCCTCGGCGCGTCCGGGACCGGCCGCCCACCCGGTTGTCGGCGGCGCCTCGACCGGCGAAGGTAACGCGCATGACGTCTTCGCCCGACCTCTCCGCGCTCCGATCGCGCTTCCCTGCCCTCGCGCGGACCCATGACGGCCGCCCCGTGGTCTTCGCCGACGCGCCGGGCGGATCCCAGGTGCCCGACACCGTGATCGACGCGGTCGAGGGTCACTACCGGGACGGTATCTCGAACATGGACGGGGTGTTCGCCGCGAGCGAGGACCTCGAGGCGACCGTGGCCGCGGCTCGACGCGCCGGCGCCGATCTCGTCGGCGCCGACCCCCGGCAGATCGTGTTCGGGGCGAACTCGACGTCGCTGCTGTTCCACCTGTCGCGGTCGTTCGCCCACACGATCGGTCCCGGCGACGAGGTCGTCGTCACCAGGCTCGATCACGACGCGAACGTGCGCCCATGGGTGCTGGCCGCACGCGATGCGGGTGCGACCGTGCGCTGGGTCGACGTTCGGCCCGACGACGCGACCCTCGACGTCGACGCGTTCGACGAGGCGCTGGAGCGCGGACCCGCGCTCGTGGCGTTCACGCTCGCGTCGAACGCGGTCGGCACCGTGACCCCGGCCGCCGCCCTCGTCGCCCGCGCCAAGGCGGCGGGGGCGCTCGTCGCCGTCGACGGCGTGCACGTCGCGCAGCACCGCTCGATCGACGTCGCGGCTCCTCGGGGCCGACATCGTGACCGTCTCGCCGTACAAGGTCTTCGGCCCGCACATGGGCATGGTCGCCGCCACGCCGGCGGTGCTCGACGGATGGGACCCCTACCGCGTGCGCCCGGCCGAGCACTACCCGTCGCCCGAGCGCTGGGAGACCGGCACCCAGAACCACGAGGCGATGGCCGGCTTCGCCGCCGCGGTCGACTACCTGGCCGACGTCGGCACGACGTACGGCCGACCTTCCGACGGTTCCCGTCGCGCCGCGGTCGTCACGGCGTTCGATGCGATCGCGGCGCACGAGCGTGCGCTCGCGCAGCGCTTCCTCGAAGGGATCGGCACGATCGATGGGGTACGCCTCTTCGGCATCGGCGATCTCGATCGGCTCGACGACCGCACCCCGACGTTCGCCGTGCGCGTCGGGGACCGTCATCCGCGGGAGACGGCGAAGGCGCTCGCCGACCGCGGCATCTACGTCTGGGACGGGCACTACTACGCGATCGAGCTCTACGACCGGCTCGGCCTGCTCGACACCGGCGGGGCGGTGCGCATCGGGTTCTGCCACTACCATTCCGCGGACGAGGTCGATCGCGTGCTCGAGGCGCTCGCCGATCTCGCCTGAGGGCGCGTGGGGCGGCCGACGGCCCGGCTGACCTGCGACGATCCCGTTCGGCGCCGGGTGTGGCGCGACGGCTCGTGGCCCGCCCGGTTGATACGATCGGGCCGACTTCCGGCGTGACTCCCCTTCGAAAGGAACGACATGCGCATCCTGATCCTGGGCGGTGATGGCTACCTCGGATGGCCGACCGCGATGCGGTTCTCGAGCCGCGGCCACGAGGTGCACGTGGTCGACAACTACCTGCGGCGCACCGCTCATCAGGAGGCCGGGTCCGATTCGCTCACGTCCATCGCCGCGGGCCTGCCCGAGCGTGTGGCCGCGTGGAAGGACGTCACCGGCAACGAGATCGGCGTCACCGAGGGCGACCTCACCGACTGGAGCGTCACCGAGGGTGTGTTCCGCGACTTCCGGCCCGAGGCCGTCGTCCACTACGGCGAGATGCCGAGCGCTCCGTACTCGATGAAGGATCGCGAGCACGCGGTGTTCACGCAGACGAACAACGTCGTGAACACGTTGAACGTGATCTACGCGATGCGCGATCTCACCCCGGACGCCCACCTCGTGAAGCTCGGCACGATGGGTGAGTACGGCACCCCGAACATCGACATCGAGGAGGGGTTCATCGAGATCCGCCACAACGGCCGCGAGGACTACCTTCCGTTCCCGAAGGTGCCCGGCTCGATGTACCACCTCTCGAAGGTGCACGACTCGCACAACATCCACTTCGCCTGCCGGGTGTGGGGCCTGCGGGCCACCGACCTGAACCAAGGCGTCGTGTACGGCATCCACACCGACGAGACGCGCCTGGACGACCGCTTGATGACCCGGTTCGACTACGACGACGTGTTCGGCACCGCGCTGAACCGCTTCTGCCTGCAGGCGGTGATCGGCCACCCCCTCACCGTCTACGGCAAGGGAGGACAGACCCGCGGCTATCTGAACATCGTCGACACGTTGCAGTGCATCGAGCTCGCGGTGGAGCATCCGGCCGAGCGTGGCGAGATGCGGGTGTTCAACCAGTTCACCGAGTCGTTCTCGATCCTGGAGCTCGCCCAGCTCGTGCAGAAGGCGGGAGCGGAGGTCGGCATCGACGTCGCGGTCGAGCCGATCGCCAACCCGCGCTTCGAGCTCGAGGAGCACTACTACAACCCGACCCACACGAAGCTGCTCGACCTCGGACTCAAGCCGCACCTGCTCTCCGAGACGTTGATCGAGTCGGTCTTCGCCGAGATCGAGCGGCACCGCGGGCGCGTGATCGACGATCACATCCTGCCCCGCGACCGCTGGGCGGCGGGAGCCGCCGCGACGGCCGACACCGCCTCGTAGCCCATGTGGGCCCTGCGGCTGCTCGCCGGCGTGGCCGCGGCCGCGTTCTTCCTCGCGGCGCTCCGCTCCTACCAACGACGCAACATCAGCCGGCTCAGCCTGTTCACGGCGTTCGTCGCGTCGATCGCCGTGATCGTGCTCGCGGCGTTCCCGAACCTGTTCGACCCGGTCTTCGACACGTTCAACTTCCAGCCGGGCGACAACCGGCGGCTCGTGGCGCTGCTGCTCGGCGCCGTGGTCGTGCTCTTCCTGCTGCTGTTCCGCCTGCAGGGGCACGCCGACCGCAGCGAGCGCGCGATCCGGCAGCTCGTGGAGTCGCTCACCGTCGAGCGGTTCGACTGGGAGGAGGTCGAACGCCGCGTGCCGCCCGGGCCCAAGGTCATCACGATCTCTCCCGCCTTCAACGAGGCCGAGAACGTCGGCGCCGTGATCGAGGCGATGCCGAAGGAGGTCGCCGGCTACCACGTGGTGCCGATCGTGATCGACGACCACTCCGATGACGGCACCGCGGACGCCGCGCGGGTGGCCGGCGCGTTCGCGGCGACCCTGCCGATCCGGCGTGGAGGCGGCATGGCGCTGCGCGTGGGCTACGACATCGCCCTGCGGCTCGGCGCCGACATCGTCGTCTCGCTCGACGCCGACGGCCAGCACCTGCCGGAGGAGATCCCCGTGCTGATCGCCCCGATCGTCGAGGACCGAGCCGACCACGTGAACGGATCGCGCATGCTCGGCGACTTCGAGCGAGGGGGGCCGTTGCTCCGCCACGCGGGCGTGCACTTCTTCTCCTGGCTCGTGACGATCCTCACCGGCCAGCGCATCACCGACATCTCGAGCGGCTACCGCGCCACGCGCGCCGAGACGCTTCGCAAGCTGATCCTCGTCCAGGATCAGTTCTGGAGCTCGGAGATCACGATCGAGGCGTTGCGGCAGCGCGCCCGCATCGTGGAGGTGCCGGTCACGTTCCTCACCCGCCGCGGGGGCGAGTCGAAGAAGCCGAAGAGCATGCGGTACGCCTGGCACTTCTCGAAGGCGATCGGCAAGACCTGGCTCAGGTAGCGGCGCCGTTCGGGACGCCGTCTGCCTCGAGGTCACGGATGCAGGCACCACGGCACCACCGCGGCGGGCGCCGTGATGCCCACCACGTAGACGACCTTCGCCCACCCCTCGTCGAAGCCACCGACGAGCCCCACGCACGTGGCGGCGGCGATCACGGCCACGGCGGGGAGCAGCGGTCGCCACGCGACACGGCCCCGGGTCGCGACCAGCAGGGCCGCCGCCACGATCAGGGTGCCCACGGTCGCCACGATCACCCCGGTGAGGTGGAGCCAGCCGTGCCACGAGGTCGCCTCCCCCGCCGCGTCGGTCGGGAACGCCAGCAGGACGTCGCCGGTGGCGGTCACGAGGTATCCGGCGACGGCGACGGACGAGAGCGCCACGGGCCGCAGGGCCCCGAGCGCGAAGACGGCATAGCACCCGCCGAGCCAGAGGAACGCCGCGATCATCGGCAGACCGGCGGGGCCGCCGAGCGCCATGCTGCTGGGCCAGCTCACCCACCCATGTGACGCGATCACGTCATCGCGGACCCCGGCGAGCACGAACGCCGCGACCAGGAAACCGACGGGCCCCGCGGCACCGGCCCACAACGCCACCGTCCTGGGCTCGCCCCGATCCTTCACGAGCCGCCGGCGCGCGCGACGGCGATCTCGGCCGCCACCCGCGCGTTGTCCTCGAGCAGGGCGAGGTTGGCCTCGAGGCTCCGTCCGCCGGTCAGCTCGGCCAACGTCGAGAGCAGGTACGGCGTGCGTGCCTTCCCGCAGACCCCGTGCTCGTCGGCGAGGCGCTCGGCTTCGAGAGCCGCCTCCGCCACCTCGTCGACATCCATCGCGATCGCCGACGGCACCGGGTTGCAGACCAGCACGGTGGACCCGGTGCCCAGGGCGAGCGCGGCGTCGAGCATCGAGGCCGCCTCGGCGGGCGAGTCGACGCGGTGTTCCAGCTCGACGGGCGCCTCCCTCGCCAGGAAGAACGGCAGCCGATCCACCGCGTAGCCGGCGATCGCCACACCGAGCTCCTCGAGCTTCTCGGCCGTCGCGGTGGGATCGATGATCGACTTCGGGCCGGAGCAGACGAGCAACCCCGGCGTGCGTGCGAGCTCGAGCAGGTCGGCGCTGACGTCGAGCGCCTCGCCCGGATGCACCCCCCCGATGCCGCCGGTCGCACCGACGGAGACGCCCGCCTTCGAGCCCGCCCAGATCGTCGCGCTCACCGTCGTGGCCCCGAGGGCGCGGGCCGCCACCGCGACCGGCAGGTCACGCCGCGCCACCTTGGTGGCGACCCCCGGCTCGCAGAAGCGCGCGAGGTCGTCGGCCCCGAGCCCGACGATCACACGCCCGTCGACGACCCCGATCCACGCCGGCAGGCCACCCGCCTCACGGATCGCCGAGCTCATGCGCCGCACGCACTCCTCGTTGCGCGGAGCGGGCAGGCCCTGGCCGATCACGCTGGTCTCGAGCGCCACCACGCCGACGCCGGCGGCGAGCGCGTCGCGGACCTCGTCCGCCACCACGAGCGGATCAGTCACGAAGAGCCTCCCGTTCGGGCCACGCGTGCTCGCTCGCCGCGACGAGGGCGCCGGCGTGGCAGGCGTGGACGAGCGCGTCCTCGGGCGCGGCGCCACACGCGAGCCTCGCGAGCAGCACCCCGTCGAACGCGTCGCCGGCGCCGGTCGGGTCGACCTCGTCGACCGGCTCCGCGGGAGCGGTGAGCACGCGCCCGTCCACGCAGAGGGCGGCTCCCCGGCGATCCATCTTCACCGCCGCGACGCGGTAGCGCTCGCCGAGCGCCCCCGCGGCATCGACGCCGGACCGGCCCGTGAGCGCCTCGACCTCGCGCTCGTTCGCGAGCACCACGGTGGCCGCCGAGGTCTCCTCGAAGAAGCGGCCCGGACCGAAGGCCTCGATCAGCGGCCAGGACGCCGTCTCCACCGCGACCAGGCCGGCGCGCGTCCGTTCGAGCGCGGCGACGGCCGCATCGTGGCCGGCGTCCTGCAGGAACAGGTACCCGGAGACCAGCACGGCGCCCGCCTCGATCGTCGGGCGGAAGATCGTCGGGCGCGAGCCGAGCGTTCGCTCCGCGATCGGCGACCATCGAACGCTCCCCCGGCTCGTGGACCACCAGCATCGTGCCGGTGGGCGCCTCGGCATCGATCGTCAGCGCCGCGTCGACCCCTCGTTCGGCGAGCGCCCCCCGCACGGTCCGCCCCGGCAGGTCGTCGCCGATGCGGCCGAGCACCCGCGTCGTCGCACCGGCCCATGCCCCCCACACCGCCGCGTTCGCCGAGGTGCCCCCCGGCTGCAGGAGCACGCGGCCGTGTACGTCGCCGCCGCGCTTCAACGCTTGGGCGTCGACCCTGATGTCGAGCATCACGTCGCCGACGCACACGAGGTCCACGGGGCACACCCTATCGAGGCGATGGAGCGAGGCCGGCCCTCAACGGGGACGCGGCTCGACCGGTTCGGCGGGAAGGGCGGGAGGCACCGCCCTCGGGATCTGCGACCCGCCGGTGACGCGCGCCTCCTCGGCAGGGGGCGCTCCGGGTTCCAGCGCCGCTCGGCGCTGCCTCGCGATCGCCTTCTCCCGGCGGAACTTCTTCCAGTCGCTCGACTTCGTGCTGAGACCGATGTCGGTCGCGATCTGCAGCACGCCGATGCCGCCCAGCACGGCCGCCGCCCACCACGGTGCGCCCGATGCGCCGCCAGAACGCGAGGGCGACGAACGGGGCGAGCTTCGTGGCGATCGCGCCCGACGCATGCATCCAGGCGCGGGAGTCCGGATCGGCTCGCAGGTAGGTGCCGTAGTCGGACTTCAGCCCCGGCCTGGGCGGCGGCGGTCCGCCGAGGAAGTAGTCCGTCCATCGGATCCCCACGATGGTGCCCACCAGCCAGTGCGTGGGTGAGTGCACCGAGATCGACCAGATCGCCCCGGCCGCGATCAGGGCCAGGCCCTTCCACAGCGGGGTCTGCCAGACGAAGGCGGCCCCCACGGCGAATGCCCCGACGACCGTGCCGACGACGAGCAGGGCGTTGCCCAGCCAGACCGGCAGCCCGCAGGCGCACCCCGGCCCGGAACGCGGCCGTGTCGATGCGGCCGATCTGGTCGGCGTGCTCGTCGACGAGGAGGCGATCGAGCTTGACGCGCTTCACCACCGCCCAGAACCCGAGGGCCTTCAGATCGGTGTTCCCGGCCGCCACGGCGGCCTCGATGCGGTCGAGATCGGCGCCGATCTCGCCAGGACCCTTCGGCGACGCAGTTGCCCGAACCTCCACGATCCGGCCCCTTTCCGGCTATACGATTCGCCCGGCGCTCCTGCGGAGAGCGCTTCCCCGACATATGCAGGAGGGCACCACGTCTAGGAGTATCGCGCAGCCGGCACCGGCGGGTGCACCGCAAGGCCATGCGCTCGTCACCCTCGACGGGCGCTACGCGATCGTGGAGCGCATCGCGTCGGGCGGCATGGGCGAGGTCTTCCGTGCCCGTGACACGGTGCTCGCCCGCGAGGTCGCGATCAAGGTGCTGCACCGATCGCTCGCCGGCGACCAGGCGTTCGTCGATCGGTTCCGGACCGAGGCACGCGCGGCCGCCGGGCTCTCCCACTCCAACATCGTGGCCGTCTTCGACTGGGGCTCGGTCGACGGCATCTACTACATGGTCATGGAGTTCGTCCGCGGTCAGAGCCTGCGCGCGCTGCTGAACCGCGACGGGCGCCTCGAGCCCGCGCAGACGGCAGAGGTCGTGCGACAGACGCTGCAGGCGCTCGATCACGCCCATCGCCAGGGCATCGTGCACCGTGACATCAAGCCCGAGAACATCCTGGTCACGACCGAGGGCGTCGTGAAGGTCGCGGACTTCGGCCTCGCTCGTGCCTACGCCGAGGGCCGGCAGACCCAGGCCGGCACGGTGACCGGCACGGTGCAGTACCTGGCGCCCGAGCAGATCCGCGGTGAACCGGCCGACCCTCGCAGCGACCTGTACTCGCTCGGCATCGTGAGCTACGAGCTGCTGACCGGGAAGCTGCCCTTCACCGGCGAGACCGCGATGTCGATCGCCTACAAGCACCTCTCGGGCCGGGTGCCGATGCCGAGCGCGGCCGTCCCCTCGATCCCCGCCGAGCTCGACGGCTTCGTCGCGAGCGCCACCGACCGCGACCGAGAGATGCGTCCTGAGTCCGCGCTCGCGATGCATCGCGACCTCGATGCGATCGCACCGTCGCTCCCACCCGCCCGGGCGCTCACGTCGATCGTCGACGACGCGCCCCCGGCGATGCCGCTGCCGGCCGACGGCACGACGACCGACCTCGTCGTGCTCGGGGATGCGTCGGAGGCGAGCGAGCTCGACACGACCACCGCCACGATCGCCCGGGTGGAGCGTGGCACTCGCCGCCGCTGGCGCCGGCGTCTGGGTATCGTCGCCCTCGTCGCGGCGCTCGCCGCGACGGCCTGGGGCGTGTGGACCTACCTGATCCCCCACCGCGCCGACGTGCCCGCGCTCGCCGGTGTTCCCGTCGACGCCGCCCGGGACCAGCTCTCCGAGCTCGGCTTCGCCGTCACGATCGCCGACGGGCAGTACTCCGCGCGCGTCACGCAGGGCAGCGTGATCCGCGTGCAGCCCGAGCCGGGCACCTCGCTCGAGCAGGGCGAGACCGTCACGATCGTGCCCTCGCTCGGTCCGCCACCCGTGAAGGCCCCGAACGTCGAGGGCATGACCCTCGAACGGGCGACCACGCAGCTGGAGCGGGAGGGACTCGACGTCGCGGTCGCGAAACGCCGCTACGACGACGAGGTCCCCGACGGCAGCGTGATCGAGCAGCGACAGACCGGCATGGTTCCTTCGGGGAGCACGGTCGAGCTGGTCGTGAGCAAGGGACATGCCCCCGTGGCGGTGCCGAAGGTCGCCGGCGTGAGCGAGTCCGAAGCCTCCGACACCCTCCAGGGGCTCGGCTTCTCGGTCACGACCGAGGATGCCTTCTCCAACACGATCGAGCGTGGGTTCGTGATCGGCGTGAGCCCGAAGGCGAACTCCGAGGCCCCGTACGCCTCCACCGTCACCCTGAAGGTCTCGCTCGGACCCGAGCGGTTCCAGTCCCCGAGCTTCATCGGGCTGACCCGCGGGGCCGCCGAGGACCGGGCCGCGGAGTACGGCCTGCAGGTGTCGTTCACCGACCTCCCCGGCGGCACAGGCGTCGTCATCACCCAGAGCCCCGCGCCCGGCGTCATGGTCAGCTACGGCGACACGATCCAGCTCTTCCTGCTGTGAGGTTCGGCGCCCACGTGCGCCGCGGCTCGCACGCCACCACCGGCGTGGTCGAGGAGTGTCGCCGACGTGGTGCCGACTGCGCCCAGGTCTTCGTCTCGAATCCGCGCGCCTGGGCACCGCCCTCGATCTCCGACGAGACCGCGGCCAGGTTCCGCGAGGCCTGGGCGGCGGAGGGCCTCGGACCGCTGGCGGCCCATGCCCCGTACGTCGTGAACATCGCGTCGCCGAACCGCGGCTTCCTCGCACGTTCCCGGACGCTCGCCCGACGGACGGTGCAGGGCTGCGACCGGCTCGGCGTCGACCTGCTCGTCGTGCACGCGGGCGCGAGCAGCGATGATCCGCCGGGGCACGTCGCCGAGCGGCCCGAACCCTTCGCGAGACGGCCGCGGCGGCGGAACGGGTGCGGGTGCTCGTGGAGCTGATGGCCGGGACCCGAGGCGCCGTCGCCTCCACGATCGCCGAGGCCGCGGCCCTGCTCGAGGAAGCCGACGACGACCGCCTCGGCCTCTGCCTCGATACGTGTCACCTCGTCGCGACCGGCTACGGGCTCGACACGACCGACGGGGTCGCGGCGCTCTTCGACGAGTTGAGGGTGCACGGGCTCACTCGAGCGGGTCGGCCTCGTGCACGCGAACGACTCCGCCTTCCCGAGGGGCGAGCGACGCGACCGTCACGCACCGATCGGCGAGGGAGCGATCGGCCCCGGGGGGTGGAGTGCGTTGCTGGCGCGCCCGGAGGCGGCTGACTGGGCATTCGTGCTCGAGACGCCCGGCGATGCCGCGTCGCACGCGGCGCAGATCGCGCTCCTGCGCAGCCTGGCTCCCGCCTGACGCCGGCTCGAGCGGCTCGGCCCGCTCAGGGCTCGAGCTCGGCCCTCGGGCCCTCCTGGTAGCTGTAGCGCTCCTCCGCGAACGGCTCGGCGTGCACGTGGTAGCCGCGCTCCTCCCAGAAGCCCCGCTCGTTACGGTCGCTGAACCGGAGCCCCGTGAGCCACTTCGCGCTCTTCCATGCGTACCGCTTGGGGACGACGAGCCGCAGCGGCCATCCGTGCTCGGGCGAGAGGTCCTCGCCGTGGTTGCGCCAGGCCAGCAGCACGTCGTCGTCGCTCATCGCCTCGAGCGAGAGATCCGACGTGTAGCCGTGGGAGCACTCGGCGATCACCCACTTCGCCTCGGCCGCCGGCTGCGCACGCTCGAGGATCGCGCGGAAGGGGACGCCTTCCCACGTGTTGTCGAGCGTCGTCCAACCGGTCACGCAATGCATGTCGGCATCGACGGTGACGCTCGGCATGGCACGCAGCTCCTCGTACGTGAGCCGGAACGGGTTCGCCACGAGGCCGGAGACGTCGAGGTCCCAGGTCGAGCCGTCGAAGCTCGGGATCGGCCCGTAGTGCAGCACCGGCCACGTCTTCACCAGGCGCTGGCCCGGCGGGATGCGCGGGGCGATCTCGGGCGGGTAGTTCTTCGTGAACAGGCCCATCAGTCCTCCTTCGCACCGATATCGCGCTCGGATGACGCTGCCTCCGCGACGGATGACCACGCCTCGAGCGCGACGTCGACGCCGTCGTCGCTCACGTCGACGTGGGTCACCATGCGCACGTGACTCCCGGTGTGCGTCGCTCCCACGCCGAGGGCCTCGAGCCGCTCGAGCGTCTCGAGCACGCCGAGCCCCACCGCTTCCGTGTCGACGAGGACCATGTTCGTTTCAACCTGTTCGAGATCGATCGAGCCGGGGAGACGCTCGGCGACCCCCGCGGCGAGGCGCTGAGCCCGCTCGTGGTCCTCGTGCAGCCGCCCCGGACCCCGCTCGAGCGCGACGATGCCGGCGGCCGCGGTGATGCCGGCCTGGCGCCAGGCGCCCCCGAACAGGATCCAGAGGCGCCGCGCCTCGGGCATCAGATCGGCAGGGCCGCAGAGCAGCGACCCGATCGGCGCGCCCAGCCCCTTGGAGACGCAGAACATCACGGTGTCGGCCTCGCGCGCGAACTCGGCGGCGTCGACCCCGGCCGCGGCCGCGGCGTTGAAGAGCCGGGCGCCGTCGAGGTGCACCGGCACCCCGGCGTCGTCGGCCACCTTCCGGACCGCCTGCAGCTCGTCGAGCGGCATCACCCGGCCGCCGGCTCCACCCAGCGTGTTCTCGACCGACAGCACGTCGACGATCTCGACGTCGTAGTAGGAGTCGGGCTCGAGCAGCGACCCGGCGATCTCGGCGTCGATCCACCCCCGGGGGCCGGGGTCGGCGGTGCGGAACGCGATGCCCGACAGGGCCGCCGAGGTCATCACCTCGGTCGTGGCCACGTGCGACCACTCCGAGCACGCCACGAGGTGTCCCGTGCGCGCGCGCAGCGCCAGCGCGATCTGGTTCGCCATCGTGCCGGTGGGCACGTAGAACGCGGCATCCATGCCGAGGCGCTCGGCCGCGAGGTCCTGCAGACGGTTCACGGTCGGGTCGTCGCCGTACCAGGCGTCCCCGACCTCGGCCTCCGCCATCGCCGTGCGCATCTCGGGCGACGGCATCGTGACGGTGTCCGAACGCAGATCGACGCGGAACCGACTCATGGCCCGCAGTCTACCGAGGGCCGTCCGACCACCCGCGCCGTCAGTACAGGAACATCGGCTTGCCGTCGACGTGGCGGATCTTCGGCCGGTAGGCCTCGGCGTCGTACAGCGCGTCGACATCGACCCTCTTGACGCCCTGTCCCAGCACGGTGAGCGGCACGTTGACGTAGTTGCCGTTGCGCAGGGCCACGAGTCGGCCGTGGACCCCTTCGATCGCGAGGTCGGCGGCCATCACGGCGTAGTTGATCGCGACCATCAGATCGAGCGAGTCCGGTGACCCCGATCGCATCAGGTAGCCGATCTGCTGATAGATCATGTCGGAGCCAGTGCGTTCCTTGAGCAGCTGGCTCGTGTGCTGCCCGATGCCGCCGAGCTTGCGGTGCCCGTAGGCATCCTCGACGCCGGCCTGCACCATCTCGCCGCCCGCGAACGTGGCGCCCTCGGAGATCGTCATCATCGCGTAGTTGCTGGGGTTCGCTGCCTTGTCGCGCGCCAGCTGCTCGGCGAGACGATCGATGTCGAACGGCACCTCGGAGATGATCGCCCGTTCCACCCCGGACAGGTACGCGGCCACGAGGGAGGTCTCGCCGCTGTAGCGGCCGAACACCTCGACCACAGCCAGGCGCTCGTGCGACCCCGCGCTCGTGCGCAGCTGGTGCACGAAGATCACCGTACGGGTCACGGCCGTCGAGAACCCGATGCAGTAGTCGGTGCCGTGCACGTCGTTGTCCATCGTCTTCGGGATCGCGATGACGCGCACGCCTTCCTCGTGCAGGCGCAGAGCGAACGAGAGCGTGTCGTCGCCACCGATCGGGATCAACGAGTCGAGGCCGAGATGCTCGATCACTCGGAGCACGTGTGCGGTGTGGTCGCGCGGCCCGTCGTCGACGCGCCCAGGGGCGAGGAACGCCGGCTCGTCGGGCGCCTTCACCTTGGCCGGGTTCGTGCGCGAGGTGTGCAGGAAGGTGCCCCCCGAGCGATCGATCGTGCGCACCACCCCGGGGTCGAGCGGCAACGAGTTCGCGGCGACGCTCTCGAGGTCGTCGGGCTCGGTGTCGAGCAGGCCACCCCATCCGCGCCTGATGCCGACGACCTCGTGACCCTCAGACGCCGCCCGGTTCACCACCGCCTTGATCGCAGCGTTGAGGCCCGGCACGTCGCCGCCGCCGGTCAGGATACCGATGCGCATGGTGGAAGCCTACGAGAGCGGGCCCGGCCAGGGTGGGACCCAGATCATCGCTCGCAGAGGACCTGCGGCAGGCTCCAGAGCTCGTCGGGCACGGTACGTGGGGCGGCACCCACCTCGGCGATCGGCGTGCTCGCGACCTGCCGCCCGATCATGCCCACCATGTTCCCCCACCCACCGCGCGCCGCTTCCTCGATGGCCGCGATCCCGAGGCGGGTGGCGAGCACCCGATCGAAGGCGACGGGCGACCCGCCGCGCTGCACGTGGCCCAGGACCGTGATGCGCGACTCCACACCGTTGCGCTCGCCGAGCTCCCGGGCTACGAGGCTGCCCATGCCGCCGAGTCGCGGCCAGCCGTTCTCGTCGAGTGGGTAGTCGGGCACGTCCATCGTGCCGGGGAGAGGAACGGCGCCCTCGGAGACCACGACGATCGAGAACCGACGATCCTCCAGCATGCGTTGTTTCACGCGGCGGGCGACGAGCTCGATGTCGAACGGATGCTCGGGCAGCAGGATCACGTCGGCCGCCCCCGCGATCCCCGCCTCGAGGCCGATCCAGCCCGCGCTGCGCCCCATCACCTCGCAGACCATGACGCGCTGGTGGCTCTCGGCCGTGCTGTAGAGCCGGTCGATCAGATCGGTCGCGATCTGCACGGCCGTCTGGAACCCGATGCTGTGGTCGGTGCCGCCGATGTCGTTGTCGATCGTCTTGGGCACGCCGATCACCGGCACGTCCGGCATCGCGGCGCACGCGCTCATCGTGCCCTCACCCCCGATCGCGACGTAGCCATCGAGGCGGTGCACCTCGGTCGTCTCGCGCACGCGATCGATGCCGTCGGGGATCCGGAAGGGCTGGACGCCCGACGTGCCGAGGATCGTGCCGCCGCGGGAAAGGATGCCCCGCACCTCGTCTCGCGTGAGCTCGTCGGCGGTGCCCTCCATCACCCCGCGCCACCCGTCGCGGAACCCGTACACGGTGGCGCCGACCTCGTCGAGGGAATGGCGCACGACGGCCCGGATCGCTGCGTTCAGCCCCGGGCAGTCGCCTCCGCCGGTGAGGAGTCCGATCCGCACGGACGACAGCCTACGACGGGTGGGGTCAGGACTCCTCTGCCTCGTCGGCCTGTGCCTTCAGCACCTGGTACCAGCTGTCCTCGTACGCGCCGTCTTCCTGCGAGGAGCCGTCGGGGTTCGCGATCTCCGTTGCCTTCTCCTCGGCCGCACCCCGCGAGAAGCCGAGGCCCTTGTCGACCGACCGCTTGTCCGCCATCGTCCGTCTCCCCACTCCCTACGCGTGAGATCGATGCCTCATGCAGCATCGGAACCATGCCCCGGAACCTTGATACCGCGGGCCGGGTAGGGCGCGTCCCAGGCCGCCGGTCCCAGACCTCCGATAGGATGTCGGCATGGTCGATGCGGTGCTGCTCGGGGGCCTCTTCCCCGAGATCAAGGGGTGGCTGGAGGCGATCTTCGTCGGTCTCCTTGTGCTGCTCGCGGGCGTCGTGGGTCTGTTCGCCCTCTTCGTGATCGCGCAGCAGTTCCGCAACCCGGGCCGCCGCGAACGGCGAGGGCTCTAGCCGGCGTTCGGGTCGGGCCTCGGCACGATCACGGTGCCCGCCTCGCCCCGCAGCGCATCGGTCGCGTCCTCGAGGTCGGCGACCACGGCCATGGCCCCGCCACCACGGACGAAGCCCACCGCCGCCTCGATCTTCGGGCCCATCGACCCCGCGCCGAACTCGCCTCGCTTGAGCAGCGCCTGGGCTTCGTCGACCGTCATCCGATCGATGTCCTCGGGGTAGAACGAGCCGTATCCTCGCTGGACCTTCTTGACGTCGGTCAGGATCAGCAGCGTGGTCGCCCCCACCTCCTTGGCGAGGATCGCGGCGGCGAGGTCCTTGTCCACGACGCCCTCCTTGCCGATCAAGCGGGGGCCCTCCTCGACCACGGGCACGCCGCCGCCGCCGCTCGCGATCACGATCACGTCGTCCGCCACCAGCCTCGCGATGACGGGTGTCTCCACGATCGAGTAGGGCTTCGGGCTCGGCACGACCCTGCGCCATCCACCGTGCGGATCGGCCTTCATCGTGTAGCCGCGCTCGCCCTCGAGTCGGCGCGCCTCGTCCTCCTCGTAGTAGGGACCCACGTACTTCGTGGGGTTGGCGAAGGCGGGGTCGTCGGGACGCACCCTCGTGAGCGTCAGCACCGTGGCGACCGGTCGTTCCATGCCTCGCTCGAAGAAGACGTCACCGATCGTCACCTGCAGCAGGTAGCCGATCTGCCCCTGGCTCTCGGCGCCGCACACGTCCAACGGCATCGGATGTACCGACTCCGCGGCGGCCTCCTGCTGCAGCAGGATCCTGCCCACCTGAGGTCCGTTGCCGTGGGTGAGGACCACCTGCCACCCGTCGGCCGCGATGTCGGCGATCCGCTCCGCGGCCTGCCGGCACGCCCGGTACATCTCCTCGAACGTGTCGTCGGCGCCGCGACGGAGCAGCGCGTTGCCGCCCAATGCGACCACGACCCGTTCCATGCGCACCCCTTCGAGGATCTGCGGGCTGTTCCGCCCGCCGCTCGCGAAGGGCGCGACCCTCTGGTCGCGCCCTTCGTTCGAACTCGGCTCAGCCCAACACGGGCTTGAGCACGTCGAGCAGCTGCGGTGACCCTGGCAGCACGTCGAGGTCGTAGCGCACGCGCACCGCCGGCTTGCGGATGTCGATGACCCGCCGCAGGTCGATCGGGGTTCCGATCACGACGAGGTCGACGTCCGCGGCATCGATGATCTTCTCCATCTCGGCGAGCTGGCCGTCGCTGTACCCCATCGCCGGCAGCACGGCGCCGACGTCGTACTTCTCGAAGGTGTCGGCGATCGTGCCCAGCGCCCACGGCCTCGGGTCGACGATCTCGGCCGCGCCGTTGCGCTCGGCCGCGACCACGCCGGCGCCGATCTTCATGGAGCCGTGCGTGAGGGTTGGGCCGTCCTCGACCACCAGCACCCGCTTCCCGCGGATCGCCCCGGCATCGTCGACCGTGACGGCCGAGTTCGCCTTGACCACCGTGGCCGTCGGGTTCACCTCGGCGATCGTCGCGTCGAGCGTGGCGATCTGCTGCGGCGTCGCGGAGTCCATCTTGTTCACGACGATCACGTCGGCCGCGCGCAGGTTCGCCTCGCCCGGGTGATAGGTCAGCTCGTGACCTGCGCGCAACGGGTCGACGAGCGTGATCCAGACGTCGGGTGTGTAGAAGGGCAGGTCGTTGTTGCCGCCGTCCCACAGGAGCACGTCGGCCTCGGCCTGCGCCTGCTCGAGGATCGCTCCGTAGTCGACACCGGCATAGATCACGGTGCCGCTCATGATGTGCGGCTCGTACTCCTCACGCTCCTCGATCGTGGTGTCGTACCGATCGAGGTCCTCGAGCACGGCGTACCGCTGCACGCGCTGGGCGACGAGGTTCCCGTACGGCATCGGGTGGCGCACCGCGACGACCGTCCTGCCGGCCTCCTTCAGCACCCCGGCGATCGCGCGGGTCGTCTGACTCTTCCCCACGCCGGTCCGCACCGCGACGACCGCCACCGTCGGGATCGTCGCCCGGATCATCGTGGCATCGGGCCCGAGCATCAGGAAGTTCGCACCCGCCGCGAGCACCTCGCTCGCCTTGTGCATCACGGTCTCGTGCGAGACGTCCGAGTAGCTGAAGACGACGTCGTCGACGTCCAGGTCGCGGATCAGCCTGACGAGCTCGGACTCGTCGTAGATCTGGATGCCGTCGGGGTAGTTCGCTCCCGCGATCTCGGCCGGGTAGCGCCGGTCGTCGATGAACGGGATCTGGGTCGCCGTGAACGCGACGACCTCCGTGCCTGCGTCGTCGCGGTACACGGTGTTGAAGTTGTGGAAGTCGCGACCCGCAGCTCCCATGATGAGGACACGTCGCTTCGCCATGACGGACTCCCTCCGGCCCGAAGGCCTGTGACGTCGGAATCGTCTGATGCGCGGAGGCGAACGCGCCTCGGGGCTCGCGCGCCGAGGCGCCGTCCCCGCTCTTCATCGCGGAGCCTACCCCAACCCGTTCGGGTGGGTCAGGGGGCGTGAGCCCCGCGCTCGCCGGGACCGACGGACCGCCAGCCGTCGTCGCCGATCCGTCCGAACGGGCGGGCGAAGTGCGGCACCCCGACGACCCATCCCTCCGCTGCGGGCCTCGGCGAGCAGCCGGCGGCGCGAGTCGGCACCGGCGGCAGGATCCTCATCGTGGCTCGAGAGCCAGGTCGGGTGCCTCACCTGGACCGGCAGGTGCAGCAGGTCGCCCGCGATCAGCACCCGCTCCTCGCCGGCGTCGAGGATCACGCTCCGGTGCCCGGGTGTGTGACCGGGCGTGTGCACCACCCGGAGACCGGCCCCGACGTCGCGATCGTTCGGGTCCAGGTCGAGGAGCCCGAGCTCACGGAGCTGTTCCATCTCGGCCACGGCCGCATACGGCTCGTGGCCGTCGCCGAAGAACGTCATGTCGGCATCGTGGAGCACGTGCCGGGCGTTGGGGAAGCGTGGCCCCTCCCCCGCCCAGACACCGCCTGCGTGGTCGGCGTGAAGGTGCGAGAGCACGACGAGGCCGACGGCGTCGACGTCGAGCCCGGTCGCCTCGAACGCGGCCTCCGCCGTGCGTCCCTGAGCCGGGTGCCCACGGCCGATACGGAGGGTAGGCGCCGACGCCCGTGTCGATCACGGCCGTCCCCCACGGCCCCCGCACGACGAACGCGTGCACGTGCCACGGCCACGACCCATCGTCCGCGAACGCCCACGGGTGCAGGCCGCGCTCGGCCGGCCAGTCCACCTCGTGGCCGGGGCACTCATCGGCGAGATCGAGCGGCGCGAAGCCGTAGCAGGCGACCGAGATCTCCGACGATCCAACGTGCAGGACCTCGACGTGCGTCACCGTGTGAGCCTACGTCGTGTCGAGATCGGCCGGCTCGTCGACGTCGCGGAGCGTCGCCCGCTCGGGATCGAGTGCGGTCCACGTCGCCTCGTCGATCACCGCCATCCGCATCGCCTGCAGCCAGGCACGGAGCGACCGCTCTCCCCGATGCAGCAGAGCGTGCCCGATGTCACGGCCGGCGGCCGCACGGATCGCTGCGGGCAGCGGCCGGAAACGATCGCCGTCCTGCAGCGCGACCGCGTCGACCGATGCTTCCGCCGCCACATGCAGCATCTCCAGGATGACCGCGGTCGACAGCCCGGGCATGTCCCCTCCGACGACCACCGCGAGCACACGCTCCACGTGACCGAGCCCGGCGACCGCGCCCGCGAGCGGGCCCTCTCCTTCCCGGGGGTCGTGGACGAGGCGCACCGGCATGACCTGGAGGGAAGGAAGGCTCGGGGGCGTCGGGAGCGAGCACCACCACCACGTCGCCGGTGATCTCGGCCACGCGGACCACCGCGTGGTGCAGCAGCGGCATGCCGGCGTGCGTCGCGCCGAGCTTGTCGGCGGTGCCGAACCGCGTGGAACGACCGCCCGCCAGCACGACCCCGCTCGCGAGGCCGGTAGTCTCGCTCAGACTCGCTCGTCTCCTGCGCGTCTCGCCGCGATGGGCCCGGGCGGCGTCGGGTGGGATCGTCGTCCCTGCGGGACTGCACGTACGCCGAACCCGAACCGTCCCTTGATGCACAGGTGCCCGTTGGTCACCGAGTTGTCCCACGGGCTGGTGACCTTCACGATCTCGTTGTCCTGCACGTGGAGCTCGAGCTCGCACCCCACGCCGCAGTAAGGGCAGATCGTGCTCGTCACGGTCTGCTCCTGCTCGTCCCACGACCCGTCCTCGCGCATCTCGTGCTCGCTCGTGAACATCAGCGCCCCCGTCGGGCAGACCCCGATGCAGTTGCCGCAGTACACGCAGGCGGACTCGTCGAGCCCGACCGCGTACTCGGTGGAGATGCGGGCGTCGAACCCCCGGCCCGCCACCGCGATCGCGAACGTGTTCTGCGCGTCGACGCCGCACGCCTCGACGCACTTGTAGCAGAGGATGCAGCGCGAGTAGTCGCGCACGTACAGCTCGTTGTCGATCTTCACCGGCTGGGCGACGCCCTCGGCGATCGTGGGGTCCTCGGGCAGGTGATGGTGGCCGGGCTCCCGCGTATCGCGCTCCCCCGCCGGCAGCTCGGGCATCACGGCGCCGAACCGCTCCGGCCGCGCCTCGTACTCGGTCATCCAGCGGTGCACGTCGGGGCTCGTGAGCTCCATCTCGACGCTCGACGCGAGGAACTCCATCACCAGCGTGCGCGAGTGCCGGACGCGCTCGGTGTCGGTGGTGACGGTCATGCCGTCCTCGGCCTCGCGGCTGCACGCCGGCACGAGCGTGCGCGATCCCTCGACCTCCACCACGCACACCCGGCACGCGTTCACCGGAGTGAGGTTCTCCGCGTAGCAGAGGGTGGGCGTATCGACCTGGTTCGCGCGGCAGGCGTCGAGGATCGTGGCACCCTCGGGCACCCGCGTCTCGACGCCGTCGACCGTGATCGAGACGAGACGCCGGGGCGGATCGAGCGGCACGACGGTCATCGCTACGACTCCTGTTCCTCGGTCGGGGTCGGCACCGTCGTCGCCGTCGAGGGGGTCGACGGCGTCGCCGCCGAAGACCCCGAGCGACGTGATCGCCGACTGCACGGCGTTCGCGGCCGTCTGACCGAGGCCGCAGATCGAGGCGTCGCGCATCACCTGGGCGACGTCCTCGAGCAGCGCGAGCTCGTCGTCGCGCGACCCGAGCGTGCGGCCCTGCACGAGTCGGTGCAGCGCCTCCTCCTGGCGGACGGTGCCGACCCTGCACGGCACGCACTGCCCGCACGACTCGTCGCGGAAGAACCGCGCGATCCGCAGGCACGTGTCGGTGAGGTCGGCCGACTCGTCGAACACCATCACGACGCCGGATCCGAGCGTGTAGCCACCCTCCCGCGCGTCCTCGAACGTGAGCGGGATGTCGAGCCGATCCGGGCCGACGAACCCGCCGGCGGCGCCGCCGAGCAGCACCGCCTTGAGGGTCGCGCCCCCCCGCACGCCGCCGGCGGCCTCGATCACCTCGCCGAGCGTGACGCCGTGCTCGTGCTCGTAGACGCCCGGCCGCTCGACGTCGCCCGACAGGCAGAAGAGCCTCGGTCCCGTGGAGCCCTCGGTGCCGATCGCCGCGTACGCCTGGCCCCCGATCCGCAGCACCTCGAGCACGTTGATCAGCGTCTCGACGTTGTTGATGCCCGTGGGCTTGCCGAACAGGCCGCGCTGCACCGGGAACGGCGGCTTGTTCCGCGGCTCGCCGCGCTTGCCCTCGAGCGAGTTGAACAGCGCCGTCTCCTCGCCGCAGATGTAGGCGCCGGCGCCGCGACGCAGCTCGATGTCGAACCGGGCGCCGTGGCCCATCACGTCCTCGCCCAGGAACCCGTGCCGGCGTGCCTCCTCGATCGCATGCGTGAGGCGCTCGGTCGCGAGCGGGTACTCCCCGCGGATGTAGACGTAGCCCTGCTCGCAGCCCGGTCGTGACGCCCGGCGATCGTCAGCGACTCGATCACCGCGAACGGGTCCTGCTCCATCACGACGCGGTCCTTGAACGTGCCGGGCTCGCTCTCGTCGGCGTTGCACACGAAGTAGTGCGGGTGCACGGGTTGCTCGGCGACCGCCTTCCACTTCACGCCGGTCGGGAACGCAGCGCCGCCTCGTCCCATCAGCTTCGCGTCGGTGACCTCGCGCAGCGTCCACTCCGGGCCGTGCTCGAGCGCGAGGCGCAGCGCCTCGTAGCCACCGTGCGCCCGGTAGTCGTCGATCGAGGAAGGATCGACGTGTCCCGACCCGTCGCAGGAGCCGGAGGTGCCTCTCGGGAACCATGCCTGCGCTCCGCGCTGTCGGCAGCCGCTCCAGACTCGGTGCCGGCGTCGCCTCAGACCCGTCGCGGATCAACGCCGTCGAGCACCTCGTCGGTGATCGGCGCGACCGCGAGTCGCGCCTGGACCCTCACCCGCGCGCTGGATCAGCATCGCCGGAGCCCGCTCGCACAGCCCCAGGCAGGGGCTCGGCACGACGTCGCTGCCGTCCGACGTCATGGCGACGGTCGACGACCTCTGGCGCCCCCGCGCGCCGGCAGGCGATGTCGTCGCACACGTGCAGCACCGTCGAGGGTCGCTCCTCGGTCGAGAACATCGCGTAGAACGTCGCGACGCCGTAGGCCTCGGCGGGCGGCACCGTCAGCCGCTCGCAGACGTAGTTCATGCCGCCCGGGCTGATCCAGCCGACGGCGCCCTGCAGGGCGTGCAACGCCGGCAGCAGCAGGTGGCGGTCGTCGCGCGCCTCGGCTCCCCCACGGGCCACCCGATGGTCGAAGCGCCGACCGTTCGAGCGCGCCGTCCCACGCGCTCTCGGGCGCTCCCAGGAGTCCGTCGACCGCGGCGCGCTCGTCGGCCGACGGCTCGGCCTGCATCAGCTTCAGGTCCACGGCGACTCCAGCTGCGGCGTGGGCGGGCGGATGGCGGTCACGACCCGGATGCTACTCGCCACCCCCGCCGGAGACCGACCCGGCCGGCTCGGACTCGGGGAGCTTGTCGATGCGCACCGCGGCCGCCTTGAACTCCGCGGTGCCCGACTTCGGGTCGGTCGCCTCGATCGTGAGCACGTTCGTGTCGACCTGGTCGGGGAAGTGGAACGTCATGAACACGAGACCGGGACGCAGCGCCTCGTCGACGTGCACCGGCACCTCGACCGATCCGCGACGGCTCGACACCGCGACGCACTCCGCTTCGGCGAGGCCGAGCCGCTCGGCGTCCTCGGGCGAGACGTCGATCGTCTCCCCGCGGCGCAGCGGCGACGTGAACGCGCCCGTCTGCACCCCGGTGTTGTACGAATCGAGGCGCCGACCGGTCGTGAGCCGCAAGCGGGAACTCCTCGGTGAGCTCGTCCACCGGGGGCTCGTCGATCACGATCGAGAACGGCGCCTTGGCGCCCTGCGCATCGGGATCGTCGAACTCCCAGAGGCGCGCGTGCAGGAACAGCGTGCCGGGGTGCTCCTCGTCGGGGCACGGCCACTGGATGCCGCCGAGCTCCTCGAGCCGTTCCCAGCTCATGCCGGCGTGCATCGGGCTGAGGGAGCGGCACTCGTCCCAGGCCTGGCGCGGTGTCACGTCGCCCCAGCCTGCGCCCATGCGGTCCGCGAGCTGGTTGATGATCCAGATGTCGTCCTTGGCGTTGCCGGGCGGCCGGAGCGCCGCCCGCACCCGCTGCACCCTGCGCTCGGAGTTCGTCACCGTCCCCTCGGACTCGAAGGCGCTGTTCGACGCCGGGAACACCACATCGGCGAGCTCGGCCGTCTTCGTCATGAAGATGTCCTGCACGATCAGGGTGTCGAGGCTCCGCAGCAGCTCGACCGCGTGCTCGTTGTCGGCCTCACTCGAGGCGGGGTTCTCGCCGATGCAGTACACGGCGGTCAGGTCCCCACGTTCCATCGCCTGGAACATGTTCGTGAGGTGCCACCCGTACTCCGGGATGATCGGCGTGCCCCAGGCCGCCTCGAACTTCGCGCGGGCCGCGGCGTCCTTCTCGATGTCCTGGAAGCCGGGCAGCTTGTTCGGGATCGCGCCCATGTCGCCGCCCCCCTGCACGTTGTTCTGGCCGCGCAGCGGGTTCACACCGCTGCCGTAGGTGCCGACGTGTCCGGTGAGCAGCGACAGGTTGATGAGCGAGAGCACGTTGTCGACCGCGTTGTGGTGCTCGGTGATGCCGAGCGTCCAGCAGATCATCGCCCGGTCGGCCTTCGCGTAGGCATGCGCGACCTCGCGGATCACGTCGGCCGGCACGCCGGTCACGGCCTCGCCGCGTTCGAGCGTCCAGTCCATGATCGAGTCGACGTACTCGTCGAACCCGAGCGTGGCGCCGCCGACGAACGCGTGGTGCTGCAGGTCGTTCACGACGATCTCGCGCGCGATCGCGTTCGACAGGGCGATGTCGGTGCCGACGTCGATGCCGAGCCAGAGATCGCCCCACTCCGCCGATTCGGTGCGCCGCGGATCGACCACGATCAGCTTCGCCCCGCGGTTGACCGCCTTCAGGACGTGGTGGAAGAAGATGGGGTGCGCGGCTCGAGCGTTCGAGCCCCACAGCAGGACGAGGTCGGTGTGCTCGACCTCCTCGTATGAGCTGGTACCGCCACCGGCACCGAAGACGGTGGCCAGACCGACCACCGAAGGCGCGTGTCAGGTGCGGTTACAGCTGTCGATGTTGTTGCTGCCGAGGACCTGACGGCTGAACTTCCCCGCGACGAAGTTCATCTCGTTCGTGGCCTTCGAGCAGCTGAACACCCCCGTTCCCCAGCCGGGGTTGCGATCGGCGGCGCGGCGGAGTCCCTCGGCGGCGCGGTCGAGGGCCTCGTCCCACGTGGCCACGCGCAGTTCGCCGTGCTCGCGAACCATCGGCTCGGTGAGGCGGGTGAGCGTCGTGCTCATCGACACGTGTCTCCTTCTCTGGATCTCTGGCCGATCTCTGGCCGGATCTCTCGATCCATCGCGGGGCGGACCACCCCGTGCCCGTCGATTCTACGGCGGAGAGCCACCGAGCCGCCCATCGGGGAGGCGACCGCGGGCCACGTCGGGTGGCCGGTGGCGCGTCGGCGGTCCATGATGTGCGCATGGACCGCATCCCGATCGGCGATCACCCCGACGAGCCCGACAACGTCGTCCGGCTCCCGGGGGCGGGCGAGGTCGAGGACCGGGCCGACGACGACATGAGCTACGAGGACGCGCTGGCGGCCGACGCCGAGGCGGGCTCGACGAGGACGGCGCACCGGCGCCGGCGCCGGGATCGCAGGTCGCAGCCATGCTCGAGCAGGGCATGAAGGTCAGCGCCGGTCTGTTCGCGGCGGGCGCGACCGCCCTGGCCGACGCGCTCCGATCGACGATGCCGAAGGACGATGACGAGGCGATCGGCCCGAAGGACCCCGCCGCCACCCTCGCCGGCGCCGGGCTCGGCGCCGCCGTCACCGCGGCCGAGGCGGCCGCCGGCGCCGCCAAGCAGGTCGCGGACACCGTCGGGCCCGCCGTCACCTGGCTCGTCGAGCCGCGTTTCGCGAAGGACGCCGGCGAGATGGCGGCTGGGGCGGCGCGGGTGCTCGACGGGCAGTGGAAGGCATCCCAGGCCGAGATGGTCGAGCTCGCGACGTCGTTCCTCGGATCGCTCGTGCCCGAGATCGCGCGAGGGCTCGCCGACCAGGTCGACCTCACCGCGCTCGTCCGTGAGCGCGTCGACGTGAACGCGATCGTCGAGGACGTCGACATCGATCGCATCCTCGATCGCGTGGACATCGACGCGGTGATCGACCGGGTCGACATCGACGAGATCGTCGCCCGCGTCGACATGGAACGACTCGCCCGGTCGTTCCCCGTCGAGACGATCGTGGACCGCGTCGACGTCGATCGCGTGATCGCGCGGACCGACCTGGTGGCGATCATCGACCGGCTCGACCTCGCCGAGATCGCCGAGGAGGTCATCGACGAGATCGACCTGCCGCGGCTGGTCCGAGAGTCCTCGGGCATGATGGCGAACGAGACCGTGCAGACGGTGCGCGTGCAGGGCATGAACGCCGACCGCCTGGTCTCGCGGGTCGTCGACAAGGTCCTCAGACGCGAGGCCCGCGAGTTGCTGCCGAGCGGACCTTCGGCGCCCACCGGGGACGAGGCGCCATGAGCGGCGCCGCCGCCACGAGCACGCGGGCCTTCCCCGCGGGGGCCGCCGAGCGGCAGGGGCTGCGCGCCGGTGTCGTGTCGCGGACCGGTGCGATGGTGATCGATATCGCGTACGTCGCGATGCTCGTCGCGGCCGGGTACGCGGCGTACGCGGGGTTCCGGTTCCTGCGCAAGCCGGCGCAGTTCACGTTCCCCGAGCTGACGATGGCCGAGGCGGCCGTCTACGGCTACGTCGTCGCCGTGCTGATGCTCACGATCTCGTGGACGGGCACCGGACGGAGCGCGGGAGCGCGGGTGATGGGTCTGCGGCTCCTCGGCCCCGCCGGTGCTCGCGTCGGGCTCGTTCGGGCGTTCCTGCGGGCGGTCACCTGCGTGGCGTTCCCGCTCGGCCTGTTCTGGAGCGCCGTGAGCAAGCGCAACGCGTCGGTGCACGACGTGATCTTCGGCACCAGCGTGGTCTACGACTGGCACGACCAGGTGCCCGAGGCCCGCAGCGACGACGCTCCGACCGGCTGACGGCTACCCGACGCGCTCGGGACGGGAGTAGACGTTGCATCGTCCGTCCCGCACGAACCCCACGATCGTCATGCCGAACCGCTCCCCGGCCTCCACGGCCAGCGACGAGGGCGCGCTGACGGCGCTGACGATCGGGATGCCGGCCATCGCGGCCTTCTGCACGATCTCGAAGCTCGCGCGCCCGCTCACCTGCAACACGCGGTCGGCGAGCGGCACCCGTTCGCCGAGCACCTGCTCGCCGATCACCTTGTCGACCGCGTTGTGCCGTCCGACGTCCTCGCGGAGCGTGAGCAGCTCGCCATCGGGCGTGAAGAGGCCGGCGGCGTGCAGACCGCCCGTGCGATCGAACACCCGTTGCTTCGACCGCAGCCGGTCGGGCAGCGAGACCAGCACGTCGGACGTCACCACCGGTCCGGCGGCCACGGGCGCGCACCGCACCTCGACGTCGTCGAGCGCGGCCTTGCCGCAGATGCCGCACGACGACGTGGCGTAGAAGTTGCGGCGCAGCCGATCGTGGTCGAACGCCCTGTCGAGCGTGACGGTGACGACGTTGTAGCGCTGCTCCTCCCCGTCGAGATCGTCGCAGTACGCCACACGGGTCACCTGACCGGGCCCGACCAGCCCCTCCGTGAACAGGAAGCCGACCGCGAGCTCGTAGTCGGCCCCCGGGGTGCGCATCGTGACCGCGACGGGCTCGGCCCGTTGACCGGGACCCTGCACGCGGATCTCCATCGGTTCCTCGGTCGCGAGGGAGTCGGGTCGCTCGCTGCGGGTCCCGTCGTGGACCGACGTCACCCGCACGGGCGTGACGGTGCGTCGCAGCGGCTCCGTGGTCGTCATCACCCCAGTATCGACGGAGTGCCGACGAAGGTCACCCGCCGCCGGACGCCAGGTCGAGCAGCAACAACGCCTGGGCGAGCACCATCCGCTCGATCTCGGACGGATCGACGCTCTCGTCCGACGCGTGGATGCGCGAGCGCGCCATGTCCTCGGCTCCCCACAGGATGAACTCCGCCCGCGGGCTCACGGCCCGCAGCGAGTCCAGGAGCGGGATCGATCCACCGGAGCCCGCGTCGACCGAGGGTCGCCCGAACGCCGCTCGGAGCGCGGTGCGCGCCGCGGCGAACGCCGGGCCGTCGGAGGCGCACCGGAACGGCGGAGCGGTCTTCACGCGCTCCACCTCGACGGTCGCACCCCACGGGGCATGCGTCCGCAGGTGTCGCTCGAGCGCGTCCAGCTCGGCGCCGGGTTCGGCTCCGGGGACGATGCGCATCGAGAGCTTCGCCCGGGCGCTGGGCAGCAGCACGTTCGACGATCCCTCGATCGTCGTCGAGTCGATGCCGATCGCGCTGATGCTCGGCGACGACCACAGACGCGAGCCGATCGGGCCGGTGCCGATCACGGCCGTGCCGTCCAGCAGATCGGCCATCGACCGGAAGTCCGCCTCCGCGACGTGTCCGCTCGACGGGTCGGCTCGGGTGACGCCCTCGACGGCCACGTCACCGGCCTCGTCGTGCAGGGTGGCCAGGAGCCTGGCGAGCGCGATCATCGCGTCGGGGGCCGGGCCTCCGAACACCCCGGAGTGCAGCGGGTGCTCGAGCGTGGAGACGGTGACGACGCAGGACACCTCGCCCCGGAGCGTCGTCGTGAGCGTGGGCACGCCGACCTCCAGGTTCCCCATGTCCGCGACGACGAAGACGTCGGCGCCGAACAGGTCGGGGCGACCCTCGACGAACGCCTCGAGGTTCGACGTGGTCTCCTCCATCCCCTCGACGACGAGACGCACGGTGCAGGGAGGCCGCCCCCCGAACGCACGGATCGTCGCGAGATGCATCGCGATCCCGCTCTTGTCGTCGGCGGCCCCCCTGCCGGCGAGACGACCGTCGCTCCGCACGACCGGCATCCACGGATCGGTGGTCCATCCCTGTTCCGGCGGCGCCGGCTGCACGTCGTAGTGCGCGTAGAGCACCACGGTGGGCGACCCCTCGGGCCCGGCGATCTCGCCGACGACCGGCGGGTAGCCCCACGGAACGGGCTGCAACGCCGCGTCGGCGAACCCCGCACGGCGGGCGAGCTCCACGGTGCGCTCGGCCGCCTCGAGCACCGGGGCCTCGGGGTACCCGGGGAACGCGACCGACGGGATGCGCACCAGCGAGCCGAGGTCATCGAGGAGGTCCGGCATCAGACCGGCGATCGTGCTGCGGAGCGACTCGGTGTCCATGCGCTGCTTCCCCTTCGGAGCGTCGAGGTGTCATCGAAGCACGCGCCGGCGCCGCGGGCCACCCGCCGTGACCGGCGGTCGCGGTGCGCGCAACCTCGGTTTGGACCCGCACGACCGGGGGTCGTATCGTCCGGGAGCCGTTCACGAATCTGAGGAAGGAACCCGCCGTCACCATGAAGTCCGGACTCGAGATCGCCCAGGAAGCCGAACTCCGCCCGATCGCCGACGTCGCCGCCGCCGCGGGCATCGAGCCCGACGAGTTGGAACAGTACGGACGGCACCGCGCCAAGGTCGACCTCTCGATCCTCGCCCGTCTCGCCGACCGGCCCGACGGGAAGCTGATCATCACCACCGCGATCACACCCACGAAGGCCGGCGAGGGCAAGACGACGACGAGCGTCTCCCTGACCCAGGGGCTCGGCAAGATCGGCAAGGACGTGATGCTCTGCCTGCGGGAACCGAGCATGGGCCCGGTCTTCGGCATCAAGGGCGGCGGGAACGGCGGCGGATTCGCCCAGGTCGTGCCGATGGAGGAGATCAACCTTCACTTCAACGGCGACTTCCACGCCGTGCAGGCCGCCCACAACCTGCTGGCCGCCGCGCTCGACGCGAGCGTGTACCACGGCAACGAGCTCGACATCGACCCCGCGACGATCACGTGGCCCCGCACGCTCGACGTGAACGACCGGGAGCTTCGGTACACCGTGGTCGGCCTCGGGGGCACGGCGCACGGATACCCGCGAGAGAACTCCTTCGTGATCGTCGCGGCCTCCGAGATCATGGCGGTGTTCGCGCTCGCCTCCGACGTGGCGGACCTGCGGCGCCGGCTCGGCAACATCGTGGTCGCATCGACGCATGGAGGGAAGCCGGTCACCGCCGAGGACCTCAGGGTCGCGGGCGCCCTGACCGTGATCATGAAGGACGCGCTCAAGCCGAACCTCGTGCAGACGCTCGAGGGGCAGCCGGTGATGATCCACGCGGGGCCGTTCGGGAACATCGCCCACGCGAACAACTCGATCATCGCGGACCGCGTCGCGCTCAAGCTCGCCGACTACGTCGTCACCGAGGGCGGGTTCGCGAGCGACCTCGGGTTCCAGAAGTTCTGCGACATCGTCTGCCGGTTCGGTGGGTTCGCCCCGAGCGCGGCCGTCCTCGTCACCACGGTCCGCGCCACGAAGTCCCACGGCGGGAAGCCGTTCGCCGATCTCGGTACCGAGGACCTCGACGCCCTGCGCCGCGGCATCGAGAACCTGAAGGCGCACATCGAGATCGTCCGCCAGTACGGCCTGCCATGCGTGGTGTCGATCAACAACTTCCCGACCGACACCGAGGCGGAGATCGAGCTGATCGGCGAGCTGGCCGTCGAGGCCGGCGCCGAGACCGTCGTCGTGAACCGAGCCTTCGCCCAGGGCGGCGACGGGGCGGTGGAGCTCGCCCGGGCGGTGGTCGACGCGTGCGAGCGGCCGAACACGTTCGACTTCCTGACGCCGTCGGGCGCCGGGCTGAAGGAGCAGATCGAGGCGATCGCGACGAAGCTGTACGGCGCCGACGGGGTCGACTACCTGCCGCAGGCCGAGAAGGACATCGCCCGCATGGACGAGCTGGGCTTCGGCCAGGTGCCCGTCTGCATGGCCAAGACCCACCTCTCGCTCAGCCACGATCCGCTGATGCTCAACCGGCCGACGGGATTCCGCCTGCCCGTGCGTGCGGTGGTGCCGAGCGGCGGAGCCGGCTTCGTGGTCGCGCTCTGCGGCGACATGCAGCGCATGCCCGGCTACGGTCGCACGCCGGCGTTCCACAACGTCGACGTCGACGAGCAGGGCCGCACCGTCGGCCTGTTCTGAGGTCGCCCCACCGACCGGCCGCGGGGTGTGTGGACACCCCTCGGGTGCCTCGTGGCAGCCCTCTGGCCTCCGGCCACGCCACCGAGCATGATGCGGGCGATGATCGACGCGTCCGCATCCACCGAGCGAGTCACGGGCGGCAGAGCGGTCAGCATGCTGCGGGTGCCGGCGGTGCTCCGGCTCGCATCATCGTGCGTCGCAGCGCTGATCACCGGGCTCCTGGTCGGAGGTCTGGGCACCAGGGTGGCGATGAGGGCGTCCGCGATCGTCGCCGACGACTCGAGGATCGGGTTGCTCACCGAGAACGGCAACGTGGTCGGTGCGATCACGACCGAGGGAACGCTCGCGCTCCTGATCTTCGTCGGTCTCGCCGCGGGACTGTCGGCGGGACTCCTCCTGTTCGTGCTCCGCACGGTGTTGCCCGGCCGGTTCCTGCCCCTGTGGGTCTCGCTCGTGTTGGTGGCCCTGGCGAGCCCCGTGGTGATCGACCCCGGGAACGCCGACTTCACGATCATGGGGAACCGATGCCGTCAACGTGGCGATGTTCACCCTGCTCTTCCCCGCCTTCGGATTCGGGTCCGTCTGGGTCGCGGAGCGGTTCGATCGATGGCTGCTGCAGTGGCCGCTGGTCCGGCTGGCGCCGCTCACGATCGCCGGGTCGGTCCTCGGTGCCGTGTTCGGGATCCTCGGCCTCGTGGTCCTGGCGTCGGCGAGCGGCCCGATCGGGGCGCTCGCGCTGGCGCTCGTCGTCGTGCTCGGCGTGGTGGCCGCCTTCGCGGGCGGTGGCATCGCCCTCGGCGCGAGAGAGGTGGCGCTCGTCGTCCTCGTCGTGAGCGGCGCCACGGGTCTCGTCCGGTTCGTCCAGGACGCGAGGACGATCGTGGGCTAGCCAGTCACGCGCTACGGCCCGTCACGACTCGGCCCTCACGACTCAGGTGGCATCACGCAGAACTCGTTGCCCTCGGGGTCGAGCATCACGGCCCAGACGTTGCCCTCTTCCTCGGTCCAGTTGCGGAGCGTCGCTCCGAGTCCCTCGAGCCGGATCACCTCGTCGTCGACGGTCTCGTCGGCCACCACGTCGACATGCACGCGGTTCTTCCCCGCCTTGGGCTCGGGAACCTCGGTGAAGAACAACACCGGCAGTCCCGGGACGTCGTCCTCGGGAGGCTCGACCATGACGCTCGGGTCGTCCTCGAGATCGTCGATGCCTCTGGCCGAGAGACGCTCGACCTCGGCGGCGTCGTATGGAGCGACACGCCACCCGAGCGCGGCAGCCCAGAACCGCGCCAGCGGCGCGGCGTCCTCGCAGTCGAAGACGATCGCGTCGATCCGCACGGGTCGAGCCTACGCGGGCGTCGTGCGCGGGACCAGGACCGCGGTGCAGACCGATCAGGCGATCAGGCGCAGCCCGAACGCCTCCCGGCACTGCTCGAGCAGCCTGTCGGCTCGGTCACGGATCGCGGTGACCTCCTCGAGCAACGCCTCACGACGAGCCTCGTCCTTCAATGCCGACGCGTTGATCTCGACGTTCGCACGGGCGGCGATCACCGACGCGAGCAGCATGCCCGCCGCCGACATGCCGTCGCTCGCCGCGTTCGGGTTGCCCATCGCGGTGGCATCCTCGGCGAGCTCCATGAGGTCGACCGCGCGGCGCGCGATCTCGAGCGGCACCGCCGCGGCATGCTCCAGCCCGCGCTGGATCGCATCGGCCCGTGACGCCTTCTCGACGTCGGTCCCCTTCGGCATCCGGAACGCCGACATCACCGCCTCGAAGGAGGCCGCGTCACGGTCCCCCAGCGCGACGAACTCGACCCGCGCCGCGTCGGCTCGGTCGACGAGCGCCTGCATGCGTTCCTCGAGGTCCTCGAAGCCCTGCTTGCCCAGCGTGAGCCTGCCGACCATCGCGATCAGAGCCGCCCCGGTGGCGCCCGCGATCGCCGCGGCGGCGCCTCCACCCGGGGTCGGGTCCTTCGAGGCCATCGTCTCGAGGAAGCGCTCGACCGTCATGTCACCGAATCCTGCGTCGCTCATCGTTCACTCCTCACGTTCGTCACGTTCGTCTACGAGGCGCTCCAGCACCTGGCGGTCGGGGTCGAATCCGGAAAGGCCGAGGTACGCGACGTCGTCGTCGGCGAGCGCCGAGGCCGGCACCAGCCCCACGATCTCGGTATCGGTCACGGTCATGCCGTACCCCGCGGCGAGCCTCGCGACACCGTCGAACGCGTCGCGCAGGCCCGTCACCTCGTGGTCGACCAGGTTCATCGAGACCGTCACCACGCCGCCTCGTTCCGGCACGGTGAACCCGATCGCACGCACGGCCGGCAGCCCCCCGTTGGACTCTCGGAGGGTCCTCGCGATCTCCTTCGCCGCGCGCTCGTCCGAGCCGTCGAGGTAGACGTTGAACGCGACGAGGGGCTTGCGGGCACCGACCGCCGTCGCCCCCGCGGGACCGATCTCGTGCGGACCGAGATCGGGCAACCGCTCGCCGCGAGCGACCGCCTCCCGCAAGCCCTCGTATTCGCCGCGGCGCACGTCGGCGAGCGAGGCGCGATCGGGGACGAGCGCGGCCCGATCGTAGAGGTAGACGGGCAGGTCGAGGCGCTCGGCGAGCTCGCGCCCGAACCCGCGGGCCACCGTCACGCAGTCCTCGATCGTCACACCGCGCACGGGCATGAACGGGATCACGTCGGCAGCCCCCATGCGCGGATGCCCGCCCCGATGCACCCGCATGTCGATGAGGTCGACGGCCGCGGTCGCACCGGCCAAGGCGCTGGCCCGCACCGCGTCGGCGTCACCGAGCACCGTCGTATCGAGCCGGTTGTGGTCGGGGTCGGCCTCGGCGTAGACCACCCGAGCCCCCGGCACGTGCAGCGCGCGCACGATCGCGCCGACGACGTCGCTGCGGCGACCCTCGCTGAAGTTCGGCACCACCCCGTAGAGCTCGTCACGGTGCATGGGCTCAGCATAGGTGTGGGGCGGGGCTGAGCCCCGCCCCACGGTGATCCGCCACGGAGACCTACGCCCGTGGGCGCTCCTTGTTCGGGTCGAGCAGCGACAGCACCTCGACGGTCGCCGGCGCCGTGCCACCTTCCACCGCGACCTCGACCTTCTCACCGTCGCTGGCGACGTCGGCGTCGAGGATCGCGAGGCCGATCGTGCCGAGCCGCGGCGAGGATGCCGGCGAAGTCACCACGCCCACCTCGCGCCCGTCCTTCGTGACGGCGGCGCCGTAGTCGGGAGCGAGGTCTCCCTCGATCTTCAGGGTCTTGAAACGCTTGGGCGGGTTCGCCCCTCGCTCGGCGAGCGCGGCAGCGCCGACGCACTCGGTGTCGGTCTTGATGAATCGGTCCATCGACAGGTCCCACGGGGAGATCTCGCCGGGGTTGTAGTCGACCGCGATGATGATCAGGCCGATCTCCGTGCGGGCGAGATCGATCGCCGTCAACCCGAACGGGGTGGCGCCCGCGGCGATCAGCGCGTCCCAGACCCTTCGGGCATCGCCGGGGGCGACGACGACCTCGTAGCCCTTCTCGCCGCTGAACCCCGTGCGCAGCACCCACGCCTCGGCACCAGCGACGGTCGTGGCCTCGGGCCAGAAGCGGAAGTACCGCAGCTCGCCGAGATCGCGGCCCGTCAACGGCTGCAGGGTCGCCTGCGAGGTCGGACCCTGCACGGCGATCATCGCGTAGTCGTCGGTCTTGTGCTCGATCGTGGCGTCGAGGCCGTCGGCCGTCTCGCGGAACCAGCCGTCGATGCCGGCCGTGTTGATCATCACGAGGAAGTGATCGTCGGCGAACTTGTAGACGTTGCCGTCGTCGATCATCAGCCCGTCGGCGTTGACGAAGGCGCCGTAGCGCACGGAACCGGCCTGCATGCCGTCGAGCGCATTCGTGAACCGGCGCTGGATCAGGCGCGCGGCGTCGGGCCCCCGGACCTCGTACTTGCAGGTCGAGTAGAGATCCCAGATGCCGGTCGCCGTGCGCACCGCCTCGTACTCGTCCTTCGGGTCGCCGCCCTCGTGCATCGCCCACGGGTAGCCGTCTTCCCAGACGACGTCGGCGTCGTGCTCGACGTGCCAGTCGTGCAGCGGCGAACGCTTCTCCTCGGTCATGCGGTCTCCTCCTCGTATCGTGGGATCGTCGGACCCGCTCGACGTCAGGCGCGCGGGCGTTCCTTCTTCGGGTCGTACACGGCCAGCACGTCGACCGTGCCGCCGATCGACGTTCCATCGGGCATCGCGACCTCGACGCCGGTGCCGGGCGACGCCTTCTCGGTCCGCAGGATCGCGAGACCGAGCGCCCCGAGTCTCGGGCTGATCGCCGGGCTCGTCAGCACCCCCGCATCCTCGCCACCGGCGGTCACCGCGGCGCCGTACTCGGGCAGGGTCTCCCCCTCGAGCCGGATCGTCACGAAGCGGTTCGGCGGATCGACCGCGACGGCGCGCAGCTGCTCCTTGCCCATGAACGCCCCGTCGCCGTCGAGGTCGACGAGCCGGTCGAGGCCGAGATCGTACGGGGTGCGGCTGTGCGGCTCGTAGTCGTAGTCGGTGACGACCATGCCGGTCTCGACCCGTATGGGCTCGATGATGTCCACGCCGTAGGGCGTGGCTCCGGCACCCTCGACCGCTTCCCAGACCGTGGTCGCGTGCTCGGGCCGCAGGAACAGCTCGTAGCCGAGCTCCCCGGAGAACCCGGTTCGCGAGAGCCAGACCGGTGCCCCGCCCGACGGTCACCGGCTCGGGGAAGAACGTGAAGTACCGGAGCGCGTCGACGTCGGCGCCGGAAACGATCGAGCGAACGAGGTCGCGGCTCTGCGGGCCCTGGATCTGCATGCTCGGAAGTTCCGGCGCGATGTAGGCGATCTCGACCTCGAGCCCCTTCGTCGCGTCGGCGAAGTAGTCGGCGTGCTCGTTCCCGTTGGTGCAGACCCACAGGTGCTCCGCCGAGTGGCGGAACACGGTGCCGTCGTCGACGACCAGCCCGTCCTCGTCGACGAAGGCACCGTACCGGACCTGACCGTCATGCATGCCGAGCACGTCGTTCGTGTGCACCCGCTGGGCCGCCTCGAGGGCCTCCGGGCCCCGGAACTCCCACTTGTTGAGCGGCGAGAGGTCCCACATGCCGACCCCTTCGCGCACGGCTCGATACTCGGCGTCGACGTCGCCGTAGTTCGTGACCCAGAGCCACCCGGCTTCCTCCATGAAGCCGGCGGCCTTCGTCGACGTGATCGCGTGGAACGCCGTCTCCCTGCTCTGCCCCACCCACGCCTCCTCGCACGCCGACGGCCGCATCCGGGCGCCCGTGGACCGGCTCCTGGACCGGCGCGTTGACCGGCCGTTTGACCGCCGTGGACCGGGTTGTATCAGACGATTGAACGGTTGTTCAAGTCGAGCCGATCACGCCCCCGCCAGACGCAGCAGCTGGCGGACCGTGGCTCGGGCTGTGCCCGGCACCTTCGACGCGAGCACCAGGAAGAGCTGGGCCGTCACGAGGGCGTCGTCGAACGCCTCGTGCGGGTTGGCCACGGGGACGCCCATCGCCTCCGCCCTCGCCGACAGGGCATAGCCCGGCTTGCCTCGGACGGCGCGGGGAGCGCCGTCGACCGCGATCGCCAGGTTCCGCACGTCGATCGTGCGTCGGCGCCAGCGACGCAGCGACCCCCCGAAGATCGCCGCCAGGAAATGCACCTCGACGTCGGCGAACCATGCCAGCAGGAACCGGTCCGCCAGCGCCGCGGCGAGGGTCTCACGGGCCACCTCGATCTCGGGCGACCCCGCGAGGTCCTGCGGACGGAGCTCGTGGATCGTCTGCGACCGAGGCGAGGGCGGCACGCTCGGCGACACGAGCTGGTGCACGGAGTCGCGCAGCCGGACCCGCCCGCCGTCGACCGGGACCACCCCGAACGACACCACGACGTCGTTCCCCAGATCGAGGCCCGTGGTCTCGAAGTCGAGCGCGGCGAACGATCCGTGGCGCCAGGTCGCCGCGCGTGCTCGGGAGGACGGCGCCGCCGGCATCACGCCGCCGGGCGGCATCGCACCACCTCCGACTCGGTGACGACGAGGTCGACCTGCAGGTCGAAGTGGCCCGCCGGCAACGTCGTTCCGGGGGCCACGAGCTGCACCCGAACGCGAGGCCGATCCGCGCGGTGTCGGTTCGGGTCCGCGGCAGGAAGCGATCGTAGAAGCCGCCGCCGTACCCGACCCGCCGGCCCGCGCGATCGAACGCCACGGCCGGCACCGCGACCACGTCGATCGCGGCCGGGTCGATCGCGGCGCCCGCGGCCGGCTCGAACGCGCCGAACGACGTCTCGGTCACGGGGTCACCGGGCCGGTAGTCTCCCGGCCTCGAGCTCGCCATCGACGATACGCGGCAGCGCCACACGTGTGCCCTCGCCGTGTAGTCGTTCGATCAGCGGCGCGGTGGACAGCTCCGACCCGAACGACCAGAACGCGAGCACGGTGCGGGCCGCCGCGACCTCGGGCAGAGCGAGGAACCGTTGCGCGATCTCGAGGCTCGCCCGAGCTCGGGCGGTCGCGGGGATCGCGTCCCGCTCGGCGAGCACGCGCCGACGCACGTCGCGCTTCGCGCGCTTCAGCTCCGCGCTGTTCATCGCAGCGTCGCGTGGGCGATCACGTCGAGACGGTCCGCGGGACCGGCGGGCAACACCACGCACCAGGTGGCGCCAGCCGTTCGCAGCTCGTCGGCGAACCGACGCCAGTCCTCGACCGTGCCGCTCCAGAGGCCGTCGAGCGAGAGGCCGCGCGCGGTGCGGTCGGCGACCAGCCGATCGAGGTCGGCGCCGTCCTCTCCCACGAGCGCGATCCCCGCCCACGTGGGCGCGACCGTCCGTCCGCCCGCGAGCTCGCGGAGGGTTCCCGCCCGGGCCGCGAACGCTTCGGCGTCGAGCCCCCAGCCGTTCCACGCGTCGGCCACCCGCGCGGCGACCGCGAGGACCTCGTCGGAGAGGCCCCCCACCCAGACGGCCGGCTCCCCGGGAGGCAGCAGCGGCCCTGCGAGCGGCGGCACATGCGCGCCCCCCGGCCACACGCGTCCGCCGAACAGCGCGTGCATCGCCTGGACCGTCTCGTCCAGCATCGCCACCCGCTCGGCCGCTGGCGGGAAGGGGAATCCGTAGCGCTCGTGCTCCTCGGCCGAGGCCCGATCACCGGTGCCGATCCCGAGGATGGCCCGCCCGTCCGACATCGCATCGAGGGCAGCAGCCTGCTTCGCGAGCAGCCCGGGCGGGCGGAGGGTCACGCGGGTGACGAGGGTGCCGACGTGCAGGCCGGGCAGGCTCGCGGCCACCGCCGCGAGCAGCGAGAAGACCTCGAGCGCGGGACGGTCTGGCCCGGACGGCGGATAGAAGACCGGGGGGAAGAGGTGGTCGGGGGCGAACACCCCGTCGACCCCGAGCTCGCGGGCGCGGGCCGCGACCGAGAGCGGCTTCGCCGGGTCGGCGGTGAAGACGGGGAGCGACACGCCGAGCCTCATCCGGCGTCTCCGTCGAGCCGGGCGAACACCAGCGCAGCCACCCCGATCGCTGCGGCATCGTTGCCGAGCGCGGCCTGCACGATGGGCACCTCGGGCCGCTCGCCGGGTCCCTCGACCGATCGCCGGAACGCGTCGCGCGCCGGGGCGAGCAGTAGTTCCCCCGCCTCGGAGGCTCCGCCGCCGACGACGATCACGTCGGGGTCGAGGACGTTCACGAGACCCGCGATACCGACCCCGAGACGGTGCCCGACCTCGACGAAGATGCCTCTGCTGACCGTATCGCCCGCTCGCGCCGCCTCCGTCACCATGTTCCCGGTCACGGACTCGGGGATCCCGCCCGAGAGCTCCCGCAGGAGCGAGTGCGGGTGCCTGGCGGCGGCGTTCCTGCCCTGGCGCGTGATCGCCGATCCGCTCGCCACGAGCTCCCAGCAGCCACGGTTCCCGCAGCCACACCGGAGCCCGTCGGGCTCGACCACGATGTGACCGATCTCGGCTGCGAAGCCGTTGGCACCTCGATAGAGGGCGCCGTCGAGCACGAGGCCGCCTCCGATGCCCGTGCCGACGCTGACCATCAGCAACTGCCGCGAGCCTTGCCCGGCGCCGTGTCGGAACTCACCCCACGCGGCGGCGTTGCCGTCGTTGTCCGCCAGCGCCGGCAGGCCCAGCGCGTCACCCACGAACGGGGCCAGCGGGGTGTCGCGCCAGGCCAGGTTGGGCGCGTAGCGCATCAGCCCTCCGAGGTCGACCATGCCGGCGGCGGCCACCCCGACCCCCACGACGTCGGACTGGTCGCGATCGCCCGTGCCGCCTCGACCATGGCGTCCAGGGTGGCCTGCTGATCGTCCGCCGGCGTGTGCCGGACCTCGCGTGTCAGGACGGAGCCGTCGCGGCCCACCAGCAGGGCGGCGATCTTCGTGCCCCCGACGTCGATGCCGATCGCCGGCCCCCGCTCGCTCACGTGGTCGCCGGCTGCCCCTCGTCGGCGGAGGGCGGGCGGCCGAACGTGATCTCGAGGTGATCGCCCGCGAAGTTGGCCTCGCGCACGACGAGACGCTTGAGGGTCTGCGGCAGGATCAGGTTCCGTTTGTAGGAGCCGACCCGCACGTAGAGCTCCTCACCCCGCCGGTGGATGTCCATGTCGTCGCGGGAGACGAACGGCAGCCGCATCGAGAGGACGTAGCCCTCCCCACGTTTGCGGACCCGGATCGGGTCGTCGTGGTACAGCACCGCGGTCACGTCGCGTTCGCCGTAGACCTCGACACCCATCTCGCCGAGGAGCGGGATCCCCACCATCTCGCGGTCGAAGAGGCGCGCCTCGAGGATCGGGACCGGTTCGAACGACTCGTGCACCGTGGCGAGGTGCTCGGCCTGGATGTCCTTCCACTTGCCGAAGTAGGGGTCGTTGACCTCGTCGGGGATGATGCGGTTCACCACCACGGCGTCGACGCGGTAGCCGAACAGGCCGAGGTAGGTGTAGGTGCGACGCGCCTCCGAGATCACCATCTTCTCGGGGTTCACCACGAGGCGCACCGACGACGTCTGCTCGTCGGTGAGGATCTGCTTCACCGCGTCGAGGTTGCGGTGCAGACGCTCCACCGCCGCGAACACCTGGTCGCCCGCGATCGGGAGGGAGGTCATCCTCGAGAGCATCGGCCGCACCGTCTTCACGATGCGGCGCTCGACCGGGAAGATCCGCTCGATGTACCAGTTCATGATCTCGGGCAGCGAGAGCAGCCTCAGCGTCTCCGCGGTCGGGGCGCAGTCGACCACCAGCATGTCGTAGTTGCCGCTCTCGACATGGGTCTTCACGTCGATCAGGGCGAAGATCTCGTCGAGCCCCGGGATCACGGTGAGCTCCTCGGCCTGGATCGTCTCCGTGCCAGCCCAGTTCATCAGCTGGATGAAGTAGTCCTGGATCTCCCGCCAGTTGTCCTCGAGGCGCTCCTGCGCGTCGATCTGCACCGCCCACAGGTTCGGCGTGATCTCGCTTGGGGAAGACTCGATCTCGACCTCGAACGAGTCGGCGAGCGAGTGGGCCGGGTCGGTCGACATCACCAGGGTGCGGGATCCGCTCCGGGCGGCGCGCACGGCGGTCGCGGCGGCCACGGTCGTCTTGCCGACCCCACCCTTGCCGGTGAACAACACGACGCGCATGGGGCCCAGCTTAGACGGTGAGACGGTTCAGCCGGCCTGGCCGGCTCAGCCCATCTCGACGCGCCGCTTGAGCTTCTCCAGCGCGTTCTCGATCACGCGCTTGGCGCCCTCGCTCCGCAGGAATCCGGGCACGAGCACCCCGAGCTCCACCCCGAGGCGGTAGGTGACCTTCGTCTCGCTCTCGGAGAGCTCGTTCAGCAGGTACTCACCCCTGATGTCGCGGATCGCCCCGCGCGCCTCGGACGTGGTCCACGAGAGCCCGGTGTCCCCAGGGGCGTACCGGTAGGCGAGCGTGTACGAAGCCCTCCCGAGCACAGGGACGTCGACCTCGAACGCGACCTCGGTCGCACGTCCGCCCTCGCCGCGCTGGCGCACCTCGACGGAACGGACGTCGGCCCATTCCGGATAGGCCTCGTAGTCCTCGATCACCTCCATCACGTCTTCGAGGGGGGCGTCGATCACGATCGAGCCTTCAGCGTGTTCCATCGGCGCGGAATCCTAGCGTCTCGCGTTCGTCACGACGCTGACGGCCAACAGCGCCACCGATGTCATGATCACCACCACGACGACCCACATGAGGGCGCGGGAGGAGACGACGGGCTGGCCACCTCCTGCGAGCCGGTGGGCTTCCCAGGCAGATCCGGCGTAGACGAGCAGGGTCGCCCCGAAGAACACCAGGAACATCGCGAGCGCACCCGCCGACCGTACCCCCGACACGAGCACCGTCAGGGTCATCGCGGCGAGCACGGTGAAGATCACGCCGCGAGCCAGCCCGTCGAGTCCTCTCCCGACCGTTCGGTGCCCGAGCCCCGGAAAGAGGAGCGAGGCCCGGACCGCATGCTTGGGGTCGACCGTGGTCGGCGCCGCGTCGCGGCGCATCAGCGAGGCGAACGTCGTGCCGCACACCGCGCAGGCATCGAGCTCGAGCGCGTTCTCATTGCCGCATGCCGGGCACGGCCAGGTCGGCGCTCGCCGAGGGAGCTCCCCGGACGGCGCCGCCTCCCCCGTGGTCACGATGCCGGCGGCAGCGAGTGACGGATGCGGTTCGGCGGGCCGCCGCTCGGGCTCGGGTTCAGGCTCGACGAGCGAGCGGAAACACTGCCCGCACCATTCGGCGTCCGGGCTCGCGAGCGCCCCGCAGTCGGGGCATCGTTGTTCCGAGGCGGAGGATCCGGTCTGCACGAGGCCAGGGTACCCCTCGACCCGGCCCGGACGAGCGAAGCGAAGACCCTAGCCCGCGGCTTCCTGCAACCAGAACACGAGCGTCCGCGCGATCGCGGGCCATGTGTGGTCACGGAGCACGCGCTCGCGGCCCGCCGCTCCCATCGTCTCCGCGCGCTCCGGGTCGGCCAACAGGGTCCCGACCGCCTCTGCGACCCGGTGTACGTCGGCGCCGTCGACGAGGATGCCGGTCTCGCCGTCCACGAGCGCCTCCCGGGCCCCGCCGGAGTCCCCGACGACCACGGGCTTCCCGCACGCGGCGGCCTCGATGAACACGTTGCCCCACCCTTCGACCTCCATCCCGGCCAGGCGCGTGCGGCACGGCATCGCGAACACGTCGCCGAGCGCGTAGTACCGGGGGAGATCGCCCTCTGGCACCTGGCCGGCGAAGACCACGGAGCCCTCCGGGGCGTCGGCCGCGAGCGTGCGCAAGCGGTCCTCGTACGGGCCGCCTCCCACGATCACCAGCACGGCGCCGGGGGCCCGGCGACGGACCTCGGCCATGCCCAGGATCAGCACGTCCTGTCCCTTGCGGGCGACGAGCCGGCTCACGCAGACGACCACCGGGCGATCGCCGAGGCCGTGGCGCTCGCGGAGATCGCCGACCGGAAGACCGGGGCGGAACGCCTCGACGTCGGCTCCCGGATACAACACCGAGACCGGCACGCGCCGGGGCACGGCGGTGCGAACGGTCCGGGCGATGAAGGCGCTGCACATCACCGGCACCCTCGTGGCCCGTGAGGTGGCGTACCGCATCGCGGCATGGGTGCCCGGCGCGATCGAGAGCCAGTACTCGAACCCATGAGCCGCGGCGAGGTACGGCACCCCGGCCCGCGCGAGGCGCGGCCCGAGCATCGCCAGGGGGTAGGTGGCGCCGAACACCACGACCTCTGCCCCGATCTCTCGCACCGCGGCCTCGAGCCGGCGCCCGACGTCGGGGGTCGGCCAGAGGAACGACTCGGGCTGGCGCAGCACGCGGTACGGCCTCGCGGCGTCGAACGTCGAGGAATCCTCGTCGCCCGGACAGAACACCGCGATCCGGTCTTCCGGCAGCTGGTTGACGAGCGCCTCGAGGGTGCGCTGGATCCCCCCCACCCGAGGCGGGTAGTCGTTCGTGACGAGCAGGGTGCGGGGGACGTCCACGGCGCCGATATCCTGCCAGAGCGATGCCACCCCTCACCGCCCCCGACGCCGAGCTCGCCGCCCTGAGCGAAGGGCGGGCGGCGGTCGACCTCTCGATGTACCGCATCGTTCGCGTGCGGGGGGACGATGCGCGTGGGTGGCTCCACGACCTCGTCACCACCGACGTGGCCTCGCTGCGCTCGGGCGAGGCGCGCCGCTCTTTGCTGCTCGACGCCACCGGTCACATCCGGGCCGACCTCCACATCACGAGCGACGACGACGGGTTCTGGTTGCTCCAGGGCCCGGACCAGGCCGACCATGTCGGATCGGCCCTGGCGACCTACGTGCTCTCGTCCGACGTCGAGCTCGACGACCTGACGGATCGACGATCGTTGATCGCCCTGCCGGGCCCGTCCGCGGAGCCGGACGGATCTCGGCCGTCGGTGCTCGGCGAGGGGTACGACATGCTGAGGACCACCCTGGAGCCGGGGGCACCGGCCGGGCGGAGGTTCGTGAGCCACGACGCCGTCGAGGTGTGGCGCATCCGCGCCGGACGGCCCCGCATGGGCGCGGACTTCGACCGCACGGCGATCCCCGCCGAGGCGGGCCTCGAGGCATTGATCGACACGACGAAGGGGTGCTTCCTCGGCCAGGAATCGGTGGCTCGCGTTCGCAACCTCGGGCATCCGCCGCGCGTGTTGCGCCACCTGCAGGGCGACGGACGGGTCGACGCCGGAGCGATCCTCACGACGACGACGGACGACGACGACGCGGGCACCGTGACCAGCGCCGCCGAGCGCGCGGGCGGCGGCACGGTGTTGATCGCCTCGATCCGGTGGGGCGCACGGGAGCAGCTCCTACGCTCCTCGGACGGAGTCGCACTGTTCCCTGTCCCCTCGTTGGACTAGCCCGTTCGGGTCATTTCCCGTCCCTCTGGTGTCCTATGCCAGGATGCCTGCTTCCGACCCCTTCCACTCGCGGCTACCCCTCTGCTATGAATCGTGTTCCGCGGTTCGATGCCTCGCCCGCGGGACGCTCCGAGGGGGAGGGATCGGTAGTGAGGATCGAGCGGTTCCCGAACGTCGACGTCAGCATCCTGCCGCCGAACCCCGCTCCCCCCGACTTCTGGCAAGAACGCGCCGCGTGCTTCGGCGTGGACCCCGACATCTTCTTCCCGATCTCCGAGGAGGAGGCCGGTCCTGCCCTCGCGTTCTGCAACTCGTGCCGGATCAAGGAAGAGTGCCTCGCCTGGGCGCTGAAGAACGGTGAGCGCTACGGGGTATGGGGCGGGCTCACCGAACAGCAGCGCCGGCGCCTGCAGCGCAGGGTCGCCTGAGCGACCACTCCCCGATACGCGCACCCGTAGACTGAGGCGCTGCCATGTCGATCGACACGACCCCGGTCTACGCGCTCGCCCCGCTCCGCGTCAGCTTCGTGGGAGGCGGCACCGACTTCCCGCACTGGTACCTGGATCACGGCGGCGCCGTGCTCTCCGCCACGATCGATCACTTCGTCCGCGTCACGGTGGCACCACGCGACGATCGCGCCGTCCGCGTGCGCTCGCTCGACCTCGGTGAGCTCGTGCAGTACCGACTCGACGAAGGTCCCCACTACGACGGCGTGCTCGACCTCGCCAAGGCTGCGATCGACCGCATGGGCATCGACATCGGTCTCGACGTCGACATCGAGTCGGAGGCGCCGCCCGGGAGCGGACTGGGCGGCTCATCGGCCCTCGTCACGGCGGTGGTCGCGGCGATCGCCTGCCTCGACGAACGGGTACTCAGCTGCGACGAGGTCGCAGAGCTCTCCTACGCGATCGAACGCGACGACCTGGGCATCTCGGGCGGCTGGCAGGACCAGTACGCAGCGGCGTTCGGGGGATTCAACCTGATCGAGTTCGGTCGCGACGGGGCGCGGGTGACCCCGGTCGATGCCGGCCCGGATGCCCTCGAGGAGCTCCGCAAGCACCTGCTGCTGTGCTACACGGGGAAGGTCCGCCGCAACGTCGGGCTGATCGACCGGCAGATCCAGATGTTCGAGGCGGGTCGCGAGGACACGCTGCTCGGCATGAAGCAGCTCCGCGAGATGGCCTACGCGATGCGAGACGCGATCGAGGTGGGCGACATGGAGCGCCTGGGCGTCATGCTCCGCGAGGCCTTCGAGGCGAAGAAGCGCATGAATCCCCACATCGCCGAGGAGACGCCGATCGAGGCCATGCTCGACGCCGCGTCGGCAGCCGGGGCGACCGGGGGGAAGATCTGCGGCGCCGGCGGGGGTGGCTATCTGCTGATCGCCTCGCCGCCCGAGGCGCGCGCCTCCGTGCGGTCGGCGCTCGAAGCCATGGGCGGGCAGTTCGCGCCGTTCGAGGTCGACCCCGAGGGCGTGCGGGCCCGGCGCGGCGACCGCCGTTGGGCGCCCAGACGCCCGTGAGGTCCTCCCCCGCCACCGGTCGGCGGCGGTTCGCGCTGCTCGATCGCGACGGCACGATCAACGAGGAGGTCGGCTACCTCTCCGATCCCGCTGAGCTGCAACTGGTCCCCGGCTCGGCGGACGCGATCCGTCGGCTGCGCCAACTCGGGCTCGGCGTCGTGGTCGTCACGAACCAGGCGAACGTGGGTCGGGGCCTGCTCACCTCCGGCGACCTCGAGCGCATCCACGCACGCCTGCGGGAGATGCTCGCCCACGAGGGCGCCGACGTCGATGCGATCCTGCACTGCCCGCATGCCCCTGAGGACGGATGCCGCTGCCGCAAGCCCGCGCCGGGCATGGCCATCGACGCCGCCGCGCGGTTCGGGTTCGACCCCGCCGACGGGTTCGTGGTCGGCGACCACGCGGGCGATGTCGGCATGGGACGGGCCGTCGGGGCCACGACGTTCCTGGTGCTGACGGGCCACGGCGCCGAGGAGCGGGCGACGGCAGGCGACGACGCCGATCACGTGGTGGCGGACCTGGCCGCGGCCGCCGATATCATCGCGGCACGCATCGGACGGGAGGCCACGGCGTGACCCATGACCAGCTCCGGGCGACCGCCCTGGACTACCTCGACACCACCGCGGACACGGTGCGGCGGGTCCAGGCCGAGTGCCTCGACGACATCGCGGCCGCCGCCGAGATCCTGATCGCGTCGCTCCGAGACGGCGGGAAGCTGCTGATCTGCGGCAACGGTGGGAGCGCCGCCGACGCCCAGCACCTCGCGACCGAGTTCATGAGCACCCTCACGATCGACAACCCGCGGCCCTCGATCCCGGCGATCGCGCTCACGACCGACTCGTCGCTGCTCACCGCGATCGCGAACGACTTCGGCATCGAGGGCGTCTTCGCACGGCAGGTGGAATCGCTCGGACGGTCAGGCGATGTGCTGATCGCGATCTCGACGAGCGGGAACTCGGCCAACGTCCTGAAGGCCGCCGAGCAGGCGAGATCACAGGACGTGCGGGTCGTTGCGCTCACCGGCGGCTCGGGCGGTGCGCTCGCGCCTCTGGCCGACAGCGCGATCCGCGTGCCGTCGACCGTGACGGCGCACATCCAGGAGTGTCACCTCGCGGTGGAGCAGCTCCTCGCGCTGATGGTCGAGCGGGCGCTCTACCCGCGGGGCTGACGCTTCCGACCCACCGTCACTCCACTGCCTCAGTTCGGCGGTCCAGCCCGGATCTCTTCCAGGATCCGCTCCTCCCAGCCGGGGCCGCCGTCGTCGGTCAGGAGCCACCATGTCGCCCCCGTGGCCGCGTATTCGCCCGGATCCGTGTTCGGTGCTCCTTGGACAACAGCATCGAACGGAGCGTCCGACCTCCGGATGGACCGCGTGAAGGCCAGCGCCTCGGCGAACGAGGCGGGCGAGATCGCGCCTGGTTGTCCGTCCGTCACCGCGATCGGGAACACGCCGTCCCACCGCGCGGCCCGCCGGAACGGCGCATGGTTCGGCCACATGCCCGCGACCCACACCGGGATGCGGGGGCGCTGCACCGGTCGCGGCAGGAACCTGACACCGTCGACCCGATGATGCCGTCCGTCGACGGTGACGGGCTCGCCTGACCAGAGCCCGTCGAGGACCGCGAGTCCCTCGTCGAGGAGTTCGGCGCGTTCGCGATCGCCGGTCGGCTCACCGAAGGATCCGAACTCGACGTCGGGCGGGAACCCCAGGCCGGCGCCGAAGATCACGCGGCCATGGCTGAGGTGGTCGAGCGTCACCGTCTCCCGCGCCACGGTCCACGGCCGACGACGCGCGAGCGGCGTCACCAGGGGGCCGAGCCGGATGCGCTCGGTCGTCGCGGCGACCGCGGCGAGCGCGACCCACGGATCGTGCACCGACACGTCGAACTCGTCGGAGAACCGGATGTGGTCCCAGAGGAAGAACCCGTCCCAGCCCGCCGCCTCCGCCTCGCGACCCATCGTCAGCAGCAGGTCCAGTTGCCCGATGTTCGGCACCGTGACTCCGCATCGCATGCCGACCATCCTAGGGTCGGCAACCCGGCGGCGTGTCGGTGGCGACCGTCACCATCACGGCGTGACGTCTTCCCCGTGGCACCCGCTTGACCGTCGAACACCTGTTCGATACCATCCAGCTCCCGTTCGGCCCCTCCCGACGGAGGCGACGCCCGTGCCGATCGATGCGAGCCCGGCCGAACCGATCCAGACCACACTGGCGCTCGGCGTGCCCCTGTCCGAGGTCACGTTCTGCGTCGTCGATCTCGAGACGACCGGGGGCTCGCCCGCCGACGACGCGATCACCGAGATCGGGGCCGTGAAGGTCCGCGGCGGGGAGCGGCTCGGGTCGTTCCGGACGCTCGTGAACCCCCAACGGCCCATCCCCCCGTACATCACCCACCTCACCGGCATCGACGACCGCCTCGTCTCGGGCGAACCGGCGATCGAGCAGGTGCTACCGGCGTTCCTGGAGTTCTTCCGAGGGTCCGTGTTCGTGGCGCACAACGCGGGCTTCGACTTCGGGTTCCTCAACGCGAACTGCGACGTGCTCGACTACCCGGCGCTCCCGGGTCCGCCGCTGTGCACGGCCCGGCTCGCACGGCGCGTGGTCTGGCCCGACGTGCCCAACGTGAGGCTCGCGACCCTCGCGAACTACTTCCGCACCCGGACGACGCCGACCCACCGGGCACTCGACGACGCCGAGGCGTGCGCCGAGGTGCTGCACGGTCTGCTCGACCTCGGCGGCCGACTCGGCATCCTGACGATGGGCGACCTCGCCGAGGCGGTACGGGCGAGGGGACGGCCGAACTTCGGCAAGATCGCGCTCGCCGACACGCTGCCCCACGCCCCCGGGGTCTATCTCTTCAAGGCTGGGGATGGTCGCGTGCTCTACGTCGGCAAGGCCAACGACCTGCGTTCGCGGGTGAAGTCGTACTTCTACGGTGACGAGCGCAAGAGGATCGTGGACCTGCTCGACGAGGTGCGCTCGGTCGAGGGTATCCGCTGCGGCGGAGAGCTCGAGGCGCTCGTCGTCGAGGCGCGGCTGATCCGCCGACACGAACCGAAGTACAACCGCCGGGGGAAGACGTGGCGACGCGGCGCCTACCTCGCCCTCGACCCTCGAGAGGCATGGCCACGGCTGAAGGTGGTGCACACCGCGAAGCCCGACGACGGGCGTCTGTACCTCGGGCCGTTCGGCAGCGCGGCGCGGGCGCGGCTCGCGAAGGAGGCCCTCGAGGAGACCGCCCCGATCCGTCGGTGCACCACCTCGATGGGGGCGCGCACCCGCTTCGCACCATGCGCCCTGGCCGACATGGGCCGTTGCCTCGCGCCGTGCGATGGACGCACCGACCCCGAGCGCTACGGAGAGCTCGTCCGATGGCTCGCCTCCTCCCTGGCTTCCAGCCCGGGCGAGCTCCTCGAAGCGCTCGAACGTCGCATGACCCACCTCGCCGAGGCGGAGCGGTACGAGGAAGCCGCCTCGGTTCGGGACCGCCTGCGTGCGCTCGCCGAGGGACTGTGGCGGTCGAGGGTCGACGCGTGGCTCGTCGACTCGGGCCATCTCGAGCTCCGTGCCGGAGACGGCGAGCCGCTGCGCTTCGATCACGGAGCCTTGCGACCCCGGGTGCCGCCGGCGAGCCACTCGGCGCGCCGTGCCCGCGCGAGCGTGCCGACGAGCTGGCGGCCGTGCGATCGTGGGTCGCGAAGCATCGTCCGCGCGTGACCGCGTGCGACCGGGCGCCGTCCGAGCCCGTCGACGGCGGCGCGGCCCTGGCGCGTGTGCTGCAACGCACCCGTGAGGCGTCGGGCAACCGCGAGGACCGGCGGCGCACCGCCGCCGGTAGACTTTGCCGCATGGAACGCGCGGTGATCGTCGAGGGCGCCCGGACGCCCATCGGGAAGTTCCTTGGCTCGTTCGCCGAGACCCCCGCGGTGGAGCTCGGCGAGCTCGCCGCCGAGGAAGCGCTGCGCCGGGCGAACGTCGAGGCCGACCAGGTCGACCAGACGATCATCGGCCACGCCCGCCAGGCCGGGAACGGCCCGAACACCGGCCGCCAGGTGAGCATACGGGCAGGCGTGCCCACCGAAGTCAGCGCGTACAACGTCAACATCGCCTGCGGCTCGGGCATGAAGGCGGCCCAGCTCGGCGCGCAGCAGATCATGCTCGGCGAGAACGAGGTGGTGCTCGTCGGCGGCATCGAGAACATGACCCGGGTGCCGTACCTGCTTCCCGACATGCGGCTCGGCCATCGGCTCGGCAACACCGAGGCCGTCGACGCGATGTACCGCGACGGCCTGCTCGACCCGCTCTGCGGGCTGATCATGGGCGAGACCGCCGAGAACCTCGTCGACATGTACGACATCTCTCGCGAGGAGCAGGACGAGTTCGCGTTGCGGTCCCAGCGGCAGGCGGTGGCGGGCGCCGAAGGCAGGGCCACGGAGATGTTCCCGGTCGAGGTGACGATCGGGCGCAAGACCGTGACGGTCGATGACGACGAGCACATCCGACCCGATACCTCGATGGCGTCTCTCGCCAAGCTCGCCCCCGTGTTCCGCGACGCCGGCAGCGTCACCGCCGGCAACTCGAGCGGGCTCACCGACGGCGCCGCCGCGCTCGTGCTGATGAGCGAGTCCCGGGCGACGGCGGAGGGGCGCGAGCCGCTCGCCGCGATCACCGCGATGTCGTGGGCCGGTGTGCCGCCCGAGATCATGGGCATCGGGCCCGTGCCGGCCACCCAGAAGGTGATGGACCGGCTCGGGTGCACGATCGACGACTTCGAGCTGATCGAGATCAACGAGGCCTTCGCGGCCCAGGTGATCGCGTGCGAGCGAGAGCTGAAGTTCGACCGCGAGCGGCTGAACGTGAAGGGGGGCGGCATCTCGGTCGGCCACCCGATCGGCATGAGCGGCGCGCGCATCGTGCTCGCGCTCGCCTACGAGTTGCGCGCCCGTGACTTGTCGATGGGCCTCGCCACGCTCTGCATCTCGGGCGGCCAGGGCCTCGCTGTCGTGCTGGAGCGCGCATGACCGGAAGCGCCAGGACGCACGTGGGAGGAGCGGAACGATGAGCGCCGTGCATGCCGTGGTCTTGATCCAATGCGAGGTCGACGAGATCGGGGAGGCCGCCCAGGCGATCGCCGAGATCGACGGCGTGAGCGAGGTGTACTCGGTCGCCGGCGAGTTCGACCTGATCGCGATCGTGCGGGTGCCCGCTCACGAGCAGCTCGCCACCGTGATCCCCGGCGGCATCGCGAAGGTCGAGGGGGTCGAGCGGACCGAGACGCTGATCAGCTTCCAGGTGTACTCGAAGCACGACCTCGAGCGGCTGTTCTCCCTCGGGTTCGACGAGGGCTGACCGGCGCCGTTGCGGCGGGCGTCAGATCAACGACGTGTAGCTGACGCCCCCGGGCCAATCGACCGCCACCACCAACGCGGTGCGACCCCACGTGCTGAGGTCGCCGCCATCGCGGTTCCCGTACTTCTCGAGCATCGTCCGGCGGGCCAGCGCGTCCTCGGCCGAGCCGTCCTCGACGACGCGGGCTCGCGTCACCCGCTTCCTTCCCCCGAGCTCCAGCTCGACGTCGGGCGTGATGATCAGGTTGCGCACCCAGTCGCTGCGGTCGCGGTCTCCCGCCATCAGGTACACGATCTCGTCGACGAGCACGAACCAGATCTCGATGCGGTGGGGGCTCCCGCTGACGCGACCGGTCGTCGTGAGGTAGCAGAAGTCGAGTGCCGCGAGGTCGTCGGGCATCGAGGGCTACCAGATGGCCCAGATGACGAGCGCCGCGATGACGACGAGGGCCCCGACGAAGATCGCGAGATCCGCCTTCTTCACCTTGCCCGGCTGTTGGTAGTTGAACCCCATCGCGCTACAGACGGTAG
>CAWGUD010000032.1:0-66177 GCA_963825685.1 uncultured Actinomycetes bacterium | reverse complement strand
CGTACTCCTGGGGCTCGGAGTCGCACGGGTTCCCGCGGCCGAACGTGATGCGACCCTCGGTGACGTCGGCGACGCACCAGAAGACCGTCTTCGAGTTCGGCCGGCCGAACTCCGGGTGCCGGCAGAGCGAGTCCGGCTTCGTCTCGTGGTCGCTCAGGATCTCGCGCATCGTCCCGGTCGTGACCGAGCCCGGTGGACGGGCGGCGATCAGCTCGCGGGCCCGTTCGTACCGGATCGCGGAGTGCTCCGCGTAGGCGGGATCGCCCTCGAACGGCAGCATCCGGTCGCAGACGTAGTGGTTCGTGTGCACGAGGTGCCCCGCGTCGTCGAGGCCGGTGACCTCGGCGTCGGTGGCGCTTCCCTCGACGTTGGCGACGCCGCCGTCGGCGCTCGTGAGCACGTTGTTGTAGCTCGACGCGCGGTCGTGGCGCAGCGACATCGACACCATCTCGTCGAGGGTGCGGGCCCGCATCATCTCGAGCACCTGATGGGAGCGTGAGATGCCGAGCCGCTCGTCGTTGGGCGAGAGCTCGTTGCCGGTGAGCGAGAGCCCGGCCGAGTTCCAGCCGACGGAGAGCCACGGCACGCCGCCGAGCTGGAAGATCGTCGGGTCGCCCGCGACCTGCTTCTCGATCCCGACGATGTGCTCCTCGGCGGCGGGGCGCAGGTCGTTCGTGTGGCCGACGAGCAGGTGCCCGTCGGCGGTCGCGCTCGGACCGGCCACGACGTCGCTGCACCGGCCCTGCGTGACCTTCCGCCGCGGCTCGTACCAGAGCTCCTCGATCGAGGCCGCGAAGAAGTCGAGCGGATCGATCGCGGCCGCCTCGGCGATGCCTTCCAGCTCCTCGACGAGCCAGGGCAGGCGTGGCTCGGTGAACGCGAGGTACTCCTTCGCCAGGGCCCGCTGCTGGTCGACCGTGCGCCCGGCCGGCAGGTCGTCGAAGACCTGTGCCGCCTCGGCGTGGATGCGGTCGCGGGCGGCCTCCCCGAGCTGGCGGCCGACCTCGAGGTGGTTGGGGCCCGAGACCCGGATGATCTCGATGCGCGGCGGAGGGGTCACGACGTGAGCTCCCCGATGAGCGACCCGAACGCGTCGACGTAGGCGTCGACGTCGCCCTCCGTGGCGGGCACCGCGCACGTGGGCCCGGCCCCGATGATCGCCTCCCAGACGCCGCGGTTCGCGAGGTACACGCGGATCAGACGCCGCAGCGGCACGTCGAGCGCCTCGTGGGCCTCGTCGGCGTCGCGCGGCATCGACGGAGCGAACGTGTAGCCCGAGCGCGGCCAGAAGCGGTGGGTCGTCCAGGGCAGGCCGGCGCCCGAGACGGCCGCCTCGATGCCGTCGGCGAGCCGCGTGCCGAGCACCTGCGTGTGCGCGTACGCCTCGGGCGTGAGGACCTCGCCCATCGTGGCCTTCGCGGCCGCCATCGACAGCGGGTTGCCGAACAGCGTGCCGCCGGTCGCGACCACCCGCTTCTCGTCGTCGCGACCGGCCGGGCGGCGCAGCGTCTCGGCGACCTCGTCGGTCATGCCGTACGCCCCGAGCGGCACGCCGCCGGCGATCGACTTCCCGATCGAGACGACGTCGGGCTCGAGCCCCCACATCGCGGTCAGCCCTCCGGGGCCCACGACCTGCGTGTGGGTCTCGTCGTAGCAGAGCAGCGTGCCGGTCTCCCGGGTCGCGGCCCGCAGCGCCTCGTGGAATCCCGGCTCGGGCACGAGCAGCCCGATCGCGTTCGTGAGCACGGGCTCGGTCGTCACGATCGCGATGTCGCGCGTCTCGAGGGCCGCGCGGAGCGCCTCGATGTCGTTGAACGGCACCATCACGACCTTGTCGGTGACGTCGCGCGGCAGCCCGGCTTCCTCGGGCACGAGCCTGCCGTCCTCGATGTCGACGAGCCCCTCGTCGAAGTGGCCGTGGTACTTCCCGCCGAAGAACAGCACCTTCTCGCGTCCCGTCATCACCCTGGCGATGCGGATCGCCTCGAGGTTCGCGTGGGTCGCGCTCAGCGTGAACTGCCACTGGGGGAGCCCGTAGCGGCGGCCGAGCTCCTCGGCGACCCAGATCGAATCCTCGTTGGGCAGCAGGAACTGCGAGCCGGCCGCGATGCGCCGGGAGACGGCCTCGACGACCGGCTCGGGGCCGTAGCCGCCGAACATCGACATGTCGGCGATGTTGAAGTCGGCGTACTCGTTGCCGTCGACGTCGCGGAACCGAGCCCCCTTCGCGTCGTCGACCCACAGCGGCGGATGGTCGTACGACGTGCGCAGCCACGACATCGGGACGCCGTTGGGCATCACCCGCTCGGCGCGGTGCCACGTCTCGATGCAGCGCGGGTGGGCCTCGGTGAACCGGGCGTCCTCGCGAGCCTTCAGCTCCGCGACCTTGGCGGGGTCGATGCCGTGTGCGCTCATGACAGGAATCTCTACCACTTGAAGGCTTCGAGGGAACCGTCCTGGGTCCCGGCGATCGTGGCTTCGGGCGCGATCACGGCGGGAGCCGAGCGCCGGAGCAGCGAGCTTCCGCACGCGCACGGGGTCGCAGGCTTCGTCGGCACGGCAGTCGAGCAGCACGCGCGCGAGCGCTCCGTTGTCCGAGGTGACGATCACGCGATCGCCGTCGACCGCCGGGGTGTGCAGGGGCGTGGTGGCGACCTCGTAGGAGGTGACCGGGTCGCACCTCGCCTGGTCGCACGTCGAGCGGAAGACCCACAGCCGCCCCTGGTCGTCACCGACGAGCACCCGTCCGTCGGCGACCGCCGGCGCGCTCGTCGCCCCGGTCGCGAACGGCGCTCCCGGCACGAACGGGGCCCGCCACTCGGGTTCGCATCGCCCCGTGCACGAGAGGGAGAACGCCATCAGCTGACCGCGAGCCACCGTGAACGCGAGGCCCTCGCCGATCGCGACGGCCGTGGCGGGGCCGTCGGTGCGACCGATCCACACGGGCTCGCAGTCATCTCCGCAGACGGCGGGATAGGCGGCGACCCCGCCGCGCGTCGACGACGACGCCACGACCACGAGGCCCTCGCCGAGCGCGGGCGGCCCGGCCGCCGGCCGCCCCGGCACGTCGGCGCTCCACGCCGCCGGGCATGCGAGGTCCTCGCTCGCACACCCCACCGGGAACGCGTAGAGCTCGTCGGACGTGACGTAGACGAGGTCGAAGTTCGCCGCCGGTTGCGAGACCGGGCCGTCGCCCGCGACGCCGACCCACTCCGGGGAGCAGCCCTCGCCGTCGCAGGTCGACGGGAACGCGTAGAGCTGACCTTCCGAGGACCCCACGAAGACGCGCTCGTCGAGGACCGTCGGGACCGAGAGCGGTCCGTCCGGCACCACGCCGCGCCAGCGTGGGGCGCACCGGCCGGCGGTGACGGCGCACGAGACCGGGAACACCGTGAGCTGGTCGCCCGCGACGTACAGACGCTCGTCGTCGATCGCGAGGCCGGTCACGGGCGTATCGACCGTCGCGCGCCACTCGGCGGACGGGCTCCCGGTGGCGGCCGTCGGCCGAGGGCTCCCGGTCGGCCGCGCGCAGCACCCGGATCGCGCCGCCGACCACGAGCAGGCCGAGCGCCGTCGCGAGCAGCGCGACACCGACCCGCATCGTGGCCCGCCGATGTCGTTCGTACGTGGCTCGCAGGTGACCGAACACGGCGACCATCGTGGCGCAGCGGGAGGTCAGGTGTCTCGCCGGCCGGGGTCGGCCGTCTCTGCGCGGGCGCGACCGTCGCGGACCAGTTGCGTCGCGGCCGCCGCCAGCAGCGCGGCGCCCGCGCCGAGGAGCGAGCCCGCGACCACGTCGGAGAGCCAGTGGTGGTCGACCACCGTGCGCGAGGTCGCCATCAGCACGATCCAGACGGCGGCGAGCGCGTACCAGCCGCGCCGGGAGCGCCACGGGCTGGAGGCGACGAGCACCAGGCCGATCGCGACCTGGGCGGCCGTCTTCGCGTGCGCGCTGGGGAACGACGTGAACGGGTTCTCCGGGTCCATCGCGGTCGGACGTTCCCTGGCGAGCCCCGGCTTGAGCGCGGCCGTGAGCACGTCGGCGAGGATCCAGCCGAGCAACCACGCCGCGAGGTCCCATCGACGCCGGCGGACCACGAGCCAGATCGCGACGACGATGCGCAACGGCACCATGACGACGCCGGCGCCGAGTCGCTCGAACGCCTCGCCCACCGACCGGATCCAGCCGGGCCAGGCGAGCGCCGTGCGCCGCCACGCGTCGTCCAGTCCCTGCAGGAGCGGCGGGGCATCGACGTCGGACGCGACCACGATCGCGAGCACCGCCACCGCGGCGAGCATGCCGGCTGCGATCGCGATTGAGCGGCGCGGGTCGCGGACCAGATCGCCGTCTCGGCGGAGCCGTTCGCGCGGGCCGTCGTTTTCGTGCACGCGTCGACCTTAGATGTCAGAGGGGCTCGCTACGGTCGGAGTTCGACTTCCCCGACCTTCAGGAGGAACCCGTGAGCGAGCAGATCGGCTTCGTGCTGCTGGCCGTCGTGTGTGGACTCGTCGCCGGCCTGGCCGTGGCGAGCAGGCGCCGTCCGGCCGACGGCGGCGTGGCCGCCGACGCCGCCACCGCCCGCGTGGAGGCTCGTCTCGAGGTGCAGGCCGCCGAGCTGCGGCGCCTCGCCGACACCGCCGCCACGCGCGACCTCGCGGGCGAGCAGCTGCGTGCCGGCGTCGAGGGCGCCCGGCGCGCGTTGCAGGAGCTCACCGTGCGCGAGCAGGAACGGCGCGGCACCGACGCCGAGCATCGCGAGGTGATCCGCCGGCTCTCGACGGTGCTGGCCGGCGGGGCCTCGAAGGGCCGCGCCGGTGAGCACGTCCTGCGCGACCACCTCTCGGCGCTGCCGCCCACGATGCTCGTCACCGACTTCCGGGTCGGGGGGCAAGGTCGTGGAGTTCGGGCTGCTGATGTCCGACGGGCGGCGGCTGCCGATCGACTCGAAGTGGACGGCGCTCGCCGAGCTCGAGGCCCTCGAGGCCGCGACCGACGGCGTCGAACGAGACGCGTGCGCCCGGGCGGTCGAGAAGGCGGTCGCCCAGCGGGCGAAGGAGGTCGCGCAGTACCTCGACCCGGCCGTGACGGCGCCCGTCGCCGTCGCCGCCGTCCCCGACGCCGCCTACGAGGTGCTGCGCCGGGCGCACGCCGACGCCTACGGGCACGGCGTCGTGATCGTGCCGTACTCCTCGGCGCTGCCGATCGTGCTGTTCCTCTTCGCGCTCGTGCAGCGGTTCGGCGACGCCGCCGACGTGCAGGCGAGCCTCGCCGAGGTGGGCGGGGTGCTCGACTCGCTGGAAGCGGTCGTCGAGAACCGGTTCGCACGCGCGGGCACGATGATCACCAACGGCGCCGACGAGTTCCGTTCCCAGCTCGGCAAGGCGCGCGGCTCGATCGCGCGCGCCCGCGCCTCGAGGGTCGACCCCGTCGGCTCAGCAGGGCGCGCTCCCCGCGGACGCCGACGAGGAGGGCGGTCCGCTGTCCGTCGTGCGCTGAGGGTGTGCGAAGCTTCCGCGCATGGACTTCGAGGAGGCGCTCGCGAAGCTCGACTTCCGCCTGGGTGAGAAGCGCGCGTTCGGCGGCGGCGCACGGCTCTACGAGGCCCATCCCAACGCGTTCATGACCTACACCGTGCAGGCGTTCGACGACGGCACGGCGATCTTCAGCTGGGAGTTCGCGCTCGGCGAGTACCTGGCCGGGCGAGGGCTGCAGGTGGGGTCCGACGAGGCGCTGAACCAGTTCGTCTTCCCCCGCCAGGACCTCCGCGGGCGCCAGGACGGGGCCTGGCTCGTGGGCGCCGTCGAGCAGACCGAAGCGATGCTCTCGACGATCCGGCTGGACCGGCCGGAGTAGTCTGCGGCGATGCGGCGACTCGCGATCCTCCTCGTGCTCGCCGCGGCGTGCGCGTCGTTCCCGGCGATCGCCGGCGCCTCGCCCCGAGCACCCGAGCTGCCCGAGCCCGTGCCGTGCGACGGATGCTGGAACCCGGCGCTCGAGACCAGCTGGCAGTGGCAGCTGCAGGGCCCGATCGATACGTCGTTCGACGTGGACATGTACGACGTCGACGGGTTCGAGGTGCCTCGCGGCGTGATCGCCGGCCTGCACGACGACGGCAGCGCGGTCGTCTGCTACATCAGCGCCGGTTCGTGGGAGCGGTGGCGCCCCGACGCCGGCCGGTTCCCCGAACGCGTGCTCGGCCGGTCGAACGGGTGGCCGGGGGAGCGCTGGCTCGACATCAGCCGACGTTCGGTGCTGCGACCGATCATGGAGCGCCGGCTCGACATGTGCGCGCGCAAGGGCTTCGACGCGGTCGAGTTCGACAACGTCGACGGGTACGCGAACCGCACCGGGTTCCCGCTCACCGGGGCCGACCAGCTCCGGTACAACGTGATGCTCGCGAACGAGGCGCATCGGCGCGGCCTCAGCGCGCTGCTGAAGAACGACCTCGGCCAGATCCGCGCGCTGCTGCCGTACTTCGACGCGGCGCTGAACGAGCAGTGCCACCAGTACGACGAGTGCGGACGCCTCGACCCGTTCGTCGAGGCCGGGAAGGCCGTGTTCGGCGTCGAGTACAAGCTCGAGACCGACGAGTTCTGCCCCGACGCGAACGCCCACGACTTCAACTTCCTGAAGAAGCGGGCGAGCAGGCGCTGTCCGGCCGACGGCGTGTGGCCACCGACGCCGCCACCGCACGCATGGAGGCTCGTCTCGAGGTGCAGGCCGCCGAGCTGCGGCGCCTCGCCGACACCGCCGCCACGCGCGACCTCGCGGGCGAGCAGCTGCGTGCCGGCGTCGAGGGCGCACGGCGCGCGTTGCAGGATCTCACGGTGCGCGAGCAGGAACGGCGCGGCACCGACGCCGAGCATCGCGAGGTGATCCGCCGGCTCTCGACGGTGCTGGCCGGCGGGGCCTCGAAGGGCCGCGCCGGTGAGCACGTCCTGCGCGACCACCTCTCGGCGCTGCCACCCACGATGCTCGTCACCGACTTCCGGGTCGGGGGGAAGGTCGTGGAGTTCGGGCTGCTGATGTCCGACGGGCGGCGGCTGCCGATCGACTCGAAGTGGACGGCGCTCGCCGAGCTCGAGGCCCTCGAGGCCGCGACCGATGGCGTCGAACGAGACGCCTGCGCCCGGGCGGTCGAGAAGGCGGTCGCCCAGCGGGCGAAGGAGGTCGCGCAGTACCTCGACCCGGCCGTGACGGCGCCCGTCGCCGTGGCCGCCGTCCCCGACGCCGCCTACGAGGTGCTGCGCCGGGCGCACGCCGACGCCTACGGGCACGGCGTCGTGATCGTGCCGTACTCCTCGGCGCTGCCGATCGTACTCTTCCTCTTCGCGCTCGTGCAGCGGTTCGGCGACGCCGCCAACGTGCAGGCGAGCCTCGCCGAGGTGGGCGGGGTGCTCGACTCGCTGGAAGCGGTCGTCGAGAACCGGTTCGCACGCGCGGGCACGATGATCACCAACGGCGCCGACGAGTTCCGGTCCCAGCTCGGCAAGGCCCGCGGTTCGATCGCGCGCGCCCGTGCCTCGAGGGTCGACCCCGTCGGACCAGCGGGCGCGCTCCCCGCGGACGCCGACGAGGAGGGAGGTCCGTTGTCCGTCGTGCGCTGAGGGTGTGCGAAGCTTCCGCGCATGGACTTCGAGGAGGCGCTCGCGAAGCTCGACTTCCGCCTGGGTGAGAGGCGCGCGTTCGGCGGCGGCGCACGGCTCTACGAGGCCCATCCCAACGCGTTCATGACCTACACCGTGCAGGCGTTCGACGACGGCACGGCGATCTTCAGCTGGGAGTTCGCGCTCGGCGAGTACCTGGCCGGGCGGGGGCTGCAGGTGGGCTCCGACGAGGCGCTGAATCAGTTCGTCTTCCCCCGCCAGGACCTCCGCGGGCGCCAGGACGGGGCGTGGCTCGTGGGCGCCGTCGAGCAGACCGAGGCGATACTCTCGACGATCCGGCTCGACCGGCCGGAGTAGGCTGCGGCGATGCGGCGTCTCGCGATCTCCCTCGTGCTCACAGCGGCGTGCGTGTCGCTCCCGGCGATCGCCGCCGCCTCGCCCCGAGCACCCGAGCTGCCCGAGCCTGTGCCGTGCGACGGATGCTGGGACCCGGCGCTCGAGACCAGCTGGCAGTGGCAGCTGCAGGGCCCGATCGATACGTCGTTCGACGTGGACATGTACGACGTCGACGGGTTCGAGGTGCCTCGGGGCGTGATCGCCGGGTTGCACGCCGACGGCAGCGCGGTCGTCTGCTACATCAGCGCCGGTTCGTGGGAGCGGTGGCGCCCCGACGTCAGCCGGTTCCCCGAACGCGTGCTGGGCCGGTCGAACGGGTGGCCGGGGGAGCGCTGGCTCGACATCAGCCGACGTTCGATGCTGCGCCCGATCATGGAGCGCCGGCTCGACATGTGCGCGCGCAAAGGCTTCGACGCGGTCGAGTTCGACAACGTCGACGGGTACGCGAACCGCACCGGGTTCCCGCTCACCGGGGCCGACCAGCTCCGGTACAACGTGATGCTCGCGAACGAGGCGCATCGGCGCGGCCTGAGCGCGCTGCTGAAGAACGACCTCGGCCAGATCCGCGCGCTGCTGCCGTACTTCGACGCGGCGCTGAACGAGCAGTGCCATCAGTACGACGAGTGCCACCGGCTCGACCCGTTCGTCGACGCCGGCAAGGCGGTGTTCGGCGTCGAGTACAAGCTCGAGACCGACGAGTTCTGCCCCGACGCGAACGCCCACGATTTCAACTTCCTGAAGAAGCGCCTCGCGCTCGGCGCCTGGCGCGTCCCCTGCCGCGGGGAATGAGCCCTTCTTCAGCTCGGGGATCCTTGACCGATAACTAGGACATTGGCTAGGATGTGTCATGTAGAGACGACGGGAGAGGGCCAATGGTGGTGAGCGCATCTTCGCAGGCTGGATCGATGCGGTGGGATCCCGACTGGGATCGGCTCCGCGACGATGTGGAGCAAGCACAGAGCGCCCTGGCGACTGCGGAAGTCGTGCCGGACGAGGTCCACAAGGTGGTGCTGCGCCTGGGCGACCGGCTCGAAGCGATCGCCGGCGCCGAACTCCTTGCCGTCGACCCCTACTTCATCCTCGCCATCCAAAGCGGCACCATCCAGGCGCTCCGCGCGCTCGACCTCGACGACCCGGCCCAAGAGCGACGAGGGGTGAGGATCGGACTGGAGCGCGTCCGGCAAGCACTTCGCGATGTGTCAGACGAGGGTGCATCGGCTGAGGACCGTCCTCCGAAGTTGGTAGTTCGTTGGCTCGTCGAGACCCTCGATGCCCCATACCCCCGCGTTGCCGAATTGCTACAGACGAGTCCGAGGACGCTTCAACGGTGGTTGTCGCAGGGATCCACGCAGCCGAGGGGTGAGGACGCGGCGCGTGTCAGGGTCGTCGCAAAGGTCACCAACCAACTCAGGCACGTCCTCACCGGCGAAGGGGTCCTCCGCTGGTTCGAGTCACCGCGTGCCGATCTCGGTGGGCGTGCACCGGCAGAGCTGCTGGCCGACCTGGATGAGGCGCCGCATCTCATCCGGCTCGCGGCATCTGCCAGGGTGAGCGTAGCGACGTAGAGAGCTGGTCCTTGGTCACTTCCTACCGCATCGCGAACTACGACACTCCCTTCTGGATCGATCCGAACCGCTCCGCCGGTCGCTACAATCGTGCGGGCGGGCGAGAAGCGACGCAGTACCTCACCCTGCACCCGCTCGGATGCATCGCCGAGTACCTTCGCGCGCACGACTTGTTCAGCCCCGGAGACCTCGCCGAGCGATTCGTCAGGGTGTGGGTCGTCGAGGTGGACCTCTCGGAGGCCGAGAGGCTGACCTTCGACAACGCCGGCGACCACGGCCTCACCGCCTCGGATCTCGTCGCCGATGACCACGAGGCGTGCCGAGCGTGGGCCGACCGGGTCCGCGCCGACCCGACGCTCCCGAGGACCTGGGTCGTGCCGAACGCCGCTCTCGCCGGGACGGAGAACGTCGTCATCTTCGGCGAGCGGGTCCTGAGTCCCTTCCATTCGCCACCCATCGACTCAGACATGGACCTCCCGGCGACGATCGTGGGCGACGTCTCCCTCCTGCCATCGGTCGTGATCCCGCAGACTCGATTCCGAGGGCAGCCCCATGCGTCGCTGGAAGCCTGGGAACAGGGCATCCGATTCGATTACCAGGAGCCTGGAAGCTATCCCTTCCCGGGAGATTGACTCAGCTCTTCGCGAGCCAGTCGCGGTGGTCATGGTTACCCGTGGTGTGCATACTTATGCACTGTGACGGAAAGGACCCGCGTCGCGGTGCTCGGGGCGTCCGGCTATGCCGGCGGGGAGCTCGTGCGTCTGCTCGCGGCGCACCGGCGGGCCGAGGTCACGTTCCTTGGGGCCAAGGACTCCGCGGGCAAGACGCTCGCTGAGGTCCATCCGCACCTGGTGTCGCTGCCGATCGCGGGCAACGCCATGGAGCCGATCGAGCCCGACGCGATCGCCGGGGAGGCCGACGTCGTGTTCTCCGCCCTGCCGAACGGCACCAGCGCCTCGCTCGTGCCGGCGCTGCTCGACGCAGGGCTGCGCGTGATCGACCTCGCGGGGGACTTCCGGCTCCCCGCCGACGCGTACCCGGAGTGGTACAGCTTCGAGCATCCCGCGCCGGCGCTGCTCGAGAAGGCGGTCTACGGCGTGCCGGAGCTGTTCGGCGCCCAGGTCGCGGGGGCGGAGCTCGTCGCGAACCCGGGCTGCTACGCGACCTCGGCGATCCTCGGCCTCGCGCCCCTGCTCGGTGAAGGGCTGATCGAGCCGGGCGCGATCCGGGTGGACGGCAAGACCGGTCTGTCCGGGGCGGGGAAGGCCGCGAACGAGTCCACGATCTACACCTCGACCGAGGAGAGCATCCGGCCCTACCGTGTGCCGACGCACCAGCACACGCCCGAGATCGAGCGGGGGTTGGAGCTCGCGACCGGGGTGGCGCCGCCGGTGCTGTTCGTGCCGCACCTCGTGCCGGCCGTCCGCGGGGTGTTGACGACGAGCTACGCCACGCTCACGGAGGGGGCGACGACCGAGGTCCTGACCGAGGCGCTCACCGTCGCGTACGCGGGGCGTCCGTTCGTGCGGGTGCTCGCGCCGGGCGCGATGGCGGACTCCAAGCGTGTGCGCGGCACGAACGTGATCGAGCTGCAGGCGGTCGCCGATGCCCGGACCGGCACGGCGGCGGTCATCGGGGCCGTGGACAACCTCGTGAAGGGCGCCGCTGGTCAGGCGATCCAGAACCTGAACCTCGCGCTCGGCTTCGACGAAGCCGAAGGTCTGCCGACGCTGGCGGTGTATCCGTGAGCGTGACGTACCCGCTCGGGTTCCGGGCCGCGGGGGTGACGGCGGGCTTCAAGCCGAGCGGTCTTCCCGACCTCGGCCTGCTCGTGGGCGATCCGGGCACGACTGCGGCGGCCCTGTTCACCACGAACGCCGTGGCGGCCGCGCCGATCGAGGTCGGGAGAGACCGCCTCGCGCGCGGCCGCATCCGAGCGGTGCTCGTGAACAGCGGCCAGGCCAACGCGGCGACGGGTCCTCGGGGGATCGACGACGCGGTCGCCACGAGCGCCGAGGCGGCGTCGTTGCTCGGTGCCGAGCCCGACGAGGTGCTGCCCAGCTCGACGGGCGTGATCGGCGAGTCGCTGCACGTCGGGCAGATGCAGGCGGCGATGCCCGCGCTGGTCGGCGCGCTGTCGCCCGACGGAGGCGAGTCGTTCGCCCGCGCGATCATGACGACCGACACCGTGCACAAGCAGGCGACCGCCGACGCGGGGGCGTTCCGGGTGGGTGGATGCGCGAAGGGCGTCGGCATGATCGCGCCGAACCTCGCCACGATGCTCGCGTTCGTCACGACCGACGCGACGGTGGCCGCCGACGATCTGCGCAGGCTCGCGTGCGAGATGCTGGCGCCGCGGTTCAACGCGCTCACGGTCGACGGATGCACGTCGACGAACGACACGGTGCTGCTGCTCGCCAGCGGCGCCGCGAGTGGCGGCGACGTCGTGGAACCCGGTTCCTCCGCCTGGGACGACCTCGTACGGGCCCTCGACATAGTCGGCGAGTCGCTCGTCTCCCAGCTGATCGCCGACGGCGAGGGCGTGACCCACGTGATGATCGTCGACGTCGAGGGTGCCGCGACCGAGAGCGACGCCCGCCGGGTCGCGAAGGCCGTGGCCGACTCGCCGCTGGTCAAGACCGCGGTCTTCGGCGGCGACCCGAACCCGGGGCGATTCCTGCAGGCGGCCGGCGCGGCCGGCGTGTCGCTCGACCCGTCGCGACTCGACGTCTCGATCGGCGGCGTGCCCGTGGCGGTCGGTGGCGTGATCCCGCCGGCCTACTTCGAGGCGGCTTCCCAGCTCGCCGACGAGGCCCGCGCCGCGATGAAGGAAGCCGAGATCGCCGTGCACGTGCGCCTCGGTGACGGACCGGGCGTCGAGCCGCGCCTACGGCTGCGACCTCTCCTACGAGTACGTGCGCATCAACGGGGAGTACACGACGTGACGACCGACCTTCCGCCGCAGATCCGTCAGCGCACCGTGGCCAAGGCGCGCACGTTGCTCGAGGCCCTGCCGTTCATGCGCGAGCACCACGGCAAGGTGATCGTCGTGAAGTACGGCGGCGCCGCGATGGACACCGTGGGCCTCGCGTCGTCGTTCGCCGAGGACGTCTCCTTGCTGCAGAGCGCCGGCACCACGGCGGTCGTGGTGCACGGCGGCGGGCCGCAGGTCACGCACCTGAGCGAGCGGCTCGGCATCGAGACGACGTTCGTCGACGGGCTGCGCGTGACCGACGCCGCGACCCTCGACGTCGCGACGATGGTGCTCGCCGGCAAGCTCAATACCGAGGTCGTCGCGTCGCTCGTGCACCGGCGGCGTCCGGGCGGTGGGGCTCTCGGGGGTCGACGGAGGCCTGCTGCTCGCGAGGAAGCAGTCGGGCCCCGACCTCGGGTTCGTCGGCGAGGTCGTGCACGTGAACGCCGACGTGCTGCGCACGCTCACCGACCAGCGGTTCGTGCCGGTGGTCGCGAGCATCGCGGTCGACGAGACGACCGGGCAGGCCTACAACGTGAACGCCGACGTGGTCGCGAGCCAGCTCGCGATCGAGCTCGGCGCCGAGAAGCTCGTGTTCATCAACGACGTGCCCGGGCTGATCGGACCGACCGGCGACCTGCTGAGCGAGCTCTCCGCCGCCCAGTGCCTGGAGCTGCTCGCGCAGCCGGGGGTCGTCGAGGGTGGCATGATCCCGAAGCTCGAGAGCGCCGTGGCCGCGCTGGCCGCCGGGGTCGGCCGGGTCCACCTCGTCGACGGGCGGGTCGAGCACTCCCTGGTGCTGGAGATGTTCACGCCCGAGGGCGTGGGCACGATGATCACGCCGGACGCGCCGGCGCCGCAGGGCTCCGCATGAACGAGCCCCACGTGATGCCGACCTACGCCCGGTACCCGCTGACCCTCGTGCGCGGCGCGGGGACGCGCGTGTGGGACGACGCCGGACGCGCGTACCTCGACTTCGCCGGGGCCCTCGGCGTGAACGCCCTCGGGCACTCCCACCCCGCGTGGGTCGCCGCCGTGCGCGACCAGCTCGACACGCTCGACATGGTGAGCAACCTCTACGCGACCGGCCCGCAGGCGGCGCTCGCCGACCGGCTCGCCGCGTCGATGCCCGTGCCCGACGCGCGCGTCTTCTTCTGCAACTCCGGGGCCGAGGCGAACGAGGCCGCGATCAAGCTCGCGCGCAAGCACGGCCTCGCGATCGGGAAGCCGGGGATCGTCGCGCTCGAGGGGTCGTTCCACGGACGCACGACCGCGACGCTCGCCGCCACCGGGCAGCCGGGCAAGCGCGAGGCGTTCGAGCCGCTCGTCGACTGGTTCCGGTTCGTGCCGCCCGGCGACCTCGACGCGCTCGACGCCGCGATGACCGACGACGTCGGCGCCGTGCTGCTCGAGCCGGTGATGGGGGAGGGCGGCGTGCGGCCGCTCGACGACGGGTACCTCCGGGGGGTGCGGACCCTCTGCGACGAGCGCGGCGCGCTGCTCGTGGCCGACGAGGTGCAGTCGGGCCTCGGCCGGTGCGGCGACTGGGCGGCCCTGCAGCACGCGGGCGTCGAGGCCGACGTGCTCACGCTCGCCAAGGCGCTCGGCGGCGGGCTCCCGATCGGCGCGATGCTCGCGCGCGCACGCATCTCGTTCGAGCCCGGCGACCACGCGTCGACGTTCGGCGGCGGCCCGGTCGTGTGCGCGGGGGCGCTCGCGGTGCTCGAGACGATCGAGCGCGACGGGCTGCTCGAACGGGCTCGGGCGATCGGCGACGCCCTGCCGGCCGCGGTCACCGCGGCCGCACCGGACGGCGCGATCCTCGATGCCCGCGGACGCGGATGCCTCTGGGGCTTCCAGCTCGCGCGCCCGGTCGCGAACGACGTCGTCGTGGCGATGATCGACGAGGGCGTGCTGGCGACCCCCGCGGGGCCCGACGTCCTGCGGATGTCGCCGCCGCTGATCGCGAGCGACGACGACGTGGCCGAGGCGGCCCGAGCGTTCGGCGCCGCGGTCGCGCGCGTGCTCGAGTCTGAGGAGGCGTCGGCATGACCCGTTCCAACGGGGCCTCGAAGTCCAAGCGGCAGCAGTCGATCCTCGGGCTGCTCGCGAAGGAGCGTCTCGCGAGCCAGCAGGAGATCCGCGAGCGCCTGGCGTACATGGGCATCGAGGCCACGCAGTCCACGATCAGCCGCGACATCGAGGAGCTCGGCCTCGCGCGTGTGCACGACGCCCAGGGCACGCGCTACGTCGTGCCGGGCGACGCCGGTTCCTACGGGCCGATGGCGCTGCTGCGGCACCTGCTCGACGAGTTCGCGCTGTCGTTCGTCGCGAGCGACGCCGGGCTGATCGTCCGAACCTCGCCCGGCGCCGCCGCCGCCCTCGCCGAGGGCATCGACCGCGCCGGGCTCGACGGGGTGGCCGGCACGATCGCCGGCGACAACACGATCCTGATCCTCGGCCGCGAGGGCGTGAAGCCACCCGCGATCGAGCGATCGCTCAACCAGATCATGGAGGCAAGCTGATGGACGCCAACAGTGGCGCAGGCACGAAGAAGGCGGTGCTCGCCTACAGCGGCGGGCTCGACACCTCGGTCACGATCCGCTGGCTCACCGAGCAGGGCTACGAGGTGCACGCGGTCGCGGTCGACGTCGGCCAGCGCGAGGACTTCGACGAGATCGTCGAACGCGGGAAGAAGGCGGGCGCGGCGAGCGTGCGCGTGGCCGACGCGGTCGACCGCTACGCGGCGGAGTTCCTCACGCCCGCGATCAAGGCCAACGGCCTCTACGAGCAGAAGTACCCGATGGTCTCGGGGCTCGCGCGCCCGTGCATCGTCGAGGAGGTCGTGAAGGTCGCGCGCGAGGTCGGCGCGCAGCGTCGTCGCCCACGGCTGCACCGGCAAGGGGAACGACCAGGTGCGGTTCGAGGTGTCGTTCGGCGTGCTCGCACCCGACCTCGAGGTGCTGGCGCCGATCCGCGACGCGAACATCCCGCGCGAGAAGGCGATCGCGCTCGCCGACGAGTGGGGCATCCCGATCGCGAGCGTCGTCACCACCTACTCGGTCGACGAGAACGTCTGGGGGCGCACCGCGGAGTGCGGCCCGCTCGAGGACCCCTGGGTCGCCCCGCCCGAGGACGCGTTCGAGCGGACCGCAGCGCCCGAGGACCGTCCGACCGAGCCCGCCGAGATCACCCTGACGTTCGACCGCGGGGTCCCGGTCGCGCTCGACGGCGAGACCGTCGCGCTCCCCGAGCTGATCCGCCGGCTCGACGTGCTCGGCGGCTCCTACGGGTTCGGCCGGGTCGACATGATCGAGAACCGCCGGGTCGGCATCAAGAGCCGCGAGCTCTACGAGGTGCCCGGCGCCCTCGCGATCATCCGGGCGCACCAGGCGCTCGAGGACCTGACGCTCGAGCGCGACCTCGCGCACCACAAGCCCCAGCTCGAGCAGCGCTGGGCCGACCTCGTCTACGACGGGCAGTGGTTCTCGCCGCTGCGCGCCGCGATCGACGCCTACGTCGACGCGACCCAGGCGCAGGTGACCGGCGACGTCCGGCTGCGGTTCGAGCCGGGCTCGTGCACGGTCGTCGGCCGCCGCAGCGACCACTCCCTCTACGACCTGTCGCTCGCGACGTACGGCAGCGGCGACGCGTTCGACCAGTCCGACGCCGAGGGCTACGTGCGCCTGTACGGCCTGCCGCTCAAGGTGTGGTCGGCGAAGCAGGGGACCGGCGCGTGACCGACGGCTCGTCGCCGCTCTGGGCGGGCCGCTTCTCGACCCCGCCCGCCCCCGAGGCGCACGCGCTCGGCCGCTCGCTCCACTTCGACGTGCGCCTGGCCTCGGTCGACGTCGACGCGTCGATCGCGCACGTCCGCGCCCTGCAGGACGCCGGCCTGCTCGACGCCGACGAGGCGGCCACCCTGGAAGAGGCGCTCGCCGCGGTCGGTGACGACATCGCCGAGGGACGGTTCGTCTTCCACGACGCCGACGAGGACATCCACTCGGCGATCGAGCGGGGCGTCACCGAGCGCCTCGGCGACCTCGGTGCGAAGCTGCACGCCGGCCGCTCCCGCAACGACCTCGTCGTGACCGATCTCCGCCTCTGGCTGCTCGCGGCCGGCCGGCGCATCGACGGCCTCGTCGTCGCGCTGGCCGAGGCGCTGATCGCCCGTGCCCGCGAGCACGCGGAGACCGTGATGCCGGGCACGACGCACGCGCGCTTCGCGCAGCCGGTCACGCTCGGTCACCACCTGCTCGCCCACGCGTGGGCCCTCTCGCGCGACCTCGAGCGCCTGTCCGAGTGGTCGGTCCGCACGTCGACCAGCGCGCTCGGCGCCGGCGCGACCGCCACCTCGACGCTCGGCCTCGACCCCGACATGACCGCGGCCCGCCTCGGCATGCACCGGGCGTTCGCGAACTCGATCGACGCGGTGAGCGACCGCGACTTCGTGCAGGAGTTCCTCGCGGTCGCGGCGATCTGCGCCACGCACCTGTCGCGCCTCGCGGCCGACCTCGCCCGCTGGACCGACGAGTCGCTCGGCTGGGCGTCGCTCGACGAGGCGTACTCCACCGGGTCGAGCATGATGCCGCAGAAGCGGAACCCCGACACCGCCGAGCTCGCGCGCGGCAAGGCGGCCCGCGTCGCCGGGGACTTCGTGTCGCTCACGGCGTTGCTGCAGGGCCTGCCCCTCGGGTACCACCGCGACCTGCAGGAGGACAAGGAGCCCGCGTTCGACGCCGCCGACACGCTCGAGCTGGTGCTGCCGGCGATCACGGGCGCGATCTCGACGATCCGCTTCGACGTCGACGCGATGCGCGCCGCCTGCGCCGCCGAGGGGCTCTACGCGACCGATCTCGCCGAGGCGCTCGTGCGTGACGGCGTGCCGTTCCGCGAGGCGCACCGCCGCACCGGCGAGCTCCTCAAACGGGTCGACGAAGAAGGTCGCTCGCTCGCCGACCTCACCGACGAGGAATGGACGGCGTTCGGTGTGCCCGGTGGCGCCGAGTTGCTCGATCCCGATCGCAGCGTCGCCTCGCGAACGATGGCTGGTGGCCCGTCGGCCGAGAGCGTCAGGTCGCAGGCTGATGCGCTCGAGCGGACGATCGCCGGGCGTCCGGTGCCTTAGGGGAACGCCACTCCGGTCAGGCGCTCGCAGAGACTCCACAGCGCGTCGCGTTCCTCGGCGGTCGCGCCCGACGGCACGAGCTTCGTGGTCGAGCGCGGCGCGCGATCCAACCAGAACTTCCCGGTGACTCGGCCGGGTTCCTCGGCGGCGGCGAGCCACACGATCGTGTCGGCGCCTTCCTCGGGGGAGCGCAGGATCGGGCCGAGCAGGGTGCGGAAGCCGGGCAGGCCGGTCTCGAGGCCCGGCGTGTCGGCCCAGCCGGGGTGCATCGCGTGCACGGCGATGCGGTCGTCGCGCAGGCGCTTGCCCCACTCCTCGGCGAGCACGACCTGCGCGCGCTTCGCCCGGGCGTACGCCGTCGTGCCCGAGTAGTCGTCGGCATCCATCTCGAGGGCGTCGACGTCGAGGGACTGCGTGTACATGCCGCCGCTCGCGATCCAGAGCACCCGGGCGCCGCCGGGCGTCGCGCGCAGCAGCGGGAGCAGCTCGCTCGTCAGCAGGAACGGGCCGAGCACCATGGTGGCGAACGTCATCTCGTGACCGTCGACGGACTCCTTCCGCTCGGCGAGGAGCGCACCCGCGTTGTGCACGAGCACGTCGAGACGGGACTCACGCTCTCGGATCTCGCTCGCGAGCCGACGCACGTCGCCGAGGGAGCTGAGGTCGGCGACGTAGAGGCCTGCCGTGGCGCCGCCGATCGCGTCGAGCTCCTCCACGGCGGCCGCGCCGCGCTCGGCGTTGCGAGCGACGATGCGCACCGAGGCCCCGGTGCGCACGAGGGCCTTCGCGGTCACGAGGCCGAGCCCCGAGTTGCCGCCGGTGATCACGACCGTCTTCCCGCTCATGTCGAACGAGGCGAGATCGGGCCAGTCGTACATGCGACGGCGCGCCTCGTAGCCGACCTTCGTGAAGCTGCCGACCACGCTGGTCTCGAGCACGGCGTCGACGACGCGCCTCAGCATGCCGGCTCCCTCTGCAGGTTCATCCCCTCGACGCTACCCGACGCGGCTGGCGACGCACGCCCGTGAGACCATGCGTCGCGATGCGAACATCCCCCGACGGGAACGAGGTCATGGTCAACCGATCCGCCGGGTCGAAACACATACGCCGCCCACCGCGATCGGGGTCAGGTGGTCGACCTGGTTCGCCATGGACCCGCAACGAGTGACAGCGGCCAGCCGTCACGGTTCAGGATCACCGGCCCCTAGCCGCCTCCGCCTCCCGAGCCGCCACCGTGCGGCCTCGCAGAGGAGAAGGGGTCGTACTTCGGTGGATCGTCATGGGGATCGCGCGCGATCCAAGCCCACAGCCTCCTGGTGAGTTCTCGAATCCTGCGCACGGTCCAAGGATACTCCTCGATACGGCCAAGCCGTTCATTCACACGGGCCGTGCTCGCGGGCACCATCGCCCACATCTGACGTACCCAGTTGCGCTTTGACCGAGGTCACGGTCAATGGGCCCGACGACGTGTACGTGGAGCGAGGGGGGCGGATCGAGAGGGTGCAGGAGCGGCTGTTCGAGGGGGAGGAGCCGATCCTGCACCTGATCGAGCGCATCGTTGGACCGTTGGGCCTGCGGATCGATAGCTCGGCCACGTGGGTGTTCGGTTGGTGGTCGACCACGCTCAGGCCGGTTCCGATCGGCGGATCAGCAGGTAGGCCTTGCAACCCAGACACAGTCCGGTGGATGCGTTGAGAGCGGATACTCCGAAGACGAGCGCAGTCAGGCCGTAGCCAGGGACATCGATGCCCACCACGAAGAAGATCAGCGCCAGGGCAGTGAACACGAAGCCGAAGAACTGGGCGAACCTCGCCGGCCGAGCATCCTCCAGTGCAGTCGGTGGTTCGATCCGCGGCCAGATGAAGCGGGCGAAGATCTGCGCCCACACCGACCACTGGAAACTCACGAACGCGGTGAACGCGAAGACGGCGACCTGCGAGGCGAGCAGGCCGAGACCCAACGGTCGAACAACGTCCATGATGAGCAACACGACGGCGAGCGTGCAGGCAGTGGCCCCGGCGCTGAATCGCACGAGGCGCGGATCGATCCGATCGCGGAGTGGGCACACGCTAGGTCTGAGGCTGGGCATGAGGGTCACCGAAGAGTGGTCACGCTGATCCGATCCAGAGCAGGCTACTCGGTCCTCCAGTGGCTGACCGGGGTCGCGGCAGTGTGCTCATGAGTCACGTTCCTGCGGATGTCCCGGCCGACGGATCCGACGGAGGCGTGACGGGAACGCCACGCCTGCGCTGGAGCTCGAGGTACTCGCTGCGGCGACGGAACGTGTCGCGCAGCTCGACGGTGAGCGAGTCGACGAACTGGTCGCGGTAGGCGGCGTCGACGAGGATCGTGACCGCGTAGTAGAGCCCCGCGAACGCCGCGACCCCGGTCGCCACGCGCAGCAGCGCCTCGTTCACCTGCACGTCGTCACCGAACCACGTGATCGTGAAGTACACGTCGTCGGGCGTGAGCAACCACGTCTGGCGGACCGCCTCGTTCACGAGCAGGGCGCCGAGCACGACGTAGAAGAGCCAGATCGCCGCGCTCACGAAGACGACCTGCAGCATCTCGCTGATCAGGGCGACCGCTGCGAGGTTCAAGCGCTCCTTGCGCCGCAGAGGCACGTCGCCGACCGAGGACTCGGCCTGCACCTCGCGCACCACGCCCGGCAGCCGCACGGCCAGGAACACCATCGCGAGCAGCACGAAGATGATCATCGCCGTCCAGAACGCACCTGGTCCCGGCGTCGTGAAGACTTGCCAGATCTCGGTGGTGAAGAACATCACGAGGGAGAAGAAGAGCAGCAAGGGCACGGCGCGCACGAGCACCGAGAGCGACGCGCCGAGCTGGGTGAAGAACCGACGGCCCGGTCCATCGCACGAGCGAGACGACGCCGAAGCCGATCACGAGGTACACGAGCAGCAGCAGCGCCGCGTTCGCGAGCATCGTGTTGAACCCGAACAGCCACTGCCCGCTGAAGACGATCGGCAGCAACCCAGGAAGGACGACGAACGCGGCGAGCTCGGGCCGGCCGACACGGGTCGGCACCGTGAGGAACGGGCGCCCCCGCTCGACGTTGAGCATCCCGAACGCGCCGAACAAGATCGCGGCGCCGCCGAGCGCGTACAGCAGGTTCTCCCACGCCGCGGCCTCGAGGTCCATCGCGTTCACGACCTCGAGCACGAACACGAGCGACAGGAACGGGATCGCGCGCGTGAACACGTCCTCGGCCGCCGAGAAGTCGAGGATCAGGTTCGGCAGCCCGTCGCGTCGGAACCCGCGCTCGAGCTCCGCGATGCGTGCGGCGTCGTCGCTCACCCGGGCATCGAACCACGCGAGGACCGCCGTATCCCGCAGGCGATGGTGCCTTCCACTCCGCGGTCGTTAGGCTGGACCGTCATGCGGGAACCGTCCTTCTCGAGCGCGCTCGTGCTCTTCGCGCACCCCGACGACGCGGAGTTCATGTGCGGCGGCACGATCGCGAAGTGGGCGCGCGACGGCTGCGAGGTGCACTACGTCGTCTGCACCGACGGCTCGGCCGGGTCGAACGAGCCGGGTGCCGACCGCGACGAGGTCGCGCCGATCCGCGAGCGGGAGCAGCGAGCCGCCGCCGACGTGCTCGGCGTGAAGAGCGTCACGTTCCTCGGGGAGACCGACGGCCTGCTCGAGGTCACGCCCGCGACACGGAAGAAGGTCACCCGCGAGGTGCGTCGCCTGCGGCCCGAGGTGCTCGTCGCCCCCGATCCGTCACGCCTCTGGTCCGGCCAGGGCTACATCAACCACTGGGACCACAAGCAGGCCGGCCTGCTCGCGCTCACCGCGGTGATGCCCGACGCGCCGACGCGCGTGATGTTCCAGGAGCTCGAGGACGAGGGCATCGAGCCGTACGAGATCCCGAACCTCTGGCTCTCGAGCGCCGAGCCCGACACGTACGTCGACATCACCGACACGATCGACACGAAGATCGCGGCGCTCGCCCAGCACGTCTCCGAGGAAGGTGAGGCCGCAGCCCCGTGGGTGCGCGAGCGCGCCCGCACCGTCGGCGAGGAGGCGGGCGTCGAGTACGCCGAGGCCTTCAAGGCGTTCCGCTTCTCGGACGACGATGAGTAGGTGAGCATGGAATTCGAGATGGATCCCGAGCAGGACGAGCCGTTCGAGCTCTCGCCCGAGGAACGCCGCGACATCGAGGCCGACCTCGACGACCTCGCCGCGATGCGCACGGTCTTCTCGCCCCAGGGCGTGAAGGGCGTCGTGATCGCCTGCCAGGACTGCGGCACGAACCACTACTTCGAGTGGGAGCTGCTGCGCGACAACCTCGAGCAGATGCTGACCTCCGGCGAGCCGCAGGCCGCACGAGCCCGCGTTCGACCTCGTCGAGGACGAGTACATCCAATGGGACTACGGCAAGGGCTACGTCGACGCCGTGGCCGACGCCGGGCTCGAGCCCGACAAGCGCATCGAGGTCACGCAGTGCCCCTGGTGCGAGACGCCGTTCGACGGCTCGTTCGCGTTCTGCCCGACGTGCGGGCGCACGCTCGCGACCGTGCGCCTGTACCGAGAGCTGCTCGACCGCGGCTTCGACGAGCGCGACGTGCGTGCGCTGCTCGTGCGCGCGGGCTACGAACCCTTCTGACCGCCGCCCGGTCGCCTTGCGCGATCCTCGGGTCGGGCGCACGATGGGTCCGCACGCACCTCGCGTGCCTCTTGGGAGGGGGAAGTCGCATGGCCAGGTTCATGTTCAAGGTCAGCTACACGAAGGACGGGATGCAGGGTGTCATGAAGGAAGGTGCCGTCAGTCGTCGCACCTTCATCGAGAAGATGGCCGCCGAGATGGGCGGGTCGATCCCGTCGTTCGATTTCGCGTTCGGCGACACCGACGCCTACGTGATCGCCGAGATGCCCGACCAGATCACCGCCGCGTCGGTGGCCACCGCGGTCGCCGCCTCGGGCGCCGTGAACATCGAGACGGTCGTGCTGATCTCGGCCGAGGACATCGACCAGGCGATCGCGAAGAACGCGCCCTACCGGGCTCCGGGCGCCTAGGGCGCCCGTCGCGAGCCGGCGAGCGGCTCCAGCACGCAGTCCTCGGGCGGCACGTCGGGGCGCATGCCCCGGAACGACGGCGCGCGCATCTTCCGCGTGCTCTTCGTCATCTCGAGGTACTGCACCTCGCAGACGAGCTCGGGTTCCACGAACGTCGCGCCCTTCACGGCGGCGAGGGAAGGGTCGTCGATCGGCGGGTCCGGTCGCACGAGCGGTTCGAGCTGCTTCATCAGGTCGTCGAGCATGCGATCGGTGAAGCCCGAGCCGACCTGACCGACCCATCGGAGGTCGCCGTCGACGATCGCGCCCACGAGCAGCGCGCCGAACGAGCCCGCGCGCCCGCCCTTGCCGGGTGTCCAGCCCAGGACCACGCAGTCCTGGGTGTTCATCAGCTTGATCTTGCGCCAGTCGGGGCTGCGACGGCCCGGCAGGTACGGCGAGCCGAGGCGCTTCGCCATCACCCCTTCGAGCCCGAGCTCGCGCGCCTGCGTCGCGAGCGCGTTCCCCTCGCCGGCGACGTGCGCCGTGACCTGCAGCCGGTGGTCCTGCTCCGCGATGAGCTCGAGCAGCTCGCGGCGCTGTTCCAGCGGCAGGCCGGTCGTGTCGTGGCCGTCGAGCCAGAGCAGGTCGAACGCGACGAGTGAGACCGGCGTGGTCTTCGAGGCGCGCGCGATCGCGCGCTGCCCGGCGAGGTTCATGCGCTGCTGCAGCACCTCGAACGAGGGCCGTCCGGCATCGTCGAAGGCCACGATCTCGCCGTCGATCACCGCGTTCACCTGGTCGACGAGCTCGTGCACCATGTGCAGCTCCGGGTACTGCTCGGTCGCGTCGCGCCCGGTGCGCGTGCGGAGCTTCGTCTCGCCGGTCGAGAGCTCGGCCACGCACCGGATGCCGTCGAGCTTCGGCTCGAACCACCAGGCCTCGTCGTCGAAGGGCGCCCAGCCGCCCTCGGCGAGCATCGGCTCGAACCGTGGGGGCGTCGGGATCAGCGGCGCCGACTGCGCGCTCGCGAGGAACGCGAGCCAGTCGGTCTTCGTCTTCACGAAGTGGAACTCGAGGCCGGGGTAGCGCCGGCCGTGCAGCACGAAGGAGACCTTCGTGTCGGTCCACTCGACCGGCTCGTACCAGCCGTCGTCGAAGATGCGCACCTCGCCCGCGCCGTAGTGGCCCTCGGGGATCGTGCCCTCGAACTCGCCGTACTCGAGCGGGTGCACCTCGGTCTGCACCGCGAGCCGCTTGTCACCCTTGGCGACCGGCAGTCCCTTGGGCACCGCCCACGACGGCAGGCCCCCGTCGCGCTCGAGCCGCACGTCGTAGTGCAGCCGGGTGGCTCGGTGCTTGTGGATCACGAACGAGTTGCCGGTCGGCGTGACCTCGCCGGGCGCGGGCTCGGTGGTGCCCTCGGGGCCGAAGTCGCGTCGACGGACGTACTCGAACAGCGCCGGATCCTTCGACGCCGCCGCGATCTCCTCCGCCGTGCGAGCCGCGACGTTCTTCGCCGCGGTCCGGGGCAGGGGAGCGTCGACCGCGGGCTGCGCCGCGGCGCCGTCGACCCGCTCGGGGTCGACCCCGAGCGCCTCGAGCGCCGACGTGAGGTCCGCCGCCTCGGTGCGCACGCCCTCGAACAGGTCGCCGACGCGTTCGAACCGTTCCCAGACGTTGTCGATGCGGAAGTCGCCCGGCTCGAAGCCGCCCTCGAAGACCTCGTCCCACGTCAGGGGCGTCGAGACCGACGCCCGCGGCTCCGGCCGCACCGAGTACGCGGCCGCGATGTTCGCCCCCGAGCGGTTCATGTTGTGGTCGATGAAGATCTTCCCGGTGCGATCGGCGATCTTCCACGCCATCGTGACCCGGTCGGGGTCGGCGTCCTTGATCAGGCGGCCGGCGGCGCCCACGAACGCGCGCACGAGGTCGTAGGAGTACGTGCCGCGCAGGACCGGCACGTAGATCTGCAGGCCGGTCGCGCCGCTCGTCTTCGGGAACGAGGGCAGCCCGAGCTGGTCGAGCAGCACCTTGATGTGCCGTGCGACGACGAGCACGTCCTCGTACGTGTAGGGCTCGAACGGATCGAGGTCGAAGAAGAGGTAGTCGGGGTGCACCACGTCGGCACAGCGCGAGTGCAGCGGGTGGAACTCGATGCAGCCGAGGTTCGCGACGTAGAGCAGTCCGGCCGCGTCGGCGATCGTGAGGTAGTCGATCTCGCCGCCCTTGGCGTCCTCGCTCTGCACCACGCATCGGCCGAGCCAGTCCGGCGTGTGTGAGGGGGCCGACTTCTCGTAGAAGAACGGGCCGTCGACGCCGTCGGGCATGCGCTTCATCGTGAGCGGTCGCTCGGCGAGGTGGGGCACGATCAACGATGCGACGTTGAAGTAGTAGGCGAGCAGGTCTCCCTTCGTGTAGCCCTCGTCGGGCCAGAAGACCTTCGTGAGGTTCGACAGTCGCAGCTCGCGACCGTCGATCTCGGTCCACCAGGCGTCGCCGTCGCGGGTCGCCTCGAGCGCGACCGGCATCTCGACCGTGAACGCTTCCTTCGAGACACGGGCTCTTCGTCGCTTCGCCACCCGGTGATGCTAGCCGCGGGTGGCGGTCGAACGACCTCGGGCGGAGGGGCGGATCGTGTCGGACGATGGACTTGCCGACGCCATGGGTTGGGTGGCACGGTTGCGAGCCAGTGAGCGCCCGTTTCGAAGAACTCGACTGGCGACCGACTCGCCTCGGCGAGATCAGCCTTCGACGTCGATTCGAACCGACCCTGCAGGCCGACATCTACGAGGCGAAGCTCGGCGACGAGTTCCTCATGTCGAGCGCCTTCACCGTGGCCGAGGTGGCGCTCGCCGACATCTCGCTCGCCCTCGTCGAAGGCGTGGATCTCGACGTCGTGGTGGGCGGGCTCGGTCTCGGCTACACCGCGCATGCGGTCCTGCGGTGACCCCCGGGTGCGATCCGTGCGTGTCATCGAGGCGCTCGACGAGGTCATCGGTTGGCACCGGCGTGGGCTGCTTCCCGTGAGCGAGGAACTGACATCCGATCCTCGGTGCACCCTCGTCGAGGGAGACTTCTTCGAGATGATCGCGAGCGGCTCGCGCTTCGGGCCCGACACCCGCGACCGCCACGACGCCATCCTCGTGGACATCGACCACACCCCTCGGCACGTCTTGCACCCGGGTCACGCCGCCTTCTACGAGCTCGCAGGGCAGCAGCGACTCGCCGGTCGTCTCGATCCGGGAGGCGTCTATGCCTTGTGGTCCGACGACCCCCCCGACGAGGGATACATCGCCGTCCTCGAGGACGTCTTCGCCTCGTGCGAGGCGCATGTCGTCAGGTTCGCCAACCCGCTCACCGGTGGCGAAGCGGCGAACACCGTCTACATCGCCACCGTGGATCACGAGTGACGATGCTGCATGCCTCGGGCCCGATGGCGTTCAGCCCGGCCGCCGTGATAGGAAGCACCCTCGACGTCGGCAACGATCGGACGGGGGGACGATGGAGCGCTTGAAGCGGAATCCGGCGGGGTGGGGACTCGTGCTGGGAGGCGCCGTGATCGCGGCGTCGACCCTGTTCACCTGGTTCGTCGTCGAAGGGGATGGCGGCGAGGAGCGCATCCGCGCGATCGAAGCCGTATCTGGGCAGACGATCATGTTCCTCGGCGTCGCGGCGCTGATCTGTGGCGTGCTCGTGATGATCTCGCTCGGCGGGGGCAAGTACGTCTGGGCCACCCTCGGACTCCTCGCGTCGGCCGTGGCCGTCGGCGCCGCGGTCTGGGGCATCGTCGACATCGACGGCCTCGCCGCTCGGTTCGCCGACGTGGAAGCCTTCTCGACGCTGATCACGTTCTCGCCCGATGCCTCGCGAGGCGACGCCGTCGGGGACGCGTTCGAGCAGGGCACGATCACGGCGCGCCCTGCCATCGGCATGTTCGTCGCGCTCGCCGGTGGCCTGCTGGCGATGGCGGGCGCCCTGCTCTCCTACCGGTACACACCTCCGGTCGCCGACCGAACGATCTACGAGCGGGAGGGCTGAGAGATGGAGGACTGGCTGAACACGGCGGCCGGCGACCTCGGCGTCGACCCGATCGACGACGACACGCAGGAGCGCCTGCTCGGCGTGGCGCGCGACGTGGCGCACGGCGTCGAGCGCAAGCTCACCCCGATCGCGACCTACATGCTCGGAGAGGCCGTGCAGCGCAGGGTCTCTGCCGGAGAGGCCCGCGCGAGCGCGTTCTCGTCGGCGCTCGCGGACCTGGAACGAGCGATCGACGCCGACCACGACGCCTGAGCGAGGCTCCCGGAGCGTCGGCGCCTCGGGATAGGATGACGTTTCCGCGCCCTGGGCGGCGGGAACGCTGACATCCGGAGGGACTTCCATGCCGAGAGCGATGTGGAAAGGGGCCATCTCGTTCGGCCTCGTGACGATCCCGGTGGCCGTCTACCCGGCGACCGAGGAGAAGACGCTGCGCTTCAACCAGCTCCACGACGAGGACATGGGGCGCATCCGGTACAAGCGCATGTGCGAGAAGGACGGCGAGATCGTCGACTTCGAGCACATCGTGAAGGGCTACGAGTACGAGAAGGACCGCTACGTCGTGCTGACCGACGACGACTTCGACGCCGTGCCGGTCGAGTCGAGCCGCGCGATCGACATCCAGCAGTTCGTCGACCTCGACGAGATCGACCCGATGATGTTCAAGAAGAGCTACTACCTCACGCCCGACGAGACCGGCGCGAAGGCGTACGCGCTCCTGCGCGAGGCGATGAGCCAGGACAACAAGGTCGGCATCGCGAAGGTCAGCTTCCGAGACAAGGAACACCTCGCGGCGCTCCGCTTCAAGGACGACGCGTTCGTGCTCGAGACGATGTACTGGCCCGACGAGATCCGCGAGGCAGAGTTCGGTGACGTCGACGTGAGCTCGAAGGCGCGTGGCCAAGAGGTCGAGATGGCCCGCCAGCTGATCGAGAACCTCACCGCCGAGTGGAACCCCGACGAGTTCACCGACGATTACCGCGAGGCGATGCTGAAGATCGTCGAGGCCAAGATCAACGGCGAGGAGATCGAGGTCGTCGAGGCCGAGCCGACCGCCAAGGTCGTCGACCTGATGGAGGCCCTGAAGGCGAGCGTCGCCGCGGCGAAGAAGCAGGCCGACGACGAGCCCGAACCCGCACGGAAGCGACCCGCGGCCAAGAAGTCGACCGCGAAGAAGACCACCGCGAAGAAGACCACGGCGAAGAAGTCGACCGCGAAGAAGACGACGACCCGCAAGAAGGCCGTCGGGGAGTGACGTTCCCCGCCCCGTACCGGGCTCGCCCGGCACGGCGCGACGACCTCGACGCTTTGGTCGCGCTCTTCGAGGCCCGCGATCGGGTCGACGTCGGGTTCATCGACCCCTCCCGCGACGAGATCGTCGCCGATTGGGCCGTGGCGCGATTCGACATCGACCGTGACACGATCGTCGCCGAGGCCCCCGACGGGACGGTCGCGGCGTACGGCCTGGTGTTGGCGCTGGACCCCACCGTGCAGGTCTTCGCGATGGGCAAGGTGCATCCCGGCCACGCCGGCCGCGGACTGGGCTCGGCCGTGCTGAACGAGACCGAACGTCGCGCGGCCGTCCGGATCCCGTCGGGAGTGAGCGCGCCCTTGCGCTCGGCCATGCCCTCGACCGACGCCGCCGCACTCGGGCTCTTCGTGGCGCGTGGCTACCGTCACGTCCGGTCCTTCTGGCACATGCAGCGCGGGCTGCCCGCCGCATATGGCCGTCGACGTTCCCGACGGCATCACGATGCGGCTCGGCGCGCCCGAGGGTGACGAGGTCATCGCGTACCAGGTGCTCGACGAGGCGTTCCGAGATCACTTCGGCTACGAGCCGTCGGAACAGCAGGAGTGGCTCCAGGAGTTCCGGGGCATGCCTGGGTACGACCCGTCGCTCATCGTGCTCGCGTTCGAGGGCGAGGAACCGGTCGGCGTCTCGGTGAGCATGGCGGCCGACGACGGCGTGGGGTGGGTCGGGGACCTCGGGGTGCTCGGACCCTGGCGTCGCCGTGGCGTGGGCCGGGCGCTGCTCACACGATCGTTCGCGGAGCTCGCGGCGCGCGGGCACCACGAGGTGCGCCTGGGCGTCGACACCGAGAACACGACGGGTGCGACCCACCTGTACGCAGGGGTCGGCATGACGGTCCGGCGACGCTACGACCTGTACGAGAAGCTGCTGACGGGCGCGTAAGCTGATGCCCCCGTCCTCAAGGACCAGCCCAAAGGACCAGCCATGAAGCTCGTGACCGCCATCGTGAAGCCGCACCGCGTCGACGAGGTGAAGGAAGCCCTGCGTGACCTCGGCGTGAACGGCCTCACCACGACCGATGTCGAGGGATTCGGTCGCCAGCGCGGCCATACCGAGGTGTATCGGGGGGCGGAGTACCAGGTCGACTTCGTGCCCAAGGTGAAGCTCGAGGTGCTCGTGCCCGACGGCGAAGTGCAGGGCGTGGTCGATGCGATCGTCAAGGCGGCACGCACCGGGAAGATCGGCGACGGCAAGCTCTGGGTCACCGAGGCCGAACAGGTGATCCGCATCCGCACGGGCGAGATGGGCCCCGACGCGGTCTGACCGACGGCGTCCCGACGAGATGGAGTCCGCACCCCTGGGCGCGAGCATCGAGCGCCTGCGCGAGGAGCTCGGAGCGCTGGATCGCGCCTACTCGCCCGGTCACCACGGTCTGTGGTCGGCCAGGCGCCGGGCGGAGCTACTCGACGGCATCCTGGCGGAGATGTTCGGCGCGGCGGAGCCGCCGCGCGGCGTCGCGCTCGCGGCCGTCGGAGGCTACGGCCGTCATCAGCAGCTGCCGCGGTCCGACATCGACCTGCTGATCGTGCACGACGCGCGATCGCCACAGGAGGTCGCGGCGCTCGCCGAACGTCTCCTCTACCCGTTGTGGGACGGCGGGTTCGAGGTCGGACACGCGGTGCGCACACCCCTCGAGTGCGAGCAGGTGGCCCGGGATCATCTCGACGCGCTGACGTCGATGCTCGACCTGCGCCCCGTCGCCGGCGACCTGGCGATCGCCGGTGAGGCCGCCGACCGCGTCCGCGCCGTCGCGACCGACGACGTGGCGGCGTTCGCGCGCGCCCTGCGTGAGGACGCGCTCGAGCGAACGGAGCGGTTCGGCGTCTCGGCCCATCTGCTCGAGCCGGACCTCAAGAACGGAGCCGGAGGGCTCCGCGACGTCCAGGCGGTGCGCTGGACGACGGCCGTCGCCGGTGATGCCTTGCTGCGCACGGCCGAACGAGCGAGGACCGACGCCGCCGAGGAGTTCCTGACAGGGTCCGAAGCGCCGTGCAGTTCGAGACCGGGACGCACGGCGACCGCCTGCCTCTCGAGCTGCAGCCTCCGATCGCCCGGGCGATGGGCTTCAGCGACGAGCCACGCCTGATCGCGGAAGACGGTCTGATGCGTGCGGTCTTCGAGCATGCCCGGGCCGTCCGTTGGATCGCCGAGAACGTCCTCGCCCGTGCCGCCGAGGGCGCATCGATGCCGACAGGGCTGCCCGAGCCGTTCCCCGGACCGGACGACTCGCTGGAGGTGCTGGCCACGGTGGCGGAATCGGGCGACCGGCCCGACGCCCGGCTCCTCGACTCGCTGGAGGTCACCCCTCTCGCCGACACGATCGCGTGGACCGACCGCACGCGCGGGGCGTTCATGCGGATCCTCCGGGCGGGCGAGCCGGGGGTCGCTGCCCTCGACGCCCTCGATCGCCTCGGGGTGTTGGGCCGGCTGTTGCCCGCGTGGACCGACGTGCGGTGCCGCCCGCAACGTGATCCCTACCATCGCTTCACCGTCGACACGCATCTCACGAGGGCGCTCGCCGAGATGAGCCGTCTGATCGAGGAGGGCGACGAGGACCCGCTCACGGCAGATGCCCTCGCGCAGGGACCCGATCGGGACGGTCTCGTGCTCGGCGCCCTGCTGCACGACATCGGCAAGATCGGGGAGGGTGGCCACGTCCCCGCAGGCGCTCGGATCGCGACCGAGACGCTCGAGCACATGGGGGTGCCGGGCTCCGCGCGCGATCTCGCGGCCTTCATGGTCGCCGAGCACCTGCTCATCCCCGACACGGCCACCCGCCGGGACCTCACCGACGAGAACCTGATCCTCGACGTGGCCGCCCGCATCGGTTCGCCCGACCGCCTCGGCGCCCTCACGCTGCTGGCGAAGGCCGATGCGCTCGCGACGGGCCCTTCCGCATGGACCCCGTGGCGCCAGACCCTGGTGCGAGAGCTCGTGAGCCGGGTACAGCGGGTCTTCGACCGCGGGCACATGGGGACCGAGCTCGCCCAGCAACTCACCGATCGGATCGATGCCGTGCGGGACCTGCTGGACGCCGAGCCCGACGACGCCGTCGAGCGGTTCGTCTTCCGCATGCCGCGCGGCTACTTCCTCTCGATCGATCCCGAACGCATCGCCGCGCACTACCCGACGATCGCGCCCGACGTGGGGTCGACCGAGGTGCGGGCGACCTCGCGACCGGGGATGAAGGCGAACACGTACGAGCTGTTGGTCGTCGCCGCGGACCAGCCGGGTCTGCTCTCGTGGATCGCGGCCGCGGTCGCGCTCGCGGGGCTCTCGATCCTCTCCGCACAGGCGTTCACGACCGACGACGGCGTCGCGGCCGACGTGTTCGAGGTCGAAGGCGTGTTCGAGGACGAGATCGATGACGCGCGGTGGCGCGAGTTCCGTGGCGTGCTGCGCAAGGCCGTGGAGGGACGGCTCTCGCTGGAACACCTGGTGGCGGAGAAGCGGTCACGGTACCCGGGGTCTCGCTCGAACGCCCCGATCACGGTGGTCGTCGACAACGAGGCCTCGGACTACTCGACCGTGATCGAGGTGGGGGCCCCCGACCGCATCGGCCTCCTGTACGACATCACGAGCGCGCTCGCTGAGCTCACGCTCGACGTGCACCTCGCGAAGGTCGCCACCTACACCGATCGTGTGATCGACTCGTTCTACGTGCGTGACGCGCTGGGCCGCAAGGTCACCGACGCCCGACAGGTCGACGAGATCGGGTCGGTCGTGCGGGAGCGCCTCTCCGGCTAGCGGGTCGCCCGATCCGGGACCATCGTCCCTTGCGGTCCCAGGGGCGACCGGCGATGCTCGAGGCGGAACGGCGACGAGGTCTGGAGGTGATGACCATGGCGTTCCGCGACCGCGCCGATGCCGGACGGCAGCTGGCGGCGCGTCTGGCTGCCTATCGCGACGAGCCGGTCGTCGTCGTGGCGCTGCCCCGCGGTGGGGTGCCGGTCGCCGCCGAGGTGGCGAGGGCGCTGCGCGCCCCCCTCGACGTCCTCGTCGTTCGCAAGCTCGGGTGCCCGTGGCAGCCCGAGCTCGGCATGGGGGCGATCGCCGAGGGCGACATCACGGTGCTCAACGAGGAGCTGATCGCGCGACTCGGCGTCGACGACGCGGCGATCCGCACGGTCGCCGATCGAGAACGGGCCGAACTCGAGCGTCGCATCCGTCGGTACCGCGGCGAGCGCCCACCGGTGCCGGTCGCGGGGCGAACCGTGATCCTGGTGGACGACGGCATCGCGACCGGTTCGACGGCGCGGGCCGCGGTCGACGTGCTGCGTCGACGTGGCGCCTCTCGTGTGGTGCTGGCGGCCCCGGTCGCACCTCGCGAGGCGGTGGCGACCCTCGGCCACGCCGCGGACGAGGTCGTGACCGTCGAGACCCCGCGCCTGTTCATGGCGATCGGGCAGTTCTACGACGACTTCTCCCAGACCACCGACGACGAGGTCGCCGACCTGCTCGCCGAGCGATCGGAGGGATCCGCGGACGTCTCCTGACGGCTGCGGTCTACTCGGCCAGGAGCTCGGCCCGCTCCATCGTGTCCAAGCTGTCGTCCAGATCCTGGCGGATCGCTGCCTCGAGCTCACGGTCGAGGGCCGGCAGGCAGATCTCCTCTTCCTTGGTCATGTGCAGGTCGACCAGCATCTCCAGGCCGTGCAACGTGCGGACGAGCCTGCGCCGGTCCTCGGGTGCGAGCCCGCCGTGCGAGAACGCGGCCTCCGCCAGCGCCACCTCGCGCTCGAGTCCCGCGATCGCTCGATGGTCGATCGCCAGGAGATCGACGCTCATCTGGCCCTCCGCGCGGGCGAGGGCCGGGTAGAGCACGCGGTCCTCGACGTCCATGTGCCGCAGCATCCCGTGGGCCAGCAGCCCGTGGAGCTCCACCAACTCACGGTGCAGCGATGGTTCGTCCATCGCCGCGGAGTCGGCCGTGGCTCGGCACGCCGATGCGATGCGGCCTCGGAGCGCGGCATGCGCCTGCAGGAACGATGCCCATGGTTGCGACATGGCTTCCTCCTCCATCGATCATGGGATCCGCGCGGCTCGACGCATCGGACCGCGCAGACCTCCCACGACCACCGTAGGCGCGGTGTGGGCTCGCGTCCTGAGGCAAGGACCTCTCGTCGGGGGGCCCTTGGCCCTGGACCCGTGGCCGCCACCGGGCGCACGCTGGCTTCGAGCGGAGGTGGTCGCGATGGTGGTGCCGAGAGGGACCGTCCCGCACGCGTGTACCGCATGTGGCTCCTCGATCCTCCTGCCGAGCAGGCTCGAGCCGGGGGTCGCGATGTGCGGGGTCTGTGGCGCGCAGATGCAGGCGACGCACGGTCACGTCCGCATGACGTGGACGGCTCATCCGCCCTTCGCGGGACGACCTCCACACGAGCACCTCGTCGGCGCATCGCGCGTACCTCCTCGCCTCACGTTCGGCGACCCGTCCGATCGCCACTACACGTTCCGCCGTCCCCGGCGGTTAGACGTGCGTGATCGGTCAGAGAGCAGGCGTTCCGGAGGAGTGCAACGATGCGACGGCGACGATGGTCGAACCACCGGCAACCTTCGAGGAGTTCTTCCACGCCGAGTGTGACGCGCTGTTCCGGGTGCTGGTCGTGATCACCCGCGACCGGCAGGAAGCCGAGGACATCTCCCAGGAAGCCTTCGCCAGGGTCTGGGAGCGATGGGACTCGGTCAGCGTGATGGAGAACCCCACCGGCTACCTGCATCGCGTGGCGATGAACCTGTTCCGCAGTCGGTTCCGAAGGGCGGTGCTCGCGACACAGCGAGCGATCGAGCCGCCGCCGCCGCGCGACGAGTTCCAGGCCGTGGACGACCGCCAGGTCGTGATCCGTGCCCTTGAGGGGCTCTCGCCCCGGCGCCGCGCCGCGATCGTGCTCACCGAGGTCCTCGGGTACTCGGCCGAGGAAGCCGGCCACATGCTCGGCATCCGCGCGTCGACGGTGAGAGCGCTGCACTTCCAGGCGCGCTCGGCGCTGCGGCAAGTGGAACGGGGATCCGATGTCTGACGCTCGGCCCGACCCTCGAGCGCGAGATGGAGCGCATCCCGGCCGCGCCGTACACGATCGAGGCGGTCGCCAGGCGCCGGGATCGGCGTCGGCGGTCGCGGCGGGGTGGAGGGATCCTCGTCGCCGCGGTGGTCGTCGCCGTGCCGATCTGGTGGCTTGCCCGATCCCCGTCCCCGACGGCAGAGCGCCAGCCGGTGGCGCCGGGGTCGACCGGCCGGATCGCGTTCATCTCGGGGGTGGGCGACTCGGGCGACCGGCTCTACACCGTGAGGGCCGATGGGGGCGACCTCGTCGCCGTCACGACGACCCACGCCGAGTACCCGGATTGGTCGCCGGAGGGCGACCTGATCGCGTTCGACGACGGCCGCATCCTCGCCGGTTCGGCCCCGCCATCCCCGAACGGGAGCATCTACACCGTGCGGCCCGATGGCTCCGGCCTCGAGCGGATCCCGCATCGCGGCGTGGCATCGGCGCCGAGCTGGTCCCCCGACGGCGAGCGGCTCGCCGTCGCGACGAGGCAGGCGGGCATGGACCCGGGGATCGCGTGGCTCGACGTGTCGTCGGGGGAGATGATCTCGGTGACCACGAACCCGTACCAGGCGTATTGGGACGCCGAGCCCGACGTGTCTCCCGACGGCTCTCGGATCGTGTTCATCCGCGTGCGCGAGCTCGTCGACCGCGGTGGCGGTCGCAACCGGGCCGCGGTGTTCGTCGTGAACGCCGACGGCTCGGGCCTCCGACGCCTGACGGACTGGCGGATCGACGCGGGCACGCCCGCATGGTCGCCCGACGGCTCTCGCATCGCGTTCAGCACCCAGGACCACGCGCTCGTGTCGAGGACCGCCGAGATCGTCGTGATCGCGCCGGACGGGACGGAACTGGTTCGCCTCGGCTCGAGGTCGGGGGACGACTGGTTCTGGCCGACCTGGTCACCCGACGGGTCGACGATCGTCTTCACGCAGGCGGTCGCCGGGGTCGGGCTCGTGCCGACCGAGCTGATGCGTGTGCCGGCCACGGGAGGCGAGGCGACACGGCTCGGCGGGCAGACGCCCGAGGGCAACCAGGCCGACTGGGGTCTGACTCCATGAAGGAGGTCACCGACATGCATCTGCGCACGCGTCTCCGGCGGCTGTCGCTCACCCTCGCCGTGTTCATCGTCGCGGTCACGGCGTGCACATCGACCGACCCGCCGACTCCCGCGAGCTCGTCGTCGAGCACCGGAACCACGCCGACGGTCGCGCCGGGGCAGGTCCTGGTGGGTCGCCCGGTCTCGCCGGACGTGCACGGCTACTTCCAGATGGCTGCGGACGGCTCGGGTGAGGAGCCGTTCGCGCCGGGGAAGGAGTTCGAGGCGCGTCAGCTCTCGCCGGACGGATCGCTGGTGTCCATCGTCGCGGTCGGCCGAGCGGGCGTTCTGGTCGGCGGCACCGTCAACGTGGACGGCACGGCGTTCGAGCTGTTCCAGCAGCAGGACCGCTCCCTGCACCTGGCGTGCAGCGTCTGGGCCCCGCGCAACAGGATGGCCTGCGAGGGCTGGGATGACGACGACCCCTCACGAGCCGGCATCTACACGGTCCGCGCTGCCGACGGGAGTGATCCGCGGCGGCTCAGCCGATCCCGCGACGTTCCCTGCGACTACTCGCCCGACGGCACACAGCTCGCGTTCGTTCGGGTGGATGCAGACGGCAGCGCCGGCACCTTGATGGTCATGGACGCCGACGGAGCGAGCGCCCATCGCCTGTCGGAGAACGTCGCCCTCTCAGGAACCACATGCGACTGGTCCCCGGACGGGAAGGTGATCCTCGCGGCGTCGGCCGACGGCACGCTCGTGATGGTCACGCCGAGCGGCGAGCGCTCCACGTTCGCCCCCGACGGGATGGACGGGTACGCGTCGGGCGGCGTCTGGTCCCCGGACGGTGAGTGGATCATGTTCTCGATGATCCCCGAGGGTGACGATCTGTCGGCGCGCCTACATCGCGCCGCGCGACGGTTCCGATCTCGTGCGGCTCACCGATCCCGGCGACTACGAAGAAGCGGCGTTGTGGCTTTCGTGACGTGGCACACCCAGCGCGACGTGCCGTTGCACCAGTGACGGTTCGACCAGCGGGGGTCCGCGTGGTCAACTCCGTGGGCGGGCGATCGACACGGGGAGGGACGACGGTGGACGACTACGGGAACCATGTGGACACGCTGGAACGAGAGCTGAGCGGCCTCCTCGATGTGTTCAAGGGGCTCACCACGGAGCAGTGGCAGACGCAGACGTTGCTCGTGCCGTTCGATCCGGAGCAACCGCACTGGACGCTTGTTCGAGCTGGCCGGTCACTTCGACATCTCGATAGGGCTCGCGCACATGCTGGTCGACGACCCGCAACCCGAAGGACAGCCGGGCCGTGACCGCGTGAGCTTCTTCATCTTCCCGCGGTCGGAGGTGGCACCTGTCGTCTACGACTTCGCGTACACGATGGTCGAAGGCAAAACGCCTGCCGACATGCCCGGCGTGCTCGAGACCACCTTCACCAAGGTGATCGAAGGGGCCCGCTCGAATCCGCCAGAGCTCATCGGCCCCGGGTACTACGCGCTGATGGAGCTGGGGGAGTTCATCCCGAGCCGAGTCGTCGAAGCGGTCGTGCACGGGCTGGACCTGACCGACCCGCTCGGCATCGACCCGATGGCGACGCCGGAAGGGATCGCGACGACCGCGGCGATCCTGGACGAGCTGCTCGACGCGCCGCACGGTGGGTGGGCGCCCGTCCGACCTGTCCGACGACCTGGAGTGGATCCGTGCCGCGTCGGGTCGACGCCCTCAGGGGGAGCATCCCGATCCGCGCCTCCCGCTGATCGGCTAGGGGGCCTGGCCAAGAGGGACCTAGCTCCGGGGGCTGCCGAGACCATCCAGTCGCTTGGCCATCTTCGGGCCGAAGCCGTCGTCCTCGTGCTTGAAGTAGCAGAAGATGTCGGCCCCGGACTCGAGCGCCGGCCGGATCCGTCCCGCCCACTCCTCGAGCTCGTCGTCGCCGTACTCGGTCTTGCGCAGCCGCAGGTATCCGACCGGCTCCCACGAGAGCTCCTCGGGCGTGGGATCGCGCTCGTCGGTCTCCGCGACGCACCACGCGATGCCCTGATCGCGCAGCAGGTCCTTCGCCTCGTTCCACGACGCGTGCCGGAACTCCATCGCGAACGCCGGAGGGCCCGGCGGCAGGTAGCCCACGAACCGCTCGATCAGCTCCCGGTCGTACTGCAGGCTCGGCGGGCACTGGAACAGCACGCACCCGAGCCGGTCGCCGAGCAGCTTCGCCCGCTCGAGGAAGTCCCGCACGTCGTCGTCGGTATCGCGCAAGCGCTTGAAGTGCGTGATGCGCTGGTTGGCCTTCAACGTGAACACGAATCCTTCGGCCGCCTGCTCGCGCCAGGTCGTGAGCGACTTCTCCGTCGGGAACCGGCGGAACGTGTAGTTGATCTCGACCGAGCTCAGCTGGGTCGTGTAGTAGTGCAGCATCTCGCGGTTCTTCAGGCCCTCCGGGTAGAAGACGCCGTGCTTCCACCCGTCGAACGACCACCCGGAAGTGCCGAGGTGCAGCGTGCCCTTCGCCGTCATGGCATGCATGATGGCACGCGTGCCGACGCCCGAGGAACGGTTCACGATCGACGTGCCCGAGAAGGGCGCGGTGAGCGCCGCGTACGTGCGGCCCCGCGACGCGTTCGCCTCGCTCGCGCTGTTCCACGGCGCCGGTGCCGGCATGGACCATCCGTTCATGGCGGGATTCGCTCGAGCGATCGCCGACGAGGGCGTGGCGACGCTGCGATGCAACTTCCCGTACATGGAAGCCGGCAAGCGTTCGCCGGACCGCGAACCGGTCGCGGTCGCCACCGTGCGGGCGGCGTTCGCGGCGGCGGCCGAGCGGGCCGGCCGGCGGCGAGCCGGTCTGGGTCGGCGGGAAGTCGTTCGGCGGGCGCATGGCGTCGGTCGCGGTCGCCGAGGGCATGCCCGCCGCCGGACTCGTCTTCCTCGGGTATCCGCTGCATCCCCCGGGCAAGCCGGAGCGGGTGCGAGACGAGCATCTGTACGGCATCGAGGTGCCGATGCTGTTCCTGCAAGGGACGAAGGATCCGTTCGCCACGGCGGCCGTGCTCGAACCCGTGCTGGCCAAGCTGCCGACCGCGACGCTGCATGCGGTCGACGGCGGCGGGCACTCCCTGGAACGCTCGCGCTCGGACGACGCCCGCGAGGTCGCGGCCTCGTTCGCTCCGCTCGTCGCGGCGTTCATGCGCGGGGAGCGGGCCTGATGCCGAGGAAGAACCGCCGCAACCCCGAGTACTTCCGGGCCCCGGAGCCGGTGGACACCGCCCGCACGACGCCCGACGCACCGGGCTGGGCACAGGCTCCCGGATACGAGGTGCGTGCGGTCGGCGGTCAGAAGGCCTATCGATGCCCAGGATGCGATCACGAGGTCCGGGCCGGCATCGCCCACCTGGTCGTGGTGCCGGTCGGCGACGTCGACGCCCGCCGTCACTGGCACACGGAGTGCTGGCGCAAGGAGCTCCGCCGCCAGGGCCTCTATCGGCCGTCGGCTTCCGCGGAGTAGTCGGCGCCGCGGGCTACGATGGCTCGATGGAACCGTCGACGGTCACCGATCCCGCCGCCTGCATCTCGTTGAACGAGTCCAAGCGCCTGCCGTGCGACCTGTGCGGACACCCGATGGAACCCGAGCACGCGCACTACCGGTGCCCCGCCTGCCACTACATCCTTCCCTGCTGCGGCTGGTGAGCGCGTGGCCGACGAGGCGCGCGCCCGCATGTGGCAGACCGGCGGCCGCTACGTCGCCCAGGTGCTCGACGTGCCCGCCTACATCGAGGTCACCGGCATCAGCAAGCGCGAGTGCGTCGCCGAGCTCCGCCGGATCACGGGCGACGACGTCGCGCTCACGATCGAGCTCGTGCCCGACGTCGTCGGCGTCGCCGAGGCCGCGGAGATCATGGGATGGGACAAGCGTCGCGTCGTGACCTACATCGACCGTGGGTCCTTCCCCGAGCCGATCACGTCGCTCGCGTCGGGACGCATCTGGCTGAGGGAAGACGTGCAGACCTACGCCGACACGTGGCGGGCGCGCCACGCCGCGAAGTCGACCATCCCTGAGGTTCCCGTGACCGACCGCCGCCTGTACCTGATCCGTCACGCGCGACCCGACTACACCTCGACCGCGCACACCGAGACCCCGCTGGGCCGCCAGTACGATCCGCCGCTCGGCGAGGTGGGACTGTCGCAGGCCCAGCGGCTCGCCGAGCGCCTGGTGCTGCTGCCCCGCCCCGCGGCGATCTACTCGTCGACGCTGGCCCGTGCCCGCGAGACCGCTCAGGTCTACGCCGATCGCGTGGCGATGCCCGTCGTCGAGCGCGACGAGCTCTGCGAGTGGTTCGGCGGGGAGTGGGAGGCCAAGGACTTCGAGCAGATCTTCGAAGAGCACCCCGAGGCGATCGACCTGTTCCGCAACCAGAACCCGGCCTGGCACCTCGCGCCCGGCAGTGAGCGGGCCGAGGACTTCCAGCGGCGGTGCGTCGCCGCGGTCGAGGCGATCATCACCGCCGAACGCGAGGGCGATGTCGTGGTGGTCGCGCACGGGGGTGTGATCAACGCGTACTTCAGCCACATCCTGGGCATCCGCGACCAGGACATGTTCTTCCTGCCCGAGAACACGAGCCTGAACACGGTCGTGATCCGAGGCGAGGAGCGGCTCGCCTGGTTCCTGTCCGACGCCTCGCACCTCACCGACCCCGGCTGGTTCGAGCTCCGCGAGTGGGAGCGCGACCTCGCCGAGGGCGGGTGAACCGCGCGCCTATACTCGCCCGCAACCACCCGGCACCCGAGAGCCGAGCCCGAGGCAAGGAGACGATCGACGTGTCCGTGAAGTTCCTGTCCACCGAGTGGGCCGACGCCGTGAAGGCGCAGCTGAACGCGAACGACGAGTTCCGCCAGGCGGCGGCGAGCCAGCACGCGACGATCCAACAGATCATCACGTCGAGCGACGGCGAGACCCACTACTGGATCGAGATCGCCGAGGGCACGATCGACATGGGCGTCGGCGACGCCGACGGCCCCGACGCGACGATCACCCAGAGCTACGAGACAGCGGTGAAGCTCGCCAAGAGCGAGCTCTCGGTCGTGACCGCGTTCATGACGGGCAAGGTCAAGGTCGGCGGGAACATGGGCCTGCTGATGGGGCTGCAGGGCGCGCTGTCGCAGCTGCCGGCGGCGATGCAGGCCGTCGATACCGACTACTGAGGAGCTGCCGGTGCCGCCTCGGGCGGTGAGAGCGCGACCGTCACCTGGGCCCGGGCGACGGTCGTTCCGTCGGCGTCGGTGACCTCGGCCTCCGCGAACGCGAGCCGGCGACCGAGCTTCACGACCCGACCGGTGGCGAGGAGCGTCCCCGTGGTCGCCGGTGCCAGGTACTGGATGTCGAGATTCACGCTCGCGTGCCGACCACCGGGTTCGGCTGTCGCGGACCGCACGGCGACGCCTGCGGCGGTGTCGGCGAGGGTCGCGAGCACGCCGCCGTGCACCGTGCCGTGCAGGTTCGCGTGATCGGGCCGGGCCTCGAGCACGAGGTCGACCTCTCCCTCACGCACGGACGAGACCGAGATCCCCATCGATGCATGGAAAGGCGACGCCGCGACCCGCGCCATGATGTCGTCCTCGATCGATCGGCCTCGGTGCTCGGGCATCCCATCTCCCTCCCGGCTGCGTAGTCTCCCACGGGGTACTCGTTTGACGGGCCAAGGGCCCGCAGGGAGAATCCACGCGGACCGCCACGCGCGGTTCCGGGGATCCAGATACGAGGAACGGGAGGGAAGCATGCCGAAATGGCTCCGCATGTTCGCCTTGCCGCTCGTCGCGCTCTCGCTCGTCGCCGCCGCGTGCGGTGACGACGAAGGGTCCGGCGACGGTGGCGGCGAACCGACCGACGGCGCTGCCGCCGAGTGCAACTCTGACCTCACGGTCGGCGTGGCGCTCGACGTGGGCGGCCTCGGCGACAACGGGTTCAACGACCTGTCGGAGATGGGCCTCAACCAGGCGATCGAAGACGGCGTCGTCTGCGAGGAGAACACCGAGTTCATCGAGGCGAACTCCGAGGGCACGAACCTCGACGAGAACACGCAGTCGCTGGCCGAGGCGGGCTACGACGTCGTGATCGGTACCGGATTCGCGTTCACGCCCGGTATCAACGCGATCGCGCCGGACTACCCGGACACGTCGTTCGGCATCATCGACGGCTACGCGACGTGTGGCACCGCGTGCGGTCTCGACAACGAGGCCGACGCGATCCCCAACGTCGCCGACCTGGCGTTCCAGGAGGAGCAGGGCTCCTTCCTCGTCGGGGTGGCGGCCGGCCTGAAGGCCCAGGAGCTGGACTGTGACACCGTCGGCTTCCTCGGCGGGCAGATCGGGCCGCTGATCGCGAAGTTCGAGGCCGGTTTCGTCGCGGGTGTGGCGGAGGTCGCCCCCGATGTCGAGGTGCTCGTGGAGTACATCGGCGACACGACGAAGGCGTTCGACGACCCGACCCAGGGCGAGGCCTTGTCGAACAAGATGTACGACGACGGCGCGTGCATCATCTATCACGCGGCGGGCGACTCCGGGAACGGTCTGTTCAAGGCCGCGGCTGCGAAGCAGCAGATCGCGATCGGTGTCGACTCCGACCAGCACGAGGTCGTCTCGGCCGAGCAGGCGGAGTGGATCATGACCTCGATGATCAAGCGGGTCGACACGGCCGTGTACGACGCGATCGTGTCCGTCAGCGACGGCTCGTTCAAGGGCGGAGTCGGACAGGTCTTCGGACTCGCCGACGAAGGCATCTCGTACGCGACGTCGAACCCCGACCTCATGGGGCAGGACATCGTCGACCAGGTCGAGGAGTACAAGCAGCAGATCCTCGACGGTGATATCGAGGTTCCGACCGAGCCGTAGCGGGCGGTCGACCACGCTCATGGCATCGAACGACGGGGGGGCGAGGCGCGAGAGCGCCTCGCCTCTCGTCGTGATGGAGGGCGTCAGCAAGCGCTTCCCCGGCGTGCTCGCCAACGACGAGGTCACGATCGACCTGCGGAAGGGCGAGGTGCATGCCCTGATCGGCGAGAACGGCGCAGGCAAGTCCACGTTGATGCGGGTCCTCTACGGGCTCTACCCGCCCGACGGGGGCACGATCCGCGTGAAGGGCGAGGTGGTGAAGATCGCGTCACCACGTGACGCGATCGCCCTCGGCATCGGCATGGTCCACCAGCACTTCGTGCTGGTGGACCCGTTCACCGTCGCCGAGAACGTCATCCTCGGCGACGAGGGCAGCCCGATCCTGCATACCGATGCAGCCGAGCAGCAGGTGGCCGAGCTGGCCCACGCATACGGGTTCGAGATCGACCCCGCGGCCGCCCGTCGAGGATCTCTCCGTCGGCGAGGAGCAGCGGGTGGAGATCCTCAAGGCCCTGTTCCGCGGGGTCGACATCCTGATCCTCGACGAGCCCACGGCGGTGCTGACACCTGCGGAGACGCAGGAGCTGTTCGCGAACCTGCGGAAGCTGCGCGAGGACGGCAAGACGATCGTGTTCATCAGCCACAAGCTCGACGAGGTGCTCGCGATCGCCGATCGCATCACCGTGCTGCGCCGCGGCGCGGTGGTGGGAGAGACGACGCCGGCAGAGACGAACAAGGCCAAGCTCGCCGAGATGATGGTCGGGCGCCCCGTGCTCTTCCGCCTGGAGAAACCGCAGGTCGAGGTCGGGGAGACCGTGCTGCGGCTCGACGATCTTCGGGGCGGTCGGCTCCAGGGGCTCTCGCTCGAGGTGCACGCGGGGGAGATCGTCGGGGTCGCGGGTGTCGAGGGCAACGGGCAGAAGGAGCTCGCCGACTCGATCATGGGATTGCGACCCCTCGAGGGCGGTGCGATCTCGCTCGACGGCCTCGACCTCCAGGCGATGAGCACGCAGGAGATCCGCAACAGCGGGGTGGCCTTCGTGCCCGAGGATCGCCACGATCAGGGGCTCGTGCTCGACATGACGATCTGGGAGAACACCGTGATCGGCCGACATGACGACGCCGAGTTCTCCAGCGGCCGGGGCGTGCTGTTCATCAAGAAGATGAAGGAGCTCGCCACGCGGCTGATCGCCCAGTTCGACGTGCGGACGCGGAGCATCGAGTCGACGGCACGGACGTTGTCGGGCGGCAACCAGCAGAAGTTGATCCTCGCGCGCGAGCTCGAGACCGATCCGAAGCTGCTGCTCGCCGCCCAGCCCACGCGGGGGCTCGACGTCGGCGCGATCGAGTTCGTCTGGAGCCAGATCCTCGAGCAGAAGGCCGAGGGTCGAGCCGTCTTGCTGATCTCTGCGGAGCTCGACGAGATCTACGCGCTCTCGGATCGGATCGTCACGCTGTACGAGGGCCGGATCACCGGCGAGTATCCGCCCGACGCGCCGGCGGAAGAGGTCGGTCGCGGCATGCTCGGTGGCAAGACCCCCGCGGAGGCCCGCTGATGGCGACCGTCGAAGCGACGACCGTGCGCGACACCCATCGGCCCGAGTGGGTGGAGAACATCGGCGGCCAGCTCCTCGCCCTGCTGACCGCCCTCGGCATCGCGGTGCTGCTCGGATCGGTCATCGTGATCGCGTACGGCGAGAACCCGCTGGTGGTGTACAGCGCGATCCTGTCGGGATCGTTCGGTGACGCCAACGGGCTCGGCTACGTGCTCGCGAACGCCGGCCCGTTGATCTTCTCCGCGCTCGCGGTCTCCGTGTGCTTCAAGGGCGGCATGTTCAACATCGGGGTCGAGGGCCAGTTCATCGTCGGCATGGCGTCGGCCTCGTTCGCGGCCCTGACCTTCACGTTCCTGCCCGCGCCGTTGCTCGTGCTCTCGGTGCTCGTCTTCGGCGTCCTCGGCGGCATGGTCTGGGCGGCGGTCCCGGCGATCCTCAAGGTGAAGACGGGAGCCCACGAGGTCGTCACGACGATCATGATGAACGGCATCGCGGCGAGCCTCGTGGCGTGGGTGATCCGTGGCCCGTTGCGCTACGAGGACATCGGCGGGGGTTTCAACGTGAACCTGCGCACCGATCCGTTCCCCGACGCGGCGATGATCCCCGACCTCGGGCACTTCTTCGGCATCGCCTCGAGCGCGCGGCTGTCGTGGGTGCTGCCGATGGCGATCGTCGCCGCGGCCGTCGTCTGGTTCATCATGCGGCGCATGCGACTGGGGTACGAGGCCCGGGCCGTCGGAGCCTCGCCGGGGTCCGCTCGTGCCGCCGGCATCTCGATCGGCGCCGTGCAGGTGAAGCTGTTCCTGCTGTCGGGCGCGCTCGCCGGGCTCGTGGGCATCCAGCAGCTCTTCGCCGATCAGGGGTTCCTGCCGGCGGGGTACGAGGCCGGCATCGGCTTCACCGGGATCGCCGTGGCCTTCCTCGGGCAGAACAGCCCGGTCGGCATCGTGTTCGCGGCCTTGCTGTGGGGCGTGCTCGCCCGAGGCGAGACCTCGCTACAGCTCGAGACCGACGTGCCGCGGGAGTTCATCATCATCCTGCAGGGCCTGTTGATCATGTCCGTGGTCGTGACCTACCAGGTGGCGAAGCGCCGGCTGTTCTCCCGCCAGCTCCGGCGGGCGGCGGAGGTCGAGGACCTGCACGACGCCGAGGCGGCCGTCGACATCGAGGGGGCCGGCGAGCCGCCCGGACCGTCCCGCGAGGTCGATCTCTGATGCCGCTCGGAGACTTCGGCGCCGCGATCGGGATCGCGCTCACCTACTACACGATCATCTACCTGACCGGTCTGGGCGGGCTCTTCAGCGAGCGTTCGGGCATCGTCAACATCGGGCTCGAGGGCATGATGATCATCGGCACGGTCACAGGGTCCTGGGGGACCGCGGAGTTCACTCCGGAGTTCGGCCTGCCGTGGGGCCCGATCATCGGCATCCTGATCGGCATGACTGCCGGGGCCATCTTCGCGTCGATCCACGCCCTCGCGACGGTCACCTTCCACGTCGACCAGATCGTGTCGGGCGTGGTGATCAACCTCGTCGCGGTCGGTGTCGCACGGTTCCTGTCGACCATCTTCTTCGGGCAGGCCACTCAATCCGACTCGGGGCAGCCGCGCATGAACACGCTCGACATGCCGTTGCTCTCCGACCTCCCGTGGGGTCTCGGGAAGGCGTTCCAAGATCTCTCGCCGATGGTGCTCGTGGCCTTCCTCGCGGTGCTTCCTGCCTGGTACGTCCTCTATCGGACCAGGTGGGGGCTACGGCTGCGATCGTGCGGAGAGAACCCGGAGGCGACGCGGGCCGTCGGCGTCCGCGTCTCGCCGTACCGGTACGAGGGCGTGATGATCTCGGGGGCCCTCGCCGGCGCAGCCGGCGCGTTCCTCGCCGTCGAGGTGAACCTCAGCTGGAACGAGGGACAGACCCAGGGCCTCGGATTCATCGCCCTGGCCGCGCTGATCCTCTCGAACTGGAACCCGATCAGGCTGATGGCCGCGGCGTTCATCTTCGGGTTCGCGCAGGCGATCCCGCTCCGGCTCGCCGACGCGCCGATCATCGGCGCGATCCCGCCCGAGTTCATCCGGATGACCCCGTACGTCGTCACGATCGTCGTGCTGGCCGGCTTCGTCGGGAAGGTGCGACCGCCGGCCGCCGCGGGGAGGGCGTACGAAGGTTCCACGGGTCTCTAGTCCAGAATGGACTAGTAGGTCCCGTACAGCCGGTCGCCGAAGTCCCCGAGTCCCGGCATGATGTAGGCGTTCGCGTTCAAGCCCGCGGTCGAGCGCCGCGGCCACGATCGGCACGCCGGGGTGGTCGGCCTGGAGCCTCGCGAGGCCCTCGGGGGCCGCGACCACGCACACGAACGTGATGTCGTCGGCGCCGGCGTCCTTCACGTATCCGACCGCGGCGCTGCCGCTGCCCCCGGTCGCGAGCATCGGATCGACCACGAGGGCCTTGCGTCCGGCGAGATCGGGCAGCTTCGCGTAGTAGTCGCGGGGCTCGTGCGTCTCCTCGTCGCGTTCCATGCCGAGGTAGCCCACCACGGCGTCGGGGTAGAGGTCGGTCACCGCCTCGAGGAGTCCGAGACCGGCCCGCAGCACCGGGATCGCGACGACGCGCTTCGCGACCTGGGTGCCCTCGAAGGGCTCCAGCGGGGTGTCGACCTTCCGCGGCTCGGTCGCGAGGTCGCGCGTGGCCTCGGTGACGAGCAGGAGCCCGAGGCGGCGGGTGAGTGCCCGGTACTCGGCGGGCCCGGTGTCGCGATCGCGGAGGCGGGTGAGCAGGTCGCCGGCGAGCGGGTGGTCGAGCACGGTGAACGTGGCAGCCATCGTGGCGCATCCTACGCCAGAGGGAGAACGCCTGATCGAATCCGTGCGCGATCGGCTCCCTCGCTTGTCATGCCCGCGATCGTCGGGCATCATGGCGCCGTCATGCAGGGCTACGTCGGCTTCTGGTTCACCTACTTCGGGCGCGACCCGGGGTAGTCGCCGGTAGCCATCCAGCGACAGCGGCCCCGGGTCGGTACCCGGGGCTTTCTCGTCCCGGCGTGCCGCCACCGGGCGAGGACGAAGGGATCCGCACATGGTCGTCGTCATGAAGCAGGACGCGACGGACTCGGACATCGAGGTCGTCTGCGAGAAGGTGCGCAACGCGGGAGGCGAGGCGTTCGTCTCCCGCGGCGCCGTGCACACGGTGGTCGGGCTCGTGGGGGACACCACGCGCTTCCAGGCGATCCCGTTCACCCAGCTCGCCGGCGTCGACCACGTGATCCAGATCGGCAAGCCCTACAAGATGGTCGCTCGCGACCTGCACCCCGAGGCCACGACCGTGATGGTGGGGTCGACTCCGGTCGGACGGGGCACGTTCACGATCATCGCGGGGCCGTGTGCGGTCGAGAGCGAGGAGCAGGCGATGATCGCGACCCGGGCCGCCAAGGCCGCGGGGGCCACCGTGCTGCGGGGCGACATCTACAAGCCGACGGACGTCGCCCTACTCGTTCCAGGGACTGGGGGAGCGCGGGCTCGAGATCCTCGTGGAGTGCCGCCGCGACACGGGGCTGCCGATCATCGTCGAGGTCGTCGACGTGTCGCAGGTGGGCCGCGTGGCGGAGATCGCCGACTGCATCCGGGTCGGCACGCGCAACGCGCAGAACTTCGAGCTCCTGAAGGAAGTCGGGCTCACGGCGAAGCCCGTGATGCTGAAGCGCGGGCTCGCGATGACGATCGACGAGTGGCTGCAGGCCGCGGAGTACGTCGCGCAGCGCGGGAACTCCGAGGTGATCCTGTGCGAGCGGGGCATCCGCACGTTCGAGCCGGCCACGCGGAACACGTTGGACCTGGCCGGCATGGCGGTGGCCCAGCACGAGTCGCATCTGCCGGTGATCGTCGATCCGTCGCACGCCGTCGGCAAGAAGCACCTCGTGGCGCCGATGGCTCGGGCGGCGGTGGCGGCGGGCGCCGACGCGGTGATGATCGATGTGCACCACGATCCGGAGGGGGCGCTCTGCGACGGTCCGCAGGCGCTGTTGCCCGAGGAGATGGAAGCGCTCGGCAAGGAGCTGGTGACGCTCGCCGAGGCGATGGGACGCCCCGTCAACCGCCCGAGCTAGCCTCGTTGGCCGAGACGTTGGGCGTGAGCTCGACGAGGTCGCACGATCCGCGCCACTTCGCGATGTTGTCGATGGGCATCATCGCCGCCGCGTCCCACTCCGGAGGCTCGAGCCTTTGCCCCGATCCGGCCCGAGGTCGGTCGAGCGCCGAGCGGCTCAGTTGCGGTCCGGCAGTTGCTGCACGCTCCAGGCGTTGCCATCGGGGTCGCTGAAGAACACGAAGGAGCCCCACGGGAAGACCTGGACCTCGCTCGCATCGACGCCGCGGCCCACGAGTTCGGCCCGGGCGACCTCGATGTCATCGACCACGAGCTGGAGACCGGCGACCGAACCGGGAGCCGACTCGGTCAGACCAGTGCCGATCGAGATCGAACATGCCGAGCCTGGAGGGGTGAGCTGCACGAACCGCAGGTCGCCGGTGACCTCGTGGTCGTGGTCGAGGGTGAAGCCGACCTGGTCGGCATAGAAGGACTTCGCCCGGTCGACGTCCGACACGGGAACGTTCACGAGTTCCAGCCTAAAGTCGATCATGGAGGCATCGTACCGAGAAGGAACTCCGGTACACGTCGACGTCGCGATCTCGAGGAGCTTCCTCCAGGCTCAGCCGCGCCCCGAGGTGTCGAGGAGGAGCAGCGTCGATCAGGCCGAGACGTTGGGCGTGAGCTCGACGATGTCGCACGAGCCGCGCCACTTCGCGATGTTCTCGGCGGGCGAGCCCACGCGGCTCTTGCGCTTGTCGGCGAGCACGCCGGCGGCCGCCTCCCATTCCGCGCCCTCGAGCGTGCGCTGCGCCGCCCAGAACTCCTCGAGCGACGTGTCGCGGCCCTTCCGCCGGGTGACGACCACGAGCTGGTGCGCATCGGGCACGCCGGGCACGGTCTGCTCCTCGGGGCCCGGCTCGCGCTTGGAGATCACGAAGATCTTCCCGTCCTTGTAGGCGAACCACACCGGCGCCGTGCGTCGCTTCCCGGCCCGCTCGTAGCCGACCCAGATCACGTCGGACTTCTTCAGGCCGTCCTCGGTCTCCTTCGCGAGCTTCGCGGGCGCGCTCTGGACGAACACCGGGAACTCGATCTCGCCCACGATCGCGTCGTCGATGATGAACGACGCCACGTAGGTGCCGGTCTCGTCGAACACCGCGTCACCGACACGATCGAGCTCGGTCGTGAGGTCCATCGCGCCGGCCATCCGTCGCGGTTGGGGTCCCCAACGGAAGATCGTGCGCCCCGACGGACCGATCAGGCGGATCTCCTCGCTCACGACGCCGAGGGGCACCTTCCACGCACGGAAGATCACGAACGGCAGCGCCGGGCCGGGCTGCCCGACGAGGTAGACGCCGTCGTTCGCCTGGGCGCCGTACGCCTCCCACACGCGCTCGTCGACGACGGCTGCTGCGACCAGCTCTCCGACCGGATCCATCGAGCGGAGAGGATACCCGACCGCCCCCGCTGCAGCCGCGCGCGCTCCTAGACCGTTCGAGCGAGCCAGAGGCGCGGCTCCGCGACCTCGGGCAGCGACGGCATCGCCTCGGCCGACTCCCACATGCGCGAGAGCGTCGCCTCGTCGGTGAGCGAGACCACCGTGTCGCAGAAGGCGCGTCCCGCCGCGTACTGCTCGCGCTTCATCTCGACGCCGAGCAGCCGCTCGAACACCGGATCGCCCGCCTCGCCCTCGCGGTAGCGACGCATCGCCTCCTCGATCCGTCCGTACGACGGCAGCAGCTCGGCGCCGAGCGCGTGCATCACGTGGTCGCCGTAGCCCTCGGCCGCCGACATGAACGCCTGGATGCGCCCGAGCTTCAGTCGCTGCTCGTCGTCGAGCTCGGCGCCGAAGAGGCCCTCGTCGCTCTCGAGCATGCGCTGCAGCGCCTCGGGGTCGCTCGCGTCGATCGTCGCCAACCGCGACTGCAGGGCGTCCATGTCGAACCGCAGCGTCGACAGGAAGTCGTCGAGCAGGTCGGCGAAGCGGGTCCGCGCCCACGACTGCGCGAACTCGAAGCGGTGCGTCACCTCGTGCAGGGCCACGAACGTGCGGAAGTCGGTCGCATCGAGCGACCAGTCGGCCTCGAACCGGCGGATGTTGGGCACCACGAACATGACGGCGCCCGGCCCCGACCGCGGCACCGCCACGTCGAACTGCCCGAGCACCCGCTGCGCGAGGAACCCCAGCACCTGTCCGACCTGGGCGCCCATCAGCAGCGGTGAGATCTGCGCCAGCATGCCGCTCATCGCCTGCATCTCAGGTGGCAGGGCGTCGCGCTGCGTGCGATCCATCGACTCGCCGATGCGCCTGGCCGCCGGCTCGAGGAGGCCCGCGAGGTTCTCGGTGTTCGCGCCGATCCACTCGGCTCGACGGACAGCGCGCACCTCGGCGACGTCGGTGGGCGGGTCGAGCCCCGTGAACCGCGCCACGTGGAGCTCGGCGACGCGCACGGCTTCCTCGAAGCCGTGGCGTTCCTCGTCGGTGGCGTCGCGATCCTCGCCCGCCTCGGCGGCGCTCGCGACGGCGACCTGACGCGCGAGCTCCCAGTTCACGGGGCCCGACGAGGCCGACATCACCCGCTGCATCTCGCGGAACAGCGGCGCGTCGCGCAACGACTCCGGATCCATGCCGAACCCGAACCCGAGCCCACCGCTTCCCTGATCGCTCATCGCGCCATCGTACGACCCCTCGGCCGTTCGGCCTTGGTTACGATGACCGCGTGTCCGACCTGCGAACCGGCTCCGATCCCGACGCCAGCGTGCTGACGCGCGTGCAGGCCTCGTCGCTCTCGCTCGACGAGGCGGTGGCGGCCGTCGCCGACCCGGCCGCCGGCGCCGTGTGCATCTTCACGGGCACCGTGCGCGACCATTCCGAGGCCGGCGACGTCACGGGCCTCACGTACGAGGCATGGGACGAGCTCGCCGAGCAGCGGCTGCGGGAGCTCGCCGACGAGTTGCACGAGCGCTGGCCGATCCGCCGGGTCGCGATCCTGCACCGCGTGGGCACGCTCGAGGTCGGCGAGACCAGCGTGATCGTCGCCGTCTCGGCGCCCCACCGAGCCGACGCCTTCGAAGCATGCCGTCACGGCATCGAACGCCTCAAGGAGGACGTGCCCATCTGGAAGAAGGAAGGTCTCGTCTCGGGTGAGGCCCACTGGGTGATGGGCAGCTAGGTGGCGACCCTCGGGATGCGTCGATAGCGATGGGCCGCGACCTCGCGATCGACCTCGGCACCGCGAACACCCTCGTCTATCGCCAAGGCGAGGGTGTGGTCTTCGACGAGCCCGCCGTGGTGGCCGTGCGGGCGGACACCGGCGAGGTGCTCGCGATGGGCGAGGAAGCCTGGCAGATGCTCGGCAACGACTCCGGCAACGTGCTCGCGGTGCGGCCGCTCAAGCAGGGCACGATGACAGAGTTCGACGTCACGCAGGCCATGATCGAGGTCGTGATCCGCCGCACGATGACCGTGCGCTTCCCGAGACCTCGGGTGTTGGCGGCGGTGCCCTCGATGAGCTCGGAGGTCGAGCGTCGCGCGATCGAGGACGCGATCAAGTCGGCCGGGGTGCGCCAGGTGACGCTGGTCGAGGAGCCGCTCGCGGCCGCGATCGGCGCGGGCCTGCCCGTGCACGAGCCGGTGGGACACCTCGTCGTCGACATCGGCGGCGGCCGATCGGAGATGGCCGTCGTGTCGATGGGAGGGGTGGTGAGCGGCCGCTCCGCGGCGCTCGGCGGGTTCGATCTCGACGCCGCCGTTCAGCAGCACATCCGCACCGAGTACGGGGTCGCGATCGGCGAGAAGGCGGCCGAGGAGATCAAGGTCGCGATCGGGTCCGCCTTCCCGACGCCGGGCAGCAAGGCCGCGGTCGTGATCGGGCGCGAGCTCGCCACCGGGAACACCGTCGAGGTGAAGGTCACCGAGGACGAGATCCGCAAGGCGATCGGTGAGCCGGTGCGCGGCATCGTGGACGCTGCGCGCCTCACCCTCGCCGAGGCGCCGCCGGAGCTCACGCACGACGTGCTCGAGACGGGCATGTTCCTCACGGGCGGGGGCGCGCTGATGCGGGGATTCGACATGCTCCTGGCCCAGGAGTGCGAGGTGCCGGTGCACGTCGTGGAGCGGCCGCTCGAGACGGTCGCGATCGGCACGGGCCGCATGCTCGAGCACCTCGAGGACTACCGATCGGCGTTCCAGCTGGTACGGCGCCGCTGACCGCCTCGACCGTGGCCGAACCTCAGGCTCCGGCGTCGGAGACGAGGCGGGACACGAACGACACGAAGGCCCAGAGCGAGAACGCCAGCGCGATCGCGCCGATCGCGACCGCGATCACGAGGCCCATCGCACCGCCGAGCCGCGCATGCCACGACGGTGCGCCCGGCGCGACCGGGATGTAGCCCTCCGGCACCTCGGTGCGGCGCTCGGTCGACGCAGGCGCCGAACGCGCGTCCCCTTCGCCGCCGGACCACACACCGACCTCGTCGTCCGTGCCGGGAGCGGCGGGCTCGGCCGACCTCGTCGGTTCCATGCCTCCGGCGGTCAGCCGGAAGACGAGCACGCCGACGGCCACGGCGATGAGCACCACCAGCACGGTTCCCACGGACCCGTCCTCCTCTCGGCGGGCACGAGCGTACTTCGCCCGCAGGGCTTCCGTGAAGGGACAGGCTGCGCCCGCCCGTACTATCGGAGCCGACCATGAGACGCACAGCCCGCATCGTCGCCCTCGTCGTCCTGTTCGCGGTCGCGTTCGCCGCGGCCTGGATCCGGCTGCCCTACTACGCGGTCGGACCGGGGCCCTCGAACGACGTCGCGACTGCTGATCGACGTGCAGGACGTTCCCCGGTACGGGTCCGAGGGCACGCTCATCATGACGACCGTCCGCTGGCAGCAGGTCACGGCGCTCCAGTCGCTCGTGGCCTGGATCGACGAGTCCCGCTTCATCGTCGGCGAGGACGTGATCTATCCGCCCGGTGTCGATCGTGAGCAGGAGCAGGAACGCGCGATCTCCCAGATGGACCAGAGCAAGATCGACGCGTCGATCGTGGTCCTCACCGAGCTGTTCGACTACCCGGAGGAGCACGGCGACGGCGCCCTGATCGAGGCCGTCGGCCCCGACTGCCCGGCCGACGGCGAACTGTTCGTCGGCGATGTGGTGGTGGCGATCGACGGCCGGCGCGTCGAGTCGAGCCGCGCGGCGAGCCGCGCGATCGACCGTGTGCCCGTCGACGAGCCCGTGACCTTCCGGGTACGCGCCGGCGGGGAAGCCCACGACATCGAGCTGCTGCGGGAGCCCTGCGTCCCCGGCAACGACGAGCCGCTGGTCGGCATCAGCATGGTCAACGCGTTCCCGTTCCCGATCGAGATCTCGAGCGGCGACGTCGGCGGTCCCTCGGCCGGCCTGATGTTCTCGCTCGGCCTGTACGACACGCTCACCCCCGAGGACCTCACTGGGGGGCGGACGATCGCGGGCACCGGCACGATCGACCCCGAGGGCCGTGTCGGGCCGATCGGCGGCATCGCCGACAAGGTGATCGGCGCCGAGCGCGCGGGGGCGACCGTCTTCCTCGTGCCCGCGAGGAACATGAAGGAGCTCGCCGACGTCGACACCGACGGCATGCGGCTCATCCCGGTCGCCACGTTCGACGACGCCGTCGACGCCTTGGAGGCGCTTCCGGCGCGGTGACGCCCAACGCTCGTCACGTCATGCGTTAGGCTCGCCGTGGGCGCTCCCGCCGCCCGTCCGAGGAGGAACGACCGTACCCATGTCGACCGTCCGCATCCCCACGCGCCAGCGACGCTGGCCCGCGTTCGTGATCGGAGGGATCGTCGTGCTCGCCGTGCTGTTCACGGTGATGTCGACGTTCTACATCGACCTGCTCTGGTTCCGCGAGATCGACCAGTCCGGGGTGTTCTGGACGGAGCTGCGCACGAAGGTGGCGCTCGGTGCGGTGTTCGGATTGCTGTTCTTCGGGCTGCTCTACGCGAACCTGTTGGTCACCCGACGCCTCGCGCCACCGCCCCTTCGGTTCCTGACACCGGAGCAGGAGGCGATCGAGCGCGTGCGCCTGGCCTTCGAGCCGATCCTCGGGTGGGCGTTGCCGGTCGCCGCCGCGGTGCTGGCGCTCTTGGTGGGCATCGGGGTCTCGCGGCAGTGGCAGGTGTTCCTGCTCTGGCGGAACTCGAGCGGCATCGAGTTCGGCAACCCCGAGCAGCTGTTCGACCGAGACCCGGCCTTCTACATCTTCTCGCTGCCGTGGCTGAAGTTCCTGCAAGGGTGGCTGTTCTCGGCGTTCGTCGGGGTGACGTTCCTGACGGCGATCGCGCACTTCTTCTGGGGCGGCATCCGGCCGCAGGCGCGCACCTGGGCGGAGCGGGTCGCTCCCGCGACACGGGCCCACCTGTCGGTGCTGCTCGGCCTGATCATGCTGATCAAGGCCTGGGGTTACTACCTCGGCCGCTACGACCTGCTGACCTCGCGTCGGGGCGTGGTCCAAGGCGCGTCGTACACCGACGTGAACGCGCAGCTTCCGGCGCTCAACTTCCTGATCATCGCCGCGGTGATCTGTGCGGTGCTGTTCTTCGCGAACATCTGGCGGCAACGATGGGCGCTCCCGATCATCGCCGTGATCGTGCTGGGCGCGGTGTCCGTGCTGCTCGGCACGGCCTACCCGGCGTTCGTGCAGCGGTTCCGGGTGACGCCGCAGGAGTTCCAGCGCGAGCAGCCGTACATCGAAGACAACATCGAGGGCACCCAGCGCGCGTTCGACATCGAGCCGGAGAGCATCGAGTCGCCGCCCGATCCCGGCTACGAACCGGTCGTGACCGGTGAGGATCTCGCGGCGAACCAGGCCACGAAGGACAACATCCGGCTGTGGCGTCCGGCGATCCTGGGGCAGAACTTCCTCTCGCTCCAGCGGATCCGCAACTACTACGAGTTCCGTGATGTCGACGTGAGCCGGTACGTCCTCGACGGCACGCCCCGGGTGCTCATGGTCTCGGGCCGAGAGGTCACGCAGTCCCAGACCACGACGTGGCAGAACGAGCACCTCGTGTTCACGCACGGGTTCGGCGCCGTGGCCGCGAAGGTGAACGCCGCGAACAGCGAGGGCGCTCCGATCCTCGAGCTCGCCGACATCCCGGTCCGCAACATCGGCGGTCCCGAGCTGGACCAGCCGCGCATCTACTTCGGGGAAGGCGGTTCGGACGACACACCGTTCGTGATCACGAACTCCGGCACGCCCGAGCTCGACTACGAGGGAGCGCCACCCGGATACGTGTACGAGGGCGACGGGGGCATCGAGATCGGCAACGTGCTGCAGCGGGCCCTCTTCGCGTGGCGCTTCCGCGACGTGAACCTGTTGATCTCCGGACAGGTGCTTCCGGACAGCAGGATCATGATCAATCGGAGCCTCGGTGCTCGGGTGCCCAAGCCGGTGCCGTTCCTCACGTTCGATGCCGATCCGTACCTGGCGATCGTCGAGGGCCGGCTGCTGTGGATCTGGGACGCCTACACCACGACGGATCAGTACCCGTACTCGGAATCGGTGAACCTCGCGGAGGCGACCGGCGCCGAGCTCGACCCGATGCTCGTGAACTACATGCGGAACTCGGTGAAGGTCACGGTCGACGCCTACGACGGCACGATGACCTACTACGCCGACCTCGATGAACCGATCGTGCAGGTGTGGAGCCGGGTCTATCCGGACCTGTTCACGGACATCGATACCGTCTCCCCGGCGCTCAACGAACACCTGCGGTACCCGGAGAACCTGTTCCAGGTGCAGGCGACGCGGTACACCACCTACCACGTGTCCGACCCGTCGGTCTTCTATCAGAACCAGGATCAATGGGAGATCGCGCCGGACCCGACGCGCGGTGAGTTCACCTCCCTGGGGACGACGACGACGACCTCGCTCGACACCGCTCCGCGGCTCCGCCCGTACTACCTGCTCATGAAGGCGCCGGGTGAAGCCGAGGAGAGCTTCCAGCTCGTGCTCCCGTTCGTGCCGAAGGGCCGGCAGAACATGGTGGCCTGGCTCGCGGCCGGCTCCGATCCCGAAACCTACGGTCGTCTGCTGTCGCTCGATCTCCCGTCGGAGGAGAACGTGCCCGGTCCTGGCATCGTCTTCTCGCGGCTGAACCAGGATCCGCAGTTCTCCGCCGAACGCACGCTGCTGAGCCAGAGCGGATCCACCGTGCTCTTCGGCGACCTGCTCGTGATCCCGATCGAGAACTCCTTCCTCTACGTGCAGCCCGCGTACGTCCGTGCGGACCAGCCGGCCGCCGTGCCCGAGCTGAAGTTCGTCGTGGTGGTCAACGGCGACACGGTGTCGACCGGCGACAATCTCGATGAGGCGCTGGAAGGAGCCGTGGCCGACGTCGAGCCCGACACAGGCGGGGGCGGCGGTGGTGGTGACGGGGAGGTCGACCAGACGGTCGCCGAACTGCTCGCCGAGGCCGCGCAGCACTTCGAGGCGGCCGATGCCGCCCTCCGCGATGGCGACCTCGCCACCTATGAGGAGGAGATCCAGTCAGCGCAGGACCTGGTCGCGCAGGCGCTCGAGCTCTCGGGCGCCGTTCCTGCCGAAGAAGGTGCGGCAGCGTCGCCGTCGCCCTCGGCGTCTCCGACCCCGTAGCATCGGGCGTCGGGAGCTCGCCCGGTCACTCCGGCAGGCGGAACCCCAGATCGGCGTCGACGTCGGTCACGTCCATCTGCGCCTTCTGCAGGTGGCCCGAGTAGTCCCAGTTCATCGCCTGCCAGCGCGTGAACTGGTCGAGCACCCAGATGCCCGACTGCCGCGAGCCGTTCCCGCTGCGTCCGTTGCCGCCGAACGGCAGGTGTGCCTCGGCGCCCGACGTGGAGTTGTTCACGCTCACCATGCCCGCCGAGACGCGTTCGCGGAAGCGGAAGACGCTCAGCGGATCGCTCGTGTAGATGCTGCTCGAGAGGCCGTAGCCGTGACCGTTCGCGAGCGCGATCGCCTCGTCGAACGTCTCGAACGTGGCCACCCCCACGAGCGGGCCGAACGTCTCGGTCGCATACAGGTCGTCGTCGGGTCGCACCCCGTCGACGATCGTCGGGTGGTAGAAGAGGCCGGACTCGGGGTCGCCGACGAATCCATCGCGGGGGTTCGAGCCGGTGATGCGTCCGACGCCCGTCGAGCCGAGCACGGTGTGGTGGGGTTGCACGAGCTCGAGCCAGGTCTCGAACCGGTCGCAGAACCGTGAGGAGATCATCGGCCCGTAGAGCACGTCGGCGGTCGGGTCGCCGATCGGCGCCTGGGCCGTCGCCTTCGAGAACCGCTCGATGAAGTCGTCGTGCACGTCGGTGTGCACGATCACGGTGCCCAGCGAGGTGCAGCGCTGTCCCGCCGTGCCGAACCCGCTGAACACAGCTCCCTCGACCGCGAGGTCGAGGTCGGCGTCCGGCATCACGACGAGCGGGTTCTTGCCGCCGAGCTCGAGACAGGGCGTCTGCAGGTGACGTCCCGCCAGCTCGCCGATGCGCCGGCCGATCTCGGTCGAGCCCGTGAAGCCGATCTTGTCGACGAGCCCCTCCTCGAGCGCCTGCTCGAGTCCGGCGAACGTCGAGGGGCCGTCGGCGAGCACCATCGAGAAGACCCCGGCGGGCACCCCCGCGTGCACCAGGAGTTGCGAGAACGCCTCGGCCGTCGCCGGCGTGTACTCGGCGGGCTTCCACACGACCGCGTTGCCGCAGACGAGCGCCGGCACGATGTACCAGCTCGGCACCGCGACCGGGAAGTTCCCGGCCGTCACGATCGCGGCCACGCCCACCGGGACCCTGAACGTGAACAGCTGCTTGTCGGGCATCTCGCTCGGCACGGTCTGGCCGTAGAGCCGGCGCCCTTCCGACAGGAAGAAGTTGCAGGTGTCGACGACCTCCTGCACCTCGCCGCGCGACTCCCGGATCGGTTTGCCGATCTCCCGGGTGATCAGTCGGGCGAGGGCCTCGGCGTTGTCCTCGACCAGCCGGCCGAACTGCTGCACGACGCGGCCGCGGGTCGGGGCGGGCGTGGCCGCCCAGGCGCTGTGGGCCGCGCGGGCCACCCGGCTCGCGTCGACGACGGTCGCCGCATCGCCCAGGGCCGCTTCGCCGAGGGTGTCGTCCAGGCGCGCCGGGTTCGCGATCGTGAGCGTGCCGCCGGGGGCGCCGTCGACGGGCACGCCGCCGACGAGGGATCGGATCGTTCGCATGCGGCGATGCTACGACGCGCGGTCAAGCGAAGGCGCCCGTGGCGTCGACACCCGACGCTACGGGGTCAGGTCGGCGCAGAGCACCTCGATCTGGGCCGAGACCGTCATCACCGACGACGGGAACAGCGTGAACGTGAACACCAGATCCCACGGCCGGTTGGGCGGGCTCGTCACCGCGGCGCGTTCGTGCAGCAGTTGGCCCTGGGCGTAGAACGTCTCCGAGCCGAGCGGGCCCATCGCGCGGTCGTTCGGGTCGCACGAGAGGCCGACCTGCTTCGCCGTCGGCGAGCCCGTGGGGCTGTTGTAGGTGAGGAAGCCCGTCCGCGTGTAGAAGCGGAGCGACCCGCCCGTTCCCGGATCCCCCTTCGGTCCCCGCTCACCCTGGATGCCCTGCTCGCCCCGCGGCCCCTGCTCGCCCTGGAGACCCTGCTCGCCTCTCGGCCCCCGCTCGCCCGGCGCTCCCGGCTCGCCCTGGATGCCCTGCTCGCCCTGGAGGCCCTGCTCGCCCTGGAGGCCCTGCTCGCCCTGGAGGCCCTGCTCGCCCGCGGGACCCGCCGGGCCGGTCTCGTTCCACTGCACCAGCACGCTCCCGCCCGAGCAGTCCGGAGCATGGTTCACCGAGATGCTCCCGGGGATCACCTTGTCGTTCTTCGCGCAGGCGAAGAAGACGTCGTCGCCTTCGGAACCGGCGAGCGCGAACCCCCCGGCGAGCGATGTGACCGCGATCGCCGATGAGGCGAGGGTGATGGCGATGATCCTTCGGATGGACACGGAACCCTCCCGGGGGGATGTGATCGTGTTGCCTTCCCACGAAGTATCGGTAGCAGGGGGTCCGCTCCTGCATCGACCTCTGGTGCACAGTGCCTCGATGCCCGGCCTACTCCCTCTGTTCAGATGAAGGCCACCGAGGGCCATCGTTAGGCTGGATGGGATCGTGGACCTGTTACCGCTCGACGTCGTGAGGATCCTGGCCGAAGCGGGCTGCGTCGCTCCCTCCGAGGAAGCCGATGAGCTCATCCGCGCCGCCGGAGGCGATCGCGCGGTGCTCGACGATCTCGTGTCCCGTCGCGCCGTCGGCGAACCGCTGGCCTGGCTGACCGGCGCGACGACGTTCTGCGAGCTGCGGTTGATCGTGACGTCAGGCGTCTACGTGCCGCGGCCACAGACAGAGCCGTTGGCGCGGCGAGCCGCCTCGTTCCTGCCCCCGGAAGGAGTCGCCGTGGATCTGTGCACGGGCGCCGGCGCGATCGCGGCCGTGATGTCGGCCGCCGTCCCGAGCGCGCGCGTCGTCGCGACCGACCTCGATGCCGTCGCGGTGCGATGTGCTCGGCGCAACGGCGTCGAGGTGTTCGAGGGCTTCCTCGACGATCCACTGCCTGCGGAACTCGAGCGCACGGTCGACGTGATGGTCGCCGTGGCCCCGTACGTGCCGACGGGCTCGATCCGTCTGCTCCCACGTGACGTCCAGGCGTACGAGCCTCGGCTCGCGCTCGACGGCGGCACCGAGGGCACGGACCTGATGGCGGAGATCGTTCGCAGGAGCACGCGGTGGTTGAAGCCCGGAGGCCGACTCCTGCTCGAGCTGGGCGGAGATCAGGCCGACCCGATCGGACGACTGATGCGCGAGGTCGGGTTCGAGCCGGTCGATGTCATGGTCGACGAGGACGGCGACGCCCGAGCCATCTGCGCCCGCATCGGTACGACCCCGTGACCCTGCGCGAGCCGGGTTCCGCTTCGGAGGGGGACTCCCCATTGGGCGTTCATCGAGCGTTTGCTAGCATCGGCCTGCGGGGTGGAGCAGTCCGGTAGCTCGCTGGGCTCATAACCCAGAGGTCACAGGTTCAAATCCTGTCCCCGCGACGAACACGAGGGGCGCCGACAGGCGCCCCTCGTCGCGTTCCCGCGCCTAGACTCCCTGGATGCCACGCATGCCTGTCGTCGGCCGCGCTCCTCGTCTCGGTCGTGGCGTTGGCGTCCACGTCGATGCCCTCCTTCGCGGCGGCCGGTCCCCAGGGATCGTCGGTCGTGCGGACGCCGGCGGAGGCGAGCTACGACGTCCACCTGCGCGCAGGGGCCGGCGGGAGGTCCTGGCGTGGGCGTGGGTCCGTGACGTTCACGAATGTCGGCACGGGGACGCTTCCCGAGGTCTACCTGCGTGTGTGGTCCAACGGGGTGCTCGGCTGCGACCCCCGCTCGATCACGGTCTCGAACGTGCAGGGCGGGGAGGTCACCGGCGAGCGGCTCGACTGCACCGAGATCGAGGTCACCCTCGACGAACCGCTCGGACCCTCGGACACGACGACCCTCTCCTACGACCTCGACATCGAGCTGCCCGACGAGGACGATCGGTTCGGGTTCCACCGTGGCCTGGCCCTCGTGGGATCGGCGCTCCCGATCCTGGCGGTGCACGACGACGAGGGGTGGCACCGCGTGCCGTTCGAGAACCTGGGGGAGAGCTTCTACTCGGTGGTGGCCGACCACGAGGTCACGTTCGTGACCCCGCCCGGCCTCGACACCGCCGCCTCCGGGCACGTGACCGGACGGAGCGAGACCGCGGACGGCCGCACGCGCACCACGTACACGGCGCGGCGCGTTCGCGACTTCGCCTGGGCCGCCGGGCGGTTCCGCACGATCGAGCGATCGTCCGGCGGCGTCGACGTGGTCGTGTCGTACCAGCCGAACGCCGTCGGCCGCGCGAGGGCCCGTGCGGCAGCGGCCGACGCGGTGGCGGTGATGGGGTCGCTCGGTCGAGCGTTCGGTGAGTACCCCTACCCCGAGGTCGACGTCGTGCTCGCGGGCTTCGGAGGATTCGGCGGCATGGAGTACCCCACGATCGTGTTCTCCGGCCCTTCCCGCGGCACGATCGCCCATGAGCTCGCCCATCAGTGGTTCTACGGGCTGGTGGGCAACGACCAGTACCACGAGCCGTGGCTCGACGAGTCGTTCGCGTCGTGGGCGGCCCGCGAACCCTTCGGTCCCTCTCGAGGCTGCAGCGGAGTCTCGTGGCCGAGTGCGGGGTCTGCGATCACGAACGATATGAGCTACTGGGCAACGCATCCTAGCCAATACTGGGTCGTGTACGAGAGCGGAGCCTGCATGCTGGCGAACCTGTCGAAGCGCCTGGCTCAACGTGGTCCGGCGGCGACCCCGTGACGGCAGCGCCCGCGGCGCCGGAGCCCTCGCCTTCAGGCTCGGTCGACCGGCAGCGCCGACACCAGGTTGCGCAGGAAGTTCAGGCCCTCGTCCACCTGCTCGGTGGTCGCGTACGGCCCAGGCAGTAGCACGCACGGCCGACCCGCCAGCGCGACGTCCTTGAGGTGGCCCCACGGTTCGGGCAGCTCCCGTCCGGCCGCTGCGGTGGCGGCACGCTTGTAGATGAACACAACAGCGGCCGGACGCCAGATGGCGATCTTCTGCCAGAGCGGCCCCACGCCGGTTCGGAGCTGGGCATCGGTGGCCTCGTCGCGCGGAGACACCACCTTGAGCAGGTCCGTGATGCCGTGCCCGGCCTCGACGAGGGCGTCATCGGCGGTCTCGATCGGAGTCCCGGGCGGCAGGATGCCGGCCAGCATGAGCCGACGCCAGAACGTCTGGCCGAGGCGACCCTGGTGGTAGTGGCCGGCTTCCACGCTCACGGGCGACGGGTTCAGGCCGACGAACAGCAGGCGGTCGCGCAGCGGCGGGAGATCCTCGAGGGTCTCGACGGACGTCCCGTCGATGACGAGCGTCGTCCGGTGCGAGCCGGGCCCGGGACGGCGGGTGAGGGCCTCGAGATCGTCGGTGGTCACGACGTGCCCGAGGTCGGGACGTGGCCGTCGAACCAGGCCCGGTGCCGGAACAGGGCATAGAAGACGACCACGTAGAGCGCGAAGTAGAACATCGCGATCGGACTCGACAGGCCGGTGAGGTACAGCAAGATCGAGACTGCCACGAGGTTGATGGAGAGGCGCCAGTAGCGTCGCCGGCGGATCGCTATGCCCATCGCGATCGCCACGACATTGAGGATGACGAAGATCACGGGGAGCAGCCCGGCGTTCGCGCCCACGCCGACGTCGAGCACCTGCGCGACGAGCCAGCCGACCAGCGCGGTGATGCCCCCGACGATGAGGATCGCCGCGGCGAGCTCGACGAGGACCGGGCGCTCGGGTCCGGCAGGCTGGTCCGGGCGCTCGGGCTCGGGTTCGGGCGGGTCGGCCTGATCCGGGATCTCGTCGTCCGGCGTCGTGATGGCGCCGTCGTCCGGCTGCGTCATCGCGGACTCAGGGGGTCGTGTCGGGGTCGTCCGTCGACGAAGTCGTCCGCGCCTGGATCTCCTCCTGCGTCGCCGCGGCACCGGCCTTCGCTTCCTTGACGCCGCGACCGAGCGCCTCGCCCAGCTTCGGCAGCGTCTTCGGGCCGCGCCACACGACGACGACGATGAGGATGACGATCAGGATGATGATCAGGTCGGTCGGCATGCGCGGATGGTACGCCGCTGAACCGGTAAGGTCACGGCATGGTCCCGAACGAGCTCGGCGCACGCCTCGGATCGCCGTTGGTCAGCAGCACGGCCGTCGGCTGGGGCGACGCCGCCGCGACGTACCGGATCGAGCTGTCCGATGGCCGCGTGCTGGCCGCACGCCGCATCGGTGGACCCGACCCTGTCGCGACGGCGCGGCATCGCGCGGCGGTGATGGTCCGCCTGGCGGATGCCGGTCTTCCGGTGCCGGCGCCCGAGGTCTCGGAGGCGGACGGCGCCGCGTGGCTCACGAGCGAGTGGGTCGATGGCGAGACGGGCGCCGCCTGGCTGGATACGCCGGATCGCGCGCGCCAGCTTGCCACCTCGATGGGCCAGCTCGCTCGACGGTTGCGCGCCATCGATGCGGCCGACCTCGGGTTCGACGACGGCATCGCCACGAGTCGAGGTCACGCCGAGCAGGCCCGCGCGGGGCTCGCGGGAGTCGAGACGGACCTTCGGCCCAGGACCCGATCCGCCGTCGACGAAGCGATCCGATGGCTAGGCGCCGACGACCGATGGAACCCGGTGTTCGTGCATGGGGACCTTGCACCCGTCAACGTGATCCTCGCGCCCGATGGCGCCATCCGGGCCCTCCTGGATGTCGAACATGCGGCGCTCGGGTCGCCGGTCGCCGACGCGGCCTGGTGGGGCTGGGTCGTCCGACACCATCACCCCGAGGCGTGGTCGGCGTCGTGGCCGTCGTTCCTCGAGGCGGCGGGTCTCGAAGCGGGCGACGACGACCGACCTCCCCGGCACGCGCTGCGCGCCACGATGCTCGTCCGGCTGCTGTCGTCGGTCGTCGATGCCTCCGACCAAGCGACGCGAGGGCGCTGGGTGGCGCGCCTCGATGAAGCGGCCGCCTGGTGAACCCTAGGTGAGGTACGCGATCGTCTGCGGACCCTGCGGGAGGACGCCGATCCGGAGCCCGGGCGTGGTCGCGACGAGGGATGCGACCGACGCCCCGATGTCCGCCACGGGCTCGAGGTGGGCGGCCGCGAGCTGCGAGTCGTCCAGGCCGTCCGCGTGGACCATCACCCTCGCCCGCGCCTGGATGCGTGCCTGGACCTGGACCTGCCACTGGTCGGGGATGGTCACGCTCGACGCGTTGATGGCCGCCAGCAGCTCCGCGGGCGTGGCACGGGAGGCCAGCAGCTGCGCGTAGTTGCCGTGGTCGGGGAGGCCGTCGCGGCACTCGGCGGCGCAGATGATGGTGCCGCCATCGCGCACGATCTCGGCAGCGGCGGAGATGCCCTTGATCGGCCTGGTACAGGTTCTGGTCGAGGGGAAAGCCGCTGTTGGTGGTGACCACGATGTCGAAGCGGCCCGGCACGGCGCGCATCGCCTCCTGGCGGGCCACGGCCCGGGCACGGGCGTGCATCTCCAGCACCGGCCCGCCGAAGGCGCGGGTGATGCGCTGGTCCCGGTCGAGCAGGACGTCGAGCGAGAAGCCGACGCCGGTCGCGGCCGCGATCGCGCGCACCGCATCGTGGACCGGGTTCCCCTCGCAGATGCCCCAGGTGGCCCGGGGATCGCCGATGCGCCGCGCGTTGTGCAGCTCCAGCGTGGTGTCGATCCCGGCAAGACCGGGAGCGACCATCTTGGGTCCGCCGCTGAAGCCGGCGAAGAAGTGCGGCTCCACGAACCCGGTCGTGATGCGCAGGTCGGCCGAGACCCAGGCCCGAGCAGCGACCGGCACGTCTCCGACCATGCCCAGGTCGACCAGGCTCGTCGCGCGCTGCGTGATCGACCACGCGGCACATCGCCAGCACGCGCGGCGCCGAGCATCGACGACGCTCCTCGGGCGTGCTGGCGCGATGGGTGCCGGTGGCGATGAGCACGATGACATCGTCGGGACGGATGATCCCGTCGAGCTCTTCCACGATGGCCTCCAGCATCAGCTCGCGCGGTTGCGCCCGGGTGATGTCGCACACCGAGATCGCGACCGTTTGCCCGGGCGAATGAGGTCCCGGAGTGGGGGACCGGCCACCGGGCGACGGATCGCCTCGCGCAGCGTAGCCATCGGATCGGTCGCGGCCGCCCGGGCCTTCGGCAGGATGACCGTCGCGTCAGAGGGAAGGTCCACGTCAAGCCCGTCCGTCCCGTACGCGAGGTGGACCCAACGATGGCCGCCGCCGGTCGACATACCAATAAGCCCGCGATGACCCGGCAGCGATTGGTGAGCGCCCCGATCCGCTCGATGTCGATCACGACCTCGTCGCCGTCGGCGAGGAACCGGGGCGGCTTCCGGAAGACGCCGACGCCGGCCGGCGTGCCGGTCGCGATGACGTCGCCGGGCTCGAGGGTGAAGGCCCGCGAGCAGTCGCGATCAGCCGCGACCCCGAAGAACATCGTTGCGCGGTGCTCGCGTCCTGGAGCGCCTCGCCGTTGACGAGGCACGGATGCGAGGGCCGCGGATCCGGGATCTCGTCGGCGGTCACGACCCACGGCCCCACCGGGCAGAACGTGTCGAGCGACTTCCCGCGGATCCACTGCCCGTCGCCGAACTGCAGGTCGCGTGCCGACACGTCGTTGAGGCACGTGTAGCCGAGGACGTGGTCGAGGGCGTCGGTCCTCCGAACATCCCGAGCCGCCGCCCGATGACCACCGCAAGCTCCGCTTCGTAGTCCACCTGTGTCGGCCCGGCGCCCCAGACGATGTCGGCGCCGTGCCAACCACGCGCCGAGCTGAACTTGGCGAAAAATCGGCGCCGGCGGTGGGACGCCTCGCTCCGCGGCGTGATCGGCGTAGTTGCGCCCGATGGCGACGATCTTGCCGGGTCGGGACGGGCGGCAGGAGCGCCACGGACCCGAGCGCTCGAGTCGCGACCGCCTTCCCCGACGCGCGCGCCGCCGCGATCGCACCAAGTGACGCGTCGACATCGCCCGAGGAGTCGGGCCATCGTCCAGTGCCCGTCACCAAGCAGGGCGGCCACGTCGACGACGCCGTCCGTGCCGCCCAGTGACGAGACAGGCACTCGCCCTCGACGTCCCTCGGCTCACCAGGCGCATACGATCCCTCACTTCGAGCCTCGGACGCCACCGTCCACGAACAGCCCGGAGCCCAGCACGAAGCGCGACTCGTCGGACGCGAGGAACAGCGGCGGCGGCAGCGACGTCCTCCGGCCGGCCAAGGTCGCCGGTCAGCTGGCGCTGGCTGAGGATCTCAAGACCGGCGACCGGATCGTCGTAGCTCTCCGCGAGATAGCGGTCCACGAAGGGGGTGTGGATGGTTCCCGGAAGCAGCGCGTTGACGCGGATCCCGTGCGGTGCGTAATCGGCCTGCATCTGGCGAGTCAGCGAGAGGACGGCGCCCTTGGAGGCCGCGTACGAGGCCCGGTTCGGGCAGGCCGATCTCAGCGATCGTCGAGGACATGTTGACGACCGAGCCACGGCCCGCCGCGACCATCTGCGGCAGCACGGCACGGGCGACGAGGAAGACGCCTCGGACATTGACGGCCATGACGCGGTCCCACTGGTCGACCGAGGTCTCCTGCGACGCCCACGCCGGCGATCCCGGCGTTGTTGAACAACACGTCGATGCGGCCAACCGCGTCGTCACGGGCCGACGGCCAGGCCGTCGGTCTCGGCCGGATCCGTCACATCGACCTTGAAGGCGGCGGCCATGCCGACGACGCCACTGGCCTCGATCAGGTCCACCGTTTCGCTGGCCGCGCCTGGATCGATGTCGGCGACCGCCACGGATGCGCCCTCGGATGCGAACGCGAGCGCCGTGGCCCGCCCGATGCCGGACCCGCCGCCGGTGATGAGGCAGACCTTGCCGTGAAGGCGATCCGTCACGGGCGCGC
>CAWGUD010000031.1:0-39244 GCA_963825685.1 uncultured Actinomycetes bacterium | reverse complement strand
GCGAACGATGGAGCCAGGGCGCCGACCATCGCGATCGCGACCACGAGTGCGGCCGGCGCTCCGAGCACTCGGCGCAGACTCCCCCGGATCCTGCGTCGCGATGGTGCGAACCTCATGCCGACCTCCGGTCTCCGTTCGTCGATGTTCCTGCACTCAACGCCCCGAGGACCTCGTCGTGCACGGCTCCATTGGATACGAGCAGATCGTCGCCCGGGGCCGGGTGGCCGCCGGCAAGCGTCGAGATACAGCCGCCCGCCTCCTCGACGATCAGGCTGGTCGCCGCCCAGTCCCACGCTGGCATGGCTCGTGTTCGAGCAGGGCCTCGACCGACCCCTGGGCCACCAGCAGGTGTGCCCACGCGTCGCTCAAACCTCGCGTCCGCCGGGCGAGTCCGGCCACCCGCACGAGCGCATCGGTCTTTCCGCCGGCGATCCACTCTTCCACCGCGGAGTGCGCCACGAACGAGTCCGTGAGCCTGCCGACGTCGGAGACCTTCAGGCGACGACCTGCCCCGCCACGCCCCGCCACCCCGGGTCGCGTGGTAGCGATCACCGATCGCCGGCGCGTCGGCGACCCCCACCGCGGTGACCCCGTCGATCTCGAGCGCGATCAGGGTGGTCCACAGAGGGATGCCCTCCGCGTAGAGCTTCGTGCCGTCCACGGGATCGATCACCCACCTGCGCCCGTTCGAGCCTTCCTGCAGCCCCTCCTCCTCGCCCAGCACCCCGTCGCCGGGGAAGCGCGAGGAGATCGCGTCTCGGATCGCCTGCTCCGCGTGTCGATCCACCTCGGTCACCGGCGTCTCATCGGCTTTGAGCTCCACGGGCAGCCGATGCCCGAACCACGACAGTGTCACCTCGGCGGCCGCATCGGCGAGCTCGTTCGCGAACGCGAGATCCGCGCTCAGATCGGGTTCGACCATGCCCTGCGTCCCCGCTCGTCCTCGACCACGATCCGCCGGTACGGCAACTTCATCGGAGGCTCGAAGCGTGCGCGCACCACCAGCCCGTGGTCGTCGCGCTCGAGCACCCGCGCATCCTCCTGCCGGTTGCGGACGTCGGCACGCACCGCCCAGCCCGTCTCGTAGCGCGACATCATCACGACCGCCCGCGCGGGACTGCACCGCACCTCGAGGGCATCGCCGTCCACCGCCACGTCGAGCAGCACCGGGCCGTTCGTGGCGTAGTGGTGCCCGTGGCGCAGCGCCTCGAGCACCGCCTCCTCGGTACGCTCGGCGGCCCTGACCATCGTCCAGGCATCGTTGATGTCGAATCCCGGGTAGTGACAATCGTCGGTCGCGAACCCCCACAGGCGCCGGCCCCGCTCCAGGCACTGGTCCCACACGTAGCTCGAGTCCCCACGCAGGTTCTCGCGCTCGGCGCTGGAGTTGAAGAGCTCGAGGCCGTGGGTCTCGTCGACGGCGAGCAACGTCTCCAGCGGCATGCCGCTCCAGCACGGATGCGCGACGAACGAGACCCCGCCCTGCTCGGCGATGCATCGAGCCGCGGCGCTGAGATCGGGGAACGTCTTGTAGTGGTACGCGTCGATCGGCCCCCACTTCGCGCGGTCCCCGCCCGGGTCCTCGGGGATCTCGGAGATGCCGATCGCGAGGATCTCGCTGTCGGTGAGCGCTCCCGTGGATGGGTCGGCCGCGAGCTCCGCACCGGTGATCACGAGGCACCGTTGCGTCGACGACTCGTGCGTCAGCGTCCAGTGGTCGGTGATCGTGCAGACATCGAAGCCGGCCCACTCGTGGTGTCGGACGTGCGCGCCCGGATCGAGCTCACCGTCGGAACGGGACGTGTGGGTGTGGAATGCGCTCTTCAGCCACTCCCCGTCGACGTCGAAGGGGTTGCCGTCGGTCACGCTCGGTCCTCCTCTGCCGGTGTCGGCGCGGACGCTACGGAGGTGGACGTCGTCGCACAAGGGAGGACGTGCCGTCAGGGCAACAGATGACTACTGTTCATCTCGATGCGACCGACCGATGGCGCCGCGCGGGTGGTGCGGGTCCTCGAGGCGCTCGGGCTCGCGCCCGAGGGGCTTGGGGTCTCCGACCTCGCGCGCGTGCTCGACGTGCACCGCTCGACCGCCTCGCGCCTGCTCGGCACCCTGGCGGCGAACGGCATGGTCGAGCGCGACGCGATCAGCCAGCGCTACCGGCTCGGCGCTCGCATGGTGGGGCTCGCGGCCACGGCAGTCGCCCGCATGCCGGTGGTCAGCCAGGCTCGGCCCGAGCTCGAACAGCTCTCGACGGCGACCTCGGAGACCGTCAACCTGGCGATCCGCGACGGGTTCCACGTGGTCTACGTCGACCAGGTGACCCCCGCGGCAACGGTCGTGATGGCGAGCTGGGTCGGGCGCCGCAGCCCCGTGCACGCGAGCTCGAGCGGCAAGGTGCTCCTCGCCTTCGGGGATCCCCGTTCGCGACGGAGCGTGCTGCGACGCTCCCTCGAGGCGATCACCGATCGCACGATCACGGACCCCCGACGACTGGAGCGCGCACTCGACGAGGTGCGACGACGCGGCTACGCGTCGAGCTCGGGTGAGCTCGAGGAAGGGCTCGTGACGGTCGCCGCCCCGGTGCTCGTCGACGGACGAGCCGTCGCGGCCGTGAGCATCTCGGGCCCCGCCTACCGCCTGCCAAGCCGGGATCTGCCGGGGCTCGGGCGTCGCATGACGGAGTCCGCCGCTGCGGTCGCCCACCGCATGACGGGGCGCACCAGCTCGCACCCGGCGGGCACCCGCGGGCCCGGTGTCACATGACGTCGCACCTGGCAGGTATCCTTGCGCCGTGGCGACCTACGAGTACATCTGCCTCGGGTGCGAGCAGCCGTTCGAACAGCGACGATCGATGAACGCCGCGGTCGACACCGCGCTGGGATGCCCGTCGTGCGGCAGCGAGCGGGTGCGACGCCGCTTCTCGGTGTTCTCGGCGGGCACCGCCCCCGCGGGCGGCTTCGCCGGCCCGGCGCCGTCGGCCGGCGGCGGGTGCTGCGGTGGCGGCGGCTGCGCCTGCGGCGGCTGATCGCCCACACGCGAGGGCAAGCCTTCGGAAGCGTCCCGCCCGGCCCTGACCTAGGCTCGCCCGCATGGACGCGATGGCCCTCGACTTCTGGCTCGGCGAGTGGGATTGCGCCTGGGACGGTGGGCACGGCACGAACTCGATCACCCGCGAGCTCGACGACGCGGTCGTGCTCGAGCGGTTCGAGGCCCGGGCACCCGAGGCGTTCCGCGGCATGAGCGTCTCGGTCTACGACGAACACGAAGGGTGGCGTCAGACCTGGGTCGATTCGAACGGGAGCTACTGGCACCTCATCGGCGCCACCCTCGGCGACGGCAGCCTGTCGTTCGGCACCCCGACCCCCGTCGACGCCGAGCACGTGTTCAAGCGCATGGTCTTCTCGAGCGTGGAACGCGACGGCTTCGACTGGCGCTGGGAGTCCTCACCGACCGGCGATGCCTGGCAGGAGCGCTGGGCGATCCGGTATACGCGACGGGCTTAGCGCCTACTTCAGCCTGATCTTCTCCGACGTCTCGACCTGGATCACCTTGCCGTCCTGCAGCACGAGCACCACGGTGCCGTAGGCGATGCCGCCCAACAGGTCGTGCACGTGCAGCAGCAGCTCGCGCTGCTCGGGTGAGAGCCCCGCGAAGCGGAGCACCTCGGTCGGGATCTCGCGATCCGAGGAACCGTCGTCGCCGTCCACGACCCGCAGCGGCACGCTCGCGCTCACTCCCCGGCCGTGGCCTCGCCCTGATCGAACGCCTTGGGGTTGCGCAGGTCGACGCTCACGAGGTCGCCCTCCGAGGCGCCGGCGAGATCGGACTGCGGCACGTGCGCGACCAGGGTGTGGTTCCCGTCGCCATCGAGACGGATCGTGAGTCGCGCGAGCCAACCGAGCGACGAGATCCGCTCGACCCGACCGATCGCGAGCGGCGCGCCGTCGGGCTCCGTGGCCGTTCGCACCCTTGGGCGTCACCCGCACATCGTGGGGCCGCACGAACGCCGTGGCTGCCGACCCTTCCTCGAGGTGTCCTGCCCCCGGGACCCGCAGAGCCCCGAGGTGGACGTGGCCATCCTCGACGACACCGTGCAAGACGTTCGCCGAACCGACGAAGCCGGCGACGAAGGGGGTCTGCGGATCGTCGTAGATCTCGCTGGGGGAGCCCACCTGCTGCATGCGGCCCTCATGCATCACGACGATCTGGTTCGCGAGCTCGAGCGCCTCTTCCTGGTCGTGGGTCACCAGCAGGCTCGTCACGCCGAGCTCGCGATGGAGCTCGTCGAGCCACTGACGAAGATCCTGGCGGACCTTCGCGTCGAGCGCACCGAACGGCTCGTCGAGCAGCAGCACCTCGGGCCGTGGGGCCAGCGCTCGGGCCAGCGCCACCCGCTGGCGCTGCCCGCCCGAGAGCTGGTCGGGGTAGCGCTTCGCGAAGTGCGTGAGCTGCACGAGCTCGAGTAGCTCGTCGACGCGCGCCTTGCGATCGGATCTCGCCTGCTTGCGCACGGCGAGCCCGAACTCCACGTTCTGGGCCACCGTCATGTGCCGGAACAACGCGTAGTGCTGGAACACGAACCCGACGCGACGCTCCTGCACGCTCTTGGGCGTGAGTTCGACGTCGCCGAGCCAGATGCGTCCTTCGTTGGGGTTCTCCAGCCCCGCGATCATGCGCAGGACGGTGCTCTTGCCCGACCCCGACGGCCCGAGCAGCGCGGTGATCGCGCCGCCGGGGGCCGTGAACGACACGTCGCGCACGGCCTCGAACGAGCCGAACCGTTTGGTGAGCTGCTCCACCACGATCGGCGTGCTCATGTGCGTACCTTCCTTCCTTCGATGCGATGGCGTGCCGTCTCGATGCCGACGAGCAGCACGATCGAGACGGCGGCGAGCGTGAGGGCGACGATGTACGCCTCGGCCTCCTGACGTTCCTCGATCGCCGTGAAGATGAACAGGGTGGCCGTCTCGGTCTTGCCTTTGATCAAGCCGCTCACGATGAGCACGGCGCCGATCTCGCCGATCGAGCGAGCGATCGTGAGCGCGACGCCGTAGAGGATGCCCCAACGGATGTTCGGCAGGGTCACCTTGCGCCAGGTCTGCAGGATCGAGGCGCCGAGCGTGCGGGCGGCATCCTCCTCGTCCTTGCCGATCTCCTCGAGCACCGGCACGACCTCGCGGATCGTGAACGGGATGCAGATGAAGATCGTCACGAGCACCATCGACGGCACTGCGAAGATCACCTGGACGCCACGGGCTTCGAAGAACGGCTCGAGCCACCCGCCGAACCCGAACAGGATCACGGCTGCGAGCCCGACGGTGACCGGGGAGAGCGCGAACGGCAGGTCGACGAGCGCGTTCAGCAGCGACTTGCCGACGAAGCGCTGGCGTACGAGCACCCAGGCGGTGATCACGCCGAAGAACGTCGTCACCACCACCGTGATCACGGTGATCACCCCGGTGAGGAAGAACGCGTGCTGCACGTCGGGCCTCGAGAAGGTCTCGACCACCTTCGACCAGCCGGGTTTCAGCGCGGTGTACACGATGCCCGCGAGGGGCAGCAGCAGCAGGACGCCGACGTACACGAGGCACACGCCGACGATCAGGCTGCGCACGAGGCGCCGGCGACCGCTGCCCGGAAGGGAGACGGGGGGCTGGGAGGGGGTCCTCATGCGTCGTCCTCCTTCCGTCTCAGGAGGCGAGCGGTCACCAGCACGAGCACGAACGAGAGGCTGAACAGCAACGTCGCGACCGCCGCCGCCTCGATCGGGCGGAACTGGTTCGCGAGCTGGAAGATGAAGACCGGCGCGGTGAGCGTCTCCCCCGCCCGGTTGCCGGCGACGAGCACGACGCTGCCGAACTCGCCGAGGCAGCGAGCGAACGTCAGCAGGGTGCCGCCGACGATCGCGACCCGGATCGCCGGGAAGACGACCTTGCGGAACGTCGTGAACGCGCTCGCGCCGAGGGTGGATGCGGCTTCCTCCTCGGCGTCGTCGAGCTCCTGCAGCACGGGCTGCACGCTGCGCACCACGAAGGGCAACGTCACGACGAGCAGCGCGAGCATGATCGCGATCGGCGTGAAGATCACCTGGATGCCGAGCTCGTCGAGGAAGCTCGCGATCGGCGAGCCGGGGCCGTACAGTGCCACGAGCATCACGCCGGTGACGAGCGTGGGGATCGCAAGCGGCAGGTCGACCACGGCGGATAGGAGCCGCTTGCCGGGGAACGTGTACCGCACGAGTACGTAGGCGAGCATCGTGCCCATCACCGCGTTGATCAGCGCGGCGAGCGTCGACGTCCAGAGCGTGAGGCGGATCGCCGCCGTGGCGCCTGGGATCGCGAGCGCGGTCCGCAGCCCTTCGAGCCCCTCGCTGAAGCCCTTCGTGATCACCGCGATCACGGGGAGCGCGACCATCGCGCCGAGGTAGACGAGAGCGACACCGCGCAGCGTGTATCGCCGCAGCCGTGCAGCTGACCGCGGAGAGAGCCGGGTCCGACTGCGTTCGATCGTGATCTGCGCGGTGCTCGCTCATCGTCGTCTCGTGGTCCTTTCCGTGTTCGGACCGTCTCGGTCAGCCGGCGATCGCCTGGGTGACGATGCCGCTGTCGCTGAACAGTTCCTCGTTCAGGGCGTCCCAGCCGCCGATCTCGTCGACCGTGAACAGGTCCTCGATCGGCGGGAACTGACCGCCGCCCTTCTGGGCTTCCTTCTTGTCCGTCGAGCGCAGGAAGCCTGTGTCGGTGAAGATCTCCTTGGCCTCGTCGGAGTGGAGGTACTCGACGAACGCCTCGGCGACGTCACGGACGCAGTGCTCGTCGACCCACTGGTCCACGATCGCGACGGGGTTCTCGATCAGCACGGTCGACGGCGGGTAGACCGCCTCGTCGTCCAGACCCGCTTCCTGGGCCGTGAGCACCTCGTTCTCGTAGGTGATCGCGACGTCGCCGTTCCCGGCCTCGAAGTTCTGGATCGAGTCGCGGGCGTTCTTGTCGAACACGATCACGTTCGACAGCACGTCCTGCATGAGGGTCGTCGCGCCAGCCGTGTCGTCGGCCGTCACGCCGGCGTAGCCGCGAAGCGCCGCCCCCCACAGGGAGACGAGGTTCCAGCGCGCGCCGCCGCTCGAAGCGGGGTCGGGCGTGAGGATCTCGACGCCATCGGCCGCGACGTCGTTCCAGTCCTGGATGCCGAGTGGGTTGCCCGGCCGCACGTCGAAGACCACGACCGAGGTGGACACCATGCCCTTGTCGGGCGCGTCGGTCCAGTCGCTCGTGATCAGTCCGGCGTCGGCGATCTGGTCGACATCGGGAGCGAGCGAGAGGGCGACCACATCGGCCTCGTAGCCGGCGATCACGTTCGCCGCCTGCGTGGTCGAGCCCGCGTAGGACTCCTGGAAGATCACGTTCTGGTCGTCGTGCTCTTCCTTCCACTTCGACACGAAGGCCGGGATGATCTTGCCGTAGGCCTCGCGGGGCGTGCTGTACGCGGCGAAGTTGATCACCGGGCGTCTCCGGCGGCGTGCAGGGACCGCCGGCGGCTGACGACTCGGTGTCCCCGCCGCCCGAGTCGGACGAGCAGGCTGCGAGGATCGTCAAGGGAACGAGGGCGAGCGCGAGAGAACGCGCCCACCGAGCGGACGCGCCGTGGCGCCGCCGTGAGAGGGAGAACATCGGAGCTCCTTTCGATGACCGGCCAAGGTGCCGGGGCCTGGGTGCTCGGCCTCCGGTGGTCCGGTCAACCGAAAGGGTCTGTGCGGCCGATCTCGATGCTGCAGATCGGTCGGCCTTTCGAGTGCAGCGCCTCCGGGTGCTCCGGTCGGCGTGACGTGTAGAGAAGTACTTGCTCGGTGCGGGAGTGTCAAGGAGATCCGGCAGACTCAGGCCTTCCCGCCACGAGAATGCAACACAAGTCCGATGCCTCTAGGCCCGATGGCCGTTGACCCTCCCCCGACCGCGGCGGTACCCTCGACCTGCAGCTGACCGGACAACCGGAGGCCGCAACGCATCGGGGGAACATCGGTTCCCGCATCGCGTTGCGGCCGTTTTCGTCTCAGGAGAGAGCCTGACGATGGCCAAACGTTCCAAGGAGCTCGAACGCGACCTCGAGAAGGAAGCGCAGCTGGTCGAGATCGACGGCGAGTTCTGCGTGCCGGTCGAGGCGAACCAGGCTCGATACCTCATCGACTGGGGGCCGTTCGAGGCACCACGCTCTCCCTGGGATATCGCGAGGAAGCTGCTCCTCTTCCTGCCCGCGATGTTCCTGTTCATCCTCGCCGTGCAGCTGATGAAGGAAGGCGCGGCCGCCGTCGGGCCGCAGATCGAGGGGCAGTTCCCGTTCGCGAACGGGGTCTCGTCGCTCGGCGCCGGCTGGCTCGGGGCCTACTTCGTGCTCTCGGGCTCACCGGTCGCCGCGACCGCCATCAGCCTCTTCGGGGCCGGCACGCTGACGAAGCTGCAGGCGTTCACGATGCTGTCGGGCTCGCGTCTCGGCGCCTCGTTCATCGTGCTGCTGACGGGGTTCCTGTACGCGACGAAGCAGGCGAAGGTGCAGATCGCGGCGGGAGCATCACAAGCCGACATCCGGCGTGGACGCAGCGACTCGATCGGCATCGGCATCCAGGCGATGACGATGACCGCGATCGTCTACCTGCCGGGCATGCTGATCGGCTACGCGATCATCCGAGCCGGGTGGCTCGACGGCTTCGATCTGCACGCATCGGGCAAGCTCGACGCGGTGCTGGGCACGCTGTGGGGTCCGATCGTCGACTTCGTCTCGACGAACGTGCCCGGGTGGTCGCTGTTCCTGATCGGCCTGGGCGTGATCCTCGTCTCGTTCAACCTGATCGATCGCGTGCTGCCCCACGTCAGCAGCGACGCGACCGCGTCGAAGCGCGCAGCGTGGTTGAAGCACCCGTGGACGATGTTCTTCCTCGGCTGCATCGTCGCGACGCTGACGCTGTCGGTCTCGGTCGCGCTCACCGTGCTGGTGCCGCTCGCCGCCAAAGGGTTGATCAAACGGGAGGAGGCTCTCCCGTACATCATGGGCGCGAACATCACCACGCTCGCCGACACGCTGGTGGTCGCGATGCTGCAGCCCACGCCCGACGCGGCGCAGGTCGTGCTCGCCGAGGCCATCGGCGTGACGATCGTGTCCCTCGTGATCCTCGCCTTCCTGTACAAGCCGGTGCAGCGGTCGGTGCTGCGACTCGACGACTACCTCGTCGCCAGCAACCGACGCCTCGCGCTCTTCGTCGGCACGCTCTTCCTGGCGCCGATCGCACTGCTCGCGACGGGGTTCTTCTACGCGACCTCGTGACCGAGGCGGCCGGAAGGACCGACGTACACTCCGACCGTGAGCGACGACACCACGACCGGCGCAGACCCACAGGGCACCGCCGACGAGCAGTTCGCCGCACTCGAGCTCTCCGAAGACGAGCGCCTCGTGCTCGCGAAGGTCGCCGACATCGTGCGGCGCATCAACTACGGCACCGTCGTCCTCGTGATCCAGGACGGCAAGGTCGTGCAGATCGAGATGGCCGAGAAGTTCCGGCTGCGATGAGGACCCATCGATGAGCGATGTGATCACCTCCCAGCTCCGACCCGCCGAGGCCCCCGGCGAGGGCCCTCCCAAGCTCGCCGTGCGCGACCTCGTGAAGACCCGTCGATCGACGAGCGGCGCGGTCGTCACCGCCGTCGATCACGTCACGTTCGACGTGCGGCTCGGGGAGTTCCTGTGCCTGCTCGGCCCGTCGGGGTGCGGGAAGACCTCGATCCTCAACGTGCTGGCCGGCCTCGACGAGCCCACCTCGGGCGAGGCGCTGCTCGACGGCCGCCCGATCGCCGGCCCGGGCCCCGACCGGGCGGTGCTGTTCCAGGAACCCGCCCTGTTCCCGTGGCTCTCGGTCGCGGGGAACGTCGATCTCGCCCTGAAGCTGACCGGGACCCCGGCGTCGGAGCGACCCGACCGCGTCCGCACGTGGCTGGCGAACGTGGGCCTCGAGGCGTTCGCCGACGTGCAACCGCACGAGCTCTCCGCGGGCATGCGCCAGCGCGCACAGCTCGCCCGGGCGCTCGCGACCGAGCCCGAGGTGCTGCTCGGCGACGAGCCGTTCGGGGCGCTCGACGCGCAGGCGCGCGAGCTGCTGCAGGACGAGGTGCAGCGCGTCTGGCTCGAGCGTGGGGGACGCAAGACGTTCGTGTTCGTGACCCACAACGTGCGGGAAGCCGCGCTGCTCGCCGATCGCGTGCTCGTGATGTCGGCGGCGCCGGGGAGGCTGCTCGAGGAGGTGCGCATCAGCGCGCCCAGGCCGCGACAGCTCGACGACGTGTTGGTGGCACGCGTCGTCTCCGACGTGCACGAGTTGCTGATGCGTGAGGTGGAGCGAGCCCGCGCCGAGGGAAGCGACCGGCCGATCCTCCCCCAGGAACCCGACCGGTGAGCGCCGTCACCGCCTCCGAGGCGCCGAGGATCGGCCTGCGGCGTCTCGTGCACGAGGTCGGTCCGCCGCTGGCGGGCATCACCGCCGCGGTCGCGGTCTGGGCGGTCGTCGCCGCGCTCACGACCACCGAGGGCGTGCCGTCGCCGCTCGAGACGTGGACGGCGTTCGTCGCGGGCATGGCCGACGGCACGATCCCCGAAGCGACGGTGAAGACGCTGATCAGGCTCGTGTTCTCGTTCGCCCTCGCGGTCGCGTTCGGCACGCTGCTCGGGGTGGCCTTCGCGCTGAACGAGTTCGCGCGACGTTCGCTGCGTCCGCTCGTCGTGGCGTTGCAGATCGTGCCGTTCGTGGCCTGGGTGCCGATCGCCGTGATCTGGTTCGGTGCGACCGAACGCGCCGTCGTGTTCGTGACCGTGGTCGGCTCGTTCCCCTCGGTGACCCTGGCCACGATGGCGGCGATGCGGCAGGTGCCCCCGATCCTCAAACGTGCGGGCCGCACCCTCGGAGCCGACGGATGGTCGCTCTACCGCGACGTGATCCTGCCCGCCGCACTGCCCGGGTTCATGGCCGGGTTGCAGCAGGCATGGGGCTTCGCGTGGAAGGCGCTGATGACCGCCGAGCTGATCATCGCCGCGGCGGGGGCGGTCGGGCTCGGACACCTGCTCGCCGAGGAAGCCGACGACATGCCCGCGCTCGTGGCCGTCGTCGCGGTGATCGCCGTGATCGGGGTGCTGGTCGACTACCTCGTGTTCAACCGGCTCGACCGGCGCGTCCGAGGACGTCGGGGCCTGTTGATCGAGGGTTGACGCGCGCCGCCCCGGGACGCCCTACTGCTCGATCCGGAAGCGGATGCGCACGTGGGTGTGGTACTCGGCGATCTTCCCGTCGGCGACCGTGGCGCTCGTCTCGAGGATGTCCATGCCCTCGATGCCGCGGATCGTCTTCGAGGCCTCGGTGAGCGCCTCCTGGGCGGCGGCGCGCCATGAATCCGCGGACACCCCGACGAGATCGATCGTCTTGATCACCGCCATCGTCGATCAGCCCTCCTCGTAGACGGCCACGAACCGCCGGTAGTTGTTCGCGATCTGGGCGACGGCCTCGTCCCGAGGCATCGCGCCGTCGACGAAGAACTTCAGCGGGTTCCACCAGATCGAGCGGCCGATCGCGAACCCCTGGTAGCCCGGCACGCCGCGGGCGGCCCGCAGCCAGGCATCGACCGCGGCGTCGTCCGCGCCCCGACCGAGCACGACACACCCGACGCCGTCGCGGCCCCCGATGCGACACTGCTCGGCGATCTCGGCGCACTTCGCGGGATCGTCGATCCCCTCGATCTTCCAGATGTCGGGCTCGATGCCGGTCTCCTGCAGCTCGGCGATCGCGATCTTCATCAGATCGGGGCGCAGCTCGCGGTCGTAGCGCAGGCTGTCGTTGCCCGCCGCCTCCAGCTGGTGCGGCTCGGCCGGCACCAGCAGCTCGAAGAGGAACCTGCGATCCGTGTGGTGCAACCAGTCCGAGAGCTGCTTGAGCCGCGCCGACTGGGCCGCGTTCATCGCGCCGTCTCCCTCGGGGTTGTAGCGCACGAGCACCTTCGTGAACGTGGGGTCGAACGCCTCGATGTGCGCGCCGAACTCCGAGCCGTACTCGAAGTCGAAGTCGTTCTGGCCGGACTTCTCGGCCGGCATCGCGAGCACCATGCCGGCCTGCTTCGCGTCGTTGGCGACCTGCGTGCCGAACTGCTCGTCGACCAAGACGCCCGCGGTCGAGGCGTCGACGCCGTCGGCGAGGGCCCGCTGCATGCCGTCGAAGATCACCCGCTTCGCATCGATGATGCGCGCGGCTTCCTCGGGACCGGGCGCGCCCTCGATGCCGAAGAACTTCTTCTGGAACGACCCCCGATGGTCGAAGGCCAGGATGAACAGCGTGCCGCTATACCCGAGCGTCATGATCGTCTCCTCGCGTCCGTCGCCCGCCTGATGCCCGCATGCTACCCATCCGCGACGTGGTCATTCCTCCCCTCACGTCGACCGTCGGTAGTCTGACGGACCGACATGCCCGAACGCGAACCCGACGCCGTGGAACAGGAGCTCGAGGCCACGGCCGGATTCCGGGCGAGCGTCTCCCTGCTGCGACGCAACCGCGACTTCCGCCGGCTCTTCCTCGCGTCGGTGATCTCGCTGGGCGGCGACTGGTTCCTGTTCGTCGCGATCACGTCGCTGATCGTCCAGACGACGGGTCGTGCGATCGACGTGGGTCTCGCGATCCTCGCGCAGGAGCTCGCGTTCTTCATCGCCTCACCGCCGGCGGGCGTGCTCGTGGATCGGCTCGACCGCCGGACGCTGATGATCGTCTGCGACCTCGCGCGGATCGGCGTCTGCCTCTCGTTCCTGCTCGTCGGCGCCGACACGATCTGGCTCGCGTACCCGCTGCTCGCGCTGCTCTCCGTCTTCGGCGCAGCGTTCGATCCGGCCTCGACGGCCGCGACGCCGAACCTCGTGGAGCCGCGCGACCTGCCGACCGCGAACGCGCTGAACGGCTCCCTCTGGGGCACGATGCTCGCCGTGGGGGCCGGGCTGGGCGGCATCGTGGCCACCGTGTTCGGCCGCGACACCGCGTTCGTGATCGACGCCGTCTCGTTCGGCGTCTCGGCCCTGCTGCTCTGGGGCATCCGCCGGCCGTTCTCCGAGGAACGCGAGCCGGGACACGAGCACCCGAAGATGATCGACGCCACCGTCGAGGTGCTGCACTACGCCCGCCGCGACCACGACGTGCTCGCCCTGATCGGCGTGAAGGCCGGCTTCGGCCTCGCCGCCGGCGTGCTCGCCCTGATCCCCGTCTTCGGCGTCGACGTGTTCGATCAGGGTGAGATCGGCGTCGGCGCGCTGATGGCCGCCCGGGGGGTCGGTGCGTTCGTCGGGCCCTTCCTCGGGCATCGCATCAGCGGGGAGGGGCATCGCCACCTGTACGGCGCGATCGGCGTCGCGCTCGTCGTGTTCGGTCTCTCCTACATGGCGCTCGGCCTGGCGCCGACGCTCTGGGTCGCCGCGATCGTGATCTTCGCCGCCCACCTGGGCGGGGGGGCGCAGTGGGTGCTGTCGACGTTCGGGCTGCAGGTGCTCGTTCCCGATCACATCCGCGGGCGCGTCTTCGCCTTCGACTTCGCGATGATCACGCTGTCGCTCGCCATCTCGTCGGTGGTCGCAGCGGTGGTGTCCGACTCCGCGGGCCCGCGCACCGCCGCGGTTCTCGTCGGCGCGATGGCCGTCCTCTGGGCGATCGTGTGGAGCTGGCTGACCCGCAGGATCCGGCGCCGGACGGCGACGGAGGGCTTCTCGCGCCCGATCCCGGCGGCGGACTAGCCCGCCGGATTCGGCGGGGTCGGCTGATCAGGCTGCTCGGGAACGTCGTCGGTCGGTGGCGGGGGCGTGGACGGTGTCGCCGACGGGGTTGCCGACGACGTCTCTCCCGCCAGCGGCGCGCCCGAACCCGCCGGCGCGCCGAAGTCCACCTGCGGCGCCCCGCCCTCGCGGATCTCGTCCTCCACCTCGAAGAACTCTTCCTCCTCGAAGTTGAACATGTTGGCGACCACCACCGACGGGAACTGCTTCACGCGCCGGTTGTAGTCGCGCACGTTCGCGTTGTAGAAGCGCCGTGCTGTCTGCAGGCGATCCTCGGTGTTCGTGAGCTCGCCCTGCAGCTGCAGGAAGTTCTGGTCGGCCTTCAGGTTCGGGTAGTTCTCGACGACCACCATCAGCTGACGCAGCGCCGCGACCAGCGGTCCTTCGGCGGCGGCCTGCTCGGCCGGCGACCCGGTGGCACTCGCGGCCATCGCGCGAGCGCGCGTGACGTTCTCGAGCACCTCCTTCTCGTGGGAGGCGTAGCCCTTCACCGTCTCGACCAGGTTCGGGATCAGGTCGTAGCGACGACGGAGCTCCGTGTCGATGTTCGCCCACGAGTCCTTGATCAGGGTCTTCTGCGAGACGAACCGGTTGTACGAGACGACGGCGCCGATCGCGACGACCACGACCAGCACGAGCAGCACGAGCAGGATCTCCACGACGCTCCCCTTCGGTCTGACGGTGTGGCTCAGCCTACCCCGATGAGATCCGGCGAGGCGGCTCGTCGCTCAGCGATCAGGCCGTTCCGGAGGCGTCGCGAGGGACTCGCCCGCTCCCTGCGCCGGGAACAGCGACGACAGCACCGACGGCACGCGGTCGAGGAACGCGTCGAACCGCCGGAGACCCTGGGCGAGATCGTCGAGGCTCGCCCGGTCCCGCGGCCCGAACACCATCAGGCGACCGGCCGCCACCTCGAACCCCATGCCGGGCGGTTCGAGGAGCAGCCACTCCATCATGCGGGCGTCGAGCAGGGCCGACGCGAACGCCCGATCCGCCGCTCTGACCTCGAAGGCGCGGTTGAAACGCTCGGACTCCAGGTCCACGTCGCCGTGGCCTACGGCGTCCCGCACGATCGAACCGCCGTCGGCCGGTGCCACGGCGATGTCCGGCCACTCCGGCCGGGCCGTATCGACCACGCAGACGAACCGTCGGATGTCGTCGCGGCTCGGGTTCGAGTCGGGCGCATACCAGTAGTCCGCCACGACGATCTCCCGGCTCCGGTGGATACCCCAGGCGGTGTTCTCGACCGCGCGCGCCGAGGCCGCCCGATGGAAGAGCTCGAACGGCGACGCCAGCATGCCGAAGGGATCCCCCGCCTGGGCTCGCAGGCCCGCCTCCTTCGCCTGATCCTCGAACGATCCGCGGCGCGGCAGCACCCGGAAGCGATAGCTGAGCCATGCGATGCCGCCCGCCAGGATCGAGATCGCGACCAGCTGGCGGACGAGCCCGGGAGCGCGCGGATCGCCCGAGACGAGCATGAACAGAGCCGTCGCGGCCCATGCGATGCCGATCGCCGCGGCGATCTTGCCCGCGGTCGCCGGTCTCATGCGCCACCGCTCCCTGCAGCCGTCGACCCGCCGGCGTCGTCCCCGATCGGATCGGGGGACCAATGACCTTGCAGCCACCGATCCTCGTGGCGTCCTTTCGCAGGACGAGGGGGATACAGGTCGGCCACGACGGACGGCACGGCACGCCCGATCGCTCGGGCCGCCTCGAACAGCAGCAGGACCTGCGCGGGCGCCAGCTCGCCCGCACGCAGGAGCATCCGATCCTCGTTCACCGCCACCGCGATGCCGGGCGGCAGGCCCATCAGGGCACGCATCATGCGCTGATCGCAGAAGGCCAGGGCGAAACGCCGGTCCTCGGCGCGCACCCGGAAGCGGCGATTGAACGCTTCGAGCTCCAGGTCGACGTCGGAGCCGGTGATGGCATCGGTGACCTGGTCGAGGGCCTCGCGTGGACGGATCTCCAGCGTGGGGCAACCGAACGGGAGCGTCACCGCGGCGCACACCGAACGGCGGATGACCCGCGGCCCGCCCTCGTGCGAGGGCTCTTCCTCGATCAGCAGGTCGAAGACGCGCACGTCGTCGCCGTGCGCTCGGTTCCACACGACGTTCTCGGCCCGCGTCCACCGTCCTTCCCCGAGCCACCGGAACGGCAGCCAGAGCGTGTCCGGGAACGGGTCGATCGGAGAGAACTCGAGGTCGGCGCGGTGACACAGCAGCATCAGCTGCCGGGCGCGGCCGCGCCGACGGTGCACGCGCCATGCGCCGACGCACGCCGCGGCGGCGACCACGATCCAGACCAACGGATCCATGCAGGACCCATCGGCCCCGGCGCACCCTCCCTTGACGACCCCGGTAGTCCAGTATGGACTAGTGGGAGCGGAACGAGAGGCCGTCGCCGGCCAGGTCGATCGTGACCGTCTGGCCGTCGCGGATCTCTCCTGCCAGCAGCTTCATCGCCAACGGATCCTGGATCTCACGCTGGATCAGCCGCTTCAGCGGCCGCGCCCCGAACGCCGGCTCGTACCCCTTGTCCGCGAGGTAGGCCTTCGCGTCGTCGGTCAGCTCGATCGCGAGGCCACGCTCCTCGAGGCGACGACGCAACGACCGCAGCTGGATGTCGACGATCTGCGCGATCTCCTCGCGCCCGAGCGAGTCGAACACCACGATCTCGTCGATCCGGTTCACGAACTCCGGCCGGAAGTATCCGCGCACGTCGTCGAGCACCGCTTCCTTCTGCTTGTCGCGGTCGAGCGAGGGATCGCCGAAGACCGCGGACCCGAGGTTCGAGGTCATGATCACGATCGCGTTGCGGAAGTCGACCGTGCGACCCTGCCCGTCGGTGAGTCGCCCGTCATCGAGCAGCTGCAGCAGGATGTTGAAGACGTCGGCGTGCGCCTTCTCCATCTCGTCGAGCAGGACCACGCTGTACGGGCGCCGGCGCACCGCCTCGGTGAGCTGGCCACCTTCCTCGTAGCCGACGTAGCCGGGCGGCGCGCCCACGAGGCGTGAGACCGCATGCCGCTCCTGGTACTCGCTCATGTCGACGCGCACGATCGCGCGTTCGTCGTCGAACAGGTAGTCGGCGAGCGCTCGAGCGAGCTCGGTCTTGCCGACCCCCGTCGGCCCGAGGAACAGGAACGACCCGATCGGCCGGTTCGGATCCGCCAGCCCCGCTCGCGAGCGACGGATCGCGTTCGCGACGGCCTCCACGGCCTCCGCCTGATCGACGACGCGCTCGTGCAGCGCCTGCTCCAGGTGCACGAGCTTCTGCATCTCGCCTTCCATCAGCTTCGAGACGGGGATGCCGGTCCACTTCGAGACCACCTCCGCGACGTCTTCCTCGGTGACCTCCTCGTTCAGGAACTTGCGGTCGCGCTGGAGCTCGGCGAGCGCGGCGTTCTCGGTCTCGAGCTCACGATCGAGCTGGACGAGCGTGCCGTATCGGAGCTCGGCCGCTCGCTGCAGGTCGGCATCGCGCTCCGCGCGCTCGGCGTCGGCGCGCGTCTCCTCGATGCGCGCCTTCAGCTCGCGGATGCGGTCGATCCGTTCCTTCTCCTGCTGCCAGTGCGCGGTCATCGAGTTCCGCTCTTCCTCGAGGTTCGCGAGCTCTTCCTCGAGGCGGGCGAGGCGGTCCTTCGACGCCTGGTCGGTCTCCTTGCCCAGGGCGGCCTTCTCGATCTCGAGCTGGCGGATGCGCCGCTCGACCTCGTCGATCTCGACCGGCATCGAGTCGATCTCGATGCGCAGGCGCGACGCGCTCTCGTCGATCAGGTCGATCGCCTTGTCGGGCAGGAACCGCCCGGTGACGTAGCGGTCGCTGAGGACGGCGGCCCCGACGAGCGCCGGATCCTGGATGCGCACGCCGTGGTGCACCTCGTAGCGCTCCTTCAAGCCACGGAGGATGCCGATCGTGTCCTCGACGCTCGGCTCTTCCACGAGCACCGGCTGGAAGCGACGCTCGAGCGCCGGGTCCTTCTCGATGTGCTGGCGGTACTCGTCGAGCGTGGTCGCACCGATCGCCCGCAGCTCGCCCCGGGCCAGCATCGGCTTCAGCATGTTGCCGGCGTCCATCGCACCCTCGGCCGCACCGGCGCCGACGATCGTGTGCAGCTCGTCGATGAACGTGATGATCTCGCCTTCGGAGTCGGCGATCTCCTTCAGCACGGCCTTGAGTCGCTCCTCGAACTCGCCGCGGTACTTCGCCCCGGCCACCATCGCGCCGAGGTCGAGCGCGATCAGCCGCTTGTCCTGGAGCGAGGTGGGCACGTCGCCGTCGACGATCCGCTGGGCGAGTCCTTCCACGATCGCGGTCTTGCCCACCCCGGGCTCCCCGATCAGCACCGGGTTGTTCTTCGTGCGGCGCGAGAGCACCTGGATCGTGCGGCGGATCTCCTCGTCCCGGCCGATCACCGGGTCGAGCTTGCCGGCACGCGCCGACTCGGTCAGGTCCCTCCCGTACTTCTCCAGCGACTGGAACGTGTCCTCAGGGTTCGGGCTCGTGACGCGCTGGCGTCCACGGACCTCCGCGAGGGCGGCGAGCGCGGCGTCACGCGTCAGCCCCGCGTCGAGGAGGATGCCCGCGGCTCTCGAGCCGGGCGTGGCCAGGATCGCGAGCAGCAGGTGCTCGGTGGAGATGTACTCGTCGGTGAGCGCCTCCGCCTCGGTGCCCGCGGCCTCGAGCAGCTTCGCCGTGCCCGGCGAGATGCGAACCTCGACCCCCTGCGCGTAGACCTTCGGCATCGCGTCGAGCGCCTCGTCGACGGTGGCTCGCAGCTTCGCGGGGTTCGCGCCGACGTGGTGCAACAGCGGGAAGACGACCCCTTCGGCGTCGGCGAGCAGCGCGAACAGCACGTGCTCGGGTTCGATCAGTTGGTGGTGACGGACGGTCGCCTGCTGCTGTGCCTCCTGCAGGGCCGCCTGTGACTTCATCGTCAGCTTGTTCAGGTCCATGTGGTGTTCCGTTCCTCGTAGTCGTTCCTCGTGAATCCGTACATCGCGTAGTCGTGAGGGCCGTCGGCCTCCGGCATGAACGAGCGCAGCACGCCCTCGAACGTGAAGCCGAGCCGCTCGGCCACACGCCGCATCGGGGCGTTCTCGACGTCGGTCGTGAGCTGCACCCTGTGGGCACCCTCGTCGTCGAAGAGGTGCCGAGAGATCGCGACCACGGCATCGGCTCCCAGACCCCGTCCCCGGTCGCCGTGCTCGAAGACCTCGATGCCGAGCTCGAAGACGCCGTGCGGCAGGCCGTTGATCGGCTGGCGCGCCTGCACCTCGCCGACGAGCCGTCCGTCGCTCTCGATCGCCAGGATGATCACGCCCTCGGTGAACGAGCCCGAACGCCTCACCCGTTCGCGGACGCGCTCGGCGAGCTCTCGCGGACCCGTGCCCTTCGGGGCGAACCACTCCGCATCGGCCCACGTCGACACGAGGATCGGCGCCTCGTCGTCGTGGTAGGCGCGGAGCGTCACGCGGCCACCGGCGAGGCGCGTCACTGCCCGCCCTCCCAGGGCGCCGGGAACACGCTCCGCAGAGGCACGATCTCGCTCGACCGACGGCCGGGCATCGCGATCGCTCGGCGATGCGCGAGCTGCGAGCGCACCTCGTCGAGCTGTCGATGGAGCCGATCGACCTCGGCCCGGAGCTCCAGGATGCGCTTCACCCCCGCGAGGTTGACGCCTTCATCGGTGAGCTCCTGGATCGCGAGCAACCGGTCGATGTCGGCCTGCGAGTAGCGCCGCGTGTTGCCCGATGTGCGCTGGGGACGCAGCAGGCCCTTGCGTTCGTAGATCCGCAGGGTCTGCGGGTGCACGCCGGCGAGCTCGGCCGCCACGCTGATGATGAAGACGGCGCGCTCGTCGCGCTGTTGACCGGCCATCGTCGCGTCCTCTCGTTTCGTCATCTCATGCCACACCGAGCGACTTCCTCGGCGACTCCTTCTGCTCCTCCTGCAGCTGACGCAACAGCTCCTTCTGCTCCTTCGAGAGCTTGCCGGGCACGTCGACCTGCGTCGTCACGAGCAGGTCGCCGTGGCCTCCCTTGGCCTTGGGGGCGCCCTTGCCCTTGATGCGGAACGTCTTGCCGTTGGGCGTGCCCGCAGGCACCTTGAGGGTGACCGCTCCGTTCATCGTCGGCACCTGCACGTGCGCACCGAGCGCCGCCTCGGGGAACGTCACCGGCAGGGTGAGCGTGAGGTTGTCGCCCTTGCGGCCGAACAGCTCGTGGTGTGCGACGTTCACCCGCACGAAGAGATCGCCCGGCTTGCCTCCGGCGGGACCGGGCTCGCCGCGGCCCGCCAGCTTGATCCGCGCACCGCTCTTGACCCCTGCCGGGATCTTGACCTGGAACGTGCGCGTGCGGCGTACCGATCCGGCACCCTTGCACGTGGCGCACGGCGTCTCGATGATGCGCCCCGTCGCCCGGCACCGCCGGCACGGCTGGGCCATCGAGAAGAAGCCCTGGTTGACGGCGATCTCGCCGCTGCCGCCGCATTCCGGGCATGTGATCGGGCTCGTGCCCGGGGCGGCGCCCGATCCGTGGCAGGTCTGACACACGGCGGGACCGGTGATCTTCACCGGGACCGTCGTACCCCGCATCGCCTCGTCGAACGAGACGCGCGCATCGGTCTCGAGGTCGGCTCCCCGCTGCGGCCGTGCCTGCGCGGCCACTCCGTCCACGACCGGTCCCGCCGAAGAGGCCGCCGAAGAGATCGCCGATGTCCTCCACGTTCACGTACTGCGCCCCGCCCGGTCCCCCTGGCCACCCCCCCGGGCCCTGGCCCGCCGCGCCGCCCGGCCCGAACCCGCCGAACCCGGACGCGCCCATCTCTCGGACCTGGTCGTAGGACTTCCGCTTCTCCTCGTCGCCGAGCACGTCGTATGCGGCAGCGATCTCCTTGAATCGATCCTCGGCATCGGCGTTGCCGGGGTTCGCGTCGGGGTGGAACCGTTGGGCGAGCCCGCGGTAGGCCTTCTTGATCTCGGAGGCCGAGGCGTTCTTGGGCACGCCGAGCACGCCGTAGTAGTCCTTCTCGAACCACTCGCGACGAACCTCGTCAGCCACTCTGTCGCCTCCGTCGTCGTGTCATCGGGCCGTGCGACGCTCAGTCCGTGCGCTCGACCCGCACCCCGGCCGGCCGCAGCACGCGGCCCTTCAGGGTGTAGCCCGGTCGCAGCACGTCGGCCACGATCGGATCGCCCTCGCCGTCGCCCGTCTGCATCAGCGCCTCGTGCCGCTCGGGGTCGAAGGGCGTGCCCTCGGCGTGCATCCGTTCCAGGCCCTCGGCCTTCAGGGCGTCGACGAGCTTCGCGTACACCAGCTCGACGCCCTTGAGGAAGCGGTCGAAGTCGGGCTGATCGGACGCCGACATCAGCGCCAGCTCGAAGTCGTCGAGCACCTCGAGCAGCCGTCGGGCCACCGGCATCGCGCCCAGCTCCGCCAGCTCCGTCTGCTCCTTCATGACCCGCTTGCGGTAATTGTCGAACTCGGCCTGCAACCGACGCAGGTGATCGAGGTACTGCTGGGCCTCCCCCTGAGCGGCCTGCAGATCGCCGGCCACCTCGGCGGCTTCCTCCTCGGTGGACTCCGTCTCCGCGCCCTCGGCCCCGAGGGCGGCCCCGGCCGGCGTGGCCGGGGCGCCCCCGTCGTCGGGCAGATTCGCGAACCGCCGGCGGTCCGTGATGCGGACCCGTGGCTGTTCCTCGTCCCGTTCCCGCTCGTCGGTCACTTGGCCGTGACCTCGATCGTGCGTGCCTTCGCCTCTTCGCGCTTGGGCACGAGCACGGTCAACACGCCGTTGTCGAACGACGCCTCGATGCGCTCGGGGTCGGCCACGCGGGGCAGCCGCACCGACCGAGCGAACGAGCCGAAGCTGCGCTCGATGCGGTGGTACTGACCCTCGTCCTCGTGGCGGGAGAACTCGCGTTGACCGCGGATCGTGAGCGTGCCGTCCTCGAACGTGACCTCGACGTCGTCCGAGCCCATGCCCGGCAGGTCGACCGTCACCTCGAAGCGGTCTTCGGTCTCACGGATGTCGAGCGCCGGAACCCAGGCGTTCTTCGAGAACGCCTGGCCGACCATGCGGTCGAACTCGGCCTCCGCACCCTTGAGATCGCGGAACGGATCCCATCTGGTGAGCATCACGACGCACCTCCTTCCTCGACGATCTCGCCCTCGACGACGTCGTCGTCGCCCTCGGGCTCTGACGGTTCGGCGCCGGCCTCGGTGCCGTCGCCGGTCGGCTCGCCTGCGGCGGCCGACGCCTGCTGGTTCTGGACCATCGCCTGCCCGACCCGCTGGTACACCTGCATCACCGCGTCGTTGGCGGCGGTGAGCGCGGCGGCGTCGGACGACTCATCGTCCAGCACCTTCTTCAGCTCCGCGTTCTTCTCCACCAGCTCGTCCTTGTCGGCGGCCGGGATCGTCTCGGGGTTGTCCTCGAGGAACTTCGCCACCTGGTAGTGCAGCTGGTCGGCGGTGTTGCGCGCCTCGGCCGTCTCGCGGCGCGCATGGTCCTCGGCCGCGAACTTCTCGGCGTCGCCCACCATGCGATCGATCTCGTCCTTGGACAGGCTCGTGCCGCCCGTGATCGTCATCGCCTGCTCCTTGCCGGTGGCGAGGTCCTTGGCGCTGACGTTCACGATGCCGTTCGCGTCGATGTCGAACGCGACCTCGACCTGGGGCATGCCCCTGGGCGCGGGCGGGATGCCCATCAGGTGGAAGCGCCCGAGAGACTTCACCGCAGGATTCATCACGGTCTCGGCTTCCCCCTGCAGCACGTGGATCTCCACCGTCGTCTGGTTGTCGTCGGCGGTGGTGAAGATCTCGGACTTCCGCGTCGGGATCGTGGTGTTGCGCTCGATCAGCTTCGTGAAGATGCCGCCCTTGGTCTCGACACCCAGCGTCAGCGGGGTCACGTCGAGGAGCAGGATGTCCTTCACGTCGCCCTTCAGCACGCCGGCCTGGATCGCGGCGCCCACGGCGACGACCTCGTCGGGGTTCACGCCCTTGTGGGGCTCCTTGCCGCCCGTGAGCTTCTTGACCAGCTCCTGGATCATCGGCATGCGCGTGGAGCCGCCGACCAGGATGATGTGGTCGATCTGCTCGGCCGGCTTGCCCCAGTCGGCGATCGCCTGCTCGAACGGGGTCGAGCACCGGGTCACCAGGTCCTGGGTCATGCGCTCGAACTCGCTGCGTGTGAGCTTCTGCTCCATGTGCAGCGGACCCTCGGCTGTCGCGGTGATGAACGGCAGGTTGATCGTGGTCTCTGCCACCTGGCTGAGCTCGATCTTGGCTTTCTCGGCCGCCTCCTTCAGTCGCTGCAGGGCCATGCGGTCCTTGCCGAGGTCGACGCCGTGCGCGTTCTTGAACTCGGACACGAGCCAGTCGATCACCCGCTGATCCCAGTCGTCGCCGCCCAGCTGCGTGTCGCCGTGGGTGGCTTTCACCTCGAAGACGCCGTCGCCGATCTCCATCAGGGAGACGTCGAACGTGCCGCCGCCGAGGTCGAAGACGAGCACGGTCTGCTCGGTGTCCTGCTTGTCGAGCCCGTAGGCGAGCGCCGCGGCGGTCGGCTCGTTGATGATGCGCAGCACCTCGAGACCGGCGATCTGGCCGGCTTCCTTGGTGGCCTGGCGCTGCGCGTCGTCGAAGTAGGCAGGAACGGTGACGACCGCCTGGGTGACCGTGTCGCCCAGGTATGCCTCCGCGTCGCGCTTCAGCTTCAGCAGGATCTGCGCGCTCACCTCCTGCGGGGTCCATCCCTTGCCGTCGACGTCGAGCGACCAATCCTTGTCGCCCATGTGCCGCTTCACCGACCGGATCGTTCGGTCGGGGTTCGTGATCGCCTGGCGCTTGGCGACCTCGCCCACCAGGATCTCGTTGTTCTTCGAGAAGCCGACGACCGACGGGGTCGTCCGGCTCCCTTCCGCGTTCGGAACGACGACGGGCTCGCCGGCTTCCAGGACGGCGACCACCGAGTTCGTCGTGCCGAGGTCGATCCCCACTGCTCGTGCCATGAAGGCTGCTCCTTCTCTTCGGCCGGACCGCTGGGGATCCGGGCTTCCGGTACCTAAGTCTGAACCGAGGATAGAACTTGAGTATTCCATTGACAAGTTCATTGTTGGCGCCCGCTGATGGCGGTCGTGTATCGTTGCGCTGCAACCGTTGCGGGAGTAGCGTGCCCTTGCGCACGATTCGTCGAGATCCGGCGCTCGACCCGCCGATCCCGCCCCGAGACGCTTCTCTTGGCACCACCCCCGGCCTTCCGGCCGGGGGTCGTTTCCATCCGGACCCGTGCCGGAGGTCAAGGGCAGCGGGTTCCGTGCCGAAAAGGCACTAGAACCAACGGCCCCGACCGAAAGGGACGGATCCACCCGTGAGCGTTCCCAGAGAGCACGCGCGCGCCATCGAGCGCGTCGACACCACCGCTCCGGCCCCCGTGCTGGCGACGGTGGAGTCGCTCATGCTCGAGGAGCGCACGCGCTGGGCGATGACGATCCATGACGGCCTGACCCAGTCCGTCACGAGCGCGATCCTGGAGCTGCAGGTGCTCCGCCACCGCATCGAGATGGAGCCGGCCGACGCGATCGCATCGCTGCACGAGATCGAAGACGCGATCCGCCACGACCTGAGCGAGATCCGCGAGGTGCTCTTCCAGCTCGATGCGGGCACGCTGCGCGAGGACCCGTCGTTCGCCACGTTCGTCCACGAGCTGGTCGAGCGCTGGAAGCTGCCGGCTCGCGTCACGCTCGAGGGCGACTTCGACGCCGTGCCGGCGCCGGTGCTGGAGACCGCGCACAGCGTCGTGGGGGAAGCGCTCACCAATGCCGCCAAGCACTCCGGATCCAAGGACGTCACCGTGAAGGTCGTCGCCGGTCCGGACACCCTGCGGATCGAGGTCACCGACCGCGGCCGTGGCATCGCGGCCGTGACCGACGACGACCCCCACTTCGGGCTTCGACTGCTTCGCACACGTGTACACGAGATCGACGGCTCGCTCGAGATCGAGTCGACCCCCGGACGCGGCGTTCGCGTGATCGCCGTGCTCCCCGTCGGAGGGCAAGGAGACAGCTGATGAGGATCATGGTCGTGGATGACCACGCGCTCGTGCGCCGTGGATTGAGCTACGTGGTGAAGGAAGGGTTCCCCGATGCCGACGTCGTCGAGGCGGAGAGCTCGGCCGTCGCCCTCGAGGTGCTACACACCGGCACGAAGGTGGACCTCGCGCTCGTCGACGTGCGCATGCCCGACCTCGACGGTCTGGAGCTGCTCCGCGCGATCAAGGCCGAATGGAACGAGCTGCCGGTGATCATGCTCTCGACCTACGAGAACGCCCCGTACGTGAAGCGCGCGCTCGCCGACGGCGCCTCCGGCTACCTGCTGAAGGACGCCACGCCCGAGGACCTGTCGCAGGCGATCAACGTCGCGATGTCGGGCAGCGGCAACGTGCTGAGCCCGCGGGTCATCCAGAACCTCTTCGACGAGCAGCAGGGCGGCGGCACGAGCGAGGGCGGGCGGCGCAACGAGTACAGCCTGACCCAGCGCGAGAACGACATCCTCGCCCAGCTCGCCGAGGGTCGCTCCAACCGCGAGATCGCGCAGTCGCTGTTCCTGTCGGAGAAGACCGTGAAGGCGCACCTGGCGGCGATCTTCCGCAAGCTCGGGGTCACGAACCGCACGCAGGCCGCGATGATGGCCGTGCAGATGGGGGTCGGCCCGATCCCGGGCGCCCTGGCGATGAACGACTGAGCGAGACCCGCTAGCCGAAGTCGCGGAAGAACCGGCTCGGCGTTGGACCACGCTGGCCCTGGTACTTGTTGCCGGCGGAGCCGTACGGGGTCTCGGCCTCGGTCGTGAGCCGGAAGAAGCTGATCTGGCCGATCTTCATGCCCGGGTACAGCGTGATCGGCAGGTTCGCGACGTTGCTCAGCTCGAGCGTGAGGTAGCCGTCCCACCCGGGGTCGACGTAGCCCGCGGTCGAGTGGATCAGCAGGCCGAGGCGCCCGAGCGACGACTTGCCCTCGAGCCTGGCCACCAGGTCGTTCGGGAGCGCGACGCGTTCGAGCGTCGATCCGAGCACGAACTCCCCGGGGTGCAGGATGAACGCCTCGTCGGGCTTCGTCTCGACCAGCTCGGTGAGATCGGGCTGCTCCTGCTTCACGTCGATGTACGGGTAGCGGTTGTTCGCGAACACCCGGAACTGCGAGTCGACGTGCAGGTCGATCGACGACGGCTGGACGCATCGCTCGTCGAAGGGATCGATCACGATGCGTCCCGCCTCGATCTCCTCGCGGATCGTGCGATCGGACAGGATCATCGGGCGCTGATGCTACCGGTTCCCGCTGACCGCGACCCAGCGATCCAACGTGGTGGCGGCGGCCCCGGAGTCGATCGTCTCGGCCGCGATCGTGATGCCGTCGGCGAGCGTGTCCGCACGCCCGGCGACCTCCAGCGCCGCGCCGGCGTTCAGCAGCACGACGTCGCGTCGCGGGCCGGACGCACCCGCCAGCAGCGCTCGCACGATCGCGGCCGACGCCTCGGCATCGCCTCCGTGGAGGTCCTCGACCGAGGCCGGGGCGAAGCCGAACGTAGCGGGGTCGAGCCTGCTCTCGGTCACCGAGCCGTCGCGGACCGTGTAGACGGTCGAGGGCGCGGACGTGGTGAGCTCGTCGAGCCCGTCTTCCCCGCGGAAGAGCACGGCGCGCGTCCCGCGTCGCGCCAGCACCTCGGCCATCAGCGGCAGCATGCGTGCGTCGGAGCACCCGACCGCCTGCGCGAACGGTTCGGCCGGGTTCGTGAGGGGCCCGAGGAAGTTGAACACGGTCGGCACGCGCAGCTCGCGGCGGACCGGCCCGGCGTGCGCCATGGCCGGGTGGAACATCGGCGCGAACAGGAACGCGATGCCGGCCTCGGCGAGGCACCGCTCCACCCCCTCGGCGTCGAGGTCGATCGTGACACCGAGCGCCTCGAGCACGTCCGCGGACCCACAGTGGGAGCTCGCGGCGCGGTTCCCGTGCTTGGCGACGGGCACGCCCGCGCCGGCGGCGACGATCGCGCTCACGGTGGAGATGTTGAACGTGCCGCTGCGGTCGCCGCCGGTCCCGACGACGTCGAGGGCCGGCGCGGGTGCGTGCACGGGGTTCGCGAACCCCAGCATCGTGCGAGCGAGCCCGTCGACCTCGTCCGCCGACTCCCCCTTCGTGCGCAACGCCATCAGGAAGCCGCCCACCTGGCTCGGCGTGGCCTCGCCGGCCATGATCTGACGCATCGCCTCCGCCGCCTCGTCGGCGTCGAGGTCCTCGTGCCGCACGAGCCTCGTGAGCATGTGCGGCCAGAAGTCCGGATCGGTGCGGGTTCGGGAGGCCGTTCCGTCATGGCGCCCGACGCTAGCAGGTGGCGCGCCGGTGCCGGAAGCGGGTCGCCTTGCTCGTCACGCGCTCGCTACAATGGTGCCCCGCCGGACCCGTCCGGTGGGCACACGCGGGTGTGGTTCAATGGCAGAACGTGAGCTTCCCAAGCTCGAGACGGGGGTTCGATTCCCCTCACCCGCTCTCATCGACACCGCCTCGTGCGGCGTCGCTCGCGCTTTCAGGCTCCGAGGTATCGAGGCGCCGTCGGGCAGATGTCCTTGAACGGGCAGAGGCGGCAGCGAGGCGTCGGCGCCTTGCAGATCTCCCTGCCGAGGCGGATGAAGCCCGACGTGCATCGGCGTGCGCAGGCCGTCGGGGATCAGCTCGTGCAGGAGACGGTCGGCCCTCTCGGCGCTCGCCTTCGGCGGGATCAGCCCGAGGCGCTTCGTCACCCGGTGCACGTGGGTGTCCACCGGCATCGCGTCTCGGCCGAGGGCGAAGCTCAGGACCACGGCGGCGGTCTTGGGGCCGATGCCGGGCAGCGACATCAGGTAGTCACGCGCGTCGGCGTCGGGCACGTCGCGCAGCCTCGAGAGGTCGAACGCGCCTTCACGCTCTCGCACCTCTCGCAGGATCGCCTGGATGCGCGGCGCCTTCGAGTTCGCGAGCCCGCCGCTGCGGATCGCGTCGGCCACGGACGTCGTCGGGTGCCTCGACGACCGCCGGCCAGCCGCCGGGGAACGCGCGTCGCAGATCGGCGAACGCCCGCTCGGCGTTCAGGTCGCTCGTGTGCTGGCTGAGGACCGTGAGCACGAGCTCGTCGAGCGGATCGACGGCGCGGGGCGGCTCGAGCGGACCGAACCGCTTCTCCAATCGCGCGGCGATCGCGCGGATGCGACGGCGGTCCGGCGGCGCCCACGGCTCGAGCGCCGGTCGCCGCGCCGTGCTCACTGCTGGCCGCGGGCGCCGTTGCGGAACTGCGTGAGCGAGGGCTCGAACCCCAGCGGGATGTTGTCGGTCGGCCCGTTGCGGTGCTTGGAGACGATCAGCTCGGCGAGCTTCTTCTTCTCGGGGTCGGCGTCGTCTCGGTGGATGAACATCACGATGTCGGCGTCCTGCTCGATCGCGCCCGACTCGCGCAGGTCGGAGAGCTGCGGCCGCTTGTCGGCCCGTGTCTCGGGGTTGCGGTTCAGCTGGCTGATCGCGATCACCGGGATCTCGAGCTCCTTCGCGAGCATCTTCAGCGACCGGCTGATCTCGGCGATCTCCTGCTGGCGGGAGTCAGGGCGGCGCCCTCCCATGCTCGGATGCCCCATCAGCTGCAGGTAGTCGACGATGATCAGGGAGAGACCCTTCTTGCTCGTGCGCATGCGGCGCGCCTTGGCCCGGATGTCGACGATGTTGGTGTTCCCGGAGTCGACGATCGACAGCGGGGCGTCGTGGAGCACCTCGGCCGCCTGCACGACCGCCTGCCAGTCGTTGGGGCCGACCCGCTTGTTGCGGATGCGGTCCCACGGCACACGCGCCTCGGCGCAGAGCAGACGCATGCCGATCTCCCACCGCGACATCTCGAGGGAGAAGATCGCGACCGTGCTGCCCGCGACGGCGATGTTGCGGGCCATGTTCACCGCGAGGGAGCTCTTGCCGATGCCCGGACGAGCCGCGAGCACGATCAGGTTGCCCGGCTGCAACCCCGACGTGAGGTTGTCGATGTCGATGAAGCCGGTGGGCAGGCCGGTGTACGCGGACTCGCGCGTCTGGATCGACTCGAGGTCGAGCATCGCCTGGTCGACGAGGTCGCGCAGCACGGCCATCTCGTCGCGGTCCTCGCGACGGGCCACCTCGTAGATGCGTTGCTCCGCGTCGTCGGCGACCTCCTCGGCGTCGTCGGTCGACGCGTAGGCGCGGTCCATGATGTCGGCGGCGGCCGAGATCAGCCGGCGCCGCAGGGCCGCCTTGGAGACGATGTCGGCGTAGAAGGCGGCCGAGGCCGGCGTCGGGACCTCGTTGGCCAGGTCGGCCAGGTAGATGCGCCCGCCGATGTCCTCGAGCGAGCCGTCACGCTCGAGGGCGACGGCGGCCGAGACGATGTCGACCGGCTCCCCCCGGGCGAACAAGCCACGCAACGCGGTGTAGATGCGACCGTGCGCCGAACGGTAGAAGTCGTCGGGCTCGAGGATCTCGACGACGTCGGCGACGGCCTCGTTCGACAGGAGCATCGCGCCGAGCACCGAGGCCTCGGCCTCCATGTTGTGCGGCGGCAGCCGATGCCCTTCGCCCGCAGGCAAGCGTCGAACATCGTCGGCCGTACGCGCCATCTACCCCTCCCCCTCGGGGCCCACGTCGCCGCCGGACCCGCTCCTCAACCCGGGGACGCTACGCCCGGCGGCCACGAGGCGACAGTGGACAACCCCTGTGGATTGTTCCCGTGCAGGTCGCGGAGCGAGATTCCTTGTCACTCCGCCTCTGACCTGCGCTTTCCACATGTGGACAACCATGTGGAACAGTGTGAATCACACGTGTGACATTCCAAGCCCGAACCATGGCCGGGAACGACGGAAGGCCGGGCCCGAAGGCCCGGCCTTCCTGCGATGCATGGAGGGTTCGTCTCAGCCCTCGGGCACGACCTCGACGGTGACGACGGGGTCGACCTGATGGAACAGGTGCACGCGAACCTCGTGGGCGCCGAGCGAGCGGATCGGCTCATCGAGGTGCACGTCGCGCTTGTCGACCGCCACACCGTCGTGCTGCGCGGTGATCGCATCGGCGATGTGCTCGGCCGTGACGGAGCCGAAGAGCTTGCCCTCGTCGCCGGCGCGGGCCGCGACGCGGATCGGGCCGCCCGAGATGAGCTTGGAGGCGATCGCCTCGTACTCGCCCTTGCGAGCGTACTGTCGACGCTCGTGGGCACGCCGGAGGTTCTCGGCCTGCTGGGCCGCTCCCTTGTGCGCCCGCACGGCCATCGACCGTGGGATCAGGAAGTTGCGCGCGTAGCCGTCGGCAACCTCGACCACGTCACCGGGGTCTCCGAGCTTGTCGACGGGCTTCTGGAGGACGACCTTCATCGGCTCGAGTACGGCAGCAGGGCCATCTGTCGGGCGTTCTTCACGGCCGTGGCGACGTCGCGCTGGTGCTGCACGCAGTTGCCGGTGACGCGCCGGGCGCGGATCTTGCCTCGGTCGCTCACGAACTTGCGCAGCGAGACGACGTCCTTGTAATCGACGTAGTCGATGCGGTCCTTGCAGAACACGCAGAACTTGCGCTTGCCCTTCTTCTGCCAGCCCTTGTCGTCCTTCTCGCGCCGGCGCTTGGGGCCTTCCCTCTTCTTCGGTGGCATTACAGCGGTGTCTCCTCCTGGTCGGTGCTACCGCCACCCACGGGCGCCGCGACGCGCTCGCCCCAGTCGCCGCCGGACGAGCTGCTGCTCGAGCGGGACTGACGCTCGACGCGCGCGGTGGCCCATCGCAGGCTCGGACCGACCTCGTCGGCCTCGATCTCGATGGCGGAGCGCTTGTCGCCGTCCTGGTTCTCCCAGGAGCGGTAGTTGAGTCGGCCGGCCACGACCACGCGCGTGCCGCGCGTGAGGGACTCGGCCGCGTTCTCGCCGAGGCTGCGCCAGCAGTTGACCGAGAAGTACGACGCTTCGCCGTCCTTCCAGCCACCGGCGCCGTCGGGGATGCGGCGGTTCACGGCGATCCGGAACTTGCAGACCGCGGCCCCGTTGGGCGTGTACCGCAGCTCGGGGTCGTCGGTCAGGTTGCCGACCAGGGTCACCTGGTTGTCGCTCGCCATGTCACGTCACCACCTTGTCGGTGTCGCACCCGCCGCGCGTATGGCTCACGCGGGGGCGGGGGAAGCTTCGGCTTCTGTGTCGGGGTCGATCGATCGCGGTCGCTCGCCGCGCGCCTCGGCGCGCTTGGCGTGTCGCCCCTTGGCCGGCAGCGCGATCACCTTGTGACGGATGACCTCGTCGGCCAGGTTCAACACCCGATCGAGCTCGGGCTGCACCGCGGGATCGGCCGTGAAGTTGGCCACCACGTAGTAGCCCTCGTTCTGGTGGTCGATCTCGAACGCGAACCTGCGGCGGCCCCAGCGATCGATGGTGCCGACCTCACCACCGTCGGTGGAGATCACCTTGGTGATGCGGTCGATCGCCGTCGAGACGACCTGTTCGTCGGCCTCGGCGGGCAGGATGAGCATGACTTCGTATTCCCTCAACCAGTCACCTCCTCTGGTCTGGACGGCCCCCTCTCGAGAGGGAGCAGTAGGGACTTGAGGGTCGCCCAGCAGTGTACGAGAACGGTCAGAACGCTAGCACCGAGGTCCGACACGGTTCAGGCCGCGAGAGGGTCTGCCGACATCTGAAAGCATGCAACGTTCCCGCTCGATCGCGATGGTGGCGGCGATCGCCGGCGTGCTCGCCCTCGCGCCGATCGCTCCCGCCGCCCCTCCTCGCGGGACCACGCCGGAGCGGATGATCGCCTACATCCGCGACGGTGACCTCTGGACCGTGCCCTCCACCGGTGGCGACGACGTGCAGATCACCTCGGGTCCGGCGAAGGACGCCGACCCCAGCTGGGAGCCCGACGGTTCCTCGATCGCGTTCACGCGCGTCACCTCGCAGGGCCCGCAGATCTGGATCGTCGACTCCGCGGGCGGCGCGGCCCAGCGGCTCATCAACCGGGCTGCCGACCCGAGCTGGTCGCCCGACGGATCCTCGATCGCGTTCGTCCGCCGAGCCAAGGGGAACACCGACATCTGGTCTGCCGAGCCCGACGGCTCGCGTCGCCCGCCGCCTCACGAGCTCACCCGCGCCCGACCTCGAGCCCGCGTGGGGCCCGAAGAAGATCGCCTTCGTGAGCGATCGGGGCGGGCGTCGGTCGATCTGGATCATGGCACCCGGTGGCCGCGGCGAGCGACGCCTCACCGACGGCAAGGGAACGGACCGCGCGCCGACCTGGGTCGCCGGCGCGCCGGGAGGAACGGTGCTGCACGAGCACATCGATACCGACGGGGACCACGACCTGCGGACCGTGGACCTCGTCGACGGAGATCTCGACAAGATCCACGTGCGATGAGGATGTCGACAGGGCTCCGACGAGCGCCTCGCTGCCCTGGTTCGCGTTCGTGCGAGCGACCGCCACCACGAGCACGATCCGGACGTCTGACCTCGACGCACCGATCACGTCGATGCGCATCATCGTCTCGATATCGCCACCGGGCTCTCCGATCCCGCCGTGGCCCCGTAGGCACCGGGAAGCCTCGACGCTTCCTCGTCGTTAGACTGCAACGACTGCCGTGCACTTGAAGGAGGCGCGAGCGATGCCCGACCGGACCGTGTCGATCCACGACCTCAGAGCGTGGAAGGGTGAGCAGCGACGCTGGGTCATGCTCACCGCGTACGACTTCCCCACCGCCCAGATCCTCGACCGCGCCGGCGTGCCCGTGCTGCTGGTCGGCGACTCCCTCGGTCGCAACGCCCTCGGCTACGCGAACGAGCTGCCGGTCACGATGCAGGACATGCTCCACCACGTGAAGGCCGTCTCGCGGGGCGCCGAGCGCGCGATGGTCGTGGGCGACCTGCCGTTCATGAGCTACCAGGCATCGATCGAAGAGGGAGTGCGCAACGCCGGCCGGCTGATCAAGGAGGGCGGCGCGACCGCCGTGAAGCTCGAGGGACCACACCTCGACCTCGTGCACCGGCTCACCGACATCGGCATCCCGGCGATGGCCCACATCGGCCTCACGCCCCAGGCGGTGCACGGCCTCGGCGGCTACAAGGTGCAGGGCCGGGGCGAGGCCGCACAGAAGGTGCTGGACCAGGCCGTGCAGCTCGAGAAGGCCGGCGCGTTCGCGATCGTGCTGGAGGCGATGCCGGCCGAGCTCGGCGCCGAGATCACCGCGTCGCTGCAGATCCCGACGATCGGCATCGGAGCGGGCAACGGCACCGACGCGCAGGTGCTCGTGATCAACGACCTGCTGGGCCTGACGGAGCACCCGCCGAAGCTCGCGAAGGCCTACGCCGACCTTCGCGGAACGATCACCGACGCGGTGACCAGCTTCGTCGCCGACGTGGAAGCCGGCACGTTCCCCGACGAGGACCACTCGTACTCGTAGGTCCGATGGCTCGCTGTCGGCCCAACGGCCGCTGGAAGGTTGGCCGACGGCGCGCACCCGATGTCCCTCCTAGACTCCCCTCGTGGCTGCCGATCGTGGAGACGAGGCGCGCACGCGAGCCGAGCTGGTCTCGATGGTCTCGCACGAGCTGCGCGGCCCCATCTCGACGATCAAGGGACTCGCGGTCACCTCGCGCACCTACTACGACCAGCTCCCCGACGAGGAGAAGCGTGAGTTCCTCGAGCTGATCGAGCAGGAATCCGATCGCATGCTCGAGATCGTGAAGCAGGCCTCGCTCGCGATGAAGCTCTCGGCGGGCGTCTTGGCGATGCAGATGGGCCCTGCCGACCTCGCCGCGATCGTGCGCGAGGGCGTGGGTGCCGCCGGGCTCGGTGACGACCGCCGGGTCGACCTCGAGCTCGACGACGTCACGATCGAGTGCGACCACACCAGGCTCGTCGAGGTGATCCGCCAGGTGGTGCAGAACGCCGGCACCTACTCCCCGCCCGGCGAGCCGGTCGCGGTCTCGCTCACGAGTGAAGGCGCGGACGCGGTCCTCACCGTCGTCGACCACGGGCCCGGCATCCCGAGCGACAAGCGCGAGCACGTCTTCACGACGTTCCCGAACTGGCGCCCGACGGGCTTCGAGGAGGTGCAGGGGACGGGCCTCGGCCTGTTCATCTCCAAGGCCCTGGTCGCCGAACACGGAGGGGAGATATCCGTCGAGGACGCGCCGCGCGGCGGTACGATGCTCCGCATCCGGCTTCCTCTGGGCCGGTGACGCTGGGAGGGACCACGTGGGCGAGGGCGACACCGTCACGCTGCTGATCTGCGACGACCACAAGATCCTCACCGACGCACTCGCGACCGTGGTCGGCCTCGACGGCACGCTCACGATGGTCGCCGACCCGGTGCACGACGCCGAGACCGCGATCGAGGTCTGCAGCGAGCAGCTCCCCGACGTGGTGCTGATGGACATCGTGTTCAAGGGCGACGGGCTCAGCGGCATCGAGGCGACCCGCAGGATCAAGGAGGTCTCGCCGAGCACGAAGGTCGTGATCATGACCGCGCACGACGACGATCGCCTGCTCGTCGAGGCCGTGGAAGCCGGTGCATCGGGGTTCCTCGGCAAGGACGAGGCCGCGCAGGAGCTGCTCTCGGCCGCCAAGGCCGCCGCCGACGGCGAGGTGCTGATCGATCCGGCCACGCTGACGCGCCTGCTCGCCCAGGTCGCACGCGAGCGCGAGATCCAGCGCGAAGCCACGATGCTGCTCGACGACCTCACCGAGCGCGAACGGGAGATCCTGCAGCTGCTCGCCGAGGGCATGCGCAACGACGACATCGCGGCGAAGCTCTACATCAGCCCGCAGACCGTGCAGACGCACGTGCGGAACATCCTCGGGAAGCTGCGCGTGCACTCGAAGCTCGAGGCCGTGGCGTTCGCGGTGAAGCACGGCGCGATCACCGTCTGAGGCACGCGCGTCGCGCGGCGCCTGAGCGCTACCCGGACCTCGGTACCCAGGATTACCGGCGCGCGAGCATGTAGCCCCCCCGGCGGCGGCGCCGATGAGATGGGCAGAACGACGCGAGCCACCACCCCCTCGGTGGCTCGCCGCACAGCGAAGGGCCCGAGTCCACCCCTCCCGGACTCGGGCCCTTTTCCATGCTCCGGGCCGGCGAGGGGTGGCCTCGATCGGCCCCCACGTGGCAAGATGCATCTCGCTCGGTGACTTCGATGGGGCCGGGCCGAGGACTGAGGAGGACCCCCCGATGACTCGCAGATCGACGATCAGTCTGCTCGCTTCCCTGGCTCTGGCGCTCGTGGTCGCCGCCCCCGCATCGGCCGCGAAGACGAGCACGAAGGTGGAACCCCTGCCGCTCGTGCAGGGCCACATCATCGAGAACGTGTGCGACTTCCCCGTGGAGTACACCGACCGGGGCGGGCGCGTGCTCACGACCCGCTACGACCGGGCGGGCGTGATGATCTCCCAGACGATCAGCGGCACGTCGAACGTGGAGCTACGCAACCTCGCGACCGACGCGACCGAGACGTTCGAGATCGACGAAGCTCACGACGATCATCTACCGCCGTGACGGCACCGTCACCGTGGTCCAGCGCGGCTCGTCGGGCATCGCGATCGACCCGGGCACCAGCACCCGCACCCCCGACCTGGTCTGGTACGGCGGGCTCGTCGTGAGCCGGGGCACCCTCGACCGGTCGTTCCTGCTCGCCGACGTGACGCGTCAGACGCGGATCGGCGTCGAAGGCGACATCTGCGACATCCTCGTGACGGGCCTCAAGACCCGCCACTGAGCCACAGCGCGTCCTTCGGGGCAGGCGGAACCGCCCGATCAGCGCTGAGGAAGCGCGAGGCGGCGGAGCTTCCCGTTCGGCGTGCGCGGGAGTTCCGCGACGAGCACCACCTCGCGAGGAGCCTTGTGCCGGGCGATCGTCTCGCTCGCGTGATCGCGGAGCTCCTCGAGCGACGGAGGGTCGTCGATCGTGCGGGGGACCACGAAGGCGACGACCTGTTGACCCCACTCCGGGTGGGGGCGCCCCGCCACGCCGACCTCGGCGACCTTCGGGTGTGTCACGAGGGCTCGTTCCACCTCGGCCGGCCAGACGGTCTCTGCCCCCGTCCGGATCGCCTCGTCGAGCCGGCCGGTGACGCGCAGGCGCCCGTCGTCGTCGATCGTCCCGGCATCGCCGGTCCGCAGCCACCCGCGCACGTCGAAGGCCGCCCCGGTGGCCGCGGCGTCGTGGCGGTACCCCTGCATCACGGTCGGACCGTGGATCTCGATCCGATCGCCGTCGCCGATACGAACCTCGGTGCCGTCGAACGCCACGCCGTCGTAGACGACGCCGCCACACGTCTCCGTGAGTCCGTAGGTCTCCACGATGCGCGCACCGAGCGCCTCGGCGCGAGCGCGCACCTCGTCGTCGAGGCTCCCGCCTCCGACGAGGATCGCGCCGAACCGCCCGAGGTCCGCCCCGGTTCGGACGAGCCTCGCCACCATCGCCGGCACGAGCGAGATCGTCGCGCCCGCGGGCGCCTCCCGTAAGAGCCGCTCGGCATCGAACCGCTCATGCACGGTCACGGGCGACGTCCCTCAGCTCGCTCCGCAGCAGCACGAGCAGTCCGCCGACATGGGCGGGGGTCAGGCAACAGACGATCGGACCGGCCACGCGTGGCCGGCGGCCTCGAGCGCCGCCCGGGAGCCACCCACCGCTGCGATCGCAGCATCGCGCGAGAGCTCCACCAGCCGCGGGTCGCCGTCGGTGCCCGACGTGGCCATCACGAACGCGACGTCCTCGTCGACCGGGGCGGCGCCTGCGAAGACCGTGAGACCGCCGCCGCTGCCGATCACCGCCGCAGGCCGAGCGAGGTCGAGCAGCCGACGACGTTCCGGCTCGGCCAGCCGCTCGTCGAGGGGCATGAACGCGATGCGCTCCGACCACAGGCGGTGCAGCAGCGGCACCCAGGCCGGCCCCGCGGGAACGTCGATCGCGAGCAGCTCCCCGGGCGCCACGCCGAACTCGTTCCTCATGCCCGCCGAGCCTACCGGCGTCTCAGTCCCTGACGACGAAGTCGACCGAGGCGACCTGGCGATACACGTCGGTGAGCAGGTAGAAGGCGGTGTAACGCCCTGGCGGCAGCAGCGAGTCGAACGTCACCGCGCCGTCGACGGCGGCGCCCGTGTACCGGTAGTCGAGGTAGGAGTCGACCAACGGATCGCCACCGCGCTCGTAGAGCCCGATCCAATCGAACCGGTTCGCCGGGGCCTGCGTGAAGGCGATCTCGATCGGCTCGCCGATCCCGTGGCGCCATCGGGTGTCGAGGATCGGCGGGGCGTCGGGTTCGCGCACCCAGAACGGCGCGCGGGCCAGCTCCGCGTCGGCGCCGTCGATCAGCACGACGTCGTAGGGGCCGGCGGCGAGCGCGTCGGTCGCGAACGATGCCGTGCCGTCGGTGGCGGCGCCGGGCGGCGTTCCCTGCGAGTCGATCACGTCCGCGATCGGATCGCCGTCGCGGGGCACGATGCGCACGCGCTCCCCCGCGCCTCCGGGCGCGTGATAGGTCACGTCGAGCTCGTCGCCGATGTCGACCAGCATCGGAGCCGGCGACACCATCACCGGCGGCGTGCCCGGCGTCACGTCGAACGTCGAGACCACCGCACGATGGTCCGATCCCCACGGACGCACCGAGATGTCCACTCCCGGGCCACGGCGCTCGCCCACGAGCTCACTCGTGGTCGCGGTGGCCGGGCCGGCCGACCAGATCTGGTCGATGCGATCCTGGGGCGCGTCGCGGCGAGGGTTCCAGCTCGTGTCCGAACGGGGACGCCCCGCGGGCCACGTGAGCCCCGCGTCGGCCACCGGGTCGGGGTGCACGCCGCGCCACGCGTCGACGAACCCCTCCCTGGCCAGGAACCGGGTCACCGGCCAGGCCACCGGGAAGCGGATCTGGGGACGCAGGTCGACCGTGGCCTCGGTCCAGTCCTCGTGCGACGGAGAGTTGAGGTCGCCGACGATGAACGTCGGGATGCCAGCACCGGGCAGTCCTCGGGTCGCGCTGACGAACGGGCGCAGCGCGGGAAGCCGGGTGCTGCGCTCCTCCCGCAGGACCGCGATCCGGCTCCACCCGTCGAGCAGCCGGCGCGGCCCGTAGTCGCTCGAGGGCAGGTGCACGTTCGTGATCGCCACGACTCGTCCGGGTGCGAGCTGCACGAACACGAATCGGCCGTCGGACCCCGGCGCCTCGACGATCGGGTAGCGCGAGACGAGGTCGAGTCGGCGGCTCACGTGGTCGTACCCGGTGAGTCGCCCCAGCCTCGCGACCTTGCCGTAGACCTCGTTGAACGCGACCACGTCGGCGTCGGCCCGCCGCACGGCCGTGAGGATCGAGTCGAGATCGACGACGGTGCCCCCGTACTCGATGTTGAAGGTCATGATGCTGAGGCTGGTGGGCACCGCCGCCCCGGCTGGGTCACCGCCGCTCTGCGCGACGGCCGGCGTCGGCGCGATCGACAGCAGGGCGAGGACGGCGAACGATGCGACGTAGCTCATCCCGCGCCCGGTCACGCCACGGACCGTAGCATCGGCCCCCGCGCGTCCGATAGCCTCGCGGTCATATGGACGCCGAACGCACGATCGAGCCCGCTGCCGACTGGTCGCCGTCGGGCGAGTGGAGCGACATCCGCTACGAGACCGCCGACGGCATCGCGAAGATCACGATCGATCGTCCCGAGGTGCGCAACGCGTTCCGCCCGGCGACGACCGCCGAGTTGATCCGAGCGTTCGAGCTCGCTCGAGACGACCCCTCGATCGGCGTGGTGATCCTCACCGGGCAGGGGTCGGCGGCGTTCTGTTCCGGAGGGGATCAGAAGATCCGGGGTGACGACGGGTACGTCGACGAGCAGGGGCATCGGTCGGCTCAACGTGCTCGACCTGCAGATCCAGATCCGCCGACTGCCGAAGCCCGTGGTGGCGATGGTGGCCGGCTATGCGATCGGGGGCGGTCACGTGCTGCACCTCTGCTGCGACCTCACGATCGCCGCGGACAACGCGCGGTTCGGTCAGACCGGCCCGAAGGTCGGCTCGTTCGACGGCGGCTACGGCATCAACCTGCTCGCGCGTCAGATCGGCGAGAAGCGCGCGAAGGAGGTCTGGTTCCTCTGTCGCCAGTACGACGCCGAGACCGCCCTCGCGTGGGGTCTCGTGAACACGGTCGTCCCGGTCGAACAGCTCGAGCGGACGACCGTCGAGTGGTGCCGCGAGATGCTGGCGTTCTCACCGCTCGCCCTGCGCCTGCTGAAGGCCGGGTCGAACGCCGGCACCGACGGGCTCGCCGGGGTGCAGCAGCTCGCGGGCGACGCGACCCTCCTCTACTACATGAGCGAGGAGGCGCAGGAAGGCCGCGACGCCTTCCAGCAGAAGCG
>CAWGUD010000030.1:0-38611 GCA_963825685.1 uncultured Actinomycetes bacterium | reverse complement strand
TCAGCTCGTCAGCACCGCGGTGAGCTGACCGACATGCGCCTCGGCCCACCGAGCGGACCGGCGCACGTCATCGGTGACGCCGAGAGAGCGCAGCCGGATCATGCCTTCGTCGCCCGCCGCCGCTCCATGCTCGATACCGTCGGCACTCGCGTGCATGCGGGCCACGATGCGTTCCGCGAAACCCGCCCGGTCCTCGAGTCCATAGGTGTCGGCGAGCAACCTCAGTCGCCGCTCACGCTCAGCGTCTTCCCACGGTCCGAACTCGCCGTCGGCGATCAAGCCGGGGTGATGCAGTGGGGCCCAGAGCCAGGCAGCGAACGCGAGGTCGTCGAGCGGATCGCCAGGACGCGCGAGATCCCAGTCGATGACGCCGACGATCGCCCCGTCGCGCCACACCACGTTGTACGGCGCCCAGTCGCCATGCACGATGGTCGCTCCGGGTTCACCCGAGCCCGCGAACCGCCATCGCGCATCGGGAGGAGGTTCGAACGTCGCGACCTCCGAGTGGAAGCGCCGCAGGAGCACGATCGCCTGCACGAGCGTGTCGTCATCACGCCACCAGGGCGGCCAGGGGTCGTCGTCGCCGATCGTCTCGCCTTCGAGGTACGTGAGGACCTCGCGTCCTCGTTCGTCGACGCCGAGTACACGCGGCGCAGCGCCGAACCCGGCCGACTCGAGATGCCGCAGCAGCGCATGCACCGCGGGCGTCCACGGCCCCGTCGCTCGACGGACGGTGTCGCCGACCCGCACCGCGCCTCCGACGTTCCCGCCTGGAAGCGGCAGTTCCTCGGCCGACATGCGGGGAGGATATGAGACCTAGCGCGGGTTGCCCGAGCCGGCGTCGGTCAGCAGAAGCCGGATGAGCGTGTCGGCGTACCACCGCTCGAACCTCGCCGGGGACCACCCCCGGTCGCGGACGAGCAGCCGGTAGGACTCGGGGCTGCCGATCGCGTAGAGGATGTCGGCGGCCGCAGCCGGTCCGAGGCCCGGGCGCAGCGTGCCAGGCGGCGCCACGATGCGTAGCAGCGCCCGCTGCCCCTCGAACCGTTGCTGTTCGTATCGACGGACGAGCGGCGCGACCTCGGGGTCGGCCGACGACGCCTCGCGAAGCACCTCGTAGATCGGGCTCACGCGCTCGAGGATGGCGCGGCCGCTGCGGGCGAGGATCCGCATACGGCGCCTCGCGTCGGGCTCCTTCCGCAGATCCAGCACCCAACCCCGTTCGAGCAGGGGCACCGGGTCGGCGTCACCGACGATGCTCGCATCGAGTGACGAAGCGAGCAGCGCGCGCTTGGTCTTGAAGACCGCGTAGACGGTCTCCGGCGAGACGCGCGCGCGATCGGCCACCGAGGCGATCGTGGTTGCGACGTAGCCACGATCCACGAACAGAGCGAGCGCGGCATCGAGGATCTCAGCGCGGGTGGCAGCCGCCTGTTCACGCCGACGAGGCGAGTCGTATGGACGGCGCGACTTGACGTGGCTGGCCATTCCGGTACGGTATCGAGATATTGGCTACAGTGATGCTGTATCAGATGTGGCGCCGGCGTGGCCGGCCGGAGGGAGGAGCCCATGACCACCGTGCTTCGCATCGAACACCCGGTGCCCGACTACGACGCCTGGAAGGCGGCGTTCGACGCCGACCCAGTCGGACGGGCCCGATCGGGCGTGCGCGACTTCCGCGTGCTGCGGCCGGTCGACGACGTTCACCACGTGATGGTCGATCTCGAGTTCGACACCCCGGCTGAGGCCGAGGCCATGCTGGCCTCGCTCCGCGCGCTCTGGAAGCGGGTCGAGGGAACGCTCATCACCCATCCGTCGGCCCGCATCGTCGAGATGGTGGCCACATCGACCGGCTGAACCCGCTCCCCGGAGCGGAGCGGGTCCGTCAGGGAGCTTCCCTAGGCGGTGACGCCCCAGGGCCGCGGCGCGATTCCAGCAGGTAGGTCTCCATCGTGCTCTTACCCTTCACCTGCACGGGGCCTCGAGGCTCGCAGGCGAACGCGTCACGGATCAGCTCGTGCGTCGCTGCGGTGATCTGGATCGCGCCGGGGACCCCCGACGATTCCATCCGGCTCGCGGTGTTCACGGTGTCGCCCCACAGGTCGTAGGAGAACGTGCGGGTACCGATCACGCCCGCCGTGACCGGTCCGGAGTTGACGCCGACGCGGAACATCAACCGCCCGCCATCGACGGGGTTGACCGCCTCGTGGTCGCGGATCCGTAGCGCGAGATCGGCGATCGCGTGTGCATGATCGGCGCGCGGGCGCGGCACGCCTGCCGCCGCCATGTAGGCGTCGCCCACCGTCTTGATCTTCACGAGGCCGAGCTCGTCGACGAACGCGTCGAAGCACGAGAACACCTCGTCGAGCAGCTCGACGAGCTGGGCGGGTGAGAGCGACGCCGACATCGGCGTGAAGTCGACGACGTCGGCGAAGAGCACCGACGCCGAGTCGATGTCGTCGGCGATCGTGCCGCCTCCCTCCTTGAGGCGCGGCACGATCTCGTCGGGCAGGATCGCGTGCAGCAGTTCGTCGGATCGCCGCTGATACAGGTCGCGTTGTCGCACGAAATACGCCATCACGGCGAGCACGAGGATCGCGGTTGCCACCAGGTTGAACGCGGCGTCGGCGGCGGGGTCCGAGAGCTCGTAGATCGGATCGACGAAGTCGGAGATCACGACGGCGTAGACGACGGAGGCGGCGAAGGCGATGGTCCACCAGATCGCTGCTCGCAGGCCGATCGCGATCATGGCCGCAAGCCCCAGGGCGAGGCCGAAGACCACGACCAGACCCGATGGGAAGAGACCCCCGAACATCGCGGTCTCGCCGAGCTGGGTGACGAAGATCAGCACGAACATCGCGTTGACGAGCGCGGCGAATCGATGCGGCCAGACCTTCATCGCGACCAGGAACGGCAACGTCAACACAACAGAGACCAGGTTCATCGCGCCAACCACCGTGTAGCCGGCGGCGATGTCCATCACGGTCGGCGGGATCGCGAACACCGTCGCGATCACTGTGGCGACGAGGAAGACCCGACGCCCGCTGCGTCTGGTCTCTGGCTCGTCGGGATACTCACCGATCGTGAGCACCGGCTCCAGGAGTCGTCGCCAGCGGGAGAGGTCGGCCATGCCGCGGACCCTATCCCGGATCGTGCCCGGATCCCGCGAGCCTCAGTCGGGCTTCGGGCGACCTCGACGCGATGCCTTCTGGCGCTCGTTCTGGTCGAGCAGCACCTTCCGCAACCGCACGTTCTTCGGCGTGACCTCGACGCACTCGTCCTCGCGCAGGAACTCCAACGCCTGCTCGAGCGAGAGCTGCGTCTTCGGGATCAGTCGCACGAGCTCCTCGGCGTTGGCCTTGCGCATGTTCGTGAGGTGCTTCTCCTTCGTGGGGTTCACGTCCATGTCCTCGGCGCGCGCGTTCTCGCCGACGATCATGCCCTCGTAGACCTCCTCGCCGGGACCGACGAACATCGAGCCTCGCTCCTGCAGATTCAGCAGCGCGAACTGCGTGGTCTCGCCGCGGCGGTCTGCGACGAGCGAGCCGCTCGGGCGCGTGCGCAGCTCGCCGTGCCACGGCTCGTACCCCTCGAAGACGTGGTGCAGCTGCCCGGTGCCACGGGTCTCGGTCATGAACTCGGTGCGGAACCCGATCAGGCCGCGCGCCGGCACCAGGTACTCCATGCGGATCCAGCCGGTGCCGTGGTTCACCATCTGCTCCATGCGCCCCTTCCGCAGGGCCAGCAGCTGACTGATCACGCCGAGGAACTCCTCCGGCGCGTCGACCGCGACACGCTCCATCGGCTCGAGGAGCTTCCCTTCGACCGTCTTCGTCACGACCTGCGGCTTGCCGACCGTGAGCTCGAAGCCCTCGCGCCGCATCATCTCGACGAGGATCGCGAGCTGCAGCTCACCGCGGCCCTGCACCTCCCACATCTCCGGACGTTCGGTGTCGACGACGCGGATCGAGACGTTGCCGACGACCTCCTGGTCCAGGCGCGACTTCAACAGGCGGGCGGTGACCTTGTCGCCGTCCTGGCCGCTGAGCGGCGAGGTGTTGATCGCCACGGTCATCGAGAGCGACGGCTCGTCGACGCGGGTGATCGGCAACGGACGCGGGTCGTCGGGGTCGGCGAGCGTCTCCCCGATCGTGATCTCGTCGATGCCGGCGATCGCGATGATCTCGCCGGGGCCTGCCTCGTCGGCGTCGACGCGGTCGAGCGCGTCGGTCACGTACAGCTCGCTCAACTTCTGCTGCTCGATCGTGCCGTCGGCCCGGCACCACGCGACCGGCTGACCCTTGCGCACGACCCCGTTGAACACCCGGCAGAGCGCGAGCCGCCCCACGTAGGGCGACGCGTCGAGGTTCGTCACCAGCGCCTGCATCGGGTGGCCGTCCTCGTACTCGGGCGCGGGGATGTGCGCGAGCAGCGTCTCGAACAGCGGCTTCAGGTCGTCGGCGAGCGCGTCGGGGGCCTCGCCCGCCTTCCCCTCACGCGACACCGCGTACAGGATCGGGAACGAGATCTGGTGCTCGTCGGCGTCGAGATCGAGGAAGAGTTCCTCCACCTCGTGCACGACCTCGTCGGGACGAGCGTCGGGCCGGTCGACCTTGTTCACGACGAGGATCACCGGCAGCCGCGACTCCAACGCCTTGCGCAAGACGAACCGGGTCTGCGGCAGCGGACCCTCGCTCGCGTCGACGAGCAGCAGCACGCCGTCGACCATCGTGAGCGCGCGTTCGACCTCGCCGCCGAAGTCGGCGTGGCCCGGCGTGTCGACGATGTTGATCTTCACGTCGCCGTAGCGGACCGCCGTGTTCTTCGCGAGGATCGTGATGCCCTTCTCGCGCTCGAGGTCCATCGAGTCCATCACGCGCTCGGCGACGTCCTGGTTGTCGCGGAACGCCCCCGACTGCCACAGCATCGCGTCGACGAGCGTGGTCTTGCCGTGGTCGACGTGGGCCACGATCGCCACGTTGCGGATGTCGTCTCTGGTGGGCACGCTGAACTCCGGGTCTCGGCGGGAACAGATGAAGGGCCCGCGCGGAGCGCGGGCCCTTCGAGTCTACCGCCGCACCGAGAGCGAAAGCCCTGGTGCGCGCCGGTCTAGTTCGCGCCGGACTTCAACCTCGCCCACTCGTCCTGGTAGAGCTGGTCGTCCTCGGGCGAGAGCGGCAGCACCGGCTGACCCTGCGCGAAGTCCTCCTCTGCCACGAGCGTGTTCTCCAGGTTCGGCGGGATGTACCCCGCGTCGAGGAACTCCCGGCGGTCGACGCCGACGAGCGGCGGCTGGAAGCCCTCGTAGCCGAAGTTCGTGAGCGCGACGTCCTTCTCCAGCAGGAAGTTGATGAACAGGTGCGAGAGCACCGGGTTCTCGGCGTTCGCGTTGATCACGATCGTGTCGTTGGCGACCTCCCAGCCCCCCTCGGGCGGGTAGTAGTAGCCGAGCACGTCGATCTCGGTGCCCTTCGGCAGGTACCACTGCGCGTAGTTCATGTTCCCCGACCACGAGTAGCGCACGTGGCTCGTGCCCTCGGCGAGCTTCTGGTAGTCGCCGGGCCCGATCTCGACGTTCACGAGGTCGATCAGCTCGAGCAGCGAGTCGACCGCGGCGGTGACCTCGGCCGGGTCGGTCGAGTTGAAGTTCGTGCCCCCGTTGCGCAGCAGGGCCATGCCGATCGTCTCGCGGTACTCGTCGAGCACGCCGACCTTCCCGGCGTACTGCTCGTCCCAGAAGATGTCGAACGGCATGTCGTAGGTCGCCGGATCCTCGACGAAGTCGCTCCGGTAGCCGATGCCGGTCTTCCAGGTGAGGTAGGGCATCGTGTACTGCGCCCCGCCGTCGTACCAGGGGTCCTGGAAGTACGGCCAGATGTTCTGCATGTTCGTCATGTAGCTGTGGTTCCAGGGCTGCACGCGCTTGGCGGCCACGAGCTTGCTGACGTTCTCGATCGTGGGGAAGAACAGGTCCCACTGGATCGTGTCGTTCTGCACCTTGTTCATCGCCTCGGCCATGCCGGCGAACTGCGTGAACTCGATCTCGACGTCGTACTCGTCCTGGAACTGCTTCAGGACCTTCTTGTAGATGTAGTCGTTCCAGTTGTAGACGCGCAGCGGGCCCGGCTCAGGGCTGAGGCCGTCGTCGATCGCCGGGATCTCGTCGTACAGAGGCAGGGTCACCGGGTTGTCGGGCGAGGCGAGCGCGATGCCGCCGGCCCCGGTGGTCGCGGTCGCCCCGCCACCGCTCTCGGTCGAGCTGTCCCTGCACGCCGCGAGCACGGCGCTCATCGACGGGAGCGCGATGCCCGCCGCCGCCGCTCGCTTCAGGAACTCACGACGGCTGTGGCTCGGCCGCTCCTTCGGATGCGCCATGCAGGAACCCCCTCGCAGTGCTGTTGGACGGACCCCCGGGGTCTACCGGCGGGCGGGGGCGGTGTCAAGGCAGTCGGGTGTAGATCGAGGTGACCCGGGGTCGGGTGGGAGCCGCCGAGGGAGCCGCCTGCACGCCGCGCACCGCAAGTGCTAGCGTCCGCGCGACATGGGTCGTGGGCGCGCATCGTCGGGGGAGAACTCGCTCACCACGCTCTACCCGCGTGGCTTCTGGAAGTGGTCCTCGACGCCCGGCGTGCTCTGGCTGATCCTGCTCTTCGTCGTTCCGTTCTACGCCTTGGTCTCGATGGCGGGCGGGTCGCTCGACCCCGCCACCGGCAGCGCCGTGCCGCAGTGGAATCCGGCCTACTGGGACCGGGCCTCGTTCCACTACGTGATCGAGCAGCTGATCTCGCCCGAAGGCGTGTATCGGATCGTGTTCCTGCGCACGCTGCGCTACGTCGTCGCCGCGGTCGTGCTCTGCGTGATCGTCGGCTACCCGGTCGCCTACTACGTGTCGCGCCTGCGTGGGCGCATGCGCGGGCTCGTGCTCGCACTGCTCGTGCTCCCGTTCTGGATCAGCTACCTGATGCGCATGCTCGCGTGGGTCGGGCTGCTGAACGAGGAGGGTCTCGTCAACCGCATGCTGACCGGTCTCGGCATCCTGCAGGACCCCTACCCGTGGCTCGAGGGCAAGAGCATCACGGTGATCTTCGGGCTCGTGTACGGGTACGTGCCGTTCTTCATCCTGCCGCTGTTCGCGGCGCTCGACCGGCTGCAGAACAGCTACCTGGAGGCGGCGTGGGACCTGGGCGCGAGCTCGTTCAGCACGTTCCGCCGGGTGACGCTGCCGCTCTCGAAGAACGGCATCCTGGCCGGCATCGCGATCATCATGCTGCCGATGTTCGGCGACTTCTACACCGCCTACCTGCTCTCGAACGGCCGATCGAGCACGGCGATGATCGGCAACTCGATCCAGTCGCTCCTGCAGGAGACGACGTTCGGGTACGCACAGGCCCGAGGCGCGGCGCTCGTGACGGTGCTCGCGCTGTTCGTCTCGCTCCTCACGCTGTACTACATCATCTCCACCGCCCGCAGCACGAGGGAGGCGGCGCGCACGTGAGCATCGTGAGGAACGTCATCGCGAACCCGTGGCGCCGGCACCGGTTCCTCGCGGTCTACACCTGGCTCTACATCGTCTGGGCGATCGTTCCGGTCGTGATCGCGATCGGCTTCTCGTTCAACTCCGGACGCTCGCGCAGCGTCTGGCAGGGCTTCTCCCTGGAGTGGTGGACCGGGAACCCCGATCTCGCCGTGTTCAACGACCCCATCCTGACCTCGGCGATCCGCCAGAGCCTGATCCTGGCCGCGGTGACGATGGCGATCGCCACGCCGATCGGGGTCGCGTTGGCGCTCGGACTCGCGCGATGGCGGGGCCGCGGTTCGGGGGCATCGAACTTCCTGATGCTCTTGCCGCTGGTCACGCCCGAGATCGTGCTCGCGACCGGCATCTTCTTCACGCTCGTCTTCCTCTATCCGTTCCCGAACCCGGGGACCGCGGGACAGATCGTGGGGCACGTCACGTGGTCGATCCCCTACGTCGTCGTCGTGCTGCGTGGACGCATCTTCGGGGTCGGGCCCGAACTCGAGGAAGCCGCGATGGACCTCGGCGCGCCGCCGCTCCAGGCCCTGAGGCGGGTGCTGCTGCCCGTGCTCGCACCGGCGATCTTCGCGGCGTTCACGATCGTGTTCGCCCTGTCGATCGACGACTTCGTGACGAGCCAGTTCCTCGCCACCGACCTGAACACCCAGACCGTCCCGATGCTGATCTACAGCTCCGGGCGCACGGCGCCGAACCCCGCGCTGAACGCAACCGCCACGCTGATGCTCGTGATCTCGCTCGCCGCGATCGCCGTCGGGCTCACCGGCATGCGCGTGCTCGCGAAGCGCCAAGGACTGCAGGCGGAAGGATCCGACATGGCGACGATCCGCCTCTAGGATCGCGAGCCGAGGAGGACAGACGATTGACGGAGCCCGCGATCACCGAGCTGCTGCGACCCGACGGCGACGGGGCGATCCTCCCCGGCATCGATCCGCGCTCGACGCCGGGCGTCGAGCGCCGCGAGGCCGCCGAGGCGGAGCTGGCCGCGCTCGCCGACCGTCTCGACGAGTTGCAGGAGCGGCTCTGGGTCGAGGGCTCACGCTCGCTCCTGGTCGTGCTGCAAGGGATGGACACGAGCGGGAAGGGCGGCACGGTGCGCCACGTCTTCTCGTCGATGAACCCGGCGGGCGTCGAGGTCGCCTCGTTCAAGAAGCCGACCGAGGAGGAGCTCGCGCACCACTTCCTGTGGCGCATCGAGAAGAAGCTCCCCGTGCCCGGCGAGGTGATGGTCTTCGACCGGTCGCACTACGAGGACGTGCTCGTCGTCCGCGTGCGCTCACTCGTGCCCGAGGACGTCTGGCGAGCCCGGTACGAGGAGATCGTCGCGTTCGAAGAGCGGGTCGCCGCCGCGGGTACGACGATCGTGAAGTGCATGCTGCACATCTCCTACGAGGAGCAGCGGGAGCGACTGCTCGCCCGCCTCGACGACCCCTCGAAGCACTGGAAGTTCCACGAGGCCGACATCGAGGAACGCACGCGATGGCAGGACTACCAGGCGGCCTACGAGGCGGCGATCCGGGAGTGTTCGACCGAGACCGCGCCGTGGTTCGTGATCCCCGCCGACCGAAAGTGGTACCGCAACTGGGCGATCTCGAGGCTCCTGGTCGAGACGCTGGAGGCGATGGATCCGCAACTCCCCCGACCCGACCTCGACGTCGAGGGCCTGAAGGCGAGGCTGCAACCTCCGAACTGACGGGAACCGATGCACCACGATCCGGCGTCATCCTTCGGTAAGGGTTGACCCGTAGCATGGGGTGATGCCCGAGAGGAACCTCCGCACGCTCGCAGCGATCGTGTTGCTCCCCATCGCGGTCGCGTCGTGTTCGAGCTCCGAGGGAACCGACGCCGGGGGCGCCGCCTCGCAGCCCGCCGAGAGCTCGGCCGTGCAACCCTCGCCCGACCCCGGGGGCGGCGGTGGCGGTGGCGAAAGCGGCGGCGGACCGGTCCCCGAGGTCCTCCGATTCTCGGCGCCTCGCCTCGGCGGCGGCACGGTCGAGGGTGAGGACTTCTCCGGCCAGGACGTCGCGCTGTGGTTCTGGGCGCCGTGGTGAACGACGTGCCAGGGGGCTGCCCCTGAAGTCGCGCGGGTCGCGCGAGCCTACGGCGACGACGTGGCGTTCGTCGGGGTGCCCGGCAACGACTCCAGCGACAACATGCAAGGGTTCGTCGACGAGTTCGGCCTGGGGTTCCCGCAGGCCGTGACCGAAGACGGTTCCCTCTGGGCGCGGTTCGACGTCGCGTACCAGCCCGCGTGGGTGTTCGTCGACGACTCCGGCGAGTCGACCCTCGTGCCCTACGAGCTGCCCGAGGACGAGCTCGAGCGTGTGCTCGACGACCTGATCGCGACCTGACCGGTTCGGCTTGGATCAGCCCTCCGCGTCGTCGGGCACGTCGGCCAGCGACCACCCGAACAGCCCGCCGACCACGAACCCCAGCCCGCTCACCGTGCCGTGCAGCTCGAGCATGCGCGTGACGGACAACGTGTAGTCGCCGCTCCACCGCCCGAAGGCGAACTGCACGGCGAGCACGAGCGCGAAGAGCACGGAACCGCCTGAGACGACGAGCAAGGCAGTCGAGCCGGCGCCACGGCCACGGTGCATCGTGCCCATCACCATCACCACCGCGATCACGAACAGCGCGCCGGACAGGAGCAGCGAGCCCGCGACGTCGAGGATGCCGCGATCGCTCAGCAGCCCTGCGGCGAGCACGGGGATCGACGCGACGATCACGATGCCCGCGATACCGGCCACCGATCGCGGCCGGCGCTTGACCGCGGCGGCGCGGGTTCGGTCGGCCACGATCGCCGCTCCGAAACCCGCGAACGTCAGGTGCACGGTGGCGAGCGCGACGCGCGTGTCCGACAGACCCATGGGCCGGAGCTGCCCTCGCCACGCCACGAGGCTCGCCGCGCCGAGGGCGAGGAACACGAGACCCGCGACGGGCACGATCACCTTCGCGCGCAGCGACGGTGCGAGCACCAGCCATCGAAGGCCGGCCCACAGGGCGATCGCGGTCACGACGACCCACGGCACGGCGAGCCAGGCCGACGTCGCGCCCGGCTCGGCCAGGATGCTCGCGACCACGAGCAGTCCTGCGGGCAGCGTCAGGAGCCGGGCGAGGGCCAGGCCCTGTGCGGGCCCGCGAGGAGGACGGAGCAGCGCGAACCCCAACGGCGCCACGACGAGCGGGCCGACCAGCCAGAGACCCTCGAGCAGCCCGATCCGGTCCGACAACGGGCCCGGTCGCGAGCGCGAAGACGACGACCCAGACCCCGGTGCCGACGATCGCGTCGACGGGCGGGCCCGTGGCCGGTCGACGGGAGCTCATCCGCGCCCGGTCGCGTGCCAGGCCGCGAGCAGCGAACGCTCGCGGTCGGGGTCGAGCCCTGCCTGCATCGGACCCTGCGGTCGGTCGCGGTCCCAGGCGAGCGTGTCCCGCACCGTCTCCGCGGGTGGCCGACACGTGAGGCCGGCCTCGAACGCCCGGCTCGGATCGTACGCGTGGAACCCCGGCGCCTCGGGCCACCAGAGCGGGAAGGCCTCGTGCGGATCGTCGTCCTCACCGGCGAACGCGTCGGCGATGAAGGCGTCGTCGACCCACGCCACCCGCGTGTCGGCGCCCGCCGCGGCGGCCGCGGCGCCGATCAGGTCGCCCAGCGTCATCGTCGGAGCCCGGTCGACGACGCCGTACACGCCGGGTGTCGCGCCTTCGGCGAGGCCGAGCACGAACGCGGCCAGGTCGCGGGCATCGACCCACTGCAGGCCGTAGTCCGCGGGCGCGGGAGCGAGCATCTCGCCCCCGGCGGCGCCCCGACGCACCCAGGAGGTGAACCGGTCGGTCGGGTCGTGGGGGCCGACGATGAATCCCGGGCGGATCACGCATCGCGCGATCGCCGAACACGTCGATGACCTCACGCTCGCAGGCGACCTTGAGGGGTCCGTACGTCTCGTCGGTCACCTCTTCCGTATCGGGGAACGGCGGCTCGAAGATCGGCGAGTCCTCGGTCCCGCCCGGCGGCATGTCCTCGGGGTGCGCCGAGAGCGACGAGATGAAGCCGTACCAACCGCTGCCCGCGAGGAGCTCCGCCGACGCGCGCACCGCCCGGGGCACGTAGCCGCACGTGTCGACCACGGCGTCGAACGTGCGCCCGGCGAGAGCGTCGACGCCCTGCTCGCGGTCGCCGATCACGTGCTCCGCCTCGGGGAACAGCTCGGTCGGGGTGCGATGGAACAGCGTCACCTCGTGCCCGCGCTCGATCGCGCGCTCGCTGAGCGCCCGGCCCGAGAACCGCGCGCCACCGATCACCAAGAGCTTCATACGACTCCTCACTCGTCTCGGATCCGTTCCAGGGGTACTACCACGTACCGCGTGCGGTCGACGCGCCTCCTTACGACCGCGCGGTCGACGCGCCTCCTTCACGACCGCGCGGTCGACGCGCGAGGCACCACCCTCGTCGAGATCGTCACGGGGGCCGGCTCGGTCACGGTGCGATCGACGAGGTCGGCCAGCATCTCGGCGGCCGCCGTGCCGAGATCGCTGGGGTGAAGCTCGAGTGACGTGAGCGGCGGGGTGGTGCCGGCGGCGAGCCCTCGGTCGGAGATCGTGGCCACCATCAGGTCTCCCGGCACGTCGATCCCTCGCCGGGCGCATTCGGCCAGCACCGCCATCGCGTAGGACTCGGAGAGGCAGTACAGCGCGTCGGGCGCGTCGGGTGCGTCGAGGCAGTCCGATGCGGCCGTCCGCGCGATCTCCTCGAACCCGACCCAGGTGCGGGGCGACGCCCAGTCGATGTGCTCGGTGGCGTACACCCACGGCTCGGAACCGCGCCGTTCGCTCCACGATCGGTACGCGGCGAGGCTGTCCGTTTCGAAGGACTCCCCGATCGACAGGGTCATGATGCCCACCCGGCGGGCGCCGGACCCCACGAGGTGGTCCAGCATCGCGGCCGTGCCGACCGCGTAGTCGTTGTCGACGACCCTCGTGTCGACGTCGTCCTCGGGGAGCTTGCCCACGGTCACGATCGGCACCGCCCGGTTCCGCAGCTCGCGCACCGCGGGGTCGTCGGGCACGGGGTCGACGACGATCAAGCCATCGAGCGGCAGCCGATCCCAGATCGTCGCCTCCCCCGACGGCACGATCACGAGCGCCAGTCCGCGCGCGATCGCCGTGGCGGTCGCCGCATCGATGAGGCGGGCGTTGTGCAGCGAACTCCTCGACCGGCTCATGGACCCCGTCGGGCAGCGAGACGGTCAAGGCCACCAGACCCGTGCGCCCCGAGGCCAACTGACGGCCCCGCGGATCGGGCCGGTACCCGAGGCTCTCGGCGATCTCGCGGACGCGCTGTCGCGTGCCCTCGGAGACGCCGCCCTTCTCGTTGAGGGCGTGGGACACGGTCGTGATCGACACGCCCGCCGCGCGCGCGACGTCCCGGATCCCCACGTGGCGGCGCTCGGTCATTTCGTGATGATAGAACCCCGAGGGGCCGCCACCCCGACCAGCGGCGGATGCCCCTACGCGGCAGGGGTTTCCAGGTCGCTGCGGTACGCCCCCGTCACGCGCCAGGCCGTTCATGCGAGCCCGGTGCGCGAGCGCCGCCTGAGCCGCCGCGACGTTCGCGTCGTCGCCCCCCCAGGCCGCGAGCGACGGCGCCTGCAACGCCCGCCCGTAGGAGAAGCTCAGCTCCCAGGGCAGGCTCCCGGCGCCGATGCGGTTCATCTCGTTCAACCGGCTGGTCGCGTGCTCGTCGCTCATGCCGCCCGACAGGAACACCACGCCGGGCACCTCGGTGGGGACGTGCGCGGTGAGGCACCTGATCGTCGCCTCGGCGATCGAGACGTCGTCGTCCTGCGTGGCGCAGGCCTTCCCCGGCACGACCATGTTCACCTTGAGGAGCGAGCCGGGCAGGTCGACGCGCGCGGTCGCGAGCGCCGCGTAGAGCCCGTCGAGCGTGCGGCCGGTGGCCGCCTCGCACGCGGCGAGGTCGTGGTCGCCGTCCATCAGCACCTCGGGCTCGACGATCGGCACGACACCGGCCTCCTGGCAGAGGGCGGCGTAGCGAGCCATCGCGTGGGCGTTCGCCTCGATCGCGCCGTCGGTGGGCAGGGCATCGCCGATCGTGATCGTGGCGCGCCACTTCGCGAACCGTGCGCCGAGCTCCACGTACTCGGCGAGTCGCTCACGCAGGCCGTCGAGCCCCTCGGTCACGGCCTCGCCGGGGAACAGCGCCAGTGGCTTCGCCCCCGTATCGACCTTGATGCCGGGGATCACGCCCGCGGTGTCGAGCACGTCGACGAAACGGCGTCCGTCGTCGGTCGACTGACGGATCGTCTCGTCGAAGAGGATCGCGCCGCTGATGTGCTCACCGAGCTCGGGGGTCGTGAAGAGCAGCTGCCGGTAGCGCCGGCGCGCGTCCTCGGTCGACGCCACCCCGATCGAGTCGAAGCGTTTCGCGATCGTGCCGGTCGATTCGTCGGCCGCCAGGATGCCCCTGGACGGCGCCACCAGCGCCCGTGCGGTCTCGTGCATCGAGGTCATGGTCACCCGGTTCCGATCGATGGAACCGCTCCTGCGACCAGACTATCGCCGCGACGCGCCCCCTCACCCGGACGAGGCGGGCGTCTTCAGGGGCACGGCGCCCTCGCCGATAGGGGAGGATGCGCAACCTCACCGTGCGCGTGTCGTGGGTGGCGACCGCCTTCGCGGTCGCCCTCGCGATCGCCTCACCCATCGCGTCGGGGCTCACGGGGATCGCCGGAGCCGAGCAGGTCGACCGCGCCCACGGAGCCGTCGCGACCGGCGGCGAGTCCGGGGGCATTCGGCGACGCCGACACGGTCTCGGCGACGGGGGGAACGCGAGGGAGCCGATCCGACTCGATCCTCGCGCGGCACCGCTCCGAGCGCACCACGACCCGCCGAGCCCACGGGGCACCTGCTCGTCCGCGTGCCACGAGACCTCGCGGTGCGCGCCCACCCAGACCCGCACGCGCGCGTCGTCGGCACGATGCCGAGTGGGTCCAAGTACTACGACGTGGCGATCACCGCCTGGGTCGAGGACGTCTCGGCCGACGGTCGATGGGGTCGGGTCGAGATCCCCTACGTCTGGCCACGGCGTGAGGGCTGGATCGCCCTGCGCGACCTCGCCCGGCGCACGACCGCCGTCGAGGTCCGCGTCGACCTCTCCGAGCACCGCATCACGGTCACGAAGTCCGACCGGGTCCTCTTCGGCATGCCGGCAGCCACCGGGGCGCCGGTGTCGCCGACACCCCCCGGCGAGTACTTCGTGACGGACCGCATCGCGTTCTCCGGCGGGTACCTCGGCACGTTCGCGTTCGGCATCTCGGGGATCCAGCCGAAGCTCCCACCCGGGTGGAGCGGCGGGAACCAGCTCGCGATCCACGGCACGAACGACCCGTCGTCGATCGGTCGCTCGGCGAGCGCCGGCTGTCTGCGCGTGGGCGAACGGTCCCTCGATCGCCTGAAGCCGCTGCTGCAGCTCGGCACGCCCGTGATCGTGGTCCCCTGAGGAGCGACTGCTCCTCGCTCTCTCTGCTCCGACTCCTTGGCTACTCTGATTCAGACTACCTGGCCCGCTCTTCGGCGAAAGCCCGCAGCTGCCTGAGGTGCGCGTCGGCGTGGCGGAACGGTCCCGGCGGGCCGCCGAGCAGGTCCCCCAGGCGAGCCCCCGCGGGCGTGCGCCCCCGCGACGTGCCCGGACGCTTCCAGCGGGTGTCGCCGAAGGCCTCGAGACGGGCGAGCAGCCGCTCGTGGGTCGCCTCCGCACGCCGGCGCTGGTCGGCCGGTCGGCGCGCGGCCTTCCTCGCGACGGCGTCGCGGTTGAGCGCCGAGGTGCTCGTCGACCAGATCACCGTGTCGATCGCGGGACCGTGGTCCTCGTCCCACGCATCGAGGGCCTCGAGCGCGTACTCCTGCCAGCTCTCGAGGTGACCGAGCAGGTCCTTGGGCGACCAGTCGCCGCCGCCGAGGCCCGGTGTCGTCCGCGCCCGGGGCGGCAGCCCGTCGTACAGCACGAACACCTCCCGCATGCCGTCGTCGACGATGCGGATCGCACGGCGCCTGCGAGGGCAGCCCGCTCGGCCTCGTCCCGCCCCATCGTCGCGAGCCTATGCCGGCGCGTCCTGGGCGAGCCACCAGCGCGCAGCGACCAGCTCGGCCACGAGGACCTCGGCGAGCAGCGCCACGTCGGGATCGTCGTCGTGGCGGTAGCGCACGGTGCGGTCGGCGCCCTCGACCTCGCGGCCCACGGCGACGACCCGTGACCCTCGCTCGCGCATCCAATCGAGGATCGCCGGGTCGGAACGCGAGCCGGCGAACAGCAGCGCTCGGTACTCCAGCGGCTTCGTGAGGTACACGTCGACGTGCAGCCAGTCGCCCGCCTCGCAGGCATCGGCGGTGCGGCGGGGCCCTTCCCGGAGCATCAGCGCGGCCTGCTCCGCCGAGGAGAGCCGCTCGGCGGGGGCGATCGTGAACGTCGCCGACCCCTCGGCGAGCAGGTCGGCCGCGGCGGGAAGCCACGCATCGCGGCGCTCGAGCAGGTCCTCGCTCGCCTCGGCCGCCCGGCGCACCACGCTCGCGACGTCGGCGCCGCCGATCGTCGAGGCTTCCAGGGCGAGCAGCAGGGCGAGCGTGTGCTGGAAGGACCGGCACGCCACCCCGCCCTCCTCGTCACCCGCGAGCATCGACACGACCGAGTCCGCGGCCCGCTCGATCGCGGAGCCGGATCGGTTCGTGAGCGCGACGGTGTCGCTCGCACCGCGATGCCGGGCCAGCGCTCCGATCGTCTCCTCGGTCCCACCGCTCGCGGAGATACCGATCGCGAGCACGCCGTCGCCGGGCGGCGAACCCGTCTCGAGCGACGCGTACTCGGCGACCGCATCGAGACCGGCGGCGCGCATCCGCGTCGCGACGACGCCCGCCGCATACCTCGATGAGCCCATGCCGATCATCACGATCCTGCTCGTGGGGACCCTCGGCCACGGCTCGCCCGACCCGAGGGAGTCGGCGAGGTCGCGCAGCACCTCGGGCTTGCGCTCCAGATCGCGCTGGAAGGCCTGCGGGTTCATCGGTCCTCCACCGGGAACATGGCCCGGATCGCGAGATCGGGAACGTATCGCCAGCGAGGCAGGAACCTGGCCGCGTACACGTACTCATGGCACTCCTGCGCGACCTCGAGCGGTCGCAACAGGCGCTCGTCGAACAGCTCGGGCATCCCGCGCTCGGCGAGCTCGCGCCGGTAGGCGTCGAGGAAGCCTCGCCGGCTCGTCTCGATCCACGACCCGATGCGCTCGTCGTGGCCCGGCCGTCGCGTCGATGCGACCCGCCCGAGGTGATCGATCGAGCGCACGAAGGCCGCGACGTCGCGCGCCGGGGTGTCCGGCGCCCCTCGTTCGGCGGGCGCGGCCATCGGGTTCCCGTCGAAGTCGGTCACGGCGTAGCCGTCGCGCCACTCGAGCACCTGCCCGACGTGGAAGTCGCCGTGCACCCTGGTCACGACGGTGCCGGCGGCGTCGCCGAGGCCCTCGAGCTCGGCACGGATCGCGTCGATGCGCGCCGCGAGCCGGGCTCCCTCGTCGCCGTCCGTGAGCGCGATCGCCTCGTCGGCGACGGCCAGCGCCGCGCGTCGCCAGGCGGCAGCGGTCGACGCATCGGCGGTCGAGACGGGGTGCGGGATCACGTCGGACGCCGTCGCGAACCCGACGTGCATCGCCGCCCCGATGCGCCCGAGCGTCGGTGCCGGTCCGAACGCGGACCCGTCGTCGGCCTCGCCGTCGAGCCACCCGAGCAGCCGCGCCAGGTACCAGTCCCAGCCGTCACGCGCACCGGGCAGGAACGACGCCGCGGTCGCGAGCACGACGTCCTCGCCCAGCGGTGACGTCCACCGCAGTGCCCCGAGCGGCGTGGGGAGGAACCGGAACCCCACGGCGGCGAGATGCACGGGCAGCTCGAGACCCGGCTGCGGTCCCGGCGACGTGAGCGGGAAGAGCTTCACGACCGCCGAGCCGCCGACGACCACCGAGTCGTTGGACTGGTCGACGTCGATCGCGACCTCGTCGTCCGTACCGTCGTCGAGCGCGCCGCCGAACGTCTCACCTCGGAAGGCGCCCGTCCGATGCCGCCCGTCGCATCGTCCGCAGCATCGCCGCGAACACCCCGTCACCCGCCACGGCACGCCTCGGTGACCGGTCGGCATCGGCCACGGGAACGACCGCGAACCCGGGCTCGACCCCGGCGACCGCGAGGGCCCCTCCGGGAGCCGAGATCCAGCTGGTCGAGCGGCTCCGCCCCGGCCTCCGACGTGGTCGCGGCACGCCGGCGCGGCGGGAGCAGCTCGTGCCTCGGTGCCGCCCGGAGCCACGACGCGACCGAGGCGCGACCGCCGTTCACCTCCGCCGCCGACATGTCGGCGAGCTTACCCTGCGCGACCCTCCTCACCTGCGGGAACCCCTGTGCCGGAAGTGAAGCCTCGGTCCTGACCCGCGGTCGACCGAACGCTGGACCCCCCCGTGGAACGCGGGTACGGTCGCGGGCGATCCCAGGACGAAAGGCATGCGCACGATGGCCGACCGCACGATCCGACACATCGAGCACACGCGACGCATCGACATCCTCAGCGAGCAGGAGCTCGAGGACATCCGCGAGGCGAGCCTCGAGGTGCTCGAGCGCACCGGCATCGAGGTGCGGTCCGAGCGCATGCTGAAGGAACTCGGGAAGGCGGGCGCCGCGATCGACGAGTCGATCGGGCGGGCGCGGTTCCCCAGGGACGTCTCGCTCGGGGCGCTCGCGCAGGTGCCGCTCGACCTGCCGTTGTCCTCTCGCGAGCCGGGGCTCGACCTCCAGCTCGACGGCACCCGCGGCTACCTGGGGGTCGACGGCAACGCCGCCGAGGTGCTCGACCTCGAGACCGACGAGCGCCGCGCCTCGAACAAGAGCGACTGTGAGACGGCCACGCGCATCGGCGACGCCCTGCCCCAGGTCGGCTACATCTGGCAGCCGGCGTCGGCGCGCGAGTTCCCGGTGCCCGTCGAGCCCCTCAACAACTTCCAGGCGAACCTGCACAACACCGGCAAGCACGTCTGCATGATGACGGCGGTCACGCCAGAGCAGGCGCGCGCCGTCGTGGAGATGGCCACGATCGCGGCCGGGGGCGAGATCGACCTGTACGAGCGGCCGATCGTGAGCGCGTTCCAGTGTTCGGTGTCGCCGCTCGTGTACGACGGCGGGCCGCTCGAGGCCGCGGTCGAGTTCGCGAACGCCGGCGTGCCGTGCGGGTTCATGGTGATGCCGATCCTCGCCGCGACGTCGCCGATCAGCCGGGCCGGCACGCTCGTGATCTCCAACGCCGAGGTGCTCGCGGGCGTGGTCTCGCTGCAGCTGCTGGCGCCCGGGGCCCGCACGTTCTTCGGCTCGTGCGCGACCACGATGGACATGCGCTCGGGAGCCGCGCTCTGCGGCGGCCCCGAAGACCTCGTCTTCCAGATGGGGAACGCGCAGCTCGCGCGGAGCTACGGGCTGAAGTCGATGATCGGCACGTTCGCGAGCGGATCGAAGTCGGCCGACTGGCAGGCGGGCGTCGAGAACGCGCTCAGCGGCTTCGCGAGCTGGATCTCGGGCGTCGACATGTTCTCGGGCGCGGGGCTGCTCTACGCCGCCCGCGTCTTCAGCCACGCGCAGCTCGTCCTCGACGCCGAGCTGTTCGACCTCGTCGCCTCGATGGCCGAGGGCGTGCAGTCGACCGCCCCCGAGGAGCTGGCCGTCGAGGTGATCGACGCGGTCGGACCGGGCCAGCACTTCCTCGACCAGGAGCACACGCTCGAGCGCATGCACGACGTCTGGCCCTCGGCGCTGTTCAGCCGCAACTCCTGGGAGGAGTGGGAGGCTGATGGTCGCCCGATCCCGAAGCAGAAGGCGACCGACGAGGCGAAGCGCCTGATCGCCGAGCACGAGGCCTACCCGCTACCCGACGGCGCCACCGAGGCGATCCAGACGGTGATCGACGACTTCGAGAGGGAGCACGTCCGCTAGGGCCCGGTTACCGGCGCGGCGCGGGTCTGGAGTACCCTCGCCGCGCGCTTTCCCGCAACCCGAAAGGAACGACGATGTCCGAGGAGCTGCTCGAGATCCTGCGCGTGAGCCTGATGGGCGCGAAGAAGGACGCCGCGCTCGAGGCCACCCAGATGCTGGTCGACCAGGGCGTCGACCCGGTGATCATCCTGGAACAGGGGATGGCCGCCGCCATGTTCGAGCTCGGCGAGCGCTGGAAGCGCGGCGAGGTCTTCCTGCCCGAGGTCGTGGCATCGGCCACCCTGTTCAAGAAGTGCAACGACATCGTCGAACCGGCCCTGCTCGCGAAGGGCGGCTCGAAGAAGGGCGCGCTGGTGGTGACGGCCACGGTCAAGGGCGACCTGCACGACCTGGGCAAGAACATGGTCGGCGCGATGCTGAAGACCGTCGGCTTCGAGGTGCACGACCTCGGCAAGGACGTGCCGACCGAGAAGATCATCGACGCGGTGAAGGAGCTGAACCCCGCGATCGTCGGCCTCTCGGCCCTGCTCACCACCACGGTCCCCCAGCAGAAGGTCGTGATCGAGGCGCTCGAGGCAGAAGGCCTGCGCGACAAGGTCAAGGTCATGGTCGGCGGCGCGCCCGTCACCGAGGAGTGGGCGACGTCGATCGGCGCCGACGGGTTCGCGCCCGACGCGCCCGAGGCCGTACAGAAGGCGCTGGAGCTGGCGGGCCTCGCCGCGGATGAGGCCGAGGCCGTGCTCGGCAGCGTCTGATCCGTTCCGCTCCGCTCGACGGCGTTCGGTGCCCATAGGATGGGCTCCGCCCGTGACGGCCCCTGGAACCAGGAGGACCTCAGTTGCCCACGCGTCTCTCGATCCACGCCCGACGACGGTTCGCATCGCTCGTCATCCTCGGTGCCGTCGCCTCGTGGCTGATCCAGCCGGCGGCGATGCCGGCGGCGGCGGCGCCTGCACGGCCCGGACTCCGGCCCGCGACGCCGGAGCTGATCGAACGAGCCGTGCGTCGGGGTGAGATCTCCGAGGCGCAGGGGGCCCTGTACCTGACGTGGGCCTTCACCGCCCCGGCGAGGCTGCCCGAGACCTACGTCAGCGACACACCGTGGTCGGGCACCCTGCCGTTGCTCCGGTTGCGAGAGCGGCTCCCCGCCCTGGGCGACGCGCCCGCCGCAGTGGCCGCTCGCATCGAGCTTCGTGGCTCCACGTTCGCCTGCCCCGGCACGAGCGGCTCGCTTCCCCAGACCAGGTCGACATCGCACTTCTACGTGCAGTACAAGGCCTCGGCGTTGCAGGGGCTGTCGGTCGGCTCGTACACGACCGCACTCGAGACCACGTGGACGACCGAGATCGGCAGGTTCGGCTGGGCCAAGCCCCCGAAGGACCCGGTCAGCTATCCGCCCGGCCGCCGGTACCCGGTGCGCATCGAGAACCTCGGCACCGGCCTGTACGGCTACGTCGCCGGCACGCGCGTCGCCGGCAACAACCCCTCGACCCCCTGGAACGACCGGGACGCGGTCGCGAGCTGCATGGTGCTGAACCGCGAACTTCGGACCGTTCCCCGGAACGCCGCTCGACGCCCTGCGAGCGACCGCCGCACACGAGTTCAACCACTCGATCCAGTTCGGGTACGGCGCCCTCGGCGGAGCAGGCAAGGCCGGCGACGTCATGGTGGAGGGCCTGGCCACATGGATGGAGGACGAGGTCTTCGACTCATCGAACGACAGCTACAACTACCTCTGGCCGCAGTTCGCGCAGCCGATGGGCCGATACACCAAGTCGCCGTACCCGTACTGGGTGGTGTTCCGGGCCATGGCGGAGCGCTTCGGCTCGGGCGAGCGCAACGGTTCCGAGGCCGTCTACCAGACGTTCTGGGAACTGGTCGGCAAGGGGAACTCCACCAACCTCGAGGCGCTCGCGAAGGCGTTCAAGGCCGAGAACACCACCCTCGCCGACGCGTACCACGGTGCGGCGATCGCGCTGCGGTTCCTGGCCGACTGTTCATCGACGCCGCGGAAGTACTGCCTCGACGAGGGGCCCGCCTACGCGCTGGCAGCGGGCCCGAACGACGATCACGCGACGCTCGGCGCCGCGCCCGACTCGATCTCACGGACGATCCCGAACGACTTCGCGTTGAACTGGATCGGCCTGCCCACGGCCGCGGGCACCGACCTCACGGTCACCCACGACGGCGGCCGAGGCGTGTTGCGGGTCGGCGTCGCCTGCCTCGCGGGCGGTTCGGTCTCGGTCACACCGGTCGGCACGGCCACGAGGAGCGACGACGCGGCGGCGTCGAACCTCGATCTCTCCGGGTGCGACGCCGCGAGCGCGGTGATCTCGAACGTGAAGATGACCGCCGCGACCCCGTCGTCGATCACGCGGACCGACTACACGATCGAGACCGGCTAGGGCGTCTCGCTCAGGCCTCGCCGATCGGGTCGCTCGAGATGTCGCCGCGCACCGGACCGAGGGGTTCGCCGAGCTTCGTCGCGACCCGGTCGAGCCTCGCGACGTACGCGTAGATCTCCTCGCGCAGGCGCTTCGCGTGGTCGCTGAGGCCCTGCAGGTCGGCGAGCTTCCAGTGCTTGTCGAGGATCGGCCGCAGCACCTGGTCGTGATGGATCCGCAGGTTGTAGATGCCGGCCTGCGCCATCGCCTTGGCCTTCTCGCGGAAGCCCTGGATGCCCGCACCGGGCATCGCGAAGTTCGTGATCTGCCGATGCATCGCCTCGACCATCGCGTTCGGATCGAGCTCGATCGCGCTGACCGCCATGTCGCGGTAGAAGACGTAGTGCAGGTTCTCGTCGGTGGCGACGCGCGCACAGAGCTTCTCGGCCGTCTCGTCGTCGGTGATCGCACCGGTGTTGCGGTGAGAGATGCGGGTCGCGAGTTCCTGGATCGTCGTGAACACGACGCCGTCGAGCGGCCCCTGCTCGGCGAACTCCGGGTACCAACCGCGCAGCGCCTGATCCATGCGCCCCTGCTCCAAGACCGTCGGGTCGACGCCGCGCGTGACCGTGAGGTAGTCGCGCAGCACGATCGCGTGTCGGCCCTCCTCGGCGGTCCACCGCCGGACCCACTCGCCCCAGGCCTCCTCGTTCCCGAACGTGCGCCACAGGCTCAGGTGGTAGTAGGGCAGGTTGTCCTCGGTGAGCAGGTTGACCTCGAGGGCGGTCTGCGCCACGTCGGGGAGCCGTGAGTCGGCGGCATCCCACGGCTCCTTGATGAAGTTGCGGCCCTCTTCGTACGGCACGTAGTCGTGCGGCATCCACTCCGACGTGGTCGCCACGTGGCGGTCGAGTGCCGAGCCCACCTGGGGCATCAGCTCGTGCAGGATCGCCTCGCTGGACATGCGGGGGGCGCCCGCTCCGTTCGCTGGGGTCATGTGCTCGCTCCTCGGTCGTTCCCGGTTCGTCGGCCGGCTGGTGCCGCATGGGTTTGTGCATAGGTTCAGCACCGAAACCTCTGCACCAGTGTGACACGCTGGGTGGATCGCTCGAAGGAGCGCGTGCTGGAACTCCCCAAAGGGTACCGCGTCCAACAGCCGGTCCGCTCGGAAGCGGTCCGACGCCCGGTCAGGCGCGAAGACGTGAGCAGTGGTCGCCGGACCAGGTGACCGAGGACGATGGAGACGAGGAGTCGGAACGTGAAGATCGCCGTGATCGGTAGTGGCATCTCGGGGCTGGGCGCCGCCTGGGCTCTCTCCCGGCGCCACGAGGTCGTGGTGTTCGAAGCCGAGGAGCGCCTCGGAGGACACGCCAACACCGTGGAGATCGAGGACCGCGGTCGCGCCGTGCCCGTCGACACCGGCTTCATCGTCTACAACGAGCGGAACTACCCGAACCTCGTGCGGCTGTTCGACACGCTCGGCGTCGAGACCGAGCCGAGCGACATGTCGTTCTCGGTCTCGGCGGAGGGCGGAGCGTTCGAGTACCGCGCGCGCGCGCTCGGCATGCTGGCGCAGCCGTCGAACCTGCTGCGACCTTCGTACCGGCGGATGGTCCGTGAGATCGTGCGGTTCAGCCGCGAGGCGAAGGCGCTGGTCGGGCGGGAACCCGGCGAGTCCACGGGCGAGTGGCTCGAACACGCCGGCTACTCGTCGGCGTTCCGCGACGACTTCCTGCTGCCCATGGTGGCGTGCATCTGGTCCTCGAACCTGCGCCAGATGCTCTCCTACCCGGCGGCGACGATGGCCGGCTTCCTCGACAACCACGGACTGCTCGATCTCGGGAACCGCCCGCAGTGGCGCACGGTGACGGGCGGGAGTCGCGAGTACGTGCGTCTGGTCGCGGCGGCGTTCGACGACGTCCGCCTCGCGACCCCTGTCGATTCGGTGGTGCGCGAACCCGACTCGGTCCTGGTCCGCGACCGGCAGGGACGCGAGGAGCGATTCGACCACGTGGTCGTCGCCACGCACGCCGACACCGCCCTGACGATGCTCGGACACGACGCCACGACCGAGGAGCGACACCTGCTGGGGTCGTTCACGTACCAGGAGAACCTGGCGGTGCTCCATCACGACCCCGCCGCCATGCCGCGGCGGCGCCGGGCCTGGTCGAGCTGGAACTACCAGGCGCGGGAGCGCGGCGGGGCCGGCGCCGAAGGGGGCGTCTCGCTCACCTACTGGATGAACCTGCTGCAGAACCTCGACACCGAACGCCCGGTGTTCGTGACGCTGAACCCGGTCGAGGAACCCCGCGATCGGGTCGCGTCGTTCGTGTACCACCATCCCCAGTACGACCGTGCCTCCGTCCAGGCGCAGTCGGAGTTGGCGTCGGTGCAGGGGGTCCGCCGCACCTGGTTCTGCGGAAGCTACTGCGGGTACGGGTTCCACGAGGACGGCCTGCGCGCCGGCCTCGAGGTCGCCGCGAGGCTCGGCGCGCCCGCACCGTGGGCGACCGAGCCGACCGACGCGCCCGCGATCGGTCTCGAACCGGCAGGGGTCGGGGGATGAGCATGCACAGCGCCCTCTACGTCGGCAACGTGATGCACGAGCGGTTCTTCCCCCGGCGCCATCGCATGTCGTACGGGGTGTGGTACCTGCTCGCCGACCTCGACGAGCTGCCGGAGCTCGACCGCCGGATCCCCGGCTTCGGCCTGAACCGCCCGGCGCCGGTCAGCTTCCACGACGCCGACCACGGGGCCCGGGACGGATCGCCGCTGCGACCGTGGATCGAGGGGAGGCTCGCCGAGGCGGACATCGACCTCGAAGGCGGACCCGTCCGCATCCTCGCCTTCCCTCGCGTGTTCGGCTACGCGTTCAACCCGATCTCGGTGTGGTTCTGCCACGGGCCCGACGGCGAGCTTCGGGCGATCCTCTACGAGGTCTCGAACACCTTCGGGGAATGGCACGACTACCTCGTGCCCGTCTCCCCCGGCGACGTGACGGGCAACGACCGCGGGCACAGCGTGCGCACGATCTTCGACAAGGAACTGTTCGTCTCGCCGTTCATCGACATGGCCGCGACGTACGACTTCTCGACGCGCGTGCCCGACGAGCGTGTCTCCGTCGTGGTGCGGGAGACCGCGGCCGGCGGCCAGGTGCTGGTGGCCACGCTCGGTGCGCGCCGCCGGCCGCTCACCGGGCGCTCGCTCGCGTCGGTGCTGCTGCGGTACCCGTTGGTCACCGTGAAGGTGATCGGGGGCATCCACTGGGAGGCGCTGAAGCTGTGGCGCAAGGGCGCCCCCTACCGGCGACGCGGCACGCCCCCCGCCTCACCGATGACCGTGGTGGCGGGCGCCAACCGTCCGGCACGGGTGCCTTCCGGAGCCGGCTCGGGCCGGGGTACGCTCGAGCGATGAACGCGCTCGCGGGCACCGCCGAGCGACGGATCCTCGACATCGTCGGGGCTCGCGTCCGTGCTGGCCGGGCCTCGATCACGCTCCCCGACGGCACGCACCTCGTGTACGAGGGACGCCACGCGGGTCCCGCCGCCCACGTGTCGCTGCACCGGTGGCGGCCGCTCCGGCTCGTCACCACGACCGGCGCGATCGGGCTCGCCGACGCCTACGTGCGCGGCGACTACGACGTCGACGACCTCGAGGCGTTCCTCGAGCTGTGCGCCCTGCACCTCGAGCCCGAGTACCGGGCCCCCGTGCCGGACCGGCTCCACCGCTTCGGACGCTGGGCGTGGCGGGTGCTCGGCGATCCATCACGGCCGCGAGGCCCACTCACCGACGTCGTGCAGCACTACGACCTCGGCAACGACTTCTACGCCGAGTGGCTCGACGAGACGATGACGTACTCCTCGGGGGTCTTCGCCGACCTCGACGAGGCGCTCGAGGACGCGCAGCGGCGCAAGTACGAGCGCCTCGCCGCCCGCACGGGCGTGCAGGAAGGCGATCACGTGCTCGAGATCGGCTCGGGCTGGGGCGGCTTCGCCGTCTACCTGGCCGCCGAGCTCGGCTGCCGGGTCACCACCGTGACGATCTCCAAGGAACAGCACGAGTACGTCGAGAAGCTCGTCGTCGAGCACGGCCTCGTCGATCGCGTCGACGCCCGGCTGCAGGACTTCCGCACGATCGAGGGAACCTATGACCGCATCGTGTCGGTGGAGATGATGGAGTCGATCCCCAAGCAGCTGTGGGATCCGTTCTTCCGGCAGCTCCGCTCGCGTGTGCGCACCGGGGGGTCGATCGGCCTGCAGCTGATCGTGGTCGCCGATCGCCACTGGCGCGAGTCCGACGAGCACCCGGACTTCGCCCGTCGCTACATCTTCCCGGGTGGCCAGGTGCCGGCGCCGTGGGTGCTCCGCCAGCTCGCCGCGCGGCACCGGCTCGACTGGCGCGAGGACGAGGGGTTCGGCGACTCGTACGCGCGCACGCTCGCGTGCTGGCTCGAGCGGTTCGACGCGGCGTGGCCGCGCATCGCGACGATGGGCTTCGACGAGCGCTTCCGACGCATGTGGCGCTACTACCTCGCGTACTGCGGCGCGGGATTCGCGAGCGGTCGCACCGACGTGCGACAGATCGTGCTCGACCCCGCCTGACCCGTCCCCGTCGGTCGCCCTGTCTGTCGGTCGGCCTCCGCCCGATGGCGGGGACCATCGGCCGAACGTCGCTTCCCTTGCCGTGCAGGTCAAGGCGTGAGTCGGCCGACGCCGATACCCCTCGTCATGAGGGGGATCGCATGACGACGGGTGACGACGGCGCAGGACTCGCCACCGCGGCCGTGTCTCGACGCAACTTCGTGCGCGCCGCCGCGGTCGGCAGCGTGCTCGCAGGATCCGGGGTGGCCGCGGGGGTGTTCGACGCCATGCCGGCCGGAGCGGGCGGCTCGCTCGTGGCCACCGGTCCCGACCTGCACCTGCTTCGGCGGGCGACGTTCGGTCCGACCGAGGACCTCGTGAAGGAGATCCGCCGGCTCGGGCGCAACCGCTGGCTCGATCGCCAGCTCCACCCGTCGAGCGTGAACGACAGCTTCTGCCAGGACTACGTCGCCGACCGCTACCCCGACCTCGACATGACGGTGAAGCGCGCGTTCCAGACCCTCGAAGGCTCGTGGGACCTGATGTACGCGCTCGGGCAGGCCACGATCGTGCGGGAAACCTGGAGCAAGCGACAGCTCTTCGAGGTGATGGTCGACTTCTGGTCGAACCACCTGAACATCACGAACCCGCACGAGGCGTGCTGGTGGTCCCGGCACGACTACGACCGCACGGTGATCCGCAAGCACGCGCTGGGCAAGTTCAAGGACATGCTGCGGGCCTCCGCGACGCACCCCGCGATGATGGCCTACCTCAACAACGCGGAGAGCACGAAGGACAACCCGAACGAGAACTACGGCCGCGAGATCCTCGAGCTGCACTCGGTCGGCGTCGACGGTGGCTACGACGAGGAGGACATGCGTCAGTCGACCCTGGTGCTGACGGGGTTCGGCTTCAGCTGGGACACGGGCGAGTTCGAGTACCGCGACTGGGCCCACTACACCGGCCCGGTCGACGTGATGGGGTGGCACGCCGCCAACAAGAACGACGAGCAAGGGCAAGGACGTCGGCCTCGCCTACGTGAACTACCTGGCGCACCACCCGTCGACGGCAGAACGCATCGCTCGCAAGCTCTGCTACCGGTTCGTCTCCGACGACCCGCCGCAGTCGCTCGTCGACGCGCTCGCCGAGACCTACCTCGACCACGACACGGCGATCGTGCCGGTGCTCGAGAAGCTCTTCCGCTCCAAGGCGTTCGACTCCTCGGTGGGCGAGAAGGTGCGCCGCCCCTTCGAGGACGTCGCGGCAACCCTGCGCATCCTGAACATCCGCCCCGATCCCGAGGGCGTCGACGGGCAACAGGGTCTCTACTGGATGACCGAGGGCCTCGGGCACCTGCCGATGGGATGGGTGCCGCCGGACGGCTACCCGGACACCGGCGATCCCTGGCGTTCGGCGGGCCTCACCCTCAGCCGATGGAACATGCACGTCGGGCTCGCGGCCGGGTGGTGGCCGGCGAACCACCTGAAGGTGCCCAACATCCAGAAGAACGTGCTGCCGGCCAAGCTTCCGAAGACCCATGGCGCGCTCGTGGACGCCCTGGCCAAGCGCCTCGTGTTCCGAACGCTCCCGGCCGCGCATCGCGACGCCGTCCTCGCGTTCCTCGGTGTCGCCGCAGCCACACCACTCGATGAAGACGACGCGGCCGTGGGCTGGCGCCTGCCGTACCTGGTGGCGCTGATCCTCGACACGCCCAGCCACGGGATCCGGTGATCGACATGGCAGAGGAACGCATCACCACGCTCGACGTCACCCCGCTCGCGCAACCGTGCGGGTGTCCCGCGCAACCGGAGATCTCGCGCCGCTCCTTCCTGAAGGCCGCGGGAGCGACCGGCATCGTCGCCGGCCTCGCGAGCGAGGGGATGTTCACGCGACTCGCGTTCGGCGCGACGCCCTACGTCGGCGACGTGCTCGTCGTGCTCTCGCTCCGTGGCGGCATGGACAGCCTGCAGGCGGTCGTCCCGGCCGCGGCGGCCCAGTACAACCACTACGTGAACCATCGCCCGAACATCGCGGTGCCGCAGAACCAGCTGCTGCCGCTCGACGCGAACTTCGGCATGCACCCCGCCATGGCCCCCCTGAAGCCGTTCTACGACGCCGGCTCGCTCGGCATCGTGAACGCGGTCGGCATGGCCCAGCCGAACCGCTCCCACTTCTCGGCCATGGAGGAGATGGAGCGCGCCGCGCCGGGCGCGTCGGTGCGCACGGGGTGGCTCGATCGCGTGCTCGGACTGCGCGAGATCGGCTCGCCGTTCCAGGCGACCCAGCTCGGCTCGAACAGCGCCGCCTCGGCGTTCCTCGGCCCCGCTCCCGAGCTCGCGATGTGGAACATCGACGGGTTCGACCTCTCCGGAGCCTGGGATGCGGACGAGGAGGCACGGTGGGACACGGCCCTACGCGGCCTGCACGACGGCGCGCCCCCGATCATCGCGGCCCCTGCCTTCACCGCGCTGGACGCCCTGTCGACCGCGTCGCAGCTGCGCGAGGCCGGCTACACGCCCGCCAACGGGGCGGCCTATCCGGACTCCAACCTCGGCAACGCCTTGCGCGACGTCGCGCAGCTGATCAAGGCCGACGTGGGGCTCCAGGTGGCCGCGGTGGACTACGGCGACTGGGACATGCACGCCGGCCAGGGCGACGTCGCGAACGGCTGGATGGTCGACCACCTCGGTGAGTTCTCGTCGGCGCTCGCCGCGTTCGCGACCGACCTCGGCAACGCGATGGGCGACGTCACGCTGATCACGCTCACCGAGTTCGGACGGCGGGTCGAGGAGAACGGCTCCGGCGGCACCGACCACGGCTTCGGACAGGCCGTCTTCCTGATGGGTGACGGGGTGAAGGGCGGGCAGATACACGGCACCTGGCCGGGACTCGCGCCGCAGGACCTCGTCGACGGCGACCTCGACGCGACGACCGACTACCGCAACCTGCTGGCCTCGGTGCTGGAGAAGCGCTGCGGCGCGAGCGCCGGCGACGTCGCCGGCATCTTCCCGGGCATCGACAACGTCCGGCCCGATGTCGTGCAGCAGCGGGCGTCCTAGCCCTATCGCGTCGTCGACCTCCGCACCGAGATCGACGTCGGCACGTCGCGGACCGAGACGACCGGTCGCCCCTCGAGCACGTCGACCAACAGCGTCGCCGCGACCTCGCCCAGCCGGTCCTGGTTGAGCTCGAGGGTCGTGAGCCCGGGGTGCGCCGACGCGGCGAGGCCCACCTCGGCGATCGTCGCCACGAGCAGATCGCCGGGGACGTCGACGCCCGCCTCGTTCGCGGCCGCGATCAGCTCCACGGCCTGCCGCTCGTACAGGCAGAAGACACCGTCGGGGCGGTCGTCCCGATCCAGGAACGCCGCCGCCCCTGCCCTGAGCTCGTGCGCCGACGCCGTGGAGTCGGCGTCGACCGTGTGCACGAACGGCGCTTCCCCGCGATCGGCGCACCACGCACGGTACGCAGCGACCGCATCCTCGGAGAACGTCTCGAACGTGCGCAGGCCGATCATGCCGACCCGGCGTGCCCCCGCGCCGATCAGGTGGTCGAGCATCGACCGGGTCGCCGCCGCTCGATCGTTCTCGACGACGAGGTCGCTCGGGTCGCCGTGCGGGTCGCGCCCCACGAACACGATCGGCGCCCCCCTGCTCCGAAGCATCGCCAGGGTCGGGTCGCCGTCGGCCGGGTCGATCACGATCACCCCGTCGAGCGGGAGCCGGCCCCACGTCTCGGGACCGGCGGTGGATGGCGCGACGACGAGCGCGTACCCTCGCCCGACCGCCGCCCGCGTGGCGCCGTTCATCAGCGCGACGTAGTAGTCGATCTGGGTGAACGCGATCGGGGCGTTGCCGGGCAGCGAGACCACCGTCGCGATCATGCCGGTGCGCCCGCTCGCGAGGCTCTGGGCGACGGGGTGCGGGGTGTACCCGAGATCCGTGGCCATGCGGCGAACCCGCTGCCTCGTCTCCTCGGTGAGCCGGCCCTTGCCGCTCAGCGCGTGCGAGACCGTCGTGATGGACACACCGGCGGCCTCCGCGACGTCCTTGATGCCGACGCGGCGCTTGGCCCCGTTCGTCGGGGCGGCTCATGTCGCCGACCCCGAGGTTCGCCGACGTCTCGCCCTTGGGCCGCGTGAGCCGCAGCGCGATCACGATCGTCAGGAGCGAGACGACCATCACGATCGCCGCCACCGCGTTGATCACGGGCGTCACCCCGAAGCGGATCATCGAGTACACCTTGATCGGGAACGTGATCGAGGTCGGCCCGGAGTTGAAGAACGCGATCACGAACTCGTCGATCGACAACGTGAAGGCGACCAGCGCCCCCGCGATCACGCCGGGCAGGATCGCCGGCAGCGTCACGAGCAGGAACGTCGTCACCGGGTTCGCTCCGAGGTCGGCGGCGGCTTCCTCGATGCGCCGGTCGAAGTAGCCCAGCCGCGTGCGCACGATCGCGGCGACGAAGATCATGTCGAACACGACGTGGGCGATCACGATCGTGTGCAGGCCCAGCGTGAACTTCAGCAGGTTGAAGAACGAGAGCAACCCGATCGCGAGCACGATGTCGGGGATCACGGCCGGCAGGAACAACGCGCTGTCGAGCACGCGGCTGCGCACCGTGCGCTGCAGCCCGAGTGCCAGCAGGGTGCCCAGCACGACCGAGATCGCCGTGACGAAGCCCGCCACGATCAGCGAGTTCTTGATCGCGGCGAGCAGCTCCTCGTCACCGATCAGCTCCCGGTACCACTGCAGGGAGAAGCCCTCCCAGACGGTCGGCAGCCCCGAGCTGTTGAACGAGAGGACCACGAGCACCGCGATCGGCAGGTAGAGGAACAGGAACAAGAACCCCATGTGCACCCGCAGGTAGCGACTACGCCGGACGGCCATGCTCCACCTCCTGGGTCCGCCGAAGCACCTGCGCCTGGACGGCCAGCACCAGGAACATCAGCACGATCACCGACATCGCGAGCACGGCGCCGAACGGCCAGTCACGCGCCGTCAGGAACTGCTGCTGGATCACGTTGCCGATCATCACCGTCTGACCGCCCCCGAGCAGGTCCGGCACGATGAAGTTCCCGAGGCTCGGCACGAAGACGAAGATGCACCCCGCGACGATGCCCGGGAGCGTGAGCGGGATCGTGACCTTCCGCAGGGTCTGTGCGGGGGTCGCGTAGAGGTCGGCGGCCGCCTCCGACGACTGGGGTCCGAGCCGCTCGAGCGACGCGTAGATCGGCAGCACCATCAACGGCAGATAGGCGTAGACCAGCCCGAGCGTCACCGCGAACTCGTTGTACAGCAGCGGCAACGGCTCGTCGATCACGCCGATGCCCATCAACACCTTGTTGATCAGACCGGCGGGATTCAGCAGCACCATCCACGCGTACGTCCTGATCAGGAAGCTCGTCCAGAACGGCAGGATCACGAGCACCAGCAGCGGCACGCGCCAACGCGACGAGGCGCGGGCGATGAACAACGCCGCCGGATACGCGAGCAACAGGGCCGCCCCGGTCGCGATCGTCGCGATCCGCACGGAGGTCCACAGCACGCCGATGTAGAGCGGATCGAAGGCGCGCACGTAGTTCTTCAGCGTCGGCTCGTAGATCACCCCGCCGTAGGGACCCCGACTGAAGAAGGAGTACGCGATCAGGACCCCGACGGGCACCAGGAAGAAGACGAGCCACCATGCCGTGCCCGGACCGAGCAGCACGATCGCGAGGGACCCAGACCCGGCCGCGGGCACGCCGGGCCGGGGCCGCCGCGGTGCTCATGTCCGCTGGAGCGGTCGGCTCACGCCTTGATCTCGGTGGCCGCCTCCGTCCAGAGGATCGTGCCCTCCTCGCCGAGGTCGGTCTGGGCCTCCTGCTCGAAGAGCTCGGTCGGGCGTGATGGCCAGCGTCGGGAAGTCCTTGATGACCTTCGGGCTCGACCGCGGCCATCACCTCGGCGTTCGGCATCTTGTACAGCGTGTACTCGACGATCGACTTCCCGACCTCCGGGCGCAGGATGTAGTCGATGAACGCGTACGCGGCTGCCTTGTTCTCGGAGGACTCCATCACCACCATCGTGTCGGTCCACAGGTCGCTGCCCTCGTCGGGGATCACGAAGTCGATCTTCGGCTCGTCGGCGCGTCCGTACTCGCACCACCCGTCCCAGGCCTGCACGAGGCTCGCCTCACCCGAGACGAGCTTGGCGTAGAACGTCGTGTCGTCGAAGGCGAGCAGGTTCTCCTTGGCCTCCATCGTCCACGCTTTCGCCTCGTCGATCTCGCGCCGGGTCGGTCGTGTTGACCGAGTACCCGAGGCTCAGCAGCGCCGGCTGCAGCAGCCACCGGTCGGTGCCGAGCATCGTCATCTTGCCCTCGGTGTCGGGCTCGGGCGTGTGGAAGGCTTCCCAGGTCGTCGGTGTCTGCGGCACCAGGTCGGTCCGGTAGCAGATGCCCGTCGTGCCCCACGTGTAGGGCACCGAGTGCGTGTTGCCCGGGTCGTAGGCGAGCTCGGTCGCCTCGGTGTCGAGGTTGGCGATGTTCGGGATCTGCGACTGATCGATCTCGGCCGCGTACCCCAAGCCGTTGAGGGCCTGGACGAACGGGCCCGAGACGAAGACGAGGTCGAAGCCCGTGCCGTTGGCGGCCGTGAGCTTGCCCATGATGTCCTCGTTCGTGGTGTGGATCGCGTACTCGACGGTGACGCCCGTCTCCGCCTCGAAGTCCTTCACGACCGACTTCGGCATGTAGGCGTCCCAGTTCGAGATCGTGAGCGTGGTGCCGCTGATGTCGACCGGTTCCGCCGAGGTCGCCGCGTCGTCGGCGGGCGGCGTCTCACCCCCGTCGTCCGATCCACAGGCCGCGAGCACGAGCACCGCGACCGACATGAGCGCTGCGAGACGAAGGAACCGCTGACGCATCCTGACGCACCCCCCAGGGATATCCCGGACCGACCTGTCGACAAGGTGTACGGGAAAAGCCGGTATGAAGGGCATGGTATAACCCACCTGAAGGGGATGCGCAAGCGCTTTTGCAACCAACGGAGCACCGAGTTCGCGAGACGTGAAGCGGCGGAGCGGGAACGACCGCAGGGAGGATCTCGAGATGGACGAGCGGCTCACGATCGTGTTCATGCCCGAGAGCGCGTACGGGCCCACGAACAACTGCATCGGCATCGGCAAGATCCTCGAGCAGCGCGGTCACCGGGTCGTCTTCGCCGCCGAGGCGTCGTGGAAGGGCAAGCTCGAGCCGCTCGGGTTCGAGGAGGATCTCGTCGACCTCGCCCCCCCGCCCGAGGGTGACGACGACCAGGATGCCGGCCAGTTCTGGATCGACTTCATCAGCCGAGACCGCGCCCGAGTTCCGCAAGCCGACGATCGAGCAGCTCTCCACGGTCATCGAGCCCATCTTCGCGTCGTTGATCGACGGCGCCACCTACTGCGAGCCGCAGCTGAAGGCGATCCTCGATCGCGCCCGGCCCGACGTGATCGTCGAGGACAACGTGAACGCGTTCCCGGCGTTGATGACCCACGGCGCACCGTGGGTACGCATCATGAGCTGCAACCCGCTCGAGATGAAGGACCCGGCACTCCCGCCGACCTTCAGCGGCTACCCGATCGACGACGACGACGAGTGGGCGGCGTTCCGGGCCGAGTACGAGCGGTCGCATCGCGAGACCTGGGAGCGCTACAACGCGTTCGTCGTCGACGCCGGCGCCCCGCCGCTCCCCGACCTCGAGTTCATCCACGAGTCCGACGTGCTGAACCTCTCGGTCTACCCGGCCGTCGCCGACTACCCGCGCTCACGGCCGCTCGCCTCCACGTGGCACCGCCTCGAGTCGAGCGTGCGCGAGACCGAGGAGCCGTTCGAGCTGCCGCAGTCGCTCCGTGACGGCGACGGATCGCTCGTGTACCTCTCGCTCGGCTCGCTCGGCTCGGCCGACGTCGAGCTGATGCGCCGGCTCGTGGCCGTGCTCGCGGAGACGCCCCACCGGTACATCGTCTCGAAGGGGCCAAGGGCCGACGAGATCGACCTGCCCGACAACATGTGGGGCGAGGCGACGGCTGCCGCAGACCTCGATCATCCCGCTCTGCGACCTCGTGATCACCCACGGCGGGAACAACACGACCACCGAGGCGTTCCACTTCGGCAAGCCCATGATCGTGCTCCCCGTCTTCTGGGATCAGCACGACAACGCGCAGCGGGTCGACGAGCTCGGGTTCGGCATGCGCCTCGACACCTACGGGTTCGAGGACCAGGAGCTCCGCGACGCGGTCGGCCGGCTCGCGGGCGACGAGGACCTGCATCGGCGCATGCGCGAAGCAGGGGAGGCGATCCGCGCCCACGACGGCAAGCGGGTGGCCGCCGACCTGATCGAGGTCGCCGCGCTCGAGGGCCGCGCGCGCTGACCTCGGTACGGAACCGATCCGCTCTTGACACGATCGGACCGGGCGGTCGAAGCTGGCGCTCCGCGCGCGGCATCCCCTCACGCTCGCCGACGCCGCGCCGCCTCGGAAGGAGACGTCTATGGCCCGTGCCTCTGGTTCGTCGCCCCCCGAGCGTCGCCGCGGCCCTCGCGTCGGTCGCCGCGGTGCTCCCGCTCGTCCTGCTCGCCGGCTTGCTCGTCCTCCCGGGAGCGGCCAACGCCGGCGTCCCGTTCGGCCCCGACCTCGTGGTGACGATCTCGGACTCCCCGACCCGGTCGCGCCCGGCGGCACCGTGACGTTCACGGTGCTCGTCGCGAACGTCGGGAACGCCAGACTCGATCTCGACGAACGCGTACTTCAACGTCGACGCGGGCTCGATCGTGAGCGCCGAGTCGTCGCAAGGAGACGGATGCACCTGGGAGGGCCGGTCCGTGGCCTGCGACCTCGGGTCCATCGACGGCTCGAACGTCACCCCCGATGGCGCCGACCCCGATGCTGGCGTTCAACGAGGCGACCGCCACGATCGTGGTCACGGCGCCCAACGAGCCCGGCACGCTCCAGAGCTCGGCGACCGCCGACTCCTTCGAGAGCGATCAGACCGACCTGAACCCGGGCGACAACGAGGACTCCGAGACGACCACGGTGTCGGGCGGAGAGGGCGGCGGTTCCGACAGCGGCGTGATCGATCCGGGCGAGACGCTGTCGACCGTGACCGGCACGAACGCGCAGCCGGTCACCGCGCAGGATCCCTTCGCGATCGGGCTCACGAACGTGAGCGACCAGTCGTTCGACGGGTTCATCGAGGAAGAGCCGTGCGACGGTTCCCAGGAGGGACCGCTCTGCGGCACCCCACGCGTGGGCGGCGTGGCCGGCAACTTCGTCTTCACCCCGGTCGGTGCCGAGCGCACCCGTCCCCGTACCGGCGCACCGGCCGTCGTGATCGCGAAGCTCTTCTACGACAAGACGATCGTCCAGGGCGTGAACGGCTTCAAGATCCTCTATCAGAAGAACCCGTCGAGCCCGGTGCTCCAGCTGCCGCGCTGTCGGACCACGCTCAGGAGCCAGTGCTTCGTGACGAAGAAGCGCGCCAGCGGCGACCAGATCGTGCGGGTGAAGCTGAGCAGCGACCCGAGGGTCACGCGCGGCTGATCGACGACCCGTTCGCGTCACCCGGGCCCGGCCGTCGGCCGGGCCCGTGTCGCGTTCACGCCCGCACGTACGCCGTCTTCACCGTGGTGAAGAACTCCACGGCGTAGCGACCCTGCTCGCGGCTCCCGCTCGACGAGCCCTTCGTGCCCCCGAACGGCACGTGGAAGTCCACCCCGCGGTCGGCAGGTTCACCGTCACGATGCCCGCCTGCAGCCCGTCGCGGAACCGCACGGCATGCGCGAGCGAGGTCGTGCAGACGCCGGCCGACAGGCCGTACTCCGTGTCGTTGGCGAGGGCGAGCGCCTCGTCGGCGTCGCCGGCCCTGATCACCGTCGCGATCGGCCCGAAGATCTCCTCGCGGTTCACGCGCATCTCGTTCGCGGTCGAGACGAACAGCGCCGGCTCGAGGAAGTAGCCGTCGGTCTCACGCTCGAGGCGAGCCCCGCCCTGGACGAGCTCCGCCCCCTCCCCGCTCCCGACCGCGAGGTACTCGAGGTCCTGCTCGAGCTGGTCGGCGCTCACGACCGGACCGATGTCGGTGTCGTCGCCCAGGGCGTGGCCGACCCGCAGTGACCGCATCCGCTCGACGAGGGCGTCGACGAACCGGTCGTGGATGCCCTCGGTCACGATCAGCCGCGACGAGGCGGTGCACCGCTGCCCCGTCTGGAAGAACGCACCCTGCACGGCACAGTCCACGGCGACGTCGAGATCGGCATCGTCGAGGATCACGAGCGGATTCTTCCCCCCCATCTCGAGCTGGTACTTGCCGAATCGGGCGGCCAGCGCCTGCGCGACGCGCGAGCCCACGACCTGTGAGCCCGTGAAGGTCACCCCGCGGACCCTGGGGTCGTGCAGGAGCCGTTCGCCGACGACGCGCCCGGGTCCGACCACGAGGTTGAGCACGCCTGGGGGCAGCCCGGCCCTGGCACAGATCTCCACCATCGACCACGCCGAGGCCGGAACGAGCTCGGCGGGCTTGAACACGACCGTGCACCCGTACGCGAGGGCGGGGGCGATCTTCCAGGCGGGGATCGCGATCGGGAAGTTCCACGGGGTGATCACACCGACCACGCCGAGGGGCTCACGGATCACGTCGACGTCGACGCCCGGGCGCACGCTGCGCACGTGCTCGCCGGGGATGCGCAGCGCCTCGCCCGCGAAGAACCGGAACAGCTGCGACGCGCGCAGGACCTCACCGACGCCCTCGGCCCTCGGCTTGCCTTCTTCCCGCGAGAGCTGCTCGCCGAGCTCCTGCGCGCGAGCCTCGAGCTCGAGCCCGACCCGCTCCAACACGGTGAACCGTTCGGCGGGCGTCGACGCCGCCCACGCCGGGCCGGCTGCGGCGGCGGCCTCGATCGCGGCATCGACCTGCGCCTCGTCGGCGACCGCGAACTCGTCCACGACGTCGGTGAGATCGGAGGGATTGACGTCGTCGACCGTGGCGGAGCCCTCGAGCCACTCGCCACCGATGTAGTTCGCTCGCACCGTCGATCGACCCCCGTCGAAGGTTCCCGCCGCAGCCTATCGAGGCGGCGACGACCCGGTCACGCCGCGAGCAGCACGACGATCGAGAGGACCCCGCCGATCGCGCCGACCAACATCGGGATCGCGTACGGGCGGCGCGAAGCGCAACGCGAGCGTCCAGCCCAGGGAGTTGACCGACGTGTAGGTCAACGCGCCGAGGGCGACGAGCGAGATCCCCTCGGCCCACCCCGCGTCGGCGATCAGGCCGATGCCTCCCGCGACGAGGCCGAGCGAGGTCGCGTACTCCGCGATCCAGTGCGGGAGGAAGAGCGACCCGTCCCGACGGTCGCGCGCCCTCAGCAGGCCCGCCGATCGATCCACCTCAGGGCTGGAACGCATGTCGCGCGCCCACGTCAGAGCGATCGCGAGTCCCATCACGACCATGAACCCTCCGACGAGCGACGACACGGCTCCTCCCGGTGCCCGGAAACATCATGCACGCGGATACCACTTCCTTCCGCAGCAACGAGTATCGTCGACCTCGAGGGCACTTTCATCCCACTCGGGGTGATGTCCACGAGCGCGTCAACGGCTCGGATGAGGTGATCGCGACCGACGCGATCGCCAACGCGATGAAGGAGGGAGAGCTCATGGCAAGCAACCGCAGCGGCGCCGCGGTCGGCTTCACGATGTTCGCCGCGTTCATGATGATCCTGATCGGCTCGTTCCACATCATCGCGGGCCTCGCCGGCATCCTCGAGGACGAGTTCTACGCGGTCACGCCCAACTGGGTCCTGCAGTTCGATGCCACGACCTGGGGCTGGATCCACCTGCTCGCGGGCATCATCGTGCTGCTCGCCGGCTTCGGCCTCTTCTCGGGCGCGGTCTGGGCTCGCACCGTCGGCGTGATCATGGCCACGGTCAGCGCCATCGCGAACTTCGCGTGGATCCCGCACTACCCGTTCTGGGCGCTGACGATCATCGCGATCGACGTCTTCGTGATCTGGGCCCTCACGGTGCACGGGCGCGACATCGCCGAACCGTAGA
>CAWGUD010000029.1:0-22169 GCA_963825685.1 uncultured Actinomycetes bacterium | reverse complement strand
GGGTTCGTGTCTCCACGCTGTGCATGTCCCTCCGATGGTCGCCGGCGATCCCGTGCGGGTCGAGCCCGGCGATGTTCCCATCGCAACCTGACATCGGGCGTGGTTCTTCCGGGCAGCGTGTGGCAGCGGGCGACACGTCAGACTGCCGAGGGCGGATGTGGGCGGCGCTCGGCTGGTCTCCCTCCCGCCATGGAGTGGGGCGAGACGACCGATGAGAAGCTGCCGCACGGTCCGTCCAACAGAGAGCAGCGACGAAGCGGCCGGGTGGTCGCCGGAAAGGAGGCGAACACGATGGAGCGCTACCTGATCTCGTTCGACGACGGATCGATGGACTTCCCCGAGGAGGACTTGCCGGCGGTCGGCGAGGCGGCGCGGCGGGTGGTCCAGGAGGCCAAGGACGCTGGTGTCTGGATCTTCGGCGCCGGCGTGGAGCGTCAGCAGGCGAGCATCGTGGCCACCGACGGCACGGTGACGGGCGGACCGTTCCCCGAGACCAAGGCGGTCGTCGGCGGCTTCTCGATCATCGAGGTCCCGTCGCGCGAGGACGCGCTGATGTGGGCTGCGAAGCTCGCCGAGTCGTGCCGGTGCGCGCAGGAAGTGCGCGAGATCGGGTACGACCCGGAGAGCTGAGCGGGCTCGGCGTTCGACGGACCGGGTCCGGGCCTCCAGCGACCGGAGTCGATAGCGGCAAGGGCACGTCTGCCCTTCGGTACACTCGCTTGCATCCCTGACCTGCGGAAACGGAGTTCCTAGATGTCACGAGTGATCCTGATCGCGTGGGACGGCGCCGACTGGCGCATCCTCGACCCCCTGCTCGAGCAGGGCGCGCTGCCGAACCTGCAGGCGCTGATCGACCGGGGGCAGAAGCGACGTCCTGCGCTCCACGGTTCCCACGCACAGCTGGTCGGCCTGGCCGTCCTTCCTCACCGGGGTCGACCCGGTGGACCACGGCGTCTACGACATCCTCGAGACGGTGCCCGGCACCCACAAGGCCTACCCGGTCACCTACAAGTCGATCAAGGCGCGCACGTTCCTCGACGACCTGACCGCCGCGAAGAAGAAGCAGCTGCTGCTCGACGTGCCGCTCACGTTCCCGCCGCCCGCGCTCGACGGGCAACCTGGCGGCCGGCGGGGTGCTGCCGAAGAACCGCGCCGTTCAGCGATGCCGGCCGACCTGCCGGAGCACCTGCAGAAGGCCGGGCTCGAGTGGCCGATCAACGGCATGAGCTGGACGACGTATCACAACAAGCCCGACGCCTACCTGGACGAGGCGTTCGAGGTCACGGGCAAGCGCATCAGGCGTCAGCGAGTGGCTCATGGACAACACCGAGTGGGACCTGATGGCGAGCGTCTGGGTCAGCATCGACCGCACGCAGCACTGCCTGAGCAACTACATCGCGCCCGACCACCCCGACTACGTGAAGAACAAGGACACGCGCATCGGCAAGAAGGTGGCCGACATCTTCCGCCAGACCGACGACGCGATCGGCTCGTTCGTGCAGCCGCGCGCGTCGCGGACGACATCATCCTGTTCATCAGCGACCACGGGTTCCAGTCGTGCACCCGCGCGGTGAACATGGACCGCATGCTGCACGAGATGGGCTACCTCGACTTCAGCGCCTCGAACGCGGTGTTCGGCCCGATGCAGTGGGGGCCCGTGCGCAAGGTCGCGCGCAAGGTCTACGACACGCTGGGCCTGCACGGGAAGGTCGCGCTGCCGCAGTCGGTGAACTGGTCGAAGACGCGGGCGTACACGACGATCCGCTCGCACCGGCGAGGGCGTCTCGATCAACCTGGCCGGACGCGACATCGACGGCATCGTCGACCCCGGCGACTACGACACGGTGCGCGACGAGCTGATGGACCGGCTCGGGTCGCTACGTCGACCCGAAGACCGGCAAGACGCCGGTGAAGTCGATCGCGAAGCGCGAAGACGTCTTCCCGAGCGGCAAGTTCGCCGAGACCGCGCCCGACATCATGATGGTGCCGAACGAGGGCTACTCGCTCACGCACGCCAAGAGCGCGATCGAGGACGCCGACTGGGTGAGCGGCGACCACCGCATGGAAGGCGTGATCGTGGCGGTCGGTCCGAACGTGAAGCCGTTCGAGCGCACCCCGGCGCTGATCGACATGGCGCCGACGCTGGTGGCGGCGCTCGACGCGCCGACCGCGGTGAAGCCCACCGGTCGCGTGCTGCACCGAGATCGTCGGGGGCGAGGGTGCGCTGGTGGAGCGCGAGGTCGCGGCCGACGATGCCGGGTCCACGGCGAACGGGCCGCAGATCCCCGGCATGACGATCCCCGGCATGGGCGGCGAGAGCGCGGTCAACGAGACCGAGGCCGACGAGATGGAAGAGCACCTGCGAGGCCTCGGGTACATCGAATAGCGGCGGCGCGCCGCCGCGGGCTGCCGGTGTGATACCGATTTCGGTATCGACCGGCGGTCGGGACGGTCGGCTGCCCTCCTGATACCGATATCGGTGTCAGGCGGTCCTCATCGAGCGTGACGAGCATCACCGAACCGCTCGCAGGACCGGTGCTACGCTCGCGCCCTGATGATCCCCGCCATCTGGTCAGCGATCGCTCTCATCGCCGCCCTGTCGATGGGCACGCTGTACCTGCTCGTCTCGCGGCTCGATGTCCTGTCGGCGCGGATCGACGGGCTCTCAGCCCGCATCGACGCTCAGAGCGCCTCCATGTCTGCCCGCATCGACGCCCAAGGCGCCTCTACGTCTGCCCGCATAGACGCCCAGGGCGACTCGCTCGGCGGCCGCATCGACTCACTCGGCGCCACCATCGACGTCCGATTCAACCGGGTCGACGACCGCTTCGACCGTATCGATGAGCGCTTCGCGCACCTCGAGCAGCGGCTCGACGCGCACATCGGCCGTCACGCCGGCTGACCCTACCTGGCGTCGCTCCAGCTCGCGGAGTACCGTGGTCCGTGCCCGCTCGAGCGGAGGTCGTCCCTCGTGCGCAGATCGTCGCTTCGGCTCCTGCCCGCCTTGCTGATTCTGTGCCTGCTCCTGGGCGCGGTGCCTGCCGGCGCCGCGGTGATCGACCGGGACATCGGCTTCGACGCGAACGACATCCCGCCGAACGGCCACATCGATCCCGACATCCGGTCGACGACTCGCAAGCTGGCCGAGCGTGACGGCCGCCGGGTGCTCACGATCGTGGTGCGCTTCTACGAGCGTCATGCCTGGTGGCCGATGTGGGTGCGGGTCGACGCACGCGGGGGTCCGCGCGTCGATCACATCGTCAGCACGTTCGGCGACCAGTGCTACGTCTGGCCGAAGGGGCGGCGCCACGACGGCGTGGAGGTTCGGGCCTCCGCGCACGGCGATCGCCTGGCCTGCCGTATGCCGGCTCGCACGGTCTCGCCCACGAAGTCGATCCGCTGGAAGGTCCGCACGAAGGTGCCCGACGGATCGCGCGGTGGGTCGGAGTTCGTGATCGATTACGCACCGAGCGACCGCGGCTGGTACGGCTGACGCGGAGCCGATCACCTCAACCCTTGGGGACGAACGTGTTCGACAGCTCGACGTAGCCCGCCGCGCGGACGAAGCATGTCGGATCCGCACTGGCTCCCCAACGGCTGAGGCCGGTGACGTTCATCGTCAACGTGTCGCCCGCGAACCGTGGGTAGACCCAGAAGTCCTCCCTGCCGTCCTCGCTGATCGTCGAGAAGAGGGCGAACTCGCCTTCGACGTGCCACATCGTGTAAGTCCCGCGGTCGAAGATCTCGGGAGCCTCGTCGTCGACCGCGCCGTTGAGGATCCACGTGCCGTCGTTCAGGTAGAGGTCCCAGGTGATGGTCTCCTCGTAGCCGACGGCGTCGATGAAGTCGCGGACACAGCCGAGGTCGGCCTTCTGTTCCCGGGCTCGGGCGACGATCTCGTCCGTCCTCAGCGGACCGGTCGTCCAGGCACCCTCTTCCCCGAAGCCGTAGTCGTCGGGCCACGCGACTGCCTCCGGCAACGGGGAGGCAGAAGCCGCCGCCGTCTCCGCCGATGCGACGGGCTCGTCGGCGCTCGAGCTCGTGCATGCGGCGCCGGCGAGCACACACCCCGCCACCAGCAGCTTCCCGATCGTTTTGTTCACCATGATCGATCCCCTTCCTGCGGTCGGCGGTTCAGGGTGTGTCGTCGAACACGCGGAACACGAAGAGCCCATCGCCCGACGGCCGCCAGCGAGGGGCGTTGGAGACCGTGGCGACCTCGACGCCGTCGATCGTCGAGAGGGTGCCGCTGTCCAGGTTCAGCAGCGCCACGTCCATCACGGGCACGTCGACGATCGATCCGAAGATGTCGATGGTGGCTCGCCACGAGTCGTCGTAGGCGAGGAGCGCGATCGTCGAGCCGTCGGGCGACCAGCGCGGCACGCCCTCGATCTCCGCCACCCGTTGCGGGTCCCCGCCCGCCGCGTCGACGGTCCAGACGCCGTCGCCGCTGAACGCGATCCGTCGTCCATCGGGCGAGTAGTCGGGGTTGGTGACGCCCGTGCGACCCACGGGCACCTTGCTCGGCGTTCCGCCGTCCGCCGGCACCGTCCAGATCGTGGAGGTGGGCGTGTCGCCGGAGGTGTCCATGGGCTGACGCCCGTCGTTCACGTACACGATCGTCGAGCCGTCGGGCGACCAGGCCGGCCAGGAGTCCTTGAACGGGTCGGTCGTGAGACGGCGTAGGCCGCTGCCGTCGGCGTTGACGACGTAGATGTCGTCTTCGCCGCCCCTCCCGGTGAGGTGCCCCTGGAACGCGATGCGAGTGCCGTCGGGCGACCAAGCCGGGAACGATCCGGTGACGCCACCCGGCAGGATCGCCTCGTCGATCCCTGCGCTGCGGACCGTGATCCGGTCGACACCCGGGGTCTCGGTCGTCACGTACGCGATCGTCTGCCCGTCGGGAGCGAGGGTCAGCGCGAAGGCGTCCTGCGGGAACGACCCGAACCGCTCGATCGTGCGTCCGTCGAGCCCGATCACCTCGGCCGACTGGGGATCCACGATCGCAGGTGTGGCCGTGACCGGAGACTCGTCGGCCGGCGCGCCGCCGTCGTCACGCGTGATGTTCGCGAGGACCACGACGGCCAGCAGGGCGATGACGGCTGCCACCACGTAGGCGCCGATCCGGCGGCTCGAGGCGCGCCGTCGCTGTTCCCGGAGCTGCCGCTCGAGGGGATCGGGCTGCACCGGCGCCTTCGTGGTGACGGCGTCGAAGAGCTCCTTCAAATCAGCCATCGATCTCTCCTCGCAGGGTCGCCCGGGCACGGTGCGTCAGCACACGGACGGTGGAGGCGCGCACGCCGAGGATGTAGGCGGTCTGTGCCGAGTCGTAGCCGTAGATCTCGGTGAGCACGAGAGCCGCGCGCTGGCGCGCGGGCAGCTTCGCCAGCAGTTCTCGCAGGTCGGCCCGGAGCTCGATCTGGTGGAACGGGTCGGGCTCGGTCGCCGTCGTGAGGTGGCGAGCTGCCACCTTCGCGCGTCGCGCTCGCATGCGGAAGCCGTTCAACGCCGTGCGGAACAGGTATGCGGTGGGGTCGTCGATCGCGTCGAGGCGATCCCACCGTTCCCAGAGCTTCAGGAACGCCTCCTGCGCGATGTCCTCGGCGCCGCCGGCGTCACCGACGATGAAGAACAGGGCCGCGTACAGACGATCGTGGTGCTCGAGGAAGAACAGCTCGAAGCTGGGCGGCGGGGCATCGTCTCGTCGACCGCCCTCGTGGAGCTCCACGACCTTCCCGTCGTCTTCGATCTGCACGCCCCCATGGATGCGCGCCGATCGCTGATCGTTTCACGACGGCGGAAAGACGCGACCGGTTTGCGCGGACATCCAAGCGGTCCTAGCGTGAGGGATACCCTTTCCGACAGGAGACCGCCATGCGCGCACCTCGGATCGTCGCCGCCGCCGTCCTCGCGATCGCCACGATCGCCCTCGCGCCGGGGGCCGCGGCCGGTGGGGGCGCCTGCACGATCAGCGGCACGAGCGATGGCGAGATCATCCGCGGCACGTCGGGGCCCGATGTGATCTGCGGCAAGGGCGGGCACGACTTCATCCTCGGCAAAGGCGGTGACGACGTGATCCGCGGCGGTCCGGGGGTCGACGAGCTCTACGGCCGGACCGGGGACGACCGCATCCTGGGCGGCAAGGGAGGCGACCGCCTCTGGGGCGGTGACGACGACGACCGCGTGCTGGGCGGCGTCGGTCTCGACGTGGTGGTCGGCCAGACCGGGGTGGACCGGGTCTACGGCGGTCCGGGAGGCGACGTCTGCGTCTCCGCCGTCGACGGGGAGCCCGGCGATGTCGTGGCCGGAGGCAACGGCCGCGACACCGGCTCCGGCGACGCGGGCGACACCGTGCTCTCGATCGAGGACCGCGTCGCGCAGCTCTGCTACGGCGGCTGAGGAGGTTCGCCCCATCCCGACTTCGACATCCTGTGGCATCGTCGGCATACCCCTGCAAGAAGTGTTGTAGGGTTGCCGTGTGACTCAGTCCCGCACCGAAGCGCGCGTTCCCGGCCTGGCCGGTCATCGAGCCCTCGCGCACCCGTTACGGCTGCGCATCCTCCGGCTGCTGCGCTCCGAGCCGATGTCGGCGTCGGCGCTCGCCCGCGAGCTCGGAGTGTTGCCGGGGTCGGCCCGCTTCCACCTCGGTGTGCTGGAGCGGGCGGGCATCGCGTCGCGATCGGGGGAGCGCCTCGTGAACGGGGGTCGCGAGGTGCTCTACGCCGCGCCCCAGGTCGTGCGGCTCGACGACGACGTCGAGCCGGCCGTCCGCCGGGCGACCGAGCGCACCTACTTGCAGGAGCTCTCGCGCTTCGTCGAGATCGCGGCCACCGATCCGGGCGGCGTGGCCGGTTTCTCGCTGCAGGTGTGGCGCCTGCGGCCCGACGATGCCGCCGAGGCCGAGCGCATCATGATCGAGGCCGGCGAGCGGCTGGCCGCGCTCCATCGTCCGGACGACCCGTCTGCGAGGCCGCACCTCGTGGCGACCCAGCTCCTCCGTCTGCCCGAAGGCACCGGCCCGGCGTGAGCACCGAGAGGCGCACGAGCCTGCTCCGGCGTCACGCCGGCTTCCGCTGGCTCTGGATCTCGCGCGCGATCTCCTACGTCGGCGACGGCATCGCGCTGGTGGCGCTCGTGCTCCACGTGCAGGGCACGAGCGGCAGCGGCACTGCGGTCGCGGGACTGTTGCTCGCCGCGGCCCTGCCGAGCCTGCTCGGCCCGGTGGCCGGCTCGATCGCCGACCGCGTCGACCGTCGCCGCATGATGCTCGCCTGCGAGCTGGGTCAGGCGGTCGTCTACGTGACGATCGCCGTGTTCCTGCCCGGCTACGCGGTGCTGCTCGCGCTCGTGGCCGTCGCGAACGGGCTCGCGCGATCGTTCGCCCCGGCTGCGAGCAGCTCGATCCCCTCGCTCGTGCCCGGCGAGGAGCTCGTCGGCGCGAACGCCTGGCTCGGCACCGCGCTGAACCTGCAGGTCGCGTTCGGTGGCCTGCTCGGCGGCCTGCTGGTCGCCGGCGTCGGGGTGCGGTGGGCCCTCGCGATCGATGCGGTGAGCTTCCTGCTCTCGGCGCTCGCGCTCTCGAAGGTGCCGGCCCTGCCGCCCGAGGGGAAGGTCGAGGTCGTCTCGTTCGCGCGGACGATCCGTGACGGGCTCGGCTTCGTCGCGACGCACGCCGTCGCCCGGGCGGTCGTGATCACCCTGTTCCTCGGGGTGGCGTTCGCCGGGGTCGACAACGTGGCGCTCGTGTTCCTCACGCGCGACGAGCTCGGCGGCAGCGAGGCGGCGTTCGGGGTCGTGTCGTCGGCGTTCGGATTCGGCATGCTCGCCGCCTCGCTCGTGCTCACCAGGTGGGAACGGCTCGTCTCGGCCCGCGCGGCGTTCCTCGGTGGGTGGTTCCTGACGGCGGCGGGCACGCTCGCGACGGGGCTCGCGCCCGCGATCGCGGCGGTGGCCGGCGCGCAGTGGCTGGGTGGCGTCGGCAACGGGGCCGGCAACGTCGGCGGCGACACGCTGATCCAGCGGACGGTGCCCGCGGCGATGCGCGGGAGGGTCTTCGGCCTCACCTCGACCGCCGCGTTCCTCGGCAGCGGGCTCGCGTACGCGGCCGGCGGCGTGCTCGTCGACCTGGTGAGCCCGCGCGCGGTGTTCGTCGTGGCGTCGGTGGGCGTCTTCGCGGCGGCGATCGGCGGGGTGTTCCTGCTGCCGCGGGACGAGGGAACGCTAGTCGAGGGTTGGTATACAGCGTGCACATCGAGGGGAGGACCGAGCGGATGGCGAGCGTTGACGCCGAGGCCGGCGCATGAGCACCGAGACCTGGGCGGCGATCTTCCTGGTCGTCTCGCCCGTGTGGTTCAACGTCACGTTCGCGCTGCTCGCGAAGCGGTTCGACTATCCGGGGGTGCTCCGTGAGCCCGCGGGCACGATCCTCGAGCGCTTCCGGGCTGGGGGTGACGGCCTGGTCTGGCTGTGGTGGGCGTTCGCGGCCTCCGGCCTGCTGCTCGTGCCGACGGTGGTGCTGCTCGCTGCCACCGCGACCGTCGGGGGACCGCTCGTCGTCGTGGCCACGGTGATCGGGGTGATCGCGGCGCTCGTGCAGCTGCTCGGCCTGCTCCGATGGAGCTACCTGGTGCCGTGGCTCGCTCGGGCGCACGGGGCCGCGTCGACGCCGCAGGAGCGCGCGACCCTCGAGATCACGTTCGAGGCCTTCCACCGCTTCCTCGGGGTCGGGGTCGGAGAGCACCTCGGGTACCTGTTCACGGGCCTGTGGACGTCGCTGATCGGCCTCGCGATCGCGCTCGACGGGGTCGTGCCCGCCTGGCTCGGCTGGGTCGGGGTCGTGGTGGGACTCGGACTCGTCCTCGGCTCGACCGAGTTCCTGGGATCGAACGAGGAGCGGGGATGGAAGCTCGCCGGCGACGCCGTGCCGATCCTGTACATCGGGTGGTCGCTCTGGCTCGTCGCACTCGGCATCTCGCTGGTGCTCTAGACGGGATGTCGGGAGGGGGCGCTGGCCCCCTCCCGTCGATCCCGGGTTCACATCACCGGGAAGGTCTCGTACACCTCGATCTCGCCGCCGCCATGCAGCACCGGGCAGCCCTTCGCGAGCGTGGTCGCCTCGTCGAGCGAGTCCGCCTGCAAGATCGAGTAGCCCGTGGCCAGGCTCGACGCGGCCACGTCGCCGATCGACCCGTCGCTGCGCACGTGCCTCGCCTGCTCGGTGAACGGGTTCCCGCCGTCCTTGACGGCGCTGCCGATCGACCCGAACCACGAGGTCCACGCGTCCATGGCCTGCTTGCGGCCCTCCTCGGTGTCGGGCATGTCGCCTCCGCCGCGGTACAGCAGCACGAAGTCCGCCATCGTTCCCCTCCTCGTCGCCGTGCGCGGCGCTCCGTCGTCCGCGCTCTACCCCCACGACGAACGAGAAGGGGTGTTCATCGACACTGTGGCAGATCTTCAGCGGACGACCTTGGTGTTCACGACTGGAGTCCCGGTCGCTTGGTAGAGGCGGATCCAGAAGAGCAGGTAGGCCTCGGTCGCCCGAGCGCCGCTCAGGTCGCCGAGGTCGAGCACGTCGTGCCACCCGAACCACTCGCCGAGCCAGCGCGTGACCTGCTGCTTCGCGTCGTCGTCGTTGCCGCAGATCGGCAGCGTGTGATCGCCGCCGGCGAGCATCGACGGATCGACCATGAGTGACGCCGTCACGGTGTTGAGCGCCTTCACGACGCGCGCTCCCGGATGCTGGCGCTGCACCTGCTCCGCGAGCGAGTCGGTGTTCATCACGGTGAGCGACGGTCCCTGGTCCGACCATGCCAGCGGGTTCGAGATGTCGATCAGCACCGTGCCGTCGAGGTGCTCGTCGCCGGCGGCCGCGGCTGCGGCCAGCGACCCATCGCCGGCGGTCGCGAGCATCAGCACCTCGCCGTGCGTTGCGGCCTCGGCGAACGTCGCGACGCGCACCGCGGTGTTCGACTCGTGCCAGCCCGACAGCGTGGTGTCGGTCTGCTGGTTGACCTCGGTGCTCGCCAACGCGGCCTCAGGGTCGCGCGAGCCCATGACCACCTCATGTCCCCGCTCCGAGAGCGCTCCCGCGAGCGTCCTCCCGACCCCTCCGGTGCCCAGGATCCCGATCCGCATGACGTTTCCCTTCCTCGTTCGATCTCGGCTGGCCTGACCTCGGTGCTCTCCCGAGAGGTCACCGCCCTACGTTCGTAGAATCTCAGGCATGAGCGTTGAGCGCCGGACCGTCGGCGGGCTGGCCGAACCGCCTGGCTACGCGCACGTCGCGGTCGCCTCGGGTTCCACGCTCGTCTTCACGGCCGGCGCGGTGCCGCTCGACGAGCACGGCGAGCTGGTGGGCCCCGACGATCCCGAGATGCAGACCGATCAGGTGGTCGCGAACCTGTTGTGGCAGCTCGAGACGGGTGGGGCCGGCCCGGACGACGTCGTGAAGACGACGGTCTACGTCGCCGGCGGCTCGCACGAGACGCAGGTGCGCGTCTGGGAGGCCGTGCAGCGCTCGCCGCTGGCGTCGGCGCCGTCCACCCTCCTCGGCGTCGCCCTGCTCGGCTACCGCGGCCAGCTGGTCGAGATCGAGGCCGTCGCGGTCATCGCCTGACCTCTCGGCGGTGCCGGTCGCAGGGGCCGGCGGTTGAACCATCCTCCCGTTGGGTATGGCCATCCCCGTCCAACCACGAAAGGGGGGGCCCGATGCAGGGACCCAAGAAGATCGCTGACGCCGGCAAGGAAGCCGGCAAGAAGGTGCTCGCGACCGACACGGCGCAAGGCGTCGTCGAGGCCGTCGTCGACAAGCTCGAGGAGATCGCGGTCGACAAGGCCGACGACGTCGCCGCCACCGTGAAGGATCGAGCGGCCAAGGCCGGCGGCCGTTCCCCGAAGCGTTCGACCGCCAAGAAGTCTTCCGCAAGAAGCCCAAGAAGACTCGGCCAAGAAGTCACCGCGAAGAAGCGCCAAGAAGACGACGGCCAAGAAGTCACCGGCGAAGAAGTCGGCAGCCAAGAAGACCGCGGCGAGGAAGTCTCCTGCCAAGAAGTCGACGGGCAGGAAGAAGGCGACCTCGAAGAGGTCGTCCGCGAAGAAGCGCTGACCTACGCCTTACCGGGTGGTGCGGACGGCACGAACCAGCGGCCGCACCACCCGGTAGACGGCGTACGTCACGAGCATCAGCCCGATCAGCGCCTCGACCTGCTCCTGTGTGAATCGGGTTCGATCGGCGATCGGGCGCGCGATGGCGCGGCCTGCGGCTCCTCGCCACCCCGTGAGCGTCGCTTCCCCGAACGTGGCCAGTCGTTGTCCGTTCCCGTCGTGTGTTGACATGCCCTGGTCCTACCCACTTGATGCCCGCGCCGAACCTCGCCTCACTTCCTTACCATCGCTCGCATGGTGGGAACCGGATCGGAACGGGAGCTCGGCTCGGGTGATGAGGCCAGGGGCGCCGGGCTCGTCGTCGGCGTGCTCGAGCGACTCGCCGACATCGGGGCACGGCCGGAGGACTCACACGACGAGCGGCTGCGCGCCGGCGCTCTGATCCTCGCATCCGTCGGCATCGCGCTGATCTCGTTCGTCTGGGTGCTCACCTATCTCGCCTTCGACGAGCCGCTGGCCGCGGCGATCCCGGCGACGTTCCAGGTGGTCACCCTCGTGGGGCTCGTCGTGCTCGCACGCACGAAGCGCTTCGACATCTTCCGCACGACCCAGCTCGCGATGCTTCCTGCTGCTCCCGGCGCTGCTGCAGGTCGCGCTCGGGGGATTCGCCGCCTCGAGCGGCATGGTCCTGTGGGCGGTGATGAGCCCGCTCGCCGCGCTCGCGATGCTGGGGGTCCGGCGGTCGGTGCCGTGGCTGGTGGCGTTCTTCCTGGTGCTCGCGGTGCTCACCGTGCTCGATCCTGTGCTCGTCGCCGGCGATCCGGCCGAGCTGCCCGAGAGGCTCGTGATCGCGTTCTTCGTGCTCAACATCTCCGGCATGACGCTCGGGGCGTTCGTGATGCTCGGCTACTTCGTGCATCAGCGCGAGCTCGCCCACGCGGCCCTCGAGGTCGAGCGCGAGCGCTCGGAGCGGTTGCTGCTCAACGTGCTCCCCGAGCCGATCGCGGATCGCCTCAAGCGACACGAGGGCGTGATCGCGGAGCAGCACGACGACGTGACCGTGCTCTTCGCCGACCTCGTGGGGTTCACGGAGATGTCGGCCGACATGGATCCTCGCTCACTCGTGGGGTTGCTCGACGAGATCTTCACCTCGTTCGACGCCCTCGCCGGCGCCGAGGGTCTCGAGAAGATCAAGACGATCGGGGATGCCTACATGGTGGCGGGGGGATTGCCGTCGCCTCGGTCCGACCACGCCGAGGCCGTCGCTCGTTTCGGGCTCGCGATGCGCGACGACGTCGCGCGGATCGCCTCGCGCACCGAGGCCCCCCTCTCGATCCGCGTCGGCATCGACAGCGGGCCGGTGGTCGCCGGCGTCATCGGCCGGAGCAAGTTCATCTACGACCTTTGGGGCGACACGGTCAACACGGCGAGCCGCATGGAGTCGCACGGCGTGCCGGGCGAGGTGCAGCTGACCGAACGGGCGGCCGAGCGGCTCGAGGGTGCGTTCGAGCTCGAGCCTCGGGGCCCGATCGAGGTGAAGGGCAAGGGCCCGATGCAGACCTTCCTGCTCAAGGGCGCGGTAGCGTGACGCGATGACGACGACGACGACACCACGGCTTCTCCCGACCCGATCGACGATCCTCGGGTACCAGCGGCATCTGCTCGGGCTGCTGGGAGACGACGATCCCGCCGTCGTGCAGCACGCGGCGCCGGGTGAGTGGCACACGATGGTCGATCTCGCCGGAGCGACCTGCACACGCCGCCGGCCGAAGGGGAGTGGTCGGTCTTCGGCTGTCTCGCCCACGCCGTCGACGCCGAGATCGTGATGAGCGGCCGCTACCGATGGATCCTGGCGCACGACGAGCCCCAGATCCTCGGGTACGACCAGGACCTCTGGGTGCGGCGGCTCCACGCCGACCCCGGAGCGAGTCGGCCGAGGAACTGCTCAGCCTCTTCGAGGCCATGCGAGCGGCCAACATCGAGCTCTGGCGGCGCAGCTCCGACGAGGAACGAGCCCGCGTCGGCATGCATGCGGAGCGTGGCCCGGAGAGCTACGACCTGTCGTTCCGCATGATCGCGGGGCACGACCGCTTCCACCTGCGGCAGGCTCGCGAGACGCTCGAGGCGGTCGCCCTCGGTGATGGGTGATGTCGGCGGTGCGAGGGGTCACGCTCGGGGTCCGGTTCCTCTGCGAGCTCGGCATGCTCGCGGCGCTCGCCGTCTGGGGGCGCACGTCGGTGAGGGCGTCGGCGCGATCGCGCTCGCCGTGGTCTCCCGCTCGCGGCCGCCGGGATCTGGGGCGCGTTCGTCGCGCCGAAGGCGAGGTGGCCGGTGCCGCTCGGCGCGCGCGTCGCGATCGAGCTCGCGCTCTTCGGCGCCGCGTCGCTCGCCCTATGGTCGGCCGGGCACCCGGCGTTCGCGTTCGTGCTCGCCCTGCTCGCCTGGTCACCTCGGTGCTGAACGCGATGCAGGAACGATCGGGGGAGCCGGTTCCCGGAGCGAGAGGAGTCGACTGATGGAACTCGCGATCAAGCGTTTCGAGGAGCCCGACGAGCGACGGGAGTTCCCGTTCGGCTCCTTCGGGCTCGTGAACCTCGGCGGCATGACGGTGGGACGCGCGAGCTACGACCCGGGCTGGAAGTGGTCCGAGCACGTCGGCGCAGCGACCGGCGCCACGATGTGCGAGGTGGAGCACGTCGGCATGGTCGTGTCGGGCCGCGCCGCCGTCCGCATGGCCGACGGGACCGAGTTCGTGATGGAACCCGGCGACCTGTTCGCGATCCCCGGCGGCCACGACAGCTGGGTCGTCGGCGACGAGCCGTACGTCTCCCTGCACCTGCAGGGCGCGACGACCTACGCGGCCTCGGAGCCGGGAGGGCGAGGCCGCGATGATGGCGCGCGTCGCCGTGACACGACTTGTGAGACCGTTCCCCGTGCGCGAACCAGCGATCGTCGTCGAGGGCCTCGAGAAGCGATTCGGCGAGGTGCCCGCCCTCGACGGCATCGACCTCTCGGTCGACGAGGGCACGATCTTCGGGCTGCTCGGCCCCAACGGCGCCGGCAAGACCACGGCCGTGCGTGTGCTCGCGACGATCCTGCACCCCGACGCCGGACGTGCCGAGGTGCTCGGTCGCGACGTCGTCCGTGAGCCGGCGGCCGTGCGTCGTCGCATCGGGCTCGCCGGTCAGTACGCGGCCGTCGACCCGAACCTCACCGGCCGCGAGAACCTGCGGATGGTGGGCATCCTCGGTCAGTTGCCGCGGGCCGTGATCGCACCGCGTGCCGACGAGCTGCTCCAGCGCTTCTCGCTCGCCGATGCGGCCGACCGTCCGCTCCGCACGTACTCGGGCGGCATGCGTCGACGACTCGACATCGCCGCGTCGCTGGTGCCGAAGCCGCCCGTGCTGTTCCTCGACGAGCCCACGACGGGGCTCGACCTGACGAGCCGCAACGAGCTCTGGGACATGATCCGCGAGCTCGTCGGCGAGGGCACCACCGTGCTGCTGACGACGCAGTACCTGGAGGAGGCCGACCAACTCGCCGGCCGGGTCGCCGTGATCGACGGCGGTCACGTGATCGCGAACGACACGCCCGCCCGGCTCAAGGCGAACCTCGGCGACACCGTGGTCGAGATGGACTTCGCCGACGACGCGCTCGCGGAGCGAGCGATGGCGTTGCTCGGTGGCGATGGGCTCGGCACGGTCGAGCGTGAGCACCGCACCGTGAAGGTCTCGTCGAACCGCGGCGCGCACGTGCTGGTCGACGTCCTGCGACGGTTCGATGGCGACGGCATCGAACCCGACACGCTCTCGGTGCGTGAGCCGAGCCTCGACGATGTGTTCCTCGCGCTCACGGGTCATCGCGCGGTGGCGGAGGGGTCGGAGGGAGGCGACGCATGAGCGTTCTCGCCGGCGAGACCCCGATGGACGTCGCCCTCGACCGCCGTATCCCGATGGGGGTGGTCCGCGACACGGTCGCGATCATCCAGCGGAACCTGATCGCCTACCGGCGCGTCCCGCAGCTGCTCGTCTTCTCGACGATCCAGCCCGTGATCTTCGTGGTGATGTTCCGGTACGTCTTCGGCGGCGCGGTCTCGGCGGCGCTGCCGGCGGGCGTCGACTACGTCGACTACCTGATGCCCGGCATCTTCGTGCAGACCGTGGTCTTCGGCGCGATCGCGACCGCGATCGGGCTCGCCACCGACATGAAGAGCGGTCTGATGGAGCGCTTCCACGCGCTGCCGATGGCCCGCTCGGCCGTGCTGAGCGGCCGCACGCTCGCCGACACCGTGCGCAACGTCTTCGTCGTCGCGTTGATGATGGCGGTCGGCTTCCTGGTCGGATGGCGCATCCACACCGACGTGCTCGGGCTTGCTCGCCGCCACGGGACTCGTCGTGCTCTTCGGCTTCTCGATGTCGTGGATCTTCGCGACGGTCGGCCTCGCGGTCGGCGACCCGGAGACGGCCCAGGCGGCATCGTTCCCCGTGCTCGCGCCGCTCGTCTTCGCCTCGTCGGCGTTCGTGCCGGTCGAGACGATGCCCGACGTGGCTCCAGACCTTCGCCGAGCATCAGCCGGTGTCCGTCACCGCCTCGGCCGTGCGGGCCCTCACGCTCGGCGGTCCCGCGGCGGGTGACGTGATCGCCTCGATCGCCTGGAGCGTGGGGTTGATCGCGATCTTCGGCACGATCTCCGTGCGCCTCTACCGCCGGGCGGTCTGAGGCAGAGCCTCGGTCGTTCCCAGCCCGTTCCCAGGCGTGGGTGCTGTCCTGTCGTCGGGCGACTCAGAGGGAGCGCCCGAGAGGAGGTGACAGCCGATGCCCACGCACGACTTCGGTCCCGGCTTCGGCCCCGGCATCGAGCGAGGCTTCGACGGCGCCCTCGAGGAACTGCGGCTCCGCTACGCTCGCGGCGAGATGACGCGCGAGGACTACACGCAGCGGCTGATGGACCTCGGAGGCGGCCCGGCCGCAGGATCGGCGACCGCGACGTCCGAACCCACCCCGCCGGACGGGGCGTGAGCGACGCCGGCGTGACCGGCAACGCGGCGGGACCCTCGACGGAGGGTCCCTCTCGCGTGCTCGTGGTCGACGACGAGTCGAACATCACCGACCTCGTCTCGACGGCCCTGCGGTACGAAGGGTTCGACGTCGCCACCGCGCACGACGGGCGTGAGGCGCTCTCGACCGTCGAGACGTTCCGTCCCGACCTGATCGTGCTCGACGTGATGCTGCCCGACGTCGACGGCTTCGAGGTGCAGCGGCGGATGCTCGACCGCGGGCGACCGACGCCGGTGGTCTTCCTCACGGCGCGTGATGCCACCGAGGACAAGGTGCGGGGTCTCACGATCGGCGGTGACGACTACGTCACGAAGCCCTTCAGCCTCGAGGAGCTCGTCGCCCGCATCCGCTCCGTGCTGCGACGGACCCAGGGAGCGAGGTCGTCCGGCGAACGGCTGCGCTTCGCCGACCTCGAGATGGACGAGGATCTCCACGAGGTGTGGCGCGGCGAGCTGCCGATCGAGCTCACGGTCACCGAGTTCAGCCTGCTGCGCTACCTGCTCGTGAACGCCCGGCGGGTGCTCTCGAAGGCCCAGATCCTCGACCACGTGTGGCAGTACGACTTCGACGGGGACCCCGCGATCGTGGAGACCTACATCAGCTACCTGCGCAAGAAGGTCGACGTCGTCGACCCCCACCTGATCCACACGGTGCGCGGGGTCGGCTACGTGCTGCGCCTCCCGCGGGAGTAGCGACGTGTCGCTGCGCGCTCGTCTGATGCTCGTGACCGTCGGCCTGGTGGCCGCCGGTCTCGTCGTGGCGAACGTGGCCACGTTCCATTTCACGAGGACGTTCCTGGTGCAGCGCGTGGACGATCAGCTCACGGCCGCTCGCCCGTTCGCCGCTTCCGCCCTGATCGATCAGGGGCCGTTCGGCGCGCCGCCGCCGGGCGTCGCCGTGCCACCGGGAACCTACGCGGAGTTCCGTGACGAGAGCGGCGCGGTGATCGCCGTGACGACCTTCGGGTTCGAGGAGGAAGCGTCGCCGCCGCTGCCCGTCGAGCTACCGCCGCCGACGGCGGGCGAGGACGGCGACGAGCGCACGGTGGCCTTCACGGTGCGGGAGGGACGCACGTCGTGGCGAGCGCTCGCCACGACCCTGTCGGGCGCGGGCACGCTCGTCGTCGCGGTGCCGCTCACCGAGACCACCGCGACGCTGCGCCAGCTGCTCGGGGTCGAGCTCGTCGCCAGCGTGGTCGTGCTCGCCGCGGCCACCGGCCTCGCACTATGGCTCGTACGTCTCGGGTTGAAGCCCCTCGCCGACATGGGGGAGACGGCGGACGCGATCGCCGCGGGAGACCTCTCGCGGCGCGTGGGCACCGCCGAACCCCGCACCGAGGTGGGCCGCCTCGGCATGGCCCTCAACGGCATGCTGGCCCAGATCGAGGCCGCGTTCGAGCAGCGGAAGGCGAGCGAGGACCGGCTGCGCCGATTCGTGGCCGACGCCTCGCACGAGCTGCGGACGCCGCTCACGTCGATCCGGGGGTACGCGGAGCTGTTCCGCCGAGGCGCCGACCAACGACCGGAGGACCTGGCGAGGTCGATGGCCGCGATCGAGGCCGAGGCCGCCCGCATGGGCGTGCTCGTCGACGACCTGCTGCTGCTCGCGCGGCTCGATCAGGGACGTCCGCTCGAGCGTGAGCCGTTCGACGTCGGGACCGTGGCGACGGACGCTGTCGATGCGGCCCGGGCGATCGATCCCTCACGCGAGGTCTCGATCGAGATCGACGGCGACGTCGTGATCGAGGGCGACGCCGGGAAGCTGCGCCAGGTCGTCGACAACCTGCTCGACAACGTCCGAGAGCACACGCCGACGGGCACTCCCGCGCGGGTTCGGGTCGCGCGCGTGGGTGACGACGTGATCCTCACGGTGGCCGACGATGGTCCGGGCCTCACGCCGGAGGGCCGCGAGCGCGTGTTCGAGCGCTTCTATCGTGGCGACGGCGCCCGATCGAGGGAGACCGGCGGCGCCGGCCTCGGCCTGGCGATCGTCGCCGCGATCGCCGAGGCGCACGGGGGCGACGTGCGGGTCGACGACGTCGAGGCCGGCGCTTCGCTCACGGTGCGGCTGCCGGTGCATGGACCTTCCCCGTCCGCGTGATGCGACACTAGGTCGATGCCCGAACCGGAGCTCGTGGAGGTTCCCGATCGCGCCGCATGGCGCCGGTGGTTGTCGAGGCATCACCGCAGCGGGGCCGCCGTCTGGCTCGTGATCCACAAGAAGGGCTCGCGAGCCGGCTCGCTCGCCTACGAGGACGCCGTGCTCGAGGCGCTCTGTTTCGGCTGGATCGACTCGAAGGCGAACTCGATCGACGACGAGCGCTACAGGCTCTGGATGGCCCCTCGCAAGCCCAAGAGCATGTGGTCGGCCGTGAACAAGCGGCGCATCGAGTCGTTGCTGGCCGCCGGGCTCATCACGGAGGCGGGACTCGCGACGATCGAGGCCGCCAAGGCCGACGGCTCGTGGAACGCCCTCGACCGCAGCGATGCCCTGGAGGTGCCCGACGACCTGGTCGAGGCCTTCGAGCGGCACGCCGGGTCCCGCGCGAACTGGGACGGGTTCCCGCCGAGTGCGCGCAAGCAGATCCTCTGGTGGATCTACTCGGCCAAGCGCGAGGAGACCCGGGCCACACGCGTGGAGCAGACGGCGAGCCTCGCCGCGCGGAACGAACGCGCGAACCAGCCGAGGCCGACGACCACGACCGATCAGCCTGCCGCGCCGCCGAAGCGCTCGTCGAAGACGTAGGTCCAGCCGGGGCCGTAGTTCGTGCGGTACATGGCGCCGGCTTCCTCGCCGAGACGTTCCCAGTGCCGGTGATGCAGGTCGACGCGGGTCGCGCCGTCGGCGGTCGGCGTGAACGTGACCTCGACCTCCGTGTACGGACGGTCCTCGGGGCTGGGGTTCCAGTCGAGCACGACCCTCGAGGGTGGTTCCCACGTCGTGACGACACCCCAGTCCGCCTCGACGCCGTTCGTGAGCACCTCGTAGACGCGGCCGCCCTCGCGTTCCTCGAACACGAGGCGCTCGGTCTTCGCGCCGTCGAACTCGTCGGCCCGTCCGTGCGTGTCGAGCGGCCACCACGTGCCCATCTCGCTCGTGAACAGGCGGAACGCGTCGGCCGTCGTCCTCGACACGGTGATGCTGCGGTGGATCGGGTCGATCATCGGTCGCTCCTTCCGGGCTATCGGCCGTGATGGGGGCGGGATCGCGGCCTCGGGGTCGGGTCCTCGTCGTCGGCGGCCGCGGCGAAGGCGCCGAGCGCGTCGTCCCACATCGTCTCCAGCTCGGCGCGCAGCGCCTCGAGGCCCGTCGGCCGCACGGAGTAGAGGCGTCGCACACCGTCGGGCCGGTCGCTCACCAGGGCCGCCTCCTTCAGGACCCGCAGGTGTTGGGAGACCGCGGGCCGGCTCACCGGGAGCTGAGCAGCGATCTCGCCCACCGATCGCTCGCCGTCTCGGAGCAGCCGGAACACCTGCCGGCGCGTGGGGTCGCCCAACGCGTCGAAGGCCTCGTCTGCGGTCGCCGCGGATCCCATCTATCGGTAAGTTAGCACTTACCGATAGCGCCGCGCAAGAGGCACGCTGTGTCGAAGGGCGGCGGCTCAGCGGCCGACGAGCGTCGCGGGCGCGTGCCGGATCAGGCGATCGCTCACCGAGCCGAGCATCTTGGCCCGGAACCTCCCCAGCCCGCGGGCGCCCACGACGACGAGGTCGGCCTCTCGGCGTTCCGCCCCCTCGAGCAGCACCCCGGCTGCGCCGCCGACCGCGACCTCGGTCTCGACGTCGAACCCCGCCGCGCGGAGCGTGTCGGCGGCCGCCTCCGCGTGGCGGCTCGGCGAGCACCATCTCGTCGTCGGCGACCTCGCGGCCGAGGATGGACTCGCCGGCCGGACCCCCGGGGGGGAGCGCGAGTGGGGCCGCCGCCGTGATCACGGTGACCTCGCACCGGGCGGGGTCCGCGAACGCCGCGAACGCCGCGATCGAGTGGTTCGCGCCCTCGGAGCCGTCCGCCCCGATCACCACGCGGACCGGCCCGTCGCCCTCAGGGGCGCGATGCACCACCAGCACGGGACACGGCGAGCCGTGCAGCACCGAGCTGCTCACGCTGCCGAGCACGCCGGAGTCGAGCCTGCATCGCCCGCTGCCGACCACGATGAGACCGAGGGTCTCGGTCGACGACGTGCACGATCTCACGCGCCTCGTGCCGTCCTCAACCGCGACCTCCACCTGCTCGAAGCCTGCTTCACGCAGCCGCTCCGCGGCCCGTGATCCGCGGCACGCCGGGCGGCCGCGTGCCCCTCTTCGGTGGAGAAGTGACCGGCCAACTTGGCCTCGCGCATCGCGACGTCGAAGTCGTTCACCGACATCACCACGACCTGGGTGCGTGCGGGATCGGCGAGCCGCGCCAGCATCTCGCCGGCGCGTGCGGACGGAGCCGCTCCGTCGGTGGCGAACAGGATCTTCATCGCGGATCCCCTCGATCCTCGCTCGATCGCGGCACCTCGACCGGTTCGGCTTCGCGGGGACGCACGTCGCTCGTGCCGCCGAGCGCCTCGGGGTGCGCCTCGGCGAGTGCCTCGGCCTTCTGTCCCTTCGTCGCCAGCAGCGAGGCGATGATCGAGGTCGCCAGGATCAGCCCGATCACGCGAGCGACACCCAGATATCGACCTTGTACGCCGTCTCGCTGAGCATCTTCACGCCGACGAAGATCAGCACGGCCGCCAGCCCGACCTTCAGGTAGACGAACCGGTGCATCATGCCGGCCAGCACGAAGTAGAGCGAGCGCAGGCCCAGGATCGCGAAGGCGTTCGAGGTGAAGACGATGAACGGGTCGTCGGTCACCGCGAAGATCGCCGGGATCGAGTCGACGGCGAACAGGATGTCGGTCGTCTCGACAATCACCAGCACCGCGAAGAGCGGGGTCGCGACGCGCCCGCCGGCCTGCGCACGAAGAACTGCTGGCCGTGGTACTCCGAGGTGATCGGGATCGACGCGACGCAGCAGCTTCAGGACCGGGTTCTTCTCCGGGTGCGACCTCGGTCTCGCCGCGGAACGCCATGCTGATGCCGGTGAAGCACCAGGAACGCGCCGAAGACGTAGATGATCCAGTGGAACTGCTCGAGCAGCTCGCGCCGGCGACGATGAAGATGCGCGCGGAAGACGAGCGCACCGACGATGCCCCAGAACAGCACGCGGTGCTGGTACTTGGCCGGCACCGCGAAGTACGCGAAGATCATCGCGAACACGAAGATGTTGTCGACGGACAACGCCTTCTCGATCAGGTAGCCGGCGAAGTACTCGCCGCCGCGCTGCGCCGAGCCAGAGCCCAGACGAACCCGCCGAACGCCAGGCCGAGCGTCACCCAGATGATGCTCAACCTGGTCGCCTCACGGACGACACCACGTGCGCGTCCTTGTGAAAGACGAACAGGTCCAGGGCGAGCAACGCGAGGATCAGCGCGAGGAACCCGATCCATGCCCAGATGCCGACGTCCACGCTTCGAACTCCTCTTCGATCGCCACCGTCGCGTCACGCGACGGCGTCCGTCTGACCGAAGGTCTCTCCGGCCGCCGGACGCGTGGCTCCGACGACCGACGCCACCGGGCCGTGAGGCCGAGCTGACGGCAACGTCTCGGGGGATACTCCCCCTCGGTTGTCACACGAAGGTAACGCATCGACCTCCCGGATGTCCCGGTTCCAACCTCTGCGTCACGAAGTCCGAAACCTGCCAGCGCAATGTCGTCGCAGCGCGCTATACCCGTGCACGTGGACGGATTCGAGGTCACGTACAGGGCGGTCGAGGCCCGCGAACGACGACTCGACGGCCGCATCTTCGTCGGCGTCACGTCGACCGGCATCTACTGCCGCCCCGTCTGTCCTGTGCCGATGCCCAAGCGGGAGCACGTCCGGTTCTTCCCGGCGGCCGCGGCCGCCGAAGGTGCCGGGTTCCGTGCGTGCCGCCGGTGCCGACCCGAGACGAGCCCCGACTCCCCCGATTGGGACGTGCGC
>CAWGUD010000028.1:0-75080 GCA_963825685.1 uncultured Actinomycetes bacterium | reverse complement strand
TCGAACGGTGAAGGCCATCCTCGCGCGCACCCTGGCGGTGACCATGCTGCTCGTCGCCCTCGGCGCGGCGCCGGCCCAGGCCCACGAACGCACCGAGTCGACGCGGATCACGATCCACGCGAGCACGAAGCAGGTGCAGGAGGGCAAGAAGGTCTCGTTCGAGGGCAAGCTCAAGAGCGACTGGTCGAAGTGCTTCAACTGGCGCAAGGTCAGCCTGTACGCCGGGAACACGAAGATCGCGACGAAGAAGACGCGCGAGTCGGGCTACTACAAGTTCACCGTGAAGCCCAAGGCGACCAAGACCTGGAAGGTGAAGTTCAAGGGTCGCAAGTGGGGCACGCACCCGCACGTGCACCGCTGCCTCGCGAGCTCGTCCAAGGGCATCAAGGTCCGGGTCACCTAGCCCGCGGGAGCTCGCACATCGACGCTCCCCACGGTGTCCGGGTCGTCGACCTCGACACGCGTGCCGACGATCGCGGCGCGTTCACCGAGGTCTTCCGGCAGGAGTGGCTGCCCGACGCCCCCCCGATGGTGCAGTCGAACCTCTCGCGGAGCCGTGCGGGCGTGCTGCGGGGCCTGCACTTCCATCGTCGCCAGGCCGACTACTGGTGCGTGCTCGAGGGCACGGCGTTCGTCGCCCTGGTCGACCTGCGCGCCGGGTCGCCGACCGAGCGCGGAACCTGGTGGGAGACGTTCGATGCCGGCACGGGCATGCGCGGCCTCTACGTGCCCCCCGGGGTGGCCCACGGGTTCTACGCCGTGACCGATCTCGCGCTGCAGTACCTGGTCGATGCGGCGTTCACGGGCGAGGACGAGTTCGGCATCGCCTGGGACGACCCCGACCTCGAGATCCCGTGGCCGAGCGCCGAGCCGCTGACGTCGGACCGCGACGCCTCGAACCCGTCGCTGGCCGAGGTGCTGCGCGACCCTCCCGCGTTCGGGACGTGAGGCCCGACCGTGGGGAGGTTCCCTCTTGCGGCATCGAGGGGCGCCAGCGTAGCCTGACGCTCCCCCCGACCTTCAGAAGGAGCTCACTCCCCGTGACCGACCGTGTGCTCGTGACAGGAGCCGCTGGATTCATCGGTTCCCATCTGTGCCGTCGGCTCGTGGCCGACGGGGCCGAGGTCGTCGGCCTCGACGATCTCTCCGACGGCACCCTCGACAACCTGCGCGAGACGCCCGAGGTGCGGTTCGTCGAGGCGGACCTGCGCGACGAGGCGGCCGTGGCCGACGCGGCACGCGGCTGCGCCGCGATCTACCACCAGGGCGCCAAGCGCTCGGTGCCGAGGTCGATGGAGCAGCCGGGGCTCACGACCGACGTGAACGTGCGCGGAACCCTGAACGTGCTGCTCGCCGCGCGCGACGCCGGCGCCGTGGTCGTGGCCGCGAGCAGCAGCTCGGTCTACGGGGACCAGACCGAGTTCCCGCTGCGGGAGTCGATGACGCTCGCGCCGCGCTCGCCGTACGCGGCCAGCAAGCTCGCGCTCGAGGTCTACTGCGCCGGCATGTATCGCAGCTACGGCGTGCCGACGGTGGCGTTGCGCTACTTCAACGTCTACGGGCCGGGGCAGGACCCCGAGTCCGAGTACGCGGCGGTCGTGCCGCGGTTCGCGGTGGCCTGCCTCACCGGCGCCCGCCCCGAGGTGCACGGCGACGGCGAGCAGTCGCGCGACTTCTCCTACATCGACGACGTCGTCGAGGCGAACCTGCGCTCGGCGAAGGCGTCGCCCGAGGCCTACGGCATGGCGTTCAACATCGGCGGCGGCGGGGAGCCGACGTCGGTGAACCGGCTCTTGGCGCTGATCGCCGACCGGGTGGGCGTCGACGCCCGACCCGGTGCACACCGAGTCGCGAGCCGGCGACGTTCGCATGACCCAGGCCGACGTGTCGCTCGCGGGCAGGATGCTCGGGTACGTGCCGCAGGTGAGCATCGAGGACGGCGTGGCTCGAACCACGGACTGGTTCAAGGCGGGCGCCGGCTCGGCGCCGATCGAGGAGGTCGCACGATGAAGGTCGCGGTCGTGGGCATCGGCCACGTCGGGCTGATCACGGGAGCCGCGCTCGCGAGCCTCGGCCACGAGGTCGTCGGCATGGACACCGACCCCGACGAAGGTCGAGACGCTGCAGGCCGGCAGGGCTCCCTTCCACGAGCCCGGCCTGGACGATCTGCTGCGAGACGGGGTCCGATCGGGCGGGCTGCGCTTCACCGGGTCGATCCCCGACGCCGTGACGGGAGCGAGCGTGGTCTTCGTCTGCGTCGGGCGTCCGCCGGTGGGGCTCGGCGACCGGAGCCTCATCGCCGTCGAGGGGGCCGTCCGCGAGATCGCCCGCGCAGCGTCCGACGGTGTCGTGCTCGTCGTGAAGTCCACCGTGCCTCCGGGCACCAGCGGTCGCATCGACCAGGTCGCCCGCATGGAGCGTCCCGACCTCGACCTGATCGGTGCCTCGAGCCCCGAGTTCCTGCGTGAGGGCCACGCGATCGAGGACACGCTGAACCCCGATCGACTCGTCGTGGGGGCCGACGATCCACGTGCCTTCGAGGTCATGCGAGCCCTCTACGCGCCGTTGCTCGAGCGGGGCGTGCCGTTGATCGAGACCGACCCGCGCACCGCGGAGCTGTCCAAGCTGGCGTCGAACGCGTTCCTGGCCTCGAAGATCTCGTTCGCGAACGCGATGGCTCGGGTGAGTGAGCTGGCCGGGCGCCGACGTCGACGGGGTGACCGAGATCATGGGCGCCGATCCTCGCATCGGCGGCGCCTTCCTGCGGGCCGGCCTCGGCTACGGCGGCTACTGCCTGCCCAAGGACGTGGTCACCCTCGAGCGGGTCGCCGACCGACTCGGGTACGACTTCGCGATGTTGCGGGAGACGGTCAGGGTGAACGAGGAGGCCCTGGAGGCCGTCGCGCGCACGATCGAGGAGGTCCTGTGGAACCTCGAGGGCAAGACGGTCGTGCTCCTCGGCCTGGCCTTCAAGCCGGACACCGACGACGTGCGGGGGGCTCCCGCCCTGGGGCTCGCCGCTCGGCTGCTGGCCGAGGGGGCCAGGGTCGTGGGCTACGACCCGATGGCGGCGGACGCCGCCGCCGCCGAGTTGCCCGATCTCGAGATCGCGACCGACGTGTACGAGGCCGCCGAGGGCGCGTCGTGCCTGGTGCTCGCCACCGAGTGGGAGGAGTTCCGCGACCTCGACCTCGCTCGGCTCAAGGGCGTGATGACACAGCCCGCCGTGGTCGACGCGCGCAACTCCCTCGATCCGGCGATCTTCACGGCCGCCGGATTCCAGTTCGCCTCGATCGGTCGGCCGCAGGTCGGTTCCTGAGACGGGTCGGGGCCGCCGGCCAGCGGGCTCACTCGAACCTGATCCAGGCGACGAACGGGCGCGTGGGGGTGCCCACGTACCGCGCCATCGACCCGCCGATCTCGAGCTCGTCGCTGGCCTCGACGATCGTCGTCCCCGGCGGCGCGTCGATCTGGATGCGCACGATGCCGGCGGGCCAGGCGGGCTGGGGCAGCACGAGCAGCCGGTAGACGCCGTCGTCGGTCCTCGCGTCGAGGACGCGGTAGCCGACGATCAGCGACATCTGATCGCCGGGATCGGCGGCGAGCCGGCCCCCCATCGTGGTGCGGCCCTCCACCTTCACTTCCGTGGTCTCGCTCGGGATGCTCGTCTCGGCCGAGATCCGGTCGGCCTTGGGCGGCAGCAGCACGCCGACGTCGGCCGCCCAGCCCCCGACGGGATCGACGCCGGCGGGCTCCTCCACCGTGGCCGGCAGCGGGAAGCCGAGCAGCGCCGAGGGCGGCTCGCTGGGCGACTCGTTCACGAGCGTCACGATCGTGCGGACCCGGGCCGACCCGTCGTCCTCGAGGGTGACGCGGTGGGAGATGTCGCGGCGCGTGAAGACGGCCGCGTGGTTGTCGACCACGGTGTCCCAGGTGACCGCGACGACGTGCTGCGCGGGGGGCTCGGGCGCGCCGCCGGCGCCGAGCCGCTCGAGGATGCGTCGCTCGCGCGGCCGCGTCGCGACCACGACGAGGTGGCGCTCCGACACGTCGCGGGCGAGCGCGATCGCGAAGCTCTCGGTGGCGGGGCGCCGCGCCAGGTAGGACTCCACCACCGCGGTCGCGACCTCGGCGCGACGGGTCTCGGCCGCGGCGAGGTCGCGACCCTCGAAGACCTCGCGCTCGAGCACCTTCGGCGCCTGGTCGCTGTTCACGGGCAGCGGACGGTCGCTCACCTCGACCGAGCCGGTCGTCCAGACGGCGTCGGCGAGCCACATGGAATCGGCGAGCACCACCCCGTCGAGCTCGCCGAAGCCCGACTCGCGCGCGATGGCCAGCAGGTTCTCGCCGGCCGACCGGCCGTCGGTCGTCGCGGTGGCCTGCGCGAACTCGGCGCTCGCCGAGGTCAAGGGGGCGTCGAGGGTGAGCACGCCGTCGCGCGCCGACAGCACGCCGATCAGGTCGACCTCGCCGCCGGTTCCCTGCGGGCGTCCCAGCGTCTGGATCGCGAGCAGGTACCGGCGCTCGGCCCCGGTGCCCAGGAACCGCGGCAGCAGCTCCACGAAGTCGCGCGTGTCGAGCGCGATCTTCGCCCGGCGGCTCAGCGTCTGCACCGCGTCCTCGTAGCCCGTCGGCGACCGGCCCGACGCAGGCGTCCGGTGTCGGCGGCCTCGAGCTGCGCGGCGGCCGCGCCGAGCTCGGTCGCCACCTCGTCGAGCGCCGGTGTGGCCCGCTCGATCGTCGCGAGGTCCACGGCCCCGATCGCCTCGGCCGCGGGGATCCGCAGGTCCTTCCACCCGAGGATGCGGGCGGCCTCCACCATCGCGAGCCCGGCGTCGGCCGAGCGACGCGAGGCGAGCGCGACCGCCTCGACGGCCCCGAGGTTGTCGCCGACCCACGGCAGCCGGCGCGCGAGCCCGACGGACGGGTGCTCGAACGCCGCCAGCGCCGAATCCGCCGCGTCGGCGGCGTGCTCGAAGCGGGGGGCCGCCGCCTCGGGGTCCCCGGTCACGACCGCGACCGTGCCCTCGGTCAGGGCGCTGCGGGCGCTCGACACGCCGCGGAACATCTGACGGCTCGCGAAGAACCCGTCGATCGCGAGCAGGACGACCAGCGTCGCGAGTCCCGCGAGCACCGCCAGCACGACCCGGCGCACCGTCGATCGCCGTCGGCGCGCGTGGGGCAGGCGCACGTGGCCGGCGAGTCGGCGCATCGTCGAGGAGACGGACGAGCCGGCGCTGAACGCCTGTGCGCCGGGGTCGGGGGTGGGAGGCGTGGCCACCGCCGCACCCTAGCGCGTGGGTCGTTCGCTCGCCCAGACATCGGCCGTTCGGTGGGTTGACCCGGCCCATCGCACGGCGTATCTTTCCTGCCGTCCTGCCAGGGACGAGGCCGCGAAGCCGGCCGATGTGGCGGGCACCGTTGACGGTGCCCGTATCAGTGCGTACACTACCCGATTGCCGTGCCGTCCACGTGCTCTGCTGTGCGCCGTTCTAGTCTCCCTGGGAGGGGTGTCTCTTGCCTGACCAGCTCGTCCCTGTCCGTGAGCGTGTCAGTTTCGCCAAGCTCGACGAGGTCCTACCGCTTCCCGACCTCGTGGGCATCCAGCGGGGGTCCTTCGACTCACTGCTGAACGAGGGCCTCAAAGAGGTCCTCGAGGAAGTCTCTCCGATCGAGGACTTCACCGAGCAGTTCCAGTTGTACTTCGGCAAGCATCAGTTCCGAGAGGTCAAGGCGAGCGAAGAGGATTGTCGCGACCGCGACATCACCTACAGCCAGCCGCTGTTCGTCGAAGCAACCTTCGTCAACAAGGTGACCGGCGAGATCAAGGAACAGGAAGTCTTCATGGGGGACTTCCCGATCATGACCGAGCGGGGCACCTTCATCATCAACGGCACCGAGCGTGTCGTGGTCTCCCAGCTCGTGCGTTCCCCCGGCGTCTACTTCAGCCGTGAGCTCGACAAGACCTCCGACAAGGAGATCTTCATCGCGAAGATCATCCCGAGCCGCGGTGCCTGGCTGGAGTTCGACGTCGACAAGAAGGAGACCGTCGGCGTGCGCATCGACCGCAAGCGCCGCCAGCTCGTCACCGTGCTGCTGAAGGCGCTCGGCTGGACCACCGACGAGATCCTCACGCTGTTCGACAACGCCCCCTCGATCCAGAACACGCTCGAGAAGGACCACGTCGAGACGCAGGAAGAGGCCCTCGAGGACATCTACCGCAAGCTCCGCCCGGGCGAGCCGCCCACGGCCGAGAGCGCGAAGACCCTGCTCGAGAACCTCTTCTTCAACCCCAAGCGCTACGACGTGGCCAAGGTCGGCCGTCACAAGGTCGACAAGAAGCTCGGCAAGGCCGAGGGCCTGCTGCTCAAGCAGCTCCGCGCCCACCACAAGGCGCTCGGCGAGATCGACAACCCCGACAAGAAGGCGTGGGAGCAGTTCCGCTACCGCGTCTTCAGCGACCAGCTGAAGGACGAGCAGGGCGCCGGTGCGCCGAAGTACAAGGCGGTCCTCACCTACGAGGACATGCTGAAGACGGTCGGCTACCTCGTGAAGCTGCACGCCGGCGAAGAGGGCTACGACCCCGACGACATCGACCACTTCGGCAACCGCCGCCTGCGGTCGGTCGGCGAGCTGATCCAGAACCAGATCCGCATCGGCCTGAGCCGGATGGAGAGGGTGGTCAAGGAGCGCATGACCACCCAGGACGTCGAGGCGATCACGCCGCAGACGCTGATCAACATCCGCCCGGTCGTGGCGAGCATCAAGGAGTTCTTCGGCACCTCGCAGCTGTCCCAGTTCATGGACCAGACGAACACGCTCTCGGGCCTGACCCACAAGCGTCGCCTGAGCGCCCTGGGGCCCGGCGGCCTCTCCCGCGAGCGCGCCGGGCTTCGAGGTGCGCGACGTGCACCCGTCGCACTACGGGCGCATGTGCCCGATCGAGACGCCGGAAGGTCCGAACATCGGCCTGATCGGGTCGCTGTCGAGCTACGGGCGCATCAACGAGTTCGGGTTCATCGAGACCCCGTACCGGCGCGTCGAGGGCGGCAAGATCACCTCGAAGATCGACTACCTGTCGGCCGACGAGGAGGACCGGCACGTGATCGCGCAGGCGAACACGGCCTACGACTCGAAGACCGGCAAGATCGTCGGCGACTCGGTGCTGTGTCGCCGCAAGGGCGGCGAGGTCGACTCGGTGCCGGCCAGCGAGGTCGACTACATGGACGTCTCGCCGAAGCAGCTGGTCTCGGTGGCTGCCGCGCTGATCCCGTTCCTCGAGCACGACGACGCGAACCGCGCCCTGATGGGCGCGAACATGCAGAAGCAGGCCGTGCCGCTGCTGCGCTCGGAGGCCCCGCTCGTGGGCACCGGCGTGGAGTTCCGCGCCGCGGTCGACGCCGGTGACGTGATCGTCACCGAGGAAGCCGGCCTGGTCGACGACGTCTCGGCCGAGGAGATCGTCGTCAAGGAGCGCTCGGGCAGCCTGCGCACCTACAAGCTGCAGAAGTTCCAGCGCTCGAACCAGGGCACGAACATCAACCAGAAGCCGCTCGTCGCCGCCGGCGACAAGGTGGTCAAGGGCCAGGTGATCGCCGACGGGGGATCGACCGAGGCGGGCGAGATCGCGCTCGGCAAGAACCTGGTGGTCGCCTACATGCCGTGGGAGGGCCACAACTACGAGGACGCGATCATCCTCTCCGAGCGGCTCGTCAAGGACGACGTGCTCACGTCGATCCACATCGAGGAGCACGAGGTCGACGCCCGCGACACGAAGCTCGGCGCCGAGGAGATCACCCGCGACATCCCCAACGTCAGCGAGGAGATCCTGAAGGACCTCGACGAGCGCGGCATCGTGCGCATCGGGGCCGAGGTCTCGCCCGGCGACTACCTGGTCGGCAAGGTCACGCCCAAGGGCGAGACCGAGCTCACCCCCGAGGAGCGCCTGCTGCGCGCGATCTTCGGCGAGAAGGCGCGCGAGGTGCGCGACACGTCGCTGAAGGTGCCGCACGGCGAGCAGGGCAAGGTCATCGGGGTGCGCGTGTTCAACCGCGACGACGGCGACGAGCTGTCGCCCGGCGTGAACCAGCTGGTCCGCGTCTACGTGGCCCAGAAGCGCAAGATCTCCGACGGCGACAAGCTGGCCGGCCGCCACGGCAACAAGGGCGTCATCTCGACGATCCTCGCCGAGGAGGACATGCCGTTCCTGCCCGACGGCACGCCGGTCGACATCATCCTCAACCCGCTCGGCGTGCCGAGCCGCATGAACCTCGGCCAGGTGCTCGAGGCACACCTCGGCCTGGCCGCGCTGTGGGGGTTCGAGAAGGACGGCGTCGACCACGATGGCCCGGTGCACGTCGCGACGCCGGTGTTCGACGGGGCGCGCGAGGACGAGATCCTCGATGCGATCCGCTCGGTGCACCCCAACCGCGACGGCATCGGCATGGTCAACGAGGTCGGCAAGTCCCAGCTGATCGACGGCCGCAGCGGCGAGCCCTACGAGGAGCAGATCACGGTGGGCGTCGCCTACATCCTGAAGCTGCTGCACCTGGTCGACGACAAGATCCACGCCCGGTCGACCGGCCCGTACTCGATGATCACCCAGCAGCCCCTGGGCGGGAAGGCCCAGTTCGGCGGCCAGCGGTTCGGCGAGATGGAGGTGTGGGCCCTCGAGGCCTACGGCGCCGCATACGCGCTGCAGGAGCTGCTGACGATCAAGTCCGACGACGTGCTCGGCCGCGTGAAGGTCTACGAGGCCATCGTGAAGGGGGAGAACATCCCCGAGCCGGGCATCCCCGAGTCCTTCAAGGTGCTCATCAAGGAGATGCAGTCGCTCTGCCTCAACGTCGAGGTCCGTTCCTCGACGGGCGAGCAGATCGAGCTGCGCGAGACCGACGAGGACGTCTTCCGGGCCGCCGAGGAGCTGGGCATCGACCTCAGCCGGCGCGAGCCGGCAGGGGCGGACTTCGATTGAACGCCCACGAGCCGGGCGGGAACACGCGAGCGTTGACCATGGTGCAGAGCGGTCCACGCCCGAAGCCACACGAGGAGGCGAGCGCTTAAGTGCTGGACGTCAACTACTTCGATGAGCTCCGAATCGCCCTGGCCACCGCGGACCAGATCCGCGCATGGTCCAACGGCGAGGTGAAGAAGCCGGAGACCATCAACTACCGCACCCTGAAGCCCGAGAAGGACGGCCTGTTCTGCGAGCGCATCTTCGGGCCGACCCGCGACTGGGAGTGCCACTGCGGCAAGTACAAGCGCGTGCGCTTCAAGGGCATCATCTGTGAGCGCTGCGGCGTGGAGATCACCCGCAGCAAGGTGCGACGCGACCGCATGGGCCACATCGAGCTGGCCGCCCCGGTCACCCACATCTGGTACTTCAAGGGCGTCCCGAGCCGTCTGGGCTACCTGCTCGACCTCGCGCCCAAGGACCTCGAGCGCATCATCTACTTCGCGGCCTACGTGATCACGCGCGTCGACGACGAGCGCCGTCACACGGACCTGCCCGAGGTCGAGGCCGAGCTCGAGACCGAGAAGCACCAGCTCGACGCCGAGCGCGACGACGACATCAAGAAGCGCCTCTCCGAGCTCGAGGACCGTCTCAAGGAGCTCGAGGCCGAAGGCGCCAAGGGCGCGCAGCTCTCGGCCGCCAAGCGCGAGGCGCAGCGCGACGTCGAGCGCATCAGCGAGGCCGCGGGCCGTGAGACCCAGCACCTCGACGACGTGCTGTCGGCGTTCAAGGGCCTGTCGGTGAAGCAGCTCGTGGCCGACGACAACGTCTACCGCAGCCTGCGCGAGCGCTTCGGCGACTACTTCGAGGGCGGCATGGGCGCCGAGGCGATCAAGCGCCTGCTCCAGGACTACGACGTCGAGGCCGAGTCCGCGTTCCTGCGCGACATCATCGAGAACGGCAAGGGCACGAAGCGCCTGAAGGCGATCAAGCGCCTCAAGGTCGTCTCGCACTTCATCGACGGCAAGTCGACCCCGGCCGGCATGGTGCTCGACGCCGTGCCGGTGATCCCGCCCGACCTGCGCCCGATGGTGCAGCTCGACGGCGGCCGGTTCGCCACGAGCGACCTCAACGACCTGTACCGGCGCGTGATCAACCGCAACAACCGGTTGAAGCGGCTGCTCGACCTGCAGGCGCCCGAGATCATCGTGAACAACGAGAAGCGCATGCTGCAGGAGGCCGTCGACGCGCTGTTCGACAACGGCCGCCGCGGCCGGCCCGTCACGGGCCCGGGCAACCGCCCGCTGAAGTCGCTCTCCGACATGCTCAAGGGCAAGCAGGGCCGCTTCCGCCAGAACCTGCTCGGCAAGCGCGTCGACTACTCGGGCCGCTCGGTCATCGTGGTCGGGCCGGAGCTCCGCCTGCACCAGTGCGGGCTGCCCAAGCAGATGGCGCTCGAGCTGTTCAAGCCGTTCGTGATGAAGCGGCTCGTCGACCAGAACCTGGCGCAGAACATCAAGAGCGCCAAGCGCATGGTCGAGCGCGCGCGCCCGCAGGTGTGGGACGTGCTCGAGGAGGTCATCCGCGAGCACCCGGTGCTGCTGAACCGCGCGCCGACCCTGCACCGTCTCGGCATCCAGGCGTTCGAGCCGGTGCTGGTCGAGGGCAAGGCGATCAAGATCCACCCGCTCGTCTGCGCGGCGTTCAACGCCGACTTCGACGGCGACCAGATGGCCGTGCACGTGCCGCTGTCGGCCGAGGCGCAGGCCGAGGCCCGCATCCTGATGCTGTCGGCGAACAACATCCTCTCGCCGGCGCACGGGCGTCCGATCGCGACCCCGTCCCAGGACATGGTGCTGGGTCTGTACTACCTGTCCCTGGCCGTCGACGAGAGGAAGAAGGACGAGTCGTTGTCGACGTTCGGGTCGGTGGGCGAGGCGCTGTTGGCGCTCGACCGCGGCATGGACCTGCACGTGCCGATCCGCATCCGCCTCGAGGGCAAGGCGTTGCCCGACGACATGCTCCCCGAGGGGTGGGCCGAGTCCGAGGCCGCCGCGGCGGGGCGCACGCCGGTCGTGCGCACCACGATCGGGCGCGTGATCCTGAACGAGGCGTTCCCCGACGACTTCGAGTTCCGCAACCACTCGGTGCTGAAGTCCGACATCGCGCGCCTCGTCGACGAGACCGTGCACCGCTACGACCGTGCCACGGTCGAGGAGACGCTCGACAACCTGAAGAACCTGGGCTTCCACTACGCGACCCGCGCCGGCGTGACGATCGGCGTCGAGGACGTGACCGTGCCGCCCTCGAAGCAGGCGATCCTCGACGAGCACGAGAAGAAGGCGCAGAAGGTCGAGGGCCAGTACCGCAAGGGCATCATCACCGACGACGAGCGTCGTCAGGAGCTGATCGAGATCTGGACCCAGGCGACCGACGAGGTCAAGAACGCCATGGAGGAGGGCTTCACCCCGACGAACCCGATCTTCATGATGGCCAACTCGGGTGCCCGAGGCAACATCATGCAGATCCGCCAGCTGGCCGGTATGCGAGGCCTGGTGGCCAACCCGAAGGGCGAGATCATCCCGCGGCCGATCAAGTCGAACTTCCGCGAGGGCCTGTCGGTGCTGGAGTACTTCATCTCCACGCACGGCGCCCGCAAGGGGCTGGCCGACACCGCGTTGCGCACGGCCGACTCGGGCTACCTCACCCGGCGCCTGGTCGACGTGGCGCAGGAGCTGATCGTGCGCGAGGAGGACTGCGGCACCGACCGGTCGATCCCGATCCGCGTGAACGTGACGCGGCCCGACGGCTCGGTCGCCAAGGGCCAGCACGCCGACACCTCGGTGTTCGGCCGGGTGCTCGCCGAGGACGTCAAGGTCGGCGGCAAGAAGGTCGCCTCGGCCGGCGACGAGCTCGACGACGAGGTCACGGCCGCCGTGCTCGCGTCGGGCGTCGACGAGGTGCAGGTGCGTTCGGTGACCACGTGCGAGGCCGAGATCGGCGTCTGCGCGGCGTGCTACGGCCGCTCGCTCGCGAGCGGGCGCATGGTCGACATCGGCGAGGCGGTCGGCATCATCGCCGCCCAGTCGATCGGCGAGCCCGGCACCCAGCTCACGATGCGCACGTTCCACACCGGCGGTGTGGCCGGCGAGGACATCACGCACGGCCTGCCGCGCGTGGTCGAGCTGTTCGAGGCCCGCAAGCCCAAGGGCGAGGCGCAGATCACCGAGATCAGCGGCACCGTCTCGATCGAGGACGACGAGGAGAAGCACCAGCGGCACATCCTCGTGACCGACGAGTCGGGCGACCAGGTGGAGTACCCGGTCTCGTACCGGGCCCGCCTGACCGTGAGCGCCGGTGACGAGGTGGTCGTGGGCCAGCAGCTGACCGAGGGCTCGGTGAACCCGCACGAGAAGCTGCGGGTCGAGGGCGTGCTCGCCCTGCAGAACCACCTGGTCGACGAGGTGCAGCAGGTGTACCGCTCGCAGGGCGTGACGATCCACGACAAGCACATCGAGCTGATCGCGCGTCAGATGCTGCGCAAGGTGCACATCATCGAGCCGGGCGACACCGAGTTCCTGCCCGGCGACATGATCGCCCGCCGCGCGTTCGAGGAGAAGAACGCCGAGGTCGTCGAGGCCGGCGGCGTGCCGGCGTCGGCTCGCCCGGTGCTGCTCGGCATCCGCCACCGGGGAGGGGAGCTCACCGTGACGAGAGGTCGCGTACTCGCGTTCGTCGTGACATCGGCCGTCGTGGCAGGCACGCTCGCGGCCGTCCCGACAGGGGCAGCACCGAGGACGGGTGAGGCGCCGCCCTTCGAAGGCATCACGACGGTTCCGCTGCAGCATCTCGGTGCCACAGCGCCGCTCAGCGAGCTCTCGGGCGTCGCTCCCGCCACGGCTCGTACCCAGCGAGAGACGCCGAGCGCAGCGCTCGAGCGCCTGCGTCCACGCATCGGTGCAGGGGGGCAGGTCGAGACCGTCGGACCGCCGATCCCCGACCCGCCGTCGGCGCCCGACGACGCGCCGGTCTCGGAGCGGCGGCCGGGCTTGGTTCGATCCTGGGAGGGGGCCGATTCCTTCGATCAGGGTTGGTCCAACGGCGGGAACGCGTTCTTCCTGGAGCCGCCCGACCAGGGGCTCTGCGTCGGCCCCGACCACGTGGTCGAGACGATCAACAGCATCGTGCAGATCTACACCCCGAACGGGCGCGCCCTCCTGCCGGGAACCTCCGGTATCCCGGGAACCGAACCGGTGGGGATCTCGCACAACGAGTGGTTCGGCTTCCCCCCGGCGATCGACGTCGAGACGGGGGAGTTCGGGCCGTTCACGACCGACCCGAGCTGCTACTACGACCGTCAACTGAAGCGCTGGTTCCACGTGGAGCTCACGATCCAGCAGGACCCGGTGACCGGCGACTTCACGGGTGAGAACAGCATCGACATCGCGGTCAGCCGCTCGGCAGATCCGACGGGTTCGTGGGATCTCTACCGACTCCCCGTGCAGAACGACGGCACCGACGGCACGCCCGATCACGCGTGTGACCAGGGGCCGTGCATCGGGGACTACCCCCACATCGGCGCCGACAAGCACGGCTTCTACATCACGACGAACGAGTACTCGTTCTTCGGCGACGGTTACACCGGAGCCCAGCTGTATGCGCTGCCCAAGGCGGCCCTCGCCGGTCGGAGCGCGACCGAGGCGGTGCTGTTCGAGAACCTCAGTGTGCCGTCGCTCGACCAACAGGGGTTCACCGTGCGCCCGGCCTGGTCGCGACCCTCGTCGTGGGAGACGGGCCGCGGTGGCACGGAGTACTTCGTCAGCTCGACGGCCGGCGACGGCTCCGAGACGGGCAACCCCACCGGTCGGTCCGACGACATGGTCGTCTGGGCCCTCACCAACACGGGGTCGCTGTCGGGCACGCCCGACCTCGCTGCTGGTCACTCGAGCCACCACATCGGCCGGCGCGGCGGTGCGAGCGCGCGGTCGGCCGGCGAGCATCAGCTCGACGAGGCGTGCGTCGGTCGCCGAGCGTCGAGCCGATCGTGGCATCGGCAGCGAACCGAGTGCGCGGCGAGGTCGTGCGATGCGGTGGAGCCGAGTGCCGAGCCGTCAGCTCGGGTGGACCCGGCAGCGCGTCGCCGTGTCGAGCTCGTAGCCCTCGGCGCGTTCGACGAGTCCCGCGCGGTCGAGGCGCGACGAGCATGCCGGTACTGGCCTGACGGGAGACCCGGAGCTGCCGCGAGGGCCTGGTCCATCGGACCCGGATCGCGCTGATCGAGCAGGCGACTGCGGTACTGGGCGTCGGAGACGGAGTCGCCTTCGAGGGCCTGGTCGATCGTGCGCGGATGCGTCCCCGGGCCGCTCAGGGCCTTCCCGATGGGCCGCGTCGGCGCGCCGGAGTCCCCGGTCCGGGTCACGGCCGAGGGGGTCGTGGGAAGGTCGGCGCCGCGGAGCACGTACACGTCGGTGTCCTCCCGCCGGCAGTCGTACCGGCCGAAGTACAGGTCCTCATCCGTCGTCGTGGGGTTCGTCGTCACCGACATCACCCAGTCCGTGTCGATGCGGCGTGGCAGTTGGGCGAGGGTGACGGCGGTCGAGAGATCGGCCAGGGGTGACCGACGGATCGAGACGGCCTGTCCGCAATGCAGGCCCGACCGCACGTAGTACACCTCGCCGGCCGTCTCATCGACGAACGGGGCGTACTGCGCCTTACCGCTCGGAAGCGGCAACTCCGTCCTCGAACGGGTCGCGACGTCGTAGAGGAACGCGGTGCACGTCTCGGAGCCGCACCGCGTCCACCCGACGAGGTCGGTGCCGGCGTATCCGGGCACGATGAGCATCCTCCGCCCGTTGTAGCCCGAGATCAGCTTGCGCACGGAACCGCCCGCCCTGTCGGCGAGCACCAGCTGCGTCTTCATGTACCTGCCGCGATCGTTGAACACGTCCCTCAGGAAGAGCACGTGGTCGGCCGACGCGACCGGCCACCATTCCCACTGCCGGGTGCTGATCCCGCCGCCGAGCTTCGCGCGCGTGCCGGTTGAGACATCGAATCCGTAGATGTCCGACCTCCGCCGGGAGAATTGCTGGTACACGATCTCGTCGGTCCCTTGCACGAACGATCCGAGCACCCCCTCGGTGCCTGACGCGTTGACCTTGCGTTGGGTGGACGTGTCGAACGCACGCACGAACACGTCGTTGCGTCGCCTGTGCCACTGCGACCAGGTGACGTGCGTGCCGTTCGAGCTCGGGCGGAACTGATCGGCGGCACCCCCCAGCACCTTCACGGGCGTGATGGCGCCCGCGAAGGCGGTCGATGCGAGCGCGAGCGATGCCGCGAAGGCGAGGACTGCCAGGACGGTCTGCCGGCGGCTCATCGATCCGCTCCTCCCGGTCGGGGTCAGAGCGGCCATCTTCCACCCTGATGCTTCGAAGCGCAATCAGGGCCCGTCACGACGGACCTCGGCGATCGGTGCTCGGACCCCGGGCTCAACCGTCGGCGAGCGCCCGGAGGACCTCGTGCACGGCGGGCCCACCCGCGAGGATGTCGCCCGCAAGCCACGCCTGTCCGTCGCCCGTCCAGTCCGTGACGACGCCGCCCGCCTCCTGGATCAACAGACCGCCGGCGGCCACGTCCCACGGGGCCAGCGCCAGCTCGAAGAAGCCGTCGAACACGCCCTCGGCCACCCAGGCGAGGTCGAGCGCCGCCGCCCCCGGCCGGCGCAGGTCCTCGAACCGGCCGATCGCGCCGTCGAACGCCCGCAGGTACCGGGGCAGCAGGTCCTTGCGTCGGAACGGGAACCCGGTGCCCACGACCGCGTGCGATGGGTCCCGCGACGAGACGGCCAGTCGCGCCGGCTCCCCGCCGTCGCCCACCCGCCAGGAGCCCTCGCCCCGGCCCGCCATCCACGTCTGGCCGAGGAACGGCGCGCAGACGGCCCCCGCCACCGGGACCCCACCCCGGACCAACGCGACCGAGACCCCCACCGCCCAGAACCCGTGCGCGAAGTTCGTCGTGCCGTCGAGCGGATCGACCACCCACGCGTCGGCGATGTCGACCCCGCCGCTCTCTTCGCCGTGGACGCCCACGCCGCCGCCCTCGGCCTCGAGCAGCGACACGATCGCGCGCTCCGCGGCCACGTCGACCTCGGTCACGTAGTCACCCGGCAGTCCCTTGGCCTGCACGCCCACGCCGCCGCCGAGCCCGGCCGCTCGCACCACCTCGGCGCCGCGCTCGGCGGCGCGAGCGGCGACCGAGACCTCGCGAGACAGCGACCCCATCGGGCGGGTACGCTAGCAGCGCACCAGCCGCACGCACCGCGGGTGGCGAGCCACCTCACACGGGCCGCCGAGGCACCCCGCGCGCGTTGACGCTCGTGCGTGTGACCTGTAGCTTTGTTCCTCGCGCCCCGGCTCGGCGGGCCACCGGCGCGTTTCGACTCCTTCGGAGTGGGATCAGCGGGTTCGAGCGGCGTTCGCGCTGCGTCCGCACCGGTTCCGAACGGCCCGCGGGCTCGGCTCACGCCGGGCTCCGGTGTTTGACAACGACAGAGTGCAGACGAGAGATCTATGCCCACGATCGAGCAACTGGTACGCAAGGGGCGCAAGTCCCCCAAAGCGAAGACGAAGGCCCCCGCGCTGAAGGGGTCCCCGCAGCGGCGTGGTGTCTGCACGCGTGTCATGACCTTCACCCCGAAGAAGCCGAACTCCGCGCTGCGCAAGGTCGCGCGTGTGCGGCTGACGAGCCAGGTCGAGGTCACCGCCTACATCCCGGGCGAGGGCCACAACCTGCAGGAGCACTCGATCGTGCTCGTGCGCGGCGGTCGCGTGAAGGACCTGCCGGGCGTTCGCTACAAGATCGTCCGCGGCACGCTCGACACCGCCGGGGTCAAGGGGCGCAAGCAGGCGCGCTCGCACTACGGCGCGAAGAAGGGCGGGGAGTAGATGCCGCGCAAGGGTCCCGCCGTTCGCCGCGAGGTCGCTCCCGACCCCGTGTACCAGAACCCCCTCGTCACGCAGCTCATCAACAAGGTGCTGCTCGACGGCAAGAAGACCGTGGCCGAGCGCGCCGTCTACGAGGCGCTCGAGCAGATCAGCCAGAAGACCGCCAACGACCCGGTGGTCACCCTCAAGCGCGCCGTCGACAACGTCCGGCCGATGCTCGAGGTCAAGTCCCGTCGCGTGGGCGGGGCCTCCTATCAGGTACCCGTCGAGGTCAAGCCGCAGCGCGGCACGACGCTCGCGCTCCGCTGGCTCGTGAACTACAGCCGAGCGCGTCGCGAGAACTCGATGGCCGAGCGGCTCACCGCCGAGATCATGGATGCCGCCAACGGCACCGGCACCTCGGTGAAGCGCCGCGAAGACATGCACAAGATGGCCGAGGCCAACAAGGCCTTCGCCCACTACCGCTGGTGATCGACGAGCATTCCCGGAACCGGCCCGCAGGGGCCGGTTCTCGACTGAAGGGGGACCGGTGATGGCGGTCCCCGCGGAGATGATGCAGGTGGCGACGACCGAACAGGCCGTGACGAAGGGCAAGGGACTCCACATCCGGGAGTACCCGCTCGCTCGCACGCGCAACATCGGCATCATGGCCCACATCGACGCGGGCAAGACCACGACGACCGAGCGCATCCTCTACTACACCGGCAAGGCGTACAAGATCGGTGAGGTCCACGAGGGCACCGCCCAGATGGACTGGATGGCGCAGGAGCGCGAGCGCGGCATCACGATCACGAGCGCCGCCACCACCTGTCAGTGGAAGGGCCACTGGATCAACATCATCGACACGCCCGGCCACGTCGACTTCACGGTCGAGGTCGAGCGCAGCCTGCGCGTGCTCGACGGCGCGGTCGCGGTCTTCGACGCCGTCGCCGGCGTCGAGCCGCAGTCCGAGACCGTCTGGCGCCAGGCCGATCGCTACTCCGTGCCGCGCATCTGCTTCGTCAACAAGATGGACCGCACGGGCGCCGACTTCCAGCGCACGATCGACATGATGGTCGACCGCCTGGCGGCCAACCCGCTCGTGCTGCAGCTTCCCTGGGGGACCGAGAGCGACTTCCACGGGGTGATCGACCTCGTGAACATGAACGCCCACTTCTGGGAGGGCGACATGGGCGAGGAGTGGAAGGACACCGAGATCCCCGAGGAGTACCGCGCTCGGGCCGAGGCGGCCCACCACGAGCTCTTCGAGAAGCTCGCCGAGCACGACGAGCAGCTGATGGAGAAGTTCGTGCACGAGAGCGAGCCGACCGTCGAGGAGATGCACAAGGCGATCCGGGCGATGACCCTCGACGGGTCGGGCGTGCCCGTGCTCTGCGGCTCCGCGTTCAAGAACAAGGGCGTGCAGCTGGTGCTCGACGCGATCGTGGCCTACCTGCCGAGCCCGCTCGAGGTGCCGCCGGTCGAGGGACACAAGCCCCTCAAGGAAGACGACCACATCATGCGCGAGCCCGACGACGCGCAGCCGTTCTCGGCCCTCGCGTTCAAGATCATGAGCGACCCGTACGTGGGCCGCCTCACCTACCTGCGGGTGTACAGCGGCGTGCTGCACAGCGGATCCCACGTCATGAACTCGACGAAGGACCGCAAGGAGCGCATCGGGCGCATCCTGCAGATGCACGCGAACCACCGCGAGGACATGGAGGCGGCGTACACGGGCGACATCGTGGCCGTGGTGGGGCTCAAGCACTCGACCACGGGCGACACGATCTGCGACCCCGACGAGCCGATCGTGCTCGAGAACATCACGTTCCCGACGCCGGTCATCTCGGTCGCCGTGGAGCCGAAGACCAAGGCCGACCAGGACAAGCTCGGCACCGGCCTGATGAAGCTCTCCGACGAGGACCCGACGTTCGTCGTGAAGTACGACGACGAGACCGGCCAGACGGTGATCTCAGGCATGGGCGAGCTGCACCTCGACATCATCGTCGACCGCCTCAAGCGCGAGTTCTCGGTCGACGCCAACGTCGGCAAGCCGCAGGTCGCCTACCGGGAGACGGTCCGCAAGGAAGCCCACAAGGTCGAGACGCGCTTCGTGCGCCAGACCGGCGGCCGGGGCCAGTTCGGCCACGTCGTGATCGACCTCGAGCCCACCGGGCCCGGGGGCGGGTACGAGTTCATCAACAAGATCGTGGGCGGCAAGATCCCGCGGGAGTACATCCCGGCCGTCGACCAGGGCATCCAGGAGGCGCTCGACAACGGCATCCTGGCCGGCTACCCGATGGTCGACGTGCGCGCGACGCTGATCGACGGGTCCTACCACGAGGTCGACTCCTCGGAGATGGCGTTCAAGATCGCCGGCTCGATGGCGATCAAGGAAGCCGCCCGCAAGGCCGACCCGGTGATCCTCGAGCCGGTCATGGAGTTCGAGGTCACGACGCCCGAGGAGTTCCTCGGCGACGTGATGGGCGACGTCACCGCCCGCCGTGGACGCATCGAGAACATCGACGAGCGCAGCGGACAGAAGGTCGTGCGCGTGGTGGTGCCGCTGGCCGAGCTGTTCGGCTACGCCACCGAGCTCCGCTCGCGCACGCAGGGCCGTGCCGCGCACAGCCCGATGCAGCTGCACGCCTACAACGAGGTGCCGACGCAGATCGGCAAGGAGATCGTCGCCCGGGTCATGGGCGAGTAACGGACGCGAAGGAACAGGGGAGAACCGGAGATGTCGAAGCAGAAGTTCGAGCGGACCAAGCCCCACGTGAACATCGGCACGATGGGCCACATCGACCACGGCAAGACGACGTTGACCGCGGCGATCACCAAGCGCCAGGCCGAGAAGGGCATGGCCCAGTTCACCCCGTTCGACGAGATCGACAAGGCGCCCGAGGAGCGCGAGCGCGGCATCACGATCGCGATCGCCCACGTGGAGTACGAGACCGAGCGCGCGCCACTACGCCCACGTCGACATGCCCGGACACGCCGACTACGTGAAGAACATGATCACCGGCGCCGCCCAGGTCGACGGCGCGATCTTGGTGGTCAGTGCCGCCGACGGCCCGATGCCCCAGACCCGCGAGCACGTGTTGTTGGCCCGCCAGGTGGGCGTGCCCTACATCGTGGTGGCGCTCAACAAGTGCGACATGGTCGACGACCCCGAGCTGCTCGAGCTCGTCGAGCTCGAGGTCCGCGAGCTGCTTCAGCGGCTACGAGTTCCCCGGCGACGACGTCCCGGTGATCCAGGTCTCAGCGCCCTGAAGGCGCTCGACGGCGACGAGACCTGGCAGACCAAGATCGACGAGCTGATGGACGCGGTCGATTCCTACATCGCCGAGCCCACCCGAGACACCGACAAGCCCTTCCTGATGCCGATCGAGGACGTCTTCTCGATCACCGGCCGAGGCACGGTCGTCACGGGCCGCGTCGAGCAGGGCAAGCTCGCCAAGATGAGCGAGATCGAGATCGTCGGCATCAAGGACACCCGCAAGACCACCGCCACCGACCTCGAGATGTTCCGCAAGCTGCTCGACGAGGTCGTGGCCGGTGACAACGTCGGGCATCCTGCTGCGCGGCATCGACAAGGAAGAGGTCGAGCGCGGCCAGGTGCTGGCCGCCCCGGGCTCGATCACCCCGCACACGAACTTCAAGGGCCAGGTCTACATCCTCAGCAAGGACGAGGGAGGCCGCCACACCCCGTTCTTCAACGGCTACCGCCCCCAGTTCTACTTCCGCACGACCGACGTCACCGGCTCGGCGGCCCTGCCCGAGGGCGTGGAGATGGTCATGCCCGGGGACAACGTCGAGATGACGGTCGAGCTGATCGCCCCGATCGCGATGGAAGAGGGCCTGCGCTTCGCGATCCGCGAGGGCGGGCGCACCGTGGGCGCCGGCCGCGTGACCGAGATCATCAAGTAACCGAGCGAGCCCAAGAGACCGACGAGAGACCGAGAGACGAGAGAGAAGGCGCGACGACCGTGGCAGGACCCAAGATCCGCATCAAGCTTCGGGCCTACGACCACCGCATGCTCGACGTCGCCGCGCGCGACATCGTCGAACACGTCACCCGCACGGGTGCCAAGGTGATCGGCCCGGTGCCGCTGCCGACGGAACGCGCCATCTACACGGTGATCCGTTCGCCGCACAAGTACAAGGACTCGCGCGAGCACTTCCAGATGCTCACGCACAAACGGCTGATCGACATCGTCGACGCCACCTCCAAGACGGTGCAGGAGCTCCAACGCCTGAACCTGTCGGCCGGGGTCGACATCGAGATCAAGCTCTGAGGACGACATGCCAGGAGACGTGAAGACCGTGAAAGGCATCTTGGGCACGAAGCTGGGCATGACCCAGGTCTTCGACGACACCCGAGCCGTGCCGGTCACCGTGATCAAGGCCGGCCCCTGCGTCGTGGCCCAGATCAAGACCGAGGAGCGCGACGGCTACGACGCCGTGCAGCTCGCGTTCGGCGACGTGCGCCCGAACAAGGTCACGAAGCCGATGAAGGGCCACTACGAGGCGAACTCGGCCGAGCCGCGCCGTCACCTCGTGGAGCTGCGCACGTCCGACGCCGGCACGTACGAGCCTGGGCAGGAGCTGCGGGCCGACCTCTTCGAGACGGGCGACCTGGTCGACGTCGTCGGGGTGTCCAAGGGCAAGGGGTTCGCGGGCGTGATGAAGCGCCACGGGTTCGCCGGACTCAAGGCCAGCCACGGTACCCACCGGGTCCATCGCGCGCCCGGCGCGATCGGCGCCTGCGCCACGCCGAGCCGCGTGTTCAAGGGCATGCGCATGGCGGGTCAACACGGCAACTCGCGCGTCACGGTGCTGAACCTCACCGTGGTCCAGGCCGATCCCGAGCGCAACCTGCTGCTCGTGAGGGGCGCGGTGCCCGGACCCGAGGGCGGGCTCGTGATGGTTCGGTCCGCGGTCAAGTCACCGGCGACGAAGGGTGCCTGAGATGGCGACGATCGACATCCTCGATGCCCAGGGCAAGAAGTCCGGCTCGCGCGACCTCGCGGCCGACGTCTTCGAGGCGCCCGTGAGCGTGCCGCTGATGCACCAGGTGGTGATCGCGGGCCTCGCGGGGCTCCGCGCCGGCACGCACTCGACGAAGACCCGCGGCGAGGTCTCGGGCGGCGGCAGGAAGCCATGGCGCCAGAAGGGCACCGGGCGCGCGCGCCAGGGCTCGATCCGCTCTCCCCAATGGGTCGGCGGCGGTGTGTCGCACGGGCCGCAGCCGCGCGACCACTCGATGCGTGTGAACAAGAAGATGCGCAAGGGCGCGCTCCGCTCGGCGCTCACCGACGCGCTGGTGAGCGGGAAGCTCGCCGTCGTGACCGAGATCGCGTTCGACGAGCCCAAGACGAAGCGGGCCGCCGAGCTCCTCTCGACGCTCGAGCTCAGCGGGAACGTGCTCGTCGTGCTGGCCCGGCCGACCGACGACGGCGCCGCCGAGAAGTCGTTCCGCAACCTCACCGACGTGAAGGTCGCCTACGCGGGTGGGCTCGGCACCTACGACGTGCTGTGGGCCGACCGCGTGCTCCTGACCGGCGACGCGCTCGACGCGCTCGAGGGCAAGAAGGGCTCCGCGCCCGAGGCGCAGAAGGGCTCCGCGCCCGAGGCGAGAAGGGCTCCGCGCCCGAGGCGGGTGAGGCCTCGTGAAGTCGCACCGTGACGTGATCATCCGCCCGATCGTGTCGGAGAAGTCCTACGCAGGGCTCGAGCAGAACACCTACACGTTCCTGGTCGACAAGCGGGCGAACAAGACCGAGATCAAGGAAGCCGTGCAGGCGATCTGGGAGGTCCGCGTGACCTCGGTGAACACGCTGCACCGCCGCGGCAAGGTGAAGCGCCGCGGCTACACGAAGGGCAAGCGTCCCGACGAGAAGCGCGCCATCGTCACCCTCGCCGAGGGCGACGCGATCGAGATCTTCGAGGGTGGGTAACCATGGCCGTCCGTAAGTACAAGCCGACGACCCCGGGCCGACGCGGGGCGAGCGTCTCGTCGTTCGACGAGATCACACGCTCGACCCCCGAGAAGTCGCTGCTCGCGAAGCAGCACCGCAAGGCCGGGCGCAACGTGCACGGTCGCATCACGACGCGCCACCAGGGCGGCGGCACGAAGCAGCGCTACCGCGTGATCGACTTCAAGCGGAACAAGGACGGTGTGCCGGCCAAGGTCGCGCACATCGAGTACGACCCGAACCGCAGCGCGCGCATCGCCCTGCTGCACTACGCCGACGGAGAGAAGCGCTACATCCTCGCGCCGCAGGGCGTGAAGCAAGGCGATCAGCTGATGAGCGGCCCCGACGCCGAGATCCGTCCCGGCAACTCCTTGCCGCTGCGCAACATCCCGGTGGGTACGGTCGTGCATGCGATCGAGCTGAAGCCGGGAGCGGGCGCGAAGCTCGCGCGTTCGGCCGGGGCGAGCGTGCAGCTCATGGCCAAGGAAGGCTCGATGGCCACCGTGCGCCTGCCCTCGGGCGAGACGCGCCTGGTGCCCGCGGGCGCCAAGGCCACCGTCGGCACGGTCGGCAACCCCGAGCACGAGCTGATCTCGCTCGGCAAGGCGGGCCGCGCTCGCTGGAAGAACAAGCGTCCGACCGTGCGCGGTGTGGCGATGAACCCCGTCGACCACCCGCTCGGCGGCGGCGAAGGCAAGTCCTCGGGCGGCCGGCACCCCGCGTCGCCGTGGGGCAAGAAGGAAGGTCGAACCCGCAAGAAGAACAAGGCGTCGAACAAGTACATCGTCCGTCGCCGTGGGAAGGGGCGTGGCTAGGTGCCCAGGTCCGTCAAGAAGGGTCCGTTCGTCGACGAGCACCTCATGGTCAAGATCGACGACATGAACAAGAAGGGCGACAAGCGCGTCGTCAAGACGTGGTCGCGCCGGTCCACGATCGTGCCCGACATGCTCGGGCACACGATCGCCGTGCACGACGGTCGCAAGCACGTGCCGGTCTTCATCTCGGAGTCGATGGTGGGGCACAAGCTCGGCGAGTTCGCGCCGACGCGCACCTTCCGTTCGCACTCCCGTGACGAGCGCCGGAGTGGAGTGAGGTAAGTGGAAGCGCGAGCCACCATGAAGTACGTGCGCACGTCGCCGCGGAAGATGCGGCGCGTGATCGACATGATCCGCGGCCAGCACGTGGTCGAGGCGCGGCGCATCCTGCGGTTCTCGCCGCTCGGGCCGACGCCCGAGGTCGAGAAGCTGCTGAACTCGGCGATCGCCAACGCCGAGCAGCAGCCCGGCGTGATCGAGGAGAACCTGATGGTGTCGCGCGCCTGGGTCGACGACGGCCCGACGCTGCGCCGCTACCGGCCGCGCGCGTACGGCCGCGCCACGCGGGTGCGCAAGCGCACGTCGCACGTGACGCTCGTGGTGGCGACGATGGGAGAGGAAGCCTAGTGGGTCACAAGGTCAACCCGTACGGGTTCCGGCTGGGGGTCATCTACCCCTGGAAGTCCAACTGGTACGCCGGCCGGCGTGAGTACGCCGGTCAGCTGCACGAGGACATCTGGATCCGAAAGCACATCCGGTCCCGCCTGTCGCGCGCCGGCATCAGCTCGATCGACATCGAGCGCAAGGGCGACCAGATCTGGGTGTTCATCCGCACGGCCCGCCCCGGCATCGTGATCGGCCGCAAGGGCGCCGAGGTCGACCGGCTGCGCAAGGACATCGAGCGCTACACGAAGAAGCGCGTCGACGTGAAGGTCGAGGACATGAACCAGGCCGCGAGCGAGTCGCGCCCGGAGACCGACGCCACCCTGCTCGCGCAGGGTGTCGCCGAGCAGCTGGCCGGTCGTGTGGCGTTCCGCCGTGCGATGCGCCGTGCCGTGCAGACGGCGATGCGTTCGGGCGCCCTCGGCGTGCGCGTGGCGACCGGCGGCCGCCTCGGCGGATCGGAGATGGGTCGGCGCGAGTGGTACCGCGAGGGCCGCGTGCCCCTGCACACCCTGCGCGCCAAGGTCGACTTCGGCACGGCCGAGGCCAAGACCACGTTCGGCATCATCGGCGTGAAGGTCTGGGTCTACCACGGCGACGAGGTGCCGCACCGCGAGCAGCAGACCGAGCGCGCGCTCGCTCGCGCCCACGCGTCGGCCCAACAGGTCGACACGGCCGGGCGAGGTGGCTCGACGCCCGCCGAGCCCACGCCTGCCGAGCCCGCGCCTGCCGAGCCCGCGCCTGCCGAGCCCGCCGTGCCAGCCGCGCCCGCCGAGACCGTCGCAGCCCCTGCGCCGGAGCCGACCGAGGCCCCCAGCGCCGGAGGCGACCGAGACCCCCGCGCCCGCGGAAGGTGGCGAGAGCTGATGCTGGCCCCCAAGAAGGTCAAGCACCGCAAGGTGCATCGCGGACATCGCCGCGGCATGGCCAAGGGCGGCACGGAGATCCACTTCGGTGACTACGGCCTGGTCGCCCTCGAGGCCGCCTGGATCACGAACCGCCAGATCGAGGCGGCTCGTGTCGCGATCACGCGGCACATCCGCCGAGGCGGGAAGGTGTGGATCAACATCTTCCCCGACAAGTCGGTGACGAAGAAGCCCGCCGAGACCCGCATGGGCTCGGGGAAGGGCAACCCCGAGGGGTGGGTCGCCGTCGTGAAGCCCGGACGTGTGATGTTCGAGCTCGCCGGGGTGCCGGAGTCGCTGGCCCGAGAGGCCATGAAGCGGGCCCAGCACAAGCTGCCGATCAAGACCAAGTTCATCAGCAGGGACGGGGAGTAGCCGCATGCCCAGCAAGGCCGCAGAGCTGCGAGAGCTGCCGGACGACGAGCTCCTGGCGCGCGTCGACGCCGCCAAGGAGGAGCTGTTCAACCTGCGCTTCCAGCTGGCGACGGGTCAGCTCGACAACCCGACCCGCATCAGGGAGGTGCGCCACGAGGTGGCGCGCATCGCCACCGTGCTGCGCGAGCGCGAGATCGAGCTGGAGCTCGACGCGATCGCCGCGGCGCGCGAGGCGGCATCCGAGGAGGAGCAGTGAGCGAGGAGCAGACCGTGACCGACACCGCCGCCGAGCGCGGGCCCCGCAAGGTGCGCACCGGCGTCGTCGTGTCGGACAAGATGGACAAGACCGTGCTGGTGCGCGTCGATCGCAAGGTCACCCACCCGCTCTACCGCAAGACGGTTCGGCGCTCGTCGAAGCTCGCCGCGCACGACGAGCAGAACGAGGCGCACGTGGGCGACACGGTGCGGCTGATGGAGACCCGCCCGGTCTCGAAGAGCAAGCGCTGGCGGGTCGTCGAGATCGTCGAACGAGCGAAGTGACCGCCAGAGAGACAGAGGGAACGCGAGGGAGCCGGAAGTGATCCAGCAGGAGACGCGCTGCAAGGTCGCGGACAACACGGGGGCCAAAGAGGTCCTGTGCATCCGCGTGCTGGGCGGCTCGGGCCGTCGCTACGCGGGGGTCGGCGACATGATCGTCGGCACCGTGAAGGACGCCCTGCCCGGCGGCGGCGTGAAGAAGGGCGAGGTCGTGCGGGCCGTCGTCGTGCGCACCGCCAAGGAGCGCCGTCGCCCCGATGGGTCGTACATCCGCTTCGACGACAACGCCGTGGTGATCATCAACGAGCAGAAGAACCCGCGCGGCACCCGCATCTTCGGACCGGTGGCCCGCGAGCTGCGCGAGAAGCGGTTCATGAAGATCATCTCGCTCGCGCCGGAGGTGCTGTAAGCGATGCCAGGGGTCGACATCAAGAAGGACGACACGGTCCGCGTGATGGCGGGCAAGGATCGCGGCAAGGAAGGCCGCGTGGTCCGCGTGCTGCCGCGTGAGGGCAAGATCATGGTCGACGGCGTCGCGCTGGCCAAGAAGCACCAGCGTGCCGCCGGACGGGCCAGCGGCTCGAGCCAGGCGATCCAGCAGGGAGGCATCATCGACGTGGAGATGTTCATCGACATCTCCAACGTGCAGCCGGTCTGCGGGAGCTGCGGCAAGCCCACGCGCATCGGGCACCGGGTCGAGCAGGACGGCACGAAGGTGCGCATCTGTCGGAAGTGCGAGGCGGAACTATGAGCGACGACTACACACCGAGGCTGAAGGAGCGCTACCGCGACGAGTTGGTCCCGGCACTGCAGAGCGAGCTCGGGCTCGAGAACGTGATGCAGGTGCCGCGCCTCGACAAGATCGTGGTGAACATGGGCATCGGCGACGCCGTCAAGGACGGGCGCATGCTCGACGCCGCCCTCGAGGACCTCACGATCATCACCGGCCAGAAGCCGGTCGTGACCAAGGCCCGCAAGTCGATCGCCGGGTTCAAGCTGCGCGAGGGCATGCCGATCGGCGCGAAGGTCACGTTGCGGGGCAACCGCATGTGGGAGTTCTACGACCGGCTGGTCTCGCTCGCGCTCCCGCGCATCCGCGACTTCCGAGGCATGAGCCCGCGCTCGTTCGACGGCCACGGCAACTACACGATGGGCGTCACCGAACAGCTGATCTTCCCGGAGATCGACTACGACAAGGTGGCGCAGGTGCGCGGCATGGACATCACGATCGTCACGACCGCCACCAGCGACGACGAGGCTCGAAGCCTGCTGATCGCCCTCGGCTTCCCGCTCGCGGGTGTCGAGCAGGTGGCGCAGGCAGGGTAGGAGAACGCACACATGGCCAAGAAGGCACTGAAGAACAAGCAGCAGCGCCAGCCGAAGTTCCGCGTGCGCGGATACACGCGCTGTCAGCGGTGCGGGCGATCCCGAGCCGTCTACAAGCGGTTCCTGCTCTGCCGCATCTGCTTCCGAGAGCTGGCGCACGCCGGCGAGCTGCCGGGGGTGACGAAGGCATCATGGTGACCAAGGAACGGCGGTTCTCGAGCAACGTCAACGACCCGGTCGCCGACCTGCTCACGCGCATCCGCAACGCGAACCTCGCGTACAAGGACGACCTGGCGGTGCCGGTCTCGAAGGTGAACGAGGCGGTTCTCGGTATCCTCGACGCCGAGGGATACATCGACGGCTTCGAGCGCGAGGGCGAGGGCGTGCAGCAGGCCTTCCGTGTGCGCCTCAAGTACGACAAGAAGCGACAGCGCACGATCAGCGGCATCAAGCGCGTCTCGACGCCCGGACGACGGGTCTACACGGGGCGACACGAGCTGCCGCGGGTGCTCGGCGGTCTCGGCGTGGCGATCGTCTCCACGTCGCAGGGCGTGATGACCGACAAGGACGCCTCCCGCAAGGGCATCGGCGGCGAGGTGCTGGCCTACGTCTGGTAGCGACGGGGCGCACACGAGGGAACGGACACGATGAGTCGTATCGGAAAGCAGCCCATCGAGATCCCGAGCGGGGTCGACATCACGGTCGGCGACGGCAACGTCGTCACGGTGAAGGGACCCCGCGGGGAGCTCACCCAGACGATGCACGAGAACATGACGATCGTGGTCGACGGCGGCCTCGCCCGGGTCGAGCGCCCCGACGACCTGGGGTTCAACCGCGGGCTGCACGGGCTCACCCGTTCGCTGGTGGCCAACATGGTCGAGGGCGTGACCAAGGGCTACGAGAAGAAGCTCGAGATCGTGGGCGTGGGCTACCGGGCGGCCATGAAGGGCAAGGACATCGAGGTGCAGGCCGGGTTCTCACACCCGGTGCTGGTGCCGGTGCCCGACGGCATCGAGTTCGAGGTGCCGGCGCCCACGCAGATCGTGGTGCGGGGCAACGACAAGCAGGCGGTCGGGGAGATCGCCGCGAAGATCCGGAAGATCCGCAAGCCCGAGCCGTACAAGGGCAAGGGCATCCGGTACGAGGGCGAGTACGTGCGGAAGAAGGCCGGCAAGGCCGCGAAGACAGGTGCTGCGTGATGGCGAGGAACGAGAAGCGAGCGGCGCGCGAACGCCGCCACGACCGGGTCCGCAAGAAGGTCTCGGGCGACGGCACCCGGCCGCGACTGGCCGTGTACCGGTCGAACAAGTTCATCTACGCGCAGCTGATCGACGACGTCGGCGCTCGCACGCTCGCCCAGGTGAGCGACCGCGAGGTCTCCGGCGACGACAAGACCGCTCGCGCGAAGGCAGCCGGCGAGCTGCTCGCGAGCCGCGCGAAGGACGCCGGCATCGAGCGCGCCGTCTTCGATCGCGGCGGGCGGCTGTACCACGGTCGCGTGGCCGCGCTCGCCGATGGCGCGCGCGAGGGAGGACTCCAGATCTGACATGAGCAGGCGATACGACTCGAATCAGCAGGACCGCAGCCCGTTCGAGGAACGGGTGATCTCGATCAACCGAGTGGCCAAGGTCGTCAAGGGTGGTCGGCGGTTCTCGTTCGCCGCGCTCGTCGTCGTCGGCGACGGTGCGGGTCGGGTCGGGCTGGGCTACGGCAAGGCCAAGGAGGTGCCCGCGGCGATCGCCAAGGGCGTCGAGGAGGCCCGCAAGGCCATGTTCGAGGTGCCGATGATGGGCACGACGATCCCGCACGAGGTGATCGGCGAGGCCGGCGCCGGGGTCGTGCTGCTCAAGCCCGCCGCCCCGGGAACCGGCGTGATCGCCGGCGGTCCCGTGCGCGCGCTGGTCGAGGCCGCGGGCATCAAGGACATCCTGTCGAAGTCCATGGGCAGCTCGAACCAGATCAACATCGTGAAGGCGGCGGTGGCCGGGCTGAAGTCGCTGCGTCGGCCCCAGCAGGTGGCCCAGCTGCGCGGCCGCGACGTCCACGAGATCGCGCCCAAGCCGATGCTCGAGGCCGTCGCCGCGGCCGATGTGCGCCTGCAGGCCGCGCGCACCGCGGCGCTCGAGGAGGTCTACTCCGACCAGCCGTCGAGCCGTGACCAGCGGCGCGGCCAGGGCCCGCGCGGAGGCCGGCGATGAGCCAGCTCAAGGTGACGCAGGTGCGCAGCGTGATCGACCGTCCCCGTGACCAGAAGGACACGGTGCGCCGGCTCGGCCTGCACCGCATCAACGACACCGTCATCAAGGACGACCGCCCCGAGATCCGCGGCATGATCGAGAAGGTGCGGCACCTCGTTCGCGTCGAAGAGGTCGAGGGCGCCTGAGGCGTCCCCCGGAGAGGAACCGACATGAAGCTCCATCACCTGAAGCCGGCCGAAGGCGCGAAGCAGGATCGCAAGCGCGTCGGTCGAGGCCGTGCCGGCGTGCGCGGCAAGACCGCCGGGCGCGGCACGAAGGGCACCGGAGCCCGCAAGAACGTGCCGGCCTGGTTCGAGGGCGGCCAGATGCCGCTGCAGCGCCGCGTTCCCAAGCTCAAGGGCTTCACGAACGTGAATCGCGTCGAGTACGCGGTGGTCAACGTGGAGGTGCTCTCGAAGTACTACGAGAGCGGCGAGGTGACGCCCGAGGCGTTGGCGGCCCACGGCCTCGTGCACAAGAGCCTGCCGGTGAAGATCCTCGCCCGCGGCGAGCTCGACCACGCGCTCACGGTGAGGGCCCACGCGTTCTCGAAGGCGGCGAAGGCCAAGATCGAGCAGGCCGGCGGCACCGCCGAGCTCATCGAGAGCTAGATGCCGGGGTACGATAGACGCCCGTGCTGAAAGCCTTCCTCAACGCGTTCCGGCTTCCGGACCTTCGCAACAAGATCCTCTTCACGCTGTTCATCATCGCCATCTACCGGTTCGGCTCCTACGTGCCGGTGCCGGTGGTCGACTTCGGGCGCGTCCGCGACGCGATCGAGGCCGGGTGAGGGCGGGTTCCTGCAGCTGATCAACCTGTTCTCGGGCGGGGCGCTCGGGCAGATGGCGGTCTTCGGGCTCGGCATCATGCCCTACATCACGAGCTCGATCATCATGCAGCTGCTCACCGTCGTGATCCCGAAGCTGCAGGCCCTGCAGGACCAGGGTGAGGTCGGCGTCAAGAAGATCAACCAGTACACGCGCTACGTCACCGTGGTGCTGGCGGTGCTGCAGTCGACCGGCATCGTGTTCCTGTTCCACTCGGGCGGCACCGGGCTGCCCGACCCGTTCCCGCCAGGGACGTTCACGGCCCCCAACATCGGGTTGATCGTGCTCACGCTCACCGCCGGCACGGCGATGATCATGTGGCTGGGAGAGCTGATCACCCAGCGCGGCGTCGGCAACGGCATGTCGATCCTGATCTTCACGAGCGTGATCGCGTCGCTGCCGGGCGAGGGAGGCTCGATCCTTCGGCAGGGCGGCGCGTTCAAGTTCAGCGTGATCATGCTGATCGGCCTCGGCATCATCGTCGCCGTCGTCTTCATGGATCAGGGGCAACGCCGCATCCCGATCCAGTACGCCAAGCGCATCGTGGGCCGCAAGATGACGACCGGTGGCAGCACCTACCTTCCCCTCAAGGTGAACCAGGCCGGTGTGATCCCGATCATCTTCGCCACGTCGGTGATGTACATGCCCGTGCTGCTCGCGAGCATCGTGCCCTGGGAGGGGTTCCAGAACTTCGTCGACACGTACCTGAACGCCGGGAACCCGACCTACGTGTACATGATCGTGCTCGCGTCGATGATCGTGTTCTTCGCGTACTTCTACACGGCGATCCAGTTCGATCCGGTCAAGCAGGCCGACAACCTGCGCAAGCAGGGTGGGTTCATCCCCGGCATCCGCCCGGGAGGCCCGACGGCGACCTACCTGAACGACATCCTCGTGCGCATCACGCTGCCGGGTGCGCTCTTCCTCGCGGCGATCGCCCTGATCCCCACGATCGTCTTCAAGATCTGGGACTTCCAGCAGTTCCCGTTCGGCGGCACGTCGGTCCTGATCGCGGTCGGCGTCGCGCTCGAGACGATGAAGCAGATCGAGTCCCAGCTGCTGATGCGCCACTACGAAGGCTTCCTGAAGTAGGCGCCGATGCGGCTGGTGCTGCTCGGACCTCCGGGGGCTGGCAAGGGAACGCAGGCCCAGTTGCTGGTGGATCGCTTCGACATCCCGCAGATCTCGACCGGTGACATCCTGCGCGAGCACGTGCAGCGCGGATCGGGCCTCGGCATCCAGGCGCGCGCCTACATGGACCGCGGCGAGTACGTGCCCGACGAGCTCGTCGTCCGCATGGTGATGGACCGCCTCGCCCAGCCCGACGCGCGCGAGGGTTTCATCCTCGACGGGTTCCCACGCACCGTGCCACAGGCCGTGGCGCTCGAGACCGCGCTCGCGCAGGCGGAGCAACCCCTCTCGGCGGTGCTGAAGTTCGCGATCAGCGACGACATGGCCGTGCGGCGCCTGTCCAACCGATGGACGTGCCCGGCATGCAAGCGCACGTACAACCTGGAGTTCAAGCCGCCCGCGAACGATCGGGTCTGCGACACCGACGAGGCCCCGCTGGAGCGGCGCGCCGACGACGACGAGCTCACGGTGCGACGGCGCCTCGCCCTCTACCGGGAGCAGACGGCCCCGCTCGAGGCCTTCTATCATGAGCGGGACCTGCTCGTGGCGATCGATGCCGAGGTCCGTGAGGCGGAGGTCGCCACGCGCACGAACGACGCGTTGGACGGTGTGTCGTGATCATCAGGAAGTCACCCGAGGAGCTCGATCGCATGCGGCGGGCCGGCCGCATCGTGGCCGGCACGATCTCGACCGTGCTCGAGGCGGTCCGACCCGGGCGCGACCACCGCAGACCTCGACCACGTGGCCGAGGCGTACATCCGCGAGCAGGGCGCGACGCCCTCCTTCCTCGGGTACCGGGGCACCTACCCGGCCACGATCTGCGCCTCGATCGACGACGAGATCGTGCACGGCATCCCCTCGCCCGACCGTCGGCTCGAGGAGGGGCAGCTGCTCTCGCTCGACTTCGGGGCGATCTGGGAGGGCTTCCACGCCGACTCGGCGGTCACCGTCGCGGTCGGGGGCGTCATGCCCACCGAGGATGCCGCCCGGCTCGTGAAGACCACCGAGGAAGCGCTGTACGCGGGCATCGCGGCGGCGCAGCCCGGGGGCCGGCTCTCCGACATCGGCCACGCGGTCGAGTCGGTGGCCGAGCCGGCGGGACTGGGCATCGTTCGCGAGTACGGGGGTCACGGCATCGGTCGGTCGATGCACGAGGACCCGTTCATCCAGAACTTCGGCCGCGCCGGTCGCGGACCCGACCTGCGCCCGGGGTTGGTGATCGCGATCGAGCCGATGTTGATGCTCGGCGCGGAGCAGACGCGGGTGCTCGCCGACGAGTGGACGGTCGTCACGGCCGACGGTTCCCTCGCCGCTCACTTCGAGCACACCGTGGCCGTCACCGAGGACGGTCCGGAGGTGTTCACGGCGCGCGATTGAGGCGGTTCGTGGACGTTCGCGCTGACCGGCCCCTATACTGACCGTTCGCCCCCTCCCGGAGGGTGTTCGTGCACGTCCCGGGAGCCAGGGCGAGAACCCGTTCGAGAGGGAACAGCTGGAGCGTGCCGAAGAAAGACGCGATCGAGGTCGAGGGAACGGTCATCGAGCCGTTGCCCAACGCCATGTTCCGGGTGGAGCTCGAGAACGGACACAAGGTGTTGGCCCACATCTCCGGGAAGATGCGCATGCACTACATCCGCATCCTGCCGGGCGATCGGGTCCTGGTGGAACTGTCGCCGTACGACCTCACCCGAGGCCGTGTGGTGTACCGCTACAAGTAGACGGTCCCGGAGACCAGCGAGTTGACGAGCGGATGAAGGTTCGGCCCAGCGTCAAGAAGATCTGCGACCGCTGCCGCGTGATCCGGCGCCGGGGCAAGATCCTCGTCATCTGCACGAACCCGCGGCACAAGCAGCGCCAAGGCTGACCGGTCCTCAAGGGTAGGACCGGAGGAAGAGGGGAGTCCAGTGGCACGTATCGCAGGCGTCGACCTTCCGCGCGACAAGCGGCTCGACATCTCGCTGACCTACATCTACGGCATCGGCACCTCGGGGGCCCAGGCGATCGTGGCCGGCTCGGGGGTCGAGGGCGCCACCAAGGTGCGCGACCTCTCCGAGGACGAGGTGCTGAAGATCCGCGCGTACATCGACGCGAACTTCAAGGTCGAGGGTGACCTGCGCCGCGAGGTGGCCCAGGACATCAAGCGCAAGATCGAGATCGGCTGCTACCAGGGCGTGCGGCACCGCCGCGCGCTCCCGGTCCGCGGGCAGCGCACCCACACCAACGCCCGCACGCGCAAGGGTCCGAAGAAGGCGATCGCCGGCAAGAAGAAGGCGACCAAGAAGTAAGGCACAGCGAGGAGCTGCACACGCATGGCGAAGCCCAAGGCCAAGAAGACCAAGCGCCGCGAGAAGAAGAACGTCGTCCACGGCCAGGCCCACATCAAGTCGACGTTCAACAACACGATCGTGACGATCACCGACCTGCAGGGCAACACGGTGTCGTGGGCGAGCGCCGGCAACGTCGGCTTCAAGGGGTCGCGCAAGTCGACGCCGTTCGCCGCGCAGCTCGCCGCCGAGAAGGCCGCCCGCGCCGCGCAGGAGCACGGCCTGCAGAAGGTCGACGTCTTCGTGAAGGGCCCCGGTTCGGGCCGTGAGACCGCGATCCGATCGCTCGCCGCCGCGGGCCTCGAGGTCACGGGTATCCAGGATGTGACGCCGGTGCCGCACAACGGCTGCCGGCCGCGCAAGCGCCGCCGGGTCTGACCCGAGGCGCACACCCGCGGAGCACGCTCCGCGGGACAGACGACGCGGGGTAGGAATGGTTGATCCCCCGCCGAAGGAGGGAACCACCGCATGTTCATCGTCGCGAGGCCTCAGATCTCCGAGGAGATCGTCTCGCCGACCCGCTCCCGGTTCGCGATCGAGCCGCTCGAGCCCGGGTTCGGCTACACCGTCGGCAACTCGCTCCGCCGCACGCTGCTCTCGTCGATCCCCGGCGCCGCCATCTCGTCGGTGCGGATCGACGGCGTGCTGCACGAGTTCTCGACGATCCCGAAGGTGACCGAGGACGTCACCGACATCATCCTGAACCTGAAGGAGCTGGTGGCTCGCTCCGAGCTCGAGGAGCCGACCACGGTCTACCTCAAGGCCAAGGGGCCGGCCGAGGTCACCGCCGGCGACATCGCGCCGCCCGCGGGCGTCGAGATCCTGAACCCCGAGCTGCACATCGCCACGCTCGGCAAGGGCGCCGGCCTCGAGATGGAGATGACGGTCGAGCGCGGCGTCGGCTACCGCATGGCCGACAAGAACAAGAAGGCCCGCGACCCGATCGGCGTGATCCCGGTCGACTCGATCTTCTCGCCGGTGCGCAAGGTGAGCTACACGGTCGAGAACACCCGCGTCGAGCAGATGACCGACCGTGACCGCCTGATCCTCGACGTGGAGACCGACGGGTCGGTCACCCCACGCGAGGCCGTGGCGTCGGCGGGCGGCACCCTGCAGGAGCTGGTCACGCTCTTCAGCGAGCTCGCCGAGGCGGCGAGCGTCACCGTCGGCCCCGCCGAGGACGACGAGCTGCCCGGCGACTACGCGATCACGATCGAGGAGTTGAACCTCTCGGTCCGCTCGTACAACTGCCTGAAGCGCGAGGGCATCAACTCGGTCGGCGACGTGATCTTGAAGAGCGAGTCCGAGCTGATGGACATCCGCAACTTCGGCCAGAAGTCGATCGACGAGGTGAAGGCCAAGCTCGAGGAGCTGGGTCTCGGACTGCGGGAGGAGTAACCGGTGCCCAAGCCCAAGAAGGGCCCTCGTCTCGGCTCGAACCCGGGCCACCAGCGCCTGCTGCTCTCCACGCTGGCGGTCCAGCTGTTCACGCACGAGGCGATCGACACCACCGAGGCCAAGGCCAAGGCGCTCCGCCCGTACGCCGAGAAGCTGATCACGAAGGCGAAGAAGGGCGATCTCGCCGCCCGCCGGGACGTGCTCAAGGACATCCCCGACCGCGACGTCGTCGCGCGCCTCTTCCACGAGATCGGGCCGCGCTTCGAGGGCCGCAACGGGGGGTACACGCGCATCCTGAAGCTCGGCCCGCGCAAGGGCGACGCCGCGCCGATGGCGCGCATCGAGCTGGTGGAGCGCGGCGACTGAACCGCGTCCCCGCGTGAGCGACGCTGCGATGAGGCCGGGGCATCGAGCCCCGGCCTCACGCGTTCCACCTGCAGCTACTCGACCGTGAAGCCTGTGCGCATGCCCTCTGCGTAGTGCGCCTCGAGCGTGCCGTCGTCCTCCTCCTGGACGATGTTGCAGATCAGCACGTAGGCGCCGGCCTCGAGATCGACCGTGAGCGACGGGCTCTCGCCGACAGGGATGTCTTCGATCTCGTCGACGACCTCCATGCCCTCGCCATCCTCGAGCACGGCCCCGTCCTTGTCGGTCGGGAGGTCCGTGGGTGCGAGGTCCGTCTTGATCACGACGAACTCGTGGACGTCGTCGGGCCCGTCGTTCGTGACATCGAACGTCACGGATCCGGCCGGGACCGACGCCGGGTCGGCCGACACCGCGAACTCCTGCAGCGTGACGGCCACGGTCGTGGCGCCGCCGTCATCGCTCGCCGTCTCGGTCGCGGTGTCGCTCCCGCTGTCGCCGCCGTCGTCGTCGCCGCCACACGCAGGCAGCAACACGATCGCCATCAGCAACGTCGCCCCGATGGCGATCGTGCGTGGCAGGATGCGTGGACTCATGCGTCCCCTCCCTCCGGCCCCGAGCGGGGCCTCTCGATGGAGCCTCCATCGGAGAGGGGGTTCGCGAACGTGCCGTTCGACCCCTCCCGATAGGGCCGTCGTCGACCATACTCCCGACGATGAACGAGCGGACGATCCGGATGCAGCTCGCCTATGACGGCACGGGATTCCGAGGATGGGCGACGCAGCGTGACCCCTCGATCCGCACCGTCGAGCGTTCGTTGACGGACGCGCTCGAGATCGTCGTCACCCTGCCCGTGAAGCTCTCGGTCGCGGGCAGGACCGACGCGGGCGTGCACGCGCGTGGGCAGGTCGCGTCGTTCACGACGACATCGTCCCGCGAGGCGCGGTCGATCCGCGACGCCGTGAACGGCCGGCTCGCACCCGAGGTGGTCGTGCTCGCGGTCGAGGAGGCGGCGGACGGGTTCGACGCGCGGTTCTCGGCCACCGCCCGTGAGTACCGCTACCGGATCGACGTCGGGGAGACCCCCGACCCGTTCACGGCTCGGTACGTGTGGCATCACCCCTGTATCCCCGACGTGCGGGCGATGCGCGCTGCGGCACGGCACCTCGTGGGAGAACGCGACTTCGCGTCGTTCTGCCGGCACCCGGGCCCCGGGAAGTCGACCGTGCGACACCTGGAGCGGGTGAGCGTCGCTCTCCGTGGGGAACGGCTCGAGATCGGCTTCCGTGCGAACGCGTTCCTGCACCAGATGGTGCGGGCGCTCACCGGCACCCTGGTCGCGGTCGGCGAGGGGAAGGTCACTCCCGACGAGATCCCTGCGATCCTCGAGGCCCGCGATCGAGCCGCCGCGTGCCAGATCGCTCCATCGCACGGTCTCACGCTCGAGCGCGTCGCGTACGGGCGCCGACGGGAGCCGATCGGTGACGAGCTTTGACGCCCGGCGGATCCCACAGGTAGTCTGATGCGTCGGCCGGGAGCCTTCCTGGCCGATATCCACGTCCTATGAAGACCTACTCTCCGAAGCCTGAGCACATCGAGCGCCGCTGGTACGTCATCGACGCCAGCGACAAGGTGCTGGGCCGCGTCGCGTCCGAAGCCGCAGCATTGTTGCGCGGCAAGCACAAGCCGATCTTCGCGCCACACATGGACACCGGCGATCACGTGATCATCGTGAACGCCGACAAGGTCGTGCTCACCGGCGGCAAGGAGAAGAAGAAGTTCGCGTATCGCCACTCCGGGTACCCGGGCGGCATCACGGCGACCCGGTACGACGAGCTGATGAGCACGCGGCCGGTGTTCGCCGTCGAGAAGGCGATCAGGGGCATGCTTCCGAAGAACCGGCTCGGACGGTCGATGATCCGCAAGCTGCACGTCGTCGGCGGGGCGGAACACCCGCACGCCGCGCAGCAGCCGGTCGACTACACGCTCGGCCGGCCCCCGGCGTGGGAAGGCCTCCCGAGCCCGAAGCCGGTCCCCGAGCTGAAGACCCGCCACCTGACCTCGGGCGATGAGGCCGAGGTTGCCGACGAGGCGACTGCCGCGCCCACAGAAGAGAAGCCGGCAGCGAAGAAGCCGGCAGCGAAGAAGCCGGCGGCGAAGAAGCCAGCGGCCAAGAAGACGACGGCGAAGACCCGCGACCGCCAAGAAGCCGGCCGCGAAGAAGACCACGGCCAAGAAGCCGGCCGCGAAGAAGACGACCGACACCACCGAGGAGTGAGCACGTGGCAGCAGTGACCCCCGTGAAGATCACGACCGGCCGCCGCAAGGAGGCCGTGGCGCGGGTACGCCTCGTGCCGGGCTCGGGCGAGTTCGACATCAACGGCCGCAGCCTCGAGGAGTACTTCCCGACCCGCGTGCACCGCATGGTGGCGGTCTCGCCGCTGCGGCTCTGCGAGCGCGAGAAGGACTACGACGTGATCGCCACGATCCGTGGTGGCGGCGTCAGCGGGCAGGCGGGCGCGATCCGGCTCGGCATCGCCCGCGCCCTGATCGAGCTCCACCCCGAGCTGCGCGGGCAGATGAAGGCCGAGGGGTTCCTCACGCGCGACGCGCGCGAGAAGGAACGCCGCAAGTACGGCCTCAAGAAGGCCCGCAAGGCGCCGCAGTACTCGAAGCGCTGACCCTCCGAGCGCTTCGGGCACCGCGACCCGGAGCAGACGGAAGGACGAACGGCGCGATGCCCCACGAGATCGCCCCCGGCGTGCTCAGCTGGGCGAGCGAGCTCGACGAGGCCACGCGCGAGCAGGCCGAGCGCACCGCGCGGCTCCCGATCGTCGCCGGCCCCGTCGCTCTGATGCCCGACGCCCACCTCGGCATGGGCGCGACGATCGGGTCGGTGATCCCGACCGAGACCGCGGTGATCCCGTCGGCGGTCGGCGTCGACATCGGGTGCGGCATGGCCGCCCGACGGCTCGATCTGCGGGTCGACCAGCTGCCCGACCGCGGCCTCGACGGGTGGGTCGATCGCATGCGGACGCACGCGTGCCCGCGGGGCTCGGACACTGGCACCGAGAGCCGTCGCCGGACGCGCTCGACTGGTTCGCCGAGCATCCGCCGCCCGAGTCGCTGGTGCACCCCGATCGCGCGGCCTCTCAGCTCGGCACGTTGGGTTCGGGCAACCACTTCGTCGAGCTGGCCGTCGACGAGCACGGCGTCGTCTGGATCCTGCTCCACTCCGGCTCGCGTGGGGGAGGGAACCAGCTCGCCACGCTGCACACGAAGGTCGCTCGGCGCCTGCACGAGGGCCTCGGGCACGAGGCTCGAGGATCCGGAGCTCGCATGGCTCCAGCGGGGAACACCCGAGTTCGACGCATACATCCGTGACCTCGGCTGGTCCCAGGGATACGCGCGCGAGAACCGTCGGCTGCTGCTCGTGGCGACCCATCGTGAGCTCGAGGCGGAGCTCGGGCGGGAGATCCGATCGACCGACGAGGTCAACTGTCATCACAACTACACCGAGCTCGAGGAGGTCGGAGGAAGGCGTCTGTGGATCACGCGCAAGGGCGCGATCCGCGCGGGCGTCGGCGACCGGGGGCTGATCCCGGGCAGCATGGGGCAGCGTTCCTACGTCGTGCACGGGCTCGGGAACGAGGCCTCGTACCGTTCGTCCGCCCATGGCGCCGGCCGCCGCATGAGCCGGACCAAGGCTCGCGCTTCGCTGTCGATCGAGTCGTTCGAGGCACGCATGGCCGGGCGCTCCTGGCAGGCCTCCGACGCCGTGGCGCTGCTCGACGAGCACCCCGACGCGTACAAGCCGATCGACGTCGTGATGCGCGACCAGGCCGACCTCGTCGAGGTGGAACACGAGCTCGAGGGGCTGGCGAACTACAAGGGGGTCGAGGAGCGCCGCGAGGGCCTCGTCGCGGGAGGCGGGCGTGAACCCCGGCGGCTCGCCCGTGGCTCAGGTGGTGGGCTCGCCCGGTTCCTCGAAGTCCTCGTCGAGCGCGTAGGCGCCCGGAGCTCACCGCGGCCACGATCTCCCTCGCGGCCGATTCGTCGTTCGGCGGGCACCCAGACGTAGACGGGGCCCGCGCGGTAGGGCCCTTCGCCTTCCCCCTTGAGCATGGCGGTGATGCCTTCCGCCTCGAGCCGGCCGCGCATCATCTCGCCGGCCACCGTGTCTCCGCTCGCGAACACCTGGACGAGTCCCTCGTTCATGGGTGACATCCTCCCATGGACCGTCTCCCTTCCCACCCCGGCCCCACGCATTGACGGTCGTCGATGGCTATGGCCACCATGACGTGAGAGCATCGATGAGTGTCGATGTATCGAGGAGAGAGGATGGACCGATGGGGGCGAAGCAGATCGAGGTGATCGAGGCGCCGGCCCAGTGCTGCGTGCCGATCGGCGCCGACGACATGACGTCGGACGAGGCCGCCACGATCGCCTCGCTGTTCAAGGCGCTCGGCGACCCCCATCGGGTCCGCATCGTGAACCTGCTCGCGACCGCGCGGGAGGCGGTGTGCGTGTGCGACCTGACCGACTTCCTCGGGCTCTCGCAGCCCACGGTCAGCCACCACATGCGGAAGCTGGTCGATGCGGGCCTCCTCACGAGGGAGCAGCGCGGGGTGTGGGCCTACTACTCCCTGCGACACGACGCGATCCGACAGCTCGGCGAGGTGCTGCGCTTCGGGGAAGGAGCGGAACGATGAGCGAGTTGCGCGACGAGGTCCGCGATCGGTACGCGGCCGCGGCGAAGGTCGTCGCGACCGGGCGGGCCGCCGACGACAACGGGCCCGACATCACGAGCTGCGCCGACGGGTGCGCGCCCGAGGACGGCCTCGGCGTCGCGCTCTACGACGTGACCACCCGAGCCGATCTGCCCGAGGAAGCGGTGCTGGCGAGCATGGGGTGCGGCAACCCGACCGCGGTCGCCGAGCTGCGCGAGGGCGAGACCGTGCTGGATCTTGGCTCGGGCGGAGGCATCGACGTGCTGCTGTCCGCCACGCGTGTCGGCCCGACCGGGAAGGCCTACGGCCTCGACATGACCGACGAGATGCTCGCGCTCGCCCGCGAGAACGCGCGGAAGGCGGGCGCGGAGAACGTCGAGTTCCTGCAGGGGTTCATCGAGGAGATCCCGTTGCCCGAGCAGAGCGTCGACGTGGTCATCTCGAACTGCGTGATCAACCTCTCGACCGACAAGCCCCGCGTGGTCGACGAGATGTTCCGCGTGTTGCGACCCGGGGGGCGTCTCGGCATCAGCGACGTCGTGGCCGACGACCACCTGACCCCGGCCGACCGGGCCGAGCGCGGCTCCTACGTGGGATGCATCGCGGGAGCGCTCTCGTTCGCCGAGTACCGAGCCGAGCTGGAGCGGGCGGGCTTCGGCGAGATCGAGATCGTGGCCACCCACGAGCTCACCGACGGCATGCACGGCGCGATCGTGCGAGGCGTGAAGCCGCTGGGGTAGCCTTCGCGCCGTGACCCCACGGCTGTTCGGCACCGACGGCGTCCGCGGTCTCGCGGGCACCGAGCTCACCGAGGATCTCGCGTACCGCCTCGGGCGGGCCGGCGTGCTCGTGCTCGGCCGCCACGGGCGAGGGGCGTCCCGCGTTCGTCGTCGGGCGCGACCCGCGCTCATCGGGGGAGTGGCTCGAGGACGCGCTCGTCGAGGGCATCCGCGACGGTGGCGGCGACGCCTTGATCGCCGGCATCGAGCCCACCCCTGCGATCGCGTTCCTCACGACCGCCCTGGGGGCCACGAGCGGCGTGGTCATCTCCGCCTCGCACAACCCACCCGAGTACAACGGCATCAAGTTCTTCGACGCGACCGGCACGAAGCTGGCCGACGACGTGGAGGACGAGATCGAAGCGGCGATGGACGATCTCGGCGACGCGCCGGATCGGCGCGGCGTCGCGCGCACGGTCGGCGACGGCCGGGAGCGCTACCTCGCGCACCTCGTCGATGCCGCCGATACCCGGCTCGACGGCATGAGGGTCGTGGTCGACTGCGCGAACGGCGCGGCATCGGCGAACTCGCGCCGGCCCTGCTGCGACGGCTCGGCGCCGAGGTCCATGCGATCTACGCCGAACCCGACGGCAAGAACATCAACGACGGATGCGGGGCGCTGTACCCCGAGGTGGTGGCCCGGGAGGTCGTGCGGCTCGGCGCCGACGCGGGCGTCTCGCACGACGGCGACGCCGACCGGGCGCTGTTCGCCGACGCCGAGGGCGCGATCGTCGACGGCGACCAGGTGCTGGCGGCATCGGCGATCGCGCTGCGCGACCGGGGCGCGCTGAGCGGGAACACGGTCGTCACGACCGTGATGGCGAACCTCGGCTTCCACCACGCGATGCGCGAGGCGGGCATCGACGTGGTCTCGTCGAAGGTGGGCGACCGGTACGTGCTCGAGGACATGGTGCGCACGGGCGCGGTGCTGGGTGGCGAGCAATCGGGGCACGTGATCTTCCTCGACCGGGCCAGCACGGGCGACGGGCTGCTCACCGCCGTGCGCTTCCTGTCGCTCGCGGCCGCCACCGGGCGCACGATCCGCGAGCTCGCGTCGGTGATGCGGCGCTACCCGCAGCGCATGATCAACGTCGAGGTGGCCGATCGCTCGGTGGCCGAGGCGGACGACGTGGGTCGGGCCGTCGCCGAGGCCGAGACGGCGCTCGGGCTCGACGGCCGGGTGCTCGTGCGGGCCTCGGGGACCGAGCCGCTGGTGCGCGTGATGGTCGAGGCAGAGACCGAGGACCTGGCCACCGAGCATGCCGAACGCATCGCCGACGTCGTGCGCGCGGCGTCGGGTTGACGCCGACCGTCGCCCGGGGAAACACCTACGAGGTCGTCGCGGAGGCCCCTGCTAGGGTTGGAGCCTGATGTGCGGCATCGTGGGCTACGTGGGGCCCGACGAGGCCCTTCCGATCGTCCTCGAAGGTCTCCGGCGGCTCGAATACCGTGGGTACGACTCGGCGGGCGTCGCCGTGCTCGACGGCGGACTCGGGGTCGTCAAGCGTGCCGGGAAGCTGGCCGAGCTCGAGGGTGCGCTCGACGCCGAGGGCAGCCCGGCGGGCGCCGTGGGCATGGGGCACACGCGCTGGGCCACCCACGGCGCGCCCACCGACCGCAACGCCCATCCCCACCTCGACTGCGCGGGCAGGGTCGCCGTGATCCACAACGGCATCGTCGAGAACTTCCAGGAGCTCCGCGACCGGCTCGAGAAGGACGGCCACACCCTCGTCTCGGAGACCGACACCGAGTGCGTCGCGCATCTCGTGGAGGAGAAGCTGCGGGACGGCGGTTCGCTGCCCGATGCGGTGCGCGGGCGCGGTGCGCGAGCTCGAGGGGGCGTACTCGCTCGTCGTCTGCTGCCTCGACGACCCCGACGTGCTCGTCGGCGTGAAGGTGTCGTCGCCGCTGATCGTCGGGGTGGGCGACGGCGAGACGATGCTCGCCTCCGACATCCCGGCGGTGCTGGAACGGACGTCGACCGTGATCCCCCTCGACGAGGGCATGGTCGTCGAGGTGCGGCGCGACGGCGCGTCGTTCACCGATCTCGAGGGCTCGCCGCTCGATCCGCAGCCGATCACCGTCGACTGGGACGTCGCCCGCGCCCAGAAGGGCGGGTACGAGACGTTCATGCGCAAGGAGATCGACGAGCAGCCGGCGGCGATCCGCGACACGCTGGTCGGACGCACGGTGGGGGAGCGGCTCGTGCTCGACGAGCTGCACGTCTCCGACGACGTGCTGCGCGAGGTGAGCAAGGTGTTCGTGGTCGCGTGCGGCACGGCGTTCCATTCGGGGCTCGTCGCGAAGTACGCGATCGAGCACTGGACGCGCCTGCCGGTCGAGATCGAGATCGCGAGCGAGTTCCGCTACCGCGACCCGGTGCTCGGGCCCGACACGCTGACGCTCGCGGTCTCGCAGTCGGGCGAGACGATCGACACGCTGGAAGCCGCGCGTCACGCCCGTCGCCAGGGCTCCCAGGTGATCGCCGTGACGAACACGGTGGGCTCCTCGCTCGCCCGTGAGGCCGACGGGGTGCTGTACACGCACGCCGGCCCCGAGATCGGGGTCGCGGCCACGAAGACGTTCGCGACCCAGATGGTCTCGCAGTACCTCGTCGCCCTCTACCTGGCGCAGGTGCGGGGCACGAAGTTCCCCGAGGAGATCGCCGAGGTGCTGGCCGAGCTCGACGAGCTGCCCGCCAAGGTGGAACGCGCGATCGGCCTCGACGACCAGGTTCGGGCGATCGCCGAGCGCTACCGCGACGCGCGCGACGTGCTGTTCATCGGGCGGCACACCGGGTACCCGGCGGCGCTCGAAGGGGCGCTCAAGCTCAAGGAGCTCAGCTACGTGCACGCCGAGGGGCACCCGGCCGGCGAGCTGAAGCACGGCCCGATCGCGCTGATCGAGGACGGCGTGCCCGTCGTGGCCGTGGCCACGCAGTGCCACGTCTACCGCAAGATGCTCTCGAACATCCAGGAGGTGCGAGCGCGCGGCGCCCGCGTGATCGCGGTGGCGACCGAGGGAGACACCGAGATCGGCGCGCTCGCCGACCACGTGCTCGAGGTGCCCGCGACGCCCGAGCTGATGTCGCCGGTGGTCGTGACCGTGCCGATGCAGCTGCTCGCGTACCACGTGGCCACCCTGCGCGGCTGCGACGTCGACCAGCCGCGGAACCTCGCGAAGAGCGTCACGGTGGAGTAGCGTCGCGCCATGACCATCATCGCTGCGGGCACACTGTTCATGATCGGGATCGTGTTCATGGTGGGGCTGGCGATCGCCGCGGCGATCGCGCTGATCCGCATGAAGTGACCCTGGGCGGGCTCTAAGCTTGGGCTCGTGGAGATCGTCGGGCTCGGCGTCGACATCTGCGAGATCGCTCGCATGGAGCGGGCGCTCGCACGCCATCCGACGATGCGCGAGCGCGTCTTCACCCCCGCCGAGATCGCCTACTGCGATTCGAAGGCTCGGCCCGCCGAATCCTACGCCGGCCGGTTCGCCGCCAGGGAGGCCACGATCAAGGCGCTCGGCGGCTACCGGGGCAAGCGGTGGCAGGACATCAGCGTGGGGCGGGCGCCGTCGGGGGCGCCGTCGATCGTGCTCGACGGGCTCGCGAAGGTCCGCGCCGACGGCCTCGGCATCACGCAGGTGCTCGTCACGTTCACCCACGAGAAGACGAACGCGGTGGCGTTCGCGATCGCCGTCCGCTCATGAGGGCGTGCTCACCGTGAGGGATCGATGAAGCCGGTCCTCACGCCACGGGAAGCGGCCGACCTCGATCGGGCGACCCAGGATCGGGGGGTGTCCGCCACCGACCTGATGGAGCGCGCCGGTCGAGCGGTGGCGCGCGCCGCCGTCGAGGTGGCCGGTGGCGTCTACGGCCGTCGTGCCGTCGTGGTGTGCGGGAAGGGCAACAACGGTGGCGACGGGTTCGTCGCGGCGCGCCACCTCGCCCGCGAGGGCATGCGGGTCGACGTCGTCGTGGTGGAAGCGGCGGCGACGGGATCCGGAGCGGCGGGGGCGAACCGAGCCCGACTCGCCGAGCAGGGACTCACGGCGCGGGAGTGGCTCGCGTCCCGCGACGAGCGATCGCTCGCTCGGGCCGACGTGGCGGTCGACGCGCTCTTCGGCACGGGCTTCCGCGGGGAGCCGGAAGGCGTATGGCGCGAGGCGATCGACGCGCTCAACGCGGCACGCGCGCCCGTCGTCGCCGCGGACATCCCATCAGGGGTCGACGGTCGCAACCGGTGCGGTCGAGGGCACGGCCGTCTGGGCGGACCTGACGGTGGCGTTCGGCGCGGCGAAGGTGGGCTCGGTGCTGCTGCCGGGCGCCGAACGCTCGGGCACGGTCCGCGTCGTGGACATCGGATTCCCCGAGGACCTGCTGGAGCCCGGGATCGGTCTGGTCGAACCGGCCGACGTGGCGTCGGTGCTGCCGATGCGTTCGATGGAAGGGCACAAGCGCAGCTCGGGCGTGCTCCTCGTGGTCGCCGGGTCCCGGCGCATGACCGGCGCTCCCGCGCTGATCGCCCGTGCGGCGGCGCGGGTCGGCGCCGGCCTCGTGGTCGTGGCCGGCCCCCGGGACGCCCTGCCCGCGGTGCAGGCGCACGCGACCGAGGCGGTGTTCCTGCCGCTGGCACAGACCCACGAGGGGACCGTCGCCTTGGCGGCGCTCGACGCGCTGCTCGAGGCGGCTCGGGACGCCGACGCGGTGGCGGTCGGTCCCGGCCTGACCACCGACGACGAGACGGCCCGCCTCGTCAGGGCGCTCGTCGGACGCTGCCCGACGCCGCTGGTGGTCGATGCCGACGGGCTGAACGCGTTCCGAGGCGATACCGAGGTGCTCCGACGGCGCGACGCCGAGGCCGTGCTGACGCCGCACGACGGGGAGTTCGAGCGCCTCATGGGGCGATCGGTCGCCGACGTGGGCGATCGGATCGACGCGGCCCGCGCGCTGGCGGAGGCCTCGGACGCCGTGACCCTCCTGAAGGGCACGAGGACCGTGATCGCGCCGACCGAGGGCCTCGCGCGTGTGAATCCGACGGGGACGCCGGCGCTGGCCACGGCCGGCACGGGGGACGTGCTGACCGGCATGGTCGGGGGACTGCTCGCCCGGGGGACGGGAACGCTCGACGCGGCGACGGCCGGCGCGTTCCTCCACGGCGTGGCCGGGCGCCTCGCCGGACGGGAACTCGGCGAGGGCACGCTCGCGGGCGACGTGATCGAGCGCATCCCGGAGGCGTTCGCGGCGGTGCTCGCATGACCCAGCTCCGCCCGACGTGGGTCGACGTCGACCTCGGGGCGATCGCCGCACAACGTGCGCACGCTCACGTTCCCGGGCACCGAGGTGATGGCCGTCGTGAAGGCCGACGGGTACGGGCACGGCGCCGGTCAGGTCGCGCGCGCTGCGCTGGACGCGGGTGCGACGTGGCTGGGGGTCGCGCTCGTCGAGGAGGGTCTCGGCCTGCGGGCCGCGGGCATCGAGGCCCCGATCCTGGTGTTGTCGGAATGTCCCCCCGGATCGGAGGTCGCGGCCGTGACCGCCTCGCTGACCCCGACGGTGTGCTCCGACGACGGTCTCGAACGGCTCGCGGCGGCGGCGTCGGCCCTCACGCCATCGGTGGGCGTGCACGTCAAGGTCGACACGGGCATGCATCGGGTGGGCGTGTGGCCGCCCGACGGCGCCCCGGCGTTCGTCGAGCGGGTCGTCGCGCCGGGCTCGAGCTCGACGGCCTGTGGACGCACCTGGCCTGTGCCGATACCGACGAGGTGACGACGCACCAGCAGCTCGACCTGTTCGCCGACGTGGTCGAGCGGGTCCGGGCGGCGGGCCATCGGCCCCGGTTCGTGCACGCGGCCAACACCGCCGGCGCGGCTCCGGTTCCCTCAGGCTCGGTTCGACCTGGTGCGTGCGGGCATCGGTCTGTACGGCATCGAGCCGGCCCCGGGCGTGGGGGGCGATCTCGGTCTGCGCCCCGCGCTGACCTGGCGGTCCGCCGTCGCCTTCGTGAAGCGCCTGCCCGCCGGCCGTCGCGTCTCCTACGGTCACCGCTACGAGCTCGCCGAGGATGCGTGGGTGGCGACCGTGCCGGTGGGCTACGCCGACGGCTACCCTCGCAGGCTGTCGTCGCGCGCCGACGTGTTGATCGGTGGGCGGCGATGCCGTGTCGCGGGGAGCGTGACGATGGATCAGCTGGTCGTGGACTGTGGAGACGCCGAGCCGGCGATGGGCGACGAGGTGGTGGTGCTCGGCACCCAGGGCGCGGAGACCGTGACGGCCTGGGAGCTGGCCACCCTGTCGGACACGATCGCGTACGAGATCGTCGCCCGGATCGGTCCGCGGGTCCCGAGGCGGTACACGAGCGAGGGATCGGTGCCATGACCGGCAAGCGCACGGCCTTGATCGCGGGGGGCGTCGCGGCGGGCGCGATCGCCGCGGGCGCCGTCGGGCGCACCGTGCTGCGACGGCGCACCGAGCACGAGCTCGAGGCTCCCCTGTGGGATCTGCCTCCCGACGACCTCGGCCCCGTGCGCTCGTTCGACGGCACGCAGCTCGCCGTGCGAGCGGCGGGCGACCCGTCGGCCCCGCTGCTGCTCTTCGTGCACGGATTCAGCCTCGACATGACCACGTGGCGGGAGCAGTGGGTGGACCTCTCGGCGGATCATCGGTGCGTGCTGATGGATCTGCGGGGCCACGGGACGAGCGAGCAGCCGGCCGACGGCGATCTGTCGGTGCGCTCGATGGGACGCGACATCGCGGCGGTGCTCGAGGCCGTCGCCCCCGACCGACGGGTCGTGATCGTGGGCCACAGCATGGGGGCGATCGCGACGCTCGCGATGGCCGAGGTCCGCCCCGACCTGATGGCGACCTCGGTCGCCGGGGTCGTCCTCGTCGGCACGTCGGCCTCCGAGCTCGTCCGTGGAGCGATGGGATCGATCACCGACATCATCCGTCCGCGTCTGGGGTCACTGCGGTCGGCCGCCGAGCGCGTCGACCGTCTCCGCAAGGCGGTGCTCGCGAGCCCGACCGACCTGCGGGGCGCCGTCGTGCGTCTCACCCAGTTCGGACCCGACGCTCCCCGCCACGTGGTCGAGCACGTCGTGCATCTCGCCGAGCGGGCGTCCTCGGAGGTGTGGACCGACGGCCTCGCCGGGCTTGCTCGAGACCGATCTCCGGCACGTCTTGCCGCGTATCCGCATGCCCGCGCTCGTGGTGGTGGGGGAGCACGATCGCGTGACGCCCCCCTCGAGCGCCGTCGAGCTCGCCGCCGCGCTCCCCGACGGCCGGTTCGTGGTGCTCGACGGCGCGGGCCACATCGCGATGATGGAGCGACCGGTCGAGCTCGATCGGGAGATCCGTGCGTTCGCCCGAGCCGTGCTCGCCGGTGGTCACGCCCCGCGGCCTCGGCGGCGACGAGCCTCGAAGGGGCGTGGCGGCCCATGACGCGCTCGCTCGCCGAGGCCGCCGCCGAGGCCGCGGGGTGCACGAGATGTCGCCTCGCCGAGGGTCGCACGCAGGTCGTCTTCGGCGCGGGGGATCCCGACGCCGACCTGATGTTCATCGGGGAGGGGCCCGGGTTCCACGAGGACAAGCAGGGTGAGCCGTTCGTGGGTGCCGCGGGTCAGCTCCTGAACCGCGTGCTGGGGGAGATCGGGCTCACGCGCGAGCAGGTGTACATCGGGAACATCGTGAAGTGCCGGCCGCCCGGCAACCGCGATCCGCGGCCCGACGAGATCGAGGCGTGCACGCCGTGGCTGGTCGAGCAGGTCTCCTTGATCCAGCCGCGCGTGGTCGTGACCCTCGGCAACTTCGCCACGAAGTTCGTGCTGAACACGGAGACCGGCATCACGCGCCTCCGAGGACAGGTGCACGACTGGCACGGACGCACCGTGATCCCGACGTTCCACCCGGCCGCGATCCTGCACGGCGGCGGCGAGAAGTCGCGGCAGTTCCAGCTGTTGCTCGAGGACTTCCGGCTCGTGCGGTCCACGCTGGACTCGGCGGCCGTGCCCGATCCCGATCGAACCGTTGCGGCCGTGGATGCCACGGCGCCCCCTCCGGGCGTGATCGCGCTCCCCGACAGCGAGACGCGGGCGGTCGACGACGATCAGCTGGAGCTGTTCTGACGTGCGCGTCGACGTGCGCACCTCCTCGGCGGACGAGACGCGCGAGGTGGGCGAGGCGATCGCCTCGCTGCTGCGCGCGCGCGACGCGGTCGTGCTCACGGGCGAGCTCGGAGCCGGCAAGACGACGTTCGCGCAGGGCGTCGCTCGGGGATTGGGCATCGAGGAGCCGGTGTCGTCGCCGACGTTCACCCTCGTGAAGGAGTACTCGGGCATCCTCGACCTGGCCCACGTCGACGTCTACCGCCTCGACCGCATCCAGGACGTGATGGACCTCGGTCTCGACGAGCTCGGGGCCGGCGAGGACGTGCTGCTCGTGGAGTGGGGCGACACGATCGAGGAGCTCCTGCCCGACGAGCGGCTGCGCATCGAGCTCACGACCGGTGCGGGCCTCGACGACGACGACGAGCGCTCGATCGCGATCTCGGCGACGGGGGCGGGGTGGGCCGAACGATTCGCCGCGCTCGAGGCCGCCGTGATGCCGTGGGTGGTCGCGCCGTGATCGTCGTCGGCATCGAGACGAGCACCCCGCAGACGTCGGTGGCGATCGGCACCGAGAACGAGATCCTGGCGAGGGCGAGCATCGCCGGCGCGGCGCGGCAGGAGTCCGTGACGCCTCTGCTGCACCAGCTGCTCGGTGGGAGCGACCTGACGCTGTCACAGGTGGGCGGGATCGCGGTGGGGATCGGCCCCGGACTGTTCACGGGACTGCGGGTCGGGGTCGAGACGGCGAAGACGCTCGCGCAGGTCGCGGGGGTGCCGATCGTCGGCCTCACGAGCCTCGACGCGCTGGCCTATGCGGTCCGCTACTCGTCCCGGCGCATCGCCGCCGTGATCGACGCCCGTCGGGGCGAGGTCTTCTCCGCGATCTACCGCGCCGTGCCGGGCGGCGTCGTTCGCGAACGCGGGTACGAGGTGCACGCCCCCGACCATCTGGCGGCGGAGCTCCAGGCGCTGCCGGGCGAGGTGTTGGCCGTCGGCAACGGTGCGATGCTGTACCGACATGTGCTCGAGGAGATCGGAAGCCGGATCGAGTTCGCGTCGTCGATCGCCGCGCACCCCGACGCCGCCGCGTTGGTCGAGCTCGCCGTGCCTCGGTTCCTGCGAGAGGAGCACGATCGCCTGTTCGACGTCGTCCCCCTGTACCTGAGGAAGTCCGATGCTGAGATCGCGTGGGATCGGCGAGCACGGGGCATCTAGGGTCGAGGTCGGGCGCATGCGCAGGCGTCACCTGCGCGGCGTCATGGCGATCGAGCGCCAGGTGTACGCGCGCCCCTGGAGCCCCAACCTCTTCGTCGCCGAGATGACCGAGCCCAACAATCGCTGCTACCTCGTCGCGCGGGTCGAGAAGACCGTCGTCGGCTACGGTGGGTTGATCTGCTACGGCGACGAGGCCCATGTGACGAACATCGCCGTCGACCCGCAGCGGCATCGCCTCGGCATCGGCACGAAGCTGCTGCACGAGCTCCTGACCCAGGCGATCGAGATGGGGGGCCACGCGGTCTCCCTCGAGGTGCGGGTGACGAACTGGGGGGCCCAGCGACTGTACGGGCGATTCGGCTTCCGGCCGGTCGGCATCCGCAGGAACTACTACCAGGAGCTGCACGAGGACGCGTTGATCATGTGGACCGACGACATCCGCACGGGGTCCTTCGCGAGCCGACTGGCGGCGATCGCCTCGTCGATGCCGGACCCGGTGCGCCCCGCGTGATCACGCTCGGCATCGAGACGTCGTGCGACGAGACCGCCGTCGCCGTGGTGGAAGACGGGTTCGAGCTGCGGGCCAACCTGATCGCGTCGCAGGTGCACCTGCACGAGCGGTTCGGTGGGGTCGTGCCCGAGGTCGCGGCGCGCGCGCACGTGGAGGCGTTGAACCCATTGCTCGAAGAGGCTCTGGCGGTCGCGGGCGTCGGGTTCGGCGAGATCGACGCGGTGGCGGTGACCACCGGGCCGGGCCTCGTCGGCGCGCTGTTGGTGGGCATGGCCGGCGCCAAGGCCGTCTCGCTCGCGACCGGCGCCGACCTCGTCGGGGTGAACCACCTCGAGGGTCACTACTGGGCGAACTTCCTGGAGCACGGACGGCCCCGGCCGCCGTACGTCGGGCTGATCGTGAGCGGTGGACACACGATGCTCGTGCACGTGCCGGAGATGTTCCATCACGTCGTGCTCGGCCAGACGCTCGACGACGCGGCGGGGGAGGCCTTCGACAAGGTGGCCCGCCTGATCGGACTCGGGTTCCCGGGCGGTCCGGCGCTCGACGCGATGGCGCGTCAGGGTGACCCCCATGCGATCCGCTTCCCGCGGGCGATGCAGGACTCCGGCGACTACGACTTCTCGCTGAGCGGGCTGAAGACGGCCGTGCTGCGCCACGTGAAGGCCGCCCGGGCGGCGGGTCAGGATCTGCACCTGCCCGATCTGGCCGCCAGCTTCCAGGAGGCGATCGTCGACGTGCAGGTGACGAAGACGATCGCCGCGGCGAAGGACGTCGGCGCCCCCACGGTGCTGCTCGGCGGCGGCGTCGTCGCGAACACGCGGCTGCGCGAGCGGCTCGCGGCGGCGGGGGAGCAGGAGGGGCTCGAGGTGCTGTTCCCGTCGATGCCGCTGTGCACCGACAACGCCGCGATGATCGCCTGCCTGGGCGCGGCGAGATGGGCTCGCGGGGAGCGCACCTCGCTCGACATCGCCGCCGATCCGCAGCTAAGGTTGACCGCGTGAGCACCGTCCTGGTGACCGGGGGCGCCGGGTTCATCGGCTCGCACCTCGCAGATCGTCTGCTGGCCGAGGGCCACCGCGTGATCAGCGTGGACGACCTGTCCACCGGCCGCATCGCCAACCTCGTCGACGCGCGCGGGTACGGCAAGGAGTTCACGTTCTTCAACATGGACGTGCGCGCCGACGGTCTGCTGCCCCTGTTCGAACGGCACCGGCCCGAGGTGGTCTTCCACCTCGCCGCGCAGTCCGGGGTGCGCCCCTCGCTCGACGATCCCACGCTCGACGCGTCGATCAACGTGATGGGCACGCTGAACGTGTTGGCGTGCGCCGCCAAGGTCGAGACGCGGAAGGTCGTCTACGCGGCCAGCGGCGGCACGATCTACGGGGAGCCCCGTCGCCTTCCCGCCAAGGAGACGAGCGCGCAGAGCTCGCACCCGCTCAGCCCCTACGGCATCTCGAAGAAGGTCGTGCTCGACTACCTCGGCTTCTACCAGCGCTACCGGGGGCTCGAGCACACGGCGCTCGCGCTCGGCAACGTCTACGGCCCGCGCCAGGACCCTCACGGCGAGGCCGGCGTGGTGGCGATCTTCGCGTCGCGCATGCTCGCCGGCGAGCCCGTCACGATCTTCGGCGACGGGAACCAGACGCGCGACTACGTGTTCATCGACGACGTCGTGCACGCGTTCGTGCAGGCCGTCGATCGCGGCCCGGGCAAGCTCGTGAACGTCGGCACCGGGCTCGAGACGAGCGTGAGCCACCTCTACCGTCTGCTCGCCGACATCGTGGGCTACGAGCGTGAGCCCGAGTTCGGGCCGCTGCCACCGGGAGAGCTCAGGCGCATCGCCCTCGACATCGGCTCGGCGGCGAACGCGATCGCGTGGAAGCCGTGGACCCACCTGGAGGACGGCCTGGCCGAGACCGTCGCCTACCTGAAGGGGGTGTGACGTGTGAGCGACCGCCAGTCCGGCGATCGAGGCGTTCTGGCGATCGTTCGCCGACGCGACCGGCGTCGACGCGCCGTACGAGGCGTGGGCGTTCGGCGGAGACGACACCCCGGAGCTCGCGACGGAGCTCGGGCTGCTCGTGCGCGACGGCCCGAAGCGCGCGACGACCGCGCGTCTCGACTCCTTCGAGGCCGAGGACGAGCCGTTCCCTGAGGTCGGCGCCTACAGCGTGATCCTCGACGGGGCCGGGCAGCCCGTGTGCATCATCCGCACCACGCAGGTCGACACGAAGCCGTTCGGCGAGGTCGACGAGGAGTTCGCGTGGGTCGAGGGTGAGGGCGATCGCTCGCTCGCGTACTGGCGCGCGGCTCACGAGCGGTTCTTCGCCGACGAGGGCACGCCGGTCTCCGACGAGGATCTCGTCGTGCTCGAGCGGTTCGAGCTCGTCTGGCCGGTGGCGGACGACTGAGCTCGGGTAGCCTGTTCCCTCGATGGAACGCACGCCCGCCCCCAGCGTCGCCGGCACCTTCGCCGTCCGTGTTCTCGACGTGCCGCTCGAGCCCGGTGAGCTCGACCCGTCGCAGGTGATCGACGGCACGCCCGAGATCACCGAGGCCGTGCTGTCGGAGTCAGCCGACGGACGCGTCGTGCGCGGCGTGTGGCGCATCACCGAGGGGACCGTCACCGACACCGAAGAGGACGAGGTGTTCGTGGTGCTCGAGGGCCGGGCGACGATCGCCGTGGACGGCGGACCGAGGCTCGAGGTCGGCCCCGGCGACGTCTGCGTGTTGGAACGAGGCGCCCGCACGACGTGGACGGTGCACGAGGCGCTCCGCAAGGTCTTCCAGGTCACGCTCGCCGACGCCGAGCCGGCCCCGGGGGAGGGCTAGCGCCGTGGCGCTCGTCGCCGACCGGCTCCGCGAGACGTACGCCGACGCATCGCCGGTGCCGTTCTGGCTCGACCAGCCGGGCGCCCCCGAGCCGAACGCCCCGCTCGACACGCCGACCGAGGCCGACCTCGCGATCGTCGGCGGCGGATTCACCGGCCTGTGGGCGGCGATCCAGGCGAAGGAGGAGCGGCCCGATCGCGACGTGCTCCTGCTGGAGCGGGACACGGTGGCGTTCGGGGCCAGCGGCCGCAACGGCGGCTTCTGCGATGCATCGCTCACGCACGGTCTGCCGAACGGCATCGACCGGTTCCCCGACGAGATCGAGACGATCGAGCGGCTCGCGGCCGAGAGCTTCCGCGGCATCGAGGAGACGATCGCTCGGTTCGGCATCGACTGCGACTGGAACCCCGAGGGTGAGGTGCTCGTGGCCCGAGAGCCGCACGAGGTCGAGTGGATGCGCGAGGGCGTCGAGCTCGCGCGGCGGTTCGGGCACGACGCGGCGTTCCTCGATCGCGACCAGGTGCGGGCCGAGCTCGACTCACCCACCTACCTCGCCGGCATGTGGAAGCGGAGCGGGTGCGCGATGGTCGACCCGGCGCGACTCGCCTGGGGCCTGCGTCGAGCCGCGCTGGAGCTCGGCGTGCGCCTGCACGAGCGGACCCCGGTCACCGGACTGGCGAAGACGACGACCGGCGTCGCGCTCGACACCCCCGGGGGCCGCGTCGATGCGCGGCGCGTCGTGCTCGCCACGAACGCGTTCCCGCCGCTGGTGCGGTCGATCCGGCGCTACGTCGTGCCCGTCTACGACTACGTGCTGATGACCGAGCCGCTCACGGCCGACCAACTGGCCTCGATCGGGTGGGCGCGCCGCCAGGGGTTCGCCGACAGCGCCAATCACTTCCACTACTACCGCATGAGCGCCGACGACCGCATCCTCTGGGGCGGCTACGACGCCGTCTACCACTGGCGGAACGCGGTGGCACCCGAGCTGGAACAACGCGAGGCCACGTTCTCGAGGCTCGCCGCCCACTTCTTCGAGACGTTCCCGCAACTCGACGGGGTGCGGTTCTCGCACCGCTGGGGTGGCGTGATCGACACGTGCAGCCGCTTCTCGGTGATGTTCGGCACGGCCCTCGACGCCCGCGTCGCGTACGCCGTCGGGTACACCGGCATGGGGGTCGCGGCCACGCGGTTCGGCGCTCGCGACGGCGCTCGACCTGGTCGACGGGCGCGACACCGAACGCACCCGGCTGCGGCTCGTGCGTTCCAAGCCGGTGCCGTTCCCTCCCGAACCCCTGCGATCAGTGGGCATCGGGACTGACGACCCGCGCCCTCACGAAGGCCGACCGCCACGCGGGACGCAGAGGCCTCTGGCTGCGTATGCTCGATGCGGTGGGCCTGGGCTTCGACAGCTGAGATCGCGTTCGCTCGGCGGTCGCCATTTCCGCCCGAACGGTCTAATACCGTTGCCGTAGCCAAGTGCTACGTCTTCGGGTACAACGGACGCACGCGAGGACGACACCATCCGGCGGGGTCCCCCCCGGGAGCGAGAGCCGGTGGTGGAGGGATCGTCAGGACGGGACGGGTCTCGAACGAAAGGAAGCGAACGATCATGCAGAGGCGTGCGGTCGTCGGCGGGGCCGGCGGGTTCATCGGTCACCACATGGTCCGGTACCTGAAGGACAAGGGCTACTGGGTCCGCGGCGTCGACATCAAGGAGCCGGAGTACGAGGCCACGGCGGCCGACGAGTTCCTGGTGCTCGACCTCCGCGAGTGGGAGAACTGCCTGAAGGCGACCGAGGGCGTCGAGGAGGTCTACCAGCTCGCGGCCGACATGGGCGGCATCGGCTACATCACGGGCAACCGCGTGGAGATCGCGCGCAACAACGTGCTGATCAACGCCCACATGCTGGAGGCCGCGTTCCAGAACGGCGTGCAGCGCCACTTCTACTCGTCGAGCGCGTGCATCTACCCGATGTACAAGCAGCACGACCCCGACGTGACCCCGCTGAAGGAAGAGGACGCCTACCCGGCCGACCCCGAGGAGGGCTACGGCTGGGAGAAGCTCTACTCCGAGAAGCTCTGCCAGTACTACCAGGAGGAGGGCAAGCTCGAGACGCGGGTCGCGCGCTTCCACAACATCTACGGGCCGCTCGGCACCTACGAGGGCGGACGCGAGAAGGCCCCCGCGGCGATCAGCCGCAAGGTGGCGCTGGCGAACGACGGCGACGACATCGAGATCTGGGGCGACGGACAGCAGACCCGCTCGTTCACCTACGTCGACGACTGCGTCGAGGGCATCTACCGCATCGCGCAGAGCGACCACTGGGAGCCGCTGAACCTGGGATCCGACCGGCTCGTGACGATCGATCAGCTCGTCGACCTCGTGAGCGAGGTCGCCGGCAAGACGCTCGTGAAGCAGCACGACCTGACGAAGCCGCAGGGCGTGCGCGGCCGCAACAGCGACAACGACCGCTGCAAGGCGACGCTCGGCTGGGCGCCCGAGGTCACGCTCGAGGACGGCCTCAAGTCCACGTACGCGTGGATCGAGGATCAGCTCGAGGCGGCGGGGCGGCTGCCGATGTCTGCGAGCGCGTAAGCACCGAGTTGCACCGCAAAGGCCGAGGGGCCCCCGCACGGGGGCCCCTCGTGCGTTCGCCGACCGAGGCTCAGTGTTGCCTGGCCTCCGGAGCGTCCGGGACCTGTCGGCACACTCGTCCGTTCGTCGTAGCCGAGCTACCACATCGGGCGGCGGCGAAGGTGCCGACGACGGCCTAGCGTTCCTCCGGTCCGCGTGAGCGCGCGCGGGTCCACCGATGAGAGGTGTCGCTTGGTCTCGACGGCCCATCACAGAGGAGCGCCCGCGACGTCCGTATCGACGGAAGGGGCCGCGACGCAGGACGGGCAGCCGCTCGAACTCGTGCGGGCGCTGGCCCATGGTCTGGACGAGGCCAAGGTGCCTTACTGCCACTTCAAGAGCAACGAGGCGATCGGGAAGTCGCTCCGAGGCGAGAACGATCTGGACCTGCTGATCGCATCCGATGCGTGGGACCGGTTCCACTCGGTCCTGTCGCGACTGGGCTTCAAGGAAGGCGTGCCGCACCGGGTCCGGCGCATCCCCGCGGTCGCACAGTTCTACGGGCTGGATACGGAGACCGGACGACTCGTGCAGGTGCACGCGCACCGGCGGCTCGTCTTCGGCGACGACATGACGAAGAACTTCGTGCTCGACGTCGAGGACCGTTACATCGCGGCCGCCACGAGGGATCTCGGCCCGCTTCCCGTGGCCTCGCCCGAGTTCGAGCTCCTGCTCTTCGCGTTCCGCATGGTCGCGAAGCACTGCACGCCCGATGCCATCGTGATGCTCCAGGGTCGATTGTCGGCGTCGGAGCGCCGCGAGCTGATCTGGCTCATCGAGCGCGCCGACCTCGATCATGTCGCCTCGATCGTCGGATCCGACCTCCCGTTCGTGGGCCGGGACCTGTTCATGAGATGCATCGAGGCGATCGCGCCCTCCGCCGGTCCGTGGCGTAAGGTCCGCACCGCCGGTGCGCTCCATCGCACCTTCGCCGCCCACCGCAGGCGTTCTCGGCCAGTCGACGCGTTCCTGCGCGTCGAACGCCGGGTGGGCAGGGTCGCGCGTCGCATCGTCCGGGGTCGGTCGCGCAAGCGACCCGCCGCCGGTGGTGCGCTGATCGCCTTCGTCGGCGGTGACGGCGCCGGCAAGTCCACCGCGGTCGCCGACGTCACGGGATGGCTGGGTGGAACGTTCGACGTCCGGCGCATCCACCTCGGCAAGCCGCCGCCGTCGCTGGTGACGGTCGTCGTGAAGGGGCCGATGTACGTGCTGCGTGCCCTGGGGATGTTCAGGTCCACGCTGGTGCCCTCGCACGTCCTGCGGCGAGGGCGACGGATCGCACCCGGGCCTTGCCCTGGATCGTGTGGCACGTGCTCACGGCGCGCGATCGCCTACGCCTCTACCGCGATGCCACGGCAGCCGTGCTGCGGGGCACGATCGTCATCTCCGACCGCTTCCCGCTGCCCGAGCTGCAGACGATGGATGCCGCCAAGACGGCCTGGCTGGCCGAGCATCCGCGGTCCGGCCGCATGGCGCGGTGGCTCATCGAGGTGGAACGACGTTCCTACGCAGCGTTCATGCCTCCCGACGTCCTCGTCGTGCTGCGGGTCGACCCGGCCGTCGCGGTCGAGCGCAAGCGCCACGAGGAGGAGCCCGGCTTCGTGCGCCCCCGATCCGAGGAGATCTGGCGCGCGGACTGGAGCGGGACCTCGGCCACGGTGGTGGATTCGGGCCACGACCTCGAGGAGGTCCGGCGGACCCTCCGGTCCCTCGTGTGGGCAGGACTGTGACGTCGCCCTCGCCGGTACCGCGTGGGGTGGTCGTGGAGCTGTGCGGACTGCCGGGGGCCGGGAAGACCTCGCTGGCCCGCGCGATCGGCGACGATCCGAGCCGCACCGCGCGTGACGCGGCCGACCGGACGCGTCGCGCCTGAGGTCGCGGCCGCTCGGCGGGTGCCTCGGAAGTTGCGACTGGCCCTGGAGGGGTCCGTCAGGCGGCCGGGGTCCGAGCTGTCGATGGCGCACCACATCCTTCGTTCGCATCAGCCGGGGCCGGCGGGGGTGGTGTCGCGGTGGATCCAGTGGTCCACGACGCAGGCCCTGATCGACCGGGCGAGGAGCCGGAGCGGTGTCCACCTGTTCGACGAGGGCGTGCTCCAGGCGCTCTGGTCGATCGCCCTGCATGGCGACGCGGCCGCCATCCTGCGCGCACTCCGCGGCTCGACCGGCCTGTGGGCCTCGCCCGACCTCGTGCTCGTGCTCGACCCCCCGGTCGACGAGCTGGTGCAGCGGCTCCGGCTCCGGCGCTCGCAGCACAGTCGGGTGCAGCGACTCTCCGACGACGTCGAGCTTCGCGCGGAGCTCGTGCGGGGCCGCGCGATGCTGGACGAACTGCTCGTCTGGTGGCAGGAGTCACGCCCCGGCGCGCCGATCGCCCGACTCGGTGACGACGACCGTGATCCCGACGCTGCCGCTCGCATGGCGACGAACGCGATCGACGCGCTGCTCCGGCGCGACTCGAGGGCGTCGTCGGATGCTCCGCAGAGGCTCGGTCGCCCCTCGTCGTCCCCGACCGTCGGTACAGGGACGTGATGCTGCACTCGACGTAGACGGCCTACGTTGCGGACCGCGTGTTTCCGGGCTGGGCGTCCGTCACGATCGAACGGCCTCGGCGGTCCGGCCCCCGGTTCGGTCGTGGCGAAGCGACGTGGACCGGCATGCGGCAGCGGTGCATCTCCCGACGCGGGCGGAGGCAGGAGGCAGGCGTGGATCTGAACGAAGCGCTCCAGCGCATCTTCTACGCTCACCGTCGTTCGATCGTGCTGCTCGTTGCGATGGGCGTGATCGGTTCGGGGTGGTCCTGGCTTCCTTGGGCCCGCCGTCGTACACGGCGAGGCCCGGATCACGATCGGCGATCGACCGGCCGAGGACGCGGGCGACCCGGTCTCGCATGGCCGACGCAGCCGAAGCCATCGCGACGAGTCGCTCCGTGCTCGCGGCTGCCGTGCAGGGGGCCGGATCGCAGGCCGAGGCCGTCGTGGTGGAACCGGGGGACGTGTCGGTGAAGCCGCTCGGATCCTCGGAGTTCCTGCAGCTCGAGGTCACGGCCGGCGACGCCGCCACCGCATCCGCACTCGCGAACGCCCTGGCCGAAGAGGTCGTGCAACGCTGGTCGGAGGTGGGCGGCAGCCAGGGCGGCGAGGCGCTCGCGCTCGTGAACGAGACCCTCGACGGGGTGCTCGAGGACACGGCGTCGCTCGACGAAGAGATCACGCTGCTCGGGTTGCGGATGGACCAGGCCGGGACCTCGAGCGAGCTGGATCGTCTGCAGGCCCGGCGCGAGGCGTTGATCGGGCAACGCGAGGCCCTTGAGCGGCAGCGGGTGTCCCTCGAAGCCCAGCTCAGCGCGCTGCTGGTCGAGACCGCGAGTCGGTCGGCGCCACAGGTGATCGATCCGGCCGTCCCGCCGCTCTCGGCGAACTCGAGGCACATGGTGCCGATGGCGGTGCTCGGGGGTCTGCTCGGCTTCCTGCTCGGCGCCGGTGCCGCCGGGACTGATCGAGGCGGTCAGTCCCACCCTGGTGGGAGCCCCGGCGGTCGGCGATGCGCTCGGGGTGCCCGTGCTCGGCACGCTCGTTCGGCCGAGTGACCGAGACAGCGAGGGATCTCGGCGTGCCGTCATGAGGGCGAGGCTCGCGGCCGCACGGGTGCGGGTGACGGCGCTCGAGCTCGTGCCCGTGGGGAGGTCGATCGACCTCGAACCACTCGCATCGTCCATCGAGGGGCTCGACGATCCGGACGCACGACCGTGGCGCCCGTCCGGAGGGTGCGCGGCCAGCTGGTCGTCCGCATGTTCGGATCCGACGTGCTGGAGGGCGTGACACCGTCCCGGGCGTCCGCGTCGTCCACGGCGCTGGTGGCGGTGGCTCCGTCGGTGGTGAAGCGCTCGTCCCTGCGCGAGATGCACGACGCGCAGGCGGTGACGGGGTGGGAGATCATCGGCGTCGATCGTCTACGGCCACGCCGAGGGCGGTCGATTCGACGTCGGACCCCGCGGTCGCGCACGGGCGCCTGCTCGCGATCTGGGCCTGTCTCCGCGAGCGGGCTGACCTCGATGCACGTCGAGGTCGTCGCGGCTCCCCACGCGACCGCCGGACGAGCGGCTCGGGTGGCCGCAGATCATCGGCGGGCCGCGATCGCGGTCGGGGTGAGCATCTGGGCGCTCCCCGTCCTGCGCCCGGGGGCTGGGCCGGTGCGCCCGTCGACCTCGCCATCGTCGGTGGCGACCGTGCGTCGTCGTCGTCTGGCTCGGCTGGAGCAGGAATCCGATCCGGCTGCCGTTCGTCGTCTCGATGACCCTCTTCGTGATCGCGGGACTGATCGCCGCACTCGCCAGCGGCCACCCGACCGATCGGCGATCATCGCCGCGTCGCAGGACCTGCTGCTGCTGGCATGGGGTGTCGCGATCGCGAACGTCTGCCGGACCCCCGAGGCGCTCGGCCGTGATCCTCAGGGCCTGGGTCTGGAGCGCGACGCTCGCGGCGTCGATCGTGATCGTCGGCGCCGTGACGGGCATCGCCGCCCTCTCGGGGCAGGAGATCGACGGTGGGCGCGCGTCGCTGGCCTTCGACAACCCGAATCAGGCAGGTGCGTACTTCGCCGTGTGCGTTCTTCGTGATCCTGAGCTCGGGGTCGATCCTGCGCCGGCGTCGGAAGATCTGGCCGCGATCGTCGTCCTGACCGGGGTGCTGCTCGCAGCCTCCAACGCGGCGATCGGCGGCATCCTGCTCGGACTGGTCCTCGCCGGCGTCCTGTCGATCGCGAGACGTCAGCGGCATCGTGACCGCGATCGCCGTCGCGTCGATCGCCGCGATCGTCGTCGCCGGTGGCGCCGTCGCCTTCGTGCGCCTCGACGTGTCGGAGGCAGCGCAACGAGAGCGACATCAGGTTGCTCCGGAACACGTTCGGACGAGGCGACGAGAGTGCGGGCGATCGCCTCGGCCGTTGGGAGCGCCTCGGCGACGAGTACCTGCGGTATCCGATCACGGGCTACGGTGCGGCCGCGACCAAGGCGGTCCTGGACGAGGGACCGTTCAACGACGCGAAGGGCGCGCACAACGACTATGCGGCCGCGCTCGTCGAGCGAGGGCTGCTCGGCTCCATCGCGCTGGTCCTCCTGATCGCGGCCGTGATCAGGAGGACGGCGTCGTTCGCGATCGCGCCGCTCGCGCCGGGCTTCCGGTCGGTGCTTCGGTCGCCACAGTTCCTGGCCGGGCGCGCTGCTGGTCCTGGCCGTCTCGTCCCTCACCCACGAGATCCTGCACTTCCGGCAGGTCTGGGCCTTGCTCGGGCTCGTTGGCCGGATCGCGTACTGGGCGCGCGTCGGGGCACGGCGGTCACGCCGCACGAGGCCGTCCGAGGGAGGGACGCATCGTGACCGCGACGCCGATGAGCCCGTCGCTCGGGCGTCGGTCGGTCGGTCGGGGTCGGTCCTGGCCTCGAACACCGGGTGGCGACTCGTCGCGTTCGGCGCCCGGACGCTCGGCGGACTCGTCGCGACCGTGCTCCTCGCCCACCTCGAGGGTCCGAGCGGGCTGGGTCGATTCCAGTTCGCCCTGACGCTCACGCTGCTGCTGAGCTTCGCGGTCGCGTTCGGTCTGCCGAAGCTCCTGGTCCGTGAGCTCGCCAGGCGTCCGGACGCATCCGGGAGGTGGTCGAGACCGCGACGATGACCGCCGTGGTCGCCGGGGTCGCCGTGACCGCGCTCCTGTTCGCGTTCGGCCTGGCCTTCGACGCGGACACCACGGTCCTCGTGCTGGCGGGCCTCGCCCTCACCGTCGATTCGGCGATGCGCATCACGATGGCCCCCTTCTGGGCGCTCGAGCGGATGCGGTACGAGGCGCTCTCGGTCGGCGTGCAGGAGGGCACCTTCCTCGCCCTGGCCGCGGGGGCCCTCGTGGGCGGCACCGGCGCCGTCGGCGTGATGGCGGCCTACCTCGCGTCGCGGGCGGTGGGGCTCGTGACGACCTGGCTGATCGTGGCCATCAGATTCCGCATCGTGATCGTGCCCCGTTGGCGCTCCGGTGCGTTCTCGCCCCTGCTCAAGAAGGCCCTGCCGTTCGCGCTCGACGATGCGCTCTCGCTCGCCTACATCCGGCTCGACACGATCTTGCTCGGGATCATCGTGGGGACGCACGCGGTCGGCCTGTACCAGTCGGCCACGAATCTGGTCCTGTACCTCAACATCCTTCCCCGGATGCTCAATCTCTCGATGTACCCTCGGATGAGCCGGGCATGGCCTCGACGAGGTCGGGGAGTTGCGCCGGCTGCTCGACTCGTCGTTGCTGATCTGTGGCGCCATCGCGATGCCGATCACGGTCGGGTCACTGCTGCTCGCGCCGAGGATCTTCGGGGTGATGTACGGGAGCAGCTTCGAGAGCGCCGTGCTCGCCTACCAGTTGCTCGTGCCGATCATCCCGATGCGGATGCTGGGGAACTCGCTCGGCACCGCCCTCACGGCGGCCGATCGTCAGACGCAGCGGACCGTTGCCGTGGGGATCGCCGCGGCGGTGAACCTCGGCCTGAACCTCGCGTTGATCCCACGCTGGTCCTACTTCGGGGCGGTCGCGGCCACGCTCGTGACCGAGACCGGGCTCTTCATCGCCTACGCGGCGATGCTCAGGAAGGTGGCCGGCTCGACCTGCCTCCCGGTCGCGATCATCGTGCCCGGCCTGGCGTGCCTCCCGCTCGCGCTGGACGATCGCCTGGCTCGGCGACGCTCCGCTGGCGCTGGTCGTGGTCACGGCCGGCGGTGCCTACGTCGTCGCGCTCTACGCGCTCGTCGTGACGAGGGCGCGAGAGTTCACGGTGCGGCCCCGGGCGGTGGCCATGGCGTTCCTCAGCCTCTCGCCACGGATGCGTTGAAGGACATCCGCCTCGCACCTTTCCACACCGCTATCCGCGGTGAGAGGCGTTCGGGACAACGAGAGACCTACGGACTATGCTGTCCCCTGTTTCCCCTACGCCCTTTACATGAGAGCGTTGCTCACTCTAGAATCCCGAGCACCCCACGAACGCATACCGCATCCGCTGTATACATCGTGGGGCGGACGGGGGCAGATGGGGCGCGCGGCGAGGGCGACGCAGGAGCGGATCGACCAACCCGAACAGGTGGCGTTGCTGAGAGGCATGTGGCACGCGTTCGGGTCGGAACCCGACCGCGAGAGTCTCCTGCAGGCATCGGAGCGATGGATCGAGGCCGCGCTGCGCGGCGAGGTGATCGCGGTCAGGTTCGTGGTCCTCGACGCCCGCGGTCGACTCAACTCCGTGTACGGCTCGCACGAGGGGATATGGGGCGATCCGGGCCTGCGACGAGCGAGGCTCGCGATCGAGGCGAAGACCCCGCGACGTGGCGTGACGCGCACCTTCGGGGGCGCCCGCATCCTCTCCGTGCCCCTCGTGACCCGTGGCTCGGCCCTCGGGGCCGTCGAGATCGCCACGACCTCCCCGATGGGGCCCGATCGCCGGGACCTGGTCGAGGCTGTGGTCAGCCAGACCGCCGTGGCGTTGGCGAACCTCGAGGCCCGAGCGTTGCACGAGCGAGGCCTCGTGTCGATGCGGTCTGCGATCGAACTCGGTGTGGAGATCGCCGGCGCGGAGTCCCGAGAGGAGGCGATCAGAGGGCTCGTGCGAGGCCTGTACCGCGACCTGCAACTCCGATCGGCGGGCTGGCTCGTCGACGCGAGCGGGGTGCGAGCTGGTGGCGACCGCCGGACTGGGCTCGCGACGCCGCGACCGCATGCGACGTGTCGCCGTGGCCGAACGAGACGACGCCGTGCCGCGTCTCACCGAGGTCTTCGCGTCGGTCCTGGGCGCCGATGGGGTCGAGGTCGATCGAGGGCGGCGGCGCCGTGGTGCTGTCGGAGTCGCCGGGCGACCCCGCGATCGCGGAGGCGACGGCGTCGCTCCGTGGCTTCGCGAGCGAATGGCTGGAGTCCCGGTCCTCGTTGGAGGGCGCCCGGCGTCGGGTCGAGTGGTACGGGACCGCCATCGCGGTGACCGCCCACGAGCTCCGTGGTCCGATGCTCGCCGCGAAAGCGACGATCGACGGCATGGTGGAGGAAGGTGGGCACACCCAGGAGGTCATGGCCCGGCTCAGGGATTCCCGACGACAGCTCGAGGAACTGACCGAGACCGTCGACGTCCTGCTGCGCTGGTCGCGTCCGGAGGCGCCGATCCGCCGCCGAGGGACGGATCTGTCCCACCTCGTCGACGCTGCGATCGATTCGGTGGTCCGCGAGACCGGCGAGGCGCGCGTCGTGTTCGAGCCGCCGCTGCTGCCGCGTGAAAGCGCCGGTGTCCCGTCGCCACGTGTCGCTCGCGGTCTCCAACCTGGTGCGCAACGCGATCATCTACTCGCCTCCCGGCTCGATCGTCGAGGTCGGGGTTTCGGTCGACGGCGGATCGGCGAGGATCAGCGTTCGAGACCGAGGGTCAGGCGTCGACGACGATGACGTCGACGCGATCTTCCAGCCGTTCGTGCGCGGTCGACGCGTCGACGGCGCGCCGCCGGGGAGCGGGCTCGGGCTCTTCGTCGTCGCGCGCGTCGCCGAGGCGCACGGCGGACGGGCGTGGGTCGACCGCAGGCCGGACGAGCACGACGTTCCATCTGTCCCTGCCGTTGCGAGCGGCCGGATCGGACGCCCGGAAGGCGGGATCGACATCGACGCGCTGATCGTTGAGGACCATCGGCTCTTCGCCGAGGCGATCAGGCCGACGCTCCAGCAGCTCGGCTTCGAGGTCACGATCGCGACGACCGGCCGGGCCGCGATCGAGGAAGCCTGAGCAGCGCTCGATCGACGTGGCCCTCGTCGATCTCGGCCTGCCCGACATCGACGGGCTGGATGTGGGCGCGCGCCTGCTCGAGATCAGGCCCTCGACGGTGGTCATGGCGCTGACCGCGATGGACGACGAGGACAAGGTCCGAGGACGCGCTCGCCGCGGGGTTCCGCGGCTACCTCTCGAAGGATCTGCGAGTGTCGACGCTGTCGCGCGCGATCAGGTCGGCACTGGCGGGAGAGACCGTGACGTTCGCGCGAGCACTCGGGCGGGCGCGTACCCGCCGGCGCGACGAGTGAGCGTCGACACGTGGAGTTGCTCGTCTCCACGTTGACGCCTCGGGAGCGCGAGGTGCTGGGGCTGCTGGCCCGTGGATGGTCGGGTGCCAACATCGCGCGACACATGGCGATCAGCGTGAACACGGTCCGGACCCACGTGCAGAGCGTCCTCACGAAGCTGCAGGTGCACTCCAGACTCGAAGCCGCCGCCTTCGCGGTGCGGCACGGGTTCGACGACGATCCTGCCTCGCTCCACGACGTGCCCGATCGATCGGGTGGGAGGGCGGGCTGACGCGCCTCGCGCGCACGACGTAGCAGCTTTACGTCGCCTACCGGGTGCTCGTGGCCACGGCGACGCATAGCGTGCCGACGTCGGGAGGAACCATGGGGGATGAACAGCGGCGTATCCGAGTCATCTTGGCGGACGGCCACGCCTTGTTCCGGGAGGCGATCGCCTCGGCACTCGAGGCGAACGACGAGATCGTCGTCATCGCCGACGTCGGAGACGGGCCCGGTGCGATCGCGAAGGCCACGCAGCTACGGCCCGACTGCGTCTTCCTCGATGTGCAGCTGGCAGGGATCGACGGCATCGAAGCCACGCGTCGCATCAAGGAGCGTCTTCCCGCATGCGCCGTGATCGTGCTCGCCCCGAGTGAGGACGAGACGCCGTTGGTCGCCGCCGTCGAGGCCGGCGCGAGCGGCTTCCTCACGAAGGACTGCCCGCTGACCGATCTGATCGACGCTGCGCACGCCGTGCTGCGCGGGGAGATGGTCGTGCCGCCGAGGCTGCTCGCCCCGCTCCTGTCGGGGTTGATGAACCACCGCAAGGAACAGGACGAGGCGATGCGCCGGCTCGCACGGCTCACGCGCCGCGAGCGCGAGGTCCTGGCGCTGCTCGCGCAAGGTGCCGGCAACGAGACGGATCGCCGAGGGGCTCGTGATCAGCCCGCAGACCGCGCGAACGCACGTACAGAACCTGATCACCAAGCTCGGGGTCCACTCGAGGTTGGAGGCGGCGATGTTCGCCGCGCACAACGGTATCCTCGCGCGATCTCGACGCCGACGACCTCGCTCCCGTCGGGGGGTAGTCGATGGCTCCGGTGCAGCGCCGGCCGCAGGTGATCCACGTGGCCACCCGGTTCCTGCGCGGCGGGTCGGAGGCGCGGATCAGGGACATCGTCCGGGCGACCCCCGCGGCCGACCACCATCTGATCGTCGGCGCCGACTCCGATCTGGACCTCGCGCGGGAGCGGGTTGCGCCGCGGTCGCTGACGCAGATCCGCTCCCTGGTCCGCAGTCCGCATCCGGTCCTGGATCCGGCGGCCTTCCTCCGACCTGTCGTGGTTGCTCCGCCAGCGGCCGCACGATCTGGTGATCACCCACCAGTCGAAGGCGGGCGTGCTCGGACGCGCGGCCGTGGCGTGCATCCGCCGGTCCCAGGTCGTCCACTCCCTGTCGATGGCGAGCTTCGGTCCCGGGTATCCGCAGCTACAGGATCGGCTGTTCCGCGTCCTGGAGGCACGTCTCGGCGCGCACACCGGCGCGTACGTCGCGGTCGGGGCCGACCTCGTCCGCCGATACACCGATCTGGGGATCGACGCCCGGAAGTTCCACGTGGTGCGGTCGGACGCACGGGTGCGTGCACCCGCGATCGATGACGTCGCGCGGATCCGACGGGAAGCGGGATTGCCCGAGCGCCGGCCGGTCATCCTGTACCTCGGCAGCCTGGAGCCGAGGAAGAACGTCCTGCGCCTCGTCGACCTGCTGCAGATCCTCAGGGATGCGCCGCTCCCGTCGCGCCCGTTCCTCGCCGTGGCCGGGGAGGGGCCGCTGCGCGGGCGCCTGGAAGAGGCGTTGGCCGCTCGTGGCCTGGCGGAGGACGCCGCCGTGCTGGGCTTCGTCGGCGAGCCGATCTCCGTGGTCGCGGCAGCCGACGCGCTCGTGCTGCTGAGCGATGTCGAGGGACTCCCTCAGGTGCTCGTGCAGGCCGCGGCCGTGGGGACGCCGTTCGTCGCCAGCGACGTCGACGGCGTGCGGGAACTGCTGGACCTCGGTGCGGACGGGCACGTGGTTGCGTCGGGTCGGATCGAGGAGGCCGCGCGAGCACTGAAGACCGTGTTGATGTCGGAGCGTCGGCCGCCGGCGGTGGACCTGGCGTCGTGGGCGCCCGACGCGATCGCGCGAGCCTACCGAGGCGTGATCGGTTCCTTCATCGAGGTTCCCGTCACGGTTCCGTAGCGACGTGTCCCTGGCCGAGTCGATCGAAGGAACAAGCGGGGCTCCCAGCGCGTTCTCGTGATCGTGCCCGGCGATGCGACCACGATGCCCGCCCTCTACCTCGGTCATGGGGCTCCTCCGCTGCTCGATGACGAGCGTTGGACGGGCGAACTCGAGCGATGGGCAGGTGAGCTACCGCGGCCGCGAGCCGTGTTGATCGTCTCGGCGCATTGGGAATCGGCGCCCTTGACCCTCGGAACGACCGAGACCGGTACGCCGCTCACGTACGACTTCTACGGTTTCCCCGAGCGCTTCTATCGCATGACGTATCCCTCGCCCGGCGCTCCCGAGCTCGCGGCGCGCGTCAAGGCTCTGATGCCGGACTCCGAGACCGTAGGACAGGAACCCGGGTACGGGCTCGATCACGGCGCGTACGTGCCGCTGATGGTGATGTACCCGGAGGCAGACGTTCCCGTCCTGCAGATGTCCATGCCCTCCCTCGACCCCCAGCGCCTCTTCGACCTGGGGCTCCGGCTGCGCCCGCTGCGCGACGAAGGGGTACTGGTGATCGGCTCGGGCTTCCTGACACACGGGCTTCCGTTCCTCACCGACTGGCGCACCGACGCCGCGCCCCCGGGATGGTCGCGCGAGTTCGACCTCTGGGCTGCCGAGACACTCGCCCGGGGCGCGGTCGACGAACTCATGGACTTCCGGCATCGCGCGCCGGGCATGCCCTATGCGCACCCCACCACCGAGCACCTCGCCCCGCTGTTCGTTGCGCTCGGCGCGGCGACCGACCCCGAGGCCGCACCCGACACGGCGATCGACGGCTTCTTCATGGGGCTCGCGAAGCGGTCCCTGCAGATGGCCTGACGGCGGCCGGGCGGCGACCGAGGGATCCGCTACGGCAACAGGGTGACGACCAGCTGCGGGGTGAACCCTGCATCGCCGTTCCGCGACGTCCACTTCGCCCCGTCGGTGGATGGCGTGGTGATGCGGAGGCTGTACACGCCGTCGGCGCGGATGAGGCTCGACAGGTCGACCTCGTACCAGGTGTTGGTGCCCACCGAACCGAGGGTGGCGACAGGGGCGCCGACGGTCGCAGGAGCGGTGTCCCAGGTGACGCCTGTCTCGGTCCAGCTCGTGTTCGACGTCGCCGAGAACACGCCCCCCGTGTCGGATGCACCCACGTTGAACAACCGGAGCTTCGCGGTCGCGACGGTGCGCGCACCGATCCCCGTCACCGAGAACTTCATCAGCCCGTGCTCGCTCGGCGAGGAGTCGATCGAGAGCGACGAGCTCGTGCCGTAGTTCGTGGTCGGAGCACCCGCACGGATCGTGGCGTCGGCCGTCGGCGCGAACGTGAGCTCGCTCCCAGGTGCGGTGGTGGCGACCGCCGTGTTCGAGGCGGTCGAGACGTTCCCCGCGAGATCGACCGCCCTGACCACGTACGAGTACGTCGCCCCCGGCGTCAACGATCCGTCGAGGTAGGTCGTCCCGTGCGTCGTGTCGACCACCACGCCGTCACGGATGATGGTGTAGTGGTCGACGCCGACGGCATCGGTGCTCTGCGACCATGCGAGGTCGATCTGGTCGCCGCCGACGGCCGTGGCGACGAGGTTCGTCGGCGCCGTCGGGGGGGTCAGGTCGCCGCTCGACCCCCCGCTCGCGCTGATCGAGAACGAATCCGTGACGCTCCCGACGCTCGGCACGAACGCCGCATCCATCCGATCGGGGGTCACCGTGTAGACCATGATGCCGTTCCCCGCCCCGGCCACGCTCGCGAAGTACGGGAGCTCCGGATCGTCTGGCTTGATCGAGGAGCCGGAACGCCCGAACGTCCCGACCACCTGGACGACCGATCCCGCGCCCTTGTCCATCACCCCCGCGCCGCTGGCGGCGACGCAGTCCTGGTCGAACTCGCCGAGCACGAACGACGGGCACGTCCCCGGCGTCGAGGGCGAGCTGCTTGCTGCGTTGGTAGTTGTGGTGGTGCCCCCCGAGGATCAGGTCGACCCTCTTCTGGAGCAGGAGGTTGAACAACGGCTGGCCGATCGGGCAGCCGTTGTTCGATGCTGAGATGCACGGGTAGTGCATGCCGACGACGATCCACCGGATCCCCTCCGCGCGAGCTGCGTCGATCGAATCGGAGAGCCACCGGTAGTGGACGTCGTTCATCCCGTACCCGTAGGTGACGTTCTCGACCGTGAGGTCGGGCGAGATCATGAAGACCCGCATCAGGGGAGCATCGGTCGGATAGTCGAAGTAGTACTCGGCGCCGTAGTCCTGCTCCACACCCAGGGTCGCCCCCAGCCGGTCCGGCAGGCAGGCGGCATGGTTCATGATGTAGCCGTCGGCACCGTTCTGGTCCTCGTGGTTCCCGGCGACGATCTCGAACGGGTAGGTCGCGCCGAGGTTCGGCAACCCCGCCTTCACCCAGTCGCACCACGCTTCGTCGGTCGGCGTCTCGTTGTAGTCGAGGTCACCCAGCGCCAGGAAGAAGTCGGTCCCGGAGGCGTTCAGGGTCGCGAGGCTGGCGGTCGCCCTCGACGTCGTCCCGAAGTCGCCGGCGGCGGCGAAGGTGAACGACCCCGAGGAGGGGGGCGCGGGAGGTGTCGTCACGTCGGCCGGCTCTGAGGGATCCGAGCGGTTCCCGGTGGGGTCCACCGCCACGATCGAGTACCGATAGCCGGTGTCTGCCTGGACGCTGTCGTCACGGTAGGTGGTCCCCGCGGACTCGTCGATCTCCGCGTCGTCGCGAACGATCACGTACCCGGCGACGCCGACGTCGTCCTGGCTCGCCGTCCAGCTGAGCTCCACGCGGGTGGGACCGGTCGCCGTGGCCACCAGGCCGGTCGGGGCCGTGGTGGGGCTCGATGTCCACCACGTTGTCGACGACCACGGCGACCGGTTGGGAGGCGCCCGCGTTCCCGACGGCATCGCGCGCGATCGCCGTGAGCTCGTGGGCGCCGTTGGCGACGGACGACGAATCCCACGGGATCACGTAGGGGGCGGACGAGTCGGTCCCGACGGTCTGACCATCGACCTGGAGGTCCACGCGAGACGACCCCGACGTCGTCGGCGGCGTCCACGCCGACGTTCGACCGATCCGCTGACCGTGGCACCCGAGGAGGGCGACGTGATCGAGGCGGTCGGCGTCGCGACGTCCGTCGATGGGGCGACCGTGACCACGAGTTCCGGCCGGAAGCCCGCCTTCCCTTCCTTCGACCTGAACGAGATCTTGTTGCTCGTCGGGGTGGCGATCCGGATGCCGAACTGGCCGTCTCCGGTCACGAGCGTCGAGAGGTCGACCTCGTACCAGGTGGCGGTCGTGATCGCGCCGAGCGTCGCCAGCGGCGTGGGGTCGGCCGGCGGTGCGGTGTTCCAGTTCATGGTGCTCTCGCTCCAGGTCGTGTTCGCCACACGAGAGAACACGCCGCCGACGGACGCGCCGTCGGTCACGTAGAGACGGAGCTTCGCACTCTCGACGATGTCGGTTCCCACGCCCGAGACCGTGAACCGCATGAAGGAGTACCGCACGGGTGAGTTGTCGGCCGCGAGCGAGGTCTCCGAGCCGCCGGTCGCGGTCGGCTGATCGGCCCGCACCGTCGTATCGGCGGCCGGAAGGAACGAGAGGATCCGGGGCGCTGCGGGAGCGGGCGGAGCGGTCAGCATGCTCGCGACCATGGCGGCGAGCGTGAGCGCGACGAACGATCGCCGATCGCACTTCCCTCCTACCGTCGCCGCGTCGCACGGTCCTCCATCCGTCGTCCTCCGGCGACCCTACCCAGCGTCCGGCGGCTCCCCCCATGCATGTCGCGTATGCCCGCTACGTATCCGGTCCGTCGGCCGGTTCGCTCTCGATCGCTCCCCGCGTAGCGCATCTACGACGATCCACGCATGCTCCGTCGACGACCGAGGGCGAGACTCCGTGCTACGTCGTGGCCGGGGCACCCGATGTCTTCCGGGCGCGTGAGACGGAGATCGGGGCGCACGTGGGGATCTCGCAGCGGACAACGGGCATGGCCACGAGGAGGCGGTAGCGCGTGGCCGTGCATCCGTTCCCCGCGGCATCGACGGTCAGGGGCCGCGCGCTCGACCGTGGCCGGCTCCTGCGGGCCGCCGTCCCGCCGACCGACGTCGTCGCTCTCGCCGTCGCGATCGTGATCGCGGGTGTCACTCCATGGAGCGTCCTCTACGTCGGTCTCGTCCTCCTGGGGCTGCATCTCGATCCGGCACGAGCGGGCAGGATCTGCCCGCAGCTGTCGACCGACGCCGGATGGCTGCTCGCGAGGGGAGTGGCGCCCGTGGTCGTGCTCATGCCGGCGGCCGCAGCGCTCGGCGCCGATCCGAACTGGGCCCTGTTGGTCCCGATGGCCGTCAGCCTGCTCCTGATCGGGCGTGGGGCCACCTATGCGCTCGGCACGCAGGGCACGCGTCGAGGGTGTGCTCGCCGAGCCCACCCTCATCGTCGGCGCCGGCGAGATCGCGGACCAACTGGCAGACGTCCTCGCCCACCACCCGGAGTACGGCCTGCGCCTCGTCGGATCCGTCGACGACGAGGGACGCAGGGTGGGGAACCTGCCCCTGCTGGGGGATCCCGGCGACATCGGCATGCTCATCGAGATGCACGACGTGCGTCGCATCGTGATCGCCTTCGGCATCTCGGAACGGGAGTTGGTCGGCGTCTTGCGGTCAGCCGAACGGTCGTCCGCGGAAGTCCACGTCGTTCCTCGACTCTGGGAGGCAAGCGCCATCGCCCCGGGGGTGGGCAACGTCGACGACATCTGGGGCGTCCCACTCGTGCAGCTGCGCCGACCGACGACGCGATCGAGGAACCAGCTCGTGAAGCGGTGCTTCGATGTCGTGGTCGCCTCGCTGCTGCTGCTGCTGACCTCGCCCCTGCTGCTGGTGCTCGCGGTCGCCGTCAGGCTCTCCAGCCCGGGTCCGATCCTCTTCCGCCAGAAGCGCGTGGGTCTCGACGGCACGCTGTTCGAGATCATGAAGTTCCGGTCCATGCACGAGATCGCGGACGCGGACACGAGATGGACCGTCGGCGACGACGGGGTCACCCGCGTCGGCAGGGTGCTTCGCGCCACGAGCCTCGACGAGTTGCCCCAATTGGTGAACGTGCTGAAGGGAGACATGTCGCTCGTCGGTCCCCGCCCGGAGCGGCCGCACTTCGCCGATTCGTTCGCCGCGAGGGTCCCTCGATACGAGGACCGGCATCGCGTGCGTGCAGGCATGACCGGCCTCCCGCAGGTCTGCGGCCTGCGTGGTGACACATCCATCGAGGATCGCATCCGCTTCGACAACGCCTACATCGAGGGATGGAGCCTCTGGGGTGACTGCTCGATCGTGATACGGACCGCCAAGTGCGTCCTGACGGGACAAGGTTCGTGAGCACACGACTCTCCCGACCGACCGCCCTCGACGAACGAGGTGGAGCGCTCCCCGACTTCCTCGTCATCGGCGCGATGAAGTGCGGGACGACGAGCCTGTATCACTACCTGCGTGATCACCCACAGGTCTTCATGCCGTCGATCAAAGCGCCTGAGTTCTTCGCGGTCGAGGGGAACTGGGGCCGAGGGATCGAGTGGTATCGCCGGCAGTTCGAGGGAGTGGGTCCCGATGTCGTCGCGATCGGCGAGGCGTCGAACGTCTACACCAAGTACCCGCGATACCAAGGCGTGCCGGCCCGCATCGCCGACCACATCCCTCACGCTCGCCTCGTGTACGTGGTCCGAGATCCGATCGACAGGATCCGCTCTCACTATCAGACGCGTCTCACCGAGGGAACCGAGCGAGCGCCGATCGATCGTGCGGTACGAGAGAACCCGATCTACCTCGACTACAGCCGGTACGCGATGCAGCTGGATCGCTACCTCGAGCACTTCCCTCGGGAGCAGCTGCTGGTGATCACGGCCGAGGACCTGCGCGCCGACCGACGGGCGGCGATCGAGCAGGTCTACGCGTTCCTGGGGGTCGATCCCGATCATGTCCCCGAGGACATCGACCGGACCTTCTACGAGACGCGGGACCGCGCGCCGAGGTCTCCGGTGCCCCTATGGGTCCGCAAGGGCCTCAAGCGTCACCTGCCCGCTGCGAAGCGGGCGAAGGAGCTCGAGAACAACATGATCCGCGCTCTGCGGCGCCTCCGTCGCACGCCCGAGGCGCCGCCGCAGTTGCCGGATCGCCTCGTGATCCCGGACGACGTGCGGGTCGAGCTCGCCGACGCCCTGCGCGACGACGTGCGGAGGGTCCGTCCCTTCCTTGGGCCTGATTTCGACGGTTGGGGGATCGCCTGAACCGGGAGATGGCGAGGGGATGCGTAGGGCGAGCGGACAACGCGCTCGGAACCTCTACGTCATCGGCACGGTCCCCTCGACGTTCATCGCTGTTACAGATGCGGGGTTGGCCTGCTGACCCGATGGATCCAGTGGGGAGCGGGAGAGGTCTCGCGCCGGGGAGCGCAGTGCCTTCGGCGTGAGCGTGTCTTCGAGGGGCATCCCCGCCGGGCGGCGCCGCCGCGTGAGGAACCGGCATGGGGAGGGTCAGGTATGCGGCGTCGAGCTCGGCGATCGGTCGCACGCTCACTGAGCGTGGTTCTTGCCTTGGCGGTGGTCGGGATGGGCACCGCGCAGGCCCTGATCAGCACGAGTCAGCCTCAACTCACCCTCAACCATCTGATCCGTACATCGCCGTTCCAGGGATCGTCGACCGCTGTGCGTGACAACGAGGGCAGCGCATACGTCGCGAGTGACGGCGCGTTGTGGATGGCCTCGGACAACGACGACGCGCTGTTCGAAGTCGATCGAACGACCGGTGCGCTGCGCCGGAAGATCGCGCAGTCGGACTTCACCAACGCGCCTCGCTTCGGTGTCGGTGGTTCCGCCGGTCAGGCGCGCACCGAAGACCTCGAGGCACTCGCCTACGACGCGAACGCCGACACCCTCTATGCCTTCTCCGGTAGCACGGGCGGAACCCCCACCGTGTTCCGGCTGACACGCGACGGCAACAACCGATTCCAGGTGCAGTCGTGGCAGCCGATGCCGTCAGAGTGGACCGGTGCGGGGTGGCGCTCGGCCGACGGCCTCACCTACGTGGCGAACAGCTCGACCATCCGCTCCTACGACTTCGCCACGAATTCGTTCGGACCCTCGTTCTCGATCTCGGGGCTCTCCAAGATCTTCGGCCTCGACTTCGACGACGCGACCGGTGACCTGTTGGCCGTCAACAG
>CAWGUD010000027.1:0-170293 GCA_963825685.1 uncultured Actinomycetes bacterium | reverse complement strand
AAGCCGTCGAGGTCACCGGGGCGGACGAGCCCGCGCAAGTGGGTCCGAAGAGTTCGACCGACGGTGATCCCGGCAACACCGGGCAGAACGTGCTCGGCCTCGCGATCGGTGCCGTGGCGACGTTCGCTGCCCAGGTGATCATGACCCAGCGGCTCGGCGATCGCGCCTACGGCGTGGTCACCCTCACCACCCAGTTCGCGTTCATCGCAGCCGCGCTCACACGGTTCGGCATGGACGTCGCGAACGTGCGCCTGGTGGCGATCCTGGTCGGCCGCGGCGAGGCCGCTCGCAGCCGGGCGCTGGTGCGGCGCGCAGGCTCTGATCGCGACCGCCGTCTCGGTGCCTTTCGGCATGGCGGCCTGGGCACTCTCACCGTGGCTCGCGGGCACGTTCTTCAGCGGCAACGCCGCCGCCGTGCCCGCGTTCCGCGCGGCGGCCGTGACGATCCCGTTCGCCGCGCTCGCCTTCACCTACATGGGCGCCACCCGAGGCCTGAAGATCATGCGGTACACGCTCTACTCGCAGTGGACCGCTCAACCGATCGGCTGGATCGTCTTCACGCTCGGGTTCTGGGCGATCTGGGCGGCGACCGCCGGCGCCGCCGGCTGGGCGTTCGGCGCGTCGTGGGCGGTGGCGCTCGCGATCGCCGCGTACGGCTGGCAGAAGGAACAGCGTCGGTTCCCGCACGAGCTCACGGGCGAGGGCATCCCGGAGGAACGCACCGGGCCGCTCCTGCGCTTCGGGGCCCTCCGCGCCCCTGCCACGCTGTTCTCGCAGCTGATCTTCTGGACCGACCTGTTCGTGCTCTCGCTGCTGTCGAGCGGCCAGGGCGCCGCCGCCGAGGGACAGGTCGGCGTGTACAGCGCCGTGTTGCGTGCCGGACAGGCGTTGTTCCTGTTCCTCACGAGCGTCTCGCTCACGTTCAGCCCGTTCGTGGCCGACCTGCACCACCGCGGTGAGCGCGGGAAGCTCGATGACTTGTACAAGCAGGTGACCCGGTGGACGCTCGCCGCGACGATCCCCGTGCTGCTCGTGCTCGCGATCATGCCCGGTCCGGTGCTGCGCATCTTCGGCGCCGAGTTCGTGCAGGGCGAGACCGCGCTGCGCATCCTGATCGTGGGCATGATCGTGCCGGTCATGGTGGGCACGGTGGGGTTCATCTTGATCATGGCCGGGCGCACGGGTTGGGACCTGCTCGTCTACGTCGGCGGGTTCGCGATCGACGTCACCCTCGCCCTCGCCCTCGCGCGGCCCGAGGTGCTCGGGATCGAGGGGGCCGCCATCGCCCAGGCCGCCACGCTCACGTTCAGCGCGATCGCTCGGCTGCTGTTGGTGGCCCGCTTCCTGCACATCTGGCCGTTCGACCGTTCCTACCTGCGGCTCGTGGCGCCCACCGTGATCGGCGGTCTCGCGATGGCCGGCGCTCATGCCGTGCTGCCCGAGGCGCAGTGGCTCGTGAACCTGATGCTGTCGGCGGCGTTCGGCACCGGGGTGTATGCGATCACGCTCCTCGCCATCGGGCTGAAGCCCAACGAGCGGGCGACCGCGCTCCGCATGGCCGGCAGGGTCGTCGGCAAGGGCCGAACGGCGGCTTGAACGGATCGGGACGTGGGTTCCCGGTCGTGGGTGGTCCCCCCGACGACCCACGACCGGGACGGTTGGAGCCCGACGACCGGCCGGGCGGCGGTGAGCGTCTCCGCCCTCCGCCGTGCGACCGTGGCGGGCAGTACATCCCGCCGCCGTCGAGCCCCGCGGTCATCCGGTGCTCGAGCTCACGACGCGCGTGTAGGCGGACGCGACGGGGTGGGCGAGCACATCGGCTGACCACTGCAGGTTCGGAGGCGCAGGCTACGCCCGGGAGGGCTTCAGGGCGATACCGCAGAACGGCTAGGACGCAGCGCCGATGCACATCCGAAAGGTCTCAGCTCCCGAGCGCCGCGCGAACCGCGTCGGCCGCGGTCTCGGCGCGAACGAGCGGGTCGGCCTCCATGTCGTCGCGTCGCAGATCCCAGGTGCCGAGCCCGACGACAGGCTTGCCCATCTTCAGGGCGAGCGCCACCTCGCTCAGCGTGCCGAACTCCCCGCCGACGGCGATCACCGCGTCGGCGCTCCGGGCGACCAGCACGTTGCGGCCCTCACCGAACCCGGTGGTCACGGCGACGGTGAGGTGCGGGCTCGCGCCGGTGCGATCGTCGCCGGGCAGGATGCCGACCGATGTGCCGCCCTCGGCCGCCGCTCCCGCGGCTGCGGCGTTCATCACGCCGCCCAGGCCGCCGCAGACGAGCACCACCCCTGCGCGCGCGAGCCGGCGCCCGACGTCCTCGGCCATCGCGAGCTCCCACTCGGTGGCGTCGCTCGCGCCGATCACCGCGACGTAGGTGCGGTCGTCGGAGGCCATAGGGGGAGTATCGCAGGCGGCGTGGAGGCGGCGGTGACCGTCACGAGGCCGCCACATCCCCACTGTTAGACTCCCGCGCTCGATGGGCTTCCCGACCCGCATCCACACCTCCGCGGTCCTCGCCGCGATCGCACCAGCAGCGCTGTCGTTCGCCCTTGTCTCCTGCACCGCTGGAAGCGACACGCGACCGCCGGCGCAGGGGTCGCCGAGCACATCGCCGCCACCGGTGACGAGCGCCGATTCCTACGTCTTCACCGACGCCGCCGGCATCGAAGCCAGGCTCACGATCGAGGATGAAGGCGCGGTGCTCACGGTCGAGAACGACACCGGCGGGACGTTGCCCCGTCCTGGCGTCTACGTGCTCGACGCCCGCGACGGCGCCCGTGTCGACTGGACCGTTGTCGAGTCCGCCGCGGTCTCCGAAGGCGAGAGCGAGTGGCAGGTGGAGCGCCCGGCCGTGCCCGAGCCCAAGCACATCGGCCTGGTCGTGCTGCTGTTCGGGGGCGAGGACTACGGCGCGTTCGTGCCGCCGAGGCCGGGAGACGCAGCGTGAGGGTCCGTCGCTCGCTCGCCGGTTCGATCGCGACGCTCGTGGTCGCCGGCGCGCTCGTCGCGGCGCCCGCGACCGGTTCGACAGCCCCCGGCCTGTCGCAGACCCAGGCGATGCGCGCGCAACTCGCGGCTGCCGCGTGTGACATCCCGACCGAGCTGCTCGTCCGCGGCTGGCGAGGTCACCGTGCCGATCGCAGCGGCGACATCGACATCATCCCCCAGGAGCCCGACTTCGTCGGCACGGGCGGGCTGCCCCACTCCGGCCCGTGGGACTACGTGGGCCAGGTCCCGCTGTGGCTCTACGGGCCAGGCCATATCCAGGCCCGGGGCGAGGTCGACCGCGTCGTCACGCTGGCCGACATCGCACCCACCCAAGGCGAGCTCGTCGACTTCCCGTTCGATGCTCCCGACGGCGCTCCGCTGACCGAGGCGCTCGTGCCCGATGCCGACCCGCCCAAGGTAGTGGTCGTGGTGGTCTGGGACGGCGCCGGCCGGTTCGTGCTCGACGAGTGGCCGAAGGCCTGGCCGAACCTGCAGGGCATGGTCGACGAGGGCACCTGGTACGAGGAGGCCGAGGTGGGGTCCTCGCCGCCCAGCACGGCGCAGATCCACGCGACGATCGGCACCGGGGCGTTCTCGCGCACCCACGGCCTGGTCGCGCACCAGCTGCGCATCGGCGATCGACTCACTGACCCGTGGGAAGCCGGCCCGCGCTACCTCGTGGCTCCCACCTTCGCCGACCTCTACGACCGAGGGATGGGCAACCGTCCGGTGGTCGGCGCTCTGGCGACCGTGGCGATCCACCTCGGCATGATGAGCCATGGCTCGCTGTGGGGTGGCGGCGACCAGGACATCGCGGTGCTGCGTGAGCGAGAGGGGGCCGCGACCCTCGGGGCCGAGGGCATCACGTGGAACCTCACGAGCAACGTCGCCCCGTACTACCGGACGCTGCCGTACGTGAACGACCTGCCGCCGATCACCGACTACTTCGACGAGGTCGACCTGCAGGACGGCGAGGACGACGGTATGTGGCACGAGCTCGCCCTCGACGGAGCGCGCGCGGAGGAGGCGCTGAAGACACCGGCGCGCATCCCGTGGCAGACCCGTCTGATCGACGAGGTCGTGCAGCGCGAGGGCTTCGGTGCCGACGACGTGCCCGATCTGCTCTACATCAACTACAAGCTGATCGACGAGATCGGGCACCTCTACTCGATGAACGCCACGGAGATGCGCGATTCCGTGCAGGCGCAGGACGCCGACCTGCCGAACCTGATCGAGCTGCTGAACGAGCACGTCGGCGAAGGTGAGTGGGTGATGATGCTCACCGCCGACCACGGCCACACGCCCGATCCCGCCGTGAGCGGCGCGTCCGTGATCGAGCCCAGCAGCGTCGCGAACGTGATCCAGGAGCGATTCGACACCGACGGCGACGACGTGCGCATCGTCGAGTTCACACAGCCGACCCACATCTTCATCGATCACGCGGAGATGGAGCAGAACGGCGCCACGCTCGAGGAGATCTCCTCCTACCTGCTCACGGTCACGAAGGGCGACGTGGAGGGCGGCCAGTACCCGGTCGCGCCTGGGGTGGCCGACGAGCGCGCGTTCATCGCCGCGTTCCCGTCGGAGATGCTCGACACCCTGCCCTGCCTCGCCGGGAAGCTGCCCGATCACGGGAGCAAGGACACCGCGGCCGATCAGGGGTAGCGGATCTTCGGATCTTCGGGGTCGAGCGACGGCGGCCATCCCGGGAACGTCTCCGGCCAATCCCAGAAGTCGTTCGTGGCGCGCACGTGGCGGCCGGGCGAGGGCGGGCGCGGCTTCCGATCGAAGTCGAACACGTGCGTGTAGTTGTGTGAATCCGCGATGCGCGGGGTGAGGTACGGCAGGTCCCAGTTGTCGGCGATGAAGCGCAGCGGCGAGGAAAACTCCGCGAACGCGTCGTCGATATAGCCGCGCTTCGCGTACGGCGAGACCACCATCATCGGCACCCGGAACCCGAGCTCCACGTCGTCGATCGTCGGCGGCGCCACGTGGTCGTACAGCCCGCCCCACTCGTCCCAGGTGATAAAGATCGCGATCGACTCCCACATCGACGAGCGCATGATGCCGTTCACGATGTCGGTGACCCAGTTGTGCGCGTGTCGCGTGCTGAACGGGGGGTGGTCCGAGAGCTGGAACCGCGGCGTGATCCACGTGACCGGCGGCAGGGCCTCGGCCTCGATGTCGCGCATGATGTCGTCGACCGGCCAGATGTGCCGCTCCCACAGCTCGTCGTCGTGGAAGATGTCCTCGATCGACGAGTACGCCTGCCAGATGTAGCCGGCCTGGTACGGGTCGGCGGAGTAGTAGGCCCAGTCGATGTCGCGCTTCGAGAGCTGGTGGCCGACGGTCTTCATGTCGAAGCACGTGGGGTGCCGCGCCACGTTGCCCTGCTCGTCCTCGACGTAGACGAAGACGTCGTCGCCGTACGCGTCGCACCCCCAGCTCTTGAACGCCCGCCCGTCGTTCAGCTGCTTCACCTTGATGTTCTCGGGGTTGTTGATCGCGCCGCCGGCCTGCCCGGCGATCATGTACAGGTGGTTGGGGTAGGACGGACCCGCCACCGACGCGAAGAAGTTGTCGCAGAGCACGAACTCGTCCGCCCACTGGAAGTAGTTCGGCACGTCGGGGCGGTCGAACTGCGAGTAGCCGAAGTAGGGCCCGTACTCACCGATCGCGAACCCGTCCATCTTCCCGTCGTTGTACATCGCGTGCCACGACGCCGTGTCGTGGGGAAGGTCGCCCGGCAGCCACTCGGGGCAGCGGCGCAGCCGGACCTCCTCACCCCATCGCATGCCGGTGCGCGTGCCGTTGGCGCCCGGGTACCGACCGAAGATGTTGTCGAAGCTTCGGTTCTCGAGCATCAGGTACACGACGCGATCGACAGGCCAGCGCGTGGCGAGCTGCTCGGGCGGTGTGCTCGTGTACGTCGGTCGGGGCTCGGGGCTCGTCGACAGTCGCTCGCCGACGCACGACGTCACGAAGAACCCGGCCGCGGCCGCGGCGGATCGGCTCATGAACTGTCTGCGGGTGAGTCGGTGTGGGTACACGGGCGCATCGAGGCTACCGCAGGCGCGTGGTTCGGCCGGTCGGCCCGCGGTTCCGGGGACCGATGACCGTGGGCGCGGCGGGCTCGTCCGCGAGGGTGGAGCCGACGAGGAGGGACCGGCATAAGGACCCAGCGGACGATCGGGATCATCCTGGTCGCATGCGTGGTCGTGGGTCTCGCCACGGTGATCGCGCTGATCGCGTGGCTCGGGGTCGGTCCTGCGCTCGGCCTGGTCGCCGTGGGGATCGCGGCGTACCTGTTCGCGTTCGGCCCCTGGCAGCGCCGCTGGGGTGCGACCCACGACGAGGTGCACCGGGTGCTTCCGGGAGACGACCTGCTCCGCGCCGACGCGCCGTCGACGACGAGGGCGATCACGATCGATGCCCCACCCGAGCACGTCTTCCCCTGGTTGCTGCAGATCGGCTTCGGCCGCGGCGGGTGGTACAGCTACGACTGGATCGACAACGACGGCCGTCCGAGCGTGGAGCGCATCGAGCCCGGGATGCGGTTCGAGGTCGGCGACCGTATCGAGATGATGCCGGGGTTCGGCCCCGTCGTGCGGGCCATCGAACCGGAGCGGCACATCGTGAGCGGTGGGGACACCGACTCGTGGTGCCTGTCCGTCGAGCCCGCGGGCGAGGGTCGCACCCGCTTGATCAGCCGCTGGAAGCAGGACTGGCCGCACACACCCGCCACCTTCGTCTGGATCGCGATCGCGGACCCGGGCGCGTTCATCATGGAACGCAAGATGCTCCTGCGGATCCGCGAGCTCGCCGAGCGGAGCGCCGCGACCGCCCCTCGCTAGCCCCAGCGCTCCCCGAGGAACGCTGCCAGCAGCGCCACGGCCCCCTGCTTGTCGAGCGGCTCGTTGCCGTTGCCGCACTTCGGGCTCTGCACGCAGCTCGGGCACCCATGGGAGCACGGGCAGACGCGGATCGCCTCCAACGTCGCGCGGAGCCATCGCTCGCTGGTCGCCGCGCCGCGCTCCGCGATGCCGGCCCCGCCCGGGTAGCCGTCGTAGATGAAGATCGTCGTGAGGCCGGTATCGGGGTGCACGGGCGTCGAGACCCCGCCGATGTCCCAGCGGTCGCAGGTCGCGACGAGGGGCAGCAGCCCGATCGCGGCGTGCTCCGCCGCATGGATGGCCCCGGCCACGTCGCGTGGGCCGACCCCGGCACGATCGAGCACCGTCTGGGGGATCGTCCACCACACCGCCCGGGTCTCGAGCTCGACCGGCGGCATCGGCAGAGGGAACTCGTCGAGCGTCTCGTTCGTCGAGACCGCCTTCCGCACGTAGCTCACGACCTGGTTCGTCACCCGAACGGATCCGAAGCACTGCTCCACGTCGCTGATAGTTGACCGCGCACGTATCTCGTCGATGGCGATGTCCGTGACGTCGCGTGCCTGGGTGTAGAAGTCCGGGTCGGCGCTGCGAACGACCGCCACCCGAGCGACGAGGTCGAGCTCCTGCACCAGGTACTGCTCCCCGAGGTGCAGGTACACGGCGCCGGGATGCAACGTCGCGTAGGCACGGTGTTCGTCTGCGGTGCCCAGCAGTTCTCCGGTGCCGTCGATCACGATCGAGTAGACCTGGCCTCCGCCGGCCCGCACGTCGACCGCACGGTGGGGCGCGTCCCTGCCGCGATCGTGCCAGGCCTCCCGGCGACGCACGAGCTCCCCGCGCTCGGTCATCGCCTCGACCGACGCGCGCACCTCGGCCGCGTCGCCGAAGAAGGCGAGATCGTCGTCGCGGAGCGGCACCTCCCGTGCGGCGCAGCGCAGGTGTGGCTCGCGCACGTAGGGGTTCGTCGGGTCGATCACGGCCGCTTCGGCGGGTTTGTCGAACAGATCCTCGGGGTGGTGCACGAGGTACTGGTCGAGCGGATCGTCCTGGGCGACGAGCACGGCGAGCGAGTCGGTGTCGCGCCGCCCGGCTCGTCCCGCCTGCTGCCACATCGCCGCGCGGGTCCCCGGGTAGCCCGTGAGCGACCGCGGCGTCGAGCGACCCGATGTCGATGCCGAGCTCGAGCGCGCTCGTCGAGGCGACCGCCAGCAGGTCGCCGTCCGCGAGCGCCCGTTCGATCCGCCGCCGATCCTCCGCGAGGTAGCCGGCCCGGTAGCTCGTGATCTTCTGCCGGAGTTGTGCGTCGCCGACCTCGCGCCGCGTCCACTCGGCGAGCAGCTCGGCCGCCCGACGCGATCGCGTGAAGCCGATCGCACGGGTCCCCTGGCTCGCGAGCTGCCCGAGGAGCCAGGCGCTCTCGGCGAGGGCGCTGCGTCGCGCGCCGGTCTCCTCGTCGGCGAGCGGTGGGTTCCACAGGGCGAAGAGCTTCTCGCCCGACGGCGAGGCGTCGTCGGTCGATCTCGACGACATCGTCGAGGCCGGTGAGCGCGTGTCGCCAGCTCGCCCGGGTTGCCGACGGTCGCGCTCGCGAGGCACCACCGCGGCGTGCCGCCGTAGTGCGCGACGAGGCGCCGCAACCGCCGCAGCACCATCGCGACGTGCGAACCGAACACGCCGCGGCACACGTGGGCCTCGTCGACGACCACGAGCGACAGTCGCAGGAAGAAGTCGGCCCAGCGTGCGTGGTCGGCGCAGGAGCGACAGGTGCAGCATGTCGGGGTTCGTCATCACGAGGTTCGCGTTCGTTCGGATCAGGGGGCGCTCCGCCTTCGGCGTGTCGCCGTCGTAGACGGCGGCCTTGACCTGCGGCAGCTTCAGGGCCCGCACCGAGCGCAGCTGGTCGCGCGCGAGCGCCTTGGTCGGGAACAGGTAGAGCGCGGTGGCCTTCGGCGTGGTGATCGCCGTCTCGGCGAAGGCCGTGTTGTACACGAGGGTCTTGCCGCTCGCGGTGCCGGTCGCCATCACCACGTCGCGGCCCGCCCTCAGCGCCGCGAGGCCGTCGGACTGGTGCGGGTAGAGGCCTCGCACGCCCGTCAGGCCCAGCCGGGTCACGAGCAGCTCGGGCAGGTCGGAGGGGAACGGCTCGACGACCGGCCTGCGTGCCGGCAGGACCCGCACGTGCACGAGCGAGTCGCCCACGTCGGGGTCGGTCTCGAGGTGCCGCAGGAACGCCGAGGGGTCCACGGCGGAAGGCTACCGGCGGCGGGCGACGAGGGCGCTCAGACCTGGCGTCGGGCGGCTTCGGCGAGCGCGTCCGCCTCCCGTTCCCGGGCGAGCTCGTCGTAGGGCGCCCTGAACGCATCACGCGCCAGCTGCCGGAAGTTGAACCGGTCGCTCACGAGCACCCAGACGCCCAACACGAGGTAGACGATGCCCACGGCGACGCGTTCGATGCCGTGGTACTGCTCCGGGACGATGCCGCCGAGGATGAACTGTCCCCAGAACAGGGCGAAGAGGAACAACGCTTCTCGCAACGACATCGTGAGGCTCGAGATCACGGCGACGGCGAAGAACGACTGCGCGGCCGTGAGGAACAGCTCCTCTCGCTGCACGGTGTCGAGAGGCAGCCCGTGGAGCCCACCGGCGGCGAACGAGAAGACGATCGGCAGCGTGCCGACGAGCAGCGTCCACTGGTTCACCTTCGACGAGACGAGCGTGCCGAGGCCCGCGCTCGTGTTCAATCGCCAGGCATAGAGACCGGCGATCAGCAGCTCGGGAGCCTCCGATGCGAGCGGCGCGACCCACTGCACGAGCAGGAACTCGCTCACCCCGAGGGCCTCGCCCGAGAGCACGAGCGCCTCGGCGAAATGCTCGGCGAACAGCAGGATCACCGCAGCGGCGAACACCGCGATCGCCCCGACCATGATGCGCCGGGGCACGGTGCCGAACGTGCCGATGTAGCGCGCGGGACCGACGAGGTGCGGTTCCTCGGCCGGCGCCCTCGAGACCCTGATCGAGTAAGCGATGAAGATGCCGATCAGGATCGCGGCGTCGATCAGCGTCACGGAGTGCTTCAGCGGCAGCGTCAGCGAGTAGATCGTGGCGATGGCCAGGTACCCGATCTCGATCGAGTGCTCGCGGTCGAGGCGCACACCTTCCCAGCGGCCGTTGGGGGTCTTCACGAGGCGGTTGCGCTTCTTGAGACGGTAGTAGGCGATGAAGATCACCATCGTCCAGCCCACGCCGATCAGCAGGCGGTTCGCGCCGGTCATGTTGGCGAGGGCGAGATGACACGGCGACTCCGTGCCGCCGTCGAGCGGCAGGCAGGCCGCCCCCGTCTGGGCGAACGACTCCCCGCCCTTCTTCGCGAACACGAAGTCGACCGCGTACTCGGGCAACACGGCGATCAGGGCGAGGATCGCGATCGCGAGTCCCGCCGAGATGTCGAGCTGCGCGGCCTCGGCGGCCCACGAGAGCATGAACGCGGCTCCCACGATCGCGAGGCCGAACAGGAAGGCCTCGAGCGGATGCGAGATGTCCGGGTGCGTGAACCGCACGACGAACCCCGGGACCGTGAGCGCGAGGGCGAGGGCGATCTCGATCTTGGCGCGCCCGGGGTGGACGTCGGTCAGGTCGTCCTGAAGGGTCGTCATGCGAGCCGCAGACTACCCCGCCACGAGGTCACTCGTTGGCGGTGGGGCTGGGCGGCACGTTCTTCTTGAGGAGCATGCCGTCTTGCTTCGCGTCGGCCACGATCGCGCGGGCCCGCGCCATGTCGAGCGTGACGACCGAGATGCCGCCGATCGTGCCCGTGCCGCCGGGCAGCACGACGTTCTGCACCTTCGCCGGTGGCACCTTCGACGCCGTGAACGCGAGGGCCATGACCTCCGACAACGGGATCTCGGTCTCGATGTTGCGCATGCCGGCGCCGAGCCACGTGAAGAGTCGGGCCTGGTCGGCGCGGAACTCCTTCTTGAACTGCGCGAGCGCCGAGAGCATGAGGCGGCCGCCGTTCTCCTGGCGGCCGAAGTCGCCCTGCTCCAGGCTGTGACGGTCACGTGAGAACGCGAGCGCCTCCGGGCCGGTGAACTTCTGGACCCCCGGCTGGAAGTCGCTGCGTGAGTACGAATCGACCATCGGGAACGGCACGTCGACCGTGAGCCCGCCGACCGCGTTGATCATGTCGGTGAAACCCCAGAACGTCGTGAGCGCCCAGTAGTCGATCGTGACGCCGAAGTTCTGCTCCATCGTCGACACCATGAGCTCGGGCCCGCCGAAGACCATCGCGGAGTTGATCTTGCCGCTGCCGTGGCCGGGGATCGGCAGGTAGGAGTCGCGCGGCACACCCACGAGGACCGCTCGCTTCTTCGCGGGGTTCAGGAAGATCATGTGCAGCGAGTCGCCGAGCGAGCGCATCACGTTCTCGCCTTCGCGCGCGCCCGACCCGATCGCGAGGATCACGACGGGCTTGGACCCGGTGAGCGACGGCGTGAAGCCGGCGTGCGCCTTGCCCATCACGACACCGGTCGACTGCGCCCGCGCGACGACGGTGCCGCTCAGGGCGCCGAGGCCCGAGCCGAGGACCCAGGCCACGAGGGCGACCACGAGGAACGTCGCGCGCCGCCTCACGAGGCCTCGGCCTCCGACGGCTCGGCGCTCCCGCTCGCACCCGGCGAGCCCGATGCGCTCGGCTTCGGTTCACGCTCCTCGTCGCTGCGCTGCACAGAGAACGAGACCACGAGCCACTCGCCGTCGATCTTCTCGAACACGAACTGGCCCTTGCTGACGAACTCCACCTGGCCGTCGGCGCCCGTGCCGCGGGCGACGAAGCGTGCGCTCCCCTCGACGGCGTGCGGCACACGTGAGGGATCGAGGAGCACGTGGACCTTGAGCGTGCTCGGACGCGGCGTGATCGACTCGAAAGCCTCGCCCGCCTCCGTCCCCGCCGTCAGCACGTCGAGCTGGGTCTCGGCGGCATCGCGGGCATCGTCGGAGAAGTACTCGAGCACGTCGTCGTACTCCCCGTCCATCCAGTTGCCCGGGTCGAGGAAGGCCGCGGTGTAGAGCCCGTCGAGCTGCTGCGTGACGGCGGTCGAGGGCGCCTGGGCGGCGGCGACGGCGGCCTGATGATCCGGCTTCGCCGATGTCTCGACGGCCTTCGGCTTGCCCGCCTCGAACGCGAACTCGGGGGTCTCGGGGGTGTCGTCGCCCACGAGGTCGGTGAGAGGACCGGCGTCGCCGCCGGACAGCGCGAAGATCGCCACCACCGCGAGCGCGCCGATCACGAGGGCGCCGACGATCAGGAGGGGCTTCTTCCGGGAAGGGGTGGCTACGTGCCGACCATCTGCCAAAACGTGCGGAGCCTACCGGCGGCGGCGGGCCTCGCCAACGACATCGCCGTGTGATTTCCGTGACGGGTACGATGGGTGGCGACGCAACAGGTGTGCCGGGAAGACTGGTCGGCGGGAGGAGTCGTCATGTCCGAACCGGTCACGCCCGATCCTCGCGCAGGCTCGTCCCGAGACGCCTTCGAGGAAGTCCGGCCACCGTGGTCACGGTCGGAGCGGCTGGTCCCGAGGCGGGTCGTGCAGCCGTTGCAGGAGTTCCTGCAGACGGCGACGGCGAGCGCTTCGCTGTTGTTCGTGGCGGTGGTCCTGGCACTCGTCTGGGCCAACTCCCCCTGGAAGAGCGGGTACGAGTCCCTCTTCGCGACCGAGTTCACCGTTCGGCTCGGCTCGCTGGTCGATCTCCAGAAGGACCTGCACTTCTGGGTGAACGACGGGCTCATGGCGCTCTTCTTCCTCGTGGTCGGCCTCGAGATCAAGCGCGAGGTCGTCTCGGGGGAGCTGCAGAAGCTCAGGGTCGCCACCCTGCCGATCATGGCGGCGATCGGCGGCATGGTGGCGCCGGCTCTGATCTACCTGGCCCTCGCGGGCGGCGGTGAGGCCGGGCGCGGGTGGGGTATCCCGATGGCCACCGACATCGCGTTCGCCCTGGGGGTGCTGGCGCTTGCCGCGTCCTACGCGTCGCCGAGGCTGAAGCCCCTCCTGCTGACGCTCGCGATCGTCGACGACATCGGGGCGATCATCGTGATCGCGATCTTCTACACCGGCGGTGTCGAGGCCAACGCCCTGATGGCGGCGTTCGCGATCGTCGGCGTGATCGCGGTCGCGAACGCGGTGCACATCCGCTTCATCCTCGTGTACGTGGTGCTCGGGGCTGCCCTCTGGTACGCGACGTACGAGGCGGGCATCCATCCGACGATCGCGGGGGTGGTCCTCGGGCTGCTGACGCCGGCGACCCCCTTCCAGCGTCCGGCCGCGGTGAGCGAGGAGGCTCGCCGCACCGCCGACGAGACGAGCGACGAGCCGAGATCGGCCGATGACGATGCGCAATGGTGGATGCGCCTCGCGTGGCTCTCCCGCGAAGCCGTGTCGCCGCTCGCCCGCACCGAGCACGCGTTGCTGCCGTGGACGAGCTTCGTGATCCTGCCGATCTTCGCCCTGGCGAACGCCGGTGTGGAGCTGTCGCTCACCCGGCTCGGCGACGCCCTCACGGCGCCGGTCTCCTTGGGCGTCTTCTTCGGGCTCGTGCTCGGGAAGCCGATCGGCGTGCTCGTGGGATCGTTCCTCGCGGTGCGCTCCGGGCTGGGCAGTCTCGCCGACGACGTGGGGTGGGGAGACCTCACCGGCATGGGCATGACCGCGGGCATCGGGTTCACGGTGGCCCTCTTCATCGCGGAGCTCGCGTTCCCGCCAGGGCCGCTGCTCGACGAGGCGAAGACGGCGATCCTCGCTGCCTCGCTGGTGGCGGGCGTGCTCGGCTACGTGATCCTGCGTGTGGCGCCGTCGCCGGGGGCGACCGCGAAGGTTCCGGACGAGCCTCAGCCGGGCGAGCCTCAGCCAGGAGAGCCTCAGTAGGCCTGGAAGCGGCCGGTCTCCAGCCACGCGCGGTACAGCTCGAACCCGACCCGCGTCGAGCGCAAGAGCGGTTGGGGCGGATCGTCGAGGTCGGCCCAGGCGATCTCGCCCATCTCCTCCCCGTCGCCCACGGGCTCGCCCTGCCACCGGCGGAGCACGAACCAGAGCCCGAAGTAGTGGGTCACGTCGCCGTTGGGGTAGGTCTCGAGGTGGTTGTCCTCGCGCGAGATGCAGGCGAACGCCTCGAGGTCCCCGGGGTCGGCGACGAGACCGACCTCCTCACGCAACTCGGTGACGGCCGTGTCGACGAAGCTCGAACCCTGCTCGGCCCCGCCGCCCGGGATCGCCCACATGTCGTTGTCGAGGCGATGGGCCACGAGCACCCGGCCGTCGTCACGCAACGACCATCACGCTGGCGCCCGGCCACAGCACGAGATCGGTGCCGACCTTCCGACGGATGCGCCACAGCGTGGTGCCCTCGAACCCCATCGCGCGACATGCTCCCACGAGCGTCGCCGCGCGCGGCATCCCTGCAGGTCGCACGGGGGAGCGTTCCCTATACTGCACCGGTCGCCCGGCCCGCTCGGGCGCCCCAGAGAGGACTCCACCCGACTTCAGGAGGTTGCATGTTCCGCATCCTTGCCCAGGAAGGCGGCCCGCTCGAGGTCACCTTCGGGTCGTTCGAGAGCACATGGCTCTGGATCGTGCTGGCGATCTCGCTCGTGGCGCTCGCGTTCGCCTGGTACCTGCGGGCGAAGGTGCTCGCCGAGCCCGAGGGCAGCGACAAGATGCGTGAGATCGCCACCGCGATCCAGGAAGGGGCGAAGGCCTACCTGAGCCGTCAGTTCAGCACGCTCGGCATCTTCCTCGGCATCCTGACCGTGGTGCTGTTCTTCGCACTGCCGGTCTCCGACGCCGTCACGACGACCCTGCTCGGCATGTCGCCGGAGCTGTCGATCCGTGTCGGACGGTCGGTCGCGTTCCTGCTCGGCGCGGGCGCCTCGATGCTGACGGGGTACGCGGGCATGTGGCTCGCGGTGCGCGCGAACGTGCGCACCGCGAACGCGGCCAAGGAGAGCGGGCTGCGCAAGGCGCTCACGATCGCGTTCCGCGCCGGCGGGGTCGCCGGCATGTTCACGGTCGGCCTCGGCCTCTTCGGGGCGACGCTGATCCTGATGATCTTCCAGGGCGATGCGACCGCGGTGCTGGTGGGATTCGGGTTCGGCGGCGCGCTGCTCGCGATGTTCATGCGGGTCGGCGGCGGCATCTTCACGAAGGCGGCCGACGTCGGCGCCGACCTCGTGGGCAAGATCGAGCAGGGCATCCCCGAGGACGACCCGCGCAACGCCGCGACGATCGCCGACAACGTGGGCGACAACGTCGGCGACTGCGCCGGCATGGCGGCCGACCTGTTCGAGAGCTACGAGGTGACGCTGGTCGCCGCCCTGATCCTGGGCGCCGCGGCGTTCGCCGACAGCGAGATCGGCGCGATCGCGGGCGTGATGTTCCCGCTGTTCGTGCGCGCGGTCGGCGTCGTCACGTCGATCATCGGCATCATGGCCGTGACGCCGCGCTCCGAGGAGGAGCACGGCATGAAGGCGATCAACCGTGGCTTCTTCCTGTCGGCGGTGATCTCCGCGGTGGTCGTGATGATCATCTCGGTCACCTACATGGAGAGCTGGCGACCCGGCGTCGCGGTCGCGATCGGCCTCGTGCTCGCCTCGATCATCCAGATCCTCACGCAGTACTTCACCGACACGAAGTACAAGCCCGTGAAGGAGGTCGCCGACTCGACGGTGACCGGTCCTGCGACGACCGTGCTCTCGGGCTTCTCCGTCGGCCTCGAGTCGGCCGTGTGGGCCGCGCTGGTCGTCGCCGGCACGATCATGGCTGCGTTCCTGCTCGCGGACCCGGACTCCACGAACCTGTTCGCCGAGCGCCTGTACTTCATCGCCTTGTCGGGCATGGGCATGCTCACGACCGTCGGGCGTCGTCGTCTCGATGGACACCTACGGCCCGATCAGCGACAACGCGCAGGGCATCGCGGAGATGTCGGGCGAGTTCGAGGGCCGGCCCGCCGAGATCCTCGGCGGCCTGGACGCCGTCGGCAACTCGACGAAGGCGATCACGAAGGGTCTCGCGATCGCGACGGCGGTGATCGCGGCCACGTCGCTGTTCGGCTCGTTCGAGGAAGCGCTCAAGGAGGCAGGCTTCGCCTTCGAGGGCATCCGCATCGATCAGCCCGACGTCCTCGTCGGGCTCCTGGCGGGCGGCACGATCGCGTTCCTGTTCAGCTCGCTCGCGATCCGTGCGGTCGGCCGTGCCGCGGCGCAGGTGGTGGTCGAGGTGCGCAAGCAGTTCCGCGAGAACCCGGGCATCATGGACTACTCGGTCAAGCCCGACTACGCGCGGGTCGTCGACATCTGCACGAAGACCTCGCTGCGGGAGCTCCTCACACCGGGCCTGTTGGCGGTGCTCTCACCGGTGATCGCCGGCTTCCTGCTGAAGGAAGAGGCGCTCGGCGGCTTCCTCGCCGGCGCGATCGTCACGGGGCAACTGATGGCGGTGATGCTGTCGAACTCCGGCGGCGCGTGGGACAACGCGAAGAAGTACATCGAGGAAGGCCACTTCGGCGGCAAGGGCTCCGACGCTCACAAGGCGGCGGTGATCGGCGACACGGTCGGTGACCCGTTCAAGGACACCGCCGGACCGGCGCTCAATCCGCTGATCAAGGTGATGAACCTCGTCGCGCTGCTGATCGCACCGCTCGTCGTCGAGTTCGCCGACGAGACGGCGGCGCGCATCGCGATCGGCCTGGTGGCGGCCGTGATCCTCGGCGCCTCGATCTACGTCTCGAAGGCCCGCAAGTCCGAGCTCGACGCCGACGCCGAGTTCGCCGACAAGGCCGCCGTGAGCGCCTGAGGTATCGCGAACCCCGGGAGAGATGCTGACGACATGGGGGCGCTCCGTCGCTGGCTCGACCGACTGACCGAGAGCGACGAAGCGCGCCTGTCGGCCGAGACCCAGGACTGGGCGGACTCGATCCAGGGCAGCGTCCGCCTGGGCGAGGCCCCGCTGCGCACCCGCGTGAAGATCGCCGGCGTGATCCGACGCATCACGGTGCTCCCGATGAGCGGGCACGAGTCGCTCGAGGCGCTGGTCTCCGATGGAACGGGTGAGGCGATCGTCGTGTTCATGGGACGCCGGGGCATCGGCGGCTTCTCGCTCGGCACCAAGGTCGTCGTCGAGGGCGTGCTGGGGGAACAGCGGAGCGGCGGTCCGCCCAAGATGATCAACCCCCGGCTCGAGTTCAGCGCCTGAGGCCCGCCTGGTCGGCCCCGCTCGCGCGCGAGCGTCGGGCGTCAGCGACGCGTCAATGATCCGAACAGCCCCCGTCAAGGGGGCATCAAGACGGCTGCCGCGCAGCGTTCTCGGTCCTACCGTGGCTCCATGACCGAAGGAGGCCGCCGTGGCTGATGTGATCTTCGTGGTGGTGACGCTCGTGGTGTTCGCCGCGCTCATGCTGCTCGTGCGGGGGGTGGATCGGCTGTGACCGACGACGTCGTGGGCATCGTGCTGGCGCTCGGACTGATCGTCTACCTCGTGATCGCCCTCGTGTTCCCGGAGCGGTTCTGATGGCCGGCTGGATCCAGCTCGGGGCGCTGATCGTGATCCTCGTAGTCGCCTACCGGCCGCTCGGCGACTACATGGCGTGGGCGCTCGACTCCCCCCGCACGCTCCGGGTCGAACGGCTCGATCTTCCGCCTCGCCGGCGTGCGCCCCGAGGCAGAGCAGCGTTGGTCGGGGTACGCGATCTCCGTGCTCGCGTTCTCGGTCGTCTCGGTGCTCTTCCTCTACCTCCTGCAGCGGGTGCAGCCGTCGCTGCCGCTCTCGCTCGGGTTCCCGGGCGTCGAGCCGAGCCAGGCCTTCAACACGGCGACGTCGTTCACGTCGAACACGAACTGGCAGTCCTACGCCGGTGAGTCGACGATGGGCCACCTGGTGCAGATGGTGGGCCTCGCCGTGCAGAACTTCGTCTCGGCGGCGGTCGGCATCGCGGTCGCCGTCGCCTTGATCCGGGGATTCACCCGGGCCACGAGCGAGACGATCGGCAACTTCTGGGCCGACCTCGTGCGAGCCACCGTCCGCATCCTGCTGCCGGTCGCCTTCATCGCGGCGATCGTGCTCCTCTCCCAGGGTGTCGTGCAGAACTTCAACGAGGCACGGGTGATCGCCACGGTGCAGGGCGCGGACCAGTCGATCCCGGGTGGTCCCGTCGCGTCGCAGGAGTCGATCAAGGAACTGGGAACGAACGGCGGCGGTTTCTACAACGCGAACTCCGCTCACCCGTTCGAGAACCCGAACCCGTTCACGAACCTGCTCGAGATCGCCTTGCTCCTGGTGATCCCGTTCGCGCTCACCGGCACGTTCGGGAAGATGGTCGGCAACCGTCGCCAGGGGTACGCGCTCGCCGCGGTCATGGCGTCGCTCTGGCTCGGTTCCGTGCTGCTCGCGTGGGCCTTCGAGGCCCAGCCCAATCCGCAGGTCGAGGTGGCCGCGGGCGCCGGCGTCGTGGGCGGCAACATGGAGGGCAAGGAGGTGCGGTTCGGCATCCCCGTCAGCGCCGCCTTCGCCGCGTCAACGACCGGCACCTCGACGGGCGCGGTGATCGCCGCGCACGACTCGATGACCCCGTTCGGGGGCGGTGTCGCTGCTCGTGAACATGATGCTCTCCGAGGTGTCGCCGGGTGGCGTCGGATCGGGTCTGTACGGCCTGCTCGTGCTCGCGGTGCTCGCCGTCTTCATCGCCGGGCTCATGGTCGGGCGCACCCCCGAGTACCTCGGCAAGAAGATCGAGCCGACCGACATGAAGCTGGTCTCGCTCTACATCCTGCTGGTTCCCGCGATGGTGCTCGTGCTCACGGGCGTCGCCGTGGTGCTCGACTCCGCCGTGACATCGATCTTCAACCCCGGGCCGCACGGACTCTCGGAGGTGCTCTACGCGTTCACCTCGGGCGCGAACAACAACGGCAGCGCGTTCGGCGGACTGGGTGCGAACACGACCTTCTTCAACACGGCGATCGGACTCGCGATGCTGATGGGGCGGTTCGGCTCGATCGTGCTCGTGCTCGGGCTGGCCGGATCGCTCGCGCGCAAGCAACACGTGCCCGTCTCGTCGGGCACCTTCCCGACGACCTCGCCGCTGTTCGTGGGGCTGCTGATCGGCGTCATCGTGATCGTCGCGGCGCTGACGTACTTCCCGGCCTTGTCGCTGGGACCGCTCGTGGAAGGACTCTCGTGATGTTCGACGTCAAGCTGCTGTGGCGGTCCTTGCCGGACGCGTTCCGCAAGCTCGACCCTCGCCAGATGTGGCGCAACCCCGTGATGTTCGTGGTCGAGATCGGATCGGTGCTGACCACGATCCTGTTCGTCCGCGACTCGTCGCTCTTCGCCGGGCTGATCACCGTGTGGCTCTGGCTCACGGTGGTCTTCGCCAACCTCGCCGAGGCCGTGGCCGAGGGTCGAGGCAAGGCCCAGGCGGCGGCCCTGCGGGCGACACGGACCGAGACGATGGCACGGCGCCTGCTCCCGGACGGCCGCGAGGAAGAGGTGCCCGGCACGCTGCTCGCGCCCGGCGACCGGGTGGTCGTCGAGGCCGGTCAGGTGATCCCCGGCGACGGCGAGGTCGTCGAAGGAGTGGCCTCGGTCGACGAGTCGGCGATCACGGGCGAGTCGGCCCCGGTGATCCGTGAGTCGGGTGGCGACCGGAGCGCCGTGACCGGCGGCACGAAGGTGCTCTCCGACCGCGTCGTGGTCGAGATCACGTCGCGACCGGGAGAGACGTTCATCGACCGCATGATCGCGCTCGTCGAGGGTGCCGAGCGACAGAAGACCCCGAACGAGATCGCCCTCAACATCCTGCTCGCGAGCCTCACGATCGTGTTCCTGCTCGCGACCGTCACCTTGCAGCCGATGGCGATCTACTCGGGGGCTCGCCAGACGATCATCGTGCTCGTCGCGCTGCTCGTCTGCCTGATCCCGACCACGATCGGCGCGCTGCTCTCCGCGATCGGCATCGCCGGTATGGACCGGTTGGTGCAGCGCAACGTGCTCGCGATGTCGGGCCGCGCCGTCGAGGCGGCGGGCGACGTGAACACCCTGCTGCTCGACAAGACCGGCACGATCACGCTCGGGAACCGCCAGGCGGCGGAGTTCCTGCCCGCGCCCGGGGTCACGGTCGAACAGCTGGCCGATGCTGCACAGATCACCAGCCTCGCGGACGAGACGCCCGAGGGCCGATCGATCGTCGTGCTCGCCAAGGAGCGGTACGGGCTCCGCGGGCGCGACCTGGAGGGCGCCGATTTCGTGCCGTTCACAGCGCAGACGCGCATGAGCGGCGTCGACCTCGACGGGCGCAGCCTTCGCAAGGGAGCGGCGGACTCGATCCGGCACTGGGTCGAGGAGCAAGGGGGCTCGGTCTCCGAGGAGGTCGACACGATCGTCGCCGGCATCTCGGTGCAGGGCGGCACGCCGCTGACCGTGGCCGAGGACGATCGGGTGCTCGGCGTCGTCTACCTGAAGGACATCGTGAAGGAAGGTATGCGGCAGCGCTTCGACGAGCTCCGCGCGATGGGCATCCGCACCGTGATGATCACCGGTGACAATCCCCGCACGGCCGAGGCGATCGCGTCCGAGGCCGGGGTCGACGACTACCTCGCCGAGGCGACGCCCGAGGACAAGATGGCGCTGATCCGCAGTGAGCAGGACGGCGGCAAGCTCGTCGCGATGACCGGCGACGGCACGAACGATGCCCCCGCCCTCGCGCAAGCCGATGTCGGCGTCGCGATGAACACGGGGACGAGCGCCGCCAAGGAAGCCGGCAACATGGTCGACCTCGACTCGAACCCGACGAAGTTGATCGAGATCGTGGCGATCGGCAAGCAGCTGTTGATCACGCGCGGCTCGCTCACGACGTTCTCGATCGCGAACGACGTGGCGAAGTACTTCGCGATCATCCCCGCGATGTTCGCCGCCGTGTACCCCGGACTCGACACCTTGAACGTGATGCGCCTGTCGAGCCCGAACTCCGCGATCCTGTCGGCGGTGATCTTCAACGCGTTGATCATCGTCGCCCTGATCCCGTTGGCGCTGCGTGGCGTGCGATACACGCCGAAGTCGGCGAGCGCCATGTTGCGCCGGAACCTCGGCATCTACGGGCTGGGGGGCATCGTGGCGCCGTTCGTCGGCATCAAGTTGATCGACCTCCTCGTCGGGACGGTGGTGTAGATGGGACGCGCGATCGTGTCGGCGCTGCGCATGCTGTTGGTGTTGACCGTCGTGGTCGGGGTGCTGTATCCGCTGGCGATCTGGGGGGTCGGTCGGGTCGTCTTCTCCGACCAGGCTGACGGCAGTCTCGTCACACACGACGGCGAGGTCGTCGGTTCGTCGCTGATCGGCCAAGCCTTCGAAGGTCCGGCGTGGTTCGTGGGACGACCCGACGCCTTCGACCCTGCCGCGAGCGCCCCGTCGAACCTCGGCCCGACGAACCCGGAGCTCGGTGTCGCGGTGTCCGAGCGGCTCGACGCGATCCGGTCCTCCGACGGAGCCTCCGAGGTGCCGGTCGATGCGGTGACCGGGAGCGGCAGCGGCCTCGACCCGCACATCAGTCCCGCGTACGCTCGTCTGCAGGCCCCGCGGGTCGCCGAGGCCAGAGGCCTCGAGCTGAGCGATGTGATGGCGCTGATCGATGAGCACACGGAAGGCCGGACCTTCGGGTTCCTCGGGGAGCCCCGCGTGAACGTGCTCGAACTCAACATCGCGGTGGAGGAGCTGGCCCCACTGCCATGAGCGATCGTCGCCGCGGCGAGCTGCGTATCTACGTCGGCTTCGCCGCGGGCGTCGGCAAGACCTACGCGATGTTGAACGAGGGCCGACGGCGCCGCGACCGCGGCACCGACGTCGTGGTCGGCTTCATCGAGACCCATGGTCGCCCGCGCACCGCCGAGCAGGTCGGTGACCTGGAGGTCCTGCCCCGCCGCCTGATCGAGTACCGAGGCTCGACGTTCGAGGAGATGGATGTCGACGGGCTCCTCGCTCGCGCGCCCGAGGTCGCGTTGGTCGACGAGCTCGCGCACACGAACGTGCCGGGCTCCCGCAACGCGAAACGCTGGCAGGACGTCGAGGAACTGCTGGTAGCGGGCATCGACGTGATCTCGACGGTGAACATCCAGCACCTCGAGTCGGTGAACGACGTCGTCGAGCGCATCACCGGGGTCGCTCAGCGCGAGACGATCCCCGACGAGATCGTGCGCGCCGCCGACCAACAGGAGCTCGTCGACATGACCCCACACGCGCTCCGCCGTCGCATGGCGCACGGGAACATCTACCCGCCCGGGAAGGTCGACGCCGCGCTCGGCAACTACTTCCGAGAGGGGAACCTCGGCGCCCTCCGGGAGCTGGCGCTCCTGTGGATGGCCGACCGCGTCGACGAGTCGCTGCACGAGTACATGCGGGTCCACGACATCGAAGGGCCGTGGGAGACGCGCGAACGCGTCCTGGTCGGGGTGACCGGTCGTCCCGATGAGGACGAGAACTTGATCCGTCGGGGGTCGCGCATGGCCACGCGGCGCGGTGGGGACCTCGTCGCCGTGCATGTGGTGCCTGAGGACGGCGTCGCCGATGCTGCCGCGCTCGAGGAGACGCGAACCCTCGTCCGCGCGCTCGGTGGCGCGTTCCACGAGGTCGTCGGCGCGAGCGTGCCGGACGCGCTCCTCGATGTCGCCCGGGCGGAGAACGTCACCCAGGTGGTGCTGGGCGAGAGCGATCGGTCGCGGGTCGCCGAGCTGATCCGGGGGTCGGTGATCAACCGGGTGATCCGGCGATCCGGCCCGATCGACGTGCATGTGATCTCCAGCGCAGCCCCTGCGGGTGGGGGGGCGCCGAAGCGGCGTCGCGCGCTCGTCGGGCTCCCCCCCGCCCGCCAGGTCGCGGGGTTCGCGCTCGCCCTCGTCGGGCTGCCGCTGCTCACGCTCGCGCTCACCGCCGCGCGTGGCTCCCTCGGCCTCACGGCCGATGTGCTGCTCTACTTCATCCTCGTGCTCGCGATCGGGGCCGTCGGCGGCATCTGGCCCGCGGTCGCGAGCGCGGTGGCTGCCTCGCTCCTGCTCAACTGGTTCTTCACGCCGCCGATCCACACGTGGACGATCGCCGAGGCCGAGAACCTGTTGGCCCTCGTCGCGTTCGTCGCCGCCGCCGTCGCCGTGAGCATCCTGGTCGATCGGGCCGAGCGGTCGCGGGCCGAGGCCGCGCGCGGCCGGGGTGAGGCCGAGGCGCTCGCGCGGATGGCCGGGTCGCTCGCGGCGGAGGAGGATCCGCTGCCGACGTTGGTGCGGCAGGTGGTCGCGACGTTCGGGCTCGAGGGCGCCGCGGTCCTCACACCCACCACCGACCGGGGGTGGCGCGTCGAGGCCGCGACCGGTGAGCCGATCGCCTCGCCCGACGACGGCGATGAAACGATCGACCTCGAGGACGGTGGAGTGCTGGTCCTCCGCGGCCGCCGCCTCCCTGCGGATCGGCGTCGCGTGCTGGCCGCCTTCGCGGCTCAGCTGACGGCGGCCGTGCGGACGAGGGCGCTGGAACGCGACGTGGCGGAGGCCGAGCGGGTCTCCGAGGTCAGTGACCTGCGAGCGGCGATCCTGTCGGCCGTCTCGCACGATCTGCGCACGCCGCTGGCCTCGATCAAGGCGGCCGCGAGCTCCCTCCGCCAGCGAGACGTGGTGTGGGACGACGAGGAGCGAGACGAGTTCCTCGCGACGATCGAGGAAGAGACAGACCGGCTCACCGAGCTCGTCGGCAACCTGCTCGACATGAGCCGCATCCAGAGCGGCATGTTGCGCCTCACGCCGAGCAGGGTCGGGCTCGACGAGGTGGTGCTGCGTGCCCTGGCCAGCCTCCCGGGACGAGGCCACGACGTCGAGGTCGACGTTCCCGAGGATCTGCCGCGCATCGACGTCGATGCGGCGCTCCTCGAGCGTGCGGTGGCGAACCTGGTCGCGAACGCGCGGGCGTTCAGCCCGCCGGACGCTCCCGTGGGCGTCTTCGGATCCGCCGCCAGCGGCCGGGTCGAGCTACGCGTGGTCGATCGTGGCCCCGGTATCCCGGCGGAGGACCGTGAACGGGTCTTCGAACCGTTCCAGCGACTCGGCGATCGCGCAGGTGTCGACGGCGTCGGCCTCGGGCTCGCGGTGGCTCGCGGGTTCGTCCAGGCGATGGGGGGCACCCTCACACCCGACGAGACGCCCGGCGGCGGACTGACGATGGTGGTGGCGTTCCCGCTCGCCGAGCCCTCCGGTGAGGCGCTCCCCGAGCCATCGGCGCATCCTCCTGCGGAGGTGGGTGGATGACCCGGGTGCTGGTGGTCGACGACGAGCCCCAGATCGTGCGCGGGCTCCGCACGAACCTGCGCGCCCGTGGGTACGACGTGGTGACCGCCCCCGATGGCGAGGAGGCCCTCGCGATCGCCGCCCGTGAACGTCCCGATGTGGCGATCGTCGATCTCGGCTTGCCCGGGATCGACGGGGTCGACGTGATCGAGGGCATCAGGGCATGGAGCCGCATGCCGATCCTCGTGCTCTCGGCCCGTGACCAGGAGCCGGACAAGGTCCGTGCCCTCGACGCCGGCGCCGACGACTACGTGACGAAGCCCTTCGGCATGGACGAGCTCCTCGCGCGGCTGCGAGCCGCCGAACGGCGGCTGCGTCCGACGGACGAGGAACCAGAAGTCACGACCGACGCCTTCACGGTCGACCTCGGTGCGGCGCGGGTGCGCACCGCCGAGGGTGAGGTGCGGCTCACGCCGACCGAGTGGCACGTCGTGGAGATCCTGGTCCGCAACCCGGGCAAGCTCGTGACGCAACGACAGCTGCTGCAGGAGGTGTGGGGGCCGCAGTACCACGACGAGACGAACTACCTGCGTGTGTACATGGCGCAGATCCGACGCAAGCTCGAGCCCGACCCGGCGCGACCTCGGTTCTTCATCACCGAGCCCGGCATGGGGTACCGGTTCGAGCCGGAGGGAACCCCATGACGGCATCTCAGGCACCTGATCGGCCCGACCGGCACGAGGTCGGCACACCGCCCCAACGTCGTCCGCGCATCCAGGTCTCCGGCCGGGTCGCGGCGGCGTACGTGCTCGCGGTCGCCGGAACGGCGGCGATCGTGCTCGCTGCGCCGGCGATCCGCGAGCGGGTCGACCCGGTCGCGACGGGGTTCGGCTTCCTCGTGCTGGTCGTCGCGTGCGTCGGCCTGGGTGGGCTCGGCCCGGGCATCGTGGCGAGTGTGCTCGGGTTCGCCGTCTTCAACTTCTTCTTCCTACCCCCGTACGAGACGTTCGTGATCGGCAAGTCGCACGACGTGATCGTGCTGTTCGTCTTCCTGGGGCTGTCGGTGCTGATCTCCGTGCTCGTCGCCCGCGCCGACGCACGGGCGCGGGCTGCGGAGGCCCGCGCCGAGGAGCTCCGCAGGCAGCAGGACCTCAGCCGCCTGCTGGTCGAGCCCCAACCAGGACCTCGGCCGTACGAGGGCGTGCTGCGGGTCGTGGTGGCGTCGTTCGGGTTCCTGGACGGCGCCCTGTACGTGCAGGAGGGTTCCGATCGCGGGCTCGTGGAGCAGGCGACGGTGGGAACGGAACCCGGCGCCGTGCCGCCCAGCGGTGGGGAGGGCGTGGAGCGGCTCCCCCTCAACGTGGGGCGCCGCAACCTGGGGCTGTTGGTGATGCGCGGAGTCCGCGAACCACTCAGCGCCTCGGAGCGACGCATCCTGGAGGCGTTCGGGAACCAGCTCGCCTTGCTGCTCGAACGAGACCGAGCGCTGCGAGCGGCGATCGCCGCCGCGACCACCGCCGACGGCTGACTACTCGACGCCGCTGGCGCCGTCGATCGCGTCGGTCGGCACCCCGCCGGGCATGTCCGCGCCCACGACGGCGTCGCGCAGATCCCGCTCGACGGCACCGGACGCGAGGGCGAGCACCTCGTCGCCGGCCGCGAGCACGGTCTCCGGTTGCGGGATCACGACGTGGCCCTCACGAAGGATCGCCACGATCGACGGAGTCGGCGGGCAGGCGCAGCTCGTAGACCGCACGGCCGACCGACGTCGACCCTTCGGGGAGGGTCATCTCGACGATCGAGACCTGACCGCTCCCGAGGCGGATCAACCGCACGAGGTCGCCGACCGTGACGGCTTCCTCGACCATCGCGGTGAGGATGTGCGGCGGCGAGACGGCGGCGTCGACCCCCCACTGATCGGTGAACAGCCACTCGTTCTTCGGGTGGTTCACGCGGGCCAGCGTGCGCGGCACCGCGAACTCCTGCTTCGCGAGCAACGAGGTCACGAGGTTGTCCTCGTCGTCGCCGGTGGCCGCCACGAGCACGTCGGTGGCCGAGAGCTCTGCCTCCTCGAGCACCGTGGGCTCGCACGCGTCACCGTGCATCACGGTCACCCCCGGCGCCCACGCCCGGAGCTTCTCGACGAGTCCGCGATCCTGCTCGATCAGGGTGACCTCGTGGCCGCGCTCGACCAGGTCGACCGAGAGGTGCCGACCCACGGCGCCGCCGCCCGTGACGACGACCCGCATCAGTGGTGCTCCCCGGCCGGCTCGAAGACCTCGTCGAGCGTGTCCATGCCGTCCTTCGTGAGCATCACCACGAGGTAGTCCCCCGCCTGCAAGGTGCTCTCCGGGGTGGGCAAGAAGCCGCCGCCTCCGCGCGATACCCCGGCGATCAGGATCTTGCCCGGCACGTCGAAGGAGGTCGCGGGCTTGCCGACCATGTGGGGTCCCACCGGCATGCGCATGCGCAGCAGCTCGCCACCGCCCAGCGTCTCGCGGATCTCCTGGCGGTCGTGGAACAGCATCAGCTGGATCTGCTTCACGCCCCACCTCGTGGTGGCGACGGTCGGGATGTTGAGCCGCTCATAGATGTCGGCACGCCGGGGGTCGTAGATACGCGCCACGACCTTGGGCACATGGAAGTTCTCGAGCGCGACGCGAGCCGAGACGATGTTCGAGTTGTCCCCACTGGAGACCGCGACGAAGGCGTCAGCCTCCTCGATGCCCGCCTCCGCCAGCACGTCGCGGTCGAACCCTAGCCCGACGACGGTCGTCGCACCGTCGCCCGGCGGGTAGCGGAAGAAGGCCTCGGGATTCTTGTCGATCACGGTGACGTCGTGGCCGTCGTCGACGAGCTCGTTCGACAGCTCGGAGCCGACGCGGCCGCATCCCATGATGATCACTCGCATCGCGGGGCATCCTAGACCACGCCGCGCGCGACGGCAGCATGCCGGTGTCGCGGGGTCGACGCGCGGCCCGTCGCGAGCGACGATGGGTCATCCGAGGAGGTGGCATGAGCACCCGAGACACGGACCGCGCGATGCGGGCGATGCGCCGGCATGAGCTCTTCGCCGGCATCCCGGACGACACGCTCGCCCGGGTCGTGGCGACGGGGCGGATCCGCGCCTATCGGGCCGGCACGTACGTCACGATGCAGGGAGACCCGTCGTCGGAGGTGTTCATGCTCCTCGAAGGGCGACTGGAGATCGCCACGTCGTCGCCGTCCTCGGGCTCGCAGCTGCAGGGCCGGCTGGAATCCGTGCGGCTCTTCGGCGAGCTTGGGGTCTTCGCCGAAACCGAGCGAACCGCCTCGGTCCTGTGCCTCGAGGACGCACGCATCTGGGTCCTCGAGCGGGAGGCGTTCATCTCGCTGGCGAGCGAGGTGCCGACGCTCGCGATCGGTCTGTTGCGGACGCTCGCGAGACAGGTGATCGCGAAGGAGACGAGCGCGGACGACCTCGTGTGGCTCGACCTCAAGGGCCGCCTCGCGAAGCGGCTGCTGCAGCTCGCGAGGGACGATGGACCCGACGGTGTGCCGGCGGTGCCACCGATCTCGCAGGCAGACCTCGCGAGCCTGTGCGGGGTGACGCGCGAGAGCGTGTCGAAGACGCTGTCCGAGTTCGGTCGGCGCGGCATCGTCCGGCGCGACGGTCGGCGATACCTGCTGCTGGACCCCGAGGCCCTCGAGCGACTCTCGGACGGGTGAGGTCCGGGCCCCTCGACACGCGACGGATCCGGCCTGTCGGCCGGATCCGTCGTGCGCGACTCGCGGGAGTCAGCAGAAGAGCTTCAGGGCGAGCTGCTCAGGGCACGTCGCCTTCGCTGCGATCCCCGCTCCTGCGCCCGACGTCTCGTTCGCGGTCGACTTCGTCGCGGCTGCGGCACCTTTGGCGACTGCGACCTGGTCCGGCATGTCCACGAGTCCGCGGCCGTGCAGGACGAGGTCCTTCGCCGGCACCTCGATCTGGATCTCGGTGACCGGTGCCGTCTCACCACCGCCCGGACGCGTCGTCTCTCCCGACGTTGCGAGCCAGCCCGATCGACAACACCGTGAGATCAACACCATCACGGCGGCGACTCCCACCCACGACCAGGGCGTTCCCGTGTGGGCCGATCCGCTCGGGTGCTGCACCTCGGTGGCGCTCATGACCTCTCCCTCCGCTCGGTGGCTGCTCACCTCGCAGCCCTCGGTCCGACCGTAGGCGTGGGCCGTCGGAAGGTGGGCGGCGTGGGTCACAGGAACGCTGTGAAGTCGTTCACACCGGCGGGGGAGGGGTCCGGAAAGGACGGGGCCCGGAGGTCGGGCGGGCTGGAGGGCGCCGTCCGGCCTCCGGGCTTGGTTCGGAGGACGTTCTACTCCTGCCCAGAGCATCGTCCTCGGTCTGTGAGGGTGGCGTGAAGGAACGGCGCCGTGGCGTGAAGATCACGTGAAGACGGATCCGTGCCGATACGCATGGCACGATGGCCAACACGATGGATCTGGGAGTGAACGAGCCGGAACGGCGCCGATTCCCCGGCCTGCGCGTCCGCGGGGTGGCGATCGCGGTGGTCGCCCCCGCGGCCGCCGGCGTGGCCTCGATCCCGCTCGCCCGCAACGGGCCGGCGGCCGCGATCGCGCTCTTCCTGCTGGCGATCGTGATCGCGACGGTCGCGGGTGGCCTCTGGGCGGGCCTCCTCGCTGCGATCCTGTCGTCGCTGGGGCTCGTGTTCCTGTCCGAGGCACAGGGGCTTGCCCTGCAGCTCGAGGGCACCGAGGAGGCGGTCACCGCGGTGGTGTTCCTGACCGTGGCGCTCGTCGTCGGCATCCTGGTCGGGGGTGCCGCCGAGGAGCGGGCCCGGGCGAGCCGTCGTGAGCGCGAGGCACGCCTGCTCGGGCACCTCTCGTCGAGGTTCGTCTCGGGCGAGGTGCCCGACCGGGTGCTCGACGATTTCGTGCGCGTGCTGCTGGAGCCGTTCGGGCTGGTCTCGGCCGAGGTGCACGTCGAGCTCGACGGCACGCAGCTCCGCGCGCGCGCGGAGCGCTCCGAGCTCACGCCCGGCGGTCCGGACAGCGTGGTGCCCCTCGTCGTCGGGCCGGTCTCGTTCGGCACGCTGCGGGTCGAGCGCCCCGCCGGACGTCGGCCCCTCGGGCCGCACGAGCAGCTCCTCCTCGAGGCGGCATCGAAGCAGGCCGCCGCCGCGCTCGACCGCGCTCGGCTCGACGCCCGCGCCCGGCTCGCGCAGCTCGATGCCGAGACGAACCAGCTGCGCGCGGCGATGTTCAGTTCGGTGACCCACGACTTCCGCACGCCGCTCGCGTCGATCAAGGCGGGGGTCACGAGCCTGCTCGATCCCAGCGTGGAGCACGATCCGACGCAGGAACGGGAGCTGCTCACGACGATCCTCGAGGAGACCGACCGGCTGAACCGACTGGTCGGCAACATCCTCGACCTCGCGCGCATCCGGGCGGGCGCCCTGATCCCCGCCCGCAACGAGGCCGGTCTCGACGAGATCGCGGAGGTCGTCGTCGCCCGGCTCGTGCCGCGCCTGCACGACGTGCGGATCGTGCTCGACATCGACGATGACGTGCCCCCGGTCGCCGTCGACGAGATGCAGCTCGACCAGGTGATGACGAACCTGCTCGAGAACGCCGCACGCCACTCGCCGCCCGGAGGTGAGGTGAGGCTGTCGGTCGCGCCGTCGAACGATCACGTCATCGTGCGGGTGACCGATCAGGGGCCCGGCGTTCCTGACGGTGACCGCGAGCGCATCTTCGAGGCCTTCTACCGAGGCGCCTCGATCCCGGATTCCCCCGGCACCGGCCTGGGACTCGCGATCGCGAACGCGATCGTCACGGCGCACGGCGGCCGCATCTGGGTCGAGGACGCGGTCGGTGAGGGCGCGACCTTCGTGTTCGAGATCCCCGCGTACACGCCGGGACTCGAGGCCGACCTCGCTCGCGCCGGGGTCCCGGCCGATCAGGAGGCGCGCACATGACCCTGGTCCTCGTCGTCGACGACGAGCCGCAGATCAGACGGGCGCTTCGCACGAGCCTCGAGGCCCACGGGTACGACGTCGCGACCGTCGGCACCGGCGAGGAAGGGGTCGTCGGCGCTGCCGAGCAGGCGCCCGATCTCGTGCTGCTGGACCTCGGGCTCCCCGACATCGACGGGACCGAGGTGATCCGCCGTGTTCGCGGGTTCAGCGACGTGCCGGTGATCGTGCTCTCGGTGCGGGAATCTCAGACCGACAAGGTCGCCGCGCTCGACGCGGGCGCCGATGACTACGTCACGAAGCCCTTCGGCATGGAGGAGCTCCTCGCCCGGGCCCGGGCTGCTATGCGCCGCAAGCAGTCTGACGAGCCATCCGCACCCGTGCTGCGGTTCGGCAGGATCGAGGTCGACCTTCCCCGTCGGCTGGTGACCCTCGACGGCGAGCAGGTGCGGCTCACACCCACGGAGTACGGCCTGCTCGAGGCGCTCGTGACGAACCCGGGCAAGCTCCTCACCCATCAGTGGCTCCTGCGGAAGGTGTGGGGGCAGGGCTACGGGACCGAGACGACCTACCTGCGCACCTACGTGCGTGCCCTGCGGAAGAAGCTCGGCGACGATGCGCAGGCCCCGGCCCTGATCGTCACGGAGCCGGGGGTCGGCTATCGCTGGGTGGCCGAGGTCGCCGGCTAGCCCGATCCGCTCGTCGCTCGTGCCGCGACGTGCGAGGATGCTCGCCGTGCCTGCAGAGCTGCAACTCCCTCGCAGGGTCGGTGGGGGCCCCCTGAAGCGACTGTTCGTCGGACGGGCCATCGCCTCCGACAAGGCCGAGCACCAGCTCCTGCCGAAGTTCCTCGCCCTGCCGGTCTTCTCCTCCGACCCCCTCTCCTCGAACGCGTACGCCACCGAGGAGATGATGCTCGTGCTCGTGGCGGCCGGGGCCGGGGCCCTCACGCTCAGGATGCCGATCGCGCTGGCGATCGCCCTGCTGCTGGCCATCGTCGTCACGTCGTACCGGCAGACGGTGCGTGCCTATCCCACCGGCGGCGGCTCCTACATCGTCGCCCGCGAGAACCTGGGGACGATCCCCGGCCTCACCGCCGCCGCCGCGATCCTGACCGACTACGTGCTGACCGTGGCGGTGAGCATCACCGCGGGGACCACGGCGATCGCCTCCGTCGCACCGGAGACCCTCGTACCGATGCGCGTGCCGATCGCGATCGCGCTCGTCGCCCTCGTGACCCTCGCCAACCTCCGAGGCGTGAAGGAGGCCGGGTCGCTGTTCGCGATCCCGACCTACGGGTTCGTGCTGATGATCGCGATCACGCTCGTGACGGGCTTCGTCCGCTGCATGGGCGGCTGCCCGCTCGCCGAGACCGCTGACCTTCCCCTCGAGGTCGAGCACACGCTGACGCTGTTCCTGATCGCGCGCGCGTTCTCGTCGGGTGCGACCGCGTTGACCGGCGTCGAGGCGATCGCCGACGGGGTGCCGGCGTTCCGCAGGCCGCAGGCGAGGAACGCCGCGACCACCCTCGCGGTGATGGGAGCGATGTCGATCACGATGTTCCTCGGCATCACCGCGCTCTCCGTGCTCCTGCACGTGCGGATCAGCGAGGACATCGTCCACGAGCTGCCGGTGCTGGCCCAGATCGGCGACACGGTCTTCGGCGGCGGCTTCATGTTCCTGCTGCTGCAGGTGTTCACCGCGGGCATCCTGATCCTCGCGGCCAACACGGCGTTCCAGGACTTCCCTCGGCTCGCCTCGATCCTCGCGCGCGACCGCTTCATGCCCTCGCAGTTCCGCAACCGGGGCGACCGGCTCGTCTTCTCGAACGGCGTCGTCGTCCTCGCCGGTCTCGCGGCGATGCTGATCTGGGCGTTCGACGCCAACCTCACGCGGCTGATCCAGCTCTACGTCGTCGGCGTGTTCACGGCCTTCACGCTGTCGCAGGCGGGCATGGTCCGGCGCTGGATGCGGACGAAGGAGGGGAGCTGGCAGCGGAGCGCCGTGATCAACGGCATCGGCGCGGCCACGACCGGCGTCGTGCTCGTCGTCGTCACGGTCACGAAGTTCGCCAAGGGCGCCTGGATCGTGATCGTCGCGATGCCGTTCATCGTGCTGTTCTTCTGGGCGGTGCATCGCCACTACGAGCACGTGGCGCGCGCGCTGCAGGCTCGCCGCCTGACCGGGCGCGACGCCGCGAGCGGCACGATGCTGCTGCTCGTGCCCGACCTGGGGCTCGCGACCCGTGATGCGGTCGCCTACCTGCGGGCCGTTCGCCCCACCAGCTTCAACGCGCTGTACGTCGGCCCTGCCGATGCGTTCGAGGGCGTGGCGGCGGAGTGGTCGGTGATCGCCCCCCGCATGGGCGAGCTGGAGCCGCTCCGAGGCGCCGACCGGCACCTCGTCCGATCCGTCCGTCGCTTCGTGCGCTCGGTGCCTCGCCACGAGCGGGACCGATTCCTCACGGTCGTGATCCCCGAGCTGCTTCCGCGCAACACGGTCTGGCAGTTCGTGCGACATCGGGAGGCGTTCCTGCTGAAGACGGCGCTGCTGTTCGAGCCGCGAGTGGTCGTGACCGACGTGCCGCTCGTGCCGTCGGAAGCGCGGCCGACCTGGCTCGGCGATCGACCGCTCGAGCCGGAGCGCACGGTGGTCCTCGTGCCCGTCTCCGCGGTGCACGATCCGACGGTGCGTGCCGTGATCTACGGCAAGTCGCTGCACCCCACCGCGATCGAGGCGATCTACATGGTCACCGATCCCGACGAGGTCGAGGGCGTGGTGGACGAGTGGCACGAGCGGCAGCTCGACGTGCCGCTCGTGCTGGTCGAGGCTCCCTTCCGCGACTTCGGTCCGCCGTTGCTCGAAGAGATCCGCGCGCACACATCACGCGGCGACACCGTGGTCACCGTCGTGCTGCCCGAGCTCGTGCCACGACACTGGTGGGAGAACCTGTTGCACAACCAGACCGCCCTGTTCTTCAAACGGGTGCTGCTCTTCGAGCCGGGTGTCGTGGTCACGAGCGTGCCGTTCCACCTGTCGGCGCCCGAGGTCGGGCCCGACCCGAGCCCGACCGCCGGGACCCCGGCGACCACGTAGGCTGCCGCCATGGCCAGGACCGACCTTCCCGCGCCGTCGACCGGGGTGTTCAAGCGGGTCGTGCTCGGCCGCGCCTTCTCGAGCTCGCGCCTCGAACACACCCTGCTGCCGAAGGTCCTCGCGCTGCCCGTCTTCGCGTCCGACGCGCTGTCGTCGGTCGCCTACGCCACCGGCGAGATCCTCCTCGTGCTCACGATCGCGACCACGGCGCCGCAGGGTTACGTGCTCCCGATCGCGGGAGCCGTCTCGCTCTTGATGGCGCTCGTGATCGCCTCGTACCGCCAGACCGTGCGGGCCTACCCGGGGGGCGGCGGGGCGTACATCGTGAGCAAGGAGAACCTCGGCCAGGCTCCCGGCCTCGTCGCCGCCGCGGCCCTGCTCTTCGACTACATGATGACCGTCGTCGTCTCGATCGTGGCCGGGGTGTTCGCGATCGGTTCGGCGATTCCGGCAGCCAACGAGCACGCGGTCGCCCTCTCGATCTTCTTCGTGGCCTTCGTCACGCTCGCGAACCTGCGCGGCTCCAAGGAGTCGGGCGTGGTGTTCGCGATCCCGACCTACGGCTTCGTGCTCTCGATCGGTGCGTTGATCGTGCTCGGGCTCGGTCAGTGCCTCGGAGGCTGCCCGGCGGTGGGTGTCGAGGTCGAGCCGATCCACGACGCGGCGACGACCGCGGGCGCGGTCGGGCTGTTCGTGCTCCTCAAGGCGTTCTCGTCAGGCGCCACCGCGCTCACCGGTGTGGAGGCGATCTCCAACGGCGTGCCGGCGTTCAAACGTCCGCAGGCGCACAACGCCGCGACGACGCTCGCGATCATGGGTGGCATCGCGATCTCGATGTTCATGGGCATCTCCTGGCTCGCGACGCACGTCGAGGGCGTCGTCGCGAGTGAAGAGCGTTCCGTGCCGGCGCAGATCGCGATCGCGGTCTTCGGCGACGGATCGATCGGCTTCTACGTCGTGCAGGTGTTCACGGCGGCGATCCTGATCCTTGCTGCCAACACGGCCTACCAGGACTTCCCGCGTCTCGCCTCGATCCTGGCCCGCGACCGGTACCTGCCGAGCCAGTTCGTGAACCGCGGCGACCGCCTCGTCTTCTCCAACGGCGTGCTCGTGCTCGGGCTGCTGTCGGCGGTGATGATCTACATCTTCGACGCGGACCTGAACGCGGTGATCGGGCTCTACGTGGTCGGCGTGTTCACGTCGTTCACGCTGTCTCAATCGGGCATGGTGAAGCACTGGATCGCGGAGGGTCGCAAGGGCGACACCGCGATGAAGGGGTGGCGCCGATCGATCGTGATCAACGCGGTCGGGGCGGTCACGACGTTCGTGGTGTTGATCGTGGTCGGCGCCTCGAAGTGGTCGAGCGGCGCGTGGCTCTCGATCCTGATCATGGCGCTGCTCGTGCCCGTCTTCTACTCGATCCACCACCACTACGCGAACGTGCGGCGCCAGTTGAGCGCGAAGCGGGTCCGACCGGGTGCCACGGGTGAGAACCACGTGGTGCTGCTCGTTCGCGACTTCGACGTCGCGACCGCCGGCGCGGTGGGGTACCTGCGGTCGTTCCGCCCCGAGGACATCCGGCCGGTCTTCCCCTGTCGCGAGGGTGAGGTCGCCGCCGACGTGCAGGCGCGCTGGCGCTCCTTCGTCGGGGCGGGCATCCCCGACCTGATGCCGATCGCGGCTTCGAACCTCACGTCGGGTGTCCGGAGCGTGGTGGAGGGGATCGACCGTGGCCCCGACGACTTCGTGACCGTGATCGTCCCCGAGCTGCTGCGTCCCCAGGGCTTCTTCTCCTACCTCGTGGGCAGCCGCGACCTCGTGCGCCTGAAGGCCAGCATGCTGCGCACCCCCAACGTCGTCGTCACCGACGTCCCCGTCGTGCTCGAGGAAGGTTCCCCCTCGGGAGCCGGTGGCAAGCCGCTGATCCCGCAGCGCACCGTGACGCTCGTGTTCCTCTCCTCGGTGAACGACGTGTCCGTGCGGGCGGTGAACTACGCCCGCACGCTCGACGCGACCGTGACGAGGGCGGTCTACTTCGATCTCGACCCCGAGGCCGCGCACTCGATCGGCGAAGACTGGTTCGACGTCGTCGAGGCCGTGCCGCTCGACATCGTCGAGGCGCCGTTCCGCGACCTCTCGATCCCGATGCTGGCCGAGGTGCGTCGGTACACCGAGCGGGCGGACACGATCGTGAACGTCGTGGTCCCCGAGTACATCGTGGCGAAGTGGTGGCAGCTGCCGCTGCACGGACAGACCGCGTTGTTCGTGAAGCGCCTGTTCCTGTTCGAGGATCGCGTCGTCCTCACGAGCGTCTCCTACCAGCTCGAGACCGCTCGGGCGTCGGCTCGCTCCGAGCGCGAGGCATCGAGCTGAGACGCCGCCTGCGGTACGGTTGCCGCTGCACCGTGAGCCAAGCGGGAGGCGAGCCAGGTGAACATCCGTCCGGCCACCAGGGGCGATGCCGACTTCCTGAAGACGATGCTGTACGAGGCCGCGCGCTGGAACCCCGACTGGCCTCGTGAGTCGATGGAGGAGGTGCTGGACGAACCTGTCCTGCGTCGGTACCACGAGGGCTGGGGGCGTCCGGGCGACGGTGGTGTGATCGCCGAGCTCGACGGCGAGCCCGTGGGTGCCGTCTGGTACCGCCAGTTCACCGAGGACGAACCCGGGTACGGCTTCATCGACGAGAAGACGCCGGAGCTCTCCGTGGCCGTCCAGCCGCTGCATCGGCGCAAAGGCATCGGACACGCGCTGCTTCATTCCGCGATGGTGCAGGCGCGCGAGGAGGGCTTCCAGGCACTCTCGCTCTCGGTCGCGGTGCACAACCGGTCCCGCATGATGTACCAGCGGGCCGGCTTCCAGCGGATCGCCGAGGACGGCGATCACTGGACGATGGTCGTCAACCTGTAGCCAGACCGCGCTCGACGCTTGTTCACGTGGGGAACGAGAACCGGAACAGCTTCCCGTCGTTCTCCATCGGGTCCGTCTCGTTGTCGGTGCCCTTCGCGACGATGAACAAGTGCATCACACCGGGGTCCGTCGGACTCGGCGTGACCGCGATACCGGCGGCTCGGTGGACGTTCGCGGCCGAGAGATCGATCGTGCGGATCAGACGCCCACGCATGGTCGTCTCGGCGACGACATCCTCGGCGCTACTCACGATGAAGAGATGGCGAGATCGTGGATCGAACTCGACGTCTTCGGGGATCGTGAGTCCCAGCGGCGGGGTGGCGAACATGTTCGTGACGTCGTCGGGCGTGCCGAACCTGCGGTCCCGGCCGGCTCGAACGGTGGAGACACGGCCCCGTCGGGCATCCGTCACGATCAGCGTGCGTCCGCGGCTCCGCCACGCCAGCCCCTCGGGATCACGGCTGCCGAAGGACCTCGTCCTGAGGATCGCCCGCGACCGATCGTCGGAGGTGCCGATGCGGCCGTCATCCCCCGCCCGGATGCGGTAGACGCGATCTCTGTCGTCGTCGACGACGTAGAGAGAACGTGAGCCGCCGTGCCAGGCGACGTCCTCGGGTTCGGGCGTGGCGCGGAGCACGGAGCCTCTGCGGATCAGCGCCCCCCTTCGCGACGCGGTGAAGAGGTTCCCGCCCTTCCATAGCCTGGGGATCTCGTCGATCTCCGCGTCGGACACGATCAGACGGTTGGTCGAACGGATGAGCGTGAGGCCGGTGGGGTCCGGGCTCGGTGAGCGCCATTCCGACGTCTTCGTCGTCGTGAGGAGTTCGGCGGAGACCGTCGGGACCGCCTGGGCCGCGGGGAGGGAGCCTGCGGAGAGCGCACCCATCACGACGACGACGGTCAGGGTGGTTCTGCGCAGGAGGCGCGATCGATGATGGACCGTTCGGATTGTCGGGCGGTCACGCATATGCCCCGGGACGCTACTGAATGTGCATGGTGACGCATCCCTCAGCAGCAGGAGGGCCTCTACGGTGTGCGCGTGAGTTGGTCATGCCCGGCGGTCACTCCCGCGGCCGACGGTGGCGGCGTCGAGCGCGGCGTACTCGGCGCGAACCTTCGTCCACCGCCGGCGCACGTACCAGGCAACCGCCACGACGCAGAGGCCCGCGATGGCCCACGAGAACGGCTGCAGGGCATTCTCCACCGTCCCCCAGCGATCGCCGAGCTGGTATCCGAGCCAGGCCAGTGCGAACGTCCACGGCAGGCACCCGAGCACGGTGTAGAGCGTGAACCGCCAGAACGGCATGCGGACGACGCCCGCGGGCAGCGAGATGAACGTGCGGATCACAGGCAGCAACCGCGAGAAGAACACGGCCGCGCCCCCGTAGCGCTCGAACCAGTCGTGAGCCTTGTCGACCTCGTGTGGGCGGATCAACAGGTAGCGGCCGAACCGGTCGACGAGGGGCCGCCCCCCCACAGCGCCGATCCAGTACGCGATCCAGGAGCCGACGAGGTTCCCGATCGTCCCCGCCATGCCGACCCAGAAGAGCGAGAGCTCCTCGCCCGGCGCCGCGAATCCGGGCGCCGCGAGCGCGCCTCCGAAGAGCATCGTCACCTCGCTGGGGATCGGCACGCACGCCGATTCCAACACCATCAGCACGAACACGGCCGCGTATCCGTAGCCGGCGACCGTGTCGATCACGAACTGATGGAGCCAATCGAGCATGGGTGCACGAACTCCGAACCTCGGGAATATCCAGACCGTACCAGCGTGTTCAGTGGCCTCCGGAAGGGTGTCGGCATGCCACGTTGGGCGGTATAGCCGCCGACCGGTGGTACGGTCGCCGCCGGGTTCCCCACCCGCCGGTGGGCTTGACACCCTCACCCCACGACCCGTAAAGGTTCCCCGCCATGGCCAACGGAAAGACGCTCGTGGTCGTCGAATCGCCCGCCAAGGCGAAGACGATCGAGAAGTACCTGGGCGGCGACTACGCCGTCCGGGCTTCCTATGGGCACATCCGTGACCTCGGCAAGGGCTACGGAGGCCTCGGCGTCGACGTCGAGCACGCGTTCACGCCGGACTACGTGGTGCCCGAGGACTCGAAGCGTCACGTGGGAGAGCTGAAGAAGGTCCTCAAGGCCGGCTCGGGCGATCTGATCCTCGCGACGGACTACGATCGTGAGGGCGAGGCGATCGCGTACCACGTCGCGACCCTGCTGGGGGTCGACCCGACGACCGCGAAGCGCGTGACGTTCACCGAGATCACCCGCGACGCGATCCTCGAGGCGTTCGGTCAGCCGCGTGCGATCGACCTGAAGCTCTACGACGCCCAAGAGGCCCGTCGCATCCTCGACCGCCTCGTGGGCTACCGCATCTCGCCGTTGCTGTGGAAGAAGGTCCGTCCCGGGCTGTCGGCGGGGCGGGTGCAGTCGGTCGCGGTGCGGCTGATCGTCGAGCGCGAGCGCGAGATCAGGGCGTTCGTTCCCGTCGAGTACTGGAGCGTCGACGTTCGTCTCACGCCCGGCGAGCCCGCCGATCCGGAGCAGCCGTTCACCGCCCGCCTCACCCAGGTGCCCGAGGGCAAGCTCGCGACGTCGCCCGACAAGAAGGGCGTGCTGCTCGCGGCCGAGGCCGATGCCGCCGCCCACGTCGATCGCCTCCGCCGCGCGACCTACCGTGTCGCGAACGTCGAGAAGAAGGAACGCAAGCGCTCACCGGCGCCGCCGTTCACCACGTCGACGTTGCAGCAGGAGGCCGCGCGCAAGCTGGGGTTCAGCGCTCGCAAGACGATGACGCTCGCGCAGCGGTTGTACGAGGGCATCGACATCCCGGGCGAGGGCACGGTCGGGCTGATCACGTACATGCGGACCGACTCGGTGAACATCGCCGACACCGCCTTGCGCGAGATCGCCGAGCTCGTGAAGACCGAGTACGGGCAGCGCTACACGCTCGCCGAGCCCAGGCGCTACAAGACCCGGAGCCGCAACGCGCAGGAGGCGCACGAGGCCGTGCGGCCCACGAGCGTGCTGCGCACGCCCCAGCGGGTGGCCGCCACGCTCGATCGCGACCAGCTGCGCCTCTACACCCTGATCTGGCAGCGCACGACGGCGACCCAGATGGCGGAGGCCCGCTTCGACCAGGTCGGCGTCGACATCGTCGCGGCCTCCGCCGCGCAGCCCGGAGATGCCCACGCCGGCGACGTGGAGTACGGGCTGCGAGCCACGGGCCAGACGATGACGTTCGACGGCTTCATCCGGGTCTACAAGGAAGGACGTGACGAGGGGCCCGACGAGGACGCCGAGAAGACGCTGCCCGTGCTCACCGCCGAGCAGGTGCTGCGCATGCTCGAGGTGCTTCCCGATCAGCACTTCACGCAGCCGCCACCCCGCTACTCCGAGGCCTCGCTCGTGAAGACGCTCGAGGAGCTCGGCATCGGCCGCCCGTCGACGTACGCATCGATCATCGACACGATCCAGCGACGCGAGTACGTGACGCTCGAGGAGAAGCGGTTCACGCCCACCGACACGGGCGAGGTCGTCACCGACAAGCTGATCGAACACTTCCCCGACGTGGTCGACGTGACCTTCACCGCGTACATGGAGAAGGAGCTCGACGACATCGCCGAGGGCGATCTGCGCAAGATCACGATGCTCGAGGAGTTCTACGGGCCGTTCGAGCGCGCGCTCGAGAAGGCGGAGCACTCGTTCGAGCGCTTCAGCGAGGAGCTCGACGAGGAGTGCCCCCTGTGTCCGACCGAGGGCCGTGAGCCGGGGAAGCTCGAGGTGAAGCTCGGCCGCTACGGCAAGTTCGTCGGCTGCGCGAACTACCCCGACTGCCGCTACATCCGCAACATGGACGGCAGCGTCCGCCCCGAGCCCGAGATGCTGGACGAGGTCTGCCCCGAGTGCGGGAAGCAGCTCCAGCGGCGCGTCGGCCGTTACGGGCCGTTCACGGGTTGCAGCGGCTACCCCGACTGTCGCTACATCAAGAAGGACCCGCCGGTCTCGACGGAGGTGACGTGCCCGCAGTGTGGTGAGGGAGAGCTGATCGAGAAGCGGAGCCGGTTCGGGTCGCTCTTCTACAGCTGCAGCCGGTATCCGGACTGTGACTGCGCCGTCGGGAATCCGCCCGAGAAGGACCGTCCGTGTCCGGAGTGCGGATCCCTCCTGCTGCGCCGGCCGAAGTCGCTGAAGTGCTGGGGATGCGGTGCCGAGCTCGATCTGGAGTTCAACGTCACGAAGAACGGCGACGTCGAGGCCGAAACCGCGGCGCGCGAGGCGAAGGCCGCCGCGCGCGCCGCACGCGCAGCGGCGAAGAAGAAGACGGCAACGAAGAAGAAGACCGCCACGAAGAAGAAGACGACGGCGGCGAAGAAGAAGACGGCCACGAAGAAGAAGCCGGCGGTCCGGAAGAAGGCGGCCGTCGCGAACACCACGGCCACGTCGTCGGCCGACGCGGCCCTCCCTGAGGCCTAGCGCGTCGTGGCGTCGGTCGCCGATGAGGTCGCCGCGCTCCGCGGGACCCGTGCGGCGACCCTGAAGGACCTGCTCACCCACCCTGCGTTCTCGCGCCTGCTCGCCGCGATGACGATCTCGTCGCTCGGGGACTGGGTGGGGTTCATCGCGGTCACCTCGCTCGTCACCAGGCTGTCGGGGTCGACCGCCGCTGCCGGGCTGGCGGTGGGTGCGGTCATGACCGCGCGCATGCTGCCCGCGATCCTCTTCGGACCGTTCGCCGGGGCACTCGTCGACCGGACCGATCGCAAGCAGATCATGATCATCGCCGACCTCGGTCGCGCCGTGATGTACGCGACGATGGCTTTCCTCGGTGAGCTGTGGGCGATCTTCCTGCTGTCGTTCGCGATCGAGTGCCTCTCGCTGCTGTGGACGCCTGCCCGCGACGCGTCGCTCCCGAACATGGTGCCGAGGCGCCAGCTCGCGAACGCGAACGCGCTCGGTCTCGTGAGCACGTACGGCACCCTCCCCCTCGGAGGCGTCGTCTTCGCCGTTCTGGCTGCCTTCTCGGTCGGCCTCGAGGCCCGCGTGCCGTGGCTCGGCGGTCGCCCCCAGTCGCTCGCCCTGCTCCTCGACGGGTGCACGTTCATCTTCTCGGCCTTCATGGTGAGCCGCATCAGCTTCCCGCCCAAGACGGGCGGGCTCACCGGCCGCTTCGATCTCACCCGCATCTGGCGCGACGTGCTCGACGGCCTGCGCTTCCTTCGCGAGGACTCGATCGCCTCGGCGATGACGGCCGGCATCGTGGTGGCGTTCGCCGCGGTGGGCGCGGTGCTGGCGCTCGGTCCGATCTTCGTGCAGTCCCTCGACGCCGGCGACGCGGCGTGGGGCGTGATCGTGACCGCGTTCGGTGTCGGCATGGCGCTGGGCATGGCCTCGACGAACCAAGTCGCGAAGTTCGTCGATCGCGGATTCACGTTCGTCTGGGCGCTCGTGGCTGCCGCCGGGGCGCTCTTCGTGCTGGCGTCGATGCCCAACCTGCCGCTCGCGTCCGTCGTCACGGTGTGGCTCGGCGCGTTCTGCGGTCTCGCCTGGGTGAGCGGTTACACCCTGCTGCAGGAGAACGTCGAGGACGAGTACCGGGGCCGCACGTTCGCGTCGTTGACGACCCTCTCGCGGATGGGACTGTTCCTGAGCCTCACGCTCTTCCCTATCCTGTCGAGCGTCTATGGCGATTACGAGTTCTACGTCGGGGGTCAGCGTTTCGACCTGTCGGGGACGCGGCTGGCCCTGTGGACCGCCGGCGTGCTCGCGGCGGTTGCCGGACTCAACACGCGCCGCCTGCTGCATCGCCACCGCCTCTCACGACCCCAACCCCTCGCGCTCGTGCCGAAGCTGAAGCGTCCGCCCGCGACGGGGTTCTTCATCGCCTTCGAAGGCGTCGAAGGGGCGGGGAAGGGCACCCAGATCCGGCTGGCCGAGGAATACTTGCGCGGTCAAGGATCGCAAGAGGTGCTCGTCACCCGGGAACCGGGGGGCACCGAGCTCGGAGAGAAGATCCGCGAGGTGCTGCTGGACCCCGAGACGGGCAAGCTCGACGCGCGGAGCGAGGCCCTGCTGTTCGCGGCCGCGCGGGCGCAGACGGTCTCGAGCGTGATCCGCCCCGCGCTCGCCGAAGGGAAGGTCGTGATCTGCGACCGGTACGTCGACTCGTCGTTGGCCTACCAAGGGTGGGGGCGGGGGCTCGGTGAGCAAGACGTGCTCACCCTCAACGTCTGGGCCACGCAGGGGCTCTTCCCCGATCTCGTGATCCTGCTGCACCTGGAACCCGAGCGAGGTCTGTTGCGCTCGACCGAGGCGCCCGACCGCATGGAGCTCGAGGGGCAGGACTTCCATGCGAAGGTCGCCGACGCGTACCTGAAGATCGCCGAGGAACACCCCGAACGCTTCGTGCTGATCGACGCGGACCAATCCCCTGCGGAGGTCTTCGACGACGTGCGCGCGGCGCTCGACACGGCGCTCGAGGAGTACGAGCGCTCGAACGGCGACGACGCGAGCGCCTGAGCCGGCTCGTCCTCGGCCGACCGTAGACTCCAGGCCATGACGTTCCCGGTGCTCGAGCAGGTGCCCGGGCAGGAACACGCGATGGCGTTCCTGCAGGGCGCCGCCGAACGCCCCCACCACGCCTACGTCTTCGCCGGCCCTGAGGGAAGCGGCAAGTCGCTCGCCGCTCGAGCGTTCGCGGCCGCGATGCTCTGTCATCAAGGCGGCTGCGGCGAGTGCCGCGACTGCCGGCTCGCGCTGAAGGACCAGCACCCGAACGAGTTCCTCGTCGAGCCCGAGGGACGCGACATCCACGTGAACACGATCCGCGAGGAGGTCTGGACCCCCGTCTCGCGGACGGCACCCGAGCCGGGCCGCAAGATGTTCGTGATCCGGGAGGCCGACCGGCTCTCACCGGCCGCCGCCGACACGTTGCTCAAGGTGCTCGAGGAACCGCCCGCCGACGCCGTGTTCCTGCTGATGTCGGCTCGCGCGCACGAGCTGCCCGACACGATCCGCTCACGGTGCCACACGGTGACGTTCACGGCGCTCTCGGAGGCGTTCGTGGTCGACGTGCTCGTCGCCGAGGGTGTCGACCAGACGCATGCCCGGCTGGCCGCTCGTCTCACCGGCGGCAATCTCGGCAGGGCGCGGCGGCTCGCGGTGACCGACGACGGGCTCGCGTTCCGCGACGCCGCGGTCGAGGCGCTCGACCAGGCCGCCCGCGGTCCGACCGGGGCGCTCGAGGCCGCCGACACGGTGCTGACCGCGGCGTCGGGGTACAAGAAGTCGATGAAGGCTGAGCTCGAGCAGGAGCTCGCGCCGTTCCTCGACGAGAAGGGGCGGCCGGAGGACGTGTACCGGGGCGCGATCCGCCGCATCGAGACCCGGTTCCAGCGGCGCGAGCGCCGAGCCGAGCGCGACTACGTCGATTGGGTGCTGCTCGCCGTCTCTGCCCTGCTGCGCGACCGGGTCGCCGCGCAGGTCGGGGCACGGCGCGACGAGCTGCTGAACCCCGACCTGGCGCCGGGCACCGACCTCTCGATCGTCAGGGCGTCGCACGGTCTCGCCGGCGTCGAGGCGGCGCGCGCAGAGCTCGCCGAGGATCTGAACCTCAACACCCGGCTCGTGCTCGAGCGGGCGTTCCTCTGCCTGGCCGAGATCGCCGCCTGAAGTCTCATCGGCGGTCAGGCCGCACCGAGGCCTCGCACGCGGAACTCAGCGAGCGAGACGTGTGGTCCAGGCCTTGCTGCACCGGCGAGCACCAGCCGCACCTGCGACACGTCGCTGTCCCCTCGGTCGAGCGGGAAGCTCACCACCGAGCGGTGCTTCCCGAGCGGCGCTCGGTTCACCAGCGCCTTCACCCACGGTGCACGATCCCGACGGGTGAACACCGAGAAGTCCTCGAGACTCATGAACCTGCGGCTGGCGCACGGGCTTCGACCGATCACGATCCGGTCGATGTCGACGGGTTGCGGGAGCTGGATCGTGATCGATGGTCGCTGCCCGCCGATGCGCCGCGTCGTCCATCCGGTCGCGAGATCACCGTCGAGCGAAAGATCGGCCCCGCACGCTTCGCCGGGGAGCCCGGGTCCGACCTGACGGGTGATCACGGCGCCGCCATCGAGTTGCGCCCAGTTCCGGGTCAGCTCGAGATCGAGGTCTGCCGTCCCGGCCACGCGCACATCCGTCGCGCGCTCCCTCAAGAACCCGGGAGCGCCCGCGACCACTCGCCGGTACTCGTGGTTCGGCACGTCGTCGATCGTGTACGAGCCGTCGGCGCCTGTGACGGCGCTGAGTTCGACCGGGATGCCTGTGAACGAACCGTCGATCGTCACGGTCGCGCCCACGACCGGGGCTCCACTGCCGGCATCGATGACCACACCCTCCACGCGACCGCAGCCGACGCCCGGGCACGAGACCGGCAGCGCGAAGTCCTCCTGCACCTCAGGACGCCACCGGCCGGCCGACTCCGCGAAGAAGCCCATGCCTCGGCCCGCGAACACCTGCCAGATGTCGTCGTGGTCGGCCCCTCCCGAGACGATCGTGTCGGCAAGCAGGATCGCGTTGCGCATGTCGAGGAACGACGGGTCGGCGGGTGACAGCTCCATCGCGCGCGTCACCAACCTCACCGTGGGAACACGTCCGATCGCGTCACGCAGTTCCCACAAGGTCTGCAGCCAGATCTCTCCATCGGAGTGCACCTCGGGGAAGCCCGCGATATGGCTCAGATCGCCGTACGTGTACCCACCGGGGCCCACTCGCGGGTCGGCCGGGACCGGCTCCGGGCAGTCGTCGGCCGGACTGTCGACGAGACAGTCCGCGAACTGGAACCGGATGCCGTCCCCGCCCGTGACGTGCATCCCGACCGGCATGTCGACGGCCGGGGAGTCGACGAGGAAACCGTCGGCCTCGAGGAGATCCAGTGCGTACCAATCGCTCCACGCCTCTCCCATCGACGCCGATTCGAGAGAGTTCAGGGCGGCTTCCCCATCCGGGAAAGTCACCAGACGATGTGAGAGGCCGTGGGTGTACTCGTGGTACACGACCATGGCGTCGACACCGGCATCGGTCGAGGGGATCCCGGGTCCGAAGGGGGCCCTCCGACCGTAGTTCTCCCTGCGGAACAGCAGCAGCCCGACGACGGGCGATTCGCCGTCGGGTGCAGGGCCGATGAACGCATTGTTCACGTAGTCGGGGAGACCGTTGCGGCCCTTGGCCCCGAGCATGCCCGCCACCAGCATCGGGTCACCGTCGAGGCCGCCGGCGCCGTCGTCGTTGACGAGCTGGAAGTTCCCGGCTTCTTCGGTGAAGCCGATCGGCGCTGCCTCCAGGTAGTCGTGGTAGTGGTTCATCAGCCAATAGGTGTTCGTCGCGCTCTCGACCCTGTTCGTGCGCCAGCTCAACGGCTCCTTCGAATCCCAGGTGCAGTTCCAATCAGGTGTGCAGTTCTGACGGGGCCGGTTGTTCTCGAGCACCGCCGGGGAGGCCCACGACAAGGTGGCCGGCTCGACGGCAGGCACCTCGTCGGTCGGTCGCGGGTCCCAGGACCACTCGCCGCGCACGTCGGTGAAGACGTGGGCGTTGTTGCCGGAGAGGGCCGTCCCGTCCAACACCGGGAAGGTCACCGGTGTCTGTGTGCCACCGCCGTTGGGGATCGTGTCGCTGGGGTAGGCGGGCCACGCCAGTCCCGACCCGACCTGATCATGCACGACCGAGTTCGCGCTCCAGAGCACGCGACCCGTGCGGCCGTCGATGATCGTCCGGTCGATACGAGCCGGGCCCGTGACCGCCCGCACCTTCCACGCGGGACGTGCGCCGTTCGGCGTCGGGAAGAGGACCCGCTCGGCATGGTCGACCGCGGTCGATGGCATCCGGGCGGGAGCGTCGGCGGCGGCACGGGCTGCCGCGAACGCATCGTCACGCTCGAGCGCGAATCGCGTCGTCACCTCGGCGAGTCCGCGCGCGATCGGTCCATGCAGTGCGGCGAGCCGGCCGTCGGTGGTGACCGCCGCCTCGAGCCCCGCCTGGAACGTGTCGAGCCCTCCGACCCGCTGCGTCCACGACAGGTGATGGGTGCCGAGCACATCGACGTAGTCCCGGCGGAAGACCAGGGTGTCGAGATCGGCTCGCGTGAGTCCCAGCGCATCGAGATGGCTCCGCACGAAGCCGAGCGCGATCGCGCGTGGGCCGTCGGTGCTCGGCGGTGTGAGCGTGCCGTCGAGGCGGAGCACCGAGCGGACGGTTCCCAGCGATGGATCGATCTGCACGATGCCCTGAGCGCCGAGTTCCTCGGCGAGCCGCGCCCGGGCCTCGAGCGAGGACGGGGTCACCTGACGTGTTGCCCCACGGACGTCGACTCGCACCGCTGGCCTCTCCGGTCCTGAGGTCCATCGGTCGGCTGGGGCGCCGGGCAGCGCCGGGCGTACGGCCGCACGCAGCGACGGGGCGCCGACCATCGAGCTGACGGCGGCGATGCAAGCGAGGACGGTCGTCGCACGCGTACGGAACGGCATCGCCGGCTCCCTTCGGTTCGTCCGCAGGACCGTACCACTCGAGGGCAACCCCGGAGACGCGAACCGGGAAAGTGGTGCTGGCATCACTGGCACGGCCCGTGAGCCGTGGGACGCTTCCACCTGGAGGCACATGACCACATGACCGTTCGAGTCCTCATCGTCGACGACCAGGAGCCGTTCCGCATGGCGGCGCGCATGGTCGTCGACGCCACCGACGGCTTCGAGGTCGTGGGCGAGGCCGAGACCGGCGAGGACTCCGTCACGATGGCGGCCGAGCTCACGCCCGACCTCGTGCTCATGGACGTGAACCTTCCCGGGATCAACGGTCTCGACGCGACCCGGCAGATCCTCGCGGCCGGCGAGGGCGCGGTCGTCGTGCTCCTGCTCTCGACCTACGAGGAGGCGGAGTACGCGCCTCGTGCCGCCGAGTGCGGCGCCGCGGCGTACATCCCGAAGGCGGTGTTCGGTCCCGATCGCCTCGAGGACGCCTGGTCCGCTGCGTCCGAGGACTGACCGCGTCTCAGACCGGAACCGAACCGCGGATCGTCGTCCCAGCGCCCGGCTCACTCTCGATCGTGAGGCTGCCCCCGATCGCATCGATCCGGTCGGTCATGCCCTGCAGGCCGGAACCGTGCGTCACGCTCGTCTGGTCGAATCCCATCCCGTCGTCGGTCACGACGAAATCGAGCGAGCCGTCGTGCTGGGCGAGGTCGATGCGCGCCCGTGACGCGGCCGCGTACTTCGAGACGTTCTGCAGGGCTTCGAGGCAGGAGAAGTAGACGGCTGCCTCCACGTCCTGGCCATAGCGGCCGACGCCGGCCGCCGCGACGTCGACCGGCGTGGCCGACTTCCTCGCCTGGGCCTCGAGTGCAGCCTCGAGTCCACGATCGGCGAGCAGCGGGGGATAGATGCCGCGGGCCAGGTCGCGCAGGTCGTCGATCGCTCCCTGGGTCTCGGTCTGCAGCTGCTCGAGCATCTCGTGGGTCTTCGCCGAGTCTCGATCGACCAGAGCGTCGGCGAGCCGCAGCTTGACCCCGAGGGCCACGAGCTGCTGCTGAGCACCGTCGTGGATGTTGCGTTCGATGCGGCGACGTTCATCGTCCTGGGCGGCCACCAGTCGCTGGCGCGAGGCCCGGAGCTCCTCGATCAGGCGCACGTTACGCAACACGAGCCCGGCCTGAGCCGCGAGATCGCGCATCAGGCTCGTGCGACCGCTGTCGATCGGGTCGTTCGCGCGAGAGACGGCTGACAGCGCTCCAAGGAGCTCTCCGCGGTGCCGAACTTCGACTGCACGATCGCCGGGCAGCGCAGGGAGCTCGTCGCCGGCACTCGGCACGGGCTCGGCCGCTGGGGCATGGGCGGGCCAGGCGGCGGCCGACCGGAACGTGTTCCCGACACGCAGCCACACCCTTGCCTCGGCGGCCCGCGTGCTCTCGCCGAGCACGGCGGCCATGCGAGGAAGCACGTCGTCGGTGGCGTAGGCCTCGGAGAGGCGCTCGGAGAACTCGCTGAGCGCCTCGTACGGGGTGGCGCGTCCTCCGTACACGAGGCGGTCGCCGATCCGGCGCGCGACCCGCCACAGCGGCCACACCAGCACGCCGATCGCGAGCCCTGTGAGACCGACCGCCTGCGTCTCGTCGGGCGCGATGTCCGTGAGCGGGCTGCTGATCGCCAGCAGGACGCCGAGACCGGCTGCCATCACGAGCACGACCGTGATCGCGAATACCACCGTCTTCCTGATCACGAAGTCGAGGTCGTAGAGGTGGAAGCGCAGGATCGCGATCGCGGTCGCGACGGGGAGCCCGACCACGAACGAGACGAGCATCACGGCGAACACGATGTTGCCGACCGCCGTATCGCCGGTCACGAAGAGCAGTCCGAGGCTCACGAGGCACAGGGCCACGGCGAACGCGAGCCACCGAACCTGTTGTCGTTCCTCGCCTCGGGACCGCCAATAGCGGACCCCGACCGACGCGAAGGCCGCGAGGCCGGCTGCCGTCATCGTGACTGCCCAGACGGCGCCGAACCACTCCATCGATGCCAGCGCTCCGATGTGGAGGGGATTGTCGACGAACACGTCGAGCCCGGCCTCGAACAGCGAAGGGACGAACGCCTCGCTGATGATCCCGGCCACGGTGCCCGCGGCGATCACCACCCCGACGACACGCCAGCGCCGGGACGGTGGTTCGCCCGTCGGGAAGAGCAGCAGGGCGAGGATCAGCGCGCTGACCGACGGGACGATCACGAATGCACTCAGGAATTGGGCGTATGTGGCGCCGGGCACGTCGAGGTTGGTCGAGGCGCGGATCGCGTACTCGTTGGCCGTGAGGCCCGTGATCATGCCGATGCCGCCCGCGGCGTAGAGCCATCCGATCGGGTTCCGCGGTGCCTTGGCGGCGATCACGAGTCCGATCGTCGCGAACGTGGTGAGCCCGCCTGCGAGCATCGCGACGAAGGGTGCATCGCCGAGCGATGACGTCAGGTCACCGGCCGTCAACCAGATGGCCGATGCGACCGCCAGGACCAGGTACGCGGCGAGCGCTTTCACGAGACGACGGGCCGTCCGCTCGGTCACGGCGCGCCTCCCACGGGTACCCGGCCGACGACCCGGGTACCGGCGCCCGGCTCGGTCTCGATCTCGAGCGAGCCGCCGATCGCATCGAGTCGGTCTTCGATGCCGAGCAGGCCGGTCCCTCGGGCCGCGGCTGCCGGATCGAATCCGCGTCCGTCGTCGCGAACGGAGAACTCGAGGGAACCGTTGCGCTGCGCCAGCGAGATCTCGGTCGAGCCGGCGTCGGCGTACTTCGCCACGTTGTTCATCGCCTCGAGCACGCTGAAGTAGACGGCGGACTCTACCTCCTGCGGGTAGCGGCCGAGGCCGTCGCTGCTGACCGTGGTGGACACGACGGCCTTGCGCGCCTGAGCCTCGAGCGCCGCCGTGAGCCCTTGATCGGCGAGCAAGGGTGGGTAGATGCCGCGGGCGAGGTCGCGAAGGTCCTCGAGCGCTTCGTTGGATCGATCCTGCAGCGTGCGCAGCAACGCTGCGACCTTCGCTGGATCGCGTCCGGCGAGCTGCTCGGCGAGGCGCAGCTGCACGCTGAGTGCGACGAGCTGCTGCTGCACCCCGTCGTGGATGTTGCGCTCGAGCTTGCGGCGCTCGGCATCCTGCGCCGCCACGAGCCGCTGGCGCGAGGCGCGCAGATCCTCGATCAGGCGCACGTTCCGCAGCACCAGTCCCGCCTGCGTGGCGAGGTCGTGCACGAGCGCTTCCTTGGCTGTGTTCATCGGATCGTCGGGTGCCGGCTCCAGCGTGATCGCGCCGAGGGGCTCACCCTGGTGCCGTACCTCGACGCGTCGCTCACCGTCGACCTCGCCATCGGTCACTCGGCCTCGGCCGGTGAGGCTCGACCCCGGCCGGCCACGACGCCTCCGGGCGCAGGTGCGATCCGACGCACAGCCACACGTCCACTCGCAGGGCCCCGGTCGCTTCGGCGACGAGCTGCGCCATGCGCGGCAGCACGTCGTCGGTGGAGTATGTCTCGCCTACCCGCTCGCTGAACTCCGAGAGCACCTCGTACGGAGTGGCTCGGCGGCCGTACACGAGCCGGTCGGCGAGCCGCGCGGCCCGCGGTCGCAACCACAGGAACGCTGCCGCGAGCACGCCGGCGAACAGGAGCGTGGGGAGCACGTCGGTGCTCGCACCGACGCCGAACAGCAGCGGTCGGGACCGCGGCCACGAGGAGCAGCCCGAGCACCATGAAGGCGATCACGACGACCGCGTAGCGAACCGTCTTGCGGATCACCACGTCGAGGTCCCAGAGCCCGTGCCGGAAGATCGCCACGAGGTAGGCGACCGGGATGCCGATCACGAGACACAGCACCGTGAACCCGAACAGGATCGGGAAGATCGCGAGGTCGGTCTCCTCGCCCAACCCGGTGATCACCGCGACGAGCGAGATGACCCACATCGACACGAACGACGTGCCGGCGAGGCCGGCCACCAGGGCGAGCACGCGCATCTGCTGCCGCTCGTCGCCCGTCGATCGCCGGAACCGCTGCGTGACCGCGACGGCCGTGGCGATCGCCGAGACGACGGCGATCGCCGCACCGATCGCGATCACGACCCCCGACACCGGCGCGAGCGCATCGATGCCGGTGGGGTTCACGAACAGGATGCCGTCGTCCACGTAGGCGTTGAACGGGCCGGGGCGCAGGAAGAAGCCCAGCCACGCCAGCGCGGTGCCGCCGAGCAATCCTCGGGCGACCCAGCGCCATCGCGGGCTCGGCGGGTGCCCGTCCGGGTACAACAGGAACAGCAGCGGCAGCAGCGCGATCGGGTAGAGGGTGTACTCGCCGATCGCCGCCCACAGCGGCAACCACGGCACCGACCCCCGCCCGCTCCTGGCGCCGTACGACACGAGGGAGGAGAAGAAGAGCCCGAGGGGGAAGACCCCGGCCACCACCAGGAACGTCCATCCGGCCCAGTTCCCCGGCTGTCTCGAGACGATCAGCACGCCGACGAGCATCCACAGGAAGCACATCGCGACCACGAGGGCGACGACCGGGTTCGGACCGGCTTCGGAGAACCGGTCGTCGCCGATCTCGGCACGCAGCTCCTGCACCCGCGGCGTCTGCGGATCGCCGATCACGACGACCTCGGCGTCATCGAACCGGTTCGCGAGGTCGATCGGCACGGACGCCGCGACCGAGACGACGCACACCACGAGGATCGAGAGCGCGACGAGACGCGCGCGGCCGGGCGTCACGAGGCGCCCTCCGGCGCCGCCGGGACGGCACCGGAGATCGTGGTTCCCTCGCCCGGCGCACTGTCGATCCGGAGCGTTCCCCCGACGGCATCGAGCCGGTCGGCGATGCCCTGTAGTCCCGTGCCGTATCCGGTCGTGGCGGGGTCGAACCCCAGGCCGTCGTCGTGAACCGTGAACTCCAGCGAACCGTTGCGCTGCGCGAGTGAGACGTCGGCCGATGTGGCCTCGGCGTACTTCGCCACGTTGTTCATCGCCTCCAGCACGGTGAAGTACACGGCCGCCTCCACATCCTGGGGGTAGCGGCCGACGTCCTCGGCCCGGACGGTCGTGGCCACGGCGGCCTTCCGAGCTTGTGACCCGATCGCAGCCGCCAGCCCCTTGTCCGCGAGCAGCGGCGGGTAGATGCCCCGAGCGAGGTCGCGCAGGTCATCCAGCGTCGACATCGTCTGGGTCTGCAGCCCGGTCGCCATCGTCGCTGCCCGATCCGGATCGCGTGGAGCCACGCTCGCGAGCAGTCCGAGCTGCACGTTCAACGCGACGAGCTGCTGCTGGACCCCGTCGTGGATGTTCCGCTCGAGCTTGCGCCGCTCTTCGTCCTGCGCAGCCACGAGCCGTTGACGTGACGCCCGTAGCTCCTCGATCAGACGCACGTTCCGGAGCACGGGTCCGGCCTGGGACGCGAGGTCCCGGATCAACCGCTGCCTTCGAGGGATTCATCGGATCGCTCGCGGGTAGCGTGACGGAGAGCGCGCCGAGGACCTCGCCGCGATGGAGCACCTCCACGGCGTCGGGGGGGATGCCGACCGGGAGGCCGACGTCCCCGGGCCAGGTCGCGACCGCTTGGAAGTCGGGCCCGAATCGAAGCCAGACGGTCGCCTCGTCGGCGCCCGTCGCTTCACCGAGCACGGCGGCCATCCGAGGCAGCACGTCGTCGTCGGAGTAGGTCTCGCCGACCCGCTCGGAGAACTCGGTGAGCACTTCGTACGGACTCGCCCTCCCGCCGAACACGATCCGATCGGCGATGCGCTTCGCGACCCGATACAGGGGCGCCACCAGCAAGCCATAGGCCAGCCCGAGGAAGAGCAGCAACGCCGGCGAATCGGAGAGTGACGGCATGACCCCGATGCCGACGAGCACTGCGATGACAGCACCGACCGCCACCAGGAGCAACACGACGACGGCGAAGATCAGGGTCTTCTTGATCACGAGGTCGAGGTCGTAGAGCCGGAACCGGAAGATCGCGATCGCGGTGGCTGCCGGGGATGCCGAGCACGATCGTGACGACGAGGAGCACCATGAGCAGATCCGCTGCCGAGGCAGCCAGCCCGCTGTCACGGTCACCACTCGAGAAGCCGGCGACGAGGAGCAGCAGGAAGAGCACGCCGCCGACCCTTCCGACCGTGCCGAGCCAGCGGATCTGTTGCCGTTCGTCGGCGTCGGCTCCCCGGGCTCGGACGATCAACGACGCCAGCGCGACGAACGCGCTGATGACCAGGACCACGCCCGAAACGGCCAGGAGGACACCGAGGACAGGTTCGAGCGACTCGATGCCGACAGGGTTCGTCACGATCTCGCCGGGGATCCCATCCCAGCGATAGGGCAGGAGTGCGAACCCCACCACCGTCACGAGCGAGCGAGCCCATGTAGAGGTGCCAGGGCAGCCGCCAGCGTGGCGACGGCAGGGATCCGGTCGGGTAGAGGAAGAAGACCGCCGGGAAGAGGCCGAGGCAGATGAAGAACGGCCACTGACCGAGCCAGTTCGCCACACCCACGAACGCGAGCGGGCGCTCGAGTTCGATCGCGGCATCGACCCAGTTCTGAGCCGGCGCGGTCACCGCGAACGAAGCGGCGATGCCCAGGAAGACCCACCCCACCGCGTTCCCGGTGCGTGCCACGATCAACGCCCCCACCACGGTGAAGCCGAGACTGCCGAGCAGCCCGGGCAGGATCAGGGCCGTGTCCTCGGCAGTCGAACACCATCCGAAGGCGAGCTTGATCGCGAAGGACAACGACATCAGCACGATGCTCACGACCGCGATCGTCCACGCGACGAACCGATCGACGTCCTGGGCTCGCTCTCCGTTCACGTGCTGGCGCCGCTCTGCATGACCGCATCTTCCTCCCGGAGGAGCCGGCTCGGGAAGGAGGCTCTCAGGCCGCTCGAACGGTCGGGAACCTCACCTCGAGCGGGGTGTTGGCACCCCCGCCCGATCCGCATGCTCCCCGGCTCGAACCGTCTGCGCCACTGAGGCTACGGTTCGATCGACACCACACGAAGGAGCCTCACGATGACGACGATCCTGGTGGGAACGGATTCCAGCTCCGCAGCGGACCTCGCGGTCGACGATGCGGCGAGGCTCGCACGCGATCGAGGCGCCGAGCTGCTCGTGCTGCTCGTGCGTTCAGAGGGCGACGTGCGTGCCGCCGTCGACCCCGACCGGTCGCCCGACCCCGACCGCTACCTGTCGGACCTGACGCGACGGTTCCCCGAGGTCTCGACGACCACGCGCATCGAGCGGGGCGAGCCGGCCGAGCGCATCTGCGAGGTCGCCGCCGAGGTGGGTGCCGACACGATCGTGGTGGGCAACCGCGGCACGCGTGGGTCGTGGTGGCGTGTGAAGGACAGCGTGCCGAACCTCGTGCTGCGCCACTCGCCGTGCAGCGTCTACATCGTCGACACGCGGCGGGCGCAGTGAGCCTTCCAGCTCCGTCCATCTGTTCGACCCAGGCGGCCCGCCAGTCGGGCGCGGGGAACGGCTCGGCCCAGTACGCGGTCTCCTTCGCGATCTTCCCGTCGCGCATCTCGAAGATGAACACCGCCTGGTAGACGGCTCCGCCGCCGTAGTCGAGCGTGGACTCCGCGATCCACAGGTCGCCCTCGCCGACGATGCGTCGCGGCGTGATCGTCGGCAGCGCCGGGAACGCGTTGTAGACGCCCCGCCGGTTGTCGCCCCCCACGATGCGCTCGCCCGACTGCGGCCACTCCATCACGGCGTCCTCGTGGAAGAGGTCGTCCATGCCGGGCACGTTGCGGGCGTTCAGGGTGGCCACGAGGGCCTCGACCGTCTCACGTCCACTCATCGCACCCTCCGTCGATCGTGGCCCGATGGTCGAGCACGGGCCGTGGCTGCGGGCGGTGCGAGCCTACGCCTGTTCGGTCTCCCGAAGGAAGGCCAGGACCGCCATCACGCGCCGGTGCACGTCAGGCTCCTCGGTGAGGTCGAGCTTGTGGAACAGCGAGTTGATGTGCTTCTCGACGGCACGCTCGGTGAGGAACAGCGACTTCGCGATCGCCGCGTTGTTCTCGCCCTGGGCCATGTGGCTCAGCACCTCGCGCTCGCGGTCCGTCAGCGACGCGAGCGGGGAGTGCGCCATGCGATCCTTCGCGGCGACGAGCGACTCGACGACCTTCGGGTCGAGCACGCTGCCGCCACGCGCGACCTCGTTGAGCGCGCGCACGACCTCGTCGACGTCGGCCACCCGCTCCTTCAGCAGGTAGCCGAGTCCTTCCGCGCCGTCCTTCAACAGGTCGTAGGCGTACTCCTCGTCGGCGAACTGCGAGAGCACCACGACCCCCACGTCCGGGTGCACGGCCCTGATCGCCTTCGCCGCGCGGATGCCCTCGTCGGTGCCGGTCGGGGGCATGCGGATGTCGGTGAGCACCGCGTCGGGAGCGTGCGTCTCGACCGCGGCGATGAGCTCGTCGTAGGCTTCGGCCGTGCCGACGACCTCGACGTCGTCGACGCCGGAGAGCAGGGCGACGGTGCCCTCGCGAACCAGGTAGTTGTCCTCCGCGAAGACCACGCGCAGCATGCGCGGATGGTACACGGGCACCCCCCGACGGGAAGGCGAACGGCGTGAGCATCACGGTCGTCCTGGGCGAAGACAACGTGCTGGTCCGAGAGGGCGTGCGCGCCCTGCTCGACTCCTACGACGACATCGAGGTGGTCGGGGTCGCCGAGGACGCACCGTCGCTGCTGGCTGCCGCGTCCGACCACGTGCCCGACGTGGTCGTGACCGACATCAAGATGCCGCCGAGCTTCCAGCTGGAGGGCATCGATTGCGCACACGCGATCCGCGAGCAGCACCCGGACACCGGGGTCGTGGTGCTGAGCGCCCACGACGACGAGGAGTACGCGATCGCGCTGCTCGGCCGCGGCCACAGCGGGCTCGCGTACCTCCTGAAGGATCGCATCGCCCAGGGCGACGAGCTCGCGCGCGCGATCCGCGAGGTGCACGCGGGTGGCAGCACCGTCGATCCGACGATCGCCGAGCGGCTCTCCGGGCGCACCGAGGCCGCCGAGCGTGACCGCGAGCTGCTCGACATGATGGCCAAGGGCCTCGGGTACGAGGAGATCGCCGCCGCGCTCGGCACGACCCAGGAGGCCGTCGACCGTCAGGTGACCGAACTGTTCCGCGGCATGGCGGGAGGTGAGGGCTCGGCGGGCCTGGTCGACGAGTTCAAGCGGTTGCACTCGGCGGTCGTCGAGCAGACCGTCTCGCGCAACACGCTCGCGAGCTTCGTGCCGCAGCAGCTCGCCGAGCGGCTCGCCTCCCACCCCGAGAGCGCGATCGAGCCGCAGGAGGTCGAGGTGACCGTCCTGTTCAGCGACATCCGCGGCTTCTCGACGATCGCCGAGCGGCTCGAGGCGCGCGACGTGGCGGCGGTCGTGGGCCGACACCTCGAGGCGATGGCCGAGGTCGTGGCCGCGCACGGCGGCACGATCGACAAGTTCCAGGGCGACGCGGTGATGGCGGTCTTCGGCGCACCCGAGCCCTTGCCCGACCACGCCGAACGCGCGCTGCGATGTGCGATCGCGATGCAGCAACGCCAGTCCGAGCTGAACGCGGACGGCTGGGACGTCGTGGACCTGCCCGAGATGGGCGTCGGGATCGGGGTGAACACCGGTCGCGTGATCGCGGGCACGGTGGGCGGTGGCGGGCGGCTCGAGTACACGGTCGTGGGCGACGCCGTGAACATCGCCTCGCGGCTGCAGAACGAGGCGGCCGGCGGCGAGATCGTCGCGACGGCCACCACGGTGGCTGCCTCGGACGGCATCGCGTGCGAGCCGATCGGCATGCACCAGGTGAAGGGCCGCGAGGAACCGGTGGAGGTCTTCCGCGTCACGGGGGACGACCGATGAGGTTCCCGAACGTCGGTAGCGATCGGCGCCTGCGGTGGCCCGCGGCGACCTCGTATCGTGGTCGTCGGGGCGACGCTACGATCGCCCTCGAGACCGCCGCGGGGGCGTACGGAGAGGTCGTGTTCTCCGCTCTTGCTGTTGTCGTTCCCCGCCGTCGGCTTCTTCGTGCTCGCGCGCCGGCCCGACGCGCTCCTCGCATGGCTGATGGTCGGCATGGGCGTCTTCGCTGCGATCCTCGGCCCGTGTCCAGGCGTACGGCGTGCTACGCGGTCGAGCACGACCTGCCGTTCGCTCCCCTGGCCTTCGCGATCGGCGGACCCGGCTGGGTGCCGTTCATCGCGATCTCCGGCTTCCTCCTCCTGCTGTTCCCCGACGGGCACCTGCCCTCGCCGCGCTGGCGATGGTTCGCGTGGCTCTGTGGCGTCGGGATGACCCTCGTGTTCCTCGCCATCTGGTTCTACCCGGGTGACTTCGCCGACTGCGGCCACCCCGAGATCGCGAACCCGATCGGGATCGAGGCGCTCGGTCCGGTGCTCGACGTGCTTCGGGGTGCTCCTGTTCTCGGCGCCGCTCCTCGTGGTGGGCGGCTTCGTCTCGCTGGTCGTCCGCATGCGTCGCACGACCGACGACGTCGTCCGGCATCAGATCCGGTGGCTCACGTACGCCGCGTCGGTGATGGCCCTGTTCTTCCTGCTCTCGTTCCTCCCCGGCCTCGGGAACGACGAGGGGTGGGGTGGGGCGATCCAGACGATCGGCGCGATGAGCTTCATGTTGATCCCCGTCGCGACCGGGCTCGCCATCCTGCGCTACCGCCTCTACGACATCGACGTCGTGATCCGCAAGACCGTCGTGATCGCGATCGTGGTGGCGTTCATCGCGCTCGTCTACGTCGGCGTGGTGGCCGGCGTCGGCGCCCTGGTGGGCTCGACGCGGCTCTCCGCTCCTGTCGGCGCTCGCGGCGGGCATCGTGGCCCTCGTGTTCCAACCGGTGCGGGCGCGGGCCGCGCAGGTTCGCCGACCGCATCGTCTACGGCAAGCGCGCGACGCCGTACGAGGTGGTCGCGACGTTCGGCGACCAGCTCGCCGGCACCTACTCCTCCGACGACGTGCTTCCCCGACTGGCGCGCGTGCTCGGCGAGGGCGTGGGCGCCGAGCGTGCCGAGGTGCGCATGATCGTGGATGACGGGCTCCGAACGGTCGCGACCTGGCCGCCCGACGCTCCCGAGGCCGCCGATGACCTCGTGGTGGAGGTCCGGCACCAGGGGCAGGTGCTCGGCGCGCTCGCCGTGTCGATGCCGGCCAGCGACCCGATCGACCAGACGCGCGAACAGCTCGTGCAGGACCTGGCCGCCCAGGCCGGGCTCGTGCTGCGGAACGAGCGACTGACCCAGCAGCTCCGCGCGCGCCTGGCCGATCTGCAGGCGGCGCAGAAACGCCTGGTGACGGCGCAGGACGGGGAGCGCCGCAGGCTCGAGCGCAACATCCACGACGGCGCCCAGCAGCAGCTCGTCGCGCTCCAGGTCCGTCAGCGCCTCGTGGAACAGCTGATCGATCGCGACCCCGCCAAGGCCAAGGAGATGGTCGCCGCGCTCCAGGTCGACACGGGAGCGGCCCTCGACGACCTCCGCGACCTCGCCCGCGGCATCTACCCACCGCTGCTCGCCGACAAGGGGCTGGTGGCCGCCCTCGAGGCCCAGTCGCGGAAGTCGACGGTCCCGGTGACGGTCCGATCCGACGGCGTCGGCCGCCTCCCGCAGGAGATCGAGACGGCCGTGTACTTCTCGGTGCTCGAGGCGCTCCAGAACGTCGCGAAGTACGCGGCAGGCGAGCACGGTCGGACGTGTCGCTCGACGAGGCGGCCGGGAGAGGTGCGGTTCGCCGTGCGCGACGACGGTCGTGGCTTCGATCCTCGCGCGACCGGGTACGGCACGGGACTGCAGGGCATCGCCGACCGGCTCGGCGCGCTCGACGGCCGGCTCGAGGTCACGAGCGAGCCGGGGAGCCGGCGCGACCCTCAGCGGCAGCGTCCCGGTGGCGATCGACGAAAGCACGCGACGCGGCTCCCGAGGTGTCGGATGTCCGCGTCTGACGTTCCCTCCGAGCAGCGTCGCGACCGTCGGCTGCGGATCCTCGCGTCGGTCCTCGTCGGGTTGGTCGTGCTTGGAGTCATCGTGAGGGCTTTCCTCAACGCGGCGAACGCGGGTGCCAGGTCCGATCTCGAGACGGGCACGGCGTTCGACGTGCTGCTCCTCGTCTTCCCGGCGGTCGGACTCGTGCTGGTGACGAAGCGTCCCCGCAACGTCCTCGGGTGGCTGATGATCGCGATCGGCATGGCGTTCGTCATGAGCCCGGGCGCTCCGTACGCGCGGTACGCCACGATCACCCGTGACGGTGAGCTGCCCGGCGCGGGGCTGGCGCTCGCGATCGAGTCTCCGTCGTGGGTCGCGTTCATCGGGCTCTGCGGATTCCTGTTGCTCCTCTTCCCTGACGGGCACCTGCCGTCCCGCAGGTGGCGATGGTTCGCGCGCGCGTGCGGGGTTGGCCTCACGCTCCTCTTCCTCCTGATCCTCGTCTCGCCGGACCAGGGAGCCGACTACGGCCTGCCGCAGCTCGAGAACCCGCTCACCGTGCCGGCGCTCGACCCATACGCCGACGCTCTCGTGGCGCTCGTGGTGTTCGCGCCGCTCACGATCGTCGGGGGCGCGGTCGCCGTGATCGGGCGCCTGAGGCGGACCACGGATCCGGTGCAGCGGCGGCAGCTCCGATGGCTCGCCTGGGCGGCCGGCGTGATCGCCTTCACCTACGTCATGGCGTTCGTGCCGCAGGCCGATCCTCGGGTCCGAGGAGGGATCGCGCTTAGGAGACATCTTCGGCACGGTCGCCGTGATGACGTTCCTCCTGATCCCGATCACGATCGGCATCGCGGTGCTGCGCTACCGCCTGTACGACATCGACTTCGTGATCCGCAAGACCGTCGTGATCGCGGTCGTCGTCGCGTTCATCGCGTTCGTGTACGTCGCCGTCGTGGCCGGCGTCGGTGCGCTCGTCGGCGGGCAGCGCAGCCCGCTCCTCTCGGCCTTGGCGGCGGCCATCGTGGCGCTGGTCTTCCAGCCACTGCGGGCGCGGGCTCGACACGTCGCGGATCGCGTCGTCTACGGCGAGCGGGCGACGCCCTACGAGGTGATGACCACGTTCGGCGGCCAGCTCGCGGGGACCTACTCCTCCGACGACGTGCTGCCTCGCCTCGCCCGCGTCCTCGGAGAAGGCGTCGGCGCTGAACGAGCGGTGGTCTGGCTCCGCGTCGAGGGCGAGCTCCGTCCGGTCGCGACGTGGCCGGCCGACACCGATCCTCGCCGGAACCGACGACTTCCGCGCCGACGTGCTCCACACGGGCGACGAGCTCGGGGCGTTGTCGGTGGCCATGCCCGCGAACGATCCGATGGACCCGACCAAGGAGAAGCTCGTGCGCGACCTGGCGGCGCAGGCCGGGCTCGTGCTGAGCAACGTGCGACTGACCGAGGAGCTGCGGGCGCGTCTCGACGACCTGCGCGCGGCCCAGAAGCGGCTCGTCGCCGCGCAGGACGACGAGCGTCGCAAGCTCGAACGGAACATCCACGACGGCGCCCAGCAGCAGCTCGTCGCGCTCGCCGTGAAGGCCCGTCTGGCCCGCACTCTGACCGAACGCGACCCTGCGAAGGCCGTCGAGATGCTGGCGCAGATCGAGAGCGAGACCCAGGGCGCCCTCGAGGACCTGCGCGACCTCGCGCGGGGCATCTACCCGCCGCTGCTGGCCGACAAGGGGCTCGCCGCGGCGCTCGAGGCCCAGGCGAGGAAGTCGCCGATCCCCGTGACGGTCGAGGCCGACGGCGTCGACCGCCTGCCCCAGGACGTCGAGGCGGCCGTGTACTTCTCGGTGCTCGAGGGGCTGCAGAACGTCGCGAAGTACGCCCAGGCGACCTCCGCCAGCGTGTCGTTCGAACGCTCGAACGGAGAGCTGCGGTTCCGCGTGCACGACGACGGCCGGGGCTTCGATCCCTCCGAGACCGGATACGGCACGGGCCTGCAGGGCATCGCCGACCGCCTCGGTGCGCTCGACGGTCGTGTCGAGATCACGAGCGAGCCGGGGGCCGGCGCGACCCTCAGCGGCAGCGTCCCGGTGCCGGCGTCATGATCACGCCTGACGATCGCCGAGTGACGTGGCCATGGTTCGTCCTCGCGGCCTTCATCGCGATCGCGGTCGTCGGAACCGTGCTCGTCGCTGCGAACGACGAACCGATGGGGGCTCAGGTCCCGTACATCATCGCGTTCTCGATGTTCGGGGCGGTCGGCGCGACGATCGTCACCCGTGACCGGAGGAACGCGATCGGTCTCCTCCTGCTCTGGGGATGCTTCACGACGGCGATGTCGTTCACGTCCGGCGAGCTCGCCACGTGGCTCTTCGAGCGTGGCGACTCCGGCCTCATGACCCAGCTCTTCGGCCTGTTGTCGGGCCTCGGGTGGCTGTTCGGGATCCTCCCGGTCCTCTTCCTCCTGCCCCTGCTGTTCCCCGACGGGCACCTTCCGTCGCCACGATGGAAGCCGTTCCTCTGGTGGATCGTCGGGATGCAGTTCGTGTTGTTCATCGCGCTGACCCTCGGGACTTCCACCGTGAGCACGTCGAGCGACACGATCGTGCTCGACAACCCGCTGTACATCGATGCCCTCGGACGATTCACGATCCCCGACGCCGTCTTCGCGGTCCTGTACTTCGGGACGTGGGCGGTCTCCGTCGCGTCCGTGTTCATCCGGTTCCGCCGGGCCGGCGGCGTCGAACGTCAACAGATCAAGTGGGTCGCGTTCGGGCTGCTCGCGGCCTTCGTCGCGATCGTCCTCTCCGACTTCGTGGACGACGCGACGCTGTCCGCGGTCGTCGGCGGCGTGGGGTTCCTCGCGTTCCCGATCTCGATCGGTGTCGCGGTCCTGCGGTTCCACCTCTACGACCTCGACGTCGTCGTGAAGCGGACGGTCGTCTATGCGGCGCTCGCGCTCTTCGCGACCCTCGTCTACCTCTCGGTCGTCGTGGGGGTGGGAGCGTGGCTCGGTCGAGGGGATTCGCTGCTCACGATGATCGCGGCCGTGATCGTGGCGGTCTCGTTCCAGCCGGTGCGGGCGGGGTTCACGAAGCTCGCCGACCGGCTCGTCTACGGGCGGAGGGCGACGCCGTACGAGGTGCTCGCCGACTTCGCCGAGCGGGTGGGCGATGCCTACCGTGACGACGATCTGCTTCCCCGCATGGCTCGCGTGCTCGGTGAGGGTGTCGGCGCCGAGCGAGCCGACGTCTGGCTGAAGGTCGACGACGACCTGCGTGACGTCGCGACCTGGCCCGCCGACGCCGAACCCCTCGGCGCCGTGTCGCTCGCCTCAGAGGACGTGCCCGCGTTGGAGGGCGCCGATCGCGTGTACCGCGTCGAGCACGCCGGCGAGCTGCTCGGCGCGCTCGCGGTGCGCAAGCCGCAGAGCGACCCGATCTCACCCGCCGACGACAAGCTGGTCTCCGACCTCGCTTCGCAGGCCGGCCTCGTGCTCCGCAACGTCCGTCTCACCGAGGAGCTCAGGGCGCGCTTCGACGACCTCCGCGCGGCGCAGAAGCGGATCGTGGCGGCGCAGGACCGGGAGCGTCGTCGCCTCGAGCGCAACATCCACGACGGCGCCCAACAGCAGCTCGTCGCGCTCGCCGTCAAGGCGCGCCTGGCTCGGTCGCTCACCGACCGCGATCCCGCCAAGGCCGCGGAGATGCTCACCCAGATCGAAGGGGAGACCCAAGAGGCCCTCGAGGACCTGCGCGACCTCGCCCGAGGCATCTACCCACCGCTGCTGGCCGACAAGGGGCTGGAAGCGGCGCTCACCGCTCAGGCCCGGAAGTCCACGGTGCCGGTCGAGGTCGTCGCCGACGGCGTCGACCGGTTCCCAGAAGAGGTCGAGGCGGCCGTGTACTTCTCGGCGCTGGAAGCGCTGCAGAACACGGCGAAGTACGCCGACGCGACACGGGCGACCGTGTCGCTGGGCCGCGCGAACGGCTCCCTCGAGTTCGCCGTCGCCGACGACGGCCGTGGGTTCGACCCGGGCGCGACCGGCTACGGTACGGGCCTGCAAGGCATCGCGGACCGCCTCGGCGCGCTCGACGGCGAGCTCGAGATCACGAGCCGGCCCGGGTCGGGCACGACGGTGAGGGGCCGCCTGCCGATCGGCACGGATGCGCGCGTCGAGGAGGGGACCACGAGATGACCGCTCGAACCACCGCGCGGCCGAAGGGCTTCCGCCGGTTCGAGCGATGGCTCGTGGGGCTCGGCTTCGCGATCCTGGCCTACGTGCTCGAGAAGGTCGTGCTGCGCTCGGTGCGCAAGAAGGGCGCCGAGCAGCCGGCGGAGGAGGTCACGACGATGATCTCCAAGGGCGGCGAGGTCGACGTCGACCTCGATCTCTAGTCCAGCACAGACTAGTCGCGTCGACGGACGAGGTCGACCACGAGGGCGAGCGTCAGCAGCAGGGCGCCGATGCCGAACGTCACGGGCAGCCACGCGGGCACGCGCTCGCTGATCGCGGTGAGCGCCGTACCGAGGATCGCCGCGCCCGCGGTGAGCGCGAGCGCCAGCCGTCGTCCGGCCCGCCGGATCGTGGTCTCGAGCGTCGCGGCGCGGAAGTTCACCTCGAGCTTCTGTCCCGGGCGCGCCCCGATCAGTCGCTCGACGGCCTCCACCACCCGATGGAAGCGCACCTTGAAGCGTTGCGCCTGGTAGAAGAGCGCCTTCGGATCGGCCTTCGTGGTCATGTCGCGCACGAGCGCCCGCATCAGGAACGAGCCCGCCACGTCGAACGGGTCGAGGTCGGGGTCGAGCTCGGCGGTCGCGAGCTGCATCTGGGCCAGTGCCTTCCCGGTGAGCGCGAGCGAGGCCGGCAGGGGCACCTCGTGGCGCAGCGAGATCTCGGTCATCTCCTGCAGGATCGGCCCGAGCTGGATGTCGCTGAGCGAGGCCGTACGGTACTTCGCCACCATCTCCCCGATCTCGGCGCCGAACGCGTCGACGTCGAGGTCGGTGCGGTCCATCGCACCGGCGAGCATCAGCGAGACGTCGGTGAGGAAGGGCACGTCCTCCTGCCAGAACGCCATCAGCAGCAGCATCATCTGCTCGCGCATCTCGGGACCGACCTCGCCCACCATGCCCAGGTCGAGCAGGTAGAGCGTGTCGTCGGCCGGGCGCCACATCAGGTTGCCCGGATGCGGGTCCGCGTGGAAGAACCCGTCGACCATGATCTGCTTGTAGAAGCTCTCGAGCAGCTGACGCGCGGCTTCCTTGCGAGCGGGGCCCTCGGGCGCCAGCGAGATGGGACCGCCCTGCACGTCCTGCATGACCAGCAGCCTCGAGGTGGAGAGGTCGCCGTGCACCTGGGGCACGCGCAGGCGGGCGTAGGGCGCGATGCTCTCCCGCATCCGCGCCATGTTCCCGGCCTCCTCGCGGAAGTCGAGCTCGCGGTGCAGCGACGTGGACAGGTGCTCGAACACCGCCTGCATGTCGATCACCTGTCGCAAGCCCGGCCGATCGCCGATCTTCTCGGCGAACACCTCGAGCAGCGCCAGGTCCTGCTCGATCTGCTCGCGCGCGTCGGGACGTTGGATCTTCGCCACCACCGGGTCGCCGGTGGCGAGCGTCGCCCGGTGCACCTGGGCGATCGTGCCGGCGGCCAACGGCGAGGGGTCGATGTGATCGAAGACGTCCTCCCACGGCACGCCGAGCTCCTGCTCCATCACCTGCACGACCTGCTCCTCGCTGAGCGGAGGCACGTTGTCCTGCAGGGTCGCGAGCTCCTCGATGTACTCGGGCGGCAGCAGGTCGGGTCTGGTCGACAGGATCTGACCGAGCTTGGCGAACGTCGGACCGAGCTCCTCGAGCGCGGCGCGCAGGCGCTTGCCCTGCCGGCGCCGGCCCACGGCTCCCTCCTCGTCGGGGCGGCCGAAGAGCTCCTTCAGCCCGTGCTTGGCGAAGACGGCGGCGATCCGGCCGCCCCTCGCGGTCAACCGGGGGGTGATCTCGACCTCCTCGGCCGCGCTGATGCGCACCCGGGCCGACGTCGGGCGTGGCACGTTCGTCACGACCTGCCCGTCGCCGGCGGTGTTGACGATGATCACCGTGCACCGCGCGTTGTGGCTGATGCGGTTGGGCACGTTCCCGAGCAGGAACTCCTTGCGACCGGCCATGCCCGCATTGCCCACGACGAGGACGTCGATCGACTGCTCCTCGGTGGCCTCGACGATCGCCATCGCCGGGTCGTCGTGGATCACGACGTGGCCGTGACCCCGATCGCCGGCGACCGTGCGCGCGTACGTCTGCAGGTCGTCGGCGGCCGACCTGGCGCGCGTCGCCTCGGCGGCGCCGTACTCGGTGTCGGCCGCGCTCGACGGCACGATCACCTGCACGATGTGCAGCTCCGCCCCGAACGCCTCGGCGAACGTCGCCGCCCACCGCACGGCGCGCTCGGCCGTCTGCGAACGGTCGGTGCCGACCATCACGCGCTCGATCGGGCCGGAGATCTCGGGCTGGGCCTCCGCGTTCATCCGCGCATCATGGCGGTTCGCGGCCCCGGCGACCAGGGTGGACTGCCTGACGGTCCTTCCGGTGGGAACCGCACACCGCTCGGGGTGCCAGCACCCCGTTGGTAGACTTCCCGACCGTCGCCGGAGTAGCTCAGCCTGGCAGAGCAACCGCCTCGTAAGTGGTAGGTCATGGGTTCAAATCCCATCTCCGGCTCTCTGCACCCCGGCATCGGCGACCCGGTCGCCGGTGCTAGTATCCGCCGCGATGAACGTGCCTCGGAAGCTGTCCGTCATGTTCGCCACGGCCGTCGTCACGCTGATGGCGTGGGCAGGCACCGCGAGCGCGCAGGTGATCGTGGACCCGGTCGTCGTGTCCGAGCGCAACGACGGTGGATGGGTCTACTGGATCGCGATCGCGCTCGGCGCGCTCGGTTTGTTCCTCGTGATCTTCCTCACGATCCAGTACATGCGCTACGCGCCGCGCTTCTCCAAGGACGAGGAGGGGCTGCGGGTCGTCCGCGCCGACCGGGTGCACGTCGGCCGGGAGCTTCCTCGCCGCAACGTCGACCTCTCCCAGGCCGCCCCGCTCGTCGTCGCGCCGCCGGCGGTGCCGACGGCCGCGCCGGCGCTGGCGCCCGCGGCCGCGGCAGCACCGGCTGCAGCCCCGACCCCGGCGGCCGCCGAAGCGGCACCCGCTCCGGCCCCAGCCGCCCCGGCTCCGGCCGCTGCAGAGGCTCCTGCGGCAGCGCCCGCGGCTCCGGCTCCGGCGCCCGCCGCGCCCGCCGTTCCCGAGGAGCGGCCCGAGGTCACGATGGACCAGGAGGCGTACGAGGCCGCCTTGAAGGAACTGCTCGATGCCGGCACCGACGGACGCATCGCCGAAGGCAAGGCCCGCCGGGCCGGCATGATCGCCGCCCGCAAGAAGGCCACCGGCGACGCCTGAGCCCGGCGCGTCGCTGCCGTGAGGCGGCGGGTCGAAGGAGGATCACCCGTGCGAGCCACCGAGGTGGACTGGTCCATGGGATCGGCGGCGGCTCGACTCGCCGACTGGGAGACCGCGCTCTCGCTCGGTCGCCGTATCGCCGGCCCGGGCATCTCCGTGCCGGCCGTGCAGCGCGCTCGCATGCGCGAGGACTTCGGTGAGCTGGTTCCCATGGCGGAGTCGCTGATCACCGACCACACGGGCATGGTCGTGGCCGGGTTCCGGTCGAGGGCCTGGGTCATGGCCCGCAGCGAGTGGATCCGCGCGAACCTCACCGGCATGCAGCGGCTGCTCGAGCCGCTCGCCGAGCGCGTCTTCGCCGTGAAGCCGGGTCGCGCCGAGTTCCGGCGCAAGGCGATGGGTGCGCAGGCCGGTGCCCTGTTCGGGTACGTCGCGCGCCGCGTGCTCGGCCAGTACGACGTGTTCCTGCCGCCCGACGACGAGGGGTTGCTGTACTTCGTCGGGCCCAACGTGGCGGAGGTGGAGCAGCGCTACGGCCTTCCCACACGCGACTTCCGCCTCTGGGTCGCGATCCACGAGGTGACCCACCGGGTGCAGTTCGGGGCGGCGCCGTGGCTGCGCGGTCATCTCCGCGGGCTCGTCGATTCCTACCTCGGCGGCGTCTCGCTCGACGGCAAGGAGCTGTTCGCGCAGATGCGCCGGGCGGTCGAGGATGCGCGCGGCGGCGCCGATGCCCGCATGGGCGGCGTGTTCCTGCTGCTCACGCCCGAACAGCGCGAGCTCTTCACGAGGGTGCAGGGCATGATGTCGCTGCTCGAGGGCCACGCCTCGTACGTGATGAACGAGGTCTCGCGCGATCACGTGGCCGACGTCGATCGCATGCGCCGGGCGCTCGCGGCCCGACGCAAGGGCTCGGGCGTCGAGCGCAGCGTGCAGAAGGCGATCGGCTTCGAGCAGAAGATCAGGCAGTACGACCGCGGCGAGACGTTCGTGCGGGCGGTGATCGCCCAGGCGGGCATGGACGGCTTCAACCGGGTCTGGCTGGCCCCCGAGCACCTGCCCTCGCTCGACGAGATCAGCGCTCCCGCCGCCTGGGTCGAACGCGTCATCGGGTAAGGGGTATGGCCTCGCGTCGCCCACCGGCGGTCGCGAGGGTGCTCGAACGCGTCACGGCCACCGTACGCGAGCACGGGCTGCTGCAGCCCGACGAGACCGTGCTCGTCTGCGTCTCGGGCGGCCCCGACTCCGTCTGCCTGCTGGAGTCGCTGGTGCGGCTCCGGCGGCTGTTCCGGATGCGCCTCGAGGTCTTCCACTTCGACCATCGGCTGCGGGCCGACTCGTCGGCCGACGTGGCGTACGTGCGCCGGCTCGCCGCGCGGCATCGTCTCCCGTTCCATCTGCGAGTGGCGGACGACGCGCCGGGGGTCGGGGCCTCGGTCGAGGCGTGGGCGACCGCCCGGCGCACGAACGCCGCGAACGAGGTCCGGCGCGAGATCGGGGCGCCGGTCATCGCCGAGGGGCATACCCTCGACGACCAGGCCGAGACGGTGCTGCTGAACCTGCTCCGAGGCACGGGGCTCGACGGGCTCGCCGGCATCTGGCCGGGGGAAGGCGACCGGCCCGGCTCGTCGCTCGTCCAGCCGCTGCTCGACGTCACGCGCGCCGAGGTCGAGGCGTTCTGCCGGTCGCTCGGCCTGCGCCCCCGGCGCGACCCGATGAACGACGACCGGCGGCTGCTGCGGGCCGCGATCCGCCACGAGGCGATCCCGATGCTCGAGCGCATCACCGGTCGCGAGGTCAGGGCGACGCTCGCTCGCACGGCCTCGGTGCTGCACGAGGACCGCCTGGAACTGCTGCGGCAGGCCGCGGACCACGAGGCCGCGATCGTCGAGCACGACGGTGGCGAGGTCCGCTTCCGGGCGGCCGACCTCGCCGCGCTCCCGCGTTCCCTCGCCGCCCGCATCGTGCGCATGGCGCTCTGGCGGCTGGCCGCCGTCGACGACGAGGTGGCGCCGTGGACCAGGGATTCGGTCGACGCCGTGCTCGACCTCGCCGTCGGCCGGCCGGGCCGGCGGCGCGACCTGCCCGGGAACCGAGCGGCCCGGCGTGACCGGGTGTATGTTCGCGTGACTTCCCCGGTCGAACCGATCGAGACGAGCGAAACGAGCACCGAGGGGGAGCACGCGTGAGCCTCACGCACGACGCGACGGACGCTACACTCCGGATTCCCGTGAGCGCCTACGAGCCCGATATCGAGAAGGTCCTGATCTCCACCGAGGAGATCGAGGCGGCCCTCGCGACGATGGGCGAGCGGATCACGAAGGACTACACGGGCAGGTCGCTGCTGCTCGTCGGGGTCCTCAAGGGCGCGTTCGTCGTGATGGCCGATCTCGCGCGCCACATCGCGCTGCCGCTCGAGTTCGACTTCATGGCGGTCTCGTCGTACGGGGCCGCGACGAAGACCAGCGGCGTCGTGCGCATCCTGAAGGACCTCGACCACGACCTCGACGGGGTCGACGTGCTGCTCGTCGAGGACATCGTGGACTCCGGCCTGACGCTGAAGTACCTGCTGAAGAACCTCGCGGCCCGCAAGCCCGCGTCCCTCGAGGTGGCCGCGCTCCTGCGGAAGACGGGACTGCAGAAGGTGCCGCTCGACCTCCGCTACGTGGGCTTCGAGATCCCCCCGGAGTTCGTGGTCGGCTACGGCCTCGACTACGCCGAGCGCTACCGGAACCTTCCCTACGTCGCGACCCTGCGACCGGAGGCCTACGGCGGCGAGTAAGGAACCGGGGAACCTCGTGGCCCCCTCGTCGCGTCTCAGGGACATGCGACGACTGCTCGTTCCGACGCTCCTGGCCGTGGCGCTCGCCGGCTGCTCGGGCGTCTCGAGCGGGGACGATCCGTCGGCGCGGTCAGGGGTCCGTGGTGTCGTCACGGCCGGCCCGCAGTGCCCCGTCGTCGTGCAGGGCTCGCCGTGTCCCGATCGTCCGTGGAGCGGCACCGTCAGGGTGACGACCCCCGACGGCGACACGGTGGGCGAGGTCGAGACCGACGCTCATGGAGGCTTCACGATCGATCTCGAGCCCGGGTCCTACGAGGTGCTCGCGGTCACCGGGGGGCGACCCCCGAACGCCTCGCCCGAGGCGGTCGTGGTCGATGTCGATACCTTCACCGAGGTCACGCTGGTCGTCGATACGGGCATCCGCTGACCACGGGAAGCGGGGGTCCTCCTCGTCGGAAGCCGGTGCTACCATCGGCCGAACGGGGCCCGACCGCGCCGACGCGGGCCCTGACGTGACTTCCCCCACGAGGAGCGCACGCTGAGCCAGCAACCCGAGCCGCCGCTGAAGAAGATCGCCCGCACGCCCACGCTCTGGATCGTGGTGGGCACGCTCGTCTTCCTCCTCGTCATCTCCTTCATGGGCCGCGGGCCCGCGGGCAACCAGATCGGCCTGACCCAGTTCGAGACCGAGGTCGAGCGCGGCCGGGTCGCCGACGCGGTGATCCATGACGGCGAGCAGTCGGTCACCGGTGAGCTCACCGACGGCACCGGATACCGCACCACGTACCCGACCGAGTATGCCGACGATCTCGCCGCGTTGCTGAAGGAAGCCGGCGTCCCGACCGAGGTCGATCCGCAGAAGCCGAACGCCTTGCTGGGCACGTTGATCACCGTGATCCTGCCCGTACTGCTGATCGGCGGCATCCTGCTGTTCGTGTTGAACCGGTCCCAAGGGGGCGGCGGCCGCGTGATGCAGTTCGGGCGCAGCAAGCACAAGACCGTCGCCAAGGACCAGCCGAAGACCACGTTCGGCGACGTGGCCGGCGTCGACGAGGCGATCGAGGAGCTGCAGGAGGTCAAGGACTTCCTGCAGAACCCGGCGAAGTTCCAGGCGATGGGGGCGAAGATCCCCCGAGGGGTGCTGCTCTTCGGCCCGCCCGGCACCGGCAAGACGCTGTTGGCGCGCGCGGTCGCCGGCGAGGCCGGGGTGCCGTTCTTCACGATCTCGGGCTCGGACTTCGTGGAGATGTTCGTGGGCGTCGGCGCGGCGCGCGTGCGGGACCTGTTCGAGCAGGCGAAGGCGAGCGCCCCGGCGATCGTGTTCATCGACGAGATCGACGCCGTGGGGCGTCAGCGGGGCGCCGGCCTCGGCGGCGGGCACGACGAGCGAGAGCAGACGTTGAACCAGCTGCTGGTCGAGATGGACGGCTTCGATCAGCGGACCACGGTGATCCTGATGGCCGCCACGAACCGGCCCGACATCCTCGACCCGGCGCTGCTGCGACCCGGCCGGTTCGACCGTCAGGTCGTGATCGACCGGCCCGACCTCGAGGGCCGCAAGGCGATCCTGCGGGTGCACGCTCGAGGCAAGCCGTTCGACCCCACGGTCGATCTCGAGGTGCTCGCCCGTCGCACCCCCGGATTCACGGGCGCCGACCTCGCGAACGCGATCAACGAGGCCGCGCTGCTCGCGGCCCGTCGCAACATGAAGGCGATCTCGATGAAGGAGATCGAGGAGGCCGTCGACCGCGTGATGGCCGGCCCCGAGCGCAAGAGCCGGGTCATGGACGAGGAGGAGCGTCGCCTGATCGCCTACCACGAGGGTGGGCACGCGATGGTCGCGCACGTGTTGCCCAACACCGACGAGGTGCACAAGATCACCGTGATCCCGCGGGGTCGCGCCCTCGGGTACACGCTCACGCTGCCCGAGCAGGACCGGTTCCTCATGACGCGCGAGCAGCTGCGCGACGAGCTCGCGATGCTGATGGGCGGGCGCGTCGCCGAGGAGATCGTCGCCGGCGACGTGACCACCGGCGCCGGCAACGACATCGAACGCGCGACGAAGATCGCCCGCCAGATGGTCACCGAGTACGGCATGAGCGACTCGATCGGACCGCGCACGCTCGGCCAGAAGCAGGGCGAGGTCTTCCTCGGCCGCGACTGGGGCTCGACGCCCGACTACTCCGACGCGGTCGCGTTCGAGATCGACCACGAGGTGCGCGAGCTGATCGACGAGGCCCACGACGTGGCGCTCGACATCTTGACCACGAACCGCGAGAAGCTCGACGCGCTCGCCGCCCGCCTGCTCCAGATCGAGACGATGGATCGCGAGGACGTCGAGGCGTTCTTCGCCGACGTCGAGCGCCGTGAGCCGCGCGCCCACGAGGAACGTTCGGCCGGGCTCGCCGTCTCGCGCCAGGCCAAGCGCGAGTCCGACGACGCGCCTTCGACGCCGGGCACGCTCCGCCCGAAGCTGGGCGGGCCCGGCCTCTCGCCCGCCTGACTCCCGCGTTGCGCGGGTGCGCGTCGCGGGCGGTCCGAACGCCTGCGTACACTGCCCCGCATGAGCGAGCGGTGGGCCACCTTCGACTGCTACGGAACCCTCGTGGACTGGCCGGGCGGCGTGCGCGAGACGTTGCAGCGCGTGTGGCCCGAGGCCGACGGCGACGCGCTGCTCGCGGCGTACATGCGCCTGGAGCCCGGGGTGCAGGAGGGCCGCGGCATCCCCTACCGCGAGGTCATGGCCGAGACGATGGCCCAGGTCGCCGAGGAGCTCGGTCTCACGGTGCCCGAGGGGGAGACGCATGCGCTCGCCGAGGCCTTGCCGTCGTGGCGGGTCTTCCCCGAGGTACCGGGCGCGCTCTCCGAGCTCCGTGATCGCGGGTGGAAGCTCGCGATCCTCTCGAACACCGACGCCGACCTGCTCGAGGCGTCGATCGCCTCGATCGGCGTCGAGATCGACGAGCGGGTCGTCGCGAGCGACATCGGCTCGTACAAGCCGGCGTTCGGCCACTGGGAGACGTTCTTCCGCCGCACCGACGCCGAGCGCACGCGCCACGTGCACGTCGCGGCGTCGTTGTTCCACGACATCGAGCCGTGCGCGAAGCTCGGGCTGCCCGCGGTGTGGATCGACCGTCTCGACGAGACCAGCATGGTGCCGCGGTCGGCGACGCTTCCCGACCTCAGCGAACTGCCACCGACGCTCGACCGTCTCGTGCCCGACTGAGCGACGTCGCCGCGGCTAGGTCGAGGGCGGACGTTCGACCACGCGGCCCGTCTCGGCGCCGAAGCCCCAGACGTCGATGACCGGCGGCTCGATGCCGATCGACGTGAGCGCGGTGCAGATCTGACTTCGATGGTCGGTTCCGTGGTGCAGGGCCTGGGCGAGCCGGACGTCGAGCGCGGCGTCCCGCTCCCAACCGCCATCGTCGACGTCCTTGATCACGGCGTCGGCGTCCGGATCGGCGGCGAGCAGCTCGATCCACACCCGTTCGTCGGCCTCCATCACGGCTCTCAGCTCCTGGAGGTCGAGGTGTTCCGTGTCGATATCTCGAGCGGGATCGCCCGTCATGTGGGACAGGTAGTAGGAGTCGCCGCCGACGAGATGGCGCATCGTGTCCAGGATCGATCCGTACGTCCCGGGAACGGTCGTATCCAGTTGTTCGGGGGTGAGCGTGAGACACGCATCGATCAACCGCAGCGACGCCCAGGCATGGTGCGCGAAGGCGGCGTCGAGGAGCGAACGACTCACGATGCGCCGAGGATAGTCGCCTTCATCGGTTCCTCGGTGCTACCGGGCGGGCTGTCGCGCCCCGAACCCCGCCCCGATCGCCACGCCGGCCAGGATCGACCAGACCGCCCACGAGATCTCGTGGAACCAGTAGCCCCGGTCGAGGAACTCCGGACCAGACGTCACCCCGAAGGCGAACCAGAGCTGTACGACGGGAAGGATGACGATCCCGGCGATCAGGAGGCGCCCCCACCCGAACCGTGAGCTCGGGAACGGGAACCTGACCGCCACCGCGAACGCCATCCCGGTGACGACGTACACCGCCTGGATCAGCCAGTACACGCCCCAGTCGATCGAGAGACTCGACCGCGTTCCCGCCCCTGGAATTCGCGCTCCAGCCGACTGCTCCACCACAACAGCGCCACCGCGATCCCGAGCCCCACGATGCGCACCATCCAGACCGTGAGGCTCGCGACCCGTCGATCGTCATGCATGGAAGCCCTCCCCGCAGAAGCCTAGTACCGCGGGAACGCACTCCGTGATGCGCGAGTGCTCGGGGGATGTCGTCCGACGCGAGGTGGGGGCCGGTGGCCTACGACGTGTGCACGGGATAGCGCAGATGCGTGACACCGACTCCGGTGACGACCGTCGGATCCCCGAGGACGACCGGTGTGTCCGCGAGGTGGTCGAACAGCCGCACTCCTGCAGCCGAGCAACACGGCAGCCAGGTCGATGTGGATCTCGTCGAGCAGCCCGGCGTTCAGGCACTGCTGGATCGTGTCGGCGCCGTGCACTCCCACGGACTTCGGGCCGGCAGCCGACCTCGCTCGAGCAACGGCGCTCTCGATGCCGTCGGTGACGAACTGGACGGTCGAGCCGGGCCGTGGCCAGCCGTCGGGCACGTGGTGGGTGACGACGAAGGCGGGCACGTCCCACGGGTGCTGGCCGCCCCAGCCGTCGGCGACCTCGAACGTGCGCCGACCGGTGAGCATGGCGCCGACCTCAGCCTGCAAGCTCCTCAGGTGCTCCGCGCTCGGCTGCGAGACGTGGAACGTCATGCCCATGGTCTCGCTCGCTGTGGCGACCTCGACGTCGCCCGAGAAGTACCAGTCGAACACTTCGTCGACCCCGTCGTTCGTGTCGGCGACGAACCCGTCGAGCGACATCGACATGAGAGCGATCACCTTGGTCATCGTGCAGCTCCTTTCGTGCCTCTAGAACGTCGTCATCGGGCGTGACTCGATCGCGACCAGGTCGGCGACGACCTCGTCGAGCGGTCGGCTGGCATCCAGCTCATGCGTGCAGCCCTGCCTGAGGAGCGGCTCGACCTTGGCGAGGTCATCCAGGATCATCGCTCGTTCCAGCGGAGTCTTCCCGTAGTCGTTCGTCGTTCTGCGCGCGATCCGGTCGAGGATGACCTCAGCAGGCGCGCTGAGCAGGACGACCGCGTCGAACCGGTCGTAGAACTTCGACTGGTTCCTCACGCACCCCTGCACGAAGAGCGAGCGACCATCGTCGGAGTCCAGCAGGGCGGTCGATCTTCTCCTCGACCCAGAGCCACTCCCCGCGATGCAACTCGTCGGAGGGCTCGACGTCTTCGCGATACTCGCGCCAGCCCGGATCATCGGTGTCGACGACGCGATAGCCGCGTCGGCCGAGCTCGGCGAGCGCCGACGACTTGCCGGTTCCCGACATCCCAGTCACCATGACCCTCGACATCGGGACGACCCTACCGAGTGGTCGGCCGTGCATGTCCGACGACGGCGAAGGAGGTGCCACGTGGCCACGCTGGATCCGATCGCCGAGATCATCGGGGACTATCGAGCCTTCGCGGCGATGCAGCGCGACCGTCTCCTCGTCCGCGGCATCGACATCGCGCCGTATCCGCTCAGCCACCTGTGCGTCCGCGTCGCCGACTGGGACCTGTACGTCCACCAGCGCACGCTGCTCGAGCGCCATGCGCGATCGAACCGCGAGAACGTCTGGAACGGGCGTCCGATCTCGTTGATCGTGCTCGCCGAGCCGCTCGAGGTGCTCGACGGCACACCAGTGCTCGCGCATCGAGCTCATCCCGCCCGTGCACCAGCGCGTCTATCGCATGGGCCTCGAGCACCTCGGCGTCGTCGTCGGTGCGGAGTTCGACGAGTTCTCGCGAGTGCATCGAGCCGTGCTGACGGGACAGCAGTTCCAGAGTGCCGACGTCGACCCCGTCTACGTGCTGTTCGAGGACTTCACCCACGTGAAGTTCTACCGGCGCTCCTTCTTCGACGTCGTCGAGGACGAGGAAGGGCCCTTCGAGGGCTTCACCCACGTCGACGACTGGGTGCCACAGCGGCTGGTCACCGCCACCGGCCCGAACCCGCTGCCACGCTGACGTGCCGTCCGACGGATCAGGGAACGCCGGCGCGGCGGGGCGCGTCGACGACCGGCTCGGGCGCATGCCACACGGCCTCGACGTTGTTCTGGTGCAGGTCGCTGACGAACGCCCCGTAGTAGCGCTCGGAGTACTGCGTCCAGACCCCGGGCTCGCCTCGGACGGTCGCGCCGTTCGCGACGGCGGCCTCGAAGAATGCATCCACGGCGTCCCGACCCTCGGCGGAGAACGCGATGTGCGCCGCCGTGGTCACGGGCTCCCCGCGGCAGATGGTGAAGTCGTCGAGATCGTCGGGCCCGTAGGAGACACAGTCCTCTTGCACGAAGAGTTCCCCATAGCCGAGCGGGGCGAGGGCGGCTGTGTAGAGCCTCCGGCTCGCGTCCACGTCTGCCACGACGAAGAGCACGTGATCGACGACGACGCGGCGAACCGTCATGCGCTCACGCCACGCTGCAAGCCGATAGGATGCCCTCGGGAGCCGACGGTATCCCGCCTTGTCGTATGCAGCGCGGGCCGCGTCATGTCCGGTGTTATCGCCGCCAGTCGAGATGAAGGCAACTGGCATCCCCGACTCGCGGATCCAGTCGGTGGCGGACTGCGTCAGCCTGGTCCCGATGCCCTTGTTCTGGCTCGGTGGATCGACGGCCAACATCAGGATCTCCCCCATGTCATCGTCGCGGTGAATCGTCGCAGCCGCGAATCCGACGACGACTCCATCCTCCTCGGCAACCCAGACGGTGTTGCTGTCGCCGCCGAGTACAGATTCCACGTCACGCTGCTGCCGCGTTCGCCAGTCTGGCTTGTGTCGAAGGTCGAAGAGATCGTCACCCATCACCTCTCGGAGGGAAGCATGTACTGGCTCCCAGGCGCGCAGGGACAATGCAACCACGGCGGATGCATCCTTCTCCTCAATCAGGCGAATCAAGGTCACGGCTGCAGTCTTGCACGGGGGCGTCCGGGCGGAGTAGACACGCTGAGGCGCCCGAGGGTGCGGGAATGTACCCAGAGGGTTGCCGGCCTCAGCCTTGGCGCGGTCTCCAGAACTGCTTCTCCAGATCGTCTCGCGTCGAGCGTCGCATCCAAGCCTCATCACTCAGCGGCCTCTCCCGCCCTAACTGCGCGTCCTTCCGGCGCAGTCGCTCCATACCCCGCCCGACCAGCCCCTCGCGATCGTCTGCTTCGACCAGAGCAAGACACATCTCGCAGGCGAGCCACGCTTCCTCAGCCCGCACCTTGTCGGCTGAGTCGACGGCGTTGCGGAAACGCGGTCCTTCGAACCACGCAGCGACCGGCCGTTCACCGCAGAAACTGCAGACTGGGTGCATTCGTCGACCCTAGCCGCCGGGTGCCCATTCGCGGGACGGAACGTCCGTGTGCCATAGCGTTCCGGAGTGTCGCTTGAGTTACTCCCAGAGACGATCGTCATCGAGGGCCTTCTCGATCGTCGCTAAGTAGCGCTCGGCTTCCGGCCCCCAAGCGAGGATGTCCCGGGCGGTGATGCTATCCCAGTCGCTGAATACCACTATGAACGTGGCTCTCTCAGAGTCCCTCCACACCGCGAACCCCAGCGGCCACGCGCCTTCTCCCAGGCCGTGTGGATCAGGCGGAATCGAAGCGAGGTTCTTCTCGATCAAGCGACTTACCTCATCCCCCCATGCGAACCCGGCAAAGGTCACCTTGAATGCGTTGGGATGTTCGAACGCAGGCCTTCCGAGCTCTAGCCCCAGTTCCGCCGCGGCTCTTCTGATTGCGTCAAACGTCTCCCGACTGCGAGTGACAGGCTCGTCGTAGTACTCGGGCGGCGGGACCGCGTGATCGGATGCCAGGATCTCGTCTGGCGCCCCAAGCGACAGCATCGCCTCGCGGTATGAGCGCGGGATGACCCTTTTCGTCGATACAAGCCGAGCCACAGAGGGAGTTTGCCAGCCAGAGCGTCACTTATCCGGAGGTCGGAACGTCGCATCGTCGTGGGCGAGCGTGCTGTCTCTCGAGGCGATGAGGGGCAGATGCTCGGTTCCCTCTCGTTACCCTTCGACGATCGCCAGATGTCGTCTGCGGAGGTTCCTGCCGTGCAGGTAGGCCATCAGCAGCAGGAGCGGCACGTGGATCGCGGGCAGGTTGTGGGCGAACCACCGCGGCAGGAAGATGTCGGTCACCGAGCCGTCTTCCGCGCCCAGCGACTCGGCGACGTCGGTCAGGGGGCAGCGGAAGCCGTTCGCCGCGAACAGCAGGCTCTCGCCGCCCACCACCGCCGCAGCGACCGCGGCTCGCCGGTCGGTGCGACCCGCGAACCCCGCGAACAGCAGGTACACGACGCAGGCCTCGATCGAGAACCAGGCCAGCGTGTGGATGCTCTTGACCGCCACGAGTGCGGGCCGTGCACGCATCGCATCTCCCCCCGTCGAGCATGAGTAGACCACCGTCGGAGCGGTGCGTTCTAGACTCGCGTCATGGATGCCGTGACCCGGGCCGTCGCGTCGGGCGAGGACCTGTACGGGCTGCTGGGCGTGGCGCCCGGGGCGACCGACGACGACATCCGTCATGCGTATCGGGCGCTGGCGCGTCGGCATCACCCCGATGCCCATCCCGACGGCGCCGAGGCGGCGGCCGTGGCCGAGCGCTTCCGGCGGATCGCGGCCGCCTACGAGATCCTCGGCGACGAGCGTGAACGGGCGGCGTACGACCGCGCCCTGCGGCTCGAGCGCATCGCGACCGAGCGAGCGATGCGGCCCGGCCCCGTCGCCTCACACGTCGCGCCTCGTCCGACCGGGGCGGTCGGCTCCCGCGGGCGCGCGGCGTCGGCCAATCCGGCCGATCACGCGCCTCGCGTCGTCCGTGACGCTCCTGCACGGCCGCGGCAGCCGGTCGACGAGTGGAAGGTCGTGTCGGTGCTCGGCCGCGTCGTCGCCGCCGGCGTCGCGATCGTGCTGGTCGCCGTGATCGCCCTGATGGTCGTGTCGGCGAGCGCGCGCGAGGCGGAGCCGCCCCCGCCGACGATCTGGTGCAAGACGCCCGACGGGTGGCACGACTGCTGGCAGGCCACCTCGCCCGACAGGCCCTGACCGCTCTCCCGGCTCCCGCCGTCACAGGGTGAGCGGGTAGCATTCGAGCCCATGGCATCCTTCGACGACGCGAAGATCGAGCAGGGCGTCCGCCTGATCCTGGAAGGCATCGGCGAGGACGTCGAGCGCGGCGGGTTGAAGGACACCCCGGCGCGCGTCGCCCGCATGTACCGCGAGATCGCCGGCGGTGTCGGCGAGGATCCGACCGGCATCGTCACGGTGGTCGAGGGCGCCGACTTCGACGAGATGATCATGGTGCGCGACATCCCGCTGTACTCGATCTGCGAGCACCACCTGATCCCGTTCTCCGGCCAGGCGCACGTGGCCTACGTGCCGAACAAGGCCGGGCAGATCACGGGCCTGTCGAAGATCGCGCGCGTCGTGGACGTGCTCGCGAAGAAGCCGCAGGTGCAGGAACGCCTCACGACCGAGATCGCCGACACGATCGAGCGGGCGCTCGAGCCCCGCGGCGTGTTCGTCGCGATCGAGGCCGAGCACCTGTGCATGACGATGCGCGGCATCAAGAAGCCCGGGTCGGTCACGGTCACCTCCGCGGTGCGCGGGCTGTTCCGCACCGATGCGCGCACGCGCCAGGAGGCGATGCACCACATCGGCATGCGCTGAGTCAGGCTCCCTCGAGGGGCGCCGACGCCTCTCCCGACGGCTCCCCTCGGGCCCGTTGATCGCCGGTCGACCAGCATGCCGATCGGCATCGCGAGCAGCCACGACAGCAGGGCGGCCGTCGGGTTCCAGAACGCGATCGGGATCGAGAGCACGAAGAGCGCGACCGGGGTCGTCGACTGGATCATGCCGTAGCGGTAGGCGGACTCGGTCATCGGGCGGGCGAGCATGCCCGTGCGGTGCGCGTGACGGAACAGGACCGACTCCATGCCGCTGATCGCCGCGAGCGTGAGCGCGAACAGCACCACGCTGATGGGGTTCTCCTCGTACTTGCCGGCGAGCTCGGTGGGGAAGGGCAGGAACGCAACGAACGCCAGGTAGGTGAGGTTGAGGGCGATGAACCGCCGGTCGATCCAGCGCAGCACCGCGAAGAACGCGTGGTGGGCCATCCAGTAGCGGCCGAGCAGGAGGAAGGCGAGGAAGAAGCTGAAGAGCTGCGGCCCGAGATCCCCGAGCGGTTCCAGCAGCGCGGAAGGATCGTCGGCCGCCCCGGCCAACTCGGGCGTCTCCACCGAGACGATCAGCAGCGTCATCGCGATCGCGAACACCGCATCGGTGAAGTACGCCACCCGGTCGAACGACGCGCCGTGGTCCCGCTCGTACTTCCACCGGTGACGACGCTCCTGCGACGTGTCGTCGTGCTCGCCGGTCTCTCGTTCCATCCGCTGATGCTCGCACGACGGCCGTCCGATGCGCGAGCCGGGCGAGCACGGTGGGCCACTACGATGACCGCATGACCGGCGCCGTCTGGCGATGCCGTGAGCACGTCTTCCCGCTGGGGGAGCGCACGCTCGTGATGGGCATCGTGAACGTCACGCCCGACTCGTTCAGCGACGGGGGCCTGCTGGGCGGTACCGGCGAGGCGGTGGCGCACGGCCTGCGCATGGTCGCGGAGGGCGCCGACATCCTCGACGTCGGCGGGGAATCGACCCGCCCAGGTTCCGATCCCGTGCCCGTGGACGAGGAGCTGGCGCGGGTCGTGCCGGTGATCGCGGGGCTGCGCGAGGCGGCGCCCACAGGGGTCGCGCTCAGCGTCGACACGCGCCGCCCCCAGGTCGCCGAGGCGGCGCTCGAGGCAGGGGCGTCGATCGTGAACGACGTGACCGCGGCCGCCGACCCGGCGATGTTCGACGTCGTGAGGCGGACCGGCGCCGGGCTCGTGCTGATGCACATGCTCGGCGAGCCGAAGACGATGCAGGACGATCCTCGCTACGACGACGTCGTCACCGAGGTCAGGGACTTCCTCGCCGCCCGGATCGGGGTCGCGGTCGCGGCCGGCGTCTCGCGCGATCGCCTCTGCGTCGATCCGGGCATCGGGTTCGGCAAGAACCTCACGCACAACCTGGCCCTCCTCCACGACATCGCGTCGTTCGAGGACCTGCGGGTGCCGGTGCTCGTCGGCGCGTCCCGCAAGGGGTTCATCGGTCAGCTCACCGGTGTCGACGACCCGGCCGAGCGTGTCGAAGGGACCGCGGGCGCGGTCGCCTGGTGCGCGGCTCGCGGCGTCGACGTGGTGCGCGTGCACGACGTGCTCGAGATGACGCGGGTCGTGCGCGTCGTCGACGCGATCGTGCGGGGCGTGCCGTCGTGATCGCGCCGACGGCGCCGACGCACTCGGTCGGCACCGGGGCCGGTCTCGTCGCGTTCCACGACGAGGGCGAGGGGCCGCCGGTGCTGCTCCTGCACGGGTTCCCGGCGTCGTCGTGGCAGTGGCGCGACTTCCTGCCGCTGCTGGCCGCGAGGTTCCGCGTGATCGCACCCGACCTGCCCGGGGCGGGCGCGTCGCGGCCGGCCGACGGCGTGACGCTCGACCTCGCGACCCTCGCCGGCGCGATGCGGGAGCTCGTCGACTCGCTCGGTATCGAGCGGTTCGCGGTGGTGGCCCACGGCGCGGGCGCGGGGGTCGCGCAGGTGCTCGCGATCGAGGGCGACGGCGTCGACGCGCTCGTGCTCCTCAACGCGGCGACCCTCGATGCATGGCCGTCGCCGGGCGTGCGACTGGCCGGCGATCGACTGGCGGCCGACGGTGCGACGCCGGCGCTCGCGCGATCGCTCGTTCGCGGCGCGTTCGAGGCCGGCGCCGTCCGCCGAGAGCGCCTCACCGACGACGTGCTCGACGCGTACGCAGAGCCGTACGTCTCCGGCGACGGCCCGGAGCGGCTCGCCCGCGTGGTCGCGGGCCTCGATGGCAGGGGTCTCGCGGGACGTGAGGCAGAGCTCGGCGCCGTCGCGGCGCCGACCCTGATCCTGTGGGGGGAGGACGACCCCGTGTATCCGCCGGCCGTGGGGGAGCGGCTGAACGACGCGATGCCGTCGTCGACGCTCGGACTCCTGCCCGGGTGCGGGCACTACCTCGTCGAGGAAGCCGCCGAGACGTTGGGGCCGATGATCTCGGAGTACCTGCGCGCGCGGTACGCGCACGCCCCACACGGTCACGCCGACCCGAACGCCGGCATCGTGATGCTGCAGCTCGAGCGGCGTCCGCCCTGGGTCGACCTCGAGGAGTACGAGCGAGACGAGTGGTTCGAGCCGACCGACGACCAGGGGGGCGCGACGTCGGCCGCCGACGAGCACGAGGAGGGAACCGCGCCATGACGAACGCACGGTTGTTCCTGTCGGGCATCGCGGCGAGCGGCCGCCACGGTGCCCGTCCCGGAGAGAAGGACGAGCCGCAGGACTTCGTCGTCGACCTCGACCTCGAGGTGAGCGTCGATGCCGACACGATCGGGGCGACGGCCGACTACCGGATCGTGAGCGACGCCGTGCGCGCCGTGATCACGGAGGGTTCGTACGACCTGATCGAGGTGATGGCGCACGACATCGCCGAGCGGGTGCTCGCGCTCGATCACGTGACACGGGTGACCGCGATCGTGCACAAGCCAGGTGCGGCCCGTCGTCTCGGCATCGACGGCGTGGCGTCCGCCGTCACGCTGCCTCCCGACGCCGCGTCGTGAGCGAGACCGCCACCCTCGCGCTGGGGTCCAACCTGGGTGATCGCCTCGCCACGCTGCAGCGGGCGGTCGACCTGCTCGGCGCCGAACCGGGCATCGCGCCGACCCGGTGCTCCCGGGTCTGGGAGACCGATCCGGTCGGCGGACCGCCGCAGCCCGACTTCCTGAACGTGGTGGTCCGGGCCGATGTCGATCTCGAGCCGCTGGAGCTCTTGGCCGCGTGCCAGCGGGTGGAATCCGCGCTCGGCCGCGTGCGTGACGTGCGGTGGGGCCCGCGCACGATCGACGTCGACATCCTGCTGTTCGGCGCGAGAGCGATCGACCATCCCGACCTCGTGGTGCCCCATCCGCGCATGCGCGAGCGCGCGTTCGTGCTGATGCCGCTGCTCGACATCGACCCGGACCCGGTGTTGCCCGACGGCACGCACCTGCTCGACGTACGGCTCGGCCCCGGTGCGACCGGCGGCGTTCGTCCCGCGGCGCCTCCGCTGCGGCTGTCCTGAGCGATGAGCGCCGTCCGAGGTGATGGCGCCCGAGTTGCGATACTCGCGCTGATGGAGATCTCGATCGTCGGAGCGGGCCGGGCGGGCACGGCGGTCGCGGTGCTGTGGCAGCGCGCCGGTCATCGCATCGTTGCGGTCTCGGGTCGCGAGGCCACGACGCCGCGCGCCGCGCTCCACCTGCCGGGTGTCCCGGTCCTCGGTGCGGCCGAGGCAGCGCGGCTCGGCGAGCTCGTCGTGATCGGTGTCCCCGACGATCTGATCGAGACGATCGCTCGAACGCTCGTGGACGCGGGGGCGGTCGCCCCGGGTCGATGGATCGCCCACCTGTCGGGCGCGACCCCGCTCTCGGCGCTCGACGTGGCGCGCGACGCCGGAGCTCGCCCTCTCGGGGTCCATCCGTTGCAGACGTTCCCCGACGTGGACGCCGCGATCGACCGCATCCCCGGATGCACGGTCGCGGTGGGTGCCGACGACGACGAGGGCTTCTTCGTGGCCGAACGGCTCGCCGAGGATCTCGGCGGGCGTCCCTTCCGGCTTCCCGACGAGCATCGTGCGATGTACCACGCCGCCGCGGTGTTCGCGTCCAACTACCTCGTGGCCGCGACGGGCGTCGCGGAGCAGCTGCTCGCCGCCGCGGGCGTTCCCGACCCGCTGGAAGCGATCGCCCCGTTGCAGCACGCCACCGTCGCGAACCTCGCTCGTACCGGCCCCGCCGAGGCGCTCACCGGACCCGCGGTGCGCGGCGACGCGGGCACGATCGCGCGCAACCTCGAGGCGCTGGCAGCATCGGCGCCGTGGGCGGTCGACGCGTACGTCGAGATGGCCCGGCTCTCGCTCGACCTCGCCGTGCGTGGCGGTCGACTGTCCTCCGAGCGCCGGGCCGGTGTCGACGAGGTCCTGGCGCGATGGAGCTGATCCGCGGCGCCCGCGACCTGCGCGCTCGCACCGACGCCGTCCGCGGCGTCGACCGCGGGGTCGCGCTCGTGCCGACGATGGGAGCCCTGCACGAGGGCCACCGCTCGCTGATCGGTCGGGCGAGAGGGGAGCACCCGACCGTGGTCGTGTCGATCTTCGTGAACCCGAAGCAGTTCGCCGAGACGGCCGACCTCGAGGCCTATCCGCGAGACGAGGAGCACGACCTGGCGATCTGCGACGAGCTCGGCGTGGACCTCGTCTGGGCGCCGCCCGTCGACGAGGTCTATCCGCCGGGGGTGGAGCTCGTCGTCCCCGACCCCGGCCCGGTGGCGCGGACGTTCGAGGGAGCGTCGCGCCCCGGCCACTTCGAGGGCGTGCTCGCCGTCGTGCACCGCCTCTTCGAGGTGACCGGTCCCTGCACCGCGTACTTCGGGGAGAAGGACGCGCAGCAGCTCTTCCTCGTCCGACGGATGGTCGAGACCGAAGGCCTCCCGGTCGAGGTCGTCGCCTGCCCGACGGTGCGGGAACGCGACGGCCTCGCGATGGCATCCCGGAACGAGCGCCTCACATCCGACGAGCGCGAGCAGGCCGGGTGCCTCTTCCTGGCCCTGAGCGAGGCCGCCGCGCTCGCGAGGGCGGGCGAGCGAGATCCACGGGTGTTGGTGGCCGCGATGGCCCGCGAGGTCGGCGCCACCCCGCTCGCCCGACTCGACTACGCGGCCGTGGTCGACGATCGCACGTTCGAACCCGCCGACCGGCTGGGAGCCGACGTGTCGGCTCGGGCCCTGATCGCGGCCGGCTTCCCGTCGGCCCGGCTGATCGACAACCTGCGCCTGCCCGACGCGCGATGAGCGCCCCCGGCCACTGCGTGGTTGTCGGCGCAGGACCCCGTGGGCGACGATGGACCGTCGTTGCGCTCCATGACGTGACGGAAGGGGGGACGCGGAGCCGTGCTGCTCGCCGCCGATGTCGGCAACACCGAGATCGTGCTCGGGGTCTTCCGCGGGCCTGAGCTCGAGCACACGTGGCGTCTGTCGACCCATCCCGAGCGCACCCCCGACGAGCTCGCGCTCACGCTGGCGGGGTTCCTCGAGCAACGTGGCATGACGTTCGAGTCACAGGTCACGGGCCTCGTGGTCGCGAGCGTCGTGCCCGACGTGACCGCCACGATCCGGGAGATGACGGCGCGCTACTTCCCGTTCGCGCCCGTGATCGTCGGCCCGGGGGTCAAGACCGGGGTGCCGGTCCTCACCGACAACCCGCGTGAGGTCGGCGCCGACCGTGTCGTGAACGCGCTCGCGGCCTTCACGCTCACGGGCGGGCCCGCGATCGTCGTCGACTTCGGCACCGCGACGAACTTCGACGTCGTGAGCGCCAAGGGCGAGTTCGTCGGCGGGGTGATCGCACCCGGCATGCAGGCGAGCGCTGCGAGCCTCTTCTCCCGCACCGCGCGCCTCACGCGCGTGGAGCTGACGGCGCCGCCGAGCGTGGTCGGCACCAGCACCGTCGAGGCGATCCAGTCGGGGTTGATCTTCGGAACCGCGGGCGAGGTCGACGCGATCGTGACGCGCATCAAGGCCGAGCTGCCCGAAGCGACCACGATCGCGACCGGTGGGCTCGCGCCGGTGGTCATCCCGCATTGCGCGACGATCGACCGTCACGAGCCGTGGCTCACCCTCGAGGGACTCCGGCTCGTCTTCGAGAAGAACGTGGTCACGGCCGATGGGTGACGACGTGACCCCCGAGACCTCTCCGCAGCCCGAGGGGCCCGACGAGGAGCGTGGCTCCCGCGAGGCCACGATCCTCGCCGGCCGCAGAGACTCGATGGCTGCGCCTCGGCGAGGCGGGTATGCCGCCGTTCGCACTCACGCTCGAGCACGCGCTCGGGGTGGACGAACCTGCGCCGACGGGGGACGTCCGAGCCGCGCATCCCGGCCTCGAGGCCGACACGCAGACCGGCGACGTGGTCACGATCGCCGGCCGGGTCGTGCTGAAGCGGGACATCGGCAAGCTGAAGTTCCTCGTCGTCCGCGACCGCTCGGGCGATCTGCAGGTCGTCGCGAGCAAGGCCGACCTGTCGCCCGACCTGTTCGCGCTGCTCGACGAGGTCGACCTCGGCGACATCATCGGCGTGACCGGTCGCGTCGGCACGACGCGCAAGGGCGAGCTGAGCGTCTTCGCCGACCGATGGGCCATGCTGACGAAGGCGCTGCGGCCGTTGCCCGAGAAGTGGCACGGGCTGCAGGACCCGGACCTGCAGCAGCGTCGGCGCTACCTGCACCTGATCGCCGACGACGATCCGCGCCGGCACTTCCTGGCGCGCGCCGAGGTGCTGAAGACGATGCGCCGCGTGCTCGACGAGCGCGGGTTCATCGAGTTCGAGGGGCCGATGCTGCAGACCGTCGCGGGCGGCGCGAACGCGCGTCCCTTCACGACGCACCACCATGCTCTCGACATGCCGATGAAGCTTCGCATCTCGCTGGAGCTGTACCTCAAGCGCATGCTCGTCGGCGGCGTGGAGCGCGTCTACGAGCTGGGGCGCAACTTCCGCAACGAGGGCATCGATCGCGACCACAACCCCGAGTTCACGATGCTCGAGGCCTACCAGGCCTACGGCGACTACCACACGATGATGGAGCTCAGCGAGTCGCTCCTCGTCGAGAGCGCGCGGGCCGTGAACCCGATCATGGGCCGCGACCCCGGCTCCCTCGAGATCGAGGTCCGCGGACGGACGATCGACCTCACGCCGCCGTTCCGGCGCATCACGATCCTCGGCTCGGTGAGCGAGGCCGTCGGCGAGCCGGTCACGCTCGACCACCCGGACCTCGCCCGGCATCGCCGATCGTCACGGCGTGCCGCTCGAGCAGGGGTGGGGCCCGGGCAAGATCGTGCAGGAGCTCTTCGAGAAGCTCGTGGAAGGCACGATCGAGCAGCCGACGTTCGTGTGCGACTTCCCGCGTGAGGTGTCGCCCCTCGCCCGGCCCCACCGCGACGACCCCGGCCTGACGGAGCACTTCGACCTGGTCGCGGCGGGTCTCGAGCTGGTCACGGCCTTCAGCGAGCTCACCGACCCGATCGAGCAGCGGGCGAAGTTCGAGCTGCAGCAGCAGATGAAGGAGGTGTTCGGCGACGAGGTGCACCCGTTCGACGAGGACTTCCTCCGTGCGCTGGAACACGGCATGCCACCGGTCGGCGGCCTCGGCATGGGCGTCGATCGCACGCTCCTGCTGCTCACCGACGCCCCGAGCCTGCGCGACCTGATCATGTTCCCCTCGCACCGCCCCGAGTAGCCGCCGTGGATCCGCTGGCGGTCGGGCTCGTGCTCGCCTCCGCGGTGCTCCACGCCCTGTGGAACGTACGCCTTCACCGCGCCGACGATCGCGTCGCCGCGATGGCGATGTCGGGGGTGGTGTCGGGGGTGGTGCTGCTGCCGCTCCTCGTGCTGGATCCGCCCAGCGGCCTCTGGGCGCTGCTGCTGATCAGCGGTGTCGCCGAGGCCGCGTATGGCCTCGCGCTCGCCGGCGCGTACCGCCGTGGCGCGCTGGCGGTGACGTATCCGGTGGGCCGGGGCTCCGCGCCGTTGATGGCGACGCTGGCGGCCGTGGTCGTCGTGGGCCAGCCGGCCACCGCTCGCACGGTCGCGGCGGCCTCACTCGTCGCGCTCGGCCTCGGGCTGCTGGCCTTCCGTTCGCATCGCAGCGGCACGCTCGCCGCGACCGGGCTCGCCCTCGTGGTCGGCGCGACGATCGCCGTGTACTCGGTCGTCGACGCGCGCGCCGTTCGGGAGGGCGCGGCTCCCCTCGCCTACCTCGCCGGCTCGCTCGGTACTCGAGGGGGTGCTGATGGCCGCCACGACCGGGTTCGATCTGCCTCGCCTGCGAGCGTCGCTCCGTCCGGGTGCGGCGATCGCGATCGGCAGCGTCGGCGCCTACGCGCTCGTGCTGTTCGCGTTCCGACTCGCGCCGGTGGGCCGAGTGGCGACGCTGCGCGAGATCTCGGTCGTGATCGCGGTGTTGCTCGCCCGCGAGCACCCGGGCGCCCTCGGGTGGGCCGGCATCGGCGCCGTCGTGGCCGGCGCCGCGCTCGCGGCCGTGTGACGACGGCGATATGCTCGCCCAATCGCCCGGGAGGGCATCGAAGGGAGAGACGATGTCGGACGAGTCGATCGAGGCGCTGAAGCGGGTCCCGCTGTTCTCGGGGCATGTCCGACAAGGCGCTCGCCCGGGTCGGCGAGATCTCGAAGGAGGTCTCCCACCCTGCCGGCAAGACCGTCGTCGAGGAAGACCACTCGGCGGTGGGGTTCCACCTGATCCTCTCGGGCGAGGCCGAGGCCACGCAGAGCGGTTCGGTCGTCAGCACGATGGGTCCGGGCGCCTACTTCGGCGAGATGTCGCTGATCGACGGGAAGCCGCGCTCGGCCTCCGTCGTCGCGAAGACGGACATGCGCACGCTCGCGATCCCGGCATGGAACTTCAACCGGTTGCTCGACGAGAATCCCGACATGATGCGAGCGCTGCTCGTGTCGTTGTCCGAGCGCATCCGCCAGATGCGCGACCAGGGCTGAGCGCGCTCTAGAGCACGGCCTCGTCGCCGGTCGCCTCGTGCAGCGTGATCACGAGGTCCTGCAGGCCGGTGCCCTTCGCCAGGAATCCTCGCGCGCCCGCCTCACGCGCCTCACGCTCGACCCCGGCGTCGGCGTGGGCCGTGAGGATCACGACCGGCAGGTCGGGGTTCGCTTCGTGGATCTTCTTCATCGCGTCGATGCCGGAGAGGTCGGGCATCGACAGGTCCATCAACACCACGTCGGGCTCGAGGGCCTCCGCCTGGTCGCAGGCGGCCACGCCGCCGCCCGCCTCACCGGCGATCTCGATGTCGCCGACCAGCCGCAGAGCTGAGGTGAGCGCACGTCGGAAGGCGGGGTGATCGTCCACCACGAGTACTCGCACGCGCGTCCCTCCATCGAGCGTCTGGGCGTTCTGCACGTGGATCCCCTCGTCGTGCCGCCGTAGCTGTCATCGGTTGTCGCTCGTCACGCTACCCCTTCCGGGCTCGTTCCAAGCTCGCCCATCCTGGCACCCGCCGTACTCCCCACACAACGGGCCGGAAGGAGGACATTCTCATGGTCCGAACGGGGGATTCGCGGCATCCGCCGAATGGCACCTCATCCCCGGGCCGCGAACGTCCGAACAACAGGGTAGGGAACGTCGACCAGGAGGTGGCGGTGCGGTTCAAGGCGAACGCAGGGGCACGGGTATACTTGCTGTCAGCGGGCGCTGCCACCGGTCACCTGGTGCGGCGCCCCAGGCGCCTCGGGGGTAGGACGGGGTCCGCTGATCCCCGGGCGGAGAGTGGAACATGCGGGTCACGGCCCGGAGGACGCTGACATGTTCGAACGTTTCACCGATCGAGCGAGACGAGTGGTGGTCCTGGCGCAGGAAGAGGCCAGGATGCTCAACCACAACTACATCGGCACCGAGCACATCCTGCTCGGGCTGATCCACGAGGGCGAAGGCGTCGCCGCCAAGGCCCTCGAGTCGCTGAACATCTCGCTCGAGGCCGTGCGCCAGCAGGTCGAGGAGATCATCGGCCAGGGCCAGGCCGCCCCCACGGGACACATCCCGTTCACGCCGCGCGCGAAGAAGGTCCTCGAGCTGTCGCTGCGCGAGGCGCTGCAGCTCGGCCACAACTACATCGGCACCGAGCACATCCTGCTCGGTCTGATCCGCGAGGGTGAGGGCGTCGCCGCTCAGGTGCTGCAGAAGCTCGGCGCCGACCTGAACCGCGTGCGTCAGACCGTGATCCAGCTGCTGTCGGGCTACACCGGCGGCAAGGGCGAGACCACGCCCGGCGGCGCGCCCGAGGGTCAGCAGAGCGGGTCGATGGTGCTCGACCAGTTCGGCCGCAACCTCACCCAGCTCGCGCGCGACGGCAAGCTCGACCCCGTGATCGGGCGCGAGAAGGAGATCGAGCGCGTGATGCAGGTGCTCAGCCGTCGCACCAAGAACAACCCGGTGCTGATCGGCGAGCCCGGCGTCGGCAAGACCGCCGTCGTCGAGGGCCTGAGCCAGGACATCATCCGCGGCGAGGTGCCCGAGACGCTGAAGGACAAGCAGATCTACACGCTCGACCTCGGTGCCCTCGTGGCCGGGTCCCGCTACCGCGGTGACTTCGAGGAGCGTCTGAAGAAGGTGCTGAAGGAGATCAAGACCCGCGGCGACATCGTGCTGTTCATCGACGAGCTGCACACGCTCGTCGGCGCCGGCGCGGCCGAGGGCGCGATCGACGCCGCCTCGATCCTCAAGCCGATGCTCGCCCGCGGCGAGCTGCAGACGATCGGCGCGACGACGCGCGACGAGTACCGCAAGCACCTCGAGAAGGACGCCGCGCTCGAGCGCCGCTTCCAGCCGATCGAGGTGCAGGAGCCGAACGTCGCCCACACGATCGAGATCCTCAAGGGCCTGCGCGACCGCTACGAGGCGCACCACCGCGTGAACTTCACCGACGACGCCCTCGTCGCGGCCGCGAACCTCGCCGACCGCTACATCAGCGACCGGTTCCTGCCCGACAAGGCGATCGACCTGATCGACGAGGCCGGCTCGCGCATGCGCATCCGCCGCATGACCGCGCCGCCCGACGTGCGCGAGGTCGACGAGAAGATCGCCGACGTGCGCCTGCGCAAGGAGAGCGCGATCGACGGCCAGGACTTCGAGAAGGCCGCGAGCCTCCGCGACGAGGAGCGCCAGTTGCAGGAGGAGCGCGCCCGCCGCGAGCAGGCCTGGAAGTCCGGCGAGATGGACATCCTCAGCGAGGTCGACGAGGAGGAGATCGCCGAGGTCCTCAGCATCTGGACCGGCATCCCCGTCTTCAAGCTCACCGAGGAGGAGACCGAGAAGCTGCTGCGCATGGAGGACGAGCTCCACAAGCGCATCGTCACCCAGAACGAGGCGATCTCGGCCGTCTCCCGCGCGATGCGTCGCACGCGCTCGGGTCTGAAGGACCCGCGCCGTCCGGCGGGATCGTTCATCTTCCTGGGGCCGTCGGGCGTCGGGAAGACCGAGCTCTCGAAGGCGCTCGCGGAGTTCCTGTTCGGCGACGAGGACGCGCTGATCCAGCTCGACATGTCGGAGTACATGGAGAAGCACACGGTCAGCCGCCTGATCGGCTCGCCTCCCGGCTACGTCGGCTACGAGGAAGGTGGCCAGCTCACCGAGGCCGTGCGTCGCAAGCCGTTCTCGGTCGTGCTCTTCGACGAGATCGAGAAGGCCCACCCCGACGTGTTCAACACCCTGCTGCAGATCCTGGAAGACGGCCACCTGACCGACTCGCAGGGGCACAAGGTCGACTTCAAGAACACGATCATCATCATGACCTCGAACCTCGGCACGCGTGACATCCAGAAGGGCCCGGGCATCGGCTTCGCCGCTGCCGGGAACGAGGAGGTCACCTACGAGAAGATGCGCGACCGCGTGACCGAGGAGCTGAAGAAGAGCTTCCGGCCCGAGTTCATCAACCGCATCGACGAGGTCATCGTGTTCCGCTCGCTGACCCAGGACGACGTGAAGAACATCGTCGACCTGATGATGAAGCGGGTGCGCGAGCAGCTGAAGGCCAAGGACGTCGAGATCGAGCTGACCGAGGCCGCGAAGGTGGTGCTCGCGACGCAGGGTTACGACCAGTCGCTCGGCGCCCGGCCGCTGCGCCGCACGATCCAGCGCCTCGTCGAGGACCCGCTCGCCGAGAAGCTCCTCTACAAGGAGTTCCGTGCCGGCGAGACGATCATCGTCGACGCGGTCGACGGCGAGATCGTGTTCGAACGCACGGGCGGCATGATCCCGCCCGACGTGCCGCCGGTCGAGCTCGCGGGCTCACCCGAGTAGGAAGCGTCGGATCGGGGTCACCCGATCCGTACCCGCCGCCTTCGGGCGGCACCAAGGCCGAAGCCCGGACCCCTTCGGGGCCCGGGCTTCTCGGCATCTGGGTTCGGGTGATCGCGCCGCTGGTCAGTTCACAGGTCGATCTGGATCGACTCCACCATCGACGTCTCGTTCGGACCCTGCCGTGCCGGTCACTGACCGGCACGATTCCCGCGGTTCACTTCCGTCACGTACTCCTTGGTGTGCTCCTCCCAGAGCGGACCGACCTCCGGTGGACCGGAACGCGGAGATCGTCTCCGTCGTGTCCATCACAGGGCGTCCTTCGGATAGGTCGTGGACACCCAGTCTGCGAACGGCTCCCACATCTGCGGTGAGAACTTCTCGATGTCCCAGGTCATCGAGGCGGTGACGATCTGCGTCCGCCACGAACCGTGAGTCCGAAGTCGCTACCGCTGAACGGGCCACGCCCGATCCGTCGGATCTGATCGCGTGGAAATCGAACGCGCAGCCGGTCGAGCACCGACCCTTGCCATTGGCACGGGTCTGCCCAGACGGCGCTGACCGCCAAGGTACTCACGCTGCCCCCGTCCGTCAGGACAGCGGCGCCGCCGTAGGCCCCGTACCCGTCCACGACGTCGATCGTGATCCGGTGCGACGCATCGAACGCCGGGTCGGACGAGGAGAAGACGTGCCGTCCGGGATCCACGTCCCCGGTGGCGGACAGCGCCGGGGCCGGCTCGACCGTGGGGATCGTGCTGCCCCCGTTCGGCTGGTCCCCGGACTGTGTCCCGGTGCCCTCATCCCTCACCTGGATCAGCGACGACCAACGCCGCGACCCCGATCGCTGCCGCCACCGCGAGCGCACCGAACTTCCTCCTGCGATCAGCTCGATGGTGACGCTCTTCCTGCTTCCGCCACGAGTCCTGGTCGGGTTCCATCTGCTTGGTCGTCATCTCGAACAACTCCCTCAGCTCAGCCATGCGGGCCTCCAGCGTTCCGGAGTACGGCTCGGCCCTGGGTGGCGAGCGCTCGCACGGTGGAGGGGCGGATCCGCATGATCTCGGCCGCGTCCTCCGAGCCGTAGCCGTACAGGTCGAGCAGGACGAGGGCGGCGCGCTGGCGCGGCGTCAAGGAGCGGAGCATGCGTCGGACGTCCTCCCGCAGGTCGACCTCGTCGAACGGGTCGTACGACGCGTCGATCGCCACCAGCCTCCGCGTGGCCCGGCGTGCGGCGCGCGCCCGCATCCGGGACCCATTGAGCGCCACGCGGAAGAGGTAGCCGGTGGGATCGTCGATCCGATCGATCGTGGCCCACCGTTCCCACAGGGTGAGGAACGCCTCCTGCATCAGCTCCTGGGCGTCGGCCCGGTTCCCGGTCACGAAGTACAGGGCCTTGAAGAGTCCGCGGTGCTCCTCGGCGAAGAACGCCGTGAAGTCCGGCGGGGCCTCGGCCTCGCGAGGGAACCGGATGATGTCGCCCTCTGCCTGCATCACCCTCCTGGATGCCGCGGGCGGGCCCAGCGCTTAGGCGTCGACCGGATGGTTCTGGACGGATCCTCCTCGAGGCCGTTGCGTCGGAGGCGTCAGACTACGAAGGGTTGTCCGCCGAAGCAATACACCGATCGTCCTCCTCTCCGAACCCTAGGGTCTCGGAGTTCGACCCATAGGGGAATCCATGACGCCCCGGACACCTCGACGCCTCTACCGTCGGCCGTACCGACGGAAGGAGAGCACGATGATCACTGCAGCGAGTGCGGTCTACATCGCACACGTCGTCACGGGGGACCCTGCCAACGAGGACGTGTCCCTCTATCCGCACACGAGGAAGATCAGGCCCTGCCCACGGCGGAGTGCACGGCGAACCTCGGTCGGGCGGCGGGTCCTCGCGCAGGCGTTCGGACGTCGCCCGAGTCTGCGGGTCAAGAACGCCTGACCTCTCGCGTGTCAGGACGGCTCCTCGGGGACGTCGGGCGGGAAGGTGGGGAAGCATCCATACTGAGGCGTGGACATCGCCGGCCCGGGGCCCCACACCGACTTCGACGTCGTCGGTCGTGACGCCGAGCTGGCCTTGATCGACCGGTTCGCCGGATCGACCGACGCCGGCCTCCGAGCGCTGACGATCCATGGCGAGCCCGGCATCGGCAAGACCACGCTCTGGCGTCATGCGATCGGACGCTTCACCCATCACGGCCTCCGAGTGCTCACGGCGCGTCCGACCGAGGAGGAGATGCCCCTCGAGGGCGTGACCCTGGGCGACCTCTTCACCGGTGTCCACGGCACGGGACCGGCTGGAGAGCACGAGGTCCTCGCCAAGGGGAGGGTGGTGGTCGATTCGGTGCGCGCGCTTTCGCAGGACCGCCCGACGGTGCTGGCGATCGACGACGCGCAGTGGCTGGACCAGGTGTCGGCGCGCTCCCTGCGCTTCGCCCTGCGAAGGCTGACCGATGTCCCCGTGGTGATCCTCGCGACCTTCCGGACCGATATCCAGGTGGACGACCCCCTCGCCCTCGATGACACCGTGCCGCCCGAACGGCGCGAGGAGATCCTCCTCGGACCCATGCACATGGATGCAGATCCGGGCCGTCCTCGGCAACACCGTCCGCGCGGTCTCGAAGCCGACCCTGCGCATGATCACCGAGGTGTCGGGCGGCAATCCCGGCTATGCGGTCGAGCTCGCCCGGTTCCGAACGGCGCCAGGCTCCGCGCTCGAACCTGCGGAGCGTCCCCTGCCGGGATCGCTCCAGGAGGCCGTCGTCCAACGGCTCGACGATGCTCCTCAGGAGCTGACACCGGTCCTCGAGCTGGTCGCCACCCTCGGCCGAGCCACGCCGGCCGATCTCGCCGCGTCGCTCGACGTGGTCGGGCCCGACGAGCTGGATCGACTCATCGAGCGGGCCGAGCGCTCGGATCTCCTCGTGGTCGAGCCGGGCCCGACGATCCGCTTCGCGCACCCCTTGATCAGATCCGCCGTCTACGGCCGCATGGGGCCGGTCTCGCGTCGCGCGCTGCACGAGCGCCTCGCCCGAGGGACGCGGCGACGACGACGAACGAGCGCGCCACCTCGCCCTCTCGACCGACGAGCCCGATGCCGAGGTGGCGGATCTCCTGGAAGCTGCGTCCGCGCGAGCGACGGCGAGGGGCGCTCACGATCTCGCCGCGGAGTTCGCGAGGCACGCGCGGCGGGTCACGCCGGCGGACCGGCCACAGGATGCCCATCGCAGGGCGCTGTCGCAGATCGTCCATCTCACGTCGGCAGGCGAGGTGAGTCGTGCCCGGAACCTGCTCGACGAGCTCGTCGCGGGATTGCCGGCCGGCCGCGACCGCGCGGAGATCCTGCTCGAGCGGGTCTTCGTCGAGGACGACGATCCGGCCAGCAACGAAGCCGTGCTGCGCCAGGCGCTCGACGAGGCCGGCGAGGACGAGGTCCTCCGCGCTCAGGTGCTCGATGTGCTGGGATGGCGTCTCGCCCAGTATCGAGGAGATCTCGAGGCCGGTCTGCGATGTGCGCGCGAGGCGGTCGCGATCGCCGATCGACGAGCTGATCGCAGAGCTCCAGATGCTCACGTGGACCAGCCTCGCCGTCATCGAGGCGCTCTCGGGCCGGCCGCAGCCCGATCGTCTCCAACGGGCGGTCGAGATCACCGAGCAGATCGAGGCGCCGCCCCAGTGGGCCGGGCCGCGCGTCTGGCTGGGCAAGCAGGAGCTGTGGGAGGGAGACCTTCCCTCATCGGAGCGGCGATTCCGCGAGCTGCACGAGGAGACGTTGACCCGAGGGACCGAGTTCCGGCGCCCGTTCGCATTGTTCGATCTCTCGCTCGTCGCGTGCGCCCGTGGGGAGATCGATCGAGCGGAGCGATACGCCGTCGAGGGCATCGAAGGCGCACGAGACGCCGAGGACAGCTTCACCGAGTGGTGGTTGCAGTATCCGCTGGCCCTCGCCGCGGCCTGGCGCGGTGACGCGGCGCGAGCCCGGGATGCGGCGGATCGCCTGCTCCTTCGCGCCACGGAGCGGGGCGAGCGTCCCACGATCGTGCGTGCGAAGGGTGTGTTGGGGCTGCTGGCGCTCTCGGAGGGAGATGCTGCTCGAGCAGCTCCCGAGCTCAGCGATGCCGTCGAGCTCCTCGCCGAGATGGGCATCGAGCATCCGGGTGCCTTCGGGGTCCTCCCCGACGCCGTCGAAGCGGCCGTCAGGATCGGGGACGTCGACACGGCCGCGGACCTTTCGGCGCTGCTCGAACGGCAGGCCCGGACCACCGGACCCTGGGCAACGGCGGCATCGGCTCGGGCCCGCGGGTGGGTGTCGATGGGTCGAGGCGAGCCGGGGGCGGCGGTCGACGCGTTCACCGAAGCGGCGAACGAGTTCGATGCTCTGGGCTTTCGCCCCGACGCCGCCCGGTCGCTCCTCGGCGCCGGTTCCGCCCTCCTCAGGGCCGGTCAACCCAGCGCGGCCCTGGACGCGCTCACGGACACGAGGGATCGGTTCGCGGGGTTCGGGGCGGAGCTGTGGGAGCGTCGGACGGTGGAGCAGATGGAGCGAGCCGCCCCGGGTCACTCCCGAGGCGAGCTGACCCGCACGGAGCGACGCGTCGCCGCGCTGGTCGCGCAGGGGATGCGCAATCGGGAGATCGCGGCGTCGCTGTTCATGAGCGTGCCCACCGTGGAAGCGCATCTCACCAGGACCTACCGCAAGCTCGGCATCCGGTCACGAACGGAGCTGGCCCGGCTCGTGACAGCCGGAGACGTCGACGTCTCACTCGCCGACGCTTCCTAGAGCGTGATCTCGCGGTCCCTCATCGCGCCCGGTCACATCGTGAGGCCTCGGAGCTCCTCGGGCACGAGGTCGGCGAACTCCCACCCGGTCCACAGGTCACCTGCGATGCGACCGGCCGGCCGGTCCACGCCGTGGTGCGAGGCCCACTCGCAGACGCGCTCGACGTCTCGCTCGAGGAACGCGCGGGCATGCCGGTTCTTCCGGGGATCCACCGCCTGCGGCAGGTCGATCACGGTCACCTGACCCTCCCAGACGAGCAGGTTGTAGGGCGAGAGGTCGCCGTGCACGACGTTCAGGAACAGCATGCGCTCGATCGCCTGGAGGACCTGGTCGACGAGTGCCTCGGCCTCGTCCGTGTCCTCGACGTCGTAGGAGCGCAGCTGGGGCGCGGCGAAGCCCTCGTCGCCGATGTACGACATCAGGATCGCGTCGCCGGTGCACTCGATCGGGCGCGGGACGTGAGCGCCTCCGGCCGAGAGGGTGCGCAGGGTCTCCCACTCGCGGTCGACCCAGATCATGCCCTGCACCTCGCGTCCGAAGCGCGTCTTCTTCTCGAGCGCCACGCGCACGCGGCGTTCCTTGATCCACTCGCCGTCGCGGTACATCGACTCGTCGCGGAAGTCCCGCCGGTCGAGCGGGTGGTAGAGCTTGAGCGCGGCCAGCTCTTCGCCGGTCGTGCGAGGGTTGGCGCGGCAGAGGTGGACCGAGGCTTCCTTGCCGCTCTTGATCGGTCGGAGCACTTCGTCGATGAGCCCCTCATCGAAGAAGTACTCGAGCTGGTTCGCGTCGGTCAACGCGGGTCTCCTTCCGGGATGGTTCGTGGCATGGGTGATGCCGCGTCCCCGAAGGAGCTGGGCGTGGAGCGCCGACCCGAGCGTGGGTGGCGCTACGCCGAAGCGAACCGGGAGGGACGCGGCGTGCGCGCGATATCGGACACCGATCTCGCGGCCATGCTCATCGCCTCCTCTCGGCTCATCAGCGCTGAGTGCGCTGTCACGGCGCGGCGGTCGCGCCGGAGTGCTCGGCAAGGGTAGCACCGTCGTCGTCGGTGTCCAGTCGGGCGGACGATCGAGCGACGAGCACGAGCGCGACGATCAGGGCGAACCCGCTCAACGCCATCAGCGGGATCGAGACGAAGTGGAACTTCCAGATCCACACGACGGTGCACGGCGCGTCGGCGCTGCACGAGACCGACGCCTGGCTCGGGAACCGCTCGAGTTGGTAGTGGTAGATCGAGATGGCGGCGCCGATCACGGCGAGCGGCACGACGTACCTGACGACCGAGACATCGCGCTTGAATGCCGCGATCGCGAGGATCGGCACGAGCGGATACATCGCGATCCGCTGGTACCAACAGAGCTTGCACGGCACGAAGTGCGCGACCTCCGAGAGGTAGAGGCTGCCGAGGGTCGCGGTGAGCGCCACGAGGAAGGCGAGCCACAACGCCGAGGGTCCGAGCGTCTCCCACACGGTGTCCCTCGTCGACGAGAATCCGTCGCGGCCGGCGACCGCGAGCAGGGCGATCGCGATGACCGCGGCGATCGCGATCACGGTCAGCAGCGCGAACAGGGTCGCCATCGTGTCGACGTTCATCGCAGGAAGCCTATCGAGACCGACGTGTGGGGTGGGGACGCCCCGTCTTCAGGCGGCTCACGCATCGTGATGTCGGTGGCGAACGGTACCGTCGCGGGCGTGGCGAAGACGCGAGTGGTGCTGACCTGTCGGGAGTGTCGACAGCAGGTGTCGCAGTGGGTCGGGCGATGTCCCGGCTGCGCAGCGTGGGGCACGATCGAGGAGACCGGCGTGACGTCCGGTTCCGCACGCGGCGGGGCCGTGGTCGTGACGTCGCCGCTGATCGGTGCGATAGACCAGGGAGACGATCCACGTGTGCTGACCGGGTTTCCCGAGGTCGATCGCGTGCTCGGTGGGGGCATCGTGCCCGCATCCGTCACCCTGCTCGCGGGCGAGCCCGGTATCGGCAAGTCGACGCTGCTGCTGCACCTCGTCGCCCATCTCGCATCGCAGGGGAATGACTGTCTGCTCGTGAGCGGCGAGGAGTCGCATGCGCAGGTGGCGTCACGTGCACGCCGACTCGGCATCCCCGGCGACGCGGTGCGGTTCGCGCCGGGCCGCGACCTCGAGCACGTGATCGAGACCGCGCGCGCCGAGCGGCCGTTCCTGCTGGCGGTCGACTCGATCCAGACGATCAGAGATACGAGCGGAACCCAGATGCCAGGCGGCGTCTCCCAGGTGCGCACGTGCACCGACGCGCTCGTCGGGCTCGCGAAGGCCGAGGGCGTCGCCGTGCTGCTGACCGGGCATGTCACGAAGGACGGCGACCTCGCGGGTCCGCGAGCCCTCGAGCACGCGGTCGATGCGGTCCTCACGTTCGATGGCGACCCGCGGTCGGGCTTGCGGGTGCTCACCGGCGGCAAGAATCGGTTCGGCGCCGAAGGCGAGAGCGCCTGGTTCGAGATGACCCCGGGCGGGCTCCGCGAGATCGATCCGACGCTCCTGCTCGTGAGTGGACAGTGCATGCCCGGTGCCGCGACGGCGCTCGTCCAGTCCGGTCGCCGCGCGCTGGCCGTCGAGGTGCAGGCGCTCGTCGGGTCCTCCGACGGCCCGGCCCGCCGCCAGGCGACCGGGCTCGACGCTCGACGGTTCCAGTTGGTCGCGGCCGTGCTCGACCGGGCCGTCGGCCTCTCGCTCGGCCGATCCGAGCTCTTCGGGGCCTCGTCGGGAGGCGTGAAGGTCGATGATCCCGCGTGCGACCTCGCCGTGGCGGCCGCCCTCGCGTCCGCCGCGACCGGCGCGTCGCCCCCCGCCACGTCCGCCTTCGTCGGCGAGGTGTCCCTGACGGGGCTCGTGCGGCCGGCGCCCGCGATGTCACAGCGGTTCGCGGCCGCTCGCGCCGCCGGTGTGACCACGATCTTCGCCCCCGAGGGGGAGATCGCGCCCGAGGGCGTCCGGGTGATGCCGGTGCGACATGTCGCCGAGGCACTGTCGTGGGCCGCGGGGTCTGCCTCGCACCCCTGACACGCTGCTGAATCGGCGTTCAGCCTAGGTCGTTCGAGCCATCTGGACCCCGGAATCAGCCCTCTGACCTGCGGGTTTGGGTTGCGTCGCAAGGTCCCGCCGTGCTACCCTTCCGGGTCTAGTCAGCGCGATCCCAGTTCTCGACTTCCTGGAGGTTCCGTGTTCCGTAAGGGCGACACCGTGGTGCATCCGGAGCACGGAGCAGCAGTGGTCGAGGAGTTGCGAGAGAAGGAGTTCCTGGGCGAGACCCGCACCTACCTGGTATTGCGCGTCGCCTACGGAGACCTCACGCTCATGATCCCGACCGACTCGACCGATCAGGTCGGCCTGCGGTCGGTCGTGAGCAAGAACGAGGTCAAGAAGGTCCTCAAGGTGCTCACCGAGGAAGAGTCCTCGATGGCCGCCAACTGGAGCCGTCGGTTCAAGAACAACATGGAGAAGCTCCACTCGGGTGACCCCTACCAGGTCGCCGAGGTACTCCGGAACCTCTCGATCCGCGACCGGGAGAAGGGCCTGTCGGCCGGCGAGAAGCGCATGATCACCAAGGCTCGGCAGATCCTGATCTCCGAGCTCTCACACGCGACCGGCAAGTCCGAGGAAGCCGCCGAGATCATGATCGACGAGGTCCTCGACGACGCCCACGGCGAGAAGATCGCCGCCGTCTGACCCCTGTCCGGGGCCTGACCCGGGCGCACCACGAACGGTCAACCCGGACTACAGGCGTCGTCCGACCGCGCCGATGCCTCCTTCAGCATCAGGTTCGTTCAGTCTGCCCGCCGACCGAGCGATCGTCGGAGCGTGGAGGAGGTGGAGCGACGGCCATGAGTGAGCGAGAGCAGGATGTGCGTGGCGGCGCGATGCGCGGCTACCTCGTCGAGGGCGTTCGGCTCATCTTCATCGCGCTGCTCGCGACCGGTGGATTCCTGCTCGGCGGCACGGTGGCCGCGGAGAGCACGGGTCGCGCGCTGGGGTTCATCTTCCTCGGCGCGGCCGTCGGGTTCGTGATCGGCGGGGTCGCCGGCCGGCTGACCCTGCGCGCCGTGAGCGGCATGGAGCGCGAGCTGCATCGTCGACCCGCGCCGCAGCTCGCCGGGGGAGTGGTCGGCCTCATCGTCGGCCTCATCGTCGCCGGCCTGCTGATGATCCCGCTGCTGCTGGTGCCGAGCGGCGCGGCGTGGCCGGCGATCATCTTCGTCTACCTCGTGTGCGGTTCGCTCGGATTCAGAGTGGGTGAGTCGAAGTACGAGGACATCTTCGGGCTGGTCGGCATGAAGCCGAGGGCCTCGGTCGCTGCACGCGGCGACCTGCACGTGCTCGACACGAGCGCGTTGATCGACGGACGCGTGCTCGACCTGGTCGCGACGGGGTTCGTGAGCGGCACGGTGCTGCTGCACGACGGGGTGTTGCGTGAGCTGCAGGCGATCAGCGACTCGGGCGATCCTCGCCGACGGCAGCGCGGCCGGCGAGGACTCGATGTGCTCGTCGAGCTGCAGAAGGCGCCCACGGTGCAGTTCCAGCTCGTCGAAGAGGTCGGTGTGATGGACGTCGACGCGGCGCTCGTGCGGCTCGCCCGGGAACGCGGCGCGTCCCTGATCACGGTCGACCACAACCTGGCCAAGGTCGCGGAGGCGTTGCGGGTGCCGGTCGCCCAGATCAATGCCCTGGCATCGAAGTTCCGGGTGCCGTACACGGCGGGTGACGAGATCTCGGTGCGTCTCGTGAAGGAGGGTCGCGAGCACGGTCAAGCCGTCGGATACCTCGACGACGGCACGATGGTCGTGGTCGAGAAGGCCGTCGAGATGATCGGCGCCTCACCCGACATCCGCGTCACGAACGTGATCCAGACGACCACGGGGCGCATGGTGTTCGCGGCCCTCGTGCCCGAGGCGGCGTCCTCGGAGGACTAGGTCCCGCGTCCTCGGCCGGTCTGCCATGCTTCGCGCATGGAACCGGGTGACGGCAAGGCCGTCGCGATCGTGCTCGCCGCGGGCGCGGGCCGCCGGGTCGGCGCCGAGGAACCGAAGGCGTTCCTGTCGATCGGCGGGCGTCCGATGCTCGCGGTGGCCGTCGGTGCGGCGGCCGCGTCGCCGCTGGTCGGTGCCGTGATCGTCGCGGCGCCGGTCGGGCTGGGAGGAGCGAGCGGAGCGCTGCCTCGAGGGGTGTGGCGTTCCCGTGCTCGTGGTGACCGGGGGCGAGACGCGCCAGGCATCGGTGCGGGCCGCGCTCGACGCGGTGCCGACCGGGACGTCCGTCGTGGCGATCCACGATGCGGCGCGCCCGTTCGCGCCCCCCGACCTGTTCACGGCCGTCATCGCGGCGGTGAGCGAGCGCACACCCGGCGCGGTCCCCGTCTCGCCGGTCGCCGACACCGTGAAGCAGGTCGCCGACGGGCTCGTGGTCGGCACCCTCGACCGGGAGCGGCTCGCCCTGGCCCAGACGCCGCAGGCGTTCGACGTGACCGCGCTGCGGGAGGCGCATCGTCGCGCCGCCGAGGCCGGTCTGGCCCTCACGGACGACTCGGCCGCCCTCGAGCACGACGGGGTCGCGGTGGCCGCGGTTCCGGGCGACCCCAACAACGTCAAGATCACGACCCTGTTCGACCTCGCCAACGCCGACGCGCGCATGGGCGGCCCCGGTGACTGAGGTCGTTCCCCGCGTCGGCCTGGGGTTCGACGTGCATCCGTGGGCGACGGACGATCGTCGCCTGTGGCTGGGTGGGGTCGCGTTCGACGGCGAGCCGGGGCTGGTCGGCCACTCCGACGGCGACGTGGTGTGTCATGCGATCGCCGACGCGCTGCTGGGAGCCGCGGCCCTCGGCGACGTCGGCAGCCACTTCCCCGAGAGCGATCCGTCGATCGCCGGCATCGCGGGGCTGGCGTTGCTGGCGAGAACGCTCGAGCTCGTGCGTGGGGCGGGGTACGCGGTGCGGTCGTGCGACGTCGACGGTGATCTGCGAACGACCGCCGATCGCGCCGCACCGCGACGACCTGCGCTCGGGCTTGGCCGAGGCCCTCGCGATCGCCGTCGAGGCCATGTCGGTGAAGGCGACGAGGCCGGAGGGCCTCGGCCTGGTCGGCGACGGCGTCGGTTGCATGGCCGTCGCGGTCATCGCATGAGTCGCGAACGCGACCGGGCGAGACGCCGTCGTCCGTCCGGTGCCGAGGCGACGCACCAGGTCATCTCGGGGCGTCGAGCCGTGACGGAGGCGATGCGCGCCGGACGGGTCTCGGAGGTGTTGATCGTGTCCTCGCCCAAGGTCACGCAGGGCATGCGGTCGGTGCTCGAGCAGGCGCACGACGACGGCGTGCCCGTGCGCACCGTGCCTCGGGCCACGCTGGATGCGCTGGCCGAGGAGCATCAGGGGGTGGTGGCCCGCATCGGCACCGAGGCATCCGAGGCCCTGGGTGAGCGCGACCTCGCGACGTTCGCGTTCGAGGACGACGCGCTCGTCGTCGTCCTCGACGGCATCACCGACCCGCAGAACCTCGGCGCCGCGGCGCGATCGGCCGAGGCTGCCGGTGCCGCGATGCTGGTGACGCGGACCCGTCGCGCCGCGGAGGTCACACCGGCCGCCGTGCGTGCGTCTGCCGGGGCGCTCGTGCACCTGCCGCACGCTCGCGTCGCCAACGTCGCCCGGGCCATCGAGCGGCTGCAGGAGGCCGGCTTCTGGGTCGTCGGGCTCGACGAGAGTGCCGACTCCACCGTGTACGACGAGTCGTGCCCCGACGGGCGGGTGGCCGTGGTGATCGGCAGCGAAGGGGAGGGCATGGCGAGGCTCACTCGCGAGCGGTGCGATCAGCTGCTCTCGCTGCCCATGCGCGGGAAGGTCGGTTCGTTGAACGCTGCGGCCGCGCTGGCGGCCGTGCTCTACGCCTACGTCGTGCCCCGGGCTCGCTGAGCCCGGACCCGCGCGGGGTAGAATCCGGGCCCGGCCGGCGTGGCGCAGTCCGGTAGCGCAACCGACTTGTAATCGGTAGGTCGTCGGTTCGAATCCGACCGCCGGCTCCGACAGACCACCGTCGCCGGGTCGGGGAAGTCCGCACGCTCGGCGACGATCTGGCTCAGCGCTGAGTGGTCACGCCGATGATCGGGGCGATGTCGGTCATTCGCAGGGAGCCCTTCTCGACCAAGGCACGGACCTCGGACGACTCAGGTACCGGGTTGAAGCGACCCTAAGGGTCGATCACCCGCAGCTCGCCGTCCCGGTCGATCCTCACCATCGTGACGCCGTCCGGCGCGGACAGCGGACTGGCGGGTCGCGAGCTCACTCGATCGGCTGTCCAATCCACGAGTCCCGTCGTGCAGAACGTGGCGTCGCCGCCGTCCTCGGTCAGTCCCGCGGCACTGATCTCGAGCGTCCCTTCCGCAGATCCCCATCGCACGACCCCATCGATGTCGATCGCCAAGCCCCACATGCCGGTGTACAGGTCGTGCAGCCCGAACGAGCCGTCGTCACCGAGACGCCGTCCGATCCCGAACCCGATCCCGAAGTCCATCGTCGAAGCGTCGTCACACGTCAGCGTCATGAAGAACCTCGCGTCGTTGAGGAACCGGCGTCCGCTATCGCGCTTGAGGACCTCCAAACGCACCCGCTCATCCTGCGAGGTGCGGCCTCGATAGCTGATCCGCTGCCCGGCCACCGCGGGCGCGGCGAGCGTGAGGCCGAGCGTGGCGACCACGGTGAGCACGAGAGCGGATCGGGTGAGGTTGTCATGTGTTCTCCGTTCCACTGGTGGGCAACCATCGTGAGGCTACCGGATGAGAGGTCGCGGCTGCCTCTTCCCGGGGATCGGTCGCCGAGAACCGACACTTACGGGCCGTGAAGCGGTCTGCTCCGGGCAGTCGGCGACCGACGGGACGTCTGACTACGACGTCGAGGCGCCGATGACCGATGGCTCGGGGGCCCGTCAGCAGGTCACGCGCAGCGACTCCAACCCCCGGATGATGTAGCCGGGCTTCCAGCGAGGTTCCTCGATGAGTTCGAGGTCGGGGAGGCGGCGCAACACCGTCGCGAACGACGTCTGGAGTTCGAGGCGGGCCAGCGGCGCCCCCAGGCAGAAGTGGATGCCCGCACCGAACGTGACGTGCGGGTTCGGCTCGCGGTCGAGGCGCAGCTCGTCCGGCGAGTCGAAGACCGAAGGGTCGCGGTTGGCCGACCCGAAGACGAGGCCGAGCTCCGCGCCGCGAGGCACGCGCACGCCGTGGATCTCGACGTCCTCGAGCACCCACCGCTCGAACAACTGCAAGGGCGTGTCCCATCGCATCATCTCTTCGACCGCGGACGGCACGAGCGCCGGCTCGGCGCGGAGGCGATCGAGCGCGCCGGGGGTGCGGAACAGCGCCCACCACCCGTTGCCCGTCACGTTCACCGTGGCCTCGTGGCCCGCGTTCAGCAACAGCACGCACGTGCCGATCAGCTCGTCCTCGGTGAGGCGCTCGCCCTCGTCCACCACGAGCGCCAGCTCGCTGATCAGGTCTCCCGTCGGCGTGGCACGCCGCTCGCGAGACAGGGCGCGGAGGTAGTCGGAGAACTCGATGCTCGCGGCCACGGCGACCGCGGCGTCTTCCTCGGTCGGGTGCAGCTCGTACATGCGGCAGATATCGGCCGACCACGGTCGCAACAGGTGGCGGTCGGTGCGAGGCACGCCGAGCAGCTCGGCGATCACGGCGACCGGCAGCGGTTCGGCGATCGCCGGGAGCAGGTCGAACGTTCCCTCACCCGCGACGGCGTCGACCAGTTCATCGGTCAGCTCCTGCACGGGCGTGCGCATCGACTCGACCATGCGGGGCGTGAACGCCTTCGACACGAGCCGGCGCACCCGCGTGTGATCGGGAGGCTCCATGTCGAGGATGCCGTGGTTGATCAGATGCCAGAACGGGTCGAGCGACGGCGAGGGCGGCTCGTGGCCCATCTCCTCGTGCGTCGCCGTGTGCAGGTACGTGCGGCCGAACCGGCGGTCGCGCAGCAGCGCGTTCACGTCGTCGTAGCGGGTCACGAGCCAGTGGTCGGTGGCCTCGTCGTAGAGGATCGGCGCCGCCGCACGCAGGCGCTCGTACGCCGGGTACGGGTCGGCGACGAACCCGATGTCGTCGGGATCGAACCCGAGCGCGCGCGGATCGGCTCCCTGCACGGCGCTACGGTAGCGTTCCGCGCGTGCCGCCGAGTCGACGCCTCCGTTCGCTGGCCCTCGTCGCGATCCTCGCGGTCGTGCTGGCGACCGCATGCACCGAGGGGTTCGACGACCCCGGAGCGGGCGGAGACGATGACTCCCGAACGACCGTGCGCGTCGTCGAGGTGGTCGACGGCGACACGATCCGGGTCGACCTGAACGGTGAGGAGACGCCCGTGCGCCTGATCGGCATCGACACCCCCGAGAAGGACGGCCCCTACACCGACGAGGAGTGCTTCGGCGAGCAGGCGACGCGGTACACGGCCGAGGCCCTCGGGGGTCGAGACGTCGAGCTGGAGTTCGACGTGGAGCGGACCGATCGCTTCGACCGCACCCTCGCGTACGTCTGGATCGACGACGGCCTCTTCAACGAGCGCATCCTGCGGGAGGGGTACGCGGTGCTCGCGACGTTCCCGCCCAACGTTCGCTACGTCGACCGCTTCACGACGGCCCAGCGGCGAGCGCGCGACGAGCAGGCCGGCCTCTGGGGAGCCTGCCCGGTGGGTTGAGCGGAGCCGCTACGTCTTCGTGGCACGCAGCGAGAACGTCAGCGGCAGCGGGTGACCGCCACCGAGCCGCAGGCGGAACCGCCCGTCGTCCTCCACCGCCAGGATGCCGCCGCGTGGATCGAACGCCTCGTCGAGCCACTCGGTCAACGCGTCGATGCGCAAGCCTGCGTCGACCGCGGCCGTGACGATCTCGCCGAGCCCATGGGCGTACTCGACCGACGTGTTGGCCGTGGTGTCGGCGTCGGGGGCGGCGTACGAGCCCGAGGCATCGAAGCGCTGGGGCTCCGCCCCGAGGTACGGGAAGTCGAACTCCAACGGGTCGATGCCTCCGACCATCTGCGAGGCCGGATGGAGGTCGATCAGCACGAGCCGCCCCCCGCCGCGCAGCGCCGCGGACGCGGAGCGCATCCATGCGTCGACGTCGGCGATCCAACACAGCACGCCGTACGAGGCGAAGACCAGGTCGAAGCGGCCCTCGAGCTCGCTCGGCAGGTGCTGGGAGTCGGCCTCCACGAAGGCGGCGTCGAGGCCGGCCTGAGCGGCGAGTCCGCGAGCTCGCTCGACGGCCACCGCAGAGAAGTCCAGGCCCGTCGACCTCGCTCCCAGGCGAGCGAACGACAGCGTGTCGAGCCCGAAGTGGCACTGAAGGTGCAGCACGTCGAGGCCGTCGACGTCGCCCACCGCCGCTCGCACCTCGTCGAGCTCGCGCTCCGCGAGCGACGAACCGCCCGCGAGGAAGCCGGCGACGTCGTAGTAGTCGTCCTGGCCGTGCAGCCCGGCTCGCTCGTCCCACAGGGATCGGTTCAGGTCCGCATCGCTCACGCCGGGGAGCCTATCCCTCGCCACGGCGGAGGACCCGTCCCGCCCGCCGGATGCGGTCGTCCCCTCGCTGCCACGCGACCGTGCCTCCGACGATCATGGCCTCGAAGCCGTCGGGGAACGCGTGCGGCCGTTCGAACGTCGCGCGATCGGTCACGGTGTCGGCGTCGAACAGCGCGAGATCGGCCCACGCACCTTCCTCGACGCGCCCCCGACCGGACAGGCCGAAGCGGTCTGCCGGCAGCGACGTCATCGTGCGAACGGCTGCTTCCAGCGAGAGCACGCCGTCTCGGACCGCGGGCCCCAGCACGCGGGGGAAGGTCCCGTACGTGCGCGGGTGCACCGGGACGTCGGCCATCGGTCCGTCGGGCGCGACCGAGACGGCATCCGACGCCACCATGATCTCCGGGTCGGCCAGGATCGTGCGCACGTCGTCCTCGTGCATCGCGTGGCCGATGCAGGAGGTGCTGGGCTCCTCGACCAGCAGCTGGAAGAACGCCTCGACCGGCTCGACCCCTCGCCGTTCGGCGATCGCCGCGACGTCGAGCCCGTTGCACCCTCGGTCGGCGGTGTCCTCGATCACGATCCGGTCCCAGCCGACCCCGTCGACCGACGACTGGAACGCGTCGCCCTCGCCCTGCTCGACGGACGCGATCAGCCGATCGCGGGTGGCGCGGTCGGCCAGCATCGCCGGGAGCTCGGCCACGGGCGCCCACTCGGGGAGCAGGGACCAGAGCACGGAGGCCCAGGCCGCGTACGGGTACTGGTCGCCGGTCACGTCGTCGGCGTCGTGCACCAGGGCCAGCAGCTCGCTCGCCCGGCCCCACATGTGCGAGGTCTCGCACTTCAGGTGGCTCACGTGCACCCCGAGCCCGGCGCGGCGTCCGATCTCGATCGCCTCGTTCACGGCGCGGAAGAGGTGGGCGCCCTCGCCGCGGATGTGCGACGCGTAGATGCCGCCGGCGCGGGCGGCTTCCTCGGCGAGGGCGACGATCTCGTCGGTCGACGAGTACATGCCGGGCACGTAGATCAGGCCGGTCGACAGGCCGACGGCACCGGCGTCCATCGCCTCGGCCACCGTCCGCCGCATCGCGGCGAGCTCCTCGTCGGTGGGGGCGCGTCGCTCGAGGCCCATCACGAGGTCGCGCACCGACCCGTGACCGACCAGCGCCGCGACGTTCACGGCGGGCCCCGATGCCTCGACCCGCTCCAGGAACCCCCCGAACGATCCGAAGTCCAGATCCATCTCGGAGGGGTCTCCTCCGGCCCACGATGCGAGCTCGGTCGCCGACGATGCCGGGAACGGCGACATCCCGCAGTTGCCCACGACCACGCTCGTCACGCCTTGGCGCAGCGTCGAGGGCATCGTCGGGTCCACGAGCGCACCGAGGTCCGAGTGGTTGTGCACGTCGACGAACCCGGGGGAGAGCACGAGGCCGGCGCCGTCGAGCCGGTGCTCCGCCGGAGGTTCGGGGTCCGCGGGGTCGCGGGCGATCACCGCGATGCGGCCGCGTGTCAACGCCCACCGACGCCGAGTAGGCGGGGGCGCCGGTCCCGTCGACGACCGTGGCCGAGGCGATCCAGAGGTCGAGCACGGGCGCATCGTAGCCGTGCCGGGAACCGTCACGGCCATCCCGTATTCCCCTCGCGCGGTCCCGACGGTCCCTGCCGTGGGGGGTCTCACGCCCCCAGCGCACGGGCCTCCGATCCGTTCGATGCTGACGGTGACGACACAGGGGTACGAACGGAAGGGGTACGCCATGAGCACCGACGATCGGCTCTCGCTGGTCTTGTTCTCCGGCACCGACGACAAGCTGCAGGCCGCCGCGGTGTTGACGGTCGGGGCGGCGGCGATGGCTCGTCCCGTCGACGTCTTCCTGCAGTACTGGGCGCTCGACGCGTTCCGGGCCGACCGCATCCTGAAGGACCACGGGGTCTCGCCGGAGGCGGGTCCCGAGGGTGAGCGAGCGATGCGCGACCAGGGCAAGACGCACTGGAGCGAGCTCTTCCGCCAGGCCAAGGACCTCGGCGAGGTGCGCATCCAGGCCTGCGCGGACTCGATGGAGATGTTCCACATCACGACCGACGACCTCGATCCGATGGTCGACGGCGTCTGGGGCGTCGCGAGCTTCTTCATGGAAGCCGACGGCCCCGTGACGTTCATCTGACGACATGGAGGTGGCAACGATGACGACGACGGAAGTGACGAGGTCGATCGACGCGAAGGGCATGGCATGCCCCGGCCCGCTGATGACCCTGATCGGCGCGATCCGTGAGGGGCAGGTCGGCGACGTGATCGAGGTGCTCTCCAGCGACGAGGGCTCGAAGACCGACATCCCGGCGTGGGTCGCCAAGGCCCAGCACGAGCTCGTCGAGGTCGTGCCGGAGGACGGGTTCACGCGGTTCATCATCCGGAAGGTGAGGTGATCGACGATGCCGGCACGCGTGGTGGTGCTGGGGGGCGGCGTCGGCGGCACCCTCGTCGCGAACCTGCTCGACAAGGAGCTGGGCCGTGACGCGCGCGTGACGGTGGTCGATCCCACCGGCATGCACGACTACCAGCCCGGCTACCTCTACGTCGCGCTCGGCGAGGCGAAGGGCCATTGGCTGAGCCGCGAGGAGCGCACCCTGCTGCGCCCGGGGGTCGACCTGGCGATCGAGAAGGCGGTGCGCATCCATCCCGACGCGGGCACCGTCCAGCTCGAACGCGGCGGGAGCCTCGAATGGGACTACCTGGTGGTCGCGACCGGGTCACGGCTCGTTCCCGAGCAGATCCCCGGCCTGTCCGAGGGCGCGTTCGAGTTCTACTCGCTCGACGGCGCGGAGCGGCTGGCGCAGGAGCTCCGCCGGTTCGACGGTGGCCGGCTCAAGGTCGGCGTCGCCGGCATCCCGTACAAGTGCCCGCCGGCGCCCGTCGAGTTCACGTTCATGGTCGAGGAGTACCTGCGGCACAAGGGTGTCCGCGACAAGAGCGAGATCGAGCTGCTCTCGCCGCTGAACCGGGCGTTCACGATCGAGAGCGCCTCGAAGCTGATCCAGCCGTACATGGACGAACGCGGCATCGGCCTCACGACCTTCTTCAACGTGGAGGCCGTCGATCCGAGCGCCGGCGTGGTCGAGTCGCTCGAGGGCGAGAAGCAGGAGTACGACCTGCTCGTGCTCGTGCCGCCTCACAAGGGGGCCCAGGTCGTGATCGACTCCGAGCTCGGCGATCCCGGCGGATGGCTGCCCACCGACAAGCACACGCTCAACGTCGAGGGGCACGAGCGCATCTTCGGCCTCGGCGACGCGACGAACCTGCCGATCTCGAAGTCGGGATCGACCGCGCACTTCGAGGCGCCCGTGATCGCGAGCCGTATCGCGTCGCTCGTGAACGGCACCGCCCCGAAGGAGAACTACGGCGGCCGGGTGATGTGCTTCCTCGAGACCGGCAACGGTCAGGCGACGTCGCTGCGGTTCGACTACGACCACCCGCCGGAGCCACCGAAGCCCAACCGCGCCTGGCACACCGCGAAGTGGCTGTTCAACCGCATGTACTGGGAGACGGTGCCGCAGGGCCGCATCCCCGAGAACGCGCCGTTCTCGAAGCCCCCCGCGGACGAAGCGACGAAGGAGTGAGCGGCTCAAGCAGCGAAGCGATAGCCGACGAAGGAGTGAGTTCGATGGACGAGACGATCACCAAGACCCTGGACCTGAAGGGGCTCTCCTGCCCACTGCCGATCGCGAAGACCGCCCAGGCGATCCGTGACCTGCAGCCCGGCGAGCTGATCGAGTCCCTCGCCACCGACCCCGGCGCCGTTCCCGACTTCAACGCCTGGTGCACGTCGACGGGCCACGAGTTGGTCGAGCAGAGCGAGGACGGCGGCGTCTACCGCTTCGTGATCAGGAAGAAGGGGTGAGTCCGATGACGGCGATGGAAGCCACGCTCGAAGCGCCCGCGCCGGCGCAGCTCGAGCACGTTCCGCACAAGAAGCTCGTGATCATGGCCTGGTCGGGCGACCTCGACAAGATCTGGCCGACCTTCATCCTCGGCACGACCGGCGCGGCCATGGGCATGGAGACCACGATCTTCTTCACCTTCTGGGGTCTGTTCCCGCTGGTGCGCAACGAGGTGCACATCACCGGCGACAACTGGATGCAGAAGATGATGTCGATGATGAATCGCGGCGGCACCGAGCACCTGAAGCTCGGCAAGATGAACTTCGTCGGCGCCGGGCCCGCGATGATGAAGAAGCTCGCCGAGGAGCACCACGTCGCATCGCCCGACGAGCTGCTCGAGGTCGCCCGCGATCTCGGGGTGCACCTCGTGCCCTGCCAGATGACGATGGATCTGCTCGGGCTCACGAAGGACGACCTGATCGACGGGATCGAGGAGCCTGCCGGCGCCACGACCGCCCTGCTCGAGGCGCAGGACGCGGTGACGCTGTTCATCTGATCGGGGTGTGGACCCGCGCCGTCGTCGCGACCACCCCCCTGGAAGCCTCGACGGCGCGTGCGCCGGGCGGCGGCTGTACCCCCCGCCGCCCGGCGCTCATCGATGCCGGTGGGTCACGCCTCCGACAGGAAGACCCGGAACGAAGAACCCCCGCCCTCGCGGGCCTCGAGCCACGCCTGCCCGCCGTGCAGCTCCGCGAACCGACGCACCAGCGAGAGGCCGATCCCGACGCCCGGTGAATGCTCGGACGACGAGCCCGGGGCCTGGCGGAAGGGCTCGAAGACCGCGTCGTGCAGATCCTCGGGCACGCCGGGGCCGGCGTCCTCCACGGTGATCGACACCCCGCCGTCGGCCGGGGCGGCTCGGACCCACACGCGCGTGCCGGGCGGCGTGTGCCGCAGCGCGTTCGTCAGCAGGTTCTCGACGATCCGCTCCACCTTCGCCGCATCGAGCAGGAACGTGCCGGGAGCGACCTCGGTCACGATGTCGTGACCGTTGGGATCGTCGCTCTCCTCCACCGCCCGTGCGACCAGGGTCGCGAGATCGGTCGGGCGGCGTTGCGGAGCGATGATGCCGCGCTGGAGCCGGTCGAGGTCGAGCAGGTCTCCGAGCAGGCGCTCCAGCTTCCGGGCGTTCGCCGCGATCCGACCGACGAGGTCGAGCGCATCCTCGGAGGCCAGGTCCGGCCCCGAGCTCTCCAGGGTCAACGCCGATCCGAGGATCGAGGTCAGGGGGGTGCGGAGATCGTGCGAGACGGCCTCCAGGAACGTGTTCTTCATCTCGTCGAGGCTCCGCAGGCGCTGCGTCGCCTCCCGCTCGCGCCGGAAGGCCTCGGAGTACTTCCGCTCGCTCGTGCGCAGCGCCTGTTCCGCCCGCCTGCGCTCGGTGATGTCGACCATCAGCCCACGCAGCTCACGGGGGCCCTGCGCGCCACGCACGACGTGCACGACGTCACGGACCCACACGGTGCTGCCGTCAGATTTCGCGATCCGATACTCGAGCGAGCGATCCTCGCCGCGCTCGATCGTTGCCCGGCATGCCTCCAGGGTCGCGGCTCGGTCGTCGTCGGCGACGTGGCCACCCCACGCGCGCCCGTCGTCGGGCCACGACGATGCCCCCGGCCCCAGCATGTCGTCGACCCGTCCGCCCAGGAACGTGAACGCCAGACTGGTGGCGTCGGCCTCCCAGAACACCGCGTCGAGGCTCGCGACGAGCTCGTGGAAGCGCTCGAGCTCGGAGAGGCGGCGAGCGGTCCCGAGCGCCAGCGACGCGATGTTCGCGATGCCCTGGGCGAGACCGATCGTCCGCTCGTCGAACCGCTCGTCGGCCCCTCGGGCGATCATCACGATCGCCCCGAAGCCGTCCGGTTCCCACCGCAAGGGCGCGACCAGGACCGAGCGCGCCTCGGTGACGACCCAGAGATCGCGAGGGACCTGATCGACCACGTCGACGTCGATCGAGAACGGCTCGAGGTCGGCGAACAGGAAGGAGGCGGCCACCTCGGCGGGCACGTCGGCGATCTCGGCTCTGGGCCGCGCGAGGCCGGGCTCCACGACGTGCAGGCGCGCGACGCGGAAGTTGCCGCTCTCCTCGTCACGGACGTAGGCGCACACCGCCGCGCAGGGCACCAGCGAGGGGATCGTCTCGATCGCTTCCTGGAAGATGTCGCCGACGGCGTGGCGGCCGACGAGACGCTGCGAGAGCTCCAGCAGTGCCGCGGAGGTCTGCGCCGCGTCACGCTCGGCCGCCAGCAGGGTCGCGTTCTCGAACGCGGCAGCAGCGTGGGGTGCCAGCACCTCCACGACCTGCTGGTCCTGCTCGTCGAACCTCCCGTACCCGATGCTGGAGAGCACGATCACCCCGTTGACCCTGTCCCCGAGCCTCGTGGGCACGAGCAGCATCGATTCCACGATGTCGTCGGTCCCCTCGATCTGGACCGCGAACTCGACCTCCTGCGCGTTGGGCGTCAGCAGGGAGCGGCCGGTCTCGGCGACCCAGCCGGTCATGCCTTCCCCCACCTGGGTCACGAGCTCCTCGAGGGTCTCCTCCTCGTACTCCGCGAAGTACTCGCCGCGGAACGCGATCGGCAGGAGCGTTCGTCCGTCGGGCTGCAGCAGGTAGACGCGGCAGTTGTGGTACTCGACGATCGTGCGCAGCTCGGCCGTGATCGCTTCGCCGATCGCCTCGACGCTGCCGAGCCCGCTCAGCTTCGCGGCGAGGCTGTGCAGCATGTTCAGCTGAGCGGCCGACCGGAAACGGTCGGTGCCCTCGTTCGCCTCGCCTCGGACCTCGTCGGTCCGCGCCCGTTCCACCACCGCGGTCGTCTCCCGTCGTGCGGGTGTTCATCCTCCCACCAGGACGCTCCCACCTCGGAACCTCGACGTTCTCCTCTCCAAGGATGTCGGCCGTCCGGGCCGGGCGCTGTACCCCGGGCCGCCGGGCCGAAGACGCGCGGGTGCTTGAACCGTCGGTGCCCGTGGATACGCTCGTGCGTGATGGATGTGACCCCCCCGACCCCCGGCGCCCTCGACGAGCGTTCCCGTGCACTCCTCGACTTCGAGCGTGAGAGCTGGAAGCTCGACATCCCGAAGGAACGAGCGATCCGGGAGCGGTTCGGCTTCTCGCCCGCCCGATATCACCAGTTGCTCAACCGCGTGCTCGAGCGGCCGGAGGCCCTGGCGTACGACCCGATGCTGGTTCGCCGCCTCCTCAGGGTCCGCGACGTGCGGCGTCGGCGGCGGGTCGCCGGACAGCTCGGCGTCCGGCTCTAGATCGGGGCGGGGTCCGGTCGCTGGGGTAGGATGGGCCGCGTGAATCTGAGCCCTGCGCGTCTGGCCGTGCTCGTCGCCCTCGTCGTGGGTGGCGTCGCCATCATCCTCAACGGATTCGGTGATGACGACGTCGTGCTCGCCGGCGGCGGCACCGAGGTCGTGGAACCGACGGACTCTGGATCGGTGTCGCCGTCCAGCTCGGCGTCACCTTCGGCGAGCGAGAGCGCCGCACCGGAGCTCGTGCCTCAGGTCGACGGCGTGATGATCCAGGTCCTCAACGGCACGAGCGAGGTCGGGCTGGCGTCGCAGGTCGAGGACTTCTTGGAGGGCAAGGGGTACGTCGCGGCGCTCCCGGCGGCCGACGCGGCCCAGAAGCCGGTCACGACGACGATCGTCTACTTCCGCACGGGCGACGACGCGGAGCAGAACGAGGTCGACGCCGATCACCTGGCCGCACGGTTCCTCAAGGGTGTCGAGGCCGAGGTCAAGCCGCTCAGCGCGGCGCTCGGTTCCGACGTCGCCCCGAAGACGCAGCTCGTGGTGCTGCTCGGGACCGACTACGCCGAGGCGAATCCCGTCGTCTAGCGCGGTCGACTCAGCCGCGCGAGGCCTCGTCGGCAGCGTCGGCCGCCTCCGATCGCCGCGCGATCCGATCCTCGAGGCTCGCGTCGAGGATCCTGCTGATGCCCTGGGTGAGGTCCTCGGGCACGAACGGCTTCGTGATCACGTCGTCGGCGCCGAGCTCGTAGCAGAGTCGGTGATCGCTGCTTCGAGTGTCGGCCGTGAGCACGAGCACTGGCACCTCGCCGGCGTCGGGATGGGAGCGCAGGACCCGCAGCACCTCGAACCCGTCGGCGCGGGGCATCATCAGATCGAGCACGACCGCGTCGGGCCGGTGTTCCAGCGCGACCTCGATGCCTCGTTCGCCGTCGTCGGCCTCGAGCACCTCGTATCCCGCATGGCGCAGGTTCACGCGGTACAGGAGCCTGACGTCAGGCTCGTCGTCGATGACCAGTACGCGCCGCATGGCGCCGTGTCCTCCTATCGGGGGACGTCTGGATCCCCTACGGTGCGTATCGGATGCCGCACACACAGATTGATACCCGGAAGTGGGAATCGAGGCTCATCCGGGCGATCGCTCGTTGACGGCCTCTGGGGCCCCCCATACGCTGGCGTAAGGAGGTTGCGCCGTGCTGAAGGTCTCGCAGAAGCTGGAATACGCGATGCGCGCGATGATCGAGCTCGCGCAACGGCGCGACGAAGGGGTGTTGGTGCCCGCCCGGGAGATCGCGGAACGTCAGCAGATCCCGGTGCGGTTCCTGGAACAGCAGCTCGGCGCCCTGTCGAAGGCCGGCCTGGTGGAGAGCTTCCGGGGGGCGGGCGGTGGCTGCCGGCTCGCGCGCGATCCGGCCGAGATCACGATGGCCGAGATCGCCGACGCGATCGAAGGGCAGATCTTCCCGATGTTCTGCCTCGAGCCGAGCGATCACACCTGTTTCGCGGACTCACGCTGTGGGCTGCAAGGGTTCTGGGCCGACGTCGCCCGCGCGGTGCAGCAGGTCTTCCAGGAGACGACGGTGGCGGACCTCGCGGCCCGCCACCGGGGCGTCACCTCGGGGCCGACGCTGATCGCCCCCGACCAACTCCTGTCCCGTCTGAACTGACCGGCCGAGGCCAGCCGTGGGTCAGGCGGACCAGCCGCGTGCCTTCGCGGCATCCATGCCGAGGATCTTGGTGAGCTTCGTGCCGCAGACCGGACACGTGCCCTGGGCGGCCGGACGGCCGTTCTTCAAGGTCACGACCTGCCCCTCGAACTCCCGCTTCGCCCGGCACTTCATGCAATAGCCTTCGTCGGCCATCGCCTGCCTCCTTTCACCCGAGGCAGCCCCTGGGCAACCTCGCGCCCGATGGTCACCCCGGGAACCGCTCTGTGCAAGCACATCCACGGGTCGGGAACCTCTGCGACCGGCGGGCCGATCCGGGCTCGCACGGCCGGGGCCGCGCGCGTACGATGCTGGCTCGCCCGCCGAGGCGTCCCCGCGCACCCTGGAGGATCGATGAGCGACACCCCGCAGAACATCGAGGCGCTGCTGTCGGAGCTGCGCGTCTTCGAACCGCCCGAGGACTTCGCCGAGCGCGCGATCGTGTCCGACGCGTCGGTGTACGAGCGGGCCAACGCGGACCACGAGGCGTTCTGGGCCGAGCAGGCCGATCGTCTGACGTGGTTCAAGCGGTGGGACACGGTGATGAACTGGACCCCCCCGTGGGTGAAGTGGTTCGAGGGGGGGCGGTTGAACGCCTCGTACAACTGCCTCGACCGGCACGTGGAAGCCGGAGGCGGCGAGAAGGTCGCGTTCCATTGGGAGGGCGAGCCGGGCGACACCCGCACGATCACGTACTCGGACCTGCTCGACGATGTCTGCCGCCTCGCGAACGCGCTGACCTCGCTCGGTGTGCGCAAGGGGGACCGCGTCAACATCTACCTCGGCATGGTGCCCGAGCTGCCGATCGCGATGCTCGCCTGCGCCCGGATCGGCGCGCCCCACTCGGTCGTCTTCGGCGGGTTCAGCGCGGAGGCGCTGCGGGACCGGATCATCGACGCCGAGGCGAAGGTGCTGATCACCGCCGACGGCGCATGGCGCCGGGGCACGATCGTGCCTCTGAAGGACAACGCCGACGAGGCCGTGCGCGAGTGTCCGTCGATCGAGCACGTGATCACGGTCAAGCGGTGCGGGAACGAGCACTCGTTCACCGAGGGGCGCGACCTCTGGTACCACGACCTCGTCGCCGACCAGCCGACCGAGTGCGAACCCGAACCGATGGACGCCGAAGACCCGCTCTACCTGCTGTACACGAGCGGCACCACGGGCAAGCCGAAGGGCATCGTTCACACCACCGGTGGGTACATGACCCAGGTGGCCGCCACGCACCGGATGATCTTCGACCTGCACGAGGACGACGTGTTCTGGTGCGCCGCCGACTGCGGCTGGGTCACCGGCCACTCCTACATCGTCTACGGACCGCTCGCGAACCACACGACGGGCATCATGTACGAGGGAGCCCCCGACTGGCCCGAGCGCGATCGCTGGTGGAGCATCGTCGAGCGCTACGGGGTCACGATCCTGTACACGGCGCCCACGGCGATCCGGGCGTTCATGCGATGGGGAACCGAGCACCCCGAGCAGCACGATCTCTCCTCGCTCCGGCTGCTCGGGTCGGTCGGCGAGCCGATCAATCCCGAGGCGTGGGTCTGGTACTGGAAGGTGATCGGCACCGAGCGATGTCCGGTGGTCGACACGTGGTGGCAGACCGAGACGGGCGCGATCATGATCACGCCCCTTCCGGGCATCACGAAGCTGAAGCCGGGCTCGGCCACGTTCGCGTTCCCGGGCATCGAGGCCGACGTCGTCGACGAGGTCGGAACGAGCGTCGGGCTGGGCGGCGGCGGATACCTCGTGCTGCGGCACCCGTGGCCCGCGATCGCCCGCACGATCTGGGGCGATCCGGATCGGTACGTGCAGACCTACTTCTCGCAGTACGGGCCCGACGTCTACGTGGCGGGCGACGGTGCGCGCCTCGACGACGAAGGCTATTTCTGGCTGTTGGGCCGGATCGACGACGTGATGAACATCGCGGGCCATCGGCTGTCGACGTTCGAGATCGAGTCTGCCTTGGTCGACAACGTCAAGGTCGCCGAGGCCGCGGTGGTCTCGAGGCCGCACGAGATCAAGGGCGAGGGCATCGTCGCGTTCGTCACCCTGAAGGCGGGCTACGAAGGCGATGCCGCCATGCTCGACGAGCTCCGCGAGCACGTATCGAAGGTGATCGGACCGATCGCCAAGCCCGACAACATCATCTTCACGCCCGACCTGCCCAAGACGAGGTCCGGCAAGATCATGCGCCGGCTGCTCCGCGACGTGGCCCGTGGGAACTCACTCGGCGACGTCACGACGCTGGCGAACGCCGAGATCGTCGAGCACATCCGCGACCAATCGGCCGCGGGCGAGGATTGAACGACCGGCGATGACGATCGACGACCCGGTGTTCTCCGGCCTGGAGGCGGCGTTCGTCGCAGGTGCCCGCACGTGTGCGCTCGCGACGACCTACCCCGACGGCCGCCCGCACGTCGTGCCCATCTCGACCGTGCTTGATCTCGACCGGCTCGTGTTCGCGAGCGAGGCAGATACGCAGAAGGTCCGCAACATCGGCGCGAACCCCGACGTCGCGATCAGCTTCGACGAGTACCACGAGGACTGGTCGCAGCTGAAGCAGGTGATCGCCCACGGGGAGGCGTACGTGCTCGGCGCCGGCTTCGAGTTCGAGCGAGATCGTGCCCTGCTCTACGAGAAGTTCCCGCAGTACGAGTCCGAGGCCCCGATCGAGGAAGGCTCGTCGGTGATCGTGGAGGTGCGGGTCGATCGCGTCGTGAGCTGGGGTCTCGACGACTGAGCACCGGTCGTTCGCCGAGCGCGTCCGCGCCAGGGCCGATGCCCTGGCAGCTGGCGACACCAGGCTCGCGCGCCTGGTCGTGCGGCCCGCGCTCGAGCTCACCGACCGGGTGCAGCGCGATCAGCTGGGCGTGGAAGCCGGCTCGCTGACCTACGGTGCGTTCCTCTCGCTCCCCCCGCTGCTGTTGCTGCTCATCTCGGTCGTGGGCATCGTGTTCCAACAGCAAGCGGAATCGGTCCAACAGGACCTGATCGACGCGGTCGGGGATCTGCTCCCCGGGTTCGACGAGGTGGTCTCGACCCAGCTCGAGCTCACGACCGCATCGCAGATCGGCACCGGCGTGGTGGGGCTCCTCGGCATCATCTACGCGGCGTCGGGGTTCGTCGCCCGGGTGAGGCACGCCCTCGGCGTGATCTTCGGCTCGCGCATGACAGGGCTCGTCGTCGGGCGGCTGAGCGGCGCCGTGATCGGCGTGCCGGTCGTGGTGCTGCTCGTCGCGTTCGCGACCGCCGCGGCGTGGGTGACGGGACTGCGGCTCGAAGGCGTGGTCGGGGTGACCGTCGAGCTCGCCGCGTTCATCGCGTTGGGCGCGTTCGGCGCCGGCACCTGGGCGCTCGTCTACCGGCTGCTCACACCGTCACCGGGGCCCACGATCCGCGAGCACCTGCCGGGCGCCGCGGTGTTCACGGTCGGGTTCCTCGTGCTCGAGCGGTTCGGAGCCGTCTACGTCGCGGGCGTCGTCACCCGGAGTACGGCGCTCTACGGCACGATCGGGGCGATCTTCGGGCTGCTCGCGTTCATCTACATCGCCATGTGGCTGTTCCTGCTCGCCGCCGAGATCACGGATCTGCTCAGGCGCCGAGACGAGCCGGCCGTCACGAGTGCCGGCGCATGAAGTCGAGCATCAGCTCGACGTGGCGGATCTGCTCGTCGACATCGTTCGCGTGGTGTCCACCGGGATACAGGTGCACGTCGACCTCCCGGCCCCGCACCCGCAGGGCATGCGCGTACGTCATCACCTGTCCGAGCGGACACCGGCTGTCGTGCTCACCGGCGATCAGCAGCATCGGGGCCCGCACGCGGTCCACGTAGGTCATCGGGTTGCGTTCGTGGAAGAGCTCGGGCACCTCCATCGGCGTGCCGCCCATCACCGCGACGTCCCAGGCCTGGAGAGCGGGCGCGCTCTCGTAGTGCGCCGCCACCGAGTCGCCCACGGGGATACCGGCGATGACCCCGCGCCATCGCTCGGGGTGCAGCCCGGCGTTGAGGGTCGCGAGGTAGCCGCCCCATGACCATCCTTCGAGGAACACGTGCCCGGGATCGACCAGCCCCGCCTCGATCGCATGGTCGAGGCCGGCGTTGATGTCCTCGGACTCGGGGAACCCGACGTCGCCGTACAGCGCCTGGCGGAACTCTCGGCCGTACCCGGTCGACCCTCGGTAGTTCACGAGCATGACGGCGTAGCCCTCGTCGGCGAAGGCCTGGCGCCGGGGCTCGAACGCATCGGTGTTGTGGTAGTTCGGTCCGCCGTGCACCGAGACCACGGTCGGGAAGGGGGGCTCGCCGTCGGGTCGCATGAACCACGCCTGGATCGGCTGGCCGGCAGGGTTGTCGAACCACATCGGCTCCCACGGGCGCCCGGGTGGAGGCGGGTCGGTGATGAGCAACACCTGCGCGCCGGTGGTCGCGTCACGCCAGGCCGGGGGACGCACGCCGTCCTCGTGACGGAACCACACGTCGTCGTTCGGGCGGACGCCTGCTCCACCGATCGTGCCGCCGGGCTCGACGACCGCGGTGAACGCGCCGCCACCCAGGTCGATCCGTACGAGGCTGTGCGTGGCGTCGTGGTCGCGGTGCACCAGCAGCGCCTCGCCGTCGGGGAACCAATCCGCGAGCGTCACCGTGCCCGGGAGATCCAACGCGATCTCTCGCGGGGATCCGTCGCGAGGCGACCACATGTAGGGCCGCGTGAATCCGCCGATCTCGCGGAGCACCACGAGGCGCTCGTCGCCCGGCACCGGAGACCACCCGGCCGCGACGGTGGCCATCCCCTCGTCGGCGACCTCGCCGACCGGGTCGCCCGTGCGCGCGTCGAGGACGCGCACCGCGGGGTTCTCGATGTTCGAGCCCTCGGTGTGCCAGATCGCGACGAGCGAGGTGTCCGCCGACAGACCGCCGGGTCCCTGCGGCCAATCCTGCCCCGCTCCTGCCGGCTGCTCGTTGCGGTAGATCTCCCGGCTCGGCTCTGACCCGTGGCGCACGACGATCGTGTAGCCGTCGTCGTCGGAGAAGCCTGCGGCGACCGAGTCGCCGACCAGGGAGAGTCCCGACATCCACATGTCGGGCAAGCCGGGGAAGAGCGGTCTCGGATCTCCACCTGCGAAGGGCGTGACCATCCACCGCCCTCGCTCGTCGCCCTGCGGATCGAGCCACCAGACGATGCCCGAGCCGTCGGGGGTGATGTGCGCTTCCTCGGCGCCGACGCCCTCGGCGGACGCCTGTCGGCGCACGCCCTCGGCGAGATCCCACGACCACGCCTGCGAGACGCCACTCTCCGTCGAGACGATGGCGAGCCGATGTGGGGCGGCCCTGCTCCATGCGACGTCGCTGATGGTCGGCACGGTCAGCCGACGTCGCCAATCGGTGGTGGTGACCAATCGGGCTCCTTCGTACGGCTCCCGCAGCGTACCGCCGAACCGAGCCGGCCAGGTGTCGGATACCCGACACCTGGCCGGATGGGCACCGTCGTCACCCGCCTCGTGGAAATGCCTTGCCACCCCATGGGGGTTTGCGGCTACAATCGTTAGCACTCGACACCTTCGAGTGCTAGCAGTCGGAGACCGAGGGTGAGAAGACATCCACCGGTCGCCACCAGGCAGACCGACGAGCCGGAAAGGAGAAGGGATGGCCGCGAAGATCATCTCTTTCGATGAGGACGCACGGCGTGCGCTCGAGCGGGGCATGGATCAGCTCGCCAACGCCGTGAAGATCACGCTCGGCCCCAAGGGCCGCAACGTGGTCCTCGAGAAGAAGTGGGGCGCCCCCACGATCACGAACGACGGCGTCTCGATCGCCAAGGAGATCGAGCTCGACGACCCCGAGGAGAAGATCGGCGCCGAGCTGGTCAAGGAGGTCGCGAAGAAGACCGACGACGTCGCCGGTGACGGCACGACGACGGCCACCGTGCTCGCTCAGGCGATCGTGAAGGAAGGCCTGCGCAACGTCGCGGCCGGCGCCAACCCGATGAGCCTGAAGCGCGGCATCGAGCGCGCGACCGAGCTCGCCGTCGAGGCGATCAAGAACCAGTCCAAGGAGGTCGACGACAAGGCCCAGATCGCCAACGTCGGCGCGATCTCCGCGGCCGACCCCCAGATCGGCGAGACGATCGCCGAGGCCGTCGACAAGGTCGGCAAGGACGGCGTCATCACGGTCGAGGAGTCCAACACGTTCGGCATGGAGCTCGACTTCGTCGAGGGCATGCGCTTCGACAAGGGCTACATCTCGCCGTACTTCGTCACCGACTCCGAGCGCATGGAAGCCGTGCTCGAGGACCCGTACATCCTGATCGCGAACTCGAAGATCTCGGCCGTGAAGGACCTGCTGCCGGTGCTCGAGAAGGTCATGCAGGCGGGCAAGCCCGTGCTGGTGCTGGCCGAGGACGTCGAGGGCGAGGCCCTCGCGACCCTCGTGGTCAACAAGATCCGCGGCACGTTCCGTAGCGCCTCGGTGAAGGCTCCCGGATTCGGGGACCGTCGCAAGGCCATGCTGCAGGACATCGCGGTCCTCACGGGCGCCACGGTCATCTCCGAGGAGGTCGGCCTGAAGCTCGAGAACGCCACGCTGGACCTGCTGGGCACCGCCCGCAAGGTCATCGTGACCAAGGACGAGACGACGATCGTGGAAGGCGCGGGCAAGGACGAGGACGTCCAGGGCCGCATCAACCAGATCAAGGGTGAGATCGAGAAGACCGACTCCGACTACGACCGCGAGAAGCTGCAGGAGCGGCTGGCCAAGCTCTCCGGCGGCGTGGCGGTCATCAAGGTCGGCGCGGCCACCGAGGTCGAGCTCAAGGAGAAGAAGCACCGCATCGAGGACGCGGTGCAGTCCACGAAGGCGGCCGTCGAGGAGGGCATCGTGCCCGGCGGCGGCGTGGCCCTGCTGAACGCGCAGACCGCGCTCGACAAGGTCGACCTGGAAGGCGACGAGCTCACCGGCGCCAACATCGTGCGTCGCGCGCTCGAGGAGCCGATCAAGCAGATCGCCGTGAACGCCGGCCTCGAGGGCGGCGTCATCATCGAGAAGGTGCGGGCGCTCGACCCGGGCAACGGGCTGAACGCGGCCACCGGTGAGTACGGCGACATGCTGAAGTTCGGCGTGATCGACCCCACCAAGGTGACGCGCTCGGCGCTCCAGAACGCCGCGTCGATCGCCGCGCTGTTCCTCACGACCGAGGCCATCGTCGCCGAGAAGCCGGAGAAGGCGCCGGCCATGCCGGCCGGCGGCATGCCCGGCGGCGACATGGACTTCTGAGTCCAACGCCGGTCGCACGACGCCGAACGGGGCCCTTCGGGGCCCCGTTCCGCGTTTCCAGGGTCATCGGGGTTTGACCGCTCTCGCCTGCGCCGCAAGGATGGTCGAACCGACGAGGGAGGGTGTGGAAGGTGAGGGAGCGAGCGGCCGCCGCGTTCGGCGTGCTGCGCACCGCACTCCGGAACCGATCGCTCCGTCGGGCCCTGGTGGCCTTCCTGCTGTTCAACACCCAGGAGTACGCGGTGTGGGTCGCCGTCGCCGTCTACGCCTTCCAACAGGGGGGCGCGGGTGAGGCGGGCGCGGTCCTGGTGCTCCAGCTCGTGCCGGCGGCGATCGTCGCGCCGATCGGATCGGTGCTCGCCGACCGCATCCCGCGGGCGAAGGCGCTCGTCCTGGGCTACGGGCTCCAGACCTGTGCGAACCTCGTGTTGGGCGTGTGTCTCATCGAGGCGCCCGCACCGGTCGCGTACGCGGCGGCCGTGCTGGCGGCGAGCGTGATCACGCTCACGCGACCCGCACACAACGCGATCCTGCCCAGCCTCGCGACGACCCCTGGCGAGCTGACGGCGGCCAACGCTGCGTCGAGCACGATGGATGGGATCGGCACCCTGATCGGGCCGCTGGCCGGGGCGGTCCTGATGGCTCGCTGGGGACCGGGCGGCGCCGTCCTGGCGATGGCCCTCGTCGCGGCGCTCTCCATGGTCGCAGCGCTCGGGGTCCGCCCGGATCGACCGGACGAGCCGCATCCCTCCGAGCACGTGAGCACCTTCCTCTCGCAGGCCCTCGGCGGGCTCCGGCAGGCGCGTGCCGAGCCCGACGTCGCCACACTGCTGGGGGTCGGGGGCGTGCAGTTCGTGATGGTCGGCATGCTCGACGTCTTCTTCGCGCTGCTCGCGATCGACGTGCTGGGCTCGGGCGAGAGCGGCGCGGGGGTGCTGGCCGGTGGGTTCGGTCTCGGTCTGTTGCTGGGAGCGGCGGGGGCCGTCGGTCTGGTGGGGGTACGGCGGCTCGCGCCGGCGGTGCTGGTCGCCCTGCTCGGTTCAGGCGCCGCGCTCGCCGCGCTCTCGGTGGCGTCCAGCATGCCGGTCGCAGTCGCGGTGCTGGCCCTGTGCGGGGCCACGATCGGGCTGTTCGCGGTGGCCAGTCGCACGCTGCTGCAGCGCCGGGCCGACGACGTGGTGCTCGCTCGGGTCTTCGGCCTGGAGGAGGCGCTGCAGATGATCGGCCTGGCGGTGGGGGCAGCGGCAGCCCCGATGCTGGTCTCGGTCTTCGGCGCTGCCGGAGCCCTCGTGGCTGCGGGCGCGATCCTGGTGATCGTCGCGCTCGGGGCATGGCCACGTCTTCGCCGCATCGATGAGGTCACGGTCGGCCCCGGTCCCGAGTTCGATCTGCTCCGACGGGTCTCGATCTTCTCGCCGCTCCCCCAGCACGTGCAGGAGCAGCTCACGTGGCACCTGATCCCGTTCCGGGTGCCTTCGGGCGGCGTCGTGATCAGGGAGGGTGAGGCCGGCGACCGCGTCTACGTGGTGCGCGACGGGACGGTCGAGGTCACGAAGGGCGGGGTGCGGGTCGCCGAACTCGGCCCGGGAGACTACTTCGGCGAGATCGCGCTGCTGCGCGACGTGCCGAGGACCGCGACCGTCACGGCGCTCGAGGACGTCGACCTGCTGGCGCTGGAGCGTGACGTGTTCCTCGCCGCCGTCACGGGGTCGGTGCTCAGCCGCCGGCAGGCCGACGAGGAGGCCGACCGACGGCTCGCCGACGGCGATCGCTAGCTCCGCCCTCCGTCACACAACCGCAACACGGTGGGGGCGAACCACGCCCTGGTGTGAACCGAAGTAGGGGTGGAGCCCCTCTCTCCGACAGAGAAGGCCTCGGGCCCCCCGCCCGGGGCCTTCTCCCATGTCGGGAGACCGTCGGCCCCGGAGCCGATGCCTCGACCGCGTGGAAGGATAGGCGTCATGGTCGAGGTGACGGTCCACATCCGCTGGCGCGACATGGACAACTACGGACACGTGAACAACGCCGTGTACCTGAACTACCTCGAAGAGTGCCGGGACCGGATGGTCGAGGGGCTCTTCGGCGCCGACGAGGCATGGGACTTCGTGCTGGCGCACGTCGGGATCGACTTCCGCAACCAGCTCACTCAAGACGACGGCGACGTGGTCGTGCGCTGCGAGGTGGCGGGGTTCGGGCGTTCGAGCATCCGCACCCGGGAGCGCATCGAGAAGGCCGACGGCACCCTCGCGGCCGACGCCGAGGCGGTGATCGTGCCGAGATCGCCGGACGGGCCTTCCAGCCGGCCCCTCACCGAGGACGAACGTGCCGTGTTGCAGCGGGCGATCGATGGCGCGGGTGCGTGATCAGGCGGACGGCAGGATGCGGCGTCCGTGCTCGAAGTGCTCGCGGTACCAGCCGTCGCCGACCCACATGATCGTGACCCCGCCAGGGGTGTTCGACGAATCGAGCGCGTAGCCGTTGCCGATGTAGACGTCGACGTGGTCGACCGTTCCGTCGTCGTTCCCGTCGTAGAACATCAGGTCCCCCGGGAGCAGGCGGCCGTACTTCAGGGCGCCGAAGCGGGCCATGTCGGCCGACGTCCGCTGAGGGAGGGCCCACCCCGCGTAGGGACGTGGCGGGTGCACATCCCATGCGCCGCCGTCGTTGGCTCGCAGGAGCCACCATGCCAGGCCCGAGCAGTCGAACCCGGGGACCGGCTGTCCGCCGAGGGCGGCCGGTGGGTTCGACCCTCCCCACTCCCCGCCCCACACGTACGGGAGACCGACTGCCTTCACGCCCCAGCGCACGATCGCCTGACGCTTCGGTCCCATCTTGGGGAGCACGATGCCGTCGTACTGCTCGCTGACCCACGGCACCACCCACGAGGGAAGCGTGGCGGCCTTGTAGAGGGAGTAGGCGACCTGAGCGCGCGTGAGCGGGCTCCTCGGCCCGACGTCCATCGCCTCGTTGCTGTTGTTGTAGCGGAGCCCGAGTCGGAGTCCGAGCATGAGCGCGCCGAACCGCTCGGGTGTCTGGAAGCGTGCCCCGTCGCGCGTGTGCAGTCCGTCGAGTTGCCGCGCGATGCCCTGCATGCCGAGGGCATCGATCAGGACCGAGTGCAGGACGCCCGTCGTCACCGCTTGATCGGGCATGAACCGTCCATCGGGGGAACGTCGCATCCAGCCTCGCTGCACCGCGATGTTCGCCCACTTGTAGAAGGTCTGCGTCGGGTCGAGGTCGGTGAACGTGATCGCCGGGTCGACGTCGGCGCCGGGCGCGAACGCCTTGACCGCTGCCCGGGCCAGGTACTTCCGTGTCTCGACCATATCGGGCTTGAACGGCACGGTACCGTCCGGCTTCGCGGCGAAGTCGCGCATCCAGTCGTTGGCCTTGCCGACGAAGTCGATGGCCGCCTTGGCCCATGCGTCCGAGCCGTCGAGGTCGGCCCATCGGAAGGTCGCGGCTCGCGGCGACCTCGTCGTCGGCAGCTCGACGGGGAACGGCGCCGGGCCCGACCCGGGCTCCCCCAGGTGCGGTAGGGGGGCTGACGAGCCGCCGTCTGCAGCGGTTGCCGTAGCCCCACCGGTGACCAGCGTGGCTCCCATGGAGACGATCGCGGCGAAGGTCGCCAGACCACGACGGAATGGGGTTCCCCCTCGATACATACGGGTAGGTTCGGCATGGGTCGTGCCGGTCTTGAGCGATGGCCGAGGAGGCCGGGCGTGGGGCCGCACCTCTCCGATGCTGGCACAGGTCGCGCATCGGTGCAGGGCCTCGGGCGCTACGGACCGTGCGGTACTCTCGGCTCGTGATCGGTGAGGCCGAGGCGTTGGTGGTCGATGTGCGCCCCTTCGACGTGCACGGGGTGGGCTACGTCGATGTCACCGTGGCATACCGGGACCGGACGACGGCGACCGCCCGTCTCGGGCGAGAGAGCGTGCCCGACGACCTGGCGGCGGGGGAGCAGGTCATCACCCGTCTCGTCGCGAACATGATCGTCTCGATCGAACGATCGAGCACCTGAGGGCGGAGGTCAGTCCTTCGGGCCCTCTGCCCGCACCTTCTCGACCGACGTCAGGGCCTCGCGAAGGTCGCGCAGCCAATCGTCCTGACGCTCCGCGACGAGACGGACGCACCATGCGAGCGCGTGGCTCCGGCTGCGGGCGACCCCGGCATCGACCAGCGTGTCGAGCACCTGACGCTCCGCGAGGCGCAGGCGGGTCATCGCCGGCACGCTGAGGGTCGTGAACGTCGCCCGCTGATCGGCGCAGATCACACCCCAGCTCACCTTCCGCCCGAATCGATGCTCGGCCTCGGCGGCGACCTTCATCCGCCGGGCTCGAGTGTCCTCACGGAACCCCGCGATCCGCGATCCGATCGCCGCGCTCCGAGCCTCCGAGCTCTCGTCGTCGGGCAGGTCGGGAGCCGCGATCGTGCCCATCACGAGGATCTCGTCGCGGTCGGCGCTGATCTCGAGCGGGCCACTGAACCAGTCGTCGGGAACGCGTCCCGCGAACCATCCTCGAACCTGATCGTCGGAGTGGGAGCGATCGTTCCGTGGTGTCGTCATGGGGAGAGATTACTTCATTACACACATACGTCAATGATGGGAGGAGACCGGCTCGAGGGGGTTGATACGCTGCGGCCCCATGGAGCCCCTGCCCGACGAGGCCCCCCCGGGCGCATACGGGGGCAGCCGGCTCACCAGCGATCTGGAGACCCCCGAGGCGCATGCGTTCGCCGGCCGTGGGGAGCTCGCGCCCGCCGAGCCATCCGCGGAGCACCGGTTCGGTAGACGCCGAGATCCTGGCCGCGATCGCCGAGCAGACCGACTGGATGACCGACGTGCTGTCCGAGCTCGTCCGTGCGCCCACGACCCTCGGCAACGAGGAACCGGGGCAGATCGTCGTCGAGGGCGCGCTCGCCGAGATCGGACTCGAGCCGGTCGACGTGCCGATGGACGGCGAGCGGATCCGCGCACATCCACTCGCTGCTCCGTTCGACTGGAACGTCGACGGCAAGCGGAACGTCGTCTCCACCTGGATGCCGCGCGATGGCGACGCCGGTCGCTCGTTGATCCTGAACGGACACATCGACGTCGTGAGCCCTGAGCCCACGGCGCAATGGGGCGACGTCGACCCGTTCGGTGCCCATCGTGAAGACGGATGGATGGTGGGACGGGGAGCGGCTGACATGAAGTGCGGCCTCGCGGCGATCCTCGGAGCGATCAAGGGTCTGCGAGCCCTCGATCTCGTGCCTCAGGCGCCGATCACGGTGGAGTCGGTCGTCGAAGAGGAATGCTCGGGCAACGGGACCTTGCAGACGCTGATCGACGGCTACACGGCCGACGCCGCGGTGATCGCGGAACCGTTCGGCGCCGCGATCACGACGTCGCAGGTGGGGGTGGTGTGGTTCAGCGTCCGGATCACGGGCGTGCCGGGACACGCCGCCGAGGGGCAGCACGCGACGAACGCGATCGAGAAGAGCCTCGCCGTGATCGGTGCGCTGCGATCGCTGGAGGCCGATCTGAACGTCGCCCCGCCGCCTCCCTACGATCTCTTCACCCACCCCATCAACCTCAACGTCGGCACGATCAGAGGCGGCGACTGGGCCTCCACGGTGCCGGGTGAGTGCGAGACCGGCTATCGGATCGCGATGTACCCGGAGATGACGGTCGACGAGTTGAAGGGCCGCATCGAGGCCGCGGTGAGCGAGGCGACGAGCGACCAGCCGGGCGCCGCCGAGGTCCGGTACAACGGGTTCTCGAGTCGTGGGTACGACATCCCCGACGACCATCCGCTGGTGGCGTCGCTGGCGCATGCCTTCACGACGCAGGCCGGAACGCCTCCGGCGCTCGTCTCCACCACCGGCACCACCGACGCTGCGGTCTTCGGCAACGTCGCCGGCATCCCCGCCGTCTGTTTCGGTCCCTACGCGGAGGCAGCGCACGGCGTGGGGGAACGGGTGTACCTTCCGTCCGTGGTGCAGACCGCCCAGGTGTTGGGCCTGTTCGTCAGAGACTGGTGCAGCCTGGCCTGATCGCGGCCATGGTGGTCGCGCTCGTCGTGCTGATCGTCGTCGCCCGGTGGTACGTGCGACGCGAGCAGTCGCGCGCGGGCCGGGTCGGCGCTCCCGTGGAGGCAGCCGACGACGCTCGGCCGCGAGCGCACGAAGAGGCAGGCGCAGCCCGCGTGGCCGGCCACCGCTCGACGTCGGAGCCGCTCGTCGGCATCCCCGCGATCCGGCACTTCTTCCGGACGAACGAGGTGCCCGTGTACTTCGTCTCGGCGACGGCCTTCAACCTGCTCGGCATCGACCGCTGGGTCCGCAACTTCAAGTTCGTCAACTACTACGACTCCTTCGACGGGTGGCATCCCAACGTCTTCGTCCCGAAGGAGCAGAGCCCTCGGGCGTTCGAGTCGATCGAGGACATCTGCAACTACCTGCTCGGCCACAAGGAGGTCGTGGACTACGTGCGCGGCCGTGCTCAGGGCGGCAAGGTCGCGTTCCTGATGTTCGACGAGGAGACGGAGACCCTGGCGAAGGAGCTCGGGCTCGACGTGGCGTTCCCTCCTGCCGAGCTGCGGCATCGGCTCGATTCCAAGATCGAGACCACCAGGCTGGCGAACGAGGCGGGGGTGCCGAGCGTGCCCAACGTCATGGGGCGGGCATCGACGTACGGCGAGGTGCTCGACCTGGCCCGTGGCGCAGGGCTCGGCGACGACCTCGTGATCCAGACGCCATACGGCGACTCGGGACAGACGACGTTCTTCGTCGCCGGCGAGTCCGATTGGAAGGCGGAGGAGGGGAAGATCGTCGGCCAGGACCTCAAGGTGATGCGACGGATCGATCCGCGTGAGACCGCGATCGAGGGGGTCATCACCCGGCACGGCACGCTCGTCGGCCCGCTCATGGCGGAGCTCACCGGCTTCCCGGAGCTCACGCCCTACGACGGCGGATGGTGCGGCAACGACGTGTTCCCCGACGTGCTCACGGCGGAGCAGCGGCTGCTCGCCCGAGAGCGCACGTACGCCGTCGGTGAACGCCTCCGGCAGGAGGGGTACCGCGGGTACTTCGAGCTCGACTTCCTCGCCGACGCGAGCTCGGGTGAGATGTACCTGGGCGAGCTGAACCCACGGGTGACGGGGGCGAGCAGCATCACGAACGTGACCGCGGTCGCCTACGGGGACATGCCGCTGTTCCTGTTCCACCTGCTGGAGTTCATGGACGTCGAGTACGAGATCGACGTGGAGGAGCTGAACCGGCGCTGGGCGCACCCCGGCAACCTCGACGAGTGGACGCAGTTCATCCTCAAACAGACGGAGGACTCGGTGGAGCTGATCACCGAGGCGCCGGCGTCCGGCATCTGGCGCATGGGAGACGACGGACGGCATCGCCTACGCGCGCCGCGACACCGACTGGCACACGGTCGCCGACGGATCGGAGGCCTTCTACCTGCGCATCGCGACTGCCGGCGGCTACCGGTATCCGGGTGCCGACCTGGGTATCCTGGTCACGCGAGGGCGGTTCCTCGATGACGATCACGAGCTGGTCGACCGGGCGAGATCGTGGATCACCGGTATCAAGTCCCAATTCCGCAGCGTGCCGCCGCCCTCGGAGGCGCCTCCCCCGGTCGAACCGGAACCGTTCGGCTTCAAGATGCTCTAGCGGCACCCGATACCGACGATGCGCATGATCCCGTTCACGTTCCGCGCGGTGGAAGAGCTCGAGCTCGGCCCGAAGTGGGCGGGCATCTTCGACGAGCGGTGGCCCCACTATCGTGAGTGGTTCCTGCGGGAGGGAGAGGCGGCGCGCCCCTCCTACGCGACGAGCGCCCGCATGCTGCGGGCCCACATGCCCGAGTTGATGCCCGCGTACGAACGGGTCGTGGAGCTCGCGGGCGGTGGCGACCTCGCGGCGCGGATGCTGTCGCTGTACAAGCCGCCGCCCTACCTCGCGGCGTGCTCCCAAGGCGTCTGGGTCCATGAGGGCGGCCCGGTGCTCGCCCGCAACTACGACTACGCGCCGAGCCGCTTCGAGGGGCTGATCTGGTCCACCCGGCTCCTCGACCGGCGGGTGATCGGCACCTCCGACTGCTTGTGGGGACTGCTGGACGGCATGAACGACGCCGGCCTCGCGGTCTCGCTCACGTTCGGCGGACGGCGCGTGATGGGCGACGGGTTCGGCATCCCGATCGTCGTGCGGTACCTGCTGGAGATCTGCGAGACGGTGGCACAAGCGCGGGAGACGATCGCCCGACTGCCGTTCAGCCTGGCGCACAACCTCACGGTCGTCGATCGCGCCGGCGACGTGGTGACCGCGTACGTCTCCCCGGACCGTGAGCCGATCTTCCGCCCGTTCCCCGCGGCCACGAACCATCAGGGGCTGGTGGAATGGCCCGAGCAGGCCACGGCGACCCGCACGATCGAACGCGAGCAGTGCATCGTGCGGCTGCTCGAGGGGGACGCCCCCGACGTCGGTTCCTTCGCCGACGCGTTCCTGCGGTCGCCGCTGTTCAGCACGTCGTACGCGAACGGATGGGGAACCCTCTACACCGCGGTCATCCATGCCGGGGACGGGGTGGTCGACTATCGCTGGCCGACCCACACGTGGCGTCTCGGGTTCGACGCCTTCACCGAGGGTGAGCACGTCGAGGTGCTCGCCGACGCCCCCCACGGCGAGAACGCCGCCGGGTCCGAGCACGCCGGCTGACGGGCGATGCGAACCGAGACGTTCAGGCTGGACACGGGCGGACGCCGCGTGCACGACCTGACCGAGCGGGTGGCGAGGTTCGCCGCCGAGGTCGACGGCGACGGGTTGCTGCACGTGTTCGTGCCCCACGCCACCGCGGGCGTGGCGTTGATGGAGACGGGGAGCGGCTCGGAGGCCGATCTCGACGAGCTGCTCGGGCGGGTGTTCCCTCGCGACGACCGGTATGCGCACCGGCACGGCTCGGTCGGCCACGGCGGCGACCATCTGCTGCCCGTGTTCGTCTCGTCGTCGTTGATCGTGCCTGTGGTCGGGGGCACGCTGCAGCTGGGCACCTGGCAGTCGATCGTGCTGATCGATCCGAACCGCGAGAACGACGTGCGGACCGTTCGCCTCAGTTTCCTGGCCGGCTGAGGTCGCTACAGGTACTGCCCCGGCGGGCGTTCCTCACCGGGTGCGGACGAGACAGCCTGCACGTCGCGCTCTCGCAACAGCACGAGGTCGTCACCGTCGAGCTCGACCTCCAGGCCCGACGAGGGCAGGAACAACACGCGGTCGCCCTCCTTCGCGACCCGCACGTCCGGGCCGACGAGGGCCACGTCGCCCCATGCCAGACGCCTCGGGGCCGGCGCCGCGGTCGCGGGGATCAGCAGTCCGCCCGCGCTCTTGCGTTCGCCGCTGTCGGGCGTGCGCACGACCAGGCGGTCGCCGGTGAGCCGGATCGACGATCCGTCGCTGCCCTTCCTCGCCCGGGGTTTCCGCTTCGCGGGGGTCTTGGCGTTCGTCTTCTTCGACGCGCTCTTGGTCTCAGCCATGTCGGGGGAGTGTAGCGAGCGCGACCCGGTACGATGCCTCGCCATGGAAGCCCGGCGGGTGCTCGCCCGTGCCGTGAAGCGGCTCAAGGCCTCGCCCGCGATCGACCACTGGCAGAAGGGACGGGAACGCATCGAGGCCGAGGACCTCATGATGCATGTGCTGGGTCACGATCCGGCACCCGACGACGACGTGTCAGGCAAGGATCGCCGCCGGTTCGAGGCGCTGGTCGAGCGGCGGGCCGAGGGCGAGCCGATCCCCTACATCAAGGGCTACGCGGAGTTCCGCGGCATCGAGCTGCTGACGAAGCCGGGGGTCTTCGTGCCGAGGGATTCGTCGGAGTTCCTGGCGGAACAGGCGATCAGGCGCCTGCGACGACGGAAGCATCCGGTGCACGTCGACCTCGCCACCGGCGGTGGCACGATCGCGCTGGCCGTCGCCGACGAGGTGCCGAAGGCGGAGGTCTGGGGCACCGACGTGGCGGGTGACGCGGTGCGGCTCGCGCGGAAGAACGCGAGGACGCTCGAGCTCGCGGCACGGTTCGAGGTCGGCGACCTGTTCGACGGGCTCCCGAAGCGATTGCGAGGGTCGGTCGACGTGATCACGCTGCATCCGCCCTACGTGCCGGCCGGCGAGATCGACGATCTGCCCGACGAGATCCGCGACTGGGAGCCCCCGCACACCCTGACCGATCACAGCACCGACGGCCTCGGGCTGATCGGCCGCACCGTGGGGGAGTCGCCGCGGTGGCTCCGAACGAACGGGTGGCTGTTGATGGAGGTGAGCCCCGACCGGGTCAAGGAGGTCAAGCGCGTGTACATGGCCGGAGGGTTCCGCGACGTGCAGAGCACGAAGGGCGGGGAGCTCAAGGTGACCCGAGTGATCGTGGGCCGGCGGCCGCGATGAGCGAGCCGCTCGTGGCGCCGTACGGGTCGTGGCCCTCCCCGGTGACCCCGCGCATGCTCGCCGTGTCGTCGGTGTCGCTGTCGGAGCCCTGGATCGACGACGGGGCCGTGTACTGGCATGAAGATCGTCCGGCGGAAGGGGGTCGCGGCGTCGTCGTGCGCGGCGGTCCCTGGTCCTCACCCGTCGACGTCACACCCGAGGGATTCAACGTGCGTTCGCGCGTGCACGAGTACGGAGGCGGCGCCTGGTCCGTCCGCACGGGCGTCGTGGTCTTCTCCCACGACGACGATCGACGCCTCTATCGGCAGGGTCCGCGCGAGGCGCCGGTCGCGATCACGCCCGACACCGGCGGCCTGCATCGCTACGCCGACGGACGGATCAGCGCCGAGGGTGATCGCTGGTTCGGTGTCCGGGAGCGGCACGCGGCGTCGGGGCGGGTCGCCGACGTGGTCAACGAGCTGGTGGTGCGTCCCGCTCGACGGATCTCGCGAGCCGCTCACGATCGCCGAGGGCCGCGACTTCTACTCCACGCCACGCATCTCGCCCGACGGGCGACGGCTCTCGTGGCTGAGCTGGAACCTCCCGTGGATGCCCTGGGACGGGTGCGAGCTGTGGATCGCGGACCTGGCGTCCGACGGCTCCCTCTCCGGAGATCGTCGGGTGGCCGGCCGAGACGGGGAGGAGTCGATCTGGCAACCGAGCTGGAGCCCGGCCGGCGACCTCGTCTTCGCGAGCGACCGCTCGGGATGGTGGAACCTCGAGCGCCTCGCCGACGACGAGCGTGTGGCGCTGTATCCGGCCGAGGCGGAGTTCGGCTATCCACAGTGGGTGATGAACGAGACCTCGTTCGCGTTCTTGGACGACGGTCGCATCGCCTGTTGGTACGGGGATCGCAGGCGTGCAACATCTCGCCGTGCTCGACGGCGAGACGGCTGAGCTGCTGGACCTCGATCTGCCGTACTCGTCGTTCGAGCATGGCCCGAGCATCGCTGCGGCCGGCGATGCCATCGCGTTCATCGCGGGCGGACCCGACACTCCCCGCGCAGGTGGTCTGGCTCGACTTCGGGTCGCGCTCGGTGGAGGTGCTGCGCGAGAGCGTCGACATGCCGATCGACGCCTCGTTCGTGTCGATGCCCCGTCAGATCGAGTTCCCGACCGACGGCGGCGTGACGTCGTTCGCGCACGTGTACGCGCCGGCGAACCCGAACGTCGTGGCTCCGCACGGAGAGCTTCCGCCCCTGATCGTGATGAGCCACGGCGGGCCGACGGGTGAGGCGACGGCGACGTTGGACCTCGCGATCCAGTTCTGGACCACGCGCGGGTTCGCCGTCGTCGACGTCAACTACGGAGGGTCGACGGGGTTCGGGCGTGCCTACCGGCAGCGGTTGAACGGCAACTGGGGGGTCGTCGACACCGCCGACTGCATCAACGCGGCGCGCTTCCTGGTCGACGCCGGCGAGGTCGACGGGGAGCGGTTGGTGATCCGCGGTGGCAGCGCCGGGGGGTACACCACGTTGTGCGCGTTGACCTTCCATGACGACTTCGCGGCCGGCACCAGTCGCTACGGCATCAGCGACCTCGAGCCGTTCGCGACGGGCGACACCCACAAGTTCGAGTCTCGATACGAGCACACCCTCGTGGGGCCGTGGCCCGAGGCGGCCGATCTGTACCGGGCGCGGAGCCCGATCCATGCCGTGGACCTGCTGTCGACGCCGATGCTGCTGCTGCAGGGCGCCGAGGACGTGGTCGTGCCGCCGTCGCAGGCCGAGGTCATGGTGGAGGCGCTCCGCGCGAAGAGGCTGCCGTACGCGTACCTGCTCTTCGAGGGGGAGCAACACGGGTTCCGCATGGCGGAGACGATCGAACGATCCTACGAGGCCGAGCTGTCGTTCTACGGGCAGGTGCTGGGCTTCTCGCCCGCGGACGACATCCCCGTGCTGCCGATCGAGAACCTGGATGACCCGGTCACGTGAGCGACGGGCCGAACGGCCCGAACCGCTCCGTCGCCGCGAGGCGAACATCTCTGGAGAGAGTCGTTGAGTCGTGCCCTGAAAGGACCCCGATGACGAACGCGACGAAGTCCAAGCAGCGATCCGGCCGGCAGACGAAGGCAGAGCGCCGGCGGGAGCAGGAACGACGGGCCGCCCGGCAACGGCTCGTCTGGATCGTGGTCGCCGTGGTCGCGGTGATCGCCGTCGTCGGGGCACTGCTCCTGAGCGGCGGCGGCGAGGCGGACGATGGCGCAGACCGCCGCCCCCGCCGACGCCGTCTCGATCGATCGAGCGACGGGTCCGCAGCTCGAGATCGGAGATCAGGTGCCGGCGTTCTCGGCCCCGGATCTCGACGGGGGCACCGTGTCGTGGAGCGACTACCAGGGCTCGCCGACGGTGCTCGTCGTGTGGGCGTCGTGGTGCCCGCACTGCCAGGCTGAGCTGCCGGTCCTGGTGCCGGCGACCCAGGCACGTGAGGGTGTCGAGCTCGTCAGCGTGACCACCGCGATCGGGCAGAACCCTGGACCCACGCCGTCGGAGTTCCTCGCTGACGAGGGCCTGACCATGACGACCGCGGTCGACGACGACGCCGGCACGTTGCTGCAGGGGCTCGGGGTCTCGAGCTTCCCGACGGTCTACTACGTGGACGCCGACGGCACGGTCGCGAACGTCAGCATCGGCGAGTCGCCCGAAGGAGCGATCGAGGCGAGCCTCGACGAGCTCCAGGCGGGGTAGGCGACCGATCGCAGAAGGGGGTCCGCGGGGGCCGGGCCGAAGCCCGGCCCCCGCGCCGGAGAGGGGGCGCAACCTCTCGGCACAGGGAGCCTGGCACGTGCGCGTGAACGCGCGGTGAACCCGGCGGGGCGCCTCGTCGAAGTCTGGTCTTCCCGCGCGGAGGGCCCCGTCTTGTCCTCGGGCAACCCTCGAGGGCCCTTCCACGCGTATACGGGGTGTTGGACCGCCGGTGGTTCCGGTGGGAGCATCTGTGCGCCTTACTGAGAGAGGGGGCTCGCGCATGAGGAGATACGCGCGTTGGATCGCCGTCCTGGCGGTCCTGGGCATCGTTGCCGCGGCATGCGGCGACGATGGAGGAGGAGACGAGCCGGTCGCATCGCCCACGGCGGACGGAGGCGACATCCCACGTGGGGGGACGGTGCGGATCGCGGTCTCTTCCGAGCCGTCGAGCGCGGCGTTCGACCCGGCCAAGGAGTACTACCAGCTCTCGTTCGAGATCTTGAAGTGCTGCCTGGCACGGACGCTCTACGCGACGAACGGCAAGCCGGTCGATGAGGGCGGCACCGAGCTCCGCCCCGACATCGCCGCCGACCTGCCGACCGTGAGCGACGATTCCTTGACCTGGACGTTCCCGCTCAAGCAGGGGTCATGTACTCCCCGCCGTTCGAGGACGTCGAGGTCACCGCCGGTGACTTCGTGCGCGCGATCGAGCGTGAGGCCGACCCCAAGGCCAGCGCCGGCGGGTACAGCTTCTACTACTCCCCGATCGAGGGCTTCGACGACTTCGGTGCCGGCGACGCCGACGAGATCTCCGGCATCCGGGCGGTCGACGACTACACCCTCGAGGTGACGGTGACCGAGCCGACCGGCGACCTCGGGTGGCGGTTCGCGATGATGGCGACCACGCCGATCCCGCCCAACGGGGACGCCCCGTCTCGGCGCCGCCGAGGGTCACACGAAGGACTACGGGCGTTACCTGGTCTCCACAGGTCCGTACATGTTCGAGGGCAGCGAGGACATGGACTTCTCGTTGCCGGCCGACAAGCAGGAGCCCGTCGCCGGCTACACGCCAGGTCGGTCGCTCGTGCTGGTCCGTAACCCGTCGTGGAGCGCCGAGACCGACGACCTGCGACCCGCGTACGCCGACGAGATCACGATCGAGATCGGCGGCGCGGTGCCCGACCTCTACAACAAGCTCCAGACGGGCGATCTGGACTACGTGATGGACCCGCCCGAGGCCGACCAGCTGAAGGAGTACAGCACGAACCCGGACCTGCAGGACCGGCTGCACGTGTACCCGCAGCCGGCCACCTCCTACACGTCGATGAACCTGGGCGTGCCGCCCTTCGACGACGTGCAGGTACGCAAGGCGGTGAACTTCGCCTTCGACAAGGCGGGCGATCGTCAGTTGGCCGGCGGTCCGCTGATCGGCGTGAACGCGGGGCACATCTTCCCCGACGCGCTCCTCAACAACCTGCTGGTCGACTACGACCCGTACGCCACGCCCGAGGACAGCGGTGACGTCGAGCTCGCGAAGGAGCGAGATGTCGACATCGAAGTACGACACGCGACGGCGACGGCATCTGCGACGCCGACGAGTGCAAGGGCGTCGTCGCGCTCTACGCGTCGGACAGCGCGACCGGTCGCAAGGTCGCGGCCCTGTGGCAGCAGCAGCTCGAGCAGATCGGCATCGAGCTCGACGTCAAGGGCCTGACGACCACGGCGATGTACGCCAAGTGCAACAACCTGGCCGATCAGGTGCCGATCTGCCTGCAGGTCGGGTGGTTGCAGGACTACCCCGACCCGTACACGTTCGGACCGCCGCTGTTCGGCAGCAGCGAGTTCGGCGCGATCTACCCGGGCTGCTGCAACTACTCGGCCGTCGGTGCGACCGAGGCCGAGATGGAGGAGTGGGGGTACTCCGTGACGTCGGTGCCGAGCGCCGACGACAAGCTGTCGGAGTGCGCCGCCCTTCCTGTCGGTGACGAGCGCACGCAGTGCTGGGCCGATCTCGACAAGATGCTGATGGAAGAGATCGTGCCCTGGGTGCCTCGCACCTACACGAACCAGACCGACATCGTCGGTCCGAACGTCGTCAACTACTCCTACGACGAGTGGGGATACATGGCGGCGCTCGACCACCTCGCGGTGGCTCCCGCGTAGAGTATCGGTTGGATCACGCACGAAGGGCCGGGGTTCACCCCGGCCCTTCGTTCGTTCGGACTGCGATCCGCGGCGGTCAGCCGCCGATCATCGACATGCTGCGGGCGGGCTGCTGGAAGTCCGCGTGGTCGATCCTGTGACCGGCCCACTTCCGCCACATCGCCTCGCGCAGCAGCGCCTCGAGGTCGTCGTCGCTCGCGCCCGCGCGCATCGGGCCGCGCAGGTCCGTCTCCTCGAGCGCGAACAAGCAGTTGCGGAACTGCCCCTCCGCCGTCAGCCGCATGCGGTTGCACGAGTCGCAGAACGGTTCGGTGACGCTCGGGATCACGCCGATGCGACCGGGGGCGCCGTCGGCGAAGCCGTACGTGGTCGCCGGCTCGGCGCCCTCGCCGTCGGCGACGAGCGGGAACTCCGCACCGATGCGGTCGAGCACCGTGCGGGCGGGCACGACCTTCTGCCGTTCCCAGGCGTGCTGGGCGTCGAGCGGCATGTACTCGATGAACCGAACCTCGTAGCCGGTCTCTCGCGCCCACCGCGCGAACCCGACGAGCTCGTCGTCGTTCGTGCCGCCGATCACGACGCAGTTGATCTTGATCGGGGTGAGTCCGGCCTCCTCGGCGGCGCGTAACCCCCGCAACACCTTCTCGAGGGCATCACGACGGGTCATCTCCACGAAGCGGTGCCGCAGCAGCGAATCGCACGACACGGTCGCGCGGTCGATACCGGCCGACGCGAGTGGCCCGGCCAGCGTCTCGAGCAGCACGCCGTTCGTCGTGAGCGAGATGTCGAGGTCGGGACCGGCCTCGCGGAACATGCCGACGAGCGTCGGCAGATCGGCACGCACGGTCGGCTCGCCGCCCGTGACCTTGATCGACTCCACCCCGAGCCGGACGAACAGGCGCAGGAGCCTGGTGAGCTCCTCGAACGTGAGGATCTCGTCCTTCGGCAACCACGCGAGCCCCTCGGCCGGCATGCAGTACGTGCACCGGAAGTTGCAGCGATCGGTGACCGAGATGCGCAGGTCGCTGCCGATCCTCCCGAACGTGTCGATCAAGGGTCCTGTCGCGGGCACGGGGCTGGAGATGGGGTCGGGCATGTCCGGCCAGCGTACCCCGCCCCGAGCGCTTCGTGCGAGGCCAGGGGTCGGTCGCCACGCGAGATGCGAGGATGGAGGGCATGGGAGCGACGATCTCGACCGCGGTCGTCACCGTCTCCGACGGTGTGGCGCACGGCACGCGCGTCGACGAGTCGGGTGACCTCGCGGAGTCGATCCTGCGGGCGAGCGGATTCGAGGTCGCGACGCGGCTCGTCGTGCCCGACGAGCGCGGCGACATCGAAGACACGCTTCGCGACCTATCGGCATCGCACGGGCTCATCGTCACCACCGGCGGCACCGGTTTCGGGCCCCGCGACGTGACGCCGGAAGCGACCCGCGCCGTCATCGATCGTGAAGCCCCGGGCTTGGCCGAGCTGATGCGGGCCGAGGGTCTCACGCACACGCCGATGGCCGCGCTCTCGCGCGCCGTGGCCGGCGCGATCGGGCCGGCGCTCGTGGTGAACCTGCCCGGCTCGCCCGCGGGGGTTCGGGAAGGGCTGTCGGCGATCATGTCCGTGCTGCCACACGCCGTCCAGCTGCTGGGCGGCGCGACCGGCGCGCACCCGACGGGACACGCGGATGAGCCTCGTGGCGCCGCGGGGGACACCGATGGACCCGCGACGAGCCTGCCGACGGTGCACGCCAAGGCGGTACGCGTGCACGGGTCGCCGCCCTGCCGCGTGGGGGCGGCGATGTCGATCGTCGTCGGCGGCGACGTGCGCGGCACGCTGGGATGTGCCGAGTTCGACTCTGCCGCCGTCGACGCGGCGGCCGAGGTCGCGGCGTCCGGCGAACCCGAGACCCGCACGTTGACGCACGATCTGGGCGAGATCGAGGTCTACTTCGAGCCACACGAGGAGCCCCCGGGCGCCGTGATCGTGTCGGCGACCGACGTGGCCCGAGCGCTGCGATCTCACCTGGGCCGCCTCGGCTTCCGCGTGACGCTCGTGGAACCTCGGCGAGAGCGGGTCCGCTCCGACGACGGCCCGGCGCTTCTGGCGGTGGATGCGGGCGCGCTGGGCGACCGTGACGTGGTCGTGTTCACCGACCACGACGCCCCCGACCTGGTCTCGATGCTCGCCGAGGCGCTCCGCTCGCCCGCCCGGTTCGTCGGGGTGATGGGCAGCCGCCGTCACGTCGGTCACCACGTGGAGGCGCTCCGCACGATGGGGGTGGCGGACGACGAGATCGCCCGTGTGCGCTCGCCGCTCGGCCTCGACCTCGGTGGCCGAGATCCCGAGTCGATCGCGCTCTCGATCGCGGCCGGGGTGGTCGCCGACTCGCACGGTCGGGACGGCGGGTGGCTCGACCGGTGACATGAGCCCGGCCGTGCGCGACGAGGGCTCCGTGCGCGCATCGGTCGCAGCGCTCGTGGCGGTGCTCGTCTGCGGTGCGGCGGCGGCGCTCCCTCCTGAGGCGGCACAGGGCGTCGATCGAGCGCCCGCCGAACGTGCTGCTCGTGATCACCGACGACCAGCCGTGGGACACGCTGCCCGTCACGGAGGGGCCGCCGGCGATGCCGTGGCTGGAGTCGCGCCTCGCGGATCCGACCGATCACTGGGTGCGGTTCACGAACGCCTTCCTCAACGTGCCGCTGTGCTGTCCGTCGCGGGCCTCGATCCTGACGGGTCGCTACGCCCGCCACACCGGGGTCGAGGGCAACGGCGACGGCGCGGATCTCGATGAGTCCTCGACGCTCGCGACGTGGCTCGACGGAGCGGGCTACCAGACCGCCTTCATCGGCAAGTACCTCAACGGGTACCCATGGGATCGAGGGCCGTACGTGCCGGCGGGATGGGACCGGTTCCTCGCGAAGCGCAACCTCGACGTCTCGACGACCTACGAGGGGTATCCGTTCATCGATCAAGGCGTGCCGCTCGCGGCGGGAACGAGCGAGGGGGCCTACGCCACGTCGCTGCTCCGGAACGAAGCCTCCGCGTTCCTGCGCGGTGCGTCGCGGGCGCTGCCGTGGTTCCTCGTCTATGCGCCGAGCGCCCCCCACGAACCGTGGACGCCCGATGCCCGGGACGTGGGATCGTTCGCCGGCGTCGCGATCGCGACGCCGAGCTCCCGGGTCGTGAACGACGTGCAGAGGCAAGCCGGCATGGGTCCGGGCGCTGCCCGCGATCGACGCATCTGCGGCCGACGCCCTGGTCGAGGACCGCCGGAGCATGCTGGAATCGCTCCGCGCGGTCGACCGCGCGGTCGGTTCGCTCGATCGCCGAGGTGCAGGCGCGGGGTGAGCTCGAGCACACGATCGTGGTGTTCCTCTCCGACAACGGATTCTCCTTCGGTGAGCACCGTTGGGTCGGGAAGCGGTGTCCCTACGACGCGTGCGTGCGCACCCCGCTCGTCGTTCGGTCGCCCTGGACCGAGGCACGTACGGTCACCGCCCCCGTGTCCAACGTCGACCTCGCGCCCACGCTCCTCGATCTCGTCGGCATCGACGTGCCGGGACCGACGGACGGGCTCAGCCTGCGAGCGGTGCTGGACGATCGGATCGGAGGCTCGATCTCTCGCGACGCGGTGTTGATCGAGTGGGCGGGCGACGGCGAGGTGCCCGCGTGGCGTGGGGTGCGGACCGAGGCGTTCACGTACCTGGAGCACGCCGACGGCACGGTCGAGCTCTACGATCTCGTGGGTCGCCTCGGTCCCGCGGATCCGTCGGAGCTGCGGAACCGTGCCGACGATCCGGCGTACGCGGCCGTGCGCCGAGAACTCGCCCTATCGCTCGAAGAACTGGTGAACGACCCCCTTCCGACCGTGCCCTGACGGCTAGACTCCTGCATCGTGCAGCAGCCGTCGGGTCCTCTCATCCGTGCCGCCGGTCCGCGCCGTCCGTCCCGTCAGCAGATCGCCCGACGTCGGGCGTTCGCCGCCCTGATCATGGTGCTGATCGTGGCGCTGGTGTGGTTCGTGTGGCCTCGGGGCGACGCGACGGAACAGGCGGGTGGAACGGGGCCTGACGGCGGCGGGGGCGGTCAGGGCGACGGCGGCGGTGGTCAGGGCGACGGCGACGGGCTCGGCACGATCGTGCCCGGTGAGAATCCGATCGAGCACGTGATCTTCCTGGTCAAGGAGAACCGCACGTTCGACCACTACTTCGGCCGGTACCCGGGCGTGGAGGGAGCCACCGAGGGCGGCACGATGGACTGCTCGACGTTCGAGGATGCCGGCACCGTGAAGCTGAAGGACGCGCCGCTCGTGCAGCCCCACGACCTGGGCCACGCGTTCTATCCGGGGTTGCTCGCGATCAACGGCGGCAAGATGAACGGGTTCAACTGCATCGCGTTGGGCGAGGATCTCGCCGGGTACTCGCAGTACGACCGCGATTCCCTGCCCGCCTACTGGGCCTACGCCGACCGGTTCGTGATCGCCGATCACTTCTTCACCTCGATGTACGGGCCGACGTTCCCCGAGCACCTGTACACCGTGGCCGCACAGAGCTACGGCATCGTCGACAACAAGACGACGACGAACGTCGAAGGCAACTACTGCGACGACCCCACCGAGTACACGCAGCGGTTCCCGATCGAGGATCTGACCGACGACGACGTCAAGCGCATCATGCGGCTCGAGAAGAACATCACGAGGGGAGGTCCACCGAGCGGGCAGCTCCTGAAGATCGCTGCCTACTGGGAGAGCACCCGCACGTGCATCAACATCCCCGTGATCCAGGATCAGCTCGAGCGAAGAGACATCAGCTGGAAGTACTACGCGCTTCCCGACAAGTGGATGAACGCCCTCCAGGCGATCCGCCACGTCCGGTTCGGCGACATGTGGGAGAAGGTGCAGAACCCGGAGACGATCCTGCGGGACCTCAAGCAGGACACGCTGCCGTCCGTGTCGTGGCTGATCCCTCCCGAGGGGCAGCCGAACGAGCACCCCGGCTCGGGCACGAACGTCTGCGAGGGCGAGAACTGGACGGTGCAGTACCTGAATGCGATCCAGCGCAGCGACGCGTGGCCGAACACGGCCGTCGTGATCGTGTGGGACGACTTCGGCGGGTTCTACGACCACGTGCCGCCGCCGCACTACGACATCATGGGTCTCGGCCCCCGCACGCCGGCGTTGGTCATCTCGCCGTGGACACGCCGCGGCGACAACCCCGACGGTGGAGCCGTCGACGACAACGTCTACGAGTTCTCGTCGGTCCTGAAGTTCATCGAGGAGCTGCACGGGCTGAAGCCGATGACCGACCGTGACGCGCGCGCCGATCCGCTCTCGGGAGCCTTCGACTTCACGCAGGAGCCGCGGCTCGACCCGCTGATCCTCGAGCCGCGCGACTGTCCCGGCCTCGTGAGCCGGGCCCGCTGGCTGCTGCGGTCCTCCTCGTGGCGCCTCTGCTCCTGGCGGCAGCCGATCCGCCCGGTGACGTGGGGCCGTGCCCGAGGGCTCCGGCACGAGACGATGCGACGGCGGCACCCGATCTCGTGCAGGCCCGTGGGGAGATCGTCGAGCTCGGCACATCGATCCGGTTCACGCTGCGCTTCGCAGAGCCGCTCGTGGTGCCCGACCGGGACGGCCGTCCGTTCCGCATCGACGTGGTCCTGCTGGACCCGGACGTGCCCACGGTCGACGCGGGCCTGTATCGGGGCCTCAACCGGATCCTGCGCTACGACGCCGTCCCCGACGCCGTGACGACGACGCTGCTCGTGCCCGAGGCCGGGCAGAGCCGGTTCCTGCCGCCCGCGATCGACGGGGAGACCTTCGTCCTGCAGGTACCAGGGCGGACCGTGGTGGCCGACGAGGACGAGACCGGGACCTCGCCGGGTCTCGGGCAGTTGCGGTGGGGCGTCGTGGTCCGCGACGAGGGGTCCTGCGACCTGCTCGGGAACGGCCGCCCGACCGAGCCGCTCGTCGAGCGTGACGAGGAGTTGAACGACGCGTCACCCGTGCCGATCGATGACCCCGGCGCGGTGCCGACCGGATCGTCGCCTGCTCCTCGTCGGTCTCGGTGCCCTCGTCGCGGTCGTCGGCGTCTCCATGCTCCGCCGCCGCGCCCGGAAGCACCGGTAGCCTCCCCCGATCGCCGCCTCAGACCGACGCGGGCTCGTCCGCGCTCGGTGCCGCGATGTCGGCGGCCGCGGGCTCGACCGGGGCGGGCGGCTCGACCCAGTGCGCGTCGGGAAGCCCGTTCGCGACCTGATCGCGCCACCACTGCTGGCCGCTCTCGGGGAGCGTGTAGATCGGGTCGAAGTACACGTACTCGCGGTTGAGCGCCTCGGGGTCGTCGAACTCGATGCCGGTGCGGTAGTTCTTCGTCCAGCTCGAGATGCCGCGCTCTCGGTCGTAGCTCTTCAGCATGTGCACCCACCGCTTGCCGACGAACGGCACGTCGCAGATCACGCGGGGGGTCGCGAACCCCGGCATGTAGCCGAGCAGCTGGTACTGCAGGTCCTGGGCTTCACCGACCGACGTGCGCCAGTGCTCGGCGTTCGGGATCATGTCGCACATGTAGAAGTAGTAGGGCATGATCTTCGCGTGATCGAGGAGCATGAAGCACAGCTCCAGGAGGTCGCCGGGCGACGTGTTCACGCCTCGCAGCAGGACCCCCTGGTTCCGCACGTCCCGGAAGCCCGAGTCGAGCACCATGCGTGCGGCGTCGCCCACGAGCGGGGTCACCTGTTGCGCGCAGTTCACGTGGGTGTGCAGCGCGATGTCGACGCCACGCTCGACGGCACGTGAGCCCATGCGATCGAAGGCGGCCTTCACGTCGTCCTGCAGGAAGTGCTGCGGGATGCCCATCAGGCCCTTCGTCGCGATGCGGATGTCGCGGATGTTCTCGATGTCGAGCAGCGACATCACGAAGCCCTCGAGTCGCTTGATCGGCACGTTGGCCATGTCGCCGCCGCTCACGACGACGTCGCGCACCTGAGGAGTCGTCCGCAGGTAGTCGAGCATCATGTCCCAACGCTCGTTCTGCTTGATCTCGAACTTGTACTTCAGCACCTGCAGCGTGTCGTTCCCGACGAGGTCCATCCGCGTGCAGTGCCCGCAGTACTGCGGGCAGGTCGGGATCATCTCCGCGAGCACCTTGGTGGGGTAACGGTGCGTCAGCCCTTCGACCGCCCACATGTCGGCCTCGTGCAGGGAGTCGCGGGAGGCCATGGGGTGTGAGGCCCACTCGGTCTCACGGTCGCTCAGCGCCGGCGCCATGTACCGGCGGACGCGGTCGGCTCGCAGGTCGTCTGCCTGCATCGTGTTGATCATCTGCGGCGGGAGCAGCATCGACATCGTCGCGCGCTCTTCCTGGTCGCGGCGGATGTCCTCGAGCAGATCGTCGGTGAGGAAGTCGCCCAGCGCCTCCTTGAACTCCTTGAGGTTCTTCACGGAGTGCGCGCGCTGCCACTGCGCGGACTCCCACTGCTCCTTCGTGACGTCGCGGTAGCCCGGAAGACGCGTCCAATCGGGCTCGGCGTACTCGCGCTGAACCGGGTAGTGGAAGGGCTGGTCCTCAGCCGCGTGGGCGTGCGCCTCGCGATGGGCCGGACGGACGTTGTTCTCATGCTCTCGGGCGCTCACGAGGCCACCTCCTGCGTCTGCTCGGGCAGGCGACAGCATCCCCCGCGCGTTCAGGACGGGATGGTGCCTGTCGTTCCTTCGACGAAGCTCAAGCATAACCGAAGGACGTTCGGTGAAACACGCCTCGAACCGAAGGATATCCGGCCAGCGACCGCATGGACGCCGATCGGGCTGCTGGACCTCTTCCCGGCGATCAGCGCCGGCGGCCGCCACCGCGGTTGTCGTCGCGGCGGGGGCGACGTTCGATGCGCACCTCGGCGACCGGCTTGGGCAGTCGCGCCTTCATCGGCGCGTGGCCGGTGCGCTCGAAGGTCACCATCACGTGGTCGGCTCGCTGTTGGCGATCGAGCTCCCGCCACCCATTGGCGAGCAGGTGCTTCTGGCGGTTGGCGGCGGTCTTGCGGAGCGTGTCGGTGCCCGGCACCTTCACGTACAGGCGCTCGTGCAGGATCTCTCGATAGTCAGCCATCGTCGGACCAGGGTAACAGGCGTCAAGCAGCCTCCGACCTCGGCCGATAGCTGTGGAGAGATGGAGGCTCCCGCGGCTCGGGGCGAGGCCGTGCTGGGCGCTGTCGCATTCTCCGCCGAGCGATTGCTCCGTGGGGACGGCGATACCGCGAGCAGGCTGCGAGAGGTGCTGGCGCACCTCGGCGCCGCCGCGGGCACCGACCGCGCGTACCTGTTCCAGAACGTCCGCGATCCCCAGGGGCGTCTGTGGATGGACCTGCGGGCGGAATGGGACGCCCCCGGGATCGCCCCGATCTTCGACGATCCCGGGAACCACCTGCACCCGTACGCACCGGCGTTCACCAGGCGCATCGATCTCTACTGGCGCGGCGACGTGCTCGCCGAGTCGGTGCGCACGATGCCGGATCTCGAACGCGCCGCGCTCGAGGCGGAGGGCGTGCGCTCGACCCTCACGGTGCCGGTCTTCGTTCGGGAGGAGTGGTGGGGCTACGTCGGGTTCGACGACTGCACCGACGAACGTGCGTGGAGCGAGGCCGAGATCGATGCGTTGCGGGCGGTGGCGGGCAACCTCAGCGTCTTCTTCGATCGTGAGCTCGCCGAACGGATGCAGGCCCTGGAGGAGGACCGGTACCGCTCGATGATCGAGCACGGGCCGGCCGTGAGCTACATCGACGCCACCGACGACCATGCGTCGACGATCTTCATCAGTCCGCAGATCGAATCGGTGCTGGGCTACTCGCCGATGGAGTGGATCGAGGACGAGGAGCTGTGGCCGAAGCTGCTGCACCCCGACGACCGGGCGCGGGCGATCGCCGAGAACGAGCGGCACAACGAGACCGGCGAGCCCTTCCGCATGGAGTACCGGCTCTTCCACCGCGACGGCCACATCGTGTGGGTGCACGACGAGGCCAGGATGGTGCGCGACGACCGCGGCGTGCCGCGCTTCTCCCACGGCGTGATGATGGACATCTCCGACCGCAAGCGGGGCGAGGAGAACGTGGCCTTCCTCGCCTATCACGACGAGCTGACCGGCCTGCCGAGCCGGTCGATGTTCGACGAGCTGCTCGAGCTCTCGATCTCGAGGGCCCGGCGCCACGATGCCGCGGTCGCGGTGATCGCGGTCGACGTCGACGATTTCCGTCTCGTCAACGACTCGCTCGGTCACACGGGCGGCGACGAGATCCTGCGCGTGGTCGCCGATCGGCTGCGCGAAGCGTCCCGCGAGACCGACCTGGTGGCCCGTCGCGGCGGCGACCAGTTCCTGATGTTGATCGCCGACCTCGAGCGCGACGCCGGTGGCGACCTGGAGGGAGCGGTCGTGCGAGCCGAGGCCGCCGCCCAGCGCGTGAAGGACGCGATGCTCGCGCCGATCACGATCGAGGGCACGGAGCTCTACGTCTCGGTCAGCATGGGCATCAGCCTGTTCCCCCAGGATGCCGACGACGCCAACGGCGCTGCAGCGCAATGCCGAAGCCGCGATGTACGAGTCGAAGAAGAGCGGTCCGGCGGGGTACGCGGTCTCGTCGAACGGGGCCTTCGACTCGAGCGCGAAGCTGCAGTTCGTCACCCGACTTCGCAAGGCGGTCGACACGCAGCGCTGGACCCTGCACTACCAGCCGGTGATCGAGCTCGCGACCGGCCGCATGATCGGTGTCGAGGCGTTGATCCGGTGGATCGAGCCCGACGGCACGATGGTGCCGCCGATCGAGTTCATCCCGCTGGCCGAGGAGCTCGGATTGATCGAGCTGATCGGCGACTGGGTCGTCCGTGAGCTCGTCTACCAGTCGCAGGCCTGGCGTGAGCTCGACATCGGTCTCGAGATCGGGTTCAACCTCTCGCCCCGCCAGTTCTGGCAGCCGGATCTCTCCGATCGCATCCTCCAGCGGATCGTCGACGGTGGGCTCGATCCCGCGCAGGTGCTGGTCGAGATCACCGAGAGCTCGGCGATGATGGATCCCGACCGGGCCCAGGAGATCCTCTGGGACCTGCACCGAGGCGGATTGCGGATCGCGATCGACGACTTCGGCACCGGGTACTCGTCGTTGTCGCGGCTCCGGGAGATGCCGGTCGACGTGCTGAAGATCGACCGCGCGTTCGTGAGCGGCGTGGGTGCCGACGAGCAGTCGGCCAGCATCGTCGGAGCCTTCCTCGAGCTCGCGCGTGGCCTCGGGATGACGACCCTGGCCGAAGGCATCGAGACCGCCGAGGAGCTCGCGTTCCTCCGGGAACGTGAGTGCATGCTCGGGCAGGGCTTCCTGTTCTCGAAGCCGGTGCCGCCCGAGGAGATCATCGCCTACGCCTTCGGAGGCGTGCCCGGCGCCGCGATGCAGGTCACGAGCGCCGACCGCGCCTGATCCGCTCCGGGCGCGATGCGTCTGCAGTCGTCACGCGAGGGAGTCGCGGACGCGAGCCATGATCGAGGCCGCGTCGATACCTGCCCACGCTCGCATCTCGTCCGGCGTGCCCGAGCCCGGCATGTCGCGGACGCCGACCTTGACGACCCGGCCGGTGAGCGGACCGGTCTCGGCCAGCGCCTCGAGCACCGCGTCGCCGAGTCCACCTTCCACCCGGTGGTCCTCGACGACGACGATCACGCCGGTCTGCTCGAGCGCCCGCCGCAACGTCGCGGCGTCGATCGGCTTCACGCTGTACGCGTCGATCACGCGGACCGCGATGCCATCGGCGGCGAGCGAGTCGGCGGCCGCGAGGCTCTCGCGCACCGTCACCCCGGCGGCCACGATCGTCGCCGCGTCGCCTGATCGCAGGGTCTTCGACCCGCCGACCGGGAACTCCTCGTCGGCGCCGTAGAGGACCGGCGTCGCCTCCCGGGTCGTCCGCATGTAGGAGATGCCGGGCAGATCGCACATCGTCGCGACGAGCCGGACCGTCGCAGCGCCGTCGGCCGGGTACAGGACGGTCGAACCGTGGAGCGCGCGGAACATCGCGAGGTCTTCCACGGCCATCTGGGACGGCCCGTCTTCGCCGATCGAGACGCCGGCGTGCGAGCCGCACAGCCTCAGGTCCGCGCGACTGATCGCGCCCATGCGCACCTGGTCGTAGGCCCGGGTGAGGAACGCGCCGAACGTCGCGACGAACGCCGTCTTGCCGAGCGCCTGCAGGCCCGTCTGGGCGCCGACCAGCGCCTGCTCCGCGATGTACATCTCCACGAACCGCTCGGGCGCGACGGCCTGGAAGTCCTCGGTGTGGGTGGAGTTGCCGACCTCCCCGTCGAGCACCACGAGGTCGGGGCGATGGCCCGCGAGCCAGGCCAGCGCCTCTCCGAAGGCCTTCCTCGTGGGGACCGCCTCGGTGTAGGCGGGCGGGGGCGTGGCCTTCAGCTCGCCGAGGGTGAGCGGCTTGATGTCGGGCGGCGAGGCGGGCGTGATCGTCAGGGACCGGATGCCGCCCAGCTCCTCGATCGCCTGCGCCGCTTGCTCGGGCGACATCGCCTTGCCGTGCCATCCCTCGTGGTTCGCGACGAACGAGACGCCGTGGCCCTTCTCGGTGCGCGCGACGATCATCGTCGGGCCGTCGGCCGCGATCGCCTCCGAGTAGGCCGCGTCGATCGCCGCGACATCGTGGCCGTCGATCTCGATCGTGCGCCACCCGTAGGCCTGGGCCCGCCGGGCGAAGAGGTCCCCGTTCCAGCCGTGCATCGTGGGCCCGCGCTGCCCGAGGCTGTTCATGTCCAAGATCGCGACCAGGTCGTCGACCTCGTGGAAGGCGGCCGCCTCCATCGCTTCCCAGACCGACCCCTCGGCCACCTCGGAGTCGCCGAGCAGCACGAACGTGCGGCCGCCGGTGCCGTCGAGGCGCATCGCGAGCGCCATGCCGAGCCCCACCGCGAGGCCCTGGCCCAGGGAGCCGGTCGCCACGTCGACCCAGGGCAGCTCCGGCACCGGGGCCGGGTGACCCTGGATCGGCGACCCGAACCGCCGCAGCGAGAGCAGCTCGTCGTCGGAGATCGCGCCGATCGCCTTGAGGGTTGCGTAGAGGGCGGGCGCGGCATGACCTTTCGACATCACGAATCGATCGTTCGCCGGGGACTTCGGATCCTCCACGTCGAAGCGGAGATGACTCGTGTAGAGCACGGAGAGCAGATGGGCGCAGGACAGCGACGACGTCGGGTGCCCGGATCCAGCCTCGGTCGTGCAGCGGATGCTGTCGACACCGATCTGCGCGGCGAGGTCGTTCCAGAGCTGGATGCGGTCGTCCATCGTCTCCCCCTGTGACTGGTGAACGAAGGGTACCCGCGAGCGAGCGTTCCTGGAGCCCAGGGCGAGCTCCGACGCCGTGGCGGGCTCGGCTCCGGCCCGCGGTCCCGATCGGCGCGCCCGATCGGCGCCCTTCGAGGTCGAGCGGAACCGCTAATCTCCTTGACGAGATGACCGATTCCATCCCCTCGTTCCGTGACCTCGGTGTCTCCGACGCTGTCATCGACACCCTGGCGAGCATGGGCATCGATCGGCCGTTCCCGATCCAGGTGATGGTGATCGAGGACGCGACGTCGGGGCGCGACACGCTGGCGAAGTCGAAGACCGGGTCGGGCAAGACGCTCGGGTTCGCGATCCCGATCGTCGAGCAGCTGGATCCGCAGGCGAAGAGCCATCCCGAAGCGCTGGTGCTGGTGCCGACGAGGGAGCTCGCCACCCAGGTGCGCGACGAGTTCGCCGGCATCGCGAAGGCGAAGCACCTGAAGGTGAAGGCGGTGTACGGCGGCACTCGGGTGAGCGAACAGTCCAAGGGCGTGGGCGACGTCCACATCTTGATCGCGACCCCCGGGCGCCTCGACGACCTCGCCCAGCGGAAGATGGTCCGCCTCGACGGCGTCCGCATCTTCGTGCTCGACGAGGCAGACCGCATGCTCGACATGGGGTTCCAGCCTCAGGTCGACCGCATCGTTCGACGGCTGCCGAAGGATCGCCAGACGATGTTCTTCTCGGCGACCCTCGACGGCGCCGTCGGTCGCATCGCCGAGGTGTACACGCGCGACCCCGTGCGCCACGAGATCGAATCCGAAGGCAAGACCGTCGAGGAAGCCGATCACCGGTTCGTGCCGGTCGGCTCGCACGAGAAGCTCATGAAGCTGATCGAGCTCGCCCGGGGCGAGGAGCCCGACGGCCTGACGCTCGTCTTCGTGAACACGAAGCGGGCCGTGGATTCGCTGGCGCGGCAGTTGCGTGCCCAGGGGCTGCCGACGGTCGCGATGCACGGCGACATGACCCAGCAGGCGCGAGAGAAGGCGCTGCAGCGGTTCGAGGAGAAGCACGTCGGGGTCCTGATCGCGACGGACGTCGCCGCGAGGGGGCTCGACCTCGACGACATCACGCTCGTCGTGAACTACGACCCGCCGCAGGACGACAAGGGGTACGTCCATCGGGTCGGCCGCACCGCCCGAGCTGGTCGCACGGGGACGAGTGTCACGTTCGTGACTCCCGAGCAGCTCGGCGACGTGAGCCGCATGGCCGCCCGCCTCGACCTGCACGCCGAGTTCGAGCAGGACGGCATGAAGGTCTCGCCGCCGCGGACCGTCTTCAGCGGGAGCACCCGCGGTCGCCGGTCGGGCCTGCGTGGCCCGAAGCGTCGACGCTAGTCCAGCCCGGACTAGCCGGCGTCGCCCTCCACCAACGTGAGCCCGGCTCGTCGGTGGAGCGCGAGGATCTCGTCGGCCGGCACCGGGCGGGAGAAGAAGTAGCCCTGACCCAGTGTGCAGCCTCGATCGGTGAGGAACCGCCACTCGCCCTCCGTCTCGATGCCTTCGGCGAGCGGTGTCATGCCGAGGTTGTCGGCGAGCGAGATCATCGCCGAGACCATGCTGGCCGCGTCGCGATCGAGGTCGATCTCCCGCACGAACGATCGATCGATCTTGAGGATGTCGACCGGCATGTGCTTGAGCCTCGCGAGCGAGGAGTAGCCGGTGCCGAAGTCGTCGATCGCCAGCTTCAGCCCCCGCTCGTGCATCTCTGCCAGCAGGCCCACCGTGCGATCGGGGTCGGTCATCGCCGTCGACTCGGTGATCTCGATCGTCACCCGCGACGGGTCCACGCCCGCGATCACGATCGGTGCCACCATCTTGCTCACGAGATCGGGCTGCCAGAGCTGGCGCGGTGAGAGGTTGAAGCCCAGCTCCAGTTCGAGGCCCTCCGCGCGCCACTGCGCGTCCTGCCGGCAGATCTCCTCGACCACCCAGTCGCCGATCGCCTCGATCAGGCCCATCTCCTCGGCGAGCGGGATGAAGTCGCCCGGGGGCACGAGTCCCCCGTTCGGCTCCGGCCAACGGATCAGCGCTTCGACGCCGTACATGCGGCCCGAGTCGAGCTCGATCAGCGGCTGGTAGTGCAGCATCCACTGCTTCTGTTCGACGGCCTTGCGCAGGCGGGTCGACATCGACAACCGGTTCATCGCGTCGCCGCTCTTCCTCGTGTGCACCACGAACCCGCCCGGTCCGATCTTCTTGGACTCGAACATCGCGGTCTCGGAGTTCTTGAGCAGCGTCACCGCGTCCTCGGCGTCGTGGGGGAACACCCCGATGCCCTGGCTGGCCGTGAGGTAGAGCTCGGTGCCGGCGATCTCGAACGGGGCCCGCATCGCCTCCTGGATGCGGACCGAGACCGCCTCAGCGGCGATCGAGCCGCCGTCCTGGCCGCCGGGCACGGGCGGGGTCGATGTCGAGGTCGGCGAGGAGCACGAGGAACTCGTCACCGCCGGGCCGCGCCACCAGATCGGTGTCGCGGGTCGCCTCGCGGATCCGGTCGGCCAGCACCTTGATCAGCTCGTCGCCCATCTCGTGGCCGAGCGAGTCGTTCACGAGCTTGAAGTCGTCGAGGTCGACCGAGATCACCGCGACCCCGAGTCCGTTGCGGCGGGCGCGGGCCAGCGAGAGGTCGAGCAGCTCGTCGAACATCGCCCGGTTCGGCATGTCCGTCAGCTTGTCGTGGTACGCGAGGTAGGCGATGTGCTCCTCGGCGGCCTTGCCCTCGGTGATGTCCAGCATCACGCCCTGCACCATCGCCGGCCGGCCCTCGGCGTCGTTCAGGACCACCGCGGAGTCACGGAACCACACCAGCCGCCCGTCACGCGCGATCATGCGGTACTCGATCGAGTACGGCTCGCCTGCCTCGATGCCTCGCTCGACGGCCTCGATCGTGCGTGCGCGGTCGTCGGGATGCATCAGGTCGACCCACAGGGTGCTGTCGCCGACGTACTCCGCGGGATCGACGCCGAGGATCGTGGTGATCTGCGGGCTCACGTACACGGTGGTCCAGTTCTCGTCGGCCAGGTCCTGGTAGACGATCGCCGGGATCTGCTCGACGAGCGCTCCGTACTTCGTGCGTGCCTCGAAGAGCTGTCCCCTCGTGGTGACGTCGTCGGTGACGTCGCGCATCATGCCGAGCCAATACATCGGCGTGCCGTGCTCGTCGCGGACCAGCACGCTGTCTTCCTTGACCCAGATCACGCGGCCGTCTGAGTGGATCGCTCGGTACTCGAGATGGAAGGGCTCGCCGGTCGTCGTCGAGTGGTCGCTCGCGGCCACCACACGGTCGCGGTCGTCGGGATGCACCACGTCCACCCAGCTGGACCTGCGGGTGAGCCACTCCTCCCTCGAGACCCCGAAGAGGATCTCGATGCCGGGGCTCACGTCGACCATCGGATCGTCGATCCCGATGCCGTCGATGTACACGATCGCAGGCAGCCGATCGATGAGGCCCCGGTAGCGGACCTCGAGATCCTGCAGTTGCGATTGCAGGTCGGAGACGCCGCCGTCCACGCCAGGGGGAGCGACCGTTGCCGAAGGGAAGAAGCCCTGCTGGGCCGTCACCGCCTCGGGGGTCGTCTGCGTCGTCTCGTTGTCGAAGGTCACGCCGCCTGCCTGTTCGCGCGTCGATCGCCGGATCCATGCCGACCTCGAGTACATCGGCCTGCGACCGAGCCAGCTTGAACGCTTTGCCAACCCGTGGAGGGGTTCTCAGCAGGTGACCTCGTCAGGCAGGAGCGGGCGGAACGCGATCGCGTAGCGCCGTCCACCGCTCGTCCAGGGTGTGAGTTGGTTCGCCTGCGTGGCCGCAGGCTCGAGGCGGTCGGTCCAGTCGGGGCCGGTCACGACCACGCACCGGTAGCCGGCGCCGGCGTCCTCGCCGAGGTCTCGCAGCGGCGTGTCGAGCGGCCACTCGATCGCCGGTTGCGGCAGGTCGGCCTGGTCCCGATACCGCGAGACGAAGGCACGGACGCCGGTCACGTCGTACGCGTCGCTCGCGCCGATCGAGCCCTCGGGCAGCCAGGTCTCCAGCGAGCCGAGCCGATCGATCAGCCCGAGCAGCGCCTGCCTCGCCTCCCACTCCTCGTCGGGCATCCCCGGCGGCTTGCCGCTGAGCTCACCGAGGGCGTACACCCGCACGGTGCGATCGACGCCTCCTGCCCGGAGCGTGAAGACGGTCTCGGGGGCATCGGCGATGCCGACCGAGCCCATGTCGGTCAGGTCGCCGACGGTGTCGAGACCCGCTTCGAACGCGGCGTCGAGGATCGAGGCGATGGCCTCCTCGTCGACGTGCACGGCCTCGAGCGCGGGCACCGCGGGTCCCGGGTAGATCTCGATCTGTGGACCCGGTCGCACGATCGTGCCGTCCCCGTACAGCGAGAACGAGGGCAGGTTCGTGAGCTGGTACTCCGGCGGTGTGAACCCACCCTCGTACCCCCATCGAAGCAGCAGATCCTCGGAGGCGGTCCCGTGGGCGATCGACGGTGACGAGGAGCCGTCACCGCCTGTCGATGGGTCGGCGCATGCCGCGCCGAACAGGGTGATCGCCAGCGCGGCGAGAGCGATCGATCGATGCTTCACGGGCCGTCCTTCCACGTCGGGTGAGACTCTGACGCGACTCGGTGTCGGATCGGTTCCCGGCGCAGGGTACCCTTCGGGCGTGAGCGGAACGATGCGGGCGCTGCGGAAGACCGCCCGAGGGCCCGGCGCGGAGCTCGTCGAGGTCCCGATCCCCGAACCGGGCGACGACGAGGTGCTCGTCCGGGTCCACGGAGCGTCGATCTGCGGCACCGATCTGCACATGCTCGAGTGGAACGAGTGGGCAGACCGACGCGTGCGAGACGTGCCCATGACCTTCGGCCACGAGGTCGCGGGCGCCGTCCACGCCGTGGGCGACGAGGTGCACCACCTGCATCCGGGCGCGTTCGTCGCCGCCGAGACCCACATCGCGTGCGGGCACTGCACGACGTGTCAGACGGGCCGCGCGCACATCTGCGAGAACCTGCGGATCCTGGGGGTCGACACGGAGGGCGCGTTCGCGGAGTACGTCGTGCTGCCCGCCCAGAACGCGTGGGTCGTCGGCGAGGGCATCGATCCCGACGTCGCCTCGATCATGGAGCCGTTCGGCAACGCGGTGCACGCGGCGTTCGGCACGGGCGGCGGGGAGGACATCGCCACGAACTCGGTCGCCGTGATCGGATGCGGTCCGATCGGCATGTTCGCCGTCGGCGTGGTTCGGGCCCTGGGCGCGTTCGAGGTGATCGCGATCGAGCCCAACGGCTACCGACGCGGGAAGGCGTCGGAGATGGGTGCGGACGTGTTGCTGGATCCGACCGAGGTCGATCCCGTGGCGGCGGTCCTCGAGCAGACGAAGGGCGTGGGTGTCGAGGTCGTGCTGGAGATGAGCGGGAACGAGCGTGCGATCGATCAGGGGACGCGCATGCTCGCCCGCGGCGGGCGCATGTCGCTCCTGGGGTTGCCCGACGCCTCGGTCACGCTCGACCTGAACGATCAGGTGATCTTCAAGGAGGCGAGGCTGCAGGGCATCACCGGCCGGGAGATGTTCCGCACGTGGCAGCAGACGACGACGCTGCTCTCGACGGGTCGGGTCGACGTCTCACCCGTGATCACGCATCGATTCGGCCTCGATCGTTGGCAGGAAGCGTTCGATACGACGGCGTCCGGCCGATCGGGCAAGGTCATCCTCGCGCCCGATCCGGCGACGTCCGCCCGACACGACCGACTAGAGGTAGCCGGCCTCGGTCGCGGCGCGCAGGGAGGTGGAGCCCCCTTCGGGGAGGCGAGCGTCCTCCCGTTCGACCGCGAGGTCGACCTTGAACGCGAGGCGCTCGGCGTCGCCCTCGTCGATACGGAGCTCGAACGCGTACGTCCCCGGTTCCCTGAAGACCAGCCCGTCGAGGTTCAGCGCGAGTGGCACGATCGTCTCGTCCAAGCCGTCGGTCGCTTCGTTCGCACCGAAGCCGATGCGGATCGCCTGCTTGGCGTGACCGTCCGCATCGGTCGCGAGGGCGGCCGGTTCGCCGTTCGGGTCGAGCAGGCGGAGGTCGAGCGCGTGCCGGCCGGCGTCGCCAGCTTCCAGCACGATGAGGGCGCCGATCCCGATCCGGTCGTGGCGGGTCGGGAACCGGCGCGTCGCGAGACGGTTCCAGCCGGCGCCGAGCACGTAGAGCTTGCCCTCGACCGCCTGCACGCCGTCGGCGAGGAAGGCCCTGATCCTCATGCGGTCATCCTACGCACGAGCCTCGCCGGGTAGGGTTCGCCTCGAGAAGCCGGGAGCCGGAGACCGAGCCGGGGAGCCGGTGTGACGATCAAGGAAGCGAGGGGTCCCGATGTCCGGCACGCTCGACTACCTGAAGGACGAGCTCGCGACGCTCGAGCGCGACGGGCTGTTGCTGCACCCACGCACGCTGGAAGGGCCGCAGGGGGCACGCGCCCGCTACGACGGGCGGGACGTGATCAACCTCGCCTCGAACAACTACCTGGGGCTCGCGAGCCACCCGCGCATGAACGAGGCGGCTGCCAACGCGGCGATGGAGTTCGGAGCCGGGTCGGGCGCGGTGCGCACGATCGCGGGGCAGATGACGATGCACCGCGAGCTCGAGGCGCGTTTCGCGGCCTTCAAGCACGCGGAGGCGGCCCTGATGTTCCAGTCCGGCTTCACCGCGAACGCGGGCACGGTGGCGGCGATCCTCACGAAGGAGGACGTGATCGTCTCGGACCGGCTGAACCACGCGTCGATCATCGACGGGGCGCGGCTGTCGCGGGCGGAGATCGCGGTCTTCGACCACCGAGACCCCGATCACGCCGACCGACAGCTCGCCGAGACCGCCCGGCCCGGGCGGCGTCAGCTGCTCATCACCGACGGGGTGTTCTCGATGGACGGCGACATCGCTCCGCTGCCCGACCTCGTCGAGGTCGCCGAGCGCCACGGCGCGATCATGATGGTCGACGACGCGCACGCCTCGGGGGTGCTCGGGAACGGCGGCGCGGGCACCGTGGACCACTTCGGGCTGCACGGGCGCGTCGACATCCAGGTGGGCACGCTCTCCAAGGCGATCGGCGTGCTGGGGGGGTTCATCGCCGGCCCCGCGCACCTGATCGAGTGGCTGCAGAACCGGGGGCGCCCGTACCTGTTCTCGACGAGCGCACCGCCACCGGTCGTGGCGGCCTGCATCACCGCGCTGGACGTGATCGCCGACGAACCCGAGCGGCTGGCTCGGCTCTGGTCGAACACCGAGCTCTTCAAGGCCGGGTTGCACGACCTCGGATACGACACGGGCGCGAGCGAGACTCCCGATCACACCGGTGATCACCGGCGACGAGGAGCGGACGCAGGCGTTCGCGGTCCGGCTCTTCGAGGAGGGGGTGTTCTGTCCCGCGATCGTGTTCCCGACCGTCGGCAAGGGTCTCGCGCGCGTCCGCACGATCGTGACGGCCGATCACACGGAGGACGACCTGCGCGAGGCGCTCGAGGTCTTCGCCCGAGTGGGGTCGGAGCTCGGGTTGCGGTGAGGAAGCGTCAGGCCGGGGCGGCGACCCTCGACTCGATGCCGGCGAGCAGAAGGTCGAGACCGAACTCGAACTGCTCGTCCGGGTCGCACGCGGCCAGATGCGGCAGTGCCGCCACGATGCACGGCACCTGATCCTCGGGGAGGAACTGCGCGAACGCCTCGTCGGGCAGCTTCGAGTGCACGGCGCTCGCGGTCGGCCACCTTCGCACGCGTGGTGCCGGCGGAGAACATCGCCCCGACCTCCATCATCACCACGCCCATGATGAAGCCGCCGAGCACGTTGAAGATCAGGACGCCCTCGCGCTCGTCGATGCCTGCCCGCTGGATCACCCGGAGCGCGAACTCCATGGGCATCAGCGACTCGAGCTCGGTCATCGGGCGTTGGCGATCCGCCCACAGGGCGATCACGTTGGGATGGTCGCGCAACACGCGGCGCCACTCGCGCGCGCCGTCGCGAGCGACCTCGATCCACGGTCGGTCCTCGTTCGGGAACCGGAAGTCGCGCATCACGGCGGCGCAGATGCCGTCGAGCAGGTCTTCCTTGTCGCGCACGTGGTGGTAGAGGGACATCGCCTCCACCCCGACCTCACGCGCGACGCGGCGCATCGAGACGGCATCGAGGCCCTCGTCATCCATGATCCGGAGCGCCGCCTCGACGATGCGATCGCGCGTCAGACGCTCCCTGACGGGAGCACTCCGGCTTCGCGCGTTCTTGCGGTTCCTTGCGGGCATCCGATCGTTCTCCGAACGTTCTCCGAGGTCGGGGTTGACAGGCTTACGGTGTATGCCTATGCTCCCGTACGCTGTAAGCATACATCGTACGTCAAGCGTCGGCCGGAGCCGGCGGAGAAGGGGGGAACCACGGGATGCGTATCAATCCCGAATCGCTCGCGAAGGCGAGCAGCCGGCACCCGTGGAGGACGGTCGGGATCTGGGTGATCCTCCTGATCGCCGGCATCGCATCGGCGGCCACGCTGCTCGGCCCTGCGCTCACGACCGACTTCGATTTCACGAACTCGCCCGAGGCCAAGCGGGCACAGCAGATCCTCGAGGATCGGCGACTGACCGAGGATGTGATCACGGAGACCTTCGTGGTCGTGGGTGAACCGGGCGCGATCGAGGACCCCGCGTTCGCAGATCAGGTGAACGGGTTCATCGCCGAGCTCCAGGGCCTGGGGACCGACGTCTTCGCGGCTCTGCCGGCGTCGTTCCCGATGACGGAGGAGCAGGCGGCGGACCCGCAGGCCGCGGCCCTCGGTCCGATCCCTTCGGAAGACGGATCCGCCGTGCTGTTCACCGGCGTCTACGCGGGTGACATCGATGAGGCGACCCCGCACTTCGAAGACGTCGAGGCCGCCCGCGAGGAGGCGTCGGTCGACGGCGTCGAGGCCTACATGCTCGGGGCGGTCAGCTCGTCCGAGGACTTCAAGGTCATCTCAGAGGAGGACCTCGCGTTCGGCGAGGGCATCGGCATCACGGCCGCGATCATCGTGCTGCTGATCGTGTTCGGCGCGATCGTCGCCGGGCTCCTCCCGTTGTTGAAGACGGTCCTGTTCACGTTGCCGATCACGCTGGGGATCGTCGGGCTGCTCGGCATCCTGTGGGACTTCAGCTTCTTCACGCCGAACCTGATCACGATGATGGGCATCGCCGTCGGCGTCGACTACGCCCTGTTCATCGTGTCCCGCTACCGCGAGGAGCGACACAACGGGCGAGAGAAGGACGATGCGATCCGTGCGTCCGGGGCGACCGCGTCGCGCGCGGTGTTCTTCAGCGGGATGACGGTCGTGGTCGCCCTGGCGGGCATGCTGCTCGTTCCGACCACGATCTTCAGGAGCCTCGCCGGCGGCGCGATCATCGTGGTGCTCGTGTCGGTGGCGTCGTCGTTGACGTTGCTGCCGGCGGTGCTGTCGCTGCTCGGTGACCGCGTGAACTGGCCGTACCTGTCGCGGATCCCGACGCTCCTGGTGTTCGTGGCGATGCTCGTTGGCGGCGCCGTGGTCGGCGGGGCTCTCGCGGCCGTGGGCGCCACCGCCGTGGCTCCGATCGGGGGCCTGGTGGGCTTCGTCGGCACCGGCATCCTGGTGGGCCGGATGGTGAGACGGGGGGCCTTCTCCCGATACTCGCGCCCCGAGGGGTCCAGCCTCAGTACCGAAGGCGGGTTCTGGGACCGTGTCACCCGAGTGGTCATGGCCCGCCCGGTCCTCTGGCTCGTGATCGGCGGGACGTTCATGGTCGCGCTGTCGTTGCCCTACTGGATCCAGAGCCACCCCGACGGCGAGGGACGCGGCATCAAGACCGGGCTCGCCGGCATCAGCACGCTGCCCGACGGCATCCAGTCCAAGGAGGCGTTCGACGTCATCGTCGAGAAGTTCCCCGAGGCCGGTTCGCAGGCCTCCGTCTCGATCGTGATCGAGGCCGAGGGCGTGGGCACGGCGGGGCCCGAACCGGGCGCGCCGGGGGAGCTCGCGCCCGAGTACGCCTCGGCCGTGGAGGCGATGCAAGCGGCGTTCGCCGACGATCCCACGCTCGGCACGCCGGCGCCGCCGCAGGTGAGCGCCGATGGCACGGTCGCGTTGATCGAGGTGCCGCTCGCGGGGGCCGCGACCGACGCGCAGGGCGAGACGGCGGTCGCGACGGTCGCGAGCCTTCGCGAGACCTACGTGCCGGAGGCGTTCGCCGGCACGTCGGCCACCGTGCTGGTCGGGGGCGACACGGCGTTCGTGAAGGACTTCTTCGACATCTCCGACACGTACACGCCGCTCATCATCCTGGTGGTGTTGGGGTTGTCCTTCCTGCTGCTCACGGTCGTGTTCCGCTCGATCGTGGTGCCGATCAAGGCGATCATCATGAACCTGCTGTCGGTGGGCGCCGCGTACGGGCTCATCGTGCTCGTGTTCCAGAAGGGCGGGCCGGCGATCGGAGAGTCGATCGCGAACCTGCTCGGGTTCCAGCAGGTCGACGCGATCGAGTCCTGGCTGCCGCTGTTCCTGTTCTCGATCCTGTTCGGGCTGTCGATGGACTACCACGTCTTCCTGCTCACGAGGATCCGGGAGCAGTACGACAAGACCGGTGACAACGCGGCGTCGGTCGCCTACGGCCTGCGGACCACCGGCGGCATCATCACCGGGGCGGCCGTCATCATGGTGGCCGTCTTCGCCGGGTTCGCCGCGGGTCGGTTGACCTCGCTGGAACAGATGGGCTTCGGTCTCGCCGTCGCGGTGTTCCTCGACGCGACGATCGTGCGATCGATCCTCGTGCCGTCGACGATGCGGTTGCTCGGCGACCGCAACTGGTACCTGCCGGCGGTGGCTGCAGTGGCTCCCGCAGATCGACGTGGAGGGGCACGACGCGTCCCGCGAGGAGGCGGTCGTGGTGCCCGACACGCCTGCCGAGCTCGTGGAGGCCGACGCGAAGGACTGACGTCGGCCGGTCCACGGATCGGAGACGAGGAGGGGGCGCTCGCGCCCCCTCCTCGTCGCGCGAGGGCGTGGCACGAGTGCACGCATGGGTAGGCTGTCTGGGAGAGCGTCCGAAGGAGGCAACCCATGACCGATCGTGTACCGACCCTGGACCCGAAGGTCGCCGAGGACCTGCAGGCGACCTTGGTGGATCTGATCGACCTCGCGCTGCAGGCCAAGCAGGCCCACTGGAACGTTGCCGGCGGGAACTTCCGCTCCGTGCACCTGCAGCTCGACGAGATGATGACGGAGTACCGGGCCTGGTCCGACGTGGTCGCCGAGCGCGTCGTGGCGATCGGGGTCGCGGCCGACGGCCGTGCCCGCACCGTCGCCGATTCCAGCGTGCTGCCCGGGTTCCCCGACGGCACGGTCGGCGATCACGCCGTCGTGGAGCTGTTCGTCGAGCGCCTCGAGTCGACGGCCGGCGCGTTCCGTGAGCGGATGGAGCGGCTCGGCGACACGGACCCGGTGAGCCAGGACGTGCTGATCGAGATCCTGGCCGGCATCGAGAAGCAGCTCTGGATGGTGCGGACCCAGCTCGCGTGAGCGGAGAACACGACGCGGTCAGAGCCGCCCTCGGCACCGTCGGTGCGTGGACGTTCGCGTTCGACGCGCGCTCGGCCGAGCAGATCGGCATCGATGCGCGAGCCCTGGAGTCGCTGGGGTACGCGGCGCTCTGGATCCCGGAGGGCTCGAGTTCGCGCGACGTCTTCGCGCACCTCTCGCTGCTCGCCTCGAGCTCGGAGCGCATCACCGTCTGCTCGGGCATCGCGAACATCACGGCACGAGCGCCCGAGGTGATGGCCGCCGGTGCGCGCACACTCGCCGACGTGTTCGGCGAACGGGTGGTGCTCGGCATCGGCGTCGGCCACGAGTACTCGACCGAGGCGCGGGGGTACGCGTGGGAACGGCCGCTGACGCGCATGCGTGTCTACCTCGAGCGCATGGACGAGGCGCCGTGGTACGCGCCGGCGTCGGCGGTCGGGGTACGGCGTCTGCTCGCGGCGCTCGGTGACGGCATGCTGCGATTGTCCGCCGACCGAGCGCTCGGCGCCCATACCTACTTCGTGCCGGTCGCGCACACGAGACATGCTCGCGAGGTGCTGGGCGCCGAGCCCGTGCTCGCCGTGGAGCTGACCGCGGTGCTCGAGACCGATCCCGACCGAGCCCGGGCGCTCGCGCGGGGCTGGACGAGCGGTTACCTGGAGCTGCCCAACTACGCGAAGAACCTCGAGCGCATGGGCTTCGAACCGAGCGAGCTCACGGCGGGTGGGAGCGACCGCGTGATCGACGCCACGGTCGCCTGGGGTGACGAACACGCGGTCGCCGCACGCGTGCGTGAGCATCTCGATGCAGGCGCCGACCACGTGTGCGTGCAGTTCGTCAACGGCGACGATGCCGACGTGTGCATGCCTGCGTATCGAGCGCTGGCCCCGCTCGTGGTCGGCTGACGCGTCCGGGCGTTTCCTCAGCTCCGCCGCGAGAGCCCCGAGCCGCTCGGCGACGGCGTCGCTGCGCAGCTCCCGCAACGCGTCGCGCGCGATCCAGCGAGCGCTGCGGCTCTCGAGCTCGAGCAACCCCTCCGCTTCGGCGATCGCAGCGTCGTGCAGCGCGAGGTTCCGTTTGCCGATCTGCCGCAGCGCCCAGTTCACCGCCTTCTTCACGACGTTGCGGTCATCGGTCGCCGCTCGGTCGGATGCGGGGAAGCCACGCCGCGAAGTACTCGTCATCGCGGTCCCGATCGTGCACGGCCTGCGCCGCGACGAGCGCGAATGCAGCCCGTTTCACGTACTCCTCGTCGCGGCGGCACCAGGCGCGGGCCGCGGCATCCGCCGTCCGCACGGCGCTGAAGAGGTTGTTGCACACCTGGTCGCACAGGTCCCAGGAGTCGAAGTCGGCCGCCCAGTCTTCCATCTGAGCGCGGGCGACCCGGCGCGGGTCGTCGATCATCGATGCGAGGATGCGTGCCTCGTGGATCTCGGTCGACCACAGGGCGAGCGCGAGATCGTGATCGCCGTGGTGTGGGCGTGCGACGCGCCGCAGCTGAGGGATCGAGACGCCAAGCGCCCGATCGACGGTGATGCCGACCCGGGCCATGCCCGGCTTCCTCGAGGGGTCGGCGATCGAACGGAGCTCGGCGATCACCGCCTCGGCGTCGGCGTTCATCGCTGCGGACCGTTCGGTCGGCGTCGACCCGCGGGACGGGTCGACCGCGCACGCTCGTTGCCCGAGCATGCGACCGAGCGCCGTGCGCCGTCGGGCCACGGCTGCGTAGGCGCGATCGGTCAGTCCCGGGGCGGCCTCTGCGAGCGACGCCAATGGGGCACCGAGGGGGAGCCTGCGGAGCACCCGAGGCACGGCGGCGCCGGCGGACCAGACGCGACCGTCCGGCTCGACGAGGTGCCACGACTGGCTGCGCCGCCCGCGCGGGACCGCCTCGAGGAGGCGGTCGGCCTCGCGGTCCTGCAGGGGCACGAACCGCAGCGCGTGATGTCGGTCCCACACGCGGAGCCGATCGGCGGACCAGCGGCAGAATCCGCAGTCCTCGTCGTAGATCACGCTCCCTCGAGGCATGTCGAGAGGCTTATCGAGCGGTAGGGATCGAGGGTCACGAGCCGCAGATCCATCTTCCGGATGCCACGGATGATCCTGGGAAGGGCGGCGATCGTGTCGGCGGCGTCGCCGCCTCCGTCGTGCAGGAGCACGATCGATCCCGGCCGCACCCGGCGCAAGACGTCCTTGGCGATCTGCTTCGGTGTGCGCGATGCGTCCCAGTCATGCGGGTCGACGCTCCACATCACGACGCGCTCGCGCTGGCGCCACGCTTCGAGGATCGTGTCGTCGTCGAAGCTCCCGCCGGGAGGACGGAAGAGGGTCGGCCTCGCGCCGGCTTCCCGGAGCGCGGCGGCGGTCTGCGCGATCTCGGCTTCGACCCTGCGATCGGGGAGTTCGGCGAACGCCGGCTCCACGGGATGGGTGAGGGAGTGGTTCGCCACGACGTGGCCCGCGTCTCGCACCTCGCGCACGAGATCGGGGCGCTCGGCAACGAGCGAACCCACCATGAAGAACGTCGCCCGGACCCGTTCCCGGCGGAGCACCCGGAGCAGCGACTCGGTGTGTCCTGGCCACGGTCCGTCGTCGAACGTGAGCGCGACCGCGTCGGGGATCCTGGGCCGTCCGTGCGTCTCGACGCGCAGACCGACCACCTCGCCCGAGCGACGTCCGACGATCGTGACTTCCCGCACGCGGAAAGTGGCGAGCGTGCGCTGCACGAACGCGTTCGTGCGGCCCGGCAGCCGAGTCGTCACGCGCCTCGTTCCCTCGACCCTGTCCTCGCCGTCGACGAGCGAGATGCGGTCGCCGGCGCTGAGCAGGTGCAGCGGATCGGGCGCCAGGCCGTTGAGTTCGACCGTCCCTTGCGACACATGCCGCTCGAGGATCTCGCCCGTGACCGAGAGGAGCCGTCCGTCACGGGGGCGGATGCCTTCGCGGTCGGCGAACGCGCCGTACGTCGTGCCCTGAGGCACCGTCACCGTCTCCCGATCGAAGCGGATCCGGACCTCGGGCGGCGGAGTCGGCGCCGCGCCGACGGTCGTCGTGCAGGCGGAGACAGGCGCGACCAACGTCGCGATCAGCAGGATCGACGGGTGCCGCCGAGGGAAGAATCGACGCAGCATGGGGTTGTTCCATCATGACACGGGCCCACTGGGAACATGGAGTCATGTCCGAGTCCTCGATCGCAGGGAGGGCGCAGGCCCGACTCGAGCAGCGGCCGACCGGCGTCGCCCTCGCCCTGGCCGACGCCGTGGCACTGGTCTCGTTCGTCGCCGTCGGCCTGCGGTCGCATCGCATCGGCGCGATCGCCGAGATCGCCGCCCGCAACGCCGTGCCGTTGGCGGTGACATGGATCGTGGTGAGCGTCGCCGTCGGCACGTACCGCCGCCGCGATCTCTCCTCGCTCGTGATCACGTGGGCGATCGCGGTCCCCGCGGCGCTCTTGGTTCGCACGTGGTGGGTCGGCTCGCCGCAGGGCGGCCGGATCGTGGTGTTCGTGACCGTGGGCCTCGCGTTCACGTTGCTGTTCCTGATGGTCGGCCGGGTGGTCGTCGCCGCGCTCGTCCGGTTGCGGCCCGTGTGGCGACGCTCGTGACCGGCGTGACGCCCCTGTCGATGCCGGATCCCGGCGCGGCACGGAGCTTCTGGCTGCAGGAGGCCCTCGCCCACGACCCCGGCGACGCGTGTCCCCCGCTCACCGGGAGGATGTCGGCCGACGTCTGCATCGTCGGTGGAGGGTTCGCCGGCCTGTGGACCGCGATCGAGCTCACCGAGAGGGAGCCGAACCTACGGATCGCCGTCGTCGAACAGGACATCTGTGGGGGTGGGGCGAGCGGCCGCAACGGGGGGTTCTTCTCGTCGTCGTGGTGGGACGCGCCGGCCACGTGTGCCCTCTTCGGTGACGACGAAGGCATGCGCTACCTGCACGCGGTCGCCGACACCGTCGCCGAGGCGGGTGCGTGGCTCGAGGCCAACGGCGTCGACGCCTGGTTCCACCACGAGGGCATGATGCGCGTCGCGACGGGCACGTGGCAGACGGAGGTCGACGAGACGTCAGCGGGTGCCTTCCTCGATGCGAGGGGACTGGGCGACCGACTGCGGTCGATCTCACCCGACGAGGCTCGAGCGATCGCCGACTCGCCTCGGTTCGTGCAGGCGCGTTTCGGACCTGACGGCGCCATCGTGCAGCCGGCGCGGCTCGCGCGCGGGCTGCGGCGTGTCGCGCTCGAGCGGGGGGTCCACATCTTCGAACGGACGGCGATGATCGGTCTCGATCGCTCGCGTCCGGCGGTGGTGCGCACCACGCACGGAGCGATCAAGGCCGGGCAGGTGGTGCTCGCGACGGGGGCGTGGGCGGCGGGCTGGCGTGGCTTCCGCCGCAGCTTCGGGGTGATCGCGGACCACGTGGTCGCCACCGAACCGATCCCCGATCGCCTCGAGGAGATCGGCTGGACGTCGCACGTGGGCATCGGTGACGGTCGGGAGCTCCTGTACTACCTGCGTCCGACCGACGACGGGCGCATCGTGATCGGCGGCGGGGCCCTGGGCGTCGTCTTCGGCGGGAGGGCCGGAGGGCGTGCCGCTTCGCACGACCGACGGGTGGCCGAGGCCGCCGCCCGGGGGCTGCTGTGGCTGTTCCCACAGCTCGAGGGGGTGCGGTTCACACACGCATGGGGCGGGCCGATCGACCAGACCGCCACGTTCCTGCCGTTCTTCCGCACGCTCGAGCCGGGCAACGTGCACGCGGGCCTCGGGTTCTCCGGACACGGGCTCTCGCAGACGATGCTGGGCGGGCGCATCCTCGCCTCGCTGGTGCAGGGGGTCGACGACGAGTGGACCTCGATGCCGGTCGTGGGGGACGAGGCGAAGTCGCCGCCCGAACCACTGCGGTACCCGATCGTGTGGCTCTCGTCGCGCTCGCTCGAGGCGGGCGACCGTCGGGCCGACGCGGGCCGATCGCGCGGCCTCCTCATGGACGCGACCGGGTACGCGCCGTCGGCGTATCGGGAGCACATCGCGACGAGGGCGGCGCGACGCCGTCGCGGCTGATCAGTACCGGTCGTCGCGCGTGGGAGGCAGGTGCTCGGGGTCGCGCTGCGCCTCGTTGACGCGGTAGCGGGTGACCCGCTGCTCGGTGATCTGCCGGTCGTACTCGGCCTGGAACTCCCGGGCCTTCCGCTTGAAGCCCCACCAGGCGAGCGCGGCAAGCACGGTCACCGTGAGCACGGCGGTGATCACGAGGAACGCCACGGCCTTCAGCACGGCGCCGAGCACGCCGAACAGCGCGGCGAGCACCAGCAGGATCAACACGAGCACGAACATCCTGCCTCTAGCCTACGGCGCTTCGCGCGAAGCGTTCGATACGCCGAGCGAGGGACTCCGGGTGCTGCACGGGGAGGTCATGGATGCCCTCGCATCCACGAGATCGTCACCGTTCGCCGACGCGTGATCTCCCGCACGCGGGCGACCGCGCGGCGCGCCCGGGCATCGCGGTCGGCGTCGTTGCCGTGAGCGACGATCGCGAGCGTCGGCACTCCGATCCGCCCCCACAGGTCGAGTGGATCCTGTTCCCAGATCGCGCGCAGGATACGGAAGTGGTTCGAGCGGGCCAGCCGCGGCGCGATCGTGCCGTCGTGGCGCAGGCGCATCAGCGAGAGCACCTGGTCCTCGACGTCGGGGGTGACGTCGACGGCGTCGGCCAAGAACGTGCGCATCACCCCACGGAACTCCTCGATCGGCATGCCCGCCAGGTGCGGGGGCGCGAGCCGCTCCTTCGCCGTGGGCCAGTCGAGCTCGTCACGCATGCGGAGCAGGCCGCCGTCGACGAGCACGGCGCCGGCGATCGACCGGGGGTGACGGGCCGCCAGCTCGAGCGCCACCATCGCGCCCCACGAGTGACCGACCACGATCGGGCGGTGGAGCGTCGTCCCGCGCGCGACGGCCAGCGCGTCGGCCGCGACGTGGTCGAAGCCGTAGCCCCGGCTCGGTTTCGCACTCAGGCCATGCCCACGCGCGTCGAACGTCACCACGCGGAACCGTCGGGTGAGAGGGGGCACGACCCGGTCCCAGATGCGTTGCGACGACGCCAGGCCGTGGTGCAGCAGCAGGCCGGGAGCATCGGGTGAAGGCGCATGGTGTACCCGCACCGACAGCCTGACCCCACCGTCGCCGACGACGACCGTGCTCGTCACCTCGGGCATACTGCGCAGCATGGCAGACGGATTCCGCTCCCCGCTCACCGCCGACGCCAACGACGGGAAGGTCGCGATCAGTCACCGGCGGCGGCACCGGCATCGGCCGGGCGACCGCGCGCGAGCTCGCGCGCACCGGAGCGCGCGTCGCGATCTGCGGCAGGCGCGCCGAGCCGATCGACGACACACGCGCCGAGCTCGAGGCCGACGGGCACGAGGTGCTCTCGGCCGTCTGTGATGTGCGCGAGTCGGATCAGGTCGCCGCGTTCCTCGCGAGCGTCGACGAGCGCTTCGGCCGGGTCGACGTGCTCGTGAACAACGCCGGCGGGCAGTTCGCCGCGGCCGCCGAAGACATCTCGCTCAAGGGACTCCGGGCCGTGCACCGGCTGAACGTCGACGCCGTGTGGCACCTCACGCACGAGGTGGCCACGCGGTGGATGATCCCGCAGCGGAGCGGGGCGGTCTTCTTCCTCGGGTTCAGCCCTCGCCGCGGCATCCCGATGATGGCGCACTCATCGATGGCGCGATCCGCCCTGGAGACGATGGCCGCCTCGCTGTCGAACGAGTGGTCTCGCTACGGCATCCGCGCCGTGTGCATCGCCGCGGGGCTGATCGAGACGGAGGGGCTGCAGCAGTACGGCGGTGACGAGGTGGTCGCCGGGTACGCTGCCCAGGTGCCGATGCGCCGGGCGGGGTTGCCCGAGGAGGTGGCCGCGACGATCGCGTTCCTCGCGTCGGCCGGCGGTGGCTACATCACGGGATCGGCGGTGCTCGTCGATCGGAGGCGCCGATGCGTGGGGGCAGGGCATGCCCCCTCCCGAGATCGAGGCACCGGGTAGCTAGCCGTCCGTTCCTTGCGGGCCGATCGCCGATTCCCGCAAGATGGCCCGGTGGATGCTCGACGCGCTGTCCCCGAGCTCGATCGGCGGACGTTCCTGCGGCGGATCGCTGCCGCCGGCATCACGTTCCCGGCGGTCCTGGCCGCCTGCGACCGAGCCCCCGCCTCGCGACCGGGTCCGGGTCGAGGCCGATCGCCCGACCGTGGAGAGCGGCACGCCCGGCGACGGCCCGGCGGTGCTCAAGGTCTACGAGTGGCGCGATTACCTCTCGAAGGGCACGCTCTCGTCGTTCGAACGGTCGTTCCCGGCGGGTGACGTGCGTGTCGAGGTCGAGAGCTTCTTGCACATGGACGAGGCGGTCTCGCGCCTGCAGGATCCCGACGAGCGCTTCGACGTGTTCTTCCCGACGATCGACGCCCTGCCGGGGTTGATCGACGCCGGGTTGCTGCGCCCGCTCGATCACGACCGGCTGCCCAACGTGCGCAACCTGTGGCCCTGGTTCCGCGACGACGGCGGGCCGTTCTACGACCGGGGGCAGCGCTACTCGCTCCCGTACACCGTGTACGTGAGCGGCGTGGCATGGCGTGCCGACATGGTCGAGGCGGCCGACGCGCCCGATGCGGCCCTCGACCCGTGGAGCGTGTTCTGGAACGCCGACTACCGCGGACGGGTCGGCATGTACGACGGCTTCCTCGAGGCGATGTCGCTCGCCCTGCTGCGCGACGGTGTCCTCGACGTGCGTGCGGCCAGCGATGCGCAGCTGGACGACGCCGCGGGCGCGCTCGCCGACGCCGTCTCGATCACGGGGGTGCGGTTCACGAACGACGGCGTCGAGGAGGGTCTGCCCGACGGCGCGTTCGCCGCTCATCAGGCATGGTCGGGCGATGTGCTGTCCGCCCCGGGCTACGCGGCGGCCGAGGGCGACTTCGACCTCGGGGAGGAAGCTCCGGTTCTGGTCGCCGCCGGGGCCGGAGAAGATCGTCGGATGCGACCTGATGGCGGTCTGTGCCCACGGCCGCCACCCCGACCTCGCCCACGCGTTCCTCAACCATCTGCTGGACACGCGGGTCGGCGTCGACAACTTCTGTTGGAACGGCTACCAGCCACCGCTCGACGGGGTCACGCCCCAGGCCTTCTCGGCGCCCGATTCACCGTGGCACATGGAGGTGCCGCCCAACCTGATCGGCACGTTGCTCGACAACGACTCGTTCGCCGACGCCCAGATGCTCGTGGGATTCGGCCCCAGCGAACGAGCCCGCTGGCTCGACTACTGGAAGCGCGTGGCCCCGGGGACCTGAGCAGGCGTGCCCTCCCGCGGGGGAGCCAGGGCGCGCGCGCGCGCGCGCGCGCGCGCGCGCGCGCGCGCGCGCGCGCGCGCGCGCGCGCGCGCGCGCGCCCCCGTCGAGCTCCGCGCGTAGGCCTCGAACACGGCCACGAACTCGCCCGTCGAGGCGTTCGACGACCTGGACGAGCACGTTGCGCGCGGCGTGCAGCCGTCGCCGTCGCCGAAACGCGACGGCGAGACGAAAGTCCCCCTTCGCCGTGAAGTAGCAGAGGTTCCGGGTGAAGAACACCCACGAGGGTCCCC
>CAWGUD010000026.1:0-23063 GCA_963825685.1 uncultured Actinomycetes bacterium | reverse complement strand
CCGATCTGGTCGGACGCGGCCTGCGCCTGATCGCCGAGGGTGTGGTCGATCGCGACGGTATCGACGGGCTCGCCGGCCGCTTGTCGGTCGGACGTCGCCACCTGCACCGTGCGTTCGTGCAGGAGCTCGGCACGGGGCCGCTCTCGGTCGCGCGATCGCGACGGGCGGCACTGGCGAAGCAGCTGCTCGAGCAGACCGACCTGCCGAGCACCGATGTGGCCTTCGCGTCCGGGTTCTCCTCGGTGCGCTCGTACCACGACACCCTGCGGCGGGTGTACGGCCGGACCCCGACCGAGATCCGCAGCCGGCGGCATCCCGACGATGCCCGGGTCGATGCCCCGCGGCTGCGGCTCGCCTACCGGCCGCCGCTGGCCGCCGACCGGTTGCTCGACTTCCTCGAAGCGCGTGCGATCCCGGGGGTCGAGGCCGTCGCGAGCGGTCGGTACTCGCGAGCCGTGCGCTCACCGGCCGGACACCCGGTCGTCATCGAGGCCGAGCCCGACCCGGTCGAACCGATCGTGGCGTTGCGCGTCATCGGGGTGGGCGACGACGTGCCGCAGCTGGCCGCCGTCGTGCAGTCGGTGCGACGCCTCTTCGATCTCGACGCCGATCCCGAGGCGATCGACGAGGCGCTCTGCGGCGACCCGGCGCTGCGCCGGCTCGTGCGCGCCGCGCCGGGCACGAGACTGCCGGGCACGACCGACGGGTTCGAGCTCGCCGTCCGCGCGATCGTCGGCCAGCAGGTCTCGGTGGCCGGCGCCCGCACGACCCTCGGCCGCATCGCCGAGCGGTTCGGCGAGCCGCTCCCGTCGAGGGCGGGGCAGATCGTGCGTCTGTTCCCGACGGCCGAGCGTCTCGCCGACGCACGCAGCGAGGCGTTCGGCATGCCGGCCGCGCGCGCCGAGGCGATCGTGGCGGTCGCTCGAGCCGTGGCCACCGGGGCGCTCGATCTCTCGGGCAGTGCGGAGCTCGGACCCACCGCTCGAGGCGCTGAGGTCGATCCGCGGGGTGGGGGAGTGGACCGCCTCGTACGTGGCGATGCGGGCGCTGCGCGACCCCGACGCGTTCCCGGCCGGCGACCTCGGGGTGCGACACGGGTTCGCCGCGCTCGAGCTGGCCGACGACCTCGCGTCGATCCGGGAGCGGGCCGAGCGGTGGCGGCCGTGGCGGGGGTACGCCGCGATGCACCTCTGGCAGCGAGCGAGTTCGCGAGCTGACCGTCCGTGGGTCACTACCTGCGCCTGCTGCGGAACCGTCCCTTCGCCGTGCTGTGGACGGGATCCACCCTCTCGGCGATGGGCGACGCGATGACGTGGGTCGCGCTCGTCTGGATCGCGTTCGAACGAGGCGGTGCCGGGCTCGTCTCGGCGCTCGTCGTCGTCTCCACCGCACCGGTCGTCGCCGGCGGGTTCGCGATGGGGCTGCTGCTCGATCGTGCCGACCGGCTCCGCGTGCTGGTGCGCGTGAACCTCGTGCTCGGTCTCGCGGTCGCCACCGTGCCGATCTGGTTCGCGCTCGCCGGTCCGCCCCCGACGTGGTTGCTGTTCGTGGTCGCGGGGTCGTACGGCTTCCTGAAGATGGCGAACTGGGCGGGCATCCCGTCGTTGATCCCGGCGCTCGTCGGCGAGGAGGACCTGAACACCGCCAACGCGATGGAGGCGGCCACCTTCGGCATCGCCGACGTGGCGGGTCCGGCGATCGCGGGGGCGCTGATCGCGCTCACCGGTGCCTACGAGGTGCTCGCGATCGACGCCGCTTCCTACCTCGCCTTCCTCGTGTGCCTGGTGGCGCTGCGCGGTCGTCTCCCGGCGTTCGTCCCACGGCCGCCCCACGAGGCGAAGCCGTCGCTGCGCCCTGCGTTCCGCTTCATGTGGCGAACGCCGGCCGTGCGGGCGACCACGCTGATGTTCATGGCGTTCAACCTCGGCGAGGGCATGCTGCTCGTGCTGATGCCGACGTTCTCGCGCGAGGTGATCGGTGGGAACGCCGCCACCTTCGGCGCGCTGTTGAGCGTGTTCTCGCTCTCGGCGCTCGTGGGGTCCGTCGCGATCGGCGCCGTCACCTGGCGCTGGCCACTCGGCCGCTCGATCGCGGTCGTCCAGACGCTGGCCGGCCTCGCGTTCCTGGGCCTCGCGGCCGCGACGTCGTTCCCCGCGGCGGCGACGACGCTCGCGCTGGCCGGCCTGCTCGCGTCGCCATTGACGATCTGGGCGCAGACGATCCGCATGAGGCTCACCCCCGAGGAGATGCGGGGTCGGGTCTTCGGCGTGTTGCGCACCCTGATGCAGTCGACCCCGCCGATCGGCGGCGCGCTCGCGGGTGTGCTGCTCGGTGGCACGACGGTGGCCGTGCCGGTGCTCGTGATGAGCGGGGTGATGGCCGTGCCGGGGCTCGTGGGGCTCGCGACTCCGGGGCTCACGCGTGACGGCGGACCTCGCGTCGCCGAGGACGATCTCCCCGTCCCGTCGGGATAGGGTCGTCCCATGCCCGGCGGACGCCGAAGCCCGATCGATCGAGCCCTGCGCGAGTACGCGCGGGTGCGCCGCCACGTCGGCCCGGGGCGCTCGATCTCGTTCGACGAGGCCGTGCACGTGGCCGAGCGGCTGTCGCGGCGCGACTTCCTTCGGATCGGAGGCATCGCCGGGGTCGGCGCGGCGCTGGCGGCGTGCGATCGGGGCTCACCGGAGCCGGCCACCTCGCCGCAGTCCTCGAACCCGAGAGACGACGGCCGCGCCCTCCCTCCTGCGTCGCGATCGTCGGAGCCGGGCTCGCGGGCATGACCGCGGCCTACCGCCTGCATCAGGCGGGCATCCGGCCGCTGGTCTTCGAGGCACGCGACCGCGTCGGCGGCCGCTGCTGGAGCGCGCGCGACTGGGCCGGTGGACAGGTGGGCGAGCACGGCGGCGAGTTCGTCGACACGCGGCACGTGCACATGCGCGTGCTCGTCGAGGAGCTCGGGCTCGAGCTGGACGACCTCTGGTCGGCGTGGGTGCCGGGTTCCACGTGGCTCACCTACGTCGACGGTGAGATCGTGAGGGCGCGCGACGAGTTCCGGCAGCATGGCCCCGGCGGTCGACGAGATCGTCGCGCTCGCGGCGGCGGGACCCCTCGAGGCGGGCGCGACGCCGTCGGAGATCGCGGCGTTCGACGAGATGACGGCGGCCGAGTGGTACGTGGGTGCTGTCGGGGAACCCTCGACGGGCCTCTATCGCCTGTGGACCCAGCGGCTCGCGGGCTGGTACGGACTCGACCCCGAACAGCTCGGGGCCGGCAACCTGATCGACTTCTACGCGACCGACTACCCAGGGGGCGACGAGCGGTACACGGTGCGCGGAGGGAACGATCAGGTGCCCACGCGGATCTTCGAGGAGCTCCCGGAGGGCACGGTGACGCTCGATGCCTCGCTCGAGTCGGTGCGGGCGGCCGGCGACACGGTCGAGCTGCGGTTCGGGGGCATGGCCGCCCCCGTCGTCGCCGACCGTGTGATCCTGGCGGTGCCGTTCACGACCCTGCGACACGTCGACCTCGACGACTCGGGGTTCTCCGTCCCGATGCTGACCGCGATCGACGAGCTCGGCATGGGAACGAACGCGAAGGTGCTGCTGCAGTTCGATCGCCCCTTCTACACGGGCTTCGACGACTGGAGCGGGGGCATGAACCGCGGCGACGAGCCGATCCTCGGCACGTGGGAGAGCGGCGCCACCGACGGGGCGGAGGGGCTCGGGCTGCTCACCGTGTACTCGGGCGGTCGTGTCGGGGCGAGCTACGCCGCCGAGGAGCCACACGCTCCCGCCGCTCAGGGCGTGATCGACGAGACCCTCGAGGCCGTCGACCAGGTGGTCCCCGGCGTGGCCGCCGCGTTCAACGGGCGAGCGTGGCTCGACTCCTGGGTGCAGGACCCATGGGTTGGCGGGTCCTACGCCGCGTTCCTCCCGGGTCAGCTCTCGCGGTTCTGGGGCGCGATGGGCGAGCCCCAGGGCGCCGTGCACATCGCGGGGGAGCAGACGTCGACGTACAGCCAGGGGTTCCTCAACGGCGGCGTCGAGAGCGGGAGCCGAGCGGCCACCGAGGTGCTCGAGGCGCTCGGCATCGCGCTGCCGGCCGGGATCGTGCGGTCGAACCGCCTCGCGCGGCGGTTCCGACCCGTCTTCCCCTGGCAGGAGTGAGCGCCGGTCCCGGGACGGAAGTCTCGTCTGGTGAGGAAGGCGCACGGCGTAGCATCCGTCGCGTGACCTCCCGTTCGGACTCGCTCGCCCGTCCGCTGCTCGTGTTCGCCTTCCTCGGGCTGGTCGCGCTCGCGCTCGTGGCCGGGCACCGGGGTCGCCGTCGTGAGGGACGTCGCGACCGACCAAGCGCTGGCGGAAGCCCGCCAGCTCACCGATGTCTCGGCCCGACTGGTGGAACGCCGGCTGTCCGGCGACGGACTGATCCGGGGTGACGCGCACGCGAGTGGCGCCGTCGCCCGCATCGTCTACGACGCGGTCCTCGTCGATCCGATCGTGCGCGTGAAGATCTGGACGCGCGACGGGCAGATCGTCTACTCGGACGAGAACCGCCTGATCGGTTCGGAGTACGACCTCGACGAGGAGGACATCGAGGTGCTCGACGAGGGCGGCGTCGTCTCCGAGGTCAGTGACCTGAGCGCGCCGGAGAACCGGTTCGAGCGACGGTTCGGTGAGCTGCTCGAGGTGTACACGCGCATCGAGACGCCCGACGGGAACCCCGCTTGTTGTTCGAGACCTATCAGCGCGCCTGCGAGCATCGCCGATCGCCGCCGAGAGCTGGCGTCGACCTTCGTGCCGGTGCTCGTGGTCGACCCTGATGGCGCTCACGCTGCTGATGGTGCCGATCGCCTGGATCCTCGCACGACGGGTGCGCGCGGCTCAGCTCGAGCGCGAGCGACTGATGCAGCGCGCGATCGAGAGCGTCGGACCGCGAACGTCGTCGGATCGCGGGCGACCTGCACGACGGGCCGGTGCAGGAGCTCGCCGGGCTCTCGATGCGGCTCTCGGCCTCCGCCGAGCAGGTCGACGACGACGCGCCTCCGACGGTGCTGCGCGATTCCGCCTCGGCGATCCGCGGCAGCGTGCGGACCCTGCGCTCCGCGATCGTCGGCGTCTACCCGCCCAACCTGCAGCAGGTCGGGTCTCGCCGAATCCTTGTCGGACCTCGTCGCTCGCCTCTCGGCCCAGGGCATCGAGGCCTCGGTCGAGATCGACCCCGCGACCGCGTTCGGCCCCGACGTGGACGCCCTGCTCTACCGTGCATGCCAGGAAGCCGTCCGCAACGTCGAGGAGCACGCCGACGCCCGCAGCGTGCAGGTCTCGGTGCGTTCGGAGGGAACCATCGCCACGCTCGAGGTCGGCCGACGACGGAGATGGCATCGAGCCCGAGCGCGCAGAGCGGGCGAAGCAGGAGGGACACATGGGCCTGTCGATCCTCGGGGATCTCGTGGCCGACGGCGGAGGACGAGCTCACTCGTGCGACCGGGAAAGCCGGCCGGTACGGTCGTGCGCGTGGAGGTGCCGATCTGATGATCCGTGTCGTGATCGCCGACGACCACAAGGTCGTGCGCGTCGGGCTCGAACAGCTGCTGCAGACGTTCGACGACGTCGAGTTCCTCGGGGCCGGTGAGGGGGGAGAGGCAGCCGTGTCCCTCTGCGACCAGCACCGTCCTGACGTGCTGCTGCTCGACCTGTCGATGCCCGATCTCGACGGCATCGAGGTGACGAAGCGGCTCCGCGACGTCTCACCCGACACGAAGGTCGTCGTCTTCACGTCGTTCTCCGACCGCGAGCGCATCGTGCAGGCGCTCGATGCCGGCGCGGTCGGCTACCTGCTGAAGGACGCCGAGCCCGATGAGCTGCACGCCGCGGTGCAGGCCGCCGCTCGCGGGGAAGCGCCGCTGACGCCACGCGCCGCGGCCGCCCTGCTGGCGCACCGGCGCGACCGGCCCGCCGAGATCGAGCTCACACCCCGTGAACGTGAGGTGCTCGGACTCGTCGTGGACGGGTTGGCGAACAAGCAGATCGCCCGGCGCATGGGCATCAGCGAGAAGACCGTGAAGGGCCACCTCACGAACCTGTTCCAGCGGATCGGCGTGGCCGATCGCACGCAGGCCGCGCTGTGGGCCGAGCGCACCGGGGCACTGCGGGACTGAGGCGGCGCCGAGGTCTCGGGACCGAAGTCCCGTTGTGAGGTCTCCCGGGCCCTCGCACGATGGAGGCATGCCTGGGACCCCCATCCGCGCGATCGCGCTCGCACTGGCGCTGGTGCTCGCCGCCGCCCCCGCGCACGCGAGTGACGAGGTGCGGCGGCGAGGTTCCTGCTCCGGGGGTCCCGGCGACTGGACCCTGCGGGTCCGTCGGGACGACGGCGCCCTGCGTGTGCGGTTCACGATCGACGACGTGGCGGCAGGGCAGTCGTGGCAGCTCTTCCTGTCCGACAACGGCACCCGCATCTTCTCGGGCACGAAGACGTCGGACGCCGCAGGCGAGGTCCGCGTCTCGAAGCGCACCACGAACCGTGCCGGTTCCGACCGCATCGCCGCGAGCGGCGTGAACACGGTGAACGGCACGACGTGTGAGGGGTCCCTCACCTACTGAGCCCTCGGTCCCGGGACCGTCGTCCCGTTGTGACCCCGACCCGCTCCCGACGAACCTTGACGAAGACGGCCGGATGATCCGGCCGAGAGCCCGAGGAGGGGATGCAGATGATCGGCAAGATCCTGCGAGTCGGAGTGGCCGCGATGATGGCGATGTCTCTGGCCGGCGCCGTGCCCGCGATGGCCAAGGACGGCGACGTGATCCGGCGCGGTTCGTGCAGCGGCGCGACCGACTGGAAGCTGAAGCTCTCGCCCGAGGACGGCAAGATCGAGGTCGAGTACGAGGTCGACTCGAACCGCGTCGGTCAGACCTGGGCGGTGCGCATCGTGAAGAACGGCAACGTGATCTTCCGCGGGAACCGCACGACGAGCGGCCCGAGTGGCTCGTTCGAGGTGCGGGTCGTGACGGCGAACACCGCGGGCAACGACGTGTTCCGCGCCCGTGCGACGCACGCAGGTGAGACCTGCTCGGGGGGCGCGACCTTCTGATCGCCCGCACGGATCGGTCGCCTCCGACAGGGGTGCCCGCGGGGCCCGGCGCGGATGCGCCGGGCCCCTTCCATGTGCGTCGTCGTCAGGTCCCGTCGACGAACCGCCGGAACGATTCGAGACGTTGGTCCCAGGTGGCACCGATCGCCCGCATCCAGGCCTCCGCCTCGGCGAACGGCGCCGTGCGCAGCGAGAACCGATGCTCCCGACCGGCACGCTCACCCGCCGCCAGGCCGGCCAGGGCGAGCTCCGCGAGGTGCTTGGCCGCGGCCTGGCGCGAGATGCCCACGCGCGCGGCGAGCTCGGTGGCGGTGAGGGGTCCGTCGACCGAGAGCTCTCGCACGATCGTGCGTCGGGTGGGGTCGGCGAGGGCGGCGAAGACCCGTCCGGCGCGATCCAGCGCCACGTCGAGGGTGGGATCGTGCGCCGAGGCCACGGCCGGCTCCGTCAGGCGGCCCTGGTCTCGACGAGAGCTCGCAGCTCCTCGAGCTCCGCGGTCCAGCCCTTCTCGTGGCCCTCGATCACGTCGTCGTGTTCGTCGGCGAGCACGGCGAACCCGTCCTCGACGAGCACGAGGCTCGTCCCACCGTCGGGAAGGTCGTCGAGGGTGACGGTGACCCGGGTGTAGGGGCGGTCCGAGCCCTGCGGGCGCCATCGGAAGACGAAGCCGTTGGGCCGCAGACACCTCGTCGACGACGCCCTCGTCGGTCATGTCCTCCCACGAGAGCCGGAGTGCGCCGCCGGGTCGCAGGTCCACCTCGGCGGCGGACGTCGGGAACCAGCGCACGAGCTGCTCGGCGTCGGTCAGCGCCAGCCACACGCGATCGCGCGGGGCCGCGAGGGTCAACTCTCTGCGGATCGAGTCCGGGACGTCCATGGGTGCCGCTCCTTCCGGTACGAGCCCGTCGTCGCTGACGAGCAACTGTCTGGTTGCGGATCGACGCATACGCAACTGAGTGATTGCGTGTCAAGCCACTGGCTCACGGCACGGACTCCACATGTTCCTGACGGTCAGGGGGCACCGCGTCCGCGATACTTGGCCGGTCATGGATCCAGAGGTCGTCGAGGAAGCCGTCGAGGTCACCGGGGCGGACGAGCCAGCGCAGGTGGGTCCGAAGGGGTCCGACCAACGGGTGATCCTCGGCAACACCGGGCAGAACGTGCTCGGCCTCGCGATCGGCGCCGTGGCGACGTTCGCCGCCCAGGTGATCATGACCCAGCGACTCGGCGATCGCGCCTACGGCGTGGTCACCCTCACCACCCAGTTCGCGTTCATCGCAGCGGCGCTCACGCGGTTCGGCATGGACGTCGCGAACGTGCGCCTGGTGGCGATCCTGGTCGGCCGCGGCGAGGCCGCTCGCAGCCGGGCGCTCGTGCGGCGCGCAGGCCTGATCGCGACCGCCGTCTCGGTGCCGTTCGGCATGGCGGCCTGGGCACTCTCACCGTGGCTCGCGGGCACGTTCTTCAGCGGCAACGCCGCCGCCGTGCCCGCGTTCCGCGCGGCGGCCGTGACGATCCCGTTCGCCGCGCTCGCCTTCACCTACATGGGCGCCACCCGCGGCCTGAAGATCATGCGGTACACGCTCTACTCGCAGTGGACCGCTCAACCGATCGGCTGGATCGTCTTCACGCTCGGGTTCTGGGCGATCTGGGCGGCGACCGCCGGCGCCGCCGGCTGGGCGTTCGGCGCGTCGTGGGCGCTGGCGCTCGCGATCGCCGCGTACGGCTGGCAGAAGGAACAGCGTCGGTTCCCGCACGAGCTCACGGGCGAGGGCATCCCGGAGGAACGCACCGGGCCGCTCCTGCGCTTCGGGGCCCTCCGCGCCCCCGCCACGCTGTTCTCGCAGCTGATCTTCTGGACCGACCTGTTCGTGCTCTCGCTGCTGTCGAGCGGCCAGGGCGCCGCCGCCGAGGGCCAGGTCGGCGTGTACAGCGCCGTGTTGCGTGCCGGACAGGCGTTGTTCCTGTTCCTCACGAGCGTCTCGCTCACGTTCAGCCCGTTCGTGGCCGACCTGCACCACCGCGGCGAGCGCGGCGAAGCTCGACGACCTCTACAAGCAGGTGACCCGGTGGACGCTCGCCGCGACGATCCCCGTGCTGCTCGTGCTCGCGATCATGCCCGGTCCGGTGCTGCGCATCTTCGGCGCCGAGTTCGTGCAGGGCGAGACCGCGCTGCGCATCCTGATCGTGGGCATGATCGTGCCGGTCATGGTGGGCACGGTGGGGTTCATCTTGATCATGGCCGGGCGCACGGGTTGGGACCTGCTCGTCTACGTCGGCGGGTTCGCGATCGACGTCACCCTCGCCCTCGCCCTCGCGCGGCCCGAGGTGCTCGGGATCGAGGGGGCCGCCATCGCCCAGGCCGCCACGCTCACGTTCAGCGCGATCGCTCGGCTGCTGTTGGTGGCCCGCTTCCTGCACATCTGGCCGTTCGACCGTTCCTACCTGCGGCTCGTGGCGCCCACCGTGATCGGCGGTCTCGCGATGGCCGGCGCTCATGCCGTGCTGCCCGAGGCGCAGTGGCTCGTGAACCTGGTGCTCTCGGCGGCGTTCGGCACCGCGGCGTATGCGATCGCGCTGCTCGCGATCGGGCTGAAGCCCAACGAGCGGGCGACCGCGCTCCGCATGGCCGGCAGGGTCGTCGGCAAGGGCCGAACGGCGGCCTGAACGGGTCGGGACGTGGGTTCCCGGTCGTGGGTGGTCCCCCCGACGACCCACGACCGGGACGGTTGGAGCCCGACGACCGGCCGGGCGGCGGTGAGCGTCTCCGCCCTCCGCCGTGCGACCGTGGCGGGCAGTACATCCCGCCGCCGTCGAGCCCCGCGGTCATCCGGTGCTCGAGCTCACGACGCGCGTGTAGGCGGACGCGACGGGGTGGGCGAGCACATCGGCTGACCACTGCAGGTTCGGAGGCGCAGGCTACGCCCGCGACGGCCTCAGGGCGATACCGCAGAACGGCTAGGACGCAGCGGCGATGCGCGTCCGAGAGGTCTCAGCTCCCGAGCGCCGCGCGGACCGCGTCGGCCGCGGTCTCGGCGCGAACGAGCGGGTCGGCCTCCATGTCGTCGCGTCGCAGATCCCAGGTGCCGAGCCCGACGACGCGCTTGCCCATCTTCAGGGCGAGCGCCACCTCGCTCAGCGTGCCGAACTCCCCGCCGACGGCGATCACCGCGTCGGCGCTCCGGGCGACCAGCACGTTGCGACCCTCACCGAACCCGGTGGTCACGGCGACGGTGAGGTGCGGGCTCGCGCCGGTGCGATCGTCGCCGGGCAGGATGCCGACCGACGTGCCGCCCTCGGCCGCCGCTCCCGCGGCGGCGGCGTTCATCACGCCGCCCAGGCCCCCGCAGACGAGCACGGCCCCGGCGCGCGCGAGCCGGCGCCCGACGTCCTCGGCCATCGCGAGCTCCCACTCGGTGGCGTCGCTCGCGCCGATCACCGCGACGTAGGTGGGGCGTGCTGGTGCGCCATGCCGCTGAGTATCGCAGGGCGAGCGTCGTGCCCTCGGGCGGTCGGACCGTCGATCCCCCCGTGCGTCGTCACAGAGCCGCCACAACCCCACTGTTAGACTGCCGCGCTCGATGGGCCTCCCACCCCGCTTCCACCTCGACACGCCGTTCCGCGTGATGCTCGGCTCGCTGTCGTGCGCTCGCGCTGGTCGCGTGCACCGCGCGACGCGGACCCGCCCGGCGGATGCCGAGGGGTCGCCGCAGACGTCGCCGCCGCCCGTGACGAGCACCGATTCCTACGTCTTCACCGACGCCGCCGGCATCGAGGCCAGGCTCACGATCGAGGATGAAGGCGCGGTGCTCACGGTCGAGAACGACACCGGCGGGACGTTGCCCCGCCCCGGCGTGTACGTGCTCGACGCCCGCGACGGCTCCCGCGTCGACTGGACCGTCGTCGAGGCCGCCGCGGCCTCCGAGGGTGAGAGCGAGTGGCAGGTGGAGCGCCCGGCCGTGCCCGAGCCCAAGCACATCGGCCTGGTCGTGCTGCTGTTCGGGGGCGAGGACTACGGCGCGTTCGTGCCGCCGAGGCCGGGAGACGCAGCATGAGGGTCCGTCGCTCGCTCGCCGGTTCGATCGCGACGCTCGTGGTCGTCGGCGCGCTCGTCGCGGCGCCCGCGACCGGTTCGACGACCCCCGGCCTGTCGCAGACCCAGGCGATGCGCGCGCAACTCGCGGCCGCCGCGTGTGACATCCCGACCGAGCTGCTCGTGCGCGGCTGGCGCGGGCACCGTGCCGATCGCAGCGGCGACATCGACATCATCCCCCAGGAGCCCGACTTCGTCGGCACGGGTGGGCTGCCCCACTCCGGCCCGTGGGACTACGTGGGCCAGGTCCCGCTGTGGCTCTACGGGCCAGGCCATATCCAGGCCCGGGGCGAGGTCGACCGCGTCGTCACGCTGGCCGACATCGCGCCCACGCAAGGCGAGCTCGTCGACTTCCCGTTCGATGCTCCCGACGGCGCTCCGCTGACCGAGGCGCTCGTGCCCGACGCCGACCCGCCCAAGGTGGTGGTCGTGGTGGTCTGGGACGGTGCCGGCCGGTTCGTGCTCGACGAGTGGCCGAAGGCCTGGCCGAACCTGCAGGGCATGATCGACGAGGGCACCTGGTACGAGGAGGCCGAGGTGGGGTCCTCGCCGCCCAGCACGGCGCAGATCCACGCGACGATCGGCACCGGGGCGTTCTCGCGCACCCACGGCCTGGTCGCGCACCAGCTGCGCATCGGCGATCGGCTCACCGACCCGTGGGAGGCCGGCCCGCGCTACCTCGTGGCCCCCACCTTCGCCGACCTCTACGACCGGGGGATGGGCAACCGTCCGGTGGTCGGCGCCCTGGCGACCGTGGCGATCCACCTCGGCATGATGAGCCACGGCTCGCTGTGGGGTGGCGGCGACCAGGACATCGCGGTGCTGCGCGAGCGAGAGGGGGCCGCGACCCTCGGGGCCGAGGGCATCACGTGGAACCTCACGAGCAACGTCGCTCCGTACTACCGGACGCTGCCCTACGTGAACGACCTGCCGCCGATCACCGACTACTTCGACGAGGTCGACCTGCAGGACGGCGAGGACGACGGTATGTGGCACGAGCTCGCCCTCGACGGGGCGCGCGCGGAGGAGGCGCTGAAGACGCCGGCGCGCATCCCGTGGCAGACCCGGCTGATCGACGAGGTCGTGCAGCGCGAGGGCTTCGGTGCCGACGACGTGCCCGATCTGCTCTACATCAACTACAAGCTGATCGACGAGATCGGGCACCTCTACTCGATGAACGCCACGGAGATGCGCGATTCCGTGCAGGCGCAGGACGCCGACCTGCCGAACCTGATCGACCTGCTGAACGAGCACGTCGGCGAAGGCGAGTGGGTGATGATGCTCACCGCCGACCACGGCCACACGCCCGATCCCGCCGTGAGCGGCGCGTCCGTGATCGAGCCCAGCAACGTCGCCGGCGTGATCCAGGAGCGGTTCGACACCGACGGCGACGACGTGCGCATCGTCGAGTTCACCCAGCCGACCCACATCTTCATCGATCACGAGGAGATGGAGCAGAACGGCGCCACGCTCGAGGAGATCTCCTCCTACCTGCTCACCGTGACGAAGGGCGACGTGCAGGGCGACCAGTACCCGGTCGCGCCCGGGGTCGCCGACGAGCGCGCGTTCATCGCCGCGTTCCCGTCGGAGATGCTCGACACCCTGCCGTGCCTCGCCGGGAAGCTGCCCGACCACGGGAGCAAGGACACCGCGGCCGATCAGGGGTAGCGGATCTTCGGATCTTCGGGGTCGAGCGACGGCGGCCATCCCGGGAACGTCTCCGGCCAATCCCAGAAGTCGTTCGTGGCGCGCACGTGGCGCCCGGGCGAGGGCGGGCGCGGCTTCCGATCGAAGTCGAACACATGCGTGTAGTCGTGCGAGTTCGCGATGCGTGGCGTCAGGTACGGCAGATCCCAGTTGTCGGCGATGAAGCGCAGCGGCGAGGAGAACTCCGCGAACGCGTCGTCGATGTAGCCGCGCTTCGCGTACGGCGAGACCACCATCATCGGCACCCGGAACCCGAGCTCCACGTCGTCGATCGTCGGCGGCGCCACGTGGTCGTACAGCCCGCCCCACTCGTCCCAGGTGATGAAGATCGCGATCGACTCCCACATCGACGAGCGCATGATGCCGTTCACGATGTCGGTGACCCAGTTGTGCGCGTGTCGCGTGCTGAACGGGGGGTGGTCCGAGAGCTGGAACCGCGGCGTGATCCAGGTGACCGGCGGCAGGGCCTCGGCCTCGATGTCGCGCATGATGTCGTCGACCGGCCAGATGTGCCGCTCCCACAGCTCGTCGTCGTGGAAGATGTCCTCGATCGACGAGTACGCCTGCCAGATGTAGCCGGCCTGGTACGGGTCGGCGGAGTAGTAGGCCCAGTCGATGTCGCGCTTCGAGAGCTGGTGGCCGACGGTCTTCATGTCGAAGCACGTGGGGTGCCGGCCCAGGTTGCCCTGCTCGTCCTCGACGTAGACGAAGACGTCGTCGCCGTACGCGTCGCACCCCCAGCTCTTGAACGCCCGCCCGTCGTTCAGCTGCTTCACCTTGATGTTCTCGGGGTTGTTGATCGCCCCGCCGGCCTGCCCGGCGATCATGTACAGGTGGTTGGGGTAGGACGGACCCGCCACCGACGCGAAGAAGTTGTCGCAGAGCACGAACTCGTCCGCCCACTGGAAGTAGTTCGGCACGTCGGGGCGGTCGAACTGCGAGTAGCCGAAGTAGGGCCCGTACTCGCCGATCGCGAACCCGTCCATCTTCCCGTCGTTGTACATCGCGTGCCACGACGCCGTGTCGTGGGGAAGGTCGCCCGGCAGCCACTCGGGGCAGCGGCGCAGCCGGACCTCCTCGCCCCATCGCATGCCGGTGCGCGTGCCGTTGGCGCCCGGGTAGCGACCGAAGATGTTGTCGAAGCTTCGGTTCTCGAGCATCAGGTACACGACGCGATCGACGGGCCAGCGCGTGGCGAGCTGCTCGGGCGGCGTGCTCGTGAACGTCGGTCGGGGCTCGGGGCTCGTCGACAGCCGCTCGCCGACGCACGACGTCACGAAGAACCCGGCCGCGGCCGCGGCGGATCGGCTCATGAACTGTCGGCGGGTGAGTCGGTGTGGGTACACGGGCGCATCGAGGCTACCGCAGGCGCGTGGTTCGGCCGGTCGGCCCGCGGGTCCGGGGACCGATGACCGTGGGCGCGGCGGGGCTCGTCCGCGAGGGTGGAGCCGACGAGGAGGGACCGGCATGAGGACCCAGCGGACGATCGGGATCATCCTGGTCGCGTGCGTGGTCGTGGGTCTCGCCACGGTGGTCGCGCTGATCGCGTGGCTCGGGGTCGGTCCTGCGCTCGGCCTGGTCGCCGTCGCGATCGCGGCGTACCTGTTCGCGTTCGGCCCCTGGCAGCGCCGCTGGGGTGCGACCCACGACGAGGTGCACCGGGTGCTTCCGGGAGACGACCTGCTCCGCGCCGACGCGCCGTCGACGACGAGGGCGATCACGATCGACGCCCCACCCGAGCACGTCTTCCCCTGGTTGCTGCAGATCGGATTCGGCCGCGGCGGGTGGTACAGCTACGACTGGATCGACAACGACGGCCTTCCGAGCGTGGAGCGCATCGAGCCCGGGATGCGGTTCGAGGTCGGCGACCGTATCGAGATGATGCCGGGGTTCGGCCCCGTCGTGCGGGCCATCGAACCGGATCGGCACATCGTGAGCGGTGGGGACACCGACTCGTGGTGCCTGTTCGTCGAGCCCGCGGGCGAGGGTCGCACCCGCTTGATCAGCCGCTGGAAGCAGGACTGGCCGCGCACGCCCGCCACCTACGTCTGGATCGCGATCGCGGACCCGGGCGCGTTCATCATGGAACGCAAGATGCTCCTGCGGATCCGCGAGCTCGCCGAGCGGAGCGCCGCGACCGCCCCTGCGCTAGCCCCAGCGCTCCCCGAGGAACGCGGCCAGCAGCGCCACGGCCCCCTGCTTGTCGAGCGGCTCGTTGCCGTTGCCGCACTTCGGGCTCTGCACGCAGCTCGGGCATCCGTGCGAGCACGGGCAGACGCGGATCGCCTCCAGCGTCGCGCGGAGCCATCGCTCGCTGGTCGCCGCGCCGCGCTCTGCGATGCCGGCCCCGCCCGGGTAGCCGTCGTAGATGAAGATCGTCGTGAGGCCGGTGTCGGGGTGCACGGGCGTCGAGACCCCGCCGATGTCCCAGCGGTCGCAGGTCGCGACGAGGGGCAGCAGCCCGATCGCGGCGTGCTCCGCCGCATGGATCGCACCGGCCACGTCGCGTGGGCCGACCCCGGCGCGATCGAGCACCGTCTGGGGGATCGTCCACCACACCGCCCGGGTCTCGAGCTCGACCGGCGGCATCGGCAGGGGGAACTCGTCGAGCGTCTCGTTCGTCGAGACCGACTTCCGCACGTAGCTCACGACCTGGTTCGTCACCCGAACCGATCCGAAGCACTGCTCCACGTCGCTGATACTTGACCGCGCACGTATCTCGTCGATGGCGATGTCCGTGACGTCGCGCGCCTGGGTGTAGAAGTCCGGGTCGGCGCTGCGAACGACCGCCACCCGAGCGACGAGGTCGAGCTCCTGCACGAGGTACTGCTCCCCGAGGTGCAGGTACACGGCGCCGGGATGCAACGTCGCGTAGGCACGGTGTTCGTCTGCGGTGCCCAGCAGTTCCCCGGTGCCGTCGATCACGATCGAGTAGACCTGGCCTCCGCCGGCCCGCACGTCGACCGCACGGTGGGGCGCGTCCCTGCCGCGATCGTGCCAGGCCTCCCGGCGACGCACGAGCTCCCCGCGCTCGGTCATCGCCTCGACCGACGCGCGCACCTCGGCCGCGTCGCCGAAGAAGGCGAGCTCGTCGTCGCGGAGCGGCACCTCCCGTGCGGCGCAGCGCAGGTGTGGCTCGCGCACGTAGGGGTTCGTCGGGTCGATCACGGCCGCTTCGGCGGGCTTGTCGAACAGATCCTCGGGGTGGTGCACGAGGTACTGGTCGAGCGGATCGTCCTGGGCGACGAGCACGGCGAGCGAGTCGGTGTCGCGCCGCCCGGCTCGTCCCGCCTGCTGCCACATCGCCGCGCGGGTCCCCGGGTAGCCCGTGAGCACCGCGGCGTCGAGCGACCCGATGTCGATGCCGAGCTCGAGCGCGCTCGTCGAGGCGACCGCCAGCAGGTCGCCGTCCGCGAGCGCCCGTTCGATCCGTCGCCGATCCTCCGCGAGGTAGCCGGCCCGGTAGCTCGTGATCTTCTGCCGCAGCTGCGCGTCGCCGACCTCGCGCCGCGTCCACTCGGCGAGCAGCTCGGCCGCCCGACGCGATCGCGTGAAGCCGATCGCAGCGGGTCCCCTGGCTCGCGAGCTGCCCGAGGAGCCAGGCGCTCTCCGCGAGGGCGCTTCGTCGCGCGCCGGTCTCCTCGTCGGCGAGCGGTGGGTTCCACAGGGCGAAGAGCTTCTCGCCCGACGGCGAGGCGTCGTCGGTGATCTCGACGACGTCGTCGAGGCCCGTGAGCCGGGTCGCGAGCTCGCGCGGGTTCCCGACGGTCGCGCTCGCGAGGCACCACCGCGGTGTGCCGCCGTAGTGCGCGACGAGGCGCCGCAACCGCCGCAGCACCATCGCGACGTGCGAACCGAACACGCCGCGGCACACGTGGGCCTCGTCGACGACCACGAGCGACAGTCGCAGGAAGAAGTCGGCCCAGCGTGCGTGGTCGGCGAGGAGCGACAGGTGCAGCATGTCGGGGTTCGTCATCACGAGGTTCGCGTTCGTTCGGATCAGGGGGCGCTCCGCCTTCGGCGTGTCGCCGTCGTAGACGGCGGCCTTGACCTGCGGCAGCTTCAGGGCACGCACCGAGCGCAGCTGGTCGCGCGCGAGCGCCTTGGTCGGGAACAGGTAGAGCGCGGTGGCCTTCGGCGTGGTGATCGCCGTCTCGGCGAAGGCCGTGTTGTACACGAGGGTCTTGCCACTCGCGGTGCCGGTCGCCATCACCACGTCGCGGCCCGCCCTCAGCGCCGCGAGGCCGTCGGACTGGTGCGGGTAGAGGCCGCGCACGCCCGTCAGGCCCAGCCGGGTCACGAGCAGCTCGGGCAGGTCGGAGGGGAACGGCTCGACGACCGGCCTGCGTGCCGGCAGGACCCGCACGTGCACGAGCGAGTCGCCCACGTCGGGGTCGGTCTCGAGGTGCCGCAGGAACGCCGAGGGGTCCACGGCGGAAGGCTACCGGCGGCGGGCGACGAGGGCGCTCAGACCTGGCGTCGGGCGGCCTCGGCGAGCGCGTCCGCCTCCCGTTCCCGGGCGAGCTCGTCGTAGGGCGCCCTGAACGCATCACGCGCCAGCTGCCGGAAGTTGAACCGGTCGCTCACGAGCACCCAGACGCCCAACACGAGGTAGACGATGCCCACGGCGACGCGTTCGATGCCGTGGTACTGCTCCGGGACGATGCCGCCGAGGATGAACTGTCCCCAGAACAAGGCGAAGAGGAACAACGCTTCTCGCAACGACATCGTGAGGCTCGAGATCACGGCGACGGCGAAGAACGACTGCGCGGCCGTGAGGAACAGCTCCTCTCGCTGCACGGTGTCGAGAGGCAGCCCGTGGAGCCCGCCGGCGGCGAACGAGAAGACGATCGGCAGCGTACCGACGAGCAGCGTCCACTGGTTCACCTTCGACGAGACGAGCGTGCCGAGGCCCGCGCTCGTGTTCAATCGCCAGGCATAGAGACCGGCGATCAGCAGTTCGGGAGCCTCCGACGCGAGCGGCGCGACCCACTGCACGAGCAGGAACTCGCTCACCCCGAGGGCCTCGCCCGAGAGCACGAGCGCCTCGGCGAAATGCTCGGCGAACAGCAGGATCACCGCAGCGGCGAACACCGCGATCGCCCCGACCGTGATGCGCCGGGGCACGGTGCCGAACGTGCCGATGTAGCGGGCGGGACCGACGAGGTGCGGTTCCTCGGCCGGGGCCCTCGAGACCCTGATCGAGTAGGCGACGAAGATCCCGATCAGGATCGCGGCGTCGATCAGCGTCACGGAGTGCTTCAGCGGCAGCGTCAGCGAGTAGATCGTGGCGATGGCCAGGTACCCGATCTCGATCGAGTGCTCGCGGTCGAGGCGCACGCCTTCCCAGCGGCCGTTGGGGGTCTTCACGAGGCGGTTGCGCTTCTTGAGACGGAAGTAGGCGATGAAGATCACCATCGTCCAGCCCACGCCGATCAGCAGGCGGTTCGCGCCGGTCATGTTGGCGAGGGCGAGATGACACGGCGACTCCGTGCCGCCGTCGAGCGGCAGGCAGGCCGCCCCCGTCTGGGCGAACGACTCCCCGCCCTTCTTCGCGAACACGAAGTCGACCGCGTACTCGGGCAACACGGCGATCAGGGCCAGGATCGCGATCGCGAGTCCCGCCGAGATGTCGAGCTGTGCCGCCTCGGCGGCCCACGAGAGCATGAACGCGGCGCCCACGATCGCGAGGCCGAACAGGAAGGCCTCGAGCGGATGCGAGATGTCCGGGTGCGTGAACCGCACGACGAACCCCGGGACCGTGAGCGCGAGGGCGATGGCGATCTCGATCTTGGCGCGCCCGGGGTGGACGTCGGTCAGGTCGTCCTGCAGGGTCGTCATGCGAGCCGCAGCCTACCCCGCGCACGAGGTCACTCGTTGGCGGTGGGGCTGGGCGGCACGTTCTTCTTGAGGAGCATGCCGTCTTGCTTCGCGTCGGCCACGATCGCGCGGGCCCGCGCCATGTCGAGCGTGACGACCGAGATGCCGCCGATCGTGCCCGTGCCGCCGGGCAGCACGACGTTCTGCACCTTCGCCGGTGGCACCTTCGACGCCGTGAACGCGAGGGCCATGACCTCCGACAACGGGATCTCGGTCTCGATGTTGCGCATGCCGGCGCCGAGCCACGTGAAGAGACGGGCCTGGTCGGCGCGGAACTCCTTCTTGAACTGCGCGAGCGCCGAGAGCATCAGGCGGCCGCCGTTCTCCTGGCGGCCGAAGTCGCCCTGCTCCAGGCTGTGACGGTCACGTGAGAACGCGAGCGCCTCCGGGCCGGTGAACTTCTGGACCCCCGGCTGGAAGTCGCTGCGTGAGTACGAATCGACCATCGGGAACGGCACGTCGACCGTGAGCCCGCCGACCGCGTTGATCATGTCGGTGAAGCCCCAGAACGTCGTGAGCGCCCAGTAGTCGATCGTGACGCCGAAGTTCTGCTCCATCGTCGCCACCATGAGCTCGGGCCCGCCGAAGACCATCGCGGAGTTGATCTTGCCGCTGCCGTGGCCGGGGATCGGCAGGTAGGAGTCGCGCGGCACACCCACGAGGACCGCTCGCTTCTTCGCGGGGTTCAGGAAGATCATGTGCAGCGAGTCGCCGAGCGAGCGCATCACGTTCTCGCCCTCGCGCGCGCCCGACCCGATCGCGAGGATCACGACGGGCTTGGACCCGGTGAGTGACGGCGTGAAGCCGGCGTGCGCCTTGCCCATCACGACGCCGGTCGACTGCGCCCGCGCGACGACGGTGCCGCTCAGGGCGCCGAGGCCCGAGCCGAGGACCCAGGCCACGAGGGCGACCACGAGGAACGTCGCGCGCCGCCTCACGAGGCCTCGGCCTCCGACGGCTCGGCGCTCCCGCTCGCACCCGGCGAGCCCGATGCGCTCGGCTTCGGTTCACGCTCCTCGTCGCTGCGCTGCACAGAGAACGAGACCACGAGCCACTCGCCGTCGATCTTCTCGAACACGAACTGGCCCTTGCTGACGAGCTCCACCTGGCCGTCGGCGCCCGTGCCGCGGGCGACGAAGCGTGCGCTCCCCTCGACGGCGTGCGGCACACGCGAGGGATCGAGGAGCACGTGGACCTTGAGCGTGCTCGGACGCGGCGTGATCGACTCGAAGGCCTCGCCCGCCTCCGTCCCCGCCGTCAGCACGTCGAGCTGGGCCTCGGCGGCATCGCGGGCATCGTCGGAGAAGAACTCGAGCACGTCGTCGTACTCCCCGTCCATCCAGTTGCCCGGGTCGAGGAAGGCCGCGGTGTAGAGCCCGTCGAGCTGCTGCGTGACGGCGGTCGAGGGCGCCTGGGCGGCGGCGACGGCGGCCTGATGATCCGGCTTCGCCGATGTCTCGACGGCCTTCGGCTTGCTCGCCTCGAACGCGAACTCGGGGGTCTCGGGGGTGTCGTCGCCCACGAGGTCGGTGAGAGGACCGGCGTCGCCGCCGGACAGCGCGAAGATCGCCACCACTGCGAGCGCGACGATCACGAGGGCGCCGACGATCAGGAGGGGCTTCTTCCGGGAAGGGGTGGCTACGTGCCGACCATCTGCCAAAACGTGCGGAGCCTACCGGCGGCGGCGGGCCTCGCCAACGACATCGGCGTGTGATTTCCGTGACGGGTACGATGGGTGGCGACGCAACAGGTGTGCCGGGAAGACTGGTCGGCGGGAGGAGTCGTCATGTCCGAACCGGTCACGCCCGATCCACGCGCAGGCTCGTCCCGAGACGCCTTCGACGAAGTCCGGCCACCGTGGTCTCGGTCGGAGCGGCTGGTCCCGAGGCGGGTCGTGCAGCCGTTGCAGGAGTTCCTGCAGACGGCGACGGCGAGCGCTTCGCTGTTGTTCGTGGCGGTGGTCCTGGCACTCGTCTGGGCCAACTCCCCCTGGAAGGGCGGGTACGAGTCCCTCTTCGCGACCGAGTTCACCGTTCGGCTCGGCTCGCTGGTCGACCTTCAGAAGGACCTGCACTTCTGGGTGAACGACGGGCTCATGGCGCTCTTCTTCCTCGTGGTGGGCCTCGAGATCAAGCGCGAGGTCGTCTCGGGGGAGCTGCAGAAGCTCAGGGTGGCCACCCTGCCGATCATGGCGGCGATCGGCGGCATGGTGGCGCCGGCTCTGATCTACCTGGCGATCGCGGGCGGCGGCGAGGCCGGGCGCGGGTGGGGTATCCCGATGGCCACCGACATCGCGTTCGCCCTGGGGGTGCTGGCGCTTGCCGCGTCGTACGCGTCGCCGAGGCTGAAGCCCCTCCTGCTCACGCTCGCGATCGTCGACGACATCGGGGCGATCATCGTGATCGCGATCTTCTACACCGGCGGTGTCGAGGCCAACGCCCTGATGGCGGCGTTCGCGATCGTCGGCGTGATCGCGGTCGCGAACGCGGTGCACATCCGCTTCATCCTCGTGTACGTGGTGCTCGGGGCCGCCCTCTGGTACGCGACGTACGAGGCGGGCATCCATCCGACGATCGCGGGGGTGGTGCTCGGGTTGCTGACCCCGGCGACCCCGTTCCAGCGTCCGGCCGCGGTGAGCGAGGAGGCTCGCCGCACCGCCGACGAGACGAGCGACGAGCCGAGATCGGCCGACGACGATGCTCAATGGTGGATGCGCCTCGCGTGGCTCTCCCGCGAAGCCGTGTCGCCGCTCGCCCGCACCGAGCACGCGTTGCTGCCGTGGACGAGCTTCGTGATCCTGCCGATCTTCGCCCTGGCGAACGCCGGCGTGGAGCTGTCGCTCACCCGGCTCGGCGACGCGCTGACGGCGCCGGTCTCCCTGGGCGTCTTCTTCGGGCTCGTGCTCGGGAAGCCGCTCGGCGTGCTCGTGGGATCGTTCCTCGCGGTGCGTTCCGGGTTGGGCAGCCTCGCCGACGACGTGGGGTGGGGAGACCTCACCGGCATGGGCATGACCGCGGGCATCGGGTTCACGGTGGCGCTCTTCATCGCGGAGCTCGCGTTCCCACCAGGACCGCTGCTCGACGAGGCGAAGACGGCGATCCTCGCCGGCTCGTTGGTGGCGGGCGTGCTCGGCTACGTGATCCTGCGTGTGGCGCCGTCGCCGGGGGCGACCCGAAGGTTCCGGACGAGCCTCAGCGGACGAGCTCTCAGTAGGCCTGGAAGCGGCCGGTCTCCATCCACGCGCGGTACAGCTCGAAGCCGACCCGCGTCGAGCGCAAGAGCGGTTGGGGCGGATCGTCGAGGTCGGCCCAGGCGATCTCGCCCATCTCCTCCCCGTCGCCCGCGGGCTCGCCCTGCCACCGGCGGAGCACGAACCAGAGGCCGAAGTAGTGGGTCACGTCGCCATTGGGGTAGGTCTCGAGGTGGTTGTCCTCGCGCGAGATGCAGGCGAACGCCTCGAGGTCCCCGGGGTCGGCGACGAGACCGACCTCCTCGCGCAACTCGGTGACGGCCGTGTCGGCGAAGCTCGAACCCTGCTCGGCCCCACCGCCCGGGATCGCCCACATGCCGTTGTCGAGGCGATGGGCCACCAACACGCGACCGTCGTCGCGCACGACCATCACGCTGGCGCCCGGCCACAGCACGAGATCGGTGCCGACCTTCTGACGGATGCGCCACAGCGTGGTGCCCTCGAACCCCATCGCGCGACATGCTCCCACGAGCGTCGCCGCGCGCGGCATCCCTGCAGGTCGCACGGGGAAGCGTTCCCTATACTGCACCGGTCGCCCGGCCCGCTCGGGCGCCCCAGAGAGGACTCCACCCGACTTCAGGAGGTTGCATGTTCCGCATCCTTGCCCAGGAAGGCGGCCCGCTCGAGGTCACCTTCGGGTCGTTCGAGAACACATGGCTCTGGATCGTGCTGGCGATCTCGCTCGTGGCGCTGGCGTTCGCCTGGTACCTGCGGGCGAAGGTGCTCGCCGAGCCCGAGGGCAGCGACAAGATGCGGAGATCGCCACCGCGATCCAGGAAGGGGCGAAGGCCTACCTGAGCCGTCAGTTCAGCACGCTCGGCATCTTCCTCGGCATCCTGACCGTGGTCCTGTTCTTCGCGCTGCCCGTCTCCGACGCCGTCACCACGACCCTGCTCGGCATGTCGCCGGAGCTGTCGATCCGTGTCGGACGTTCGATCGCGTTCCTGCTCGGCGCCGGCGCCTCGATGCTGACGGGGTACGCGGGCATGTGGCTCGCCGTGCGGGCGAACGTGCGCACCGCGAATGCCGCGAAGGAGAGC
>CAWGUD010000025.1:0-41224 GCA_963825685.1 uncultured Actinomycetes bacterium | reverse complement strand
GTTCTTCGGTGAGCTCCTGCCGCAGCTGCAGGCGGGGCAGGACACCGGACGCGACATCATCGTGATCACGAACGGCCGAGAGTTCACGGCGTTGACCGTGAACGGCTGGGTGACCGAGCTCGATCCGTCGATGCGGCCGAACTTCGACGCGAACGCCGCGACGTGGGCGAAGGACCCCGAGTACGACCCGGGGAACAAGTACTCGATGGCGTGGCAGTCGGGCCTCACCGGCATCGGCTACCTCACCGAGAAGGTGAGCCGGCCGATCACCACGATGGACGACCTGATGAACCCCGACATCGTGGGGACGTCGTCGGTCGGCATGATCACCGGCGACATGCCCGATCTGGTGATGATCAACCTCGGCATCGACCCAGTCACCTCAGGCCCGGCGGAGTGGCAGGAAGCCGCGGACTGGGTCCAGATGCTCAAGGACTCCGGCACGCTGCGGAAGTTCTACGACCAGGGCTACATCGACGACTTCACGGCCGGGAACCTCGCGGCCTCGATGGCCTGGTCGGGCGACGTCCTCTACTACAAGATCTGGGAGAACAAGCCGTACGAGTGGGTCGTGCCCGAGGGCGGGGCGCTCCTGTGGATCGACAACATGATGATCCCGGCGAACTCGGCCAATCCGCAGGGCGCGTACCAGTTGATGGACTACGTCTATCAGCCGGAGATCGCGCAGTTGATCACCGAGTGGGTGGCGTACATGTCGCCGGTGCCAGCCGTGCAGGACCTGATCGCCCAGCACGCCGCCGAGGAGAGCGGCGAGTACGCGACGGACCTGGCGGACATGGCGGAGAACCCGCTCCTGTGGCCCGACGACGCCCTCCTCGCGAAGACCCCGTTCGGTCGCAACCTCACGACCGACGAGGAACGCGAGGAGTGGGACGCGATCTTCGTCCCGATCACGGAGACGTAAGGTGCCCCAGGATCAAGCGAAGGATCTCGCGCTACTCACCGCGGCCGCCGTCGGCCAGTCCGGCGACGGGCCGCCGAAGCGTGCCGACCAATTCCTCGCGAAGCGACGGAGCCGGGTCGCGTACGGGATCCTCGCACCCGGTGGCATCTACCTGATGCTCGCCTTCATCGTGCCGCTGATCCTCGTGGTCTACACCTCGCTGCAGAGCGGGGGACTGCTCTCCGGCGGCTATCAGTTCACCTGGGCCTTCGAGAACTACGCCGACGCGTTCTCGTCCTCGAAGACGTTCATCGCTCGGGCTCTGCTGTACTCGGCCCTCGCGACCGTGCTCACGATCGTGCTCGCCTATCCCATGGCCTACTGGATCGCCTTCTATGCCGGCGGTGGAAGTCGACGCTCTTCTTCCTGATCCTGGTGCCCTTCTTCGTGTCGTTCGTGATCCGCACCGTGCAGTGGAACTTCATCCTCGCGACGACGGCGTGCTCTTCGGCTTCCTGAAGGACCTGGGGCTCCTCCCCGACAACTTCCGGGTGCTCGCTGGTCCTGTCGCCGTCGTGGCGGGCATCACGTACAACTTCCTGCCGTTCACCGCACTGCCGCTCGTACGTTGCGCTCGACCGCATCGACAAGCGGCTCGTCGAGGCGGCGAAGGATCTGTACGCGACGAAGTTCGAGGCGTTCCGCAAGGTCGTGCTGCCCCTGTCGTTCCCCGGGCTGTTCGCAGCCCTCGTGCTGACGTTCGTGCCGGCGACCGGCGACTACGTGAACTCCAGCGTGCTCGGCTCCAACCGCACGACGATGGTCGGCCAGGTGATCCAGACGAAGTTCCTGACGGAGGCCGACTATCCCGAGGCGGCCGCGCTCTCGGTGATCCTGATGATCGGCATGCTCGTGATCGCGCTCGCGTACGCGAAGGTGCTGGGCACCGAAGACTCCACGCTGGCGGCGGCGGCATGAGCGCGGTCACCGTCGACCGGGCCGAGGCGGTCGACCGCCCGCCGCTGCGCGTCAAACGCAAGCGCTGGACCGCCTACATCCTGCCGGTCTTCACGATCGCGATGATCATCTACCTGGCGTTCCCGGTCTTCGTCATGATCCTGTTCTCGTTCAACGATCTCCTGGGGGAGCGGCAGATCGCGGAGTTCACCTGCTGCACGATCGCGGTGGTGGCAGGACATGTTCGCGATCCCGAGCCTGAACGAGGCGCTGAGGACATCGATCCTCGTGGCGATCCGGCGTCGATCATCGCCACGGTGCTCGGTGCGCTGATCGGGCTCGTGCTCGGCCGGTACCAGTTCAGCGGGCGCGCGGTGACGAACTTCGTGATCTTCCTCGCGATCGCGATCCCCGAGATCGTGCTCGCCTCGTCGCTGCTGTCGATGTTCGTGCTCGGGAAGACGCCGATCGGGTTCGGCATCGATCCTGTTCAGCCACATCGGCTTCGCGATCGCGTTCGTGGCGATCACGGTACGTGCCCGGGTGCAGGGCCTCGACCGGTCGCTCGAGAACGCGGCGCAGGACCTGTTCGCGACGCCGTTCCAGGCCTTCATGCGGGTGACGATGCCGCTGATCCTCCCCGGCGTCGTCGCCGGATTCCTCCTCGCGTTCGTGCTCTCGCTCGACGACTTCGTCATCACGAACTTCGTCGGTGGCGCGGTGAACACGTTCCCGACGTGGGTCTACGGAGCGACCCGCATCGGCGTGCCGCCGCAGGTGAACGTCTGGGGCACGATCCTGTTCACGGCCGGCCTGCTCACCGCGGGGTTGAACCTCGTCGCGAGCTTCCGGTCGAGCCGCAAGGCCGCCGAGGGCGAGGTCGTCGGGGCCAAGGCCGCCGTGGGTGCCGGTCGCTGAGCGTTCCAACGTCGGTGCGTCGGGCCCATTCCGGCGCGCACTTCGTGAAAGTTTTCACAAGGTCACGAGAAAACCGCCTCTGACCTGCGGAAACGAGTGTTGCGTTCCTTTGACGGCCTTCCGGCCGCACCCCTATACTTGCCGCGCCCATGCCGGGACGCGACCCAGGGGAAGCGTGGAAGGGAGCCAACCAGGCGTGGAGCGTGATCGGCACCTTGCTCGCCGGCATCGTGGTGTGGGGGGGTGTCGGCTGGCTCCTCGACCGGTGGCTCGGCTTCGACGGCTTGTTCCTCCCGATCGGGATGCTGCTCGGTGTCGGCGTCTCGATCTACGTGATCTACGTTCGATACGGGAGACACCCTGACTGAGCGGCCGGAACGCGAGATGGTGCGGAGGGCGATCGTGCCCTCGGTGCTCGCGTTCGCGATCGCCACGATCGTCGCCGCGGCCCTCGGGGGCCCCGGCGCCGCACTCTCCGCCGCGATCGGCGTGATCGTCGTCTTCGCGAACTTCGCGGTCCACGGGTGGTCGCTCGGCCGCGCCTCGACGATCTCGATCACCGCGGTGCACGCGGTCGCGCTCGTCGGCCCGGTCGTGCGCATCGGCATCATCGTCGGGCTGATGTTCCTGTTGGACACGTTCGCCTGGTTCTCGCCGGTCGCCTTCGGGCTGACCGTCGTGCCCGCCACGATCGCGCTGCTCGTCTACGAGGCTCGCCTCACGATGCGCGGTGTGGGCGGCCAGCTCCAGATCCCCGCAGACCCGTCGGCCGCGCGCGCCAACGCCGCGCTCGCCGCGAAGGAGAACGCCTAGATGCTCTCGACCATCACCTCGGCCATGACGTCGGCGGTCCTGGCTTTCGTCCCGCCGAGCGAGGGCGGGTTCAGCGACAACGAGCTCGGACCCGAGATCTTCGACACGCCGTGCCTGATCGGCAGCGGCGAGAACTGCTTCAACAGGGCGTCGGGGCTCATGATCCTGGCCGCCGTCATCGTGATCGTGCTCTTCGTCGCGGGGGCGCGCGGCGGCAGGCTCGTGCCCAAGCGCCTGCAGAACATCGTCGAGTCGCTGGTCGACTTCATCCGCAACGGCATCGTGATGGAGGTCATGGGACCCGACGGCCTGGTCTACGTGCCGTTCCTCACGTCGATGTTCGCGTTCCTGTTCGTCGCGAACATCTTCGGCATCATCCCGTTCCTGAACTTCCCCGCGACCTCGCGCATCGCGATCCCGGCCTTCCTCGCGATCCTGGTCTGGTTCATCTTCAACATCGCCGGCATCGCGAAACAGGGAGCGGGCGGGTACTTCAAGAGCCAGCTCTTCCCGCCCGGCGTGCCGACCGCGCTCTACATCCTCGTGACGCCGATCGAGTTCGTGTCGACGTTCCTCGTGCGGCCGTTCTCGCTGGCCGTCCGACTCTTCGGCAACATGTTCGCGGGTCACCTGATCCTCACGATCTTCGCCCTGGGCACCGCGTACCTGCTGCTCGAGCCCGTCACGATCGTCTTCGCGCCGTTCGCGTTCCTGCTGATGGTGTTCATGACGGCCTTCGAGGTGCTCGTGGCGGCGCTGCAGGCCTACATCTTCACGATCCTCACGGCCGTGTACATCGGCCTGGCGATGCACCCGGAGCACTGACCGAGACTTCAACGGAAGAACCGAGAAGGAGGAAACACATGTTCCACGTTCTCGCGCAGGCGGCCGAAGGCGGCCTCACCGGCGACATCGGCGCGATCGGCAAGGGCCTCGTGTACGGCCTCGCCGCGATCGGCCCCGGCATCGGCATCGGCTTCCTGGTCGGCAAGTCCGTCGAGGCGATGGCCCGTCAGCCCGAGGCCGCCGGCATGGTGCGCACGACGATGTTCCTGGGCATCGCGTTCGTCGAGGCGCTGGCGCTGTTCGGCTTCGTGCTGTCGTTCATCGTCTGAGGTCTCGACCGAGCCAGAGAGGAACGACCCGATGCTGAACACGTTGATCCTGGCCGCGGAGGCGGGTGGGGAGGAGGAGGCAGGCGGCATCAGCGTGCTGATCCCGCCGCTCGTCGAGCTGATCGTCGGCGGGCTCGCCTTCCTCATCGTCTTCTTCGTGCTGTGGAAGTTCGCGTTCCCGGCCCTGAACAAGACCCTCGCCGCGCGCGCCGACAAGATCCAGGGCGAGATGGAGCGCGCGGAGTCCACGCGGTCCGAGGCCGACACGCTGCTCGCCGAGTACCGCCAGCAGCTGGCCGGGGCCCGCGACGAGTCCAATCGCATCATCGAGGAGGCGCGCGCGACCGCCGACCAGCTCCGCCGCGACGTGCAGGCCAAGGCCGAGCAGGAGTCCCAGGCCACGGTCGCCCGGGCGCAGGAGGAGATCCGCGCCGAGCGCGACCGCGTCTTCCAGGAGCTGCGGGCGCAGGTCGGCGAGATCGCCGTCGAGCTCGCCGGCCGCGTGGTGGGCGAGTCCCTCGACCCGAGCGCCCACGAGCGCCTGATCGACGAGTACATCGACCAGGTCGCGGGCGGGAACGCGACGAACTGACATGACCCGCGACGAGGATCTGATCCAGGGCTACGCCGAGGCGCTGTTCTCGGTCGCGCGCGCCGAGGGCGTGCTGCCGACCGTCGAGGACGAGCTCTACGGCTTCGCCAAGGGGCTCGAGCAGCACACGTCCCTGCGCGAGGCGCTGACCGACGCCGCGCTGCCCGCCGAGAACAAGAAGGCCGTGATCGCCGAGCTCGTGGGCGATCGAGCGAACCCCGTCACGGTCACGCTGCTCGGCTTCGTGGTCGACGCGGGCCGGGCGCGCGAGCTGCCCAGGATCGTCGAGCATCTGGCCCAGGTGGCCGCCGGCGAGCGCGACCACGCCCTCGCCGAGGTCCGGAGCGCGGTCGAGCTGACCGAGGCCCAACGCGATCGCATCGCCCGCGCGCTCTCCCAGGCCACGGGCCGCTCGGTCGACGTGAAGGTCGTCGTCGACCCGTCGGTGGTCGGCGGCATCGTGGCGAGGGTGGGCGACGAGGTCTTCGACGGGTCGGTGTCGAGCCGGCTCGATTCCGCGAAGCAACACCTAGGCACCTAAGGGAGCTGGAACCTCACCATGGCACTCAACCTTGACCCCGCGAGCATCGCGGAAGCCCTGAGGAAGAACGTCGAGAGCTACACGCCGGAGGTCTCACGCGAAGAGGTCGGCCGCGTGATCGAGTCCGGTGACGGCATCGCCCGGGTCGCCGGCCTGCCGCGCACGATGGCGAACGAGCTCCTCGAGTTCCCCGGCGGTCTGCTGGGCATGGCCTTCAACCTCGACGAGGACGAGATCGGCTGCATCGTCTTCGGCGACGCCGCCCTGATCGAGGAGGGCGACCCGGTCACGCAGACCGGCCGCATCCTGTCGATCCCCGTGGGCGACGGGTTCCTGGGCCGCGTCGTCGACGGCCTCGCGCGCCCGATCGACGACAAGGGTCCGATCGCCGCGGAGGCGACGAGGAACCTCGAGGTGCAGGCGCCGAACGTGGTCGCGCGTCAGCCCGTGAAGGAACCGATGTACACGGGCATCACCGCGATCGACGCGATGACGGCGATCGGTCGCGGCCAGCGCCAGCTGATCATCGGCGACCGACAGACCGGGAAGACCGCCGTCGCGCTCGACACGATCATCTCCCAGAAGCAGTACTGGGGTACCGACGAGGCCGTGAAGTGCATCTACGTGGCGATCGGCCAGAAGGCCTCGACGGTGGCCGAGGTGGTCGAGACCCTCCGCGAGAACGGGGCCCTCGAGTACACGACCGTCGTGAACGCCGCCGCCTCCGACCCCGCGCCGTTCCAGTACGTGGCGCCGTACTCGGGCGCGGCGCTCGGCGCCCACTGGATGTACAACGGCGACGCCGTGCTGATCGTCTACGACGACCTGTCGAAGCAGGCCGTGGCCTACCGCGAGATCTCGTTGCTGCTGCGCCGCCCGCCGGGCCGTGAGGCGTACCCGGGCGACGTCTTCTACCTGCACTCCCGGTTGCTGGAGCGCTCCGCCAAGCTCTCCGACGCGAACGGGGGCGGCTCGATGACGGCGCTGCCGATCATCGAGACGAAGGGCGGCGACATCTCCGCGTACATCCCGACGAACGTCATCTCGATCACCGACGGGCAGCTGTTCCTCGAGTCGGAGCTGTTCTTCTCCGGGGTCCGCCCCGCGATCAACGTCGGCGTCTCGGTCTCCCGCGTGGGCGGCGCCGCGCAGATCAAGGCCATGAAGAAGGTCGCCGGCCGGCTCCGTCTCGACCTCGCCCAGTTCCGGGCGCTCGAGGCGTTCGCGCAGTTCGGATCCGAGCTCGACAAGGCGTCGCAGCAGCAGCTCGCCCGCGGCGCCCGCGTCGTCGAGGTCCTGAAGCAGCCGCAGTACGACCCGCAGCCGGTCGAGCGGCAGGTCGTCGCGATCTACACCGTGACCGGGGGCTACATGGACGACTACCCGGTCGAGGATGCGAAGCGTTTCGTCGAGGAGTTCGCGACGTTCCTCGAGACCCGCAACCCCGAGGTCTTCACGGCGATCCGCGATACCGGGGACCTGTCCGAGCAGACGGAGGAGACGCTGAAGGGCGCGATCGCGGCGTTCCAGGACGTCTTCGCGCCGACGCAGACGGGGCCCGGCTCCGGAGCGGGGCTGGGCGAGACCACGCCACCCGACGAAGCGAAAGCCGACGTCGGGTGGGATCGCATGTCCTCGGTCGACGAGGACGAAGAGGGCGAGAGCGGCGACGGGGCGCCGACCGCGTAGATGGGCGCCCAGCTCCGCGTCGTCCGCCGGCGGATCCGATCGGTCCAGTCGACGAAGAAGATCACCCGGGCGATGGAGCTCATCGCGTCGTCGCGCATCGTGAAGGCCCAGCAGCGGGTCGAGGCGTCGCGGCCGTACGCGATCCAGCTCACCGAGGCGATGGAGGACCTCGCGCGCAACTCCGGGTCCTTCTCGCATCCGTTGCTCGAGGAACGCTCAGAGCCGAGGACGGCGGGCGTGCTCGTGTGCACCTCCGATCGCGGTCTCGCCGGCGCCTACACCGCCAACGTGATCAAGGAAGCCGAGCACGTGTTGGCCTCGGTGCGTGCGCGCGGTCTCGAGCCGGTGCTCTACGTGAGCGGCAAGAAGGGCGTGGGCTACTTCCGGTTCCGCGGTCAGCGGATCGAGGCCGACTGGCAGGGACATACCGAGGTGCCCGCCTACGACGTGGCGCGGGAGATCGGCGCCCGCCTGATCGACGACTTCGCCGCGGGCACGATCGACGAGCTGCACTGCGCCTACACCGACTTCCGGTCGGCGTTCACGCTGCGGGCCACGGCGAAGCGGTTCCTGCCGATCGCGCCCGAGGAGGTGACCGGCGCGGGCACGAAGAGCGTGCACCCCGAGTACCTGTTCGAGCCGGCGCCCGAGCGCATCCTCGACCACCTGCTGCCGCAGTACCTGATCACGAAGGTGTACGCGGCGCTGCTCGAGTCGGCGGCCTCGGAGAACGCCGCCAGGCGCCGGGCGATGAAGGCCGCGACCGACAACGCGGACGAACTGATGAAGGTGCTCACCCGGCAGGCGAACCGCGCCCGCCAGGACGAGATCACGACCGAGATCATGGAGATCGTGGGCGGGGCGGAAGCCCTGGCCTCGACATCGGAGGGATGACGATGGCTGGAACCAACGGACACGCGAAGGGCCGCGTGGTCCGGGTGATCGGGCCCGTGGTGGACGTGGAGTTCCCGCCGGCCGAGCTGCCCGAGATCAACACCGCGCTCACGCTCGACGTCGACCTCGGCGGGGAGACCACGACGATCACCTGCGAGGTCGCCCAGCACATCGGCGACGCCACCGTGCGCGCGGTCGCCCTGAAGCCGACCGACGGGGTCGTGCGCGGCTCGCCGGTGGAGAACACCGGCTCCCCGATCACCGTGCCGGTGGGCGAGGGCGTGCTCGGTCACGTCTACAACGTGCTCGGCGAGCCCCTCGACACGACCGTCGACCAGATCAGCCCCGACACCTACTGGCCGATCCACCGCGACGCGCCGCCGTTCGCCGACCTCGAGCCGAAGAAGGTCATGCTCGAGACCGGCATCAAGGTGATCGACCTGCTCGAGCCGTACGTGCAGGGCGGCAAGATCGGCATGTTCGGCGGCGCGGGCGTCGGCAAGACGGTGATCATCCAGGAGATGATCCGCCGCCAGGCCGAGCAGCACGGCGGGGTGTCGGTCTTCGCCGGCGTGGGGGAGCGCACCCGCGAGGGCAACGACCTCTTCCTCGAGATGACGGAGTCGGGCGTGATCGAGAAGACCGCGCTCGTCTTCGGTCAGATGGACGAGCCGCCCGGCGTGCGGCTGCGCGTGGCGCTGTCGGCGCTCACGATGGCGGAGTACTTCCGCGACGAGAAGCACCTCGACGTGCTGCTGTTCGTCGACAACATCTTCCGGTTCACCCAGGCGGGCTCCGAGGTCTCGACGCTGCTCGGGCGCATGCCGTCCTCGGTCGGCTACCAGCCGAACCTCGCGAGCGAGATGGGCGACCTGCAGGAGCGCATCACGTCGGCCGGGGGCCGGTCGATCACCTCGCTGCAGGCGATCTACGTGCCCGCCGACGACATCACCGACCCGGCGCCGCACGCGGCGTTCGCGCACCTCGACGCCACGACGGTGCTCTCCCGCGAGATCGCCTCGCTCGGGATCTACCCGGCCGTGGACCCGCTCGACTCCTCCTCGCGCATCCTCGACCCGCGTTACGTGGGCGAGGAGCACTACGCGGTGGCCCGGCGCGTGCAGGAGATCCTGCAGCGGTACAAGGACCTGCAGGACATCATCGCGATCCTCGGTATCGACGAGCTCTCCGAGGAGGACAAGGTGATCGTGTCGCGGGCCCGCAAGATCCAGCGGTTCCTCTCGCAGCCGTTCTTCGTGGCGGAGCAGTTCACCGGTCTGCCCGGCAAGTACACGCCGGTCGACGAGACGATCGCCTCGTTCAAGGGCCTCACCGAGGGTGAGTACGATCACCTGCCCGAGCAGGCGTTCTTCCTCGTCGGCGGCATCGAGGAAGCCGTCGAGCAGGCCAAGCAGATGGAGGCGGCCTAGCCCGTGCCGGTCGATGTGCATCTCGTCACGCCCGAGCGCGAGGTCTGGGCCGGTGAGGCCGAGACCGTGATCGCACGTGGCGTCGACGGCGAGGTCGGCATCCTCGCCGGGCACGCGCCGATGATGGTGCAGCTCGCGATCGGGCCGCTGCGCATCCACCGTGAGGACGGCGGCGAGATCGCCGCGGTGATCGACGGCGGATTCATGCACGTGACGAGCGGCGGTGGTGCGGGAGACGAAGGCCGTGGCACGCGCGTCGACGTGCTCGCGGCGCACGCCGAGCTCGCCGGTGACATCGACGTCGATGCGGCGAGGGCGCAGGGTCGCCGAGCTCGAGGAGCAGCTGCAGAACCACGACACGCGGCTGGCCGAGGCCGACGTGGCGGCGATCCGAGGCGAGCTGAAGAAGGCCCTGGCCCGGATCGCGCTCAGCACCGTCGGCGGCTGATCGTCGGTCCCACGCCGGCGGCCGGTGCCCCCTACACTGTGAGCCCCATGGAACGACTCCTGGTCTCGGGAGGGGCGCGATGCACCGGCACGATCCGGATCGCGGGCGCCAAGAACTCCGCCCTCAAGCTGATGGCCGCGGCGCTGCTGGCGCCGGGGCGAACGGTGCTGCGCAACGTGCCCCACATCCAGGATTGCCTGACGATGGGCGAGGTGCTCGAGCACCTCGGCGCGGGCCTCGCATGGCAGGGCGGCACGGTCACGATCGATGCCACGGATCTCACGTCGGTGGAGGCGCCCTACGAGCTCGTGCGGCGCATGCGTGCCTCGACCGCCGTACTGGGTTCGTTGCTCGCCCGCGCCGGTCGCGCGAGGGTCGCGATGCCGGGCGGCGACGAGATCGGCTCGCGCCCCATCGACCTGCACATCCAGGGTCTGCGCAAGATGGGCGCCCAGATCGGCTCGGAGCACGGGTTCCTCGTCGCCGAGACCCGCGGGCTGCGCGGCGCGGCCATCACCCTCGACTACCCGAGCGTCGGCGCGACCGAGAACCTGATGATGGCCGCCGTGCTCGCCCGCGGCACGACGGCGATCGACAACGCCGCCCGCGAGCCCGAGATCGCCGACATCGCCCGCTTCCTCGCGGCGATGGGCGCCCGCATCGAGGGCGCGGGCTCCAGCACGATCGAGATCGAGGGCGTCGACGAGCTCACCCCAGCCGAGCACGTGACGATCCCCGACCGCATCGAGGCCGGCACCTGGGCGGCGGCCGCGGTGGCGACCCGTGGCGACGTGACGCTCGAGCACGCGCGTCCCGACCACCTCGACCTGTTCCTGCAGAAGCTCGGCGACGCCGGCGCCGACGTCGCGATGACCGAGCAAGGGCTGCGCATCCGTGGCACCGAGCGAGCCCGGGCGATCGACTTCGTCACGCTGCCGTACCCGGGGGTGGCGACCGACTTCCAGCCGATCCTGATGGCGATGCTCGCGACGGCCGAGGGCACGAGCATCGCGACCGAGAACGTCTTCGAGAGCCGGTTCCTCTACGTGGACGAGCTCCGGCGCATGGGAGCAGACATCCGCACGGAGGGTCACCATGCGGTGATCCGCGGCGTCGAGCGTCTCTCGGCCGCTCCGGTGCGGGCCCTCGACATCCGGGCCGGGGCCGCGATGGCGATCGCGGCCCTGTCCGCCGACGGCGTCACGGAGATCTCCGAGCTGCACCACCTCGACCGCGGCTACGAGGGGTTCGTCGAGAAGCTGCACGCGCTCGGGGTCGAGGTTCGCCGCGTCGAGGATCCGGCGATCCGCCTTCCCTAGGAACCCGCCGATGATGCCCGGACCCCCCAGCCGACCCGATCTGCGCGCCGATGGGTCGCCGATCGGCGCGGCGAGCGCGTCCGGTCCCTCGGTCGCGACGCTTCCCGACGGTCGCCCGAAGGTCACCTGGCGGTTCCTGCCCACCCTCGGCGTCGTGCTCCTCGGCTTCGTGCTCGGTTCGCTCGCCGCGGCCCCGCTGTTCGCGGCGCTCGGCGACACCAGCGAAGGAGGCGCGAGCGGTGTCAGCGAGATCGCGCAGGGGATCGTCGTCGACGTGGTGCTGGTCGGCACGCTGCTCGTCTGGCTCCGGACGCGGCACGCGGGGTGGCGCGAGGCCCTGCGTCTCGTCCCGTCCTCGCGTGTCGGCCGCGAGATCGCGATCGGCGCCGGGCTGGGTATCGCCGTGCGCATCGTGGCCGGCATCGCGGCGGCGATCGTCATCGCGATCCTCGCCGCGGTGACGAACGAGGAGGTCGCCGTGCCCGAGCAGGTGACCGGGGACCTGCAGGGCTTCGAGCTCGTCGTCTTCGCGGTGTTCGCGGTCGTCGTGGCGCCGATCACGGAGGAGTTCCTGTTCCGAGGGCTGATCTACCGATCGATCCGCGACCGACACGGCGTGGCCCTCGGGGCGATCGTCTCCGCGCTGCTGTTCGGCGTGATCCACTACGTGCCGGGTCCGTGGCCCGACGCGGTGGCGCTCCAGATCACGATGGTCGTCACCGGCCTCGGCCTCGCCCTCGTCTACGAATGGCGCACGACCCTGCTCTCGCCGATCGTCGGCCACGCCGCGTTCAACCTGATCGCCGTCGCCGTGATCGTCTCCGACGCGCTGCGCTGACCGGCGCCTCCCTCGGGCGACGTCCGTATGCTGAGGCCGGCAGGGGAGGTGGGGATGTTCGATTTCCCGCGGGAGGAGTGGTTCCGCGCGCTGGCCGACGAGATCAACGCGTCGGCCGACTACCGCGAGGCCGCCTCGGACTGGGAGGGCGACATCAGCTTCGTGATCGAGGCGGACCCCGATCGCGGGGTGCCGTCCGACGTCTGGGGCTACCTCGACCTGTGGCACGGCGCCTGCCGATCGGGAACGCTGGTCGCGCCGGACGAGGGGGCGGCTGCGGCCTTCGTGATCTCGGCGACGTACCGCCGCTGGAAGGACGTCGTCCGCGGCGAGCTCGATCCGGTCCGAGCGATGATGCAGGGCAAGCTCCGCGTGCGGGGCGATCTGCCCACGATCCTGCGCTACGTGCAGGCGGCGCACGAGCTGGTCGTGGTCTGCGGCGCGGTGCCGACGAGGTTCCCCGACGAGGCGTGATGCGGGCGGTCGTCTTCGTCGAGCCCGGGAAGGTCGCGGTGACCGACGTGCCCGCGCCGACCCTGGTGGAGCCCACCGACGCGCTCGTGCGCGTGACCCGCTCGGCGATCTGTGGGTCGGACCTGCACTTCCTGCACGGGAAGACGCCCACCGCCCCCGGGGAGGTCCTGGGCCACGAGGCGGTCGGCGTGGTGGAGGACGTGGGCGACGCGGTCCGCTCGGTGCGACCCGGCGACCGGGTCGTGGTCTCGTTCGCGGCGGCGTGCGGCGCCTGTTGGTTCTGCGCGCACGGACAGACGAACCTGTGCGAACACGCCGCGGTCTTCGGCGCCGGGCCGTTCGGCGGGGACCTGCCGGGCACCCAGGCGGAGGCCGTGCGTGTGCCGTGGGCGGACGTGAACCTGCTGGCGGTGCCGTCCGGCGTCGACGACGAGCGCGCGGTGTTCGTCGGCGACGTGCTCACGACCGGCTTCCACGCGGCCTCCCTCGCGGGTGCGGACGCCGGCGACGTGGTCGCCGTGTTCGGGGCCGGCCCGGTGGGGTGGTGCGCCGCCGCGTCGCTGCGAGCCCTCGGGGTCGAGCGGGTGTTCCTGCTCGACCGTGAGCCGGCCCGGCTCGCGCTGGCCGAGGCCGCCGGGGCCATGCCGCTGCACGTTGGGGAGCAGAGCGCCGAGAGCGTGCTGGCCGAGGCCACCGGCGACCGAGGCGCCGACGTGGCGATCGACGCCGTGGGGGCGCCCGACGCGTACGCCGCCGCGACCACGGTCGTGCGCCGGGGCGGTCGGGTCGTCGTCGCGGGCGTCTACGCGGGGGAGTCGGTGGAGCTGCAGCTCGGCGTCGCCTGGGCCCGGGCGCTCGACATCCGGTTCACCGGCATCTGCCCGGTCCACCGCGAGTGGCGGGAGGTCATGCGCCGGGTCGAGACGGGATCGCTCGACCCCCTGCCGCTCGTGAGCGATCGCCTCTCGCTCGACGATGCGCCGATCGGCTACGAGCGCTTCGATCGCCGGCTGGCGACGAAGGTGCTGATCGAGCCGTGAGCGTCGCGAGGGTCGAGCTCGAGGGCTCGGAACCGAGCGGGCTCGCGGAGCTGCTGGCCGGTCTGCTCGAGCAGCACCTGGCGCGGGAGCCCGCGCGCGCCGCCCACCTGCGACCGTCGGTCGTCGTGCTCGAGGCGCCCGATGCCGACGTCGCCGTGACGGTCCGGCTGTCACCCGGCGCCGTCTCGGTCTCGGACGGTGTGGCGGCCGAGGCGCATCTGCGCGTGGTGGCGCCGGCCGATCGGTTGCTCGCGCTCGCCGCTGCGCCGCTGCGTGCCGGTCTGCCTGATCCGCTGCATCGCGACGGGCGCGCGGTGCTCGCCGACGTGGTCACGGGCCGCGTGCACGTGCACGGGATGCTGCGCCATCCTCGGCGTCTCGCGCGCTTCACATCGTTGCTGTCGGTCCATGAGCCGGCCCGGGAACGGCCCGGCCGGTGACGGACCCCACGCCGCCCCGGCCCGACGCGTCGTCGTGGATGCGGCGCGGGGTCCACGACCGGCGATGGCTGCCCGTGCTGGCGGTGCTCGGGGTCATCCTCGTCACCACGCTGGGGGGGTTCGTCGCGGCCGCCGCGCTGGCGGAGCCGGCCGGCGCGCCCGTGTCGATCCCCGGCGTCGTCTCGGTCCAGCCGCTCACGGGCTGGGAGCCGGCGGAGCCCGGCTCCGTGGGCGACCGGCCGTTCGTGCGTGTCACCCGAGGAAGCGGCACGCTCGTCGCCGTCGCGTGGGGTCCGTTCGACGGCGACGCCGAGGCGTTGGCGGTCGATGTCCGCGACGAGGTGCTCGACGGGTCGCTCGACCAGCTCTCGGTCTCCGAAGTGCTCACCCCGGTCGTGCTCGACCAGGGCATCGAGGGGCAGCGGTACACGTTCGTGGGCATCGACGCGGAGTCGGGCGCGGCGGTCGAGGGAGAGGTGACGACGGTGATCTCGCCCGACGGTCAGGGGGTGGTGTTCGTCGGCCTCGCCCCGGAGGGCCTGCTGGCGTTCGTCGACGGAGACCTGCGCACGATGGTGAGCGCCGCGATCGTCGGTCCGGCCGCATGAGCACGCGCGAGATGCGCCTCGGCCGGCGGTTGCATCACGCCCGGTTCCTGCAGCCACGGTTGCCCGCGTTCTGGCTCTTCGTGCTGATCGTGGGGCTCACCGGCATCGTGGCGCTCGCCGAGCAGAGCCTCTACCGGACCATGTCGCCGAGCGGGTGGGCGCTGTCGTGGTTCCTGCTCGCGCTCTACGGCCTGCCGGTCGTGCTCGTCGTCTACGTGCTCGACCTGTACGAGCGGGAGCCGGTGCCGCTGCTCGTGGCGGCGTTCGTCTGGGGAGCGATCGCCGCGACCACGCTCTCCGCGATCGGCAACGCGGGATGGGGCCTCACGGTCGCCCGTCTCGGCGGCCCGGAGTTCGCCGCGCGATGGACGGCCGCCCTCACGGCGCCGTTCGTGGAGGAGATCCTCAAGGGCTGCGGCGTGGTGCTGATCTACCTGATCGCCCGCGACGAGGTCGACGACGTGATGGACGGGTTCGTGTACGGCGCGATCTGCGGGCTGGGCTTCGCGATCGTCGAGGATGTCTTCTACTTCATGGCGGTCTTCGGCGGTCAGCCGTCGGGGGTGGTGCAGGGCTTCTGGCTGCGGGTCGTGGCCAGCGGCCTGTACGGGCACGTGCTGTACACGGGCCTCGTTGGCATGGCGATCGGGGTGGTCGTCTCGCGCCGCGCGACGGAGCCTCTGCGACACCGGCTCTGGGTGGCCGCGGGTCTCTGCGCTCTCGCGGCGTTCGCCCACTTCGTGTGGAACTCGCCGCTCTTGACGCTGTTCCCGGCGGAGCCGTGGACCGGCGCCGACTACCTGCTCGTGGTGGTGGCGACCGCGGTGAAGGGCCTGCCGCTGCTGGTCTTCGTCGCGATCGCGGTGACGCTCGCTCGTCGCCGCGAGCGGCGTTGGCTCCACCAGGCGCTCGCGGGCGAGATCGGGCTCGACGGCATCTCGGCCGCCGAGCTCCATCTGCTCGAGAACCCCCGGCGACGGCGGGCGGCCAGGCGCGCGATGCGTCGGCGGGCCGGCCCTCGGGCGGCGGGCCTGCTCCACCGCCTCCAGCGCGAGCAGGTGAACCTCGCGATGGTGGCCTCACGCGTGGGCGACGGCGAGGACCCCGCACTCTCGCGGCAGCGTGCGTACTGCCGCTCGCTCCGCGATGCGCTCGGGGCGATCCCCGCCGCCGCCCCCGCAGGCGACGAAGGCCCCGAGGGCCACGGGTAGGCTGGCGTCATGGACGTCGACGAGCTGGTGCGCGGGGTGCTGGGGGGCGACCGACGTGCCGTCGCCCGAGCGATCAGCGCCGTCGAGGACGGGGACCCCGGCCTCGAGGCCCTCTCCGAAGGCATCTTCTCGAGCACGGGTCGCGCCGCCACGATCGGCCTGACGGGTGCGCCCGGGGTCGGCAAGTCCACGCTCGCGGCCGAGCTCGTGCGCGTGTGCCGGGCGCGCGATCTGCGCGCGGCCGTGCTCGCCGTCGACCCGACCTCCCCGTACACCGGCGGTGCGCTGCTCGGCGACCGTGTCCGCATGCAGGAGCACGCCACCGACCCGAGCGTCTTCATCCGGTCCATGGCCACCCGCGGTCACCTGGGCGGCATGGCGCTCGCGGCGCCCGAGGCGGTCCGGATCCTCGACGCGGCCGGGTACGAGCGGGTCGTCGTCGAGACGGTCGGCGTGGGCCAGGCCGAGGTCGACGTCGCCGCGGCCACCGACACCGCGGTCGTGGTGCTCGCGCCCGGGGATGGGTGACGCCGTGCAGATGGCGAAGGCGGGCATCCTCGAGGTCGCCGACGTCTTCGTCGTGAACAAGGCCGACCGCGACGGGTGCGCAGGAGGTGGTGCGCGAGCTGCGCCAGATGCTGCATCTGGGGGCCGCTCGCGACTGGGATCCGCCGGTGCTGTCGACCTCGGCGATCGACCACGGGGGGGTGGAGGCGCTGTGGGAGGCGATCGAGGCCCATCGCGCGCACCTGGGCGCCACCGGCGCGCTCGCCGAGCGGCGCCGGGTGCGTCTGCTCCGCGAGGTCGAGTCGCTCGCCGCCGAACGGTTCCGCGTGCAGGTGGCCGCGGCGCTCGCGGCCGACCCCGCGCTCGCCGGCGACCTCGCCGAGCGGCGCATCGATCCCTACGGTGCCGCCGCTATGCTGGTCGACAGGGCCGCGGGGTAGTCGCGCCCCGGGTGCGGATGCCGGCGGCCCGCCGCGGCCCGGAGGTCCGATGAGCGACGCGAACGACGGGGTGAGACCCCCGCGCCAAGACCGCTCGCACACGTCGCTGTCGGGCGAGCCGATCCCGGCGCTCGTCGGCCCCGCCGACGCCGCCGGTCGCGACGACGACGCCGCGCTCGGGTTGCCGGGATCGCCGCCCTACACGCGCGGTGTCTACCCCTCGATGTACCGGGGCCGAGTCTGGACGATGCGCCAGTTCGCCGGCTTCGGCACCCCCGAAGAGACCAACGCTCGGTACCGCTTCCTGCTCGACCAGGGACAGGGTGGGCTGAGCGTCGCGTTCGACATGCCCACCCTGATGGGGCTGGACTCCGACGACCCGCGCAGCGAGGGCGAGGTCGGGCGATGCGGCGTGGCCACCGACTCCCTCGACGACTTCGAGGCGCTCTTCGACGGCATCCCGCTCGGCGACATCACGACCTCGATGACGATCAGCGGGCCCGCGCCGATCGCGTTCGCGTTCTTCCTCGCGACGGCGCAGCGGCAGGGGGTGGCGTGGGAGCGCCTCGGCGGCACGCTGCAGACCGACATCCTCAAGGAGTACATCGCGCAGAAGGAGTGGCTCTTCCCGCCGCGCCCCCACCTGCGGCTGATCGGCGACCTGATGACGTTCTGCGCCGAGCGCGTGCCGAGGTTCCATCCGATCAGCGTGAGCGGGTACCACATCAGGGAGGCGGGAGCGACCGCGGCGCAGGAGCTCGCGTTCACGCTGGCCGACGGCTTCGCCTACGTCGAGCTCGGTCTGCAGCGCGGCCTCGATCCAACGGTGTTCGTGCCGGGACTGTCGTTCTTCTTCAACAGCCACATCGACCTGCTGGAGGAGCTCGGGAAGTTCCGGGCCGCCCGCCGCATCTGGGACCGGTGGCTCCGGCAGCGGTACGGGGTCACGGATGCCGATGCCCGGCGCCTGCGGTTCCACACGCAGACCGCAGGGGTGTCGAACACGGCACAGCAGCCGATGAACAACGTCGTCCGCACGGCGCTGGAGGCGCTCACCGCCGTGCTCGGCGGCACGCAGTCGCTGCACACGAACGCGCTCGACGAGGTGCTGGCGCTGCCCACGGAGCATGCCGCACGCCTCGCCCTGCGGACCCAGCAGGTGATCGCGTTCGAGAGTGGGGTCGCCGACGTCGCCGATCCGCTCGGCGGCTCGTACGTGGTGGAACGGGCGACCGACGAGATCGAGGCGAGCGCCGAGGAGCTGTTCGTCCACATCGACGAGATGGGCGACGGATCGATGCTCGAGGGCGTGCTCGCGGGCATCGAGCGAGGGTGGTTCCAACAGCTGATCGCCGAGGCCGCGTTCGAGGAGCAGCGCAGGCTCGAGTCCGGCGACCTCGTGAAGATCGGCGTCAACGCGTTCGTGGACGACGCCGCGCCGAGCGTCGACACCCTGGTGATCGGACCCGAGGCCGAGGCGTCCCAACGGGCTGCGGTCGCCGTGACCCGCTCGCAGCGCGATCAGGCCGCGGCCGACGGGGCGCTCGCCACGCTCGTCTCCGCCGCGGCCGCCGACGATGTCGACCTGATCGAGCCGCTGATCACGTGCGCTCGCGCGCGGTGTACCGAGGGCGAGATCGTGCGCGCCCTCACCGGCGTGTTCGGCGACTACCGAGAGACCCCTCGGTTCTGATCCCACGCCGGAAGCTGTGCACCGGCCCGTCAGCCTTGACGGACACGGCGATCCCTCGGTAGCCTCGAGTTGGCTTCATGCAGCAAGTTGCAAGTGCAACATCACGGATGTACGCGTACATGCAGATGGGAGGGGAGCATCGGTGCACGTTCCTGATGGGTTCCTGAGCGCCGGGGTCTCGGTCGCGACCGGGGTGGCGTCGGCCGGTGGCATCGGCTACTCCCTGATGCGAGCCAAGGAGTCGCTCTCGGATCGCCTCGCGCCGATGGCGGGACTCGTGGCCGCCTTCGTCTTCGCGGTGCAGATGCTGAACTTCCCTGTCGCCGCGGGCACGAGTGGACACCTGCTCGGCGGGGCGCTCGCGTGCATCATGGTCGGTCCGTGGGCCGGCACGATCGCGGTCGCCATCGTGCTCGTGGTGCAGGCGCTCCTGTTCGCCGACGGGGGCCTGACGGCGCTCGGCACCAACATCTTGCTGATCTCGATCATCCCCGGATGGAGCGGCCTCGCGATCTTCTTCGGCATCAGGAAGTTCCTGCCGGCCAGTCGAGGATCGGTCGTCGCGGCCTCGTTCGTCGCCGCGCTCCTCTCCGTCGTGATCGCCGCGTTCGCGTTCGTGCTCCTGTACGCGATCGGAGGCAGCGGCAACGCGCCCGTGAGCACGGTGCTGGCCGCGATGCTGAGCGTGCACTTCCTCGTGGGTATCGGCGAGGGACTGATCACCGCGATGACGGTCGGCGCGGTCGTCGCCGTCCGGCCCGACCTCGTCTACGGGGCGCAGGACCTGATGCCAGATCTCCAGCTCGGTTCCGACGTGGCGGTGGGGAGGTCGTGACGATGACGGCGACGCGCACAGGCCTCGCGGCGATCGTGATCGGTGGGTTGATCGTGGCGCTCGGCCTCGCGTTCCTCGTGAGCCCCCTGGCGAGCTCGAGCCCCGACGGCCTGGAGAAGGTCGCCACCGACGAGGGGTTCATCGACACCGCCGAGGACCACGATCTCGCCGACAGCCCGTTGGCGGACTACGGGGTCGACGGCGTGGAGGACGAGTCGCTCAGCACCGGTCTTGCCGGCATCGTCGGCGTCGCGATCACGTTCGGCATCGCGCTCCTGCTGTTCGGGATCTTCCACGCCCGTCGCCCGAGAGACGACGGGGCATCGCAGACGCGGGCGTCGGCCACGGCCGGCTGAGGCCCGAGGCTCGTGAGCGGCAGCCACGCGCACGCGCTCTACTTCCACGGCCACAGCGCCGTGCACCGGCTGGCGCCGGAGACGAAGCTCGTCGCGCAGTTCCTCTTCGTGTTGATCGTCGTGGCCACCCCTCGGGAGGCGTTCTGGGCCTTCGGGCTCTATGCGGCCCTGGTGCTCCTCGCCGCAGCGTGGGCGTCGATCCCGGCGACGTTCCTGCTGCGCCGTCTCGCGATCGAGATCCCGTTCGTCGCCTTCGCGTTCTTCCTGCCGTTCGTGGGCCAGGGCGAACGCGTCGACGTGCTCGGCGTCTCGCTCTCGGTCGAGGGGCTCTGGGGTGCGTGGAACATCCTCGCGAAGGCCACGATCGGGGTGCTCGCGAGCTCGTTGCTGGCGGCGACCACGACGATGGCGGAGTTCCTCACCGGGTTCGACCGGCTGCGCGTGCCGAGGGCGTTCACGTCGATCGCCTCGTTCATGGTGCGCTACATGGACGTGATCGCCGACGACATGCGCCGCATGCGGATCGCCCGCCAGTCGCGAGGGTTCGAAGGTCGGTGGATCTGGCAGACGAAGGCGATCGGGCAGAGCGCAGGGGCGCTCTTCATCCGGGCGTACGAGCGCGGCGAGCGCGTCTACCTCGCGATGCTCTCGCGCGGGTACTCGGGCTCGATGCCGGAGATGGGCGAGGTGCACGCCACGACCCGGCAGTGGCTCACGGCGTCGATCCTGCCGATCGCGGCGTTGCCGATCTGCGCGATCGCGTGGGTGCAGCAGGCATGACCGAGACGATCGAACCCGTGACCGGACCGGCCCTGGAGGTGAAGGACCTGGCGTTCGCCTATCCGGGCGGAACCCAGGCGCTGTTCGGTGTGGACCTCGCGATCGGGACCGGTGAGCGGGTGGCGCTGCTCGGCCCCAACGGGGCCGGGAAGACCACGCTCGTGCTGCACCTGAACGGGGTGCACGCGGCGCAGGCCGGATCGGTGCGCGTCGGCGGGCTGCCGGTCGTGAAGGAACACCTGCAGGAGGTGCGCCGCCGGGTGGGCATCGTGTTCCAGGATCCCGACGATCAACTCTTCATGCCGACGGTCCGCGACGACGTCGCGTTCGGGCCGGCGAACCTCGGCCTGCGCGGCGACGAGCTCGAGGAGCGGGTCGTGCAGGCGCTCACCGCGGTCGGCATGGAGGCCTTCGCCGACCGCGCGCCCCATCACCTGAGCTTCGGGCAGCGCCGCCGCGTCTCGGTGGCGACGGTGCTCGCGATGCGTCCCCAGATCCTCGTGCTCGACGAGCCCTCGTCGAACCTCGACCCGGCGAGCCGCCGCGAGCTCGCCGACATCCTGCGCTCGCTCGACATCACGATGCTGATGGTGACCCACGATCTGCCGTACGCCCTTGAGCTCTGCCCTCGGTCGCTCGTGATGAACGGCGGGCGGATCGTGGCCGACGGCCGCACGGCGGAGATCTTGGCCGACGAGGCGCTGATGGCGGCGAACCGTCTCGAGCTGCCGTTCGGGTTCTTCCCGGCGCAGGCGGAAGCCGAGCGCGCCGGCCGTGAGGCGCGTCGGCTCTAGCCGGCCTTCGTGGCGCAGGCCTCGCAGCGCCCGGTGATCGCGAAGTGGGTGAGGTCGGCCTCGAACCCGTGATGGCGGCGGATCAGATCCTGCAGCGCATGCGCCTCGTCGAGCGAGAGCGGGTCGTCCTTGCCGCATCGCCCGCACGTCAGGTGCACGTGCTCCGATTCCTCGGTCTTGTGGTACTCGGCGCCTGTCTCGAGGTGCGAATGCGAGAGGACGCCCACCTCTTCGAGCAGGGTGAGGGTGCGATACACGGTCGACGCGTTCACGCCCGGCATCTCACCTTGCACCGTGCGCGCGATCACGCTGGGGGAGATGTGGCCCTGGGTTCGCATGACCTCGGTGACGATCGCGCGGCGCTGGGGGGTCATGCGCAGTCCTCTGGCGCGCAGCTGATCCATCACGTCGGCGTAGTCGTGTCCCGTCCGTTCCACGCGCCGATGGTAGCAGGGTGTTGCAGGTGCAACGGGCGTTGCAGGTGCCTGGAGTGGCCGCTCGGTAGCATCGCGACATGACGGTCATGGTCACCGGCGCGTCGGGGCCGGTCGGGCACGCGCTCGTGCCGTTGCTCGCGCGCAGGGACGAGGTCCGGGCCGCGATCCGCGATCCCGCGGCCGCGGAGCCGCTCCGTGCGCTGGGGGCGAAGGTCACGCTCGGCCGGCTCGACGAGGCCGACGACCTCACCGAGGTGCTGCGCGGGGTGTTCACGCTCGTGCACCTGGTCGGGGGGCCGGACCAGCCCGATGACCACGCTCTGTTCGATGCGAACCACGGGTCGACCGTTCGAGCCGTGGCCGCCGCTCGAGAGGCCGGAGTGGAGCGGATCGTGTTCGTCTCGGTGCCCGGAGCCTCACCCGACTCGGCGGTGCCGTTCCTGCGGGCCAAGGGCCTCGCGGAGGAGGCCGTGGTCGCGTCGGGCCTGCAGCATGCGGTGATCCGCAGCGCTCCGGTCGTCGGCGCCGGGTCGCTCTGGTTCGTCGCGACGGTGGCCGGTGCGCTCCAGGCACCGCCGATCGCGTGGGGGCCGGGTCGACGATCGGTCGCCCCGGTGGCCGTCGGTGACCTGGCCGCGGCGATCGCGGTCGCCGACGACCTCGACGGAGATCTCGCAGGGACGTGGGCCCTCGAAGGCCCGGACATCGTGACGACCGACGACGTGCTGGCCGTGCTCGCCGGTCCCGGCGCAGCCGCCGAGCACCTCGAGGGCGAGGCCGCACGGTCCCGGCTCTCGACCCTGCTCGGGCGCCAGGTGAGCATGCACGTGGTCGATGCCCTCACCGCGTCCTGGCGCGCGGATGCGCCCGATGCCGCCGAGCGATTCGGCCTCTCCGTGACCCCGTTCGGCGAGAGCGTGCGCGCGGCGCTCGCCTCCGTCGCGACGACCGACGCCCAGGGCCGGTAGCATCGGCGCCACGATGACCGACCACGTCAGCCTCGAGGTGGACGACGGCGTCGGGGTGATCCGCATGGACCGCCCACCGGCGAACGCGATCGATCTGCGGCTCGCGACGGAGCTCCTCGAGACGATCCGCGACGCCGCAGGGCGCGACGACGTCGGCTCGCTCGTGCTGTGGGGAGGCGAGCGCATCTTCGCCGCCGGCGCCGACATCAAGGCGATGGCCGAGTGGGGTCCCGACGAGGTGCGTCCGAGCGTCGACGCGCTCGGCGCGGCCTGCGATCTGCTCGAGGAGATCCCCACGATCTCGATCGCGGCGGTCAACGGCTTCGCGCTCGGTGGGGGGCTCGAGCTCGCGCTCGGGGCGGACCTGCGTTTCCTGGCCGACGACGCGACCGTCGGGCAGCCCGAGATCAAGCTCGGGGTGATCCCGGGAGCGGGAGGCACGCAACGACTCACGCGTCTGATCGGCCCGGGCGGTGCTCGCGACCTCGTGTACTCGGGGCGTCTCGTGCGAGCCGACGAGGCCCTGTGCCTCGGCATCGCCGACCGCGTGGTCCCGGCGACCGAGGTGCTGCAGACGGCGGTCGAGGCCGCTCGGGGGTTCGCCAGGGGCCCGCGGCAGGCGCTCGCGGCCGCCAAGGCGGCGATCGCCGCGGCCGTCGCGTCGCCCGGTCCCGAGGGCATCGCGCAGGAACGGCGGCTCTTCCTGGAGCTGTTCGGCACCGCCGACCAGCGCGAGGGCATGCGGGCATTCCTGGACAAGCGCGATCCCGACTTCGGCTCCTGACCCCTGCATCGGTTCGAAGGGCCAACGCCCGGAACCTATGCAGTCACACGCCGTTCACCTCGTGGAATGAACCGATGCCGCTCGCCGTTCGAAGAACGTGCAAAGCGGGACCGACACCCGAGCCGTCCGCCGGTCCCGTCCGAAAGGATGTGAACGACGTGGCAGAGGAGAGGTACCGGGGAGCATCCGTCCGGACGCTCCCGCGTCCGAACCGGCAGTACGCGGGCGACCGCGTCTGCGCCGAGCGAGGGTGTGAGACGAAGCTCTCGCGCTACAACAAGTGGCAGTTCTGCTGGCAGCACGAACCCGTGCACAGTTACGTGCCTCGCGGCAAGCGCAAGAGCAGGAAAGCCGCCGCCTGACACTCACACCGACGATCCGACCCGACCACGAGGCCCTCCCTTCGGGAGGGCCTCGTTCCGTTGCCGGGTCGGCCGTCGAGGATTCCCCGGACGGGGTACAGCGGGCGGGTTCGGCGAGCGTCCCAGATCGCCTCGCACGGAGATGATGAGACCGGTCCGTCTGCCCGATTCAAGGTAGGCGCGGGGGCTGCCGACACTGGGTGGGACCGCTCCCCCCGAGCGCGACAACCTCTATGACGAACGAGACCGCCGAGCCTCCTGCGATGCGCGAGGGCGCCTGCCCCTACTGCGAGCGAACCGTGCTCGTCTACGAGGAGCCGCCCCGTTGCCCGCTCTGCGCCTGCCCCCTGGACGAGCACGGCGTTCGTCCCTTCCTCTTTCCGGGCGAGAGGGCTCCGGTCGACCCGGAGTAGCCGGGTCGAGCTCGGTGCTCAGTCGACCAGCAGCACCTGACGTCGCCCGCGGACGTCGCTCACCAGCTCGATCGCGTCGGCCCGACGCAGGTCGTCGAGCCGGACCGTGGCCTCGACCAGCCAGCCTTCCTCGAGGGCGACCTCACGGCCCACGCCGGGCAGCAGCCCCGCATCGAGGGGCGGGGTCACCCACCGCCCGTCGAGCGAGACGGCGACGTTCGCGATCGTCGCCTCGGTGATCTCGCCGCGATCGTTCACGAGCAGCACCTCGTCGGCGTCGGGATGGCGGGCACGCGCCTGCTCGTAGACGCCGCGCAGGCTGTTCTTGTGGAACATCATCGGGTCGGTGTGGTCCACGGGATGGCCGTGGTCGATCGCCAGCCTCACGGGCTCGGGCGACGTGACGAGGGCGGTCGCGCCGACGTCGATCGCCCCCCGGCGATCGACGGAGACGCGGAGTCGGGCGGGCCGATCGGGGAACCGAGCCGCTCCTTCGTCGAGGGCCCGCACGACGGCCTGCTCGTCGAACGCGAACCCGAAGTAGGCGCTCGACTCCCGCAGGCGCCTGAGGTGCCGGTCGAGGTGGCGGAACCCCTCCTCGGGATCGTGACGGAGCGTCTCGTACAGCTCGAACCGCGGCCGTCTGGCCGTGAGCACCCGCGCCTTCGCGACCGTCTCGTCGTACTCGCCCTCGGCGCTCGACCCCCACGTGATGCCGCCCCCCACCCCGTACTCGGCGCTCCGGGTCTCGGTGTCCAGGAGCACCGTGCGGATCGGCACGCTGAACCGGGCGGCGGGGGCGTCCGACCCGGTCGGGGCGAGGAAGCCGACGGCCCCGCAGTACACGCCGCGCGGAGCATCCTCGAGCTCGGCGATGATCTCCATCGTCCGGACCTTGGGCGCCCCCGTGACGGAACCGCAGGGGAAGAGCGCACGGAAGACGTCGACCAACGGCGTCGTCGGCTCGAGCTCGGCCGAGACCGTGGACGTCAGTTGCCACACGGTCTCGTAGCGCTCGAGGTCGAACACGTCGCTCCAGGTCACCGTGCCGGTGCGGGCGATCCTTCCCATGTCGTTGCGGAGCAGGTCGACGATCATCGCGTTCTCGGCCCGGTCCTTGACCGATCCCCGCAGGCCGGCCGCCACCTCGTCGTCCTCGGTCGACCACCGGCCCCTGGCGTGCGGTTCCCTTCATCGGCCTCGTCGTGATGTGGCCGTCGTCGATCCGGAAGAACAGCTCGGGGGAGGCGGAGAGCACCCGGTACCGGCCGAGGTTGAGGTAGGCGGCGTAGGCGCCTCGCTGCGCGTAGCAGAGGTCTCGGTAGAGGCCTCGCTCGTCGCCTTGCACCCGCGAGTGGAGCCGCAGGGTGTGGTTGACCTGGTACGTGTCGCCGGCCGCGATGTGCTCCCGGATGCGTGCGATCGCGGCGTCGTAGGAGGCTCGATCGATCGAAGGACGCCACGCGTCGGCCGCTCCCCGAGGGGTGCCCTCCTGCGGTTCCGGCAGTGTGGTCCGCTCGCGGTCCTCGAACAGCGCGAACCACGCCAGAGGCAGCCGGGCGAAGGGGTCGCTGCCGGCACGTTCCCGCACCCGCATCGCGGGGTCGAGGCCCGGCGCCGCCTCGTACGAGACGAATCCGGCCACCCACATGCCCCGGGCGACGGCACCCTCCGCGGCGGCGAGCACGCCGGGGACCTCGTCGGCGTGGAGCGCCTCCAGCACGCCCGCGGGTCCGATCAAGCGGAACGAGTCCGAAGCCCCGGTCAGGTCGTCGAACCGCGCCTCGATCATGCGCGGAACGATAGCCGCATGGACCGCTGGCCCCGGCACGTCGGCTGACCGCGGCTCGACGGTAGCCTTGTCGTCATGACGTCCGAAGGGTTCCGTGCTGGTCGCGATGTCGGGCGGGGTCGACTCGTCCGTCGCCGCATGCCTGCTCGCCGAGCAGGGCTACGAGGTGATCGGGTCGCACATGCGGCTCGTGCATCTCGACGGCGTCGAGCACGGCTGCTGCGGCCCGGCGGCCCGTGCCGACGCCGAGGCGGTGGCGCGGATCGGCGGGTTCCCGTTCGAGATCGCGGAGATGACGGCCGAGTTCGAGCAGCGCGTGATCGCCGACTTCGTCGCCGAGCACGACGCGGGACGCACCCCGAATCCGTGCGCCCGGTGCAACGGCGAGATCAAGTTCGGCGCGTTCCTCCGTCGGGCCGACGAGCTCGGGGTCGACATGGTGGCGACCGGACACTACGTGCGCACCGACCGCGACGGTGACGGCGCCTGGCACCTGCGCCGCGGCGCGGACGCGGGCAAGGATCAGTCGTACATGCTGCACATGCTGGGCCAGCGTCAGCTCGCGCGGTCCCTCTTCCCCGTGGGGAGACATGCCGAAGCGCGAGACGCGGGCGCACGCGGAGCGGTTCGGTCTCCCGGTCGCGACGAAGCCCGACTCGCAGGAGCTCTGCTTCGCCCCGAGCGGCGATGCCGGCGGGTTCGTGCGATCGCAGGCGCCGGCCCTCGTGCACCCGGGGGGCGAGGTCGTCGACCCCGGCGGCCGGGTCCTCGGCGAGCACGACGGCACGTTCGGGTTCACGGTGGGCCAGCGGCGTGGCCTCGGCGTCGCGGTGGGGGAGCCGGCCTACGTGCTCGAGGTCGATGCCGCGCACAACCGCGTCGTGGTCGGCCCCCAGGAGCTGTTGTCACGCCGGGGGCTCGTCGCCGACCGGGCGTCGTGGGTCGCCGGCGAACCGCCCGGCGACGGTCCGTTCGAGGCCGACGTGCGCATCCGCTATCGCGGCCACGACGTCCCGTCGGTGGTCGAAGCGACGCCCACGGGGTTCCGGGTGGAGTTCCGTGAGCCGCAGCGGGCGGTCGCGCCCGGGCAGGCGGCGGTCGTGTATCGAGGCGACGAGCTCCTCGGCGGCGGCCGCATCGTCGAGTCGCTGCGCTGAGCCGCCGTGTCGCCGCGTCATCGGCTCTCGGAGCCGTCGGTTGCCTCGGCTATCATCGCCTTCCGAGCCGAGAGGAAGGGACCCCACCCTGAAGCTGCTACGGCGCCGCGCCAAGAGCTTCGACATCCAGGTGCAGGATCTGGTGCTGCACATCTCGGCACCCGAGGACTACGCCGAGGAATCGCGCGCGGCCGCGCTCAGCTTCTGGGAACAGCTGCAGAGCTATGCGCTGCGGTATCCGGCGTTCCGCCAGAGCAAGCGACCGCTCGACCGCATCACGGCCGATGCGCCCGACATCGTCAAGGAGATGGTGCAGGCGGCCACGAGCGCCGGCGTGGGGCCGATGTTCACGTTCCGGGGGGCGGTGGTCGACCAGGTGGGCCGCTTCCTCGGGGAGCAGCTGCACGAGCTCACGGTCGCGTGCGACGGCGACTACTACATCCGATCGCGCAAGCGCATGAAGCTCGGGGTCAAGCGCCGCGGTGGCGAGCCGATCACGGTGGCGCTGTCCCCGTCGCAGTCGGGGGTCGGGGTGTCCACGACATTGGGCCGGGGTCGCGGAGGCGGCGGTCCCGACGGGCTGGCGGTGATCGCCGACACGTGCATGCTCGCCGACGCGGCCGCCGCGGGCGTGCAGGCGGTGCTCGGCAAGCCCGGCGGCTTCCATCGCTCGCTGCAGTACCTGCGCGAGGTGCCCGGGGTCCACGGGGGCGTGATCGTCGCCGGCCTCGAGATCGGGGTCGCGGGCGGGGTGGAGATCGCCGCGTGAGCCCTCGGGCGAAGACGACCGGCACGGCCAGGGCTCCCGACGAGCGTGAGCGGGCTGATGCGAAGCTCCGCGTCGAGGAGCTGCGGTCCGAGATCGAGCACCACCGCTACCGGTACCACGTGCTCGACGATCCCGAGGTCGCCGACGTCGAGTACGACGAGCTGATGCGCGAGCTCCGCGACCTCGAGGACCGGTTCCCCGAGCTGCAGACCCCGGACTCGCCCACCGTGACCGTGGGCGGCGTCGCCGCGGCCGACCTGTTCGCGCCGGTGACCCACCGGGCGCCGATGCTCTCGCTCGACAACGCATTCAGCTTCGAGGAGCTCGACGCGTGGGCGGCGCGCGTCGAGCGGGGGGTCGGCGACGAGGCCCGCTACGCCTGCGAGCTGAAGATCGACGGGGTCGCGTGCGCGCTCACGTACGAGCGAGGGCGCCTCGTGAAGGCGGCGACCCGCGGCGACGGACGCGTCGGCGAGGACATCACGTCGAACGTTCGCACGGTGAAGGGCATCCCGCGGACCCTGACCGTCGACGATCCGCCCGCCGTGGTCGAGATCAGAGGCGAGATGTACTTCCCGGTCGGCGCGTTCGCGCAGCTGAACGAGCAGCTGCTCGAGGCGGGCGGCAAGGCGTTCGCGAACCCGCGCAACGCCGCCGCGGGCTCGCTGCGTCAGAAGGACCCGAAGGTGACCGCCTCGAGGCCCCTGCGGCTGTGGGTCCACTCGTTCGGCGACGCCGTGGGCATCACGTTCGATTCCCACCTCGGATTCCTCGACTGGGCGGCGAAGGCCGGGCTGCCGGTCGCACCGACCACCGAGGCACGCGACTCGATCGATGGAGTCAAGGCGTTCCTGCAGCACTGGGAGGCGAACCGGCACTCGGTGGATTGGGAGATCGACGGCACGGTGATCAAGGTCGACCAGACCGATCTGCAGCGCGAGCTGGGCGCCACGAGCCACGCCCCGCGCTGGGCGATCGCGTACAAGTTCCCGCCCGAGGAGCGCACCGCGCTGCTGGAGAAGATCGACGTCCATACGGGACGCACGGGCAAGGTCACGCCGTTCGCCGTGCTCGACCCCGTCTTCGTCGGCGGCGTCACGATCACCTACGCCACGCTGCACAACGAGCAGGAGGTGCGGCGCAAGGACGTCCGGCAGGGCGACACGGTGATCGTGCGGCGCGCCGGCGACGTGATCCCCGAGATCGTCGGCCCGGTGCTCTCGAAGCGGAAGAAGGGTGCCCGGCGCTGGAAGATGCCGGCGACCTGCTCCTCGTGCGGCACGCCGCTCGTGCGGCCCGAAGGCGAGGCCGACTACCGGTGTCCGAACAAGCGGGGGTGTCCGTCCCAGGGCATCGAGTGGCTGTTCCACTTCGCCGGTCGCGGCGCGATGGACATCGAGCACCTCGGCTACATGACCGTGATGCGCCTGCTGGAGGCCGGGTTGATCGAGGATCCCGCCGACATCTACGCGCTCGACGCCGAGAAGCTCTCCCAGCTGCCCGGGTTCAAGGACAAGGCGATCACGAACGTGCTGACGCAGATCGAGGCGTCGAAGGATCGCCCGATCTGGCGGCTGCTCGTGGGGCTCAACATCCGCCACGTCGGCTCGCACGTCGCGCAGGTGCTCGCCCGCGCGTTCGGCTCGATCGACGCGATCGCCGCCGCGAGCGAGGACGAGATCGACGCCGTGCCCGAGATCGGTCCCGAGATCGCGGCGACCGTGCGCGAGTGGTTCGACGAAGACGAGAACCTCGCGCTGATCGAGAAGCTGCGGGCCGCCGGCGTGCGCACGGCCGACGAGCGTGCGGCCGACGAGGGCCCCAGGCGGCTCGAGGGGCAGTCGATCGTGCTCACCGGCGGGCTCGAGACGATGAGCCGCGAGGAAGCGACGGAACTCGCGCAGGCCGCCGGCGCCCGGGTCGCGTCGAGCGTGTCGAAGAAGACGTCGTTCGTCGTGGCGGGCGAGAGCCCGGGCTCCAAGCTCGCGAAGGCCGAGACGCTCGGCGTCGACGTGATCGACGAGGCCGAGTTCGCGCGGCGCCTGGGCCGGGGCTGAACGGCATGGCCAGCGCGTTCGGCACGACCTATCGGTTCCGCGAGCCCGGCACGCCCGGGCGGGTCGCGAGATGGGCCTGTCTCTTGAGCGCGGCGATCCTGTCGATCACGGGCATCGTGGCCTTCACGCGCGGGACCTCCGAGGCCGAGTGGCAGGTGCGCGTCTTCCTGCCACCCGAGGGGTCGTCGGCCCAGCCCGCTTTCGAGACCGTCTATCTCGGCGTGATCGGGACCGTGGTGTGGATCGGCAGCCTGGCGTTCCTCGCGACCGCCGTGTGCTGGCTCGTCTGGCAGGCGCGGGCGCACGAGAACGTGTGGGCCCTGCCCGGTCTGCCGGCCCCCACCCGAAAGCCCGGCATGGCCGTGATCTGGTGGTTCATCCCTTTCGCGAACCTCGTGATGCCTTACGTGTGCGTGCGTGAGCTCGCGACGATCTCCGCCGCGCGAGCCGGGTCGACGCCTCGGCGTGGGCTGCCCGGGGTCTGGTGGGCGCTGTTCCTGGCGGCCGTCGTCGCGAGCGTGATCGCGGCCGTCTGGCCGTGGGTGCTGATCGTCGCTCGGGTGGCGGACGCAGGCGACGAGGTCCTCGGCACCACGTACGTCGTCGATCTCTCGCCGGTTGCGTGGGGGATAGGTGTCTGGCACCTCCTCCTTGCGGCCGCGGCGCTCGCCGGAGCGATGGTCGTCGGCGACATCGAGCGTCACCAGGGTTCGATCACCGGCGTGGCGGGCGGTCCGGCCGGGTCGGTGCCGCTCCTGGCGGGCCCGGACGCTCCGGCACCGCCACGCCCGGACCTCGACTGACCCGGCGCGGCTAGACTGCCGCCCATGCCGGTGGAGATCGACATCGACCACGTCGCCAAGCTCGCGCGGGTGGAGCTCACCGACGACGAGAAGGCGACGATGCGCGATCAGCTCGCCGTGATCCTCGAGCACGCGGCCAAGGTGGGCGAGGTGGCGGCCGACGACGTGCCGCCGACCGCCTCCCCGATCCCGCAGGTGAACGTCTTCCGTGAGGACTCGCCGGAGCCCAGCCTCACCCACGACGCCGCGCTCGCGAACGCGCCCGCCTCCGCAGACGAGCGGTTCCTGGTGCCGAAGATCGCGGAGACCGGGTCGTGACCGAGCTCTGCGACCGCACGGGCTCCCAGCTGTCCGAGGGCCTGCGCGACGGCGAGATCACCGCGGTCGCCCTGGCCGAGTCGGCGATCGCCCGGCGGGAGGCGCTCGACGGGCAGGTGGCGGCCTTCCTCACGCCGACGCCCGAGGTCGCGCTCGAGCGCGCGGCCGCGTTCGACACGTACCTCGCGACCGGCGCGCCGCAGACCGGCGTGGCGGGCATCCCGCTGGCGCTGAAGGACGTGCTCACGACGAAGGGCATCCGCACGACGTGTGGGTCGAAGATCCTCGAGACCTACGTGCCGCCGTACGACGCCACCGCGTGGACGCGCCTGTCGGGCGCCGGCAGCGTGCTCGTCGGCAAGACGAACTGCGACGAGTTCGCGATGGGCTCCTCGAACGAGAACTCGGCGTTCGGTCCCGTGCACAACCCCTGGGACCTCGCGACCGTGCCCGGCGGCTCGAGCGGTGGGAGCGCCGCGGCGGTCGCGAGCGGCATGGCCGTCTGGGCGCTCGGCACCGACACCGGCGGCTCGGTCCGCCAGCCGGCCTCGCTGAGTGGTGTCGTCGGCCTGAAGCCCACGTACGGCCGCATCAGCCGCTACGGGCTGATCGCGTTCGCGTCGTCGCTCGACACGGTCGGCACGTTCACGCGCAGCGTCCGGCGATGCCGCGACCCTGCTCGGCGTGATGGCCGGCAAGGACCACCGCGACGCCACGAGCCTGGACGCCGAGGTGCCCGACTACGCCGGGGGCATCGACGGCGGGGTTGCCGGGTTGCGCGTGGGCGTGCTCGCGGAGGCGTTCGGGGAAGGCGTGGAACCCGACGTCGCGGCATCGGTGCGCGCCGGGGTCGACCGGCTGGCGGCGCTCGGCGCCGAGGTGGGGGAGGCGACGCTCCCGCACGCGGAGTACGCGCTCAGCGCCTACTACCTGATCGCGCCGAGCGAGGCGTCATCGAACCTCGCCCGCTACGACGGCGTGCGCTACGGCCTGCGCGTCGAGGGCGACGACTCGATCGAGATGATGTTCCGCACGCGCGGCGCCGGCTTCGGTCCCGAGGTGAAGCGCCGCATCATGCTCGGCACGTACGCGCTCTCGGCCGGCTACTACGAGGCGTACTACGGCCAGGCGCAGAAGGTCCGCACGCTGATCCTGCAGGACTACGCAGCGGCGTTCGAGCGGTTCGACGTGCTCGTCTCGCCGACGTCGCCGACGACCGCGTTCCCGATCGGAGCGAAGGCCGACGACCCGATGGCGATGTACCTGAACGACATCTTCACGATCCCGGCGAACCTGGGCGGTGTGCCGGCGATCAGCGTGCCGTGCGGCCTCGACGCGAACGGGCTGCCGATCGGCCTGCAGCTCACCGCGAAGGCGCTCGACGAGGTCACGCTGTTCCGCGCGGCCCACGCGCTGGAATCAGACCTCGCGCTCGACCTGCGTCCCCCGCTGCTCAGCGCCGCCTGAGCTCTGACGATCTCGAGGCGAGCGTCATGGCCACGGTGGAGATCGTCGAGCCGACGGGGAGCTGGGCGGCAGAGTACGCACGGGATCGAGGACGATCTCCAGGAGGCCGTGCGCGGGCGAACGTGCGAGATCCACCACATCGGCTCCACGTCCGTCCCCGGCCTGCCCTCCAAGGACGTGATCGACGTGCAGATCACGGTGCCGGATGAACACGGTCTCGAGGATGTCGCTTCGCTCCTCGAGCACGCTGGATGGCGAAGGCAGGGGAGCATCGCAGGTGACCACCACGTGCCGGGGCTCCCGAGCGACGCTCGCGAGTGGCGGAAGGTCCTGTTCACCGAACCGAACGGTGCGCGGCGCACCCACGTGCATGTGCGGGTCGAGGGAAGGGCGAATCAGCGCTATGCCGTGCTGTTCCGCGACTTCCTCCGGACCCATCCCGAGGAAGCGGCTGCCTACGCCGCCGCGAAGCGAGCGCTCGCCGCGCTCGCACCCGACTCCGGAACGTACGCGAGCGCGAAGGATCCGGTCTGCGACCTGATCTATCTCGCGGCCGAGCGATGGGCCGGCGATGTGGGATGGCCGACGGCCGCGACGGGCGGCGCCTGAAGGGTCGGGAGCGAGTCAGAGCTCGCGCTCGAGCTGCGTCCCCCGCTCCTCGCCCGCGCCTGACCCCTCGGTCCGAACGTCCGGCTCGGCGATGCCCGCCTCGACCGACCCCTCGACCTCGTCGCCGGGCGCTCGCTTGGCGGCACCGCCTGAGGACACGATCAGCGCGACCGACGCGAGCACGATCGCGCCGCTGAGGAAGATCCGGCCGGTCAGGGCCTCGTCGAGCACGACCACGCCGAGCGTGACGGCGACGATGGGGTTCACGTACGCGTAGGTCGAGACGAGCGTCGTGCGCACGTTCCGCAGCAGCCACAGGTAGGCGCTGAAGCCCACGAACGAGCCCGCGACGATCAGCCACGCGAGCCCGAGCCACGACGAGCTGGAGATCGCGCCCACGTCGAGGTCGGCGCCCTCACCGATCGAGAGCGCGACGACGAGGATCACGCCGCCGCCCACGAGCTGCTGCATGCCGCTGCCGAGCAGCGGGCGCCTTCGGGAGCGGCGCTCCTCGCGCGTACAGCGAGCCCACCGTCCAGCAGAGCGTGGCCGCGACCGCGACGAGCATGCCGCCCACCGGCACGCCCGCACCCGCGCTGCCGCTCACCAGGAGCGCCGCGCCCGTGAAGCCGCCCACGAGTCCCACGATCACCTTCCAACCGAGGGGCGCCGCGCGGAACACGACCCGGTCGAAGAACGCGAGCCACAGCGGGATCAACGCGATGATCAGCGACACGATGCTCGTGGGGGTGCCCATGTTCTCCGAGACCGCCACGAGCGCGTTCCCGCCGAGCAGCAGGAAGATCCCGACGATGCCGGCGGCCCGCCACTGCTTCGAGGTCGTGCGCTCGCCCGTGCGCACCGACGTCCAGGCGAACAGCACCATGCCGGCGAACAGGAAGCGCGCCGCCGCGCCGAGCAGCGTCGGCACGGTCTCGTTGACCTTCTCGATGCCGAGGTAGGTCGTGCCCCACACGAAGTAGAGGGCGCCGAGGATCGTCCAGACCTTCGCGGTCGAGGGGTGCGGGGCTCGCGGACACCGAGGAAGGATAGTGGCCGCGCTGTCTGCTCCGGCGTGGAGCGGGAACGCGTATCGTCGTGGTCGTGCCTCGGGAACCCGTCTCTGCGATCTTGAAGACCACGGACGTCGCCCGCACGATCGAGTGGTATCGGCGGGTGGGGTTCGAGGTTCGGGACATCTTCCCGGACTCGGGTGAGCCGACGTGGTGTGAGGTGTCGCGGGACGGTGTCGTCCTGCAGTTCCTCGGTGGCGAGACGCCCTGGCCGGAGCCGCCGACCTTCACGGGGACCTTCTACTTCCGTCCGGAGAGCGTCGAGGCCCTCTACGAGCAGATCAAGGATCACACACCTCCCGCCTGGGGACCGGAAGTGCGTGAGTGGGGTGCTCGCGAGCTCGGGCTCCAAGACCCCAACGGCTACTTCCTCACCTTCACGGAACCTGCCGAGGCCGGTTAGCAGTCGGCGGAGGCAGGCAGGCATATCTGGACCGTTTCCTCGATCCGAACCTGGCTCTCCACGTACGCGCGCGAACGCTCGAGCGTGACCACCCTTCGAGGTGGAGAAGGCGATGGCGTAGGTGTAGCTTCGATCGCCATGAGGTACCAACCGAGCCCGACTACGGCCGACTTCGCAAAGGGTTCGGTTCGACCGCTTCCGGCGGCCGAGCGCGATCCTCGAGCGCTTCGATGGTCAGGCTTGGGTCCCGGTTGCACGGTTCGGTGTCCCTCGGAGACGCGCGTAACTAACTCGTTGCGACGAGGCGGTCGCCAGCGGCGAGGACGCCGACCGCCTTCGAGTGATCGAACGAGGGTTCCTCTCGCGCTACACGCATCGCGCTGGTCGTGGGATGCGTCGTTGCGGCGGCGATCATCGCCTTCTTCACCTATGTCATGCTCGGTTCGTAGCTCGAGCACGGTCGTAAACCCTCGTCCGGGCAACCCTGCCTCGACCGAGGCTCGATGTGGGTCCGACGAGGAGGACGGGATGAGGGTCGAGCCGCTGTACCGGATCCGCTTCACGTATCCGGAGAGTTGGATGGTCACGCTCGAGGGTGGATGGGAACAGCACCTGTTCCTCGCCGAGGGTCGATGCGAGGGAGCGATCAGCGGTCGGTTCCGGGGCGCGAACTTCGCCCGCCGGCGCGGGGCCACAGGGCCGTTCCGGCCCGACTTCCGCGCCGTGATCGAGACCGACGACGAGGCGACGGTCATGTTCGAGTGGCACGGGTACGGGCGTGCGCACCCCATCGGGCGTCGGCAGATCGTCGGCGCCGTCTTCCACCTCAGCGATGCCGAGCGATACAGCCGTCTGAACGATGCCGTGTGCGTGTGTATCGGCGAGGTGCGCACGCCGACCGACCCCGACCGAGCAGAGCCCGACCTGGTGCTCGACGTCGCCGAGCTGATCTGGGAACCGATCGCCGACTGACGCTCGACCGTGGCATGCCGAACTACGGCTCACGCAGCTTCCAGAAGCTGTCCTTCCGGACGATGAGGCCGTCATCTCCGAACGTCCAGAGGTCGCATCCACGGACCTCGATCCGGTTCCCGTCGAGGTCGGTACCGGTCAACGTCCACTCGGAGACGCCGCGGTGGCCGCAGGCGAAGTCGTCAGCCTCGCCGTAGCTGACGTCGGGGATCCCCTCGAAGCGAGCCGCGAGTCCCCTGCGGACCTCCGCCTTCCCGACGAACCTGTCGACCCCACGGATCTGGGCCGCGGGGCGAATCGAACACGCAATCGTCGGCGAAGTGCTCCATGATCGCGTCGAGGTCGTGTGCGTTGAAGGCGTCCAGGACTCGCTGGAGCAGCTGGATGGTTCCCTCGTTCGACATGGCTCAACCCCTCTCACAGACGCAGGTTCCCTAGAGCGACGGGATACCGAGCGCGTTGTCGTAGGCGCAGCAGAAGGACCGGTACATCACGTAGGCGAACGCCACAGCGAGCGTCGTTCCGACGACGACGATGACGATCGATCTCACGGCGCGGATCCTGGCGGATCGTCGCGACGCCAGAACCGTCGCCACCATCGCCGTTTCGGTCCGCGGGGCTTGCGTGGCCCACGGGTGCGTCGGAGCTCGTCGGCGATGTCACCGGCGCGTCCGGGCGTGCTGAAGTAGCCGTGCCCGCCGGCCGGGACGCCGCCGTGGCCCTCCTGGCCGCCCAGTCCACCGTACCCACTCACCGCGACCAGGGTAGCCCCGAACGGGCGAGCATGCAGGCCGGTAGGCTGGGCCGCATGACCGAGTACGAGGCCGTGATCGGGCTCGAGTGCCACGTCGAGCTCAGCACCGAGACGAAGATGTTCTGCGGCTGCCGCAACACGTTCGGCGCGCCGCCCAACACGAACGTCTGCCCGGTGTGCCTCGGGCATCCGGGTTCCCTGCCGGTGCCGAACCGCGAGGCGATCCGGCGCATCATCACGATCGGGCTCGCGCTCGGCAGCGAGATCGCGCCGCACTCGCTCTTCCACCGGAAGAACTACTTCTACCCGGACATGCCGAAGAACTTCCAGATCAGCCAGTACGACCTGCCGATCTGCGTGGGCGGGCACCTCGACGTGGAGCTGCCCGACGGCACGACGAGCCGCGTGGGCATCACGCGCGTGCACATGGAGGAGGACACGGGCAAGACGACGCACGGCAGCCCGAGCGGACGCATCCACGACGCCGACGCCGCGCTCGTCGACTTCAACCGTGCCGGCGTGCCGCTCGTGGAGTGCGTGAGCGAGCCCGACATCCGCTCGCCCGAGGAGGCCGCCGCGTACCTGCGCGAGCTGCGCGTCACGCTCGAGTCGCTCGACGTGAGCGACGTGCGCATGGAAGAGGGCTCCCTGCGTTGCGACGCCAACGTCTCGATGCGCCCGGTGGGCACCGAGGCGTTCGGCACGAAGGTCGAGATCAAGAACATGAACTCGGTCCGCTCGCTCGAGCGTGCCCTCGACTACGAGATCGCACGCCAGACGAAGGCGCTCGAGGCCGGCGAGACGATCGTGCAGGAGACCCGCCACTGGAACGAGGACGCCGGCGCGACCGCGTCGATGCGCTCGAAGGAGGAAGCGTTCGACTACCGGTACTTCCCCGAGCCCGACATCCCGGCGATCGAGCCGTCGGCGGAGTGGATCGAGGAGCTGCGGGCCGCGCTGCCCGAGCTGCCGCGGGCTCGCCGCGAGCGCTACGTGGCGGACCACGGCCTGAAGCCCGAGGTCGCCCGCGTGCTCGTCGCCGATCGCGCCGCGTCGGCGCTGTTCGAGGAGACGGTCGCGCTCGGCGCCGACCCCGCGGCGGCCGCGAACTGGATCACGCAGGACCTCGCCGGGCTCGCGAACAAGCACGGCGCGGAGGCCGCGGCTCGTGTGAGCGCCCGGCACCTGGCGGACCTGCTCGCGATGCTCGGCGACGACGCGATCAGCGGCGCCGGCGCGAAGCAGGCGCTCGAGGAAGCGGTCGAGACCGGCGACGAGATCGGCGCGATCGTCGAGCGCAAGGGGCTTCGACAGGTCTCCGACACGGGTGAGCTGGGGGCGATCGTCGATCAGGTGCTCGCCGAGAACGCCGACGCCGCGCAGAAGTTCCGCGACGGGAACGAGGGCGTGATCGGCTTCCTCGTGGGACAGGTCATGAAGGCCTCGGGCGGCTCGGCGAACCCGAAGCTCGCGCAGGAGCTGCTGCGCGAGCGTCTGCAGGGCTGAGGTCTCGCGGTGGCCGGGGCTCCGGCGGGCCGCGCCCCGGCGGGCCGTCCGAAACGCATCCCGCTGTGGCAGCTGGCCCTCTACGGCGTGTCGAGCCTCCTGCGGGGCGCGGTGCACCCGTTCGTGCGCATGTGGCGCTCGAGCGACCCGATCGACAGCTACGCGCTGAACCACTTCACGAGCGTCGCGGGCGACGCGATGCTCGCGATCGCGTTGGCCGACTCGGTCTTCTTCTCGTTGCCGGTCGGCGAGGCGAAGCTGCGGGTGGCCGCCTACCTCGCCCTGACGATGGTGCCGCTGGCGTTGGCCGGGCCGCTGCTCGTGCCCCTGCTGGACCGGGCGGGACCCCGCCGCCTGCTGGCGTTCGGCTCGGCGGCCGGGCGGGCCGCGATCGCGATCTACGCGGCCCCCCGGTTCAGCACGCTGGTGCTCTTCCCGGCGGCCCTCGCCCTGCTGGTGCTCTCGAAGGTGCACGGCATCACGAAGAACGGCCTCACGATCGCGTACGCGGGCCGGGGCGACGGGCTGATGCAGGCCAACGCCCGGCTGGGTCGGATCGGCGCCGTCGGCGCGATCCTCGCGGCGCCGATCGCGTTCGCGGCGATCAGGCTCGGGGACTCGCCGGCGGCCCTGTACGCCGCCGCGGTCGTCTACGCCGTCTCGGCCCTGCTCACGCTGCGTCTGCCGCATCCCGGCACCCCGCCGGCACGGCAGCGGCGGCGTGAGGTCGCGCCCCGAGGCGCCGTGCCCGAGCTCGCCGTGCCCGCGGTGGGCGCGGTCGGGATGCGCGCGGCGAGCGGGTTCCTGCTGTTCCTGCTCGCGTTCTCGCTCCGCGACGACGGCGCGCCGGTCTACTGGTTCGCGGTGCTCGCGGGCGCCGGCGTGATCGGCACGTTCGTCGCCGACGTGGTCGCGCCTCGGGTCCCGCGCACCACCCGCGAGGAGGCCGTGGTGATCGCCTCGGTCAGCGCGGCGTGCATCGGCGCCGTGCTGGCCTTCGAGCTGTTCGGGCTGGGGTTGCTCACGGTCTTCACGTTCGTGGCGGGGGCCGCGACGGAGTTCGGCCGGCTCGCGTTCCAGAGCCTGATGCAGCGGTACGCGCCGCCGGGGGCGCAGGGGCGCGTGTTCGTGCGGTACGAGGCGATGTTCCAGCTCGCATGGGTGGCGGGGGCGTTCGCGCCGGCGCTGCTGCCGATCGACTTCCGCACGGGCATCCTGATGCTCGCGGCGTTCTACGCCGTGCTCGGCGTGGGCACCGTGCTGCGCGCCCGGGCGCGCGCTCGCGACGACGCACGGCATCCTCCGATGCCGCCCCCGCCCTGAGGCGCGACCCGTTCGTGAGGTGCGGCGTAAGCTTTCCCGAACGCGCCCGCCGGGCGCCGCTCGAACACAGGAGGGTGCATCGTGGCTGAGTGGGTGACCGTCGGCAAGGCCGACGACATCGCCGAAGGCGACGCGACCGCGTTCGACGTGAACGGCGCGCAGATCGCCGTCTCGCGGGTCGAGGGCGAGCTGCATGCGTTCAGCGACATCTGCACGCATCGCCAGTGCAACCTGTCGCTGGGTGGCGAGATCGAGGGCACCACGATCGAGTGCGAGTGCCACGGCAGCGTCTTCGACATGACGACGGGTGCGGTGGTCGAGGGCCCGGCCGAGGAGCCGATCGCCACGTTCGGGGTCTCCGACGAGGGCGGCGAGCTCAGGATCGAGGCCTGACCCCGCGGTGGCCGACCGGTCGTTCGTGATCGTCGGGGCGTCGCTCGCCGGGGCGACCGCCGCCGCGACCCTGCGGGCGGAGGGGTTCGACGGGCGCGTCGTGCTCGTCGGCGCCGAGCCGCTGCCGCCGTACGAGCGCCCGGCGCTGTCGAAGGAGTTCCTGCGCGGCGAGCAGCCGCTCGAGGAACAGTACGTGCGCCCCGAGGCCTGGTACGCCGACCACGAGGTCGAGACCCGCTTCGGTGCCCGGGCGGTGCAGCTCGACGTGCGCGGCCGAGAGGTCGTGCTCGCGGGCGGCGACCGTCTGGCCTTCGACGCGTTGCTCGTCGCGACCGGAAGCCGCAACCGCAAGCTCGACGTGCCCGGGGCGACGCTGCCCGGCGTCTTCGACCTGCGGACGGCGGCCGACGCCCAGCGCATCAAGGAGGCGGCCGTCGAGGGTGCCCGGGTCGTCTGCGTCGGCATGGGATTCATCGGGGCCGAGGTCGCGGCGTCGATGCGCATGCTCGGCCACGACGTGACGGTCGTCGAGGTCTTCGAGACCGCTCTCTACCGGGTGCTCGGCCCCGAGATCGGCCGGGCGATCGAGGCGATGCACCGCGACCACGGGGTGCGCATGCTGTTCAACGAGGCCGTCGCGAGCTTCGAGGGCGACGGACGCCTCGAGGCGGTCGTCACGAGTGGCGGGAAGCGCATCGACGCCGACCTCGCGATCGTCGGCGTCGGCACCGAGCCGAGCGTGGAGCTGATGGCCGGCACCGGGCTCGACCAGGGCGGCGGCATCCCCGTGGGGCCGGCGCTGGAGACGTCGGTGCCCGGCGTCTTCGCCGCCGGCGACGTCGCCCGCCACGACCATCCGGTGTTCGGGCCGACCCGCGTCGAGCACTTCGACAACGCGATCAAGATGGGGGAGACCGCGGCCCGGAACATGCTCGGCGCGGGCGAGGTCGTTCGACGACCCGCACTGGTTCTGGAGCGACCAGTACGACTCGCAGGTGCAGATGGCGGGCGTCGCCGCGACCTGGGACCGCACCGTCGTGCGCGGCTCGATCGAGGACCGGTCGTTCTGCGCGTTCCTGCTCGACGCCGACGGCGTCGTGCGTTCCACCGTGAGCCTGGACCACAAGCGCGACGTGCGCCGCTCGTTCGGCCTCATCTCGGCGCAGGCCGCCCCCGACCCGGCGGCGCTCGCCGACCCCGAGGTCGACCTGCGCACCCTCGTGCCGGG